>CAZBIC010000051.1:0-49303 GCA_964491875.1 uncultured Bifidobacterium sp.
CATCAAATGCGGTGGCTCATGCCCGCTCCGAAGTAGAGCGGCTGGAAGCCGTCCTCGCCCGCCGCAGCGGGGCGGTGCGCGAAGCCCGGAATTCTCTGGGCACGACGATTGAAGCCGTGCAGTCCGCATTGCCTCCTGAGACGGCGCTGGTGGAATACATCCGCTACCAGCGATGGCTGGGACGTGGTCGGACCGAGTCGCATGTCGGCGCACTTGTCTTCAGCCGATCCGCTCCACCTCGCTGGATTGAACTGGGCTCAACCGACGGGGAAAACGGCCTGAGTCGTTTGATTGCGCGCTGGCAGGAGTCGATACGCTCGGAGGTGCCGCTTTCCAACGCCGCCGCTACGAACCTGCTGCAATCCCTCCATGATCGTCTGTGGCATCCAGTTGAACGCGCGCTATCCTCCGGCGAGCGCGAGATCATCATCGCCCCGGATGCTGAGATCAGTTTCGTGCCGTTTGCCGCCTTATGGCGACAGGATCGCTTTCTCGGTGAAGAATTTTTCTTCCGCTACGTCACCAGCGGACGTGACCTGCTGACACCGGATCACCCGCTGCCATCACGGAAGCCCGTTTGCGTTTTCGCCGAGCCGGAGTATGAACGCCCCCGTTGGCGCGCAGCGGTAGATTCGGCTACCGCCTCCGTTCAATCATTGTGGCGGGTGCTCTCATTGCGCGGGGGACACCTCAGCGATTTGCCTGCCGCGTATCCACCGCTGTCCCACGCAAAGATCGAAGGGGAGCGCATTGCAGATCTCGCCCGCACAAACGGTTTCGGGCCGGTGGTGTTCCATACAGGTGCCGCAGCCACTAAGGCCCGCCTGCGTGACTGCGGCTCGCCCTATCTGCTGCATCTAGCCACGCACGGCACTTTCTTGCCCGATCCAGCAGCAGAGCGATCTGTTCCGACCCTCGCCAGTTCGACTCAACCGGTTTTCCCGCGACATCCGATGGTCCGTTCCTGGGTGGCCCTGGCCCGAGCCAACGAGACTTTGGACGCCTGGCGGCGTGGTGAACCGCCGGACCCGGCGGACGACGGCCTGCTCACAGCGGCGGAGGCGGCATCCCTGGACCTTTCAAACACCTGGCTCGTCACTCTGAGCGCGTGTGACACCGGACTTGGTGTTGCTCGCACTGGTGAAGGTTTGTTTGGACTGCGTCGAGGATTCGCTTTGGCCGGAGCGCGACATGTGCTGCTGACGCTCTGGCCGGTATCCGACAAGCCAACTCGCGACCTTATGGAGGGGTTTTACTCCGCTGCATTCTCAACAGGTGACGCCCCCGGCTCTCTATCGCGCATCCAGAGAGAGAAGCTGGCGGAATGGCGAAAGAGCGATGGCCCATCCCGAGCCGCCCGATGGGCCGGGCCGTTTCTCATCACTTCACGAGGCCGATAGATTTAAGGAATGGCAACGAAGGGCTGCCGAATGGGGACGGGCGGCAGGTTCCCAATGGTAAAATCCCCATCCAGCAAAATGCCGGAAATATCTTTTGCGTTCTTGAGGTTGACCACACCAGCGGCATTGGTCACGACCATCGTGCCTTTGAAACTGACCCGATTGCCTTGGGCGTTTGTTCCAGAGTAGTCCACGTCGAAAACACTGATCCCGGCACCGCGGCGCGGAGAATTGAGCAGGGCTGACAAGATGCGCCCGGTGTCCTCCAGCGTGGTGCGTCCGGCGCGCACACTCACTCGCAAGGTCGGAGGCAATCCGCCCGCAGCGAGGTTGGCTTCGGGTGTGCGAAATCGCTGTTCATCAGACGCGAATTGCAGCCAAACACCGACCAGAATTAACAACATGGCTGCGGCTATCCCGGTCATTTGCGGGACGCGGGCCGAGGATATTGCCACCCACAATTCCGCAAGCTCTTCCCGCCAGGAGGAACGGCGAGCCGCCCCGCGAGTTTGAACGCCCCGCGCGCGATCCCACTCCTCGCGCAAATGTTCTGGCGTTGCTTCCTGGCGCAACGCTTCCAGCAGGCGGCGATCCGCTTTCGCAGATTCACGCTGCCGTTCTTCTTGCTGGTCGTCGAAAGAGTCAGACATGGTGGCTAAAATTACTCGTATGCCTTGCGTCAGTCATCTGACCGGAACATTTGCTTTTTCAGCTCCTCCTCGCAATCGAACAAGCGGTCGAATACGCTGCTTTTTGGCAGGCTTAGGACGTATCCGATTTCCCGGTGCGACAAGGTCAAATCCTTCATGAAAAGAAGATCGCAAGCGCGGCGGCAATGTCCTTCGCGAATCATCTTTGGTGCCCGTCGGTGGCGCTTGAGTTGACAGTCTCCAGTCGCCAGTCGCGCATATGCAGGATCGGGCTGGCGCATTGCTCCTTCCGGCGGCGGCGGTGCGGCGGCCAGTCGTCCGGCCTCATGGTCACGTTGACATTCTTGAACAGCCCGTCTGAGCGTTCGAAGCAGCCAACTGCGGGGTGTTTGTAATCGCCAGATAATGGTCCGGGTCATGGCACCTCCATCCGCAGTCATCAATGGATTGACTCCAACTCGAGCGTAGAAAGCAACACGCGCTCGTAGCACTGCATGCCACGCAATTTTTGGATCGTGAGTTTCATGTCGTCCACCTCGCCAGAGGAATAGATTGAACTTGGGTAGCAATTCGCTCCATCGATCCAGATCCACGTCGTTAAAATCGAGAAATTCCCGTTTGCAGTTCCGTCGCAATATCTTGATGAGTTCCCACAATTCGGCGTTGCTTAACTTGCCGTCATCGTCGTTCTCATTCGCAATAACTTCGTCCATCCGCCCGGAGTCCACAGGCGGGCTTCCATCCTGTCAAGGCAACTGAAAAAACCCTGTCAGACCGGCACCCAATGGTCACTTCCGGTGCTTGCCCCGCACGATGTCCCATTCCTCTTTCATTCTTTCCTCGGAAATATCGTTCTTCAGAGTTTCCAGAAGTTTTCGATCCGACTCGACATATTCCTGCCGCCGCTTGAGTCGCATCTCCCGGAATGCCTGGTCTTGAACCGAGCCGGTGACTGTCCCTGCGGAATCCCCGGATTGTTGCCATTTCGCAATCAGTGCTTTCACTTTTTGAAACATCCCTCGCTCGCCTCCATTTGGATAGATCCACGCCAGAGCCGGACCTGCTCCGACTCGCAAATTTAGTTATGCCAGCATCGTCCGCCAGTGTGCCTTAAGAATTGAGCACGAACGACTTTCCGTGACGGCCGGTTGGTCCACATTCCTCCCTCCCTCGCCTTTATTCTCATCCCCGATTGAGCCATCCCGGATGGGAAAGGCCACCGTAGCTGAAAGAAACTCAAACTAACACATATCATGAAACTTGCTGAACTTCTTCTCACCCAACGCCAGGAAGCAGACCTGGCCTTCGTCAGTGCGCTGCTTAAGTGCAAGCTGCTTGATGAAGCACTTGCAGAGCACGCGGCGACTCTTGCCGAACAGGCCGGCCTTAAGTCCGCCGACCCGCTGACTCAGGCAGCGTGGACCAACATGACGCGTAATGCCGCGCCCGTCGACCTGGTTTTCATGTTGCATCAACTCACCCGTCGCAAAGCAACAGTCAGTGATCTGGTCCGGGTGGTGCAGCAGACCGGCGCGACTGATTTGGCGGCGATTCTCGCGGTCCTGGACCAAAAAGGCGGAGCCGTTGGTGGATCGTTTAACCCTGACCACAACTAAGCCACCCAAGCCTATGTCCGACTCTCAATCCACCTCGAATCATTCTCGACGGGCCGGTCAATCGCAGTCCACTGGACAAATCATCCCGGTGCCCGTATGGCGCGAAGACTTCTTCATCACCAGCATTCGCACCGGCTCCGGAGCAAGGCCCACATGCTCTTGTCCGTGGCTGACAGGGACCGGTGTTGAAGCCCTCGCTCGTCGTCACCAGTCGTGGTCATTGGAACTGGTGGCGCCCTTGGGCTTTGCCAGCCCGCAAGCTATCGTGGAGGACTCCTTCGCTGATGCCTTGAGTCGGTTTGATCCCGATCAAGGCATCTTTCTGGCGCGCTTTACCAGCACGCTTTGGAAAGCATTGCAGCAAGCCCCATGCAATCGAAACCGGCCACGGGCCTGGCCGTCTTTTCTCCGTCGCTGCTTCGCGCATCTTCGACGTCACGGTGCGAACAGTCCGGTGATCAAGGACGCTTCCTGGCTTTCTGAATGGGGACAGGAGCAGCTTGCCGTCCGTCACTATGGACGGGCGCTCGCGTGGCTCGACGGCCGGGGCATTGAAGACCCCGCCGCCGTGGCCATCCCGGCATTCCTGAAGATGTGCTCCCGTTTCGATCCGGATCGGGGTGCCTTTGCCGCGCTGTTCTGGTCGAGGCTCCGGTTCGACGCTGCCACCGCCTATCGCAGGCAAAAAAACCGCTTGGCCTTGGAGCCGCTCTCCGATGGCTGGGACGCGCCGGGCATCGAATCCGCGCCGTTCTCGGATCGGGAAGCGCTCGACACGGCGCTGACCTGCGGCTGGCAGGAGCTGGATGTGATTTCACGGCGTGTTGTCTGGCTTCGCTTTGCCGCCGGTTTCAGCTTTGAGGAAGTCCAGCAGCAGCCCGACTTCGTGGGCTGTCCGCTCCGTGCCGCCACCTTGCGATGTCGGTATGCGCGGGCATGGAGGATTCTTGCCCCGCACCTCGCGCCGTTTGACGACGCTTCCATCGACGATCTGATCGAGTCGATGCACCGCGTGGCGGACATCTGTGCTTCGGTGCGTGAGCGTTATGTGAAACGTGGGCACCCCTCGCGTGACCTTCGTCGTCCTGCAGCGAAGTCAGGCTGTGCTTCGCGGCGCACAAAGGGTGTCCGCCGAAAATCCCTGCAACATGCGACCCCGTGACGGCGGATACACCGGCACCAACACCCAAATATTACCTCATGAAAACTCAACTCATCTTGTTTGCCATGTCTGACCTTCCGTTGCTGCTCGCACAAGCGAGCTTTGATGGGGCGATCAACAAATTCTACGACTTCCTCAAAGTGATCTTGAACCTGGTCGCGGTCGTCATGGTGGTCTGGTCCGGCATCAAGTTCCACGACGGGCAGGTGCGCGAGGGAACCTACGCGCTCATGGGCGCCTTTGTTGTTCTGTTGGCGCGCGTCGTCGTGCAGCAACTGGCGGGGGCCGCTTCGTAAGCCTGTTCCAATCATGAAGACCAATGACCAACCTCTGCGCGTCACCGACATCAACACGGCGGTCGATTTTTCGGGCTCGTTCTGTGGCATCGCCCTGCCGTTGTTTCGCTTTGTGATTGCGACCTTGGTGGCCGGGTTCCTCGGCTTCCTGGCGCTGCAATCCAACGCCGACGTCAGCACCACAAACGCATTGCTCATGGCCTTCACTCCTGCGCTCGTGTGTGCGGTGGTGCTCGCCGTCTTCTTCCAAGGAAAGCCGCCCAGTTACGCGACGGATCTCCTCGAATCCGCCATCAATCGGGGTCACGCCTCGCCACTGTTCACTCGAAAATAATTCACCATGTTCCATTCATTTCCAGACGGACATCTCGCGGGCGACGGCCTGGTCCTCTTCGGATCTCCCGCCAGGGGCGGACAGGTGGCGATGGGGTTCTGGGTCGAGCCACCGGTGCTCAACAGCGCGTCCAACACCGAGCGCAACCGGTTTCAGGATCAGGTGCGTCAGTTGCTCCGATTTCTACCCAAGGGATACCGGATGCAGGTTCTTTGGTGGGCTGACTCAGAGTATCACGCTGCGTTGACGCGCTTTGCCGATCGAACAGAGGACTCGGCAAACTCGACGGCCAGGCGTCTCCGCAATCTCAACTTCCTCTGGAACTGGGAGCGGATGCAGCAACGCCAGATTCGGCGCGAACGGGTGGCCATCTTCATCGGTCGTGCCTTCGAGCCCAAGCGACGAACCCCGGTGCGTGCGACTGTTGCGGAATCCTTTTACTCCGAGCAGACCGAACAGGCGCGGAGCGAGATGCGGGAATTGGGCAAACAAATCGCCGTGCTGTTCGCGGTCCAGGGTGGCCGCGTGACGACGATGACGGAACCCGATCTGGCGCGCGTGTTCAGTCGCAAGCTCAATCCATCACAGTCGGACCGCCCGGAGTTCGATCCAACGTCGCTCTTCGATCCGAACCGTTCGTTGCTGGATAATTTCTGGAACTGCGAAGTGCGCGGGCAGGGGCGCGCTGGCTTCTATCTCGACGGCTACCATCACGGCGTGCTCGTGGTGAAGCGCATGCCCAGCCAGACGATTCCAGGGATCATGCAACGGCTGACCCAACTGCCGTTTGGTGACTACGATCTCACCGTGCAGGTGGAACGGCTGGATGCGGACAAGCTCATCGCTTCGGAACAGCGCGAACTGGACCGGATCAACACGCAACTGTCTCGCAAGGCCGACGAGCGCCTTTCGGTCACCGCCGCCAAGAAAGAGGAACGCATCCGCCGCCTTTCGGAAGCGTCGATTGCCGCGCTGTCCATTGAGTTCATCATCGTCGTGCGGGCGAAAACGTCCGAGCAACTCGCGGAACGCATGTTGGCAATAAAGAGCGCGGTCAACGGCCTGAACAGCGCTCAATACTTGGAGTGCAGTCTGCCCTCGACGGCCCGCAACATGTTCGCCAAGACGCTCCCCGGCTGGATGTGGAGCCGGCACAAAGGACTTTGTCTTTATGGGGAAGACACATTCGTGGCCGATCTGCTGCCGCTCTCCAGCACGTTCACGGGACATCTCGACGGTGCGGAGGCGATCTACTGCGGCAACCAGAACAATCTGGTGGGGGTGCGCCTGTTCCTCGGAGACGGCGAATATGCCGCGCCGCAAAACACGATCCTGATCGGCGGCACGGGTTGCGGCAAGTCGGTCCTGGCCGGAAACCTCCTTCTCCAAACTTCGCCGTTCTTCGGCTTCACCGTCATTGTTGAGGAAGGTTTGTCGCACCGCGAGTTCAGTCGCAGCTTTGGAATCGAACCCATCCTCATCCGCCCCGACGGCAATCAGACCCTCAATGTCTTTGACGCGCGCGGCCTGCCGATGAGCGCGTATCAACGCGGCACGATCACCGCGCTCATCGCACGCATGGTGGGGCTGCCCGCCGATGAGAACAAGGCACGTCAACGTCAGGCGCTCATCGCCAAGGCCGTGGCACAACTGTGCCAGGATCACGCCGCAGACAAACTGAGCCAGAAGTTGGAAGCAGACCGTGTCGGTCTGCTCCGAGAAGCGCTGTGCGTTCATCGCTGGGGCAAAGAGAAAGGGCTTTCACAGTTGGAAGCCTTCGTCGAATTCCGCACCTGGCGTGAGGAACACGCGACGGAAGCGACGGCGCAATTGTTGAAATTTACCACCGAAGAGTTGCACGAGTTTGAAGCCACGCAATGGCAGGACGTGATGGACTTTGTCTTCAGCCGGTTTGCGCCGGAGGAGCATCTTACCTTGAGCAGCCTGCGGGAGTTCCTGGAACTTAACGACGACGAGGCCGAAGAATGCCGCTGGATTGCCACCCTGCTCACGCCGTGGTGCCGGGGCGGCAACTATGGCGTGTTGTTCGACGGTCCGAGCAATGTCTCGCTCACAGGACGGGTGGTTCATTTCGAGCTGGGGCTGATTCCCGAGTCAGCCAAGGAACTCAAGGCGCTCGTCGGATTCGCGCTGATGAACGATGTGCGCCAGCACCTGCTGTCGCTGCCGCGCGAGATGCGCAAGCAGTTCGTCGTCGAGGAGGTCGCGCGTTTTCTCGATGTGCCGGGCGGCGAACGCATCCTGCGCGAGCTGTTTCAAAGTTTTCGCAAGCACAACGCGGTGGTGATCGCGATCATGCAGCAGTATGCCCAGATTGCCGACTCGCCGATCCGCGCGGCCCTGGTCGGCAACGCGCGCGCGTTCCTGATCTTCAACCCCGGCGACCGGCAGGACATCGAACGGCTGGCGCACGACATCGGGTTATCTGCCGTCGCGGTCGAAACCGTCCTGCGCTATCCGCGTCCTGATCAGCAGACGGGGGCCAGATACAGCGAGTGTCTCTACTTCCATACCGACGCGGTGCATCCGATTTGTGGAACGCTTCGCCACATCCGGCTGCCCGACGACGGATACAAGGCGTGAAAACAATTATGCGAAAACATCTCTACCTTCTGATGATGCCGGTTCTTCTGACCGGCTGCGCGTCCCTCGTCCGTCCGCTGACCGACGCCACGCTCGGCGCGGGCGGCGCGTTGCTCGGTCACCAACTGTCCGGGGGCGATCCTTTTGCGACCGCTGGCGGCGCGGCGGTGGGCGTTCTTGCAGGCGAAGGCATTCACGCCTTGAAAAATCGCAGCGAACAAAAGGCGTATGCGAACGGGTTTCAGAAGGGCCGCAGCGACGGCGTTAAGCAGCTTTATTGGAACCTCCAGGCCGAGCATCGCAATGCGCCCGGCTTTCCGCAAAATTTTGAAGTGCGCGTTCCCACTCACCGTGAGGGGGAAGTGCTCTTCAATGAAACCAAGCAAACCATCCGCAACTGACCTATGAAAAACAAACTCCTCGTCCTCGGGCTGTTCGCCAGCCTGTCTTCTGTCCCGCGCGCCTCGGCGCAGTGGGTGGTCGAAGATCCCGCCATGTTGGCGCAGACCCTCATCAACACCTACATCGCCCAGGAACAGCAACAGACGCTCAACGGAATCGGGCAAAACAGCCGCGAGATCGAGCGCCGCATCGGCGACGCGGGACGCAGCGGCCCGGTTTCCGGCGCGGCCAACGTGCTGCAAAGCCTGTCGGCCTCGGGCACCACTGCTCCGGGTAAAGACGGTGGTTCGCCAGTGACGGGTTCGACGTGCAATGAACTCTTCCGCACGATTGGCGATCACATCGTTGCGCCCGATGGAACAGCGGTGAGCCGGAATGCGGATTCGTATCGCAAGTTCAACGCCGCCCACCAATCCGCGGCAAGTTATCAGGCCGTGCTTGCGGACACCGAAGCCCGCCGTCTGGCGGTGCTGGAAGGCATCAAGGCCACCACGGAGGCCGTGCAGAAAGCGCCCGACCTCGCGACGGTGCAAAAGCTCCAGGCGATCGCGTCCGCACAAATTGCCGCGCTCAGTGCCATCGACGGGGAACGTTCCGCCGCACTCGGCACCGTGCTCGTCCAAAACCTCGACAACAACACGGATGACGACAAACAGGAGCAGGCCCGCCGCGAAGAACGCTCGGTGGATCTGCATTCGGCGACGAAACAGTTCGCCCAGTTCCTGACGCCGCTCGGATCGCGCCGCGCAAGCGCCGTCTCCAGCCGCCGTTAAGCCATTCACCAAAGCCATGTCCACCTTCGACCAGCTTTTCCCAGGTTTTGTGGAGTCGTGCAAATCGCTTCACGGCCATCTGGTTCCGGTGGGCATGGCCCTTCTGGTCTTGTCGTTTGCCTTCTTCTTCTGGCAGGGGGTGCCGCATCCGGTGGAACTGATCAAATTCATCGCATTGCTCACGATCATCGTGATCGTCATCCAACATGCCTTCGCGTTCATCACCGATGCGCAGAAGATCATTGCACAGTTTGTGGAGGCGAATGTTCCGGCCCGTCCAGACCAGGTCGCTGAACGCTATCGTGACCGGCTCTCGGCGGCGCAAGGTGACTCGGAGAAAAGCTGGTGGGAGATGCTGTTCAGCGCCGACTTCTTTGAGGCGATAATTTATGCGCTGCTCCTGCTCGTGTCGTGGGTGGCGATGGCGGTCCTGTTCTATCTGTCGATCTTTCAAAGCGTGGTGCTTTACCTCTGCTGGGTGCTGTCGCCACCACTGCTGGCCTGTTTCGCCATCCCCATGCTGTCCGGGCTGGCCCTGCGCCATGTGCTGCGAATTCTGGGTGTGTTGTTGTGGCCCATCGGCCTGGCCATGGCCGCGACCATCACCGACGGCCTCATCGATCTCCAGACCGACCAGAACTTCTTCACCAGTCTCCCGGTCGGTGGCTCGCTCGCCTATGTCGCGGTCAATTTAATGGCGGTGGCCTCCATCGGATTGTGGATTCTGGTTTCGTCATTTCTTGCGCCGGCATGGATTCAGCGCCTCGTCGCCGGACAGTCCGGGGCCGCAGGCTTGTGGTCGCGCACCGGCAGCCTGCTGGCCGGCATGGCCCTGCCAATGGCCGCATCGGCGGTCGTTTCCGCCGTTCACGGACGGCGGGATGCCTCCACCTCCCACCGTTCGTCGCCAAATGAACCGCGCCCAACTTTGATCTCCGTGCCGGAAGCATCCGCCGGTTCGCCGACCGATCCGCCCACGGTTCGTCCTTTGAGCGCGGACGATCCCACCGCCGACAACGCCGTCCGGCAAATTTTAGATGGATCGGCTCGCCACTGATTTTATGGAAACACTCGTCAATACTCCCGTTCCTTCCGACCCGCCAGCTCTCCCCAAGCCACCCCGGTTGTCCATCGGGGCACTCTTTGCCCAGAAGGATCGACTCGTGCGCTGGTGCCTGCTCACTTCGACGGCCTCCATCGTCTGCGCCATTCTGAGTCTCACCACCGCCATGAGTGTGTCCAAGGAAGACATCCGTTTTGTCGTGCTCGATCCGGCAGGCAACGTGTTCGTCTCGCCGGGCCGGGCGTTTGAAGAGGCCAAAGAGCTGCACCTCGAACAGGCGCTGCTGGCCACCAGTGCTTTGCTCATGCGTCAGCCAAACGACTTCGACCTGCCGGAACTGCTCCGCACGATGTTCTCAGGCCGGGCCTTGAACGAGGCGGCGAAGCTGAAGGCGGACGAAGCTCCGGAGTTTCAGGCAAAGCAGATTCACCAGAAGCCGCTCATCTCGCGCATCGAGGCGCTGGAACTGCGGCCCAACGCCGTGCGCCTTCAGATTTCCGGGCAGGTGAAACGCGATGGAGTGTTTCAAGATCAGCCTTTCACCGAGGTGCTGCCGTTCGTGCTGGAGATGGTGCTCCAGCACAACATCGATCTGCTCCGCAACCGCCGCCAGCCGACCCTCGTCAGCCAGTTCAGCCTCCGTTATGAACCGATTCGCTAAATTACTCTTCCTCGCCGCCAGTCTCTCGGCCCACGGAGCCGGGCTGATTCGCCAGGAGGTTCTTGATCCAGGCATGGCCGTGCGCGTGCCGGTCTCACGCGAGAGACTGACCACGGTTCGCTTTCCATCGCCCATCTCCGATCTGGAAGGGACGTATCTTTCCGCCGGGGTCGAACCGCCCGCCCGGTTTCAAATCTCTTTTCAGCCCGGCAGGAGTTCCTTTGCGTTACGTGCCCTGGCCACCAACGTCAACACCACGTTGACCGTGGGCTGGAGAGGGCAGCTCCAGGTCCTCGAACTGGTCGAATCTTCCGAGCCGCTGTCCGTGCTGGACCTGCTCGTAGCACCGCCACCGCCACCGCCCGCAGCCGCCCGCAGCATCACCCCGGCCCGGCTGCGGGCGTTGCTGCAAATCGCCCGGCTCCACTCCGAGGTTGAGCTTCAACAACCCGCGCTGCTGGACGGCACCCGGCGCTACGTGGTCAACGCGAGCGCAGTTCACCCGGATTGCGAGGTGATCTTGGAGCAGGTGTTTCATTTCGCCGCCGATGACACGCTGGTCTTTGACGTCCGTTTCGTGAACCAGACCACTGAGCGCATCGCGTTCCTTCCTTCTTCGCTCGGAGCCCGGGTGGGGGATCGTCCATTCGTTTCTTCCCTGACCGAGGCAGAGGGCGTGGTCCCGCCCTGCGGCACGGCCACCGTCGCGTTCGCCATTTCCGGCGGCGTCAACGGCACGCCGGAGGGCTTGTCGCCGCGCAACAAGTTTCAAGTGACATTCGAGCGTATTGGACCTCTCTCGAAGCGCCGCTGTCCGGCTCCTCCGTCCGGTCCCAGAATCATCAACCCCGCCCGTTCTCCCAAAGATGCAAACCGTTGAATTCCTCCGCTCGCGCCGCTCGCTTTTGATCATTGGCACCGCTGTTGTGCTGCTCGCGGTGGGTTTGATCCCATCCTGTCTGACTAGGAAACGCCCGCTCCAATCCTCGCTCCCGGCGACTTCGACCACCAATGTTCAGATTTCACTTGTGCGCCCGGTGCCGCCCGTGGTGCCCATTGCTCCCCGGTCGGAAAGCGTGCGCACGAACAGACAGGCGGTGATCTACAGCGTCCACATTGCGCTGCCACCCGAAACCAACGCCACGACAAGCACGGATGTAGCGCCGTTCGGGCGATTGCTCCAATGCCAGCTCGTCAACACACTCGAATCGCTCGCGCCCAACACGCCGATCATCGGGTTGGTGACGGAACCGCTCTGGCACCGGGGCCAGCAGCTCATCCCGGCGGGAGCCGAAGTTCATGCGCCTGCCCAACTGGATCGCACCCGTGAGCGCATTACTTCGACCGGACCCTGGATCATCGTCTTTCCATCGGGAGAACAACTGAGCGTCACCGGCATCGCGCTGGACCGCGAGTTCGACCTGGCTGGCGCAGGCTGGGGGATTACCGACGGCAGCGCCGGCATTCGCGGCGAATTGCTCCGCAACGGCACCTTGCCCGAGATCAAACTCTTTCTGGCCACCGCACTGTCCGGCATGGCCCGAGGATTTCAGCAACCGCGCGCGACGGTCTTCGGCAACGTGTTTTCCGGCACGGCGCGCGATGCCGGGCTGGCCGGTTCCGCCCAGGCGATTGACGCCTATGCCCATCGCATTCTCGAAGGGATGCAACGCGACGGTCTCTACGTGCGCGTCCCGGCCGGCAAACAGTTCTATGTCTATGTCACCGACGTGATTGATCGATCCAAGGCCCGCTTTGCCACCAGCAACACCAACACCAATCGCTGATCTCCGTATGTGTCCTGAACGCCTTCAATTCCTCAATCTCAGGGCAATGCCCGCCCGCCTCAATGTCGAGGAGACGGCCATGTTCCTCGGCTTCGCTGCGCATGATATTCCGGTCCTGATAAGCCGTGGCCTGCTCAAACCGCTGGCCAGCCCGCCGGCCAACACCGCCAAACACTTTGCCCGTGTCGAACTGGAGGCGTTGCGCAACGACATCAAGTGGCTCGCACGGGCCACAGGGGCCATCCATCAATACTGGCGGCTCAAGAACGACCGCAAGACTAGGCGCTCGGGTTCCCCGCCTGATTCCAGCTCCAGCCAGGCGGCCTGAACCCATTGAGAACGGAAGCAGAGAGATGTTACCTGCGCCATTGGTTGCGCGGGTGATGGGGGGATTGTGGCGGACAGGCAAAAATAGTAAGATGGATCATCACGCATTCCTTGGGCGCACCCCAGACGCGGGAATGACTCATCAAAGGAGAGACTTCGGTATGCAGCGTAAAACAACGTCCGCCGGTTACGAAAGGAAATTTGCCGGGTTCATCCGGGCTTGTGAAAAGGCCAGGGCGGACAAGATTCCCCATCTCATCATCGCCAGGCCCGAAGCCCTTGGTGACAGCTACGACGAGATTATCGAGAGCCTGCGGCGGCTGGCCAAAGCCCGGCTCGCGCTCATGATCGCCCCAAAGTGAATCCCATGCCTGCAAGGAAATGACGTGCCCAATCCTGAACTCCCACCCAAGCCCGCGCCCGCTGAAGTCGCTTCCAAGACACCGGAGTCTCTCGCACTGCTCGTGGTGCCTTTGCAGAAGTTCAGCATGGGCCGGATGGTGGTCACATCCAATGCTTTGGCCAGTCTTGCCCTTGAGGACATCAACCTGGGACTCGTCCGTCACAGCCGGTGCGATTGGGGCGACGTGTGCGAAGAGGACCGGAAGGTCAACGAGCGCGGCGTCCTGGAGGAGGGGATGATTCTCTCTTCCTACCAGTCAGCCAAAGGCGTGAGATTCTGGGTGATCACCGATCCCGGCCACGAGGTCACCACCGTGCTGCTGCCCGAGGATTACTAATTGCGCGAGCAGCACTGACGTTTACTGCTTCTCCTTTGACCATCGAAGATCGTCTTCCAGCGCGGTCGCTGCCGCAGACTCCAAAAACCTTGGCTCGACCCGGAACGGGCATGGCCACGAGTTGATTCGCGTCAGACCAGCCGAAGCGCCAAGATAATTGATGAGCGTGGAGAGATCGCGCCTGCCCGAATCCCGCATGGCCGTCCGGTAGCCTTGCTGTTCGCTCAATGCAGGAATCCGTCCGAATATCTTCTCAAACTGCACCGCCAGCACGACGCGGCCTGAGCGTCCGTTGCCGTCGAGAAACGGATGTACTCTTTCAAATCGGACATGAAAGAACGCGAGCGCCGCCACCATCTGGTGTGCGTTGCGCGTCGTGAGCGCAGGCTCAAGAATTTCGTGCATTTGAATGACGGCCAGTTCCAACTCCCTTTCAATGCGTTGCGGGTCGGCGGCAGTGTAGCCGGAGACAATCGCCAGTTGCCCAGGTCGCCGGTAGCTTCCGGCCCACGGATGCGCCCGCGTAAACATCAGATGATGCACATGCCGGAGATCAGCGGTTCCAAGCGGTCCCAATGGATCAATGGCCCGCAGATAAGCGAGCGCATCCACGCCGCCTTGCAACACCGCCTGTTCATACTGGTCCACCGTTTGGATGCCGGGACGCAGCTCCAACCTCTTGATCTGATTCCATCTATGCGGGGACGGGCTTCCTTCCAGTTGCGGCATGATTGACGTTCTTCCAGATTTGTCCGATACTTACTTCATGTTGACGACAACCAAAAGTCCCACGAATCCGGTGGCTGAAGCAAGTCAGCCCGCCCAATCGTCAACTTCGGATCTTCAATTCCTCTCCGCCAACCAGCAACTCGAAGGTTTTCCCGGCAAGATCACTGAGGCGGTGGCCTCTCATCAGCCGAACATGAAACAGATTGCCGACTCTGCGCGGCAGTTTGGGGCGCAGGTTCCGGGGCAGAAAAAGCGGTAAACGCTTTTCTGCATTGGGTTCCTTGCTGACGACGGCATTTCGCCTTCACGCTTTCATGTAGTCGAACTTCGGAGATGTCCGGGATTCGACCATCCTCCGATAATTGACGGCAAGTGCGGTTTCAAAATCCGATTGTCCTCGCGGCCGTCGTTTTTGAAACCACCTCGAGTGTTTCCTGCCTTCTTTCACGCAGGACTCTACTGGCTTGCGAACGTCGGCAGCCGGTTCTTCAAGCCACCGTCGCCAGCGTTGCTGGGGGACATACGGCATTTAGGCTGGTAAAACTCATCGGTGACGGTTCAAAATGAATTTCGTTCGCCATGCCACTCACCGATCATTCTGCTCCGGGTGCCAATGCCGGTTTTAGTTACCAGTTCGAACGCGCCATGTATTGGCTTGCACAAAGTCCGGCCGGGTTTGTGATTGGAGTCGAAACCGATGATGATGTGGCAGTATGCGGAACCGACGGTTCACATGTGCTGGAACAGGACAAGCATTCTATTCGCGAAGAGAGCGAACCATTCGGTAACCGTTCCAAGGATCTGTGGAATACATTGGCAATCTGGATTGACGCATTGGATGCGGGACAAGTAACAGCCGACGGGGTGATTTTTCTGCTGGTGACCAACAAAGTCCTGCCCGAATGCATCGCCCACCAAATCAGTCGGGCAAAATCCGAGGCTGAAATCAGCGCCTGTATTACCGCGTTGGAAAGAGCCGCGCAAACGCCGCCGAAGCACATCACATCTTTTGTGGAACGTGTCCTGCGGCCTGTCTCTCGTCAAATGCTGCGCAAGCTGATCGCAAAGTGCGAACTTGCCGACGGCTCTCAAGCGACCGCTGGACCGGAACTGCGCGCCGTAACCGTCGCGCACCTGCAACTGCCAGACTGGTGTGCAGCGATGTCAGATTCAATCGCTGATGAACTTCTGGGCTGGTTGCACCAGACGACGTTGTCATTATGGCAAAAACGGGAGTCAGCGTGGATTCAACGCGACCATTTTGTCAATCGGCTACACGCCATCATCGATTCACGGAAAAGGCAAATAGCGCGCGAGCGTGCCGAGCATCTCATCCCAGTTACTGAGGACAAGGTCGGGAAAGAAAAAGGGCGGCCTTTTGTGAAACAGCTCCATCTCATCACCGACGACCACTCCATCGTGGACAACTCGATTCGGGAATTCATTCGTTGCAACGTTGAAAAAAGTCGCCTGTCAGTGGAAGGAAACATCACCGATGAGGACTGGCTCTCATTTGAAACCACATTGATCGCTCGCTGGGAGAAGATTAGGGCGCGTGTCCTTCGCATGAAAAAAGACTCACCAGAAGTGGATATTGGCTTCGAAATTTTCACTGACGTTACGGAAGATCACCGCGAGAAACTCGCTGGCAGCGACACGGAGCAAGTCTATCTCACCTCGGGGACTTATCACCGCCTGGCCGACATGACTCGACTCGGGTGGCACCCGCGGTTCAAGGAACTCATGCGAAAACTTTTTAACACATGATTGATGTTCTCTTTGAGCAACGTGTTATTCAGAACACTGGCCTCGCCGCCGAAGCGATTTGGCAGGCGGTCAGTGAAGCTTACGAAGCCAAAGGACGAACTGAAGGTGTGACACTTCCCCTGGTGTTTTTGGTGCTTCCCCTGACTTTTCATCGGCGAACAGCAACGGCTTTGGCTTCCAAGACTCAGCCAGGCGCGCTCTACAAGGCTCTGGCAGAGGATCGTGAGGTGACGGTCGGGCTTCAGATGCGCATGCAGGCGATGTCGGAGCGGACGTTCCATGCACTTTCGATAGGGTTTCATACCGGGCTGCTCCTTCTTGATCCGGATCACGAGCGCCACTTGATCCCTGGCAGGAAAACATCGCCCGTTGCGCACTCCACGGAGGAGGTTAAAACCATTTTGAATGCTGCCAAAAGGGTCGGCCATGCCTTTTCCGAAATGACGCTGGTGCAGCTATCGACGCAATTAAACATTCATTTCTAATGAAGCTCGCGATTCTAAAAATCATCCTCTGGCCGAAAGATCCCGGCCATAGTCCTCGCATCGTTCATTTTGTTCCGGGCAAAATCAACATCATCACCGGGGAAAGCGGGACCGGTAAATCCACCCTGACCTGGATCATTGATTATTGCATGGGGAGCGAGAAGTGTTCAATTCCGGTGGGCCTGATCCGTGATGTTACCGGTTGGTTTGGGCTGCACATCAAATTGGCCAACACCGAGATGGTTGTCGCCAGGAGAAACCCAGAGGGGCAACAGACCACAACTGATATCTATTGGGCCGAAGGACTGTCGCTCGTCATCCCGCCAACCGTCGAAAAGAACGCTCGGGTTGAAGATCTTAAGAATCGATTCAACCAAATCGCCCAACTGCCGAACCTCGATTTCTCTACGGATGACAATGTTGGTTACGGGGGGCGTCCAAGCAGCCGAGACATGGCTGCCTTCAACTTTCAGCCTCAGCACATTGTCGCCAATCCCTACACTTTTTTCTTCAAGGCTGACACTCAGGAACATCGCGAAAAACTGCGCATCATTTTTCCATTGGTGCTGGGCGCGATCGACGCAACAACGCTCGCAAAACAACGTGAGCTAAAAGATACAGAACGCGAACATGATCGGTTGAACCGCGAATTAACCGCACGGCTTGGGGCGGCTCGCGCATGGGAAGCGGAGGTGGAAGGTTATTTTTTGCAAGCTCGGGGCCTTGGCCTGCTGCCGAATTCTGAATCACCGTTGCCAGGATGGACTTTGGACAAATACATTCTCGAATTGCAGAAAGTGCCTCAGACGGTGCGAACAATGGACCTCCCAGATGTTGAGGAAGGGACCAATGATGCAGCCGCCAGACAATTAACCGACCTCATCAATCAAGAGGACAAGCTAGGACAGGAAATCGGTTCAATACGGCAGAGGTTGAGCAAGCTGGATCAACTCTCGGCATCCGTTGGCGAGTATGGTGCCACGTTAACGGGCCAAGAAGATCGACTGCAAAGCGCCGGCTGGTTTGAAGAAAAACTGAAGAATACCCACGAGTGTCCCGTTTGCGCGGCGGTCCACACCGATGGCAATGCCCGGCTGTCGGAACTTCTCACGTTGGCCAATGAAGTAAAATCTCTCACGGTCTCGGTTCATCAAGCTCCTGCCAAATTGGACCAAGAGCTTGCGACATTGCGACAGGAGTTGCGCGAGCGCGAAGGGGCAATTTCAAAAGTCCGCCAGAAAAGAAAACATGTGGAAGACCAGTCTGCCGAACAGTCACGGCACCGGCAGCGTATCCGGCAAATATATTTGTTTGTGGGCCGTGTGGAACAAGCTCTGGAAAACGTCAGTGCCAGCCGCAATGTCGGCGATCTCCGCGAAAAGGTGGACAAGCTGACGAGGAAGATTTCCGAACTGAAACAACAACTCGATCCGCGCGCGCAACGCGACCGGCTTAACGCCGCAATCGATATGGTGTCAGTGAAAATTGGAACTTACGCGAGCTTGCTTAAACTGGAGCACGCTGCGGAAAATGTGCGTCTCAATCTTAAAGAGCTAACCCTCCAGTTCAGCCCGCTTTCCGGTCGAACTGATTTTCTTTGGGAGGTTGGCAGTGGACAGAATTGGGTTGGCTACCATGTAGCCGGACTGCTGGCCTTGCACGAGCACTTTGTTAGCATGACACAAAATCCTGTGCCTCGTTTTCTCGTCATCGACCAGCCGAGCCAAGTGTATTTTCCGGAAGCCTGGCCATCACTCGAAGAGATTCCGGCAGGGCCAAAAACGACTGGCGGCTCTACAGACATTGAAGGAGTGCATCGCATTTTCAACGCGCTCTCGCATTTTATGGGAGTCGTCGCCCAGGAGTTCCAAATTATTGTCACGGAACATGCCGGCTCCATTACGTGGGATGGACTTGCTCATGTGCATCTAGTTGGCAATTGGCGCGAAGGACACGAGGAGTTTCTGATTCCTGCTGCTTGGCGCAAAGGAAAAGCCTAGCGGTATATGAGGGCCTATAAGTTTGATGCTGGACCCGGCTGCCGGCCAAACGAGTGCCGCCAGACTGCGCGAAGTCGCATCGTGAAACGGCGCGCATCATTCAATCCTAAGCTCGGCGCATAAGCTCCCGGCGATTTCGCGCAGACTGTCGCCACGCAGCACTAGTGTCCGTCGACAGAAAATCGCTTCGGCTCCGGCGGACGCGAGAACAGCGTTCGCCCTCTCCGTGACCGGACGATTTCAGGCGACCGGCACCTCGGTTGTAAACTGAACCAAGGACGTGGTAATATCCGATGAGAAGGTTTTAAGGAGGGTTTAGGACGGTCCACTTTCCAAGGAGGTCACACCAAACAAGGCAAACACAATGGCGAAAAACAACAAACCCAAGGAAGAACCGGCCCATCGGGTCCGGTTCGGACGCATCCAGTCCTCGGTCTGGCGCAATGACACCGAGCAGGGCGTCCGTTACAACACCACGTTCTCCCGCTCTTACAAGGACGGCGAGGAATGGAAGCACACCGACAGCTTCGGCAGAGATGATCTGCTGATTCTGGCGGAAGCAGCACGTCAAGCGTTCGACTGGATTCACGAGCAGTCCAGGGCGGCGTCAAAATCGGGCGGCAAGGACGATGACGTTGATTAAACCACTTGCGTCCGAGGTTCGCGGTTCATCATGAAGGTTCACGGCTTCGGGGATTGTGCCTAAAAACAATCCTCACTTTACCATCTGCTTGCAGAGCTTCGTTTGCTGCAAGCGGCTTGCCGGGCCAGGACATTTATTTGAGGAGCCATGCTGCAAAATCGACCCATTCCGAATAATCCAGACCCATTGCCCCATCATGCCGGTGGAGGGACTTCGATTGCAAAACCGATGAAGCGCGTTTATGCCGGGCATCGGAACCGGGACGGCGAATACCATGTGTGGAACGAACAGTTTCCCTTGAACGATGCCGCCGGAGTGCGTTCCCACCAACCGCTTCATCTGGACGTTCATGCACACAACACGGCGGGCTTTACCTGGGGTCATGGGGGTTCGGGCGCAGCACATCTGGCGTTGGCGCTCCTGATGGACGCGCTGGGAGATCGTGCGCTGGCCCTGGCGCACCACCAGGAGTTCAAAGTCGCGCATCTCTCGCAGTGGGGCGACATCTGGTTCATCAGCGCACGGGAGAGTTGAACAATCTCGCTCATTCACCCCTTGACAAACTTTCACGCATCGTCTTTACCGTATGCGCCGAGTGGAATAGTTGCTGACCGCTCACAGCCACTCCGCCTCGTATTCCTCCTTCAGCGCATCGCCTTCCGATTCCACGGCGGACGCTTCGTCTTTTGTCTCCGCCTCCAATTCAGCGGATGCCTGGTTCTTGGCGAGGTCCAGGGCGTCGGCAATTTCCTGCTGACGACGCACGAGGGAGGCGAGCTTGTCCGCATACTCAAACGGCTGGCCGGTCTGCGCGGTAAGATCGGTGACGCGCTTCTTTGCCTCGACGATGCTCTTTTCCGCGTCTGCCGCCGTTTCTTCGAGGTTCTGAACGGCATATTCGAGCGAGCGAATGGTGCCGAGCGCCGTGTTGGCGACTTTCGCGGCGTAGGAGACAGCTCCTTTGACCACGACTTCCGGCCCGCGCATGTGGATGTCGGCGATGAAGACGGGGAAGCCGGCGAAGGTGCCGATCCGCCGCTCCATCTCAATCCCGCGCATTTTTTCTGCGCGGCGCAGGATGAGTTCTCCGGCGATGCCACGATCCCGAATCTCCTGTCCTTCGAGCTGGATGACAAAGCGATCTCCGCTCGTGTCCTGCCGGATGGCGATGTCGCGGCGGATGTTTTCCAGTCGCTTCTCCAACCGTGGAACATCGTCCGTCAGATGCCGGACCTGATGGCGCAACCGATACTGGGTTTCGTGATGTTGCTTCTGGAGGCGGGTGAGCCGGGCCAGTTCGGCATCGACACTGGCCTTCTCAATCACCATTGGATTGCCGGAGGCGATGGCTTTGACCTCGGAGTAAGTGAGTGCCACGCCATCCACGTCCTCGATGCGACGCAGATCACTTTCACCCGTCATCACCTGGGCGATGAACCGCGCCTTGGTTTCCAAGGTCTGCCAAGAGTAGGCGTCGAAAGATTGTTCGGTGACGTAACGGTAGATCTGCACCTCGGGATTCTTGTTTCCCTGTCGGAGAATGCGGCCTTCGCGCTGCTCGACATCGGCTGGACGCCACGGCGCATCTAGATGATGGAGGGCAACCAATCGTTCCTGAACGTTCGTTCCGGCTCCCATCTTCTGCGTGCTGCCAAAGAGGATGCGGACCTTGCCCGCGCGCACGTCACGGAAGAGTGAATGCTTGGCAGCGTCCTCGGCGTAAGCATGAATGAACGCCATCTCCTCTGCCGGAATGCCCCGCGACTCCAGCTTGTCCCGAATGTCTTCATACACCGAGAACGCCTTGCCGTCGGTCGGAGTCGATAGATCGCAGAAGACAAGTTGCGTGGATCGCTCTTCCGCCGTCTTGCGCCAGACTTGTTCGATCTGCCTAGCGGCGAGGTTCACTTTGCTGTCCGGTTGATCAGGCAGAGAGGGATCATACAGCCGCAAGTCGAGCGCGGCCTTCCTCCCATCGGTCGTGACGAGCAGCATGTTGTCTTCGGACGGCGGAACCCGGCCGGAGCGGAGTGCCTCGGCGCGTTTCACCAGCTTCTCAACAATCTCTTTCAATTCTGGGGATCGCGGCGCGCTGATCACGATGGGCTTGTCCATGTGCATCGTGGGGATCGGAAGCTTCAGCATCGACTGAGTCTGAATATCCGCCGTCTGCCGGAACTGCTGCATCAACTCCGGAACATTGATGAAACGGGCGAAGCGCGTGTGCAGCCGGTAGCCCGAACCGTCCGGTGAGAGTTCCATAGCCGTCACGGGTTCGCCGAAGGTCGCGGCCCACGAATCAAAGTGATCGACTTGCAACGCCTTGAGCGCGGTCATCTGCAAGTAGCGTTGCATGGTGAACATCTCGGCCACGCTGTTGGCAATCGGTGTGCCCGTAGCGAAGACCACGCCGCCTCCACCGTTTAGGCGCTGGACATGACGGACTTTCAGGAACATGTCGAAAGCACGTTGGGAAGCGGTCTGCGGGAGTCCAGCCACCCGCGTCATCTTTGAGACATAGAACAGGTTCTTGAAATAATGCGCCTCATCGACGAACAGGCGATCTACACCGAGTTCTTCAAAGGTCAGGGTATCATCCTTCTTTTCGCTCGCGGTGAGCGCCTTGAGTTTGAACTCCAGTCGTTTCTTCGCGCGTTCAAGCTGCTTCACAATGCGCGAATCCTCCCGCTGCTGTTCGATAGCGAGGCTTAGCTCGCGCAACTGTTCTCCGATGAACTCCTCCTGCGCGGCGCGCGAGATGGCAATCTTCTCGAAGCCGGAGTGGGTGACGATGACCGCATCCCAGTTGCCCGTGGCAATGCGGCTCATGAGCGTCTGGCGTTTCTGCTTTTCAAAATCATCCTTCGTTGCCACGAGAATGTTGGCTCCTGGATAGAGGGAAAGCAGTTCAGAGGAAAACTGTCCCAGCATATGATTGGGCACGACAAAGAGAGGCTTCCGGGCGAAGCCCAGTCGCTTCAACTCCATCGCTGCCGCCACCATCGTGAACGTCTTCCCGGCACCGACGACGTGAGCGAGCAAGCAGTTGGGCGTTTGCAAGATGCGCCAGACCGCCGCCTTTTGATGCCGGTGCAGGATGATGACAGGGCTTGCGCCCGGCAGGGTGAGGTGATCGCCGTTGAACGTGCGGAGTCGGATGTTGTTGAACTCGTCGTTGTATTTGCGGACGAGCCGTTCACGGCGTTCGTCGTCGCGCCAAATCCATTCCTTGAAGCGTTCCTTTAGCTTCTCCTGCTTGTCGCGCACCGCTTCGGTGGCGGGACCGTTCACCACGTCGCGTTCCTTTTCCGAATCGTGGTCATAGATCGTAGGAGTGCGGAGGTTCAATGCGTCGTCCAGGAGTTCGAGGGCGCTGCGCCGGTCGGTTCCCCATTCGGTGGTGTTTGCTACGGAAGACTTCGCGCTATATCCACCTTTGACCAGCCAGAGTCCAAGCTGCGGGGCATGGCTAACCCAGATGTCGGATTCGCCGAGCAGTTCTCTCACAAAAATCTGGATGTCTTCGGACGGCACCCAGGCGCTGCCGAGGCGCGCATCAATCTCGGAGGCAGCTAGGTCTGTCGGTTGCACGGCCTGTAATGCTTCGATGTTGCCCAAATACATTTCATCAACCAGCGCCGCCGCTTCAGCGGCCACGAGTTTCGCCCGCACGTTCCCGGATAGATATTCGTCCTCGGTTTCCCAGCGGTTGGTTTGTGGATTGAGAAAGATGACCCCCTTGAGTTCCGGCAGAAACGCTTCCGGCTTCTGGTGGAGCAGTTTTGCGAGATACTCCACATCAACACCACCACGCTCTCCCAACGCCACGAGCAGCGCACCTTTGGGCGTCTTGATTTCGTTGACCTGGCGTTTCTGTTGAATGGTGCGTTCGCGAAAGATCGCGGCCTTGGTCGCGCGCCCCGTTTCTTCATCGTAGTGCTCCAGTGAAAGCAAGAGCGGCAGATCCGGGTCAGCCCGGAACGCGATGGCATTGGCCCGTTCCGAAATAAATCCCTGCCGGGCGATGAAATGATCGTAGGTCTGGTTGAGCTGTTCACGCGCGGCGGTGACATCCGCTTCATCCGTCGCCTCCAGTTGTGAGCGCAGACACCGACGCACGGCGTCGCGCACGCGAATCAAGCCTCGGATGCGTTGGGCAGTCTGGGCGGGCAGCTCCGAGACAATCCGCATCGTGTCCCCGTCACGAATGGCCAGCTCACCATTGATGATGGCATAGGCATTGGGTTTGACGTGTTCAGGAACAGGGAAGCTGTGTTCGATGGGAAGCGGAGCGGCCGTGCTTAGTCGTGAACGAAACACGTCTTTGGGCAGGAGCGCGATCGATTCGGCCAGTTGTTCGGCGAGATCGCGCCCGTTGCCCACCAGAGTTGGTTCGCCGCGTTGATACATTTTCCCCGACATCTGCATCTCGCCGAGCATCAATTCGGGACGGGCAGCGAAGTATTCGTTCAGCCCGATGGCTTCTCCTAGCGAGTTCGTTATTTCCACTATGCGGTTCCAGGCCGGTCCCGTGGGCGCTTCGCCTGGCTGCCGCTTTCGCAACATCACTACGTCCGTCGTCACCTCGGTGTTGGCGTTCCTTTTGAAGGCGTCGTTGGGCAGGCGGATGGCTCCTAGCAGATCAGCGTGTTGCGCGAGGTATTCGCGCAGCGACTTCTCCCGCTTGTCGAATGTGCCGCGCGAAGTGATGAACAGCAGCAAACCACCGGGACGAACTTTCTCCAGCGCCGCCGCAAAGAAGTAATCATGAATGACGAAGTTCCACTTCTTGAAAAGCGGGTCGTAGGGCTTGTAATCGCCGAAGGGGATGTTGGAGATGGCCACGTCATAGAATCCGTCGGCGAGTTTCGTTTCCTCGAACGGTTGATGGCGGATGTCGGCGTCGGTGTAGAGCAGTTTCGTCAGCCGTGCTGTCACTGAATCAATCTCGACTCCGGTGATCTGCGAACGACTGTGCATCGAATCCGGCATCAGCCCGATGAAATGGCCGAGGCCGCAGGCGGGTTCGAGAATCCGACCATGTTCAAATCCGAACCTCTGCAACGCTGCATACATGGCGCGGATGATGACAGAGGAGGTGTAGTGCGCGTTAAGCGTCGTGGCGCGGGCCGATTCCAGTTCTTCCGGGGTCAACAGGGCAAGAAGCTCCTCCCGCTCGGTTTTCCATTCCTCGTTGGCTTCATCGAACACCTGCGGTAGTCCGCCCCAGCCGACGTAACGAACGAGAATTCGTTTCTCATCGTTGGAGGGCGTTCGGCTGTCAGCCTCACAGCTTTTGAGCAGTTCGATGGCGGCGAGATTGTCCCTGCATTTCTTCTTCAGCGAACCGGTGCCGAGTTTGTCGTCCTCGGTGATGCGGTAGTTGTTCTGATTGCGGAGCGGCTCCGGCTCACTGACTGGCGGGGGTCGGGCTAGTTCTCCGGCGGGAGGAAGATGTATCGCGTCCGCACCGTCTCCCACGCCGAGTCGTGCGCCTGTTGCGCCGTCCAGCCTTGCTGGATCAACTGCCGGCGAATCTGATCCATCTCTTCGCCGGTCTTTTCGTCCGCTTCTATCAACAGTTCGTGCAATTGTCCCATCGCTTCGAGTTTCGCCACTCGTTTCGGGAGGAACTCCCGCCAGTGTCTCTCGGCCATCAATCCGTAAGGTGTCAGTGCTGTCATATCGTGGTGTGGTCAGAGCAAACAGATTAAGCTGCTGGCCGTCGTCCCTGACCTGTCTTCGCGCCAACATGAAAACGTCGTTTCTCCCCGTGCTAATCAACCGGTGAAAATTCCGGCATATTCTCATCTACGATGGTGACGTTTGAAGGTCAAGGCAGCCGCGTCAATTTCCGCCAAGTGAAACGCCGGTTAACTTTTTAAGGCGGATTCGAGGAGCCGAACGAATCTTGGATCATTGTCCCCTGCGCCGGAGAGTGCCTTGCCTGAACGAACGAGATGCATGGCGTCTTTGCCCGGCTTGCGCGGCACACTCCGCGCCTTCCCACCTCCATCTGCCCGTGACCGCTTTTCGTTCGTACCTCGGCGGCGAAGCGTTGCGTCGTTCTCTTTCAATAAAACTCTCACTGCCGCCTTCCGAGTCCCGACGAAAGCGCGGACACCGGCAGTCGCTCACACGTTGCTGGTGACAGGCGGTGCGTTGCCTTCAAGCAACTGAACGATGCAGGAGAGGCCAAGAGTTTCATCATTGGGTTCAAAGCAGGGTGTCGCAGCGCGGCATTCTGGGGGGCCATTTTATGCCAAGGCGGGAGGCATCAACGATACTACGGGTCGTGGCTTCCGTTCCTCGATTGACCCCTCCCGCCTTGGCATGGGCCTCACTTCTATGAATTGCGCGCGGGCCTGTCCGCGAACTCTTGAATCAATTCATCTGAAAGGCATCACGTCTATGAAAACCGTCAGCAATCAACCGCAGGAATGGAAACTGGTTTCACTTCGGGAATGTCCCACGCCGGAGGAGATGCAAATCTGTGAAGGGCCGGAGCAGGCGGCGAAGTATTGGGAGGCGCATGTTACAAGTCATCCGCACTTCGATCCGGATCGCGAGTGTCTGGTGGTGTTGCTGCTCAACACCCGGCGCAAGATCAAAGGCCATCATCTGGTTTCGATTGGAACCCTTGATACGATTCTCCTTTCGGCTTCCTCAGTCTTCCGAGTGGCAGTCTTGGCGGCGGCTTCCGCCATTGTGATCATGCATAACCACCCAAGCGGGGAGCAACAGCCCTCCGAGGCCGACATCCGCGTGACGCGTGATCTCATCCGCGCCGGACAACTGCTCAAGATCGAAGTCTGCGATCACGTAATAATGGGATGTCACGGCAGACATGCTTCGTTGAAGGCCCTTGGTTATTTTAACGCCTTCTGAGCAGGCAGGAGATTCAAAACTCGAAGCTGGAGAAGGTGCCGCCCTGCACCTGGCCGAAAGTAAACTAAACCCGATACAACCAGCAACATGATCGCAGAGCGCACATCCGCAGGCGTTCATGTTGTCGCCATCGCTTGTTGCAGCGTATAACTCAGCCACCGGCATGACCGCATCAGCTTACAATTGGAAACGCTACTGGATTCCGCGCGACGGCGGATTTAGTTTCGATTCGCAAGGGTTCCTGCTGCCACCGGCGAGCGACGCGGAATGGGCCAAGTATTGGAAGACGGACGCGATCGGGTTCGAGGCTTTGCTCAAGAACCCATGTCTCGTGTTTCTTGGCGAGCCGGGCATCGGCAAGAGCCACGCCATTCGCCATGCTATGGAGCGAACTCAGGCCATTCGCAGTGGTGCGGGCGCTACGATTCTTTTCCGCGACTTGAGCGGTTATACCAGTGACGCGCTTCTGGTGGAGGATGTGTTCAGGAGTCAGGAGTTTATTTCCTGGCAGCAGCGTGGCGGCGAGCTGCATGTATTCCTCGACAGCTTCGACGAGTGTCTGCTGCGCGTTGACTCGGTCGCGGAGTTGCTCGCGGCTCAGTTTGAACGGATTTCGTCCGTTGAGAATCTGTTGCTCCGCATCGCCTCTCGAACGGCGGAATGGCGAACGCCTTTGGAAGATGCACTGCGAAAGCGGTGGGGAAAGGAGTCCGTGGGCGTTTACGAACTCGCGCCGTTGACCCGCGACCAAGTCATGGAGGCGGCGAAAGTTCATCTCTCCCACCCGGAGCAGTTCATCGAAGCCGTGGTTGCGAACGAAGTTGTGTCGTTCGCCATCAAGCCGCTCACGCTCGATCTGCTGATTCGCGTATGGACGGAACACGGTGGTTCCCTTCCGCCAACGCAGCGGGAAATTTACGAGCAAGGTTGCCTCGCCCTTTGCGCCGACTCCGAGAAACGTCAGACGCCGAAGCTACGGCGCGAGCTTTCCGCCGAACAGCGACTGGGCATTGCGGCTCACATCGCCGCTGCGTCCTTCTTTTGCAATCGGGCCAACGTCTGGACTGGGGCCAGCCAGGTGCAAAAGCCGCCATCCGACCTTTCGGTGGCGGAACTAGCCACGGGATTCGTCACCGTGAACGGTCAACGAGTGCCTTTGACGGAGTCTGCGGTGCGAGAGGGATTGGATACCGGCTTGTTCACGTCGCGTGGACGAAATCGGCTGGGCTGGGCGCACCAAACCTACGGCGAATTCCTTGCAGCAAGGTATCTCGCGCAGGAAGGTCTGACTTCGCGTCAGTGCCTCGACCTTCTTACTCATCCTCACGATGCCGACCGAAAACTGATTCCTCAGCTCCAGGAAACCGCCGCTTGGGCCGCAGTTCCCGGCTCGGATTTGTTTAATCATCTCGCGCGAGTTCAGCCGGATGTCCTGCTGCGCAGCGACGTGGCGACGGCGGACGCACGTCACAAGTTCGCTATCGTGGAAGCATTGATGACCGCGTTCGCCGGCGACACCGTGCAAAGTGACTGGTGGGGCATGCGCAAACGGTTCCGCAAGCTTGGTCACCCTGGTCTTGCAAAACAACTGCGGGGCCACCTGTCCAACCGCAAGCAAGCTGCCGACGCTCGCGTGGAGGCCATCGCAATGGCCGAATCGTGTGAACTCCATGAACTGATTCCGCTCCTCGCAAAGCTGGCGCTCGACGCTGAAGAAGCCCAAGCAGTCCGCCGAAGGGCGGCGGCGGCAGTGGCTCGGTCGGCCGACGCAAAATCGAAGAAGCGCCTGCGTCCGTTGGCACTCGGGCAGAATGGGCCTGACCCGGATGATGAATTGCGCGGAGCTGGATTGATTGCCTGTTGGCCTGAGCATCTGACCGACGACGAGCTTTTCTCTTCGCTCACCGATCCGGACGACCGGTTTCATGGTCTTTACCATTCGTTTCTCAGAGAAAGTTTGACCGAGAAACTTGGTGTCAACCATTTGCCGAGGGCGCTTGCGTGGGTTAAGTCCCGGCCTGAAAGGAATTATTCGTTCGATGGCGGCTATGGCGGTTTGGTGATGAGCATTCTCAACCATGCTGCTGATCACATCGAGACTGAAGGCGTTCTGCCTACTTTAGCCAGCGCACTGCTCTCACGCCTGCGCAAGCGCGACTTTTCCCACGGGGCGACCACCTCCCGGTTGGTCAGTGTTTTGGAATCACGTCCAGACCTGCGCTTGAAGCTGGTAGAGGCGATGGTTCCTTTCTTTGAGGATGCCCACCGCGATTCGCTGTTGATGACCCGGTGGGGGCTCAGGTTGCTGTTTCCAGATGACATTCCCTGGCTCATCACGCGAATGCAATCGGCACGCTCACTGGAGTTGCAGAAGCGTTTCGCGCATCTCGTGAGCTGGGTATTTTACCCGGATGATGCCAAGCGGATAAACGCTGTGCTTGAGGCGGCGGAAATCTGCCCCGTCCTAGTCGAGGTGATGCCGGTCTGGCTCAAGCCGATGGTCATCGACTCGGATGAGGCGCGCAAGGCCCGCGAACGCCATCTGGACGAGCAAGAGCACCGCGAGGAAATGGAGAAGCGTCGTAAGCCGAAGCTCCTGTCGCCGCCGCCCGCCGAACGGTTGGTCGCGTTGCTTGATCAGTTTGAAAGCGGCGACATGGAAGCGTGGTGGAAACTCTACTTTTGGCTGGAACTCCAAGACGACGGGCATTGGTGCGAGAAGCGCCACCAGATGGACATTCGGGAGTTGGTGGGATGGAAGAACGCGACGGATGCGACGAAAGCGCGGATGGTCGCCGCCGCCGAACGCTATGTGCTAAACTGCGGCTCCAGTCCAGAGCGTTGGTTCTCGCGGCCAAACATCAAATATCATCCCGCCGTCGCCGGCTTCCGCGCGTTGCTTCTGCTCGCGAACGAAAACCCGTCGGCCTACGAGGCTCTGCCGCGCGAAGTTTGGCAACGGTGGGTGCCCGCCATCTTACGCCCTCACCACTACAGTGAACGCGACGCGCATCGCTTGCTCACAATCCAAGCCTTCGATCGAGCGCCGGAGGAAGCGGTCGAATGGATCATCAAAGTCGTCAACCAGGAGAACAAAGAAGGCGACAACCTGTGGATACTGGAAAAACTGCCCGAAAGCTGGAGCGCTGCCCTCAAGGTCGCGCTTCTACAAAGGCTTCGCCACGGTAGGTTCAAGCCACCTTGCTTTGATCAACTCCTCTCGGAACTGCTGGAACAGCGTGTGCATGGTGCCGTGGAGTTTCTCCGCTCAAAACTCCCGCGCAATCCGCCTTCCGACGGTAAGCGGCGACAATTGGCGCTTCATGCGGCGCGACTCCTGATGCGGCACGGGGAAAGTGGCGACTGGCCGCGTGTATGGAATCTTGTCTGCACGAACGCGGGTTTCGGCAAATCTCTGATGGAAGGATTCGCGCACGACTACGGGCGCTCGCCAGCCGACATCATGAGGACGCTGACGGAATCCGACGTGGGAAAGCTCTGGGAATGGATGTTGGCCCAGTATCCAGTTGCCGAAGATCCCGACCGAAGTCGTGGCGGCGAAGTAACAGTCCGTTACGCGATCGCGAATCTGCGCGACAGTCTCATTTCCTTCCTCGCCGACCTCGGCACGAACGCAGGGTGTGGCGAACTGCAACGACTGATTGCTAAGTATCCGCAATTCGATTGGTTTCGCCGCATGTTGCTGCGAGGGGAGGAACAGGTTCGTCGTTTGACCTGGCAACCGACGCATCCCGCCCTGTTGTTTCAGTTGGCCACGAACAATCGTGCCCGCCTCGTCCAATCGGGTGACCAACTCATGGAAGTCATCATCGAGTCTTTGAGTCGGTTGCAGGCGCGATTACAGGGCGAAACGCCGCTGGCACCGTTCCTCTGGGACGGCAGCAAACCTAGAAAGGAAGAGGCACTTTCCGAATGGGTGAAAGTCCACCTGGAGGATGATCTCAAGGGCCGTGGTGTCGTGCTGGGGCGGGAGGTTCAGATTCACCGGTTCGATCGGACGGACATTCACATCACCGCCGTAACGAAAAACGACCGCGCCGATTCGTTCGAAACTGTGAAGGTCATCATCGAGGTCAAAGGGGACTGGCACCGCGAATTGAAGACTGCGATGGAAACACAACTCGTCGGGCGATACTTGAAGGACAACGACTGCCGGCACGGCTTGTATCTTGTTGGATGGTTCGCGCGGGTGAATCGGCGCAATCCAGCCGATGCCAAAACCCGCGACAACTTGCAAAGACAACTCACCGCTCAATCGCTCTCGCTGACCAACGTCGAACGAAGGGTCAAGGCGCTGGTTCTCGATTGTTCCGTGGCAATCCCAGCCGGTGCAAAACGAAATGGAGCCATGACCCGAATTCGCAAGAACACTGGCAGAGGGAAGTGAAGCTGGCTGAAAGATGTCCTGGCCCGGAACAGCACTATGGACCTCCGCAACGTGACAATTGACATGACCCGAAGCGACTGGAATTACCCGTGGTGAAACGTCGGCATCTTCCGAAGACGGACTTCCTGCGTCGCCGTCCAAGCGAAGGACTTTGACAGAATAGTACTCCGATCCAATTGCCAGCGACCCAAAGGTTGGTGCCAGCAGATTCGCCAGCAGACACCTAGTGAAAGAGTTAAGAAAAGTTCTACCGAGTTACGCCGGATAGTTCTTGAAAAAACTCCTGAAACACCTGATTCTGTTACTCGATTTGAGTGCTAAGGCGTTGGTTTTCAACGTCAGGCAGGAGGGGGCTAACGACCCAAGCTCAGCGACCCGGCCTGCGGGACGCCACGATTGCAACAGGGATGCGATGGCCGGGTTCGCTGCAGCGCATGGTTAGGCGCGCTTGGAAGTGTAAGTGTGTCGGACATACCAAGCAGCAATCACCGATGAACCGAATGTAATCACGATAACGCCAATGAGCCAACTCCGAAAGCCAGCAACGTCCTCCGCTGGCATCTGATCGTGGAATACAGGGTCATAGATTCCCACGGACATACAAAAGAGCTGAAGTGCTTTGACAGCACCCAACGGGATCGCCAGCGCCAGCCACCCAATCGCAAATGCTTTCCTCATCTTCATGCTCGATCGAAGCGCCTAACAGATATTAGGCCGCAGGGTGTGCACGGGGTTGTGCGTTGGTGCGTACACAGGTGATTTTTCCAAGGGCTTCATTTATCCTGCATTTATGAAAGCTGATCTTCGCATTTCCATCAAGGATTATCGCCGGAACAAATCACTGAAGGTCACGCTGTTGCGGGTGCCGTACGCGCAGCGGCAGTTCCTGGTGCGGATGGATGGAAAGCCTGACTTCCGCATGTGCGATGAGCGGTCCGCCCTCACCCCTGACCGCTCTCCCCCAGGAGAGGGGGAACCGGCCGGTGTCCGTCACGCGGGTGATGACGGCGTTGCGCAAGGCGCTGGCGCAGGCGGTGTGAACGGCCGGCCCGGCTCCCGGGCGGTGACTGCCTGGCACGCGGGGAGCGGAAGATGTTTCCGCGGCGCGGATGCGCCAGCCGACGGTCGGGAGGAGCGTACCGACGTCTACGGACGCCAGCCGACGGTCGGGAGATGTCCAAAAGCGTCTACGGACGCTAGCCGACAGTCGGGAGGTGTGCAAAAGCGTCTACGGACGCTAGCCGACGGTCGGGAGGTGTGCAAAAGCGTCTACGGACGCTCGCCGACTGTCGGGAGGTGTGCCAAAGCGTCTATGGACGCCAGCCGACGGTCGGGAGGTGTGCGTAAACGAGGTAATCCATAATGCGAGAGATGCTTTCTGGTGGTGAAGAGCTGACATTGCGCGAGTTTCTGGCAAAGTTGGTTGATGAGAATTCGGGTGTTTATCTCTTTTTGGCTCTTTATCTCTGCCTTGGCGGCAAGAGGTCAGGTCAGTGAGCTATGGAGCCGGGGTCTCACGAATACTTCAGTTTGGTGCGAGCAGTTACTTGGACCATGTGATATCCCGGAGACGAACTATTTCGTGACCCGTTTGGAGGTGGATCCCATTGGCAATTCGTTCCTCGGGGGCTATTTGTCGCGCGGATGGGCGATGTATTCGCCTTTTGTGGCGAAGTTTGACTCGAATGGAGAGCTGGCTTGGCTGCGGGATCTTCTCTCGTCCGACGAGACTGACCGGTTTGGGATTCCTCTAGCCGGGGTCGAGGGTATCGTCGTGAATGAGAGGGGAGATGTTTTCGCAACTGCACGCTTTCGCGCGGATTCGGTCGACGGTCCGATTACCGTGCTGCTTTCCAAAATTTCCGGTGCCAATGGCGACTTGATTTGGGAGAAGCCAGTTGCTTCAAGTTTCAGCAATACGTCGAGTTGCAGCGGAATTCGATCGGATTCCCGGGGAAACATCGCACTGCTTGCTATGGAACGTGTGATGGATCGGCGAGGAAGGTCAAAAACCTCACTGGCGGTCTCAAAAATTACTTCGGCGGGGCGAACGCTGTGGAAATGTGTGGTTCCAGCATCGGGATTTCTCCTGCCTGAACATGGAATTCGGGATTCGTTGGCCATTTCGCGCACAGACGCTGTGGTGGTGGCAGGGGCTCGATCGGCCGATGCGGTCGCGGCGCGGATCGATGCGCGCGGGCGCCTTGACTGGTGGACGACGAGAAGCCGCGCGAGTCATCCGTTACACTATTATGCGACGGCAATGGTGGGCGTGAACGAATCGTTTTGTGTTTCTGGAAGCGATGGCGCGACTGTGTTCCACCGCTCGGGGAGACCGGTTCGGAGCGAGTCTGAGTTCGGTGGGTTGCTGGTTGGCAAATTCAACGATGGGGGCTACTTGCTGGCAAACGGTGCGGCGTTCCAGAAATTGAGCGCGGCAGGCCGAGTGCAGTATCGGGTTCCGGGCGGCGGTAATCCGTTGTTCCATTTGATCGGAGCGGCAACCGATCCGGAAGGTTTTGTCGCGGCAGGTGCCGCGACAGGTCAGACTCTTTTGGAAGGAAATGTGCCGACAGTAGCGCTTTGCTTCGTGCGCTTCGATCGAAAGGGAAACTTGGTTTGGCGGTATTTCGACCGCTCCAAACTCGTTGACACGAGCTATCCCCAGTCCCTCTCCCCGAATGGCCTCCGCCGCCAGTCAGATGGCTCTTATGTTGTATCCTTCCATTCGTTGGGAACGTTTTCGCGAAAGACTGGAGTTAGCGTTGTCGCCATTCGCGTTGAGTAATTGAGCTGAAGCGCTCTTTTATGAGGGGTAAGAGAGCTGTCACTCTCGTCAAACCACTGCTACCGCGGAGCGGAGATGAGCTCAGTCCATTTCCCGGCAGATTCTGCTGTGGTCCTAGATCTCGCTAAACTCTTCTTACATTCCTTCCGTTCTACATCTGTCGCGCGGGTGGACGATGGTCGTTGGCCCGGATGCGAGGAAGTTCAAACTACATATCGAAGAAAGAGAAAGGTAGATCCCATGGCCCAAAATCCTGTGCCCAATTCTTATCCATCACTCATCGTCCAGTTCGGCGAGGCGTTCGCCGGGGCGGACACCATCGGGGCCGGCGTCCCGCTGCTCATCAATACGGCTGCGGTCATTGGCCCGGAGCGTTCGGCGCTGATGACGGCGCAGACTGATTATCGCGCCGCGCGTTCGGCGGTGGTGCCGTTGCAGGCGGCGCGTCGCACGGCGGTGGAAACGGCGTATGAGTACTGCCAGAAGTCCCGTGATGTGCTTTACAATTACCTGGGGCGGCAGTGGTCGGAGGCGTGGATCGCCGCCGGGTGGCTGGATACGTTGGAGATACCGCAGTCGTTTGATGGGCTCTACGATCTCACGTACACGCTCACGGCGTATTTCACGGCGCACGCCGCGCAGGAGTGCGAGGATCTGGGGGTGACTTCGGCCGCCGCGCAGACGGCCTATAACGCGTTGGTGAGCACGAACACGGCGGTGATCAATGCGGAGGCATTGGCGATGACGAAGAAGGATGTGCGGGATGCGGCGTTGACGACGGCGCGCAAGCGGTTGAGCGGCCTGTGCAAGGAGCTGTCGCAGCGGCTGGAGCCGCTGGACCCGCGCTGGCGTCAGTTCGGATTTAACTTGCCGGGTGCCGCCACGGTGCCTGCGGTGCCGGAGCAGGTGGTGGTGGTGCCGCAGCCGGGTGCGCGCTTACAGATCTCGTGTGACCCGTCGCCGAATGCGACGAGTTACCGGTTCTACGTGCAGCGGCCGATCGTGGATCCGGAGCCGATCCTGGCGGGGAGCGCGACGGATCCGTTGTTCGTCACGGAGCCGTTGGTGGCGGCGCAGATTTATCAGGTGTACGTGAGCGCGGTGAACGAGGGGGCGGAGAGTGAGTTGAGCGAGCCGGTGAACGCGACGCCGGTGCTGGCGCAGGCGGCGTGAGCAGGAGTTGAGAGGGGTTTGAGTTGAGGGTTGAGTGCAAGCCCGCGCATCGGGTGGACCGGTGCGCGGGTGTTTTTTGTACGGGTGGCGGGAGGAATGCCCGCTACAGGCGCGAACGGACGCGAAGGAGGGGGACTATCCGAGGCGCGGCGGCGGTTCGTTCGACTCCTACTGCGGGAGGGGAATGAGGTGGTCGAGCGCGCGGCAGCGGTGTTTGGCGCTCCGCGGAGGAGGGTCGAGGAGTGATTTGTAAAGAGTTTTGGATTGCTTTTCGGGGCGGTTTTGGGGCAGTTTTTCGGAAGTCCACCTTTCTCAAGATGCTTGATGCCTGTCCCCAAACGCAGGTCCTGAGCGTATGCCTGGAGCATTTCTTCAGGTTGAATTCCCATCCTTTTCCCTCGAGTGGCCCGGCCATGGGGCGGGTGGGTGGGGTGAATTTCCCGACTTTTCTCTGAACCTACAACCAAAACCAACTATGAAGATAAATCGACTGCTCAAATTGACGGTGAGCGGAGTGCTGACGGCGGTGGCGTGGATCGCCGCGGTGGCTCCGGCGGGTGCGCAAACGACGAACTGGATTGCGTTCAATGATCATCGGGCCTCGACGGCGCCGGTGGCGAATGGATGGGCGATTACGGGGCCCAATGTTTCGAATCTGGACATGGGTGCGCCGGCGGATTCGTCGGGGACGTTGTTGGATTTTCGGACGGGGACGCCGTTGTCGGCGACGGTGACGTTTACGCGGACGGGGACGCCGGATGATTTCGGCACGGTGGGGCGGCCGTTGTCGACGAATTCGCCGATGGCGCGGTTGTTTTATGGGATCGTCGATTTGGCGAATGACGGCCTGGTGGGTGTGCGGGCAATGCCGCCTAATACGGCGGAGAGTTTTGTGACGTTGACGGTGGGCGGGCTGAATCCGGCGAAGCGGTATGTGTTCCGCGGTTCGACGGCGCGCAATGGTGGCTACGGCACGCGGTGGTCGGTGGCGAAGATCTCGGCGGAGGGTTGGTCTGATGCGCATATCAACGGCAATGGCGGTCCGGGGGGTGTTGACGACGGTGACATTTCCGGCAGCGGGCCTGACGGCGGGCGAGGCGGCATTCAACAGCGGTGGCAATGCGGAGGGCGCCGTGGTGGGTTGGAACGACATTGTGCCGTTCCCGGACGGGACGTTCAACATCGTGTGCAAGCAGTACACGAATGCGACGCCTTCGGGCATGGCGAACGGGCCTTATGGTTATGCGTTCACCGCGATGATGCTGGCGGAGGTGGAGATCGTGGCTCCGGCGATTACGTCGAATCCGGTGGGTTCGACGGCGGTGGAGCAGAACCGGTCGTTCAGCCTGAGTGTGGCTGCGACGGGTGCGCCGTTGTTCTATCAATGGTACAAGGAGGGTGTGGGCGCGATCGCCGGGGCGACGTTGCCGACGTATACGGTCGCGCAGGCGCAGGTGAGTGATTCGGGCACGTATTACGTGGAGGTTTACAATTCGCTGGCGACTCAGCGGAGCTCCTCCGCGCAGGTGACGGTGTCTGCGGATACGGCGGCGCCGACGGTGGAGGCGATCTTCTCGTATCCGACGGTGGACGCGGGCGGCGTGGCGGTGCTGGACCAGATCATCGTGGAGTTCAGCGAACCGGTGACTCCGGAGAGCGTGAGTTCGCCATCCATTTACTCGGTGCCGGGCGGTGGGAATCCAGTGTCGGTGATCGTGACGAATGAGCGTTCCGTGGTGCTGGTGCTGGGCACGCCGCTGGCGGAAGACACGGATTACACGGTGACGTTGAGCGGTGCGACGGATTCCGTCGGCAACGTGGCGGGGTCGAGTTCGCCGGCGTTCCGTTCGTGGGCGTCGGGTGTGGGGAACGGGTTGTTGATGGAGTCGTTCCCGGTGGAGGATCCGGCGATCACGGTGGAATCGATGCTCGCGGATTCTGATTATCCGAACAATCCGGATCGGGCGGACACGTTGCGGGCGTTTGATTCGCGCTTGGTGTATGCGACGGACGATGCCCGGGAAGGTTACGGCGCGCGCGTTCGCGGCGTGTTCATCCCGCCGGTGTCGGGCAACTGGGTTTTCTACGCGCGCACGCGCCAGCTGGGTGTGGTGAATCTGAATCCGAACGGAACTTCGGAGGCGGGCAAGGTGGAAATCCTGCGCCAGAGCACGGAGAACGCGCCATATAACTGGGACCGCCTGACGTCGTCGCCGTTCGCGCTGCGCGCGGGCCGGGCGTATTTCATCGAAGGTTTGTACAAGGGCGCCGTGGGTCCGGATTACATCAAGGTGGCGGCGCGTCTCGCGGGCACCGGGGTGCCGACGCCGGTGGATTCGCCGGATACGGATGCTCCTGATGCGAACGCGCTGGCGGGTGCAGCGATTGGTTACCCGCTGGCTCCGCGTAATCTGGGCGGCACGCTGGCGATTGCGCAGGATCTCGCGGACCGCACGGCGGATGAGAATAATCCCACGACGCTCTCGGTGGGCGTGAGCAATCCGAGCGGCCTGCCGTTGCACTACCAATGGTTCCGCGATGGCAGCCCGATCGCCGGGGAGACGAAGCCGACCTACACGTTCCTGCCGACGGTGGCGGGTGACAATGGCGGGACGTTCAGCGTGCAGGTGTCGAAGTACGGTGCGTCGGTGACGAGCCGCACGGCGACGTTGACGGTGGTGCCCGATGTGGTCGGACCGCAGATTGTCGAGGCGTTCAGCACGAACCTGACGGATGTGGTGGTGCGCTTCAACGAACTGCTGGAGGCGGGTTCCGCAGCGGAGCCGTTCAGCTACTCGATCCTTCCGGACAACGATGCTTCCGCGGCGGCGCTGCAGGCCGATGGACGGACGGTGATCTTCACCCCGCTCAATCCGTTGACCGCGGGCGAAACCTATGAAGTCTGGGTGGAGAATGTCGCTGACCTGGCGAACAACGCGCTCAGCCCGAACCCGAGCATCGTGACGTTCGTCGCGGGCACGGCGCAGCCGCGCCTGGAGATCGTTCGCAATGGCAACCAGGTGGTGCTGTCGTGGGCGGCTTCTTCGACGCCGTCTGTCTTGGAAGAAACTTCCGCACTGGCTACACCGGTGGCGAACACGGTCTGGACGGCGGTTTCCGCTGCGCCGACGGTGGTGCGTGGCAAGAACACGGTGTCGGTGAGCGCGGGATCGGGAATCAAGATCTACCGCCTGCGTCAGTAAACGGACGCTGAGTTTCGAATCGCGAAGGCCGGACGAAAGTCCGGCCTTTTTCTTTTTCGGAGATCCCGGAAGGAGGGCAGGGACCGTCAGGATTCTTGCGCGAACTGGTCCTGCAACTTCATTAACGCGTCGTGCATTTCGTCGATGGCTTGATATCGACCGGACAGTTCATCGTGGGAGGCTTTGAAGAAGACTTCGGACAGCTGCTGGAGCCGTGCGCGTTCGCCGTCCTCCACGTCGTTGAGCGAGACGGGAGTTCCCTGCAGCGCAGCGGCGCCGAGGCTCGCTTCGCACAGGACTTTGCCGAGGCTATAGACATCCGCCCACGGAGTGCCCGGTCCTTCGGGCGGAGTGAACCCTTCGGTTCCAAGCTGCTTGGGATCGCGCCGAGCCTCGGCAATGTGAGTGACGAGTCCGACGTCCGCCAGCTTGGCGACTCCGTTTACGTAGATGATGTTCGCGGGCTTGATGTCGCGATGGATGAGTTGCTTCGAGTGGAGGTAACGAAGCGCTTCGCAAAGTTCCATGCCGAGGTGCAGACATTCATGAGCCGGGAGGCGTCCGCGAGTGTCGAGTTCATGGGCCAGGGTTCGCGCGGTGTAAGCGGATGGCTCGATGCCGCGCCCGCGTTCCACGCAATCCGCCAGTTCCATGATGTAGTAGAAGAAGCCGGTGCCGGTGTCGCGCCCGACGTGTAGAATGGGAACGAGCCCGTGGTGGGTGCGTGAGATGGGGGTGTATTGGAGGATGCCGCGGTATTCCCGCTCAAACGGGCTGCGGTCCGGGAAACTGCTTTTGTGGACGACCTTGACGGCGTGGTAAACGCCGATCTCCCCGCGCGCGAGCCAAACTTCGCCATAAGCGCCGCTGCCGATGGAACGGAGAAGTTCGTAGTTCGGAATGACCACGCCAGCGGGGGAATGTGTCAGTGGTTCCGCCGGGGCAATAGGGTGGGAATCCGAGACAGCATCGTCGAGGGTCTGGTCACGACGGCTGCCGGTGAAGCGACCGATGAATCTTCGGAAGTGACTCAACGTGGAGCCCATAGGTTCACCTGCTATAGCCAGCTTGGTCGAGTCGGTCGGAAATCAGAAGCAAATTCTGGATCGCAGGCCGCCTACAAAAAGAAAAACGCCGCCTGCCTGAAGGCAAGCGGCGTGTGAGAAAGTCAGCGCTTAGCTGGACAGCGCGCCGGAAGTTGGCGTGTTCTGTTTAAAGATCATCTTGCCGTCTTCAACGGTGACGGACACCGGGTCGCCGTCGTGGAGATTGCCGCGCAGGATTTCCTCCGCGAGCGGATCTTCGAGGAAACGCTCGACGGAACGACGCATCGGACGTGCGCCGTAAGTCGGGTCGTAGCCCTTCTCCACGAGCAGGTCTTTCGCCTTGTCGTCCAGGACGAGCTTCAGGTTTCTACCCTTGAGGCGGTCTTCGACCTTCTTGATTTCGAGGTCGAGAATCTCAATGAGGTCCGGCTTGGTCAACGTGCGGAACACGATGATGTCATCGAGACGATTGAGAAACTCTGGACGGAACTGGCGCTTGGCCTCGTCCATGATCTTCTCGCGCATCTTCTCGTAGCTGTTCTGATCGTTGATCGAGGAGAAGCCCATCGTGGACTGCTTCTTGATCGTGTCCGCGCCGACGTTGGAGGTGAGCAGGATGACGGTGTTCCGGAAGTTCACCACGCGGCCGATGTTGTCCGTGAGTTTGCCCTCTTCCAGAATCTGGAGAAGCATGTTCATCACATCGGGATGCGCCTTCTCGATTTCGTCGAAGAGCACCACGGAGTACGGTTTGCGGCGGACCTGTTCGGTCAACTGGCCGCCTTCTTCGTAGCCGACGTAACCCGGAGGCGAGCCAATCATGCGCGAGGCATTATGGCGCTCCATGTATTCCGACATGTCGAGCTGGATGAGTGCTTTGGAGTCACCGAACATCGATTCGGCCAGAGATTTGGCGAGCAGCGTTTTGCCGACGCCCGTGGGCCCGAGCAATGCGAACGTGCCGATGGGACGCTTCGGATCTTTGAGATCCGCGCGGGAGCGGCGCAGTGCCTTGCACATCGCGCTGACGGCTTCCTTCTGGCCGATGACCACCTTGGCCATTTCGTCTTCCATCGCGAGCAGTCGCTGAGCTTCGCCGAGTTCCATGCGCTTGAGCGGAATGCCCGTCCACTTTGCGACAACCTGGAGGATGTCTTCCTCGTCGACTTTCACGCGCTTCTCTTCGCGGCTGGACTTCCACGCGGTGAGGACTGATTCCTGTTTTTCTTTCGCGTGCTTTTCCTTGTCGCGCATCGCGGCGGCGCCTTCGAAATCCTGTTCCTTGATCGCCTTTTCCTTCTGGACCTTGATCTGTTCGATTTCGACTTCGATGTCCTTGAGCTCCGGCGGGCGGGTCATCGCACCGATGCGCGCGCGGGAACCGGCTTCGTCCATCAGGTCGATGGCCTTGTCGGGCAGGAAACGATCCGTGATGTAGCGATCCGACATCTTCACGGCGGATTCGACGGCAGCGTCGGTGATCTCCGCCTTGTGATGTTCTTCGTACTTGCCGCGGAGTCCCTTGAGGATCGCGATGGCGTCGTCGATGGACGGAGCCTCGACTTTCACGCTCTGGAAGCGGCGTTCGAGCGCGGCGTCCTTCTCGATGTACTTGCGATACTCGTTCAGCGTCGTCGCTCCGATGCACTGCATCTCGCCACGGCTGAGGGCGGGCTTGATGATGTTGGAAGCGTCCATCGTGCCTTCGGCGGAACCAGCTCCGACAATGGTGTGAAGCTCGTCGATGAACAGGATGACGTTCTTCGCGCGGCGAATCTCGTCCATCACCGCCTTGATGCGTTCCTCGAACTGGCCGCGATACTTCGTGCCGGCGACCATGAGAGCGAGATCCAGCGTGATGACGCGTTTCTCGCGGAGGAGTTCTGGAACGTTGCCTTTGGCAATTTCCTGCGCGAGACCTTCGACGATGGCGGTCTTGCCAACACCTGCTTCGCCGAGCAGCACGGGATTGTTTTTCGTGCGACGGCAGAGCACTTGAATGACGCGCTCGATTTCCGATTGCCGGCCGATGACCGGATCCATGTCGCCTTTGCGGGCGATTTCCGTCAGGTCACGACCGAAGGCTTTCAGCGCGGGAGTTTTGACTTCACCCTTCTTCTCGGCTTGCTGCGGTTTCTCGGGCTGTTCGGGAACGGCGCTTTCTTCCTGCGCGTTGAAGTTGGGATCGAGCTCCTTGAGGATTTCCTGGCGCGTCTGCTCGATATCGACGTCGAGATTCTTCAGCACGCGCGCGGCGACGCCGTCGCCTTCGCGAAGCAAACCAAGCAGGATGTGCTCAGTGCCGACATAGGTGTGGCTGAGGTTCTTGGCTTCCTTGGCGGCGAGGGCGAGCACCTTCTTCACGCGTGGCGTGTAGGGGATGTTGCCGATCATCTTCTGATCGGGGCCGGTGCCGACTTGCTTCTCGACCTCCATGCGGACGGTCTCGAGGTCGAGCCCCATCTTCTGGAGGACATTGACCGCCACGCCCTGGCCGAGCTTGATGAGGCCAAGGAGCAGATGCTCGGTGCCGACGAAATTGTGATTGAACCGGTCGGCTTCTTTGCGCGCGAGAGCGAGGACTTGCTGCGCCCGCGGCGTGAAATTGTTCATGGCTTCATCGCTCATAGTTGTCTAATAAATGCACCAGCAGTTTTTTTTGTCCAGCGTCCTGTCGCCAGCGGATTTCCGCATCGCGACCCTCTTCTGACTGACAAATGTTCAGCACATTTGTTACCACTCTTATCGTATGGTGGGAGATCGGGATTAGCTAAGAAATATCTTCATTCGCGATTTCTCCTGCGGCGGTGAATCGGAAGGGGTGTGCACACTTGGCGCACTCAGTGGGCAAAAGGGACCATTCAGGTCTGTCGACCAGCGTGGAGAGGGAACGGTCGCGAGGGGCGAGCGTCAGGCTTTTTCGGAGCCGCCGGTGGACGGCGTCGGCTTGGGCTTGGGTCGGCTGACCGTCCGGAGCCGCTCGCGGAGCATGTCCGCGCGAAGCAGGTCGCGCTCTTCCGCCGTGAGCTTGTCGGAGTAACGCTTCTGCAAATGGTTCGGCTGGGTGATGACGAACAACTCGTCCACAAGCGCGCGATCCAAGTCCGGGAACAAACCAAGGTCAACGCCCAGTCGCATCAACGACAGGAGGTTCATCGTTTCCTTCGAGGAAATGCTGTGCGCGTTCGCCAGAATGCCGTAGGCGCGACCGATATGGTTGTAAACGGTCTTGGGCTTCTTCTCGAGCAAGGTGCCGCGCGCGTTTTCTTCGTGCTCGATGATTTGCGAGAGCACCTTGCTCAGTCGTTCGACGATGTCGGTTTCGGCTTCGCCCAAGGTCATCTGGTTCGACACCTGGAACACATTGCCGAGCGCCTCCGTGCCTTCACCGTAAAGACCGCGCACGGCGAGACCGAGCTTGTTTACCGCCTGGATGATCTGGTTGATCTGTTCGGCAAGAACGAGGCCGGGGAGATGCAACATCGCACTGACGCGGATGCCGGTGCCGAGATTCGTCGGGCACGCGGTGAGATAACCGAGCTCCGGCGAGAATGCGTATTCCAGCTTCTTCTCCAGCTTCGAGTCGACTTGATCAATCGCCTGCCAGGCTTGCTTGAGTTGCAGGCCGGGTCGCAATGCCTGCATGCGCAGGTGATCCTCCTCGTTGATCATCACGCAAAGGGTTTCTTCGCGATTGAAGACCAGCCCGCTGCCGGCGTTCTTTGCAGCGTGTTCGCGGCTGATGAGGTGACGTTCGACGAGGATGTTTTTATCCAGCAACGTCAGGTTGTCCATCGTCTCCGAGAAATGATCCGCCATCTGCGGTAGCGATTCGACCGCGGGTCGGACGATGTCCAGCGTCTTGATGCGGTCCGCTTTTTTCGCCCAGCCGGGAAATGCGGCACCCTTGATGTTCCGCGCGAGACGCACGCGGCTGGACATCACGATCTTGTTGTGCGGACCTTCACGGCGCGCGGATTCGTCGGGGGAGAGGAGAAACTCGTGGAGATTCATGAGCTTAAGCGGTCGCGATCGACGCGATCTTTTCCTTGGTGGCCTTGATTTCGTCCCGCATCGCAGCAGCCTGTTCGAAGTCCTCCTCCGCCACCGCCTTGTCGAGTTTCTTCTGGAGCGACTTCAGCTTGTCCGACAATTCGCGCGATTGCTGCATGGCGTGCGGCACCTTGCCCATGTGCTTTGTGCCCTTGTGCATCGTCTTCAACAGCCCATCGAGACCTTCGCTGAACGTGGTGTAGCACTCCGAGCAACCGAGCCGACCGGCCTTCTTGAAATCCGCCTGAGTGAAGCCGCAGTTGGAGCATTTGAGCTCGCCGCCGCCCGTCGCCTGTTCCATCTCCTGGGAAGCGCCCAACCCGAGCAACAGATCCGCCAGCGAGAAGCCGGCTGGGTCATTGACGCCCTTCTGGGCAGCGCAACCTTCGCAGAGATCCACCTTCTGCATCTTGTCCCCGACAATCTGGGTCAGATGGACCTTTGCTTCTTTTTCTTTGCAAACGCAGCACAACATAGCTCGACGTATATCGGATTACCTACTGTCGATGTAAGCATAATTCCTCAGGCCAATGTAGCAAGTTGGGATTGACCACCGCCGAAGAACCTCGCAACCGTTGTCCAGAATGAGTGTTTACCAGCGGATGATGAACGGTTCAAAGCGCCGTCTGGTAATCGTCTGTGTGGTCCTCAGCTGCACCGGCCTTCTCCTCGCGCTGGGTCTGGGCTGGCTGAAATCAAAGGGTGCGGCGGAACGCTACAAGGAGGAGTTGGTTGCCAAGGGTGAAGTCCTTGACCTCAAGAAACTGATTCCCCCGCAATCCCAAGTGGTGGTGAAGTATTACGAATCCTTCGCAGCTCTCGCGGCAGGAGTTAAAGATACGCCTGTTTCGTACGGGCTGATCGATCTCCGCAGCCCGTCCAAGGATGGTTTCGCGATGCCGGCGTGGTCTATGGCGACACCAGTGGGGACTACGACATGGTCTGCACTGGCCGAGCAGCTTGGCGAATCCGCCCCAAATCTCGCCGAGTTGCGCACTCTGATTAGGAACCGGCCACACGGGTCGTTGGTCGATCCCGCTTATCCGTATGCGCAATCAGGATCTTCGGATGCCATAATTGCCAAGCGCCGGACTGCAACAGCTTTGGGTGCGGCTGCGTTGGTGGCGCTTCATGAAGGGCGCCTTTTGGATGCTCAAGCCAATTTGGATTCGCTTCTGGACCTCGCGAGACTGAACGAACCGGATAACTTCCTGCTCGGACACATGATTCGAAGCGCGATCGCTGAACTCGCCCTCTCCCTGTCATGGCAAGCTCTTCAGTCACCGGGTTGGACAGATTCGAAACTCATGGCACTGCAGGGGCGAGTTCAATCCCTTAGCCTCTTGGCGGATCATCCGCGTGTTATCGAAATGGAACGAGCGGCGATCGTGGCAGCCCTTGCGTTCGGTCGGACAAGTGAAGACGCTCGCCGCCAAATGCTTTCCGGAGGATCTGGTCGACTCGGGTTGATGGAACGTGTGCATGGTGGTGCTTATTCGATGGTTTGGATGGAGGCCGACCAGTTGCGATACCTGCAGCGCATGCAGCGGCTGCTTGAAAGTGTTCGAACCAGCGTCGCTGCCCGCGATTACCCAGGTTTCCGATCAGCCTTTTCCAAACCACCGGAATCACGGAGCTCCTTGAAGCTGGCGCTGGATCGACTCAGGTATCCAATTTCGGAGGTGGCATCCCCATATTGGGACAAGGCTGCATCGCGGATTCTTGTTGTCGAAACCGAGCGAAGCCAGGCGTTGGCGGCCATCGCGGTGCATCGTTTCCTTCTTCGCCACGGGAAACTCCCTCCAGGTATCGATCAGCTTACGCCGGACTTTATTGAACGCTGGCCCGATGATTCGCTCGGCAATGGTCCTTTGGTCTACCGGCGAATTGATGACCGACGGTTTGTCTTGCTGTCTCCCGGGGAGGATGGTCGCGATGATGGAGCGAACGGTGATGATATTGTCTGGCCCGCGGTGCGCGAATTGCCTGCGGCCAGTCGGGCCGGGCCGTAAGAATAGTCTCTTAACTTCCCGCCGGCTTCACCTCGTTCTTCAACGCCTTCCCCGCCTCGAAGTCTGTCACGTTCCCGAGCGTTGTTTCGGCGATGTTGCGTAGGGCGGTGTCGGTGAAGAACGCTTGGTGGCCGGTGACGAGCACGTTGGGAAAGGTCGTCAGTCGCATGAACACGTCATCCTGGATGATCGATTGCGAGCGGTCCTCAAAGAATAAATCCCCCTCCTCCTCGTAAACATCCAGGCCGAGATAACCAATCTTGCCGGACTTGAGCGCATCAATAGCGGCTTCGGTGTCGATGAGCGCCCCGCGGCCGGTGTTGATCACCGTCACGCCATTCTTCATTCGTGCGAACGACTCGCGGTTCAGAAGATGGTTCGTCTCCTTCGTCAGCGGGCAGTGCAGCGTGATGATGTCGGACTCGGCGAAGATCTGGTCGAGCGTCACATAACGGGCGCCGCTCGCTTCGCACGCCGGATTCTTCGCCACGTCGTAGGCGAGAATTTGGCAGCCGAATCCGCGGAAGATCTGCGCCACAATGCTGCCAATCGCACCGGTGCCGACTACTCCCACCGTCAGTCCATGCACGTCAAAGCCGAGCAACCCATCCAGCGCGAAGTTGCCGTCGCGAACGCGGTTGTAGGCTTTGTGCGTCTTGCGATTCAGCGCCATCAACAGCGCGATGACATGCTCGGCGACGGCGTGAGGTGAGTAGGCCGGCACGCGGACGACCTTGAGGCCATGCGCGTGCGCGGCCTTGAGGTCGACGTTGTTGTAGCCCGCGCAACGCATCCCGATGAGGCGCGTGCCACCGGCGGCGAGTCCGCGAATCGTCTCGGCGTTCAGTGTGTCGTTCACGAACGCGCAAACGGCGGGGAACCCGTGCGCGAGAGGGACCGTGGAGGGATCGAGATGGTTTTCGATGAAGAACAGTTCGTGGCCGGACGCAGAGTTGGCCGCCTTGAAGAATTGTTCGTCGTAACGTCGGGAGCTGAAGACCGCGACTTTCATGGCCGCACTCTGGCACGGGCGCCGCAAAAGGGAAGGGCCGGCGTTCGCACTCGAAGATCGAGAGGCGTTTTCCGGCTCCGTAACCGACCCAAGCCAATTTAGGGCAATGAATGGCAAGATACGTTAGGCGGTGGTTTCGCTTCTTCCCGATGGTTCCTGCGTTGAGCAGCAACCAGTAATGCGAAACGAGACCACGACAGCGTCCGCCGCCGATTCCGCCGCCAGTTCCGGCGCCTTATCTGCCGCCCCGGTGATGGGGCGGTCCACCACGACGTCCTGCTTCCACTGCGGCTTGGCCTGCAAGGACGGCTCGTTCGCGCTCGCCGAGAAATCCTTCTGCTGCCAGGGCTGCCGGACCGTTTTCGAGCTGCTCACTGAGAACGGTCTCGAGAACTACTATCAGCTCAGCGAAACCGCCGGCGTGCGCGTGAAGCAGGGCGCCAGCACGGACCAGTTCAAGTTCCTCGACGAACCTGCTGTGCGCGAGCGCCTCGTCGATTTCGCCAACGACCGCCTCACCAAAGTCACGCTGCACATCCCGGCGATTCATTGCATCGCGTGCGTCTGGCTGCTGGAGAATCTCTTTCGCCTCAAGCCGGGCATCGGCCAGACGCAGGTCAATTTCCCGCGCAAGGAAGTGTCGATCACGTTCGAGAACGAGAAGCTGAAGCTCAGCGAAGTTGTCGGCCTGCTCACCTCGCTCGGCTACGAGCCCGAGCTGAAGTTCTCCGATCTCCAATCCGATCGCAGCAGCAAAACCCCGCGTCGGCTCTGGCTCCAACTCGGCCTCGCGGGCTTTGCGTTCGGCAACATCATGCTCTTCAGCCTGTCGGCGTATCTCGGCCTCGACAGCGCAAATGGCCCCGCGTTCCGCAAGATGATGGGCTGGTTCAGTCTCGTCCTGGCGACGCCCGTGTTCTTCTACAGCGCGGCGGACTATTGGCGCGCGGCGTGGGTTAGCCTGCGCCAGAAGCTGCTGACCATCGATGTGCCTATTGCCGCGGGCATCGTCGCGATTTACGCACAAAGCATTTACGAAGTCCTGTCCGGCCACGGCGAAGGCTACTTCGATTCGCTCGCGGGACTGCTGTTTTTCCTGCTCTGCGGAAAGCTGTTTCAGCAAAAAACCTACGACCGGCTCGCGTTTGACCGCGATTACCGCTCGTTCTTCCCACTGTCCGTGACGCGAAAGCTGGAGCGCCGAACTCCGATTCGGCGCGATGGTGAACTCGCCCGCGCCGGGTCGGAGACCGGCGCTCCGTCGGAAGAACGCGTGTCTCTCTCGCAGCTTGCGCTCGGCGATCGGCTCATCCTCCGCAATGGCGAGTTGATCCCGGCGGATGCGCGCCTTGTCGATGGCCCGGCGCTCATCGATTACAGCTTCGTCACCGGAGAATCGGAACCGGTCGAGAAGAAGCCGGGCGATTATCTCTACGCCGGTGGACGCCAGATCGGTGGTGCCATCGAAATCGAGATGACGAAGGCTGTTTCGCAAAGCTACCTCACGTCGCTCTGGAACCAGGACGCGTTCCGCAAGGACAAGGCGGACACGCTCGATAATCTCACCAACCGCTACAGCCAGCGCTTCACCAAGCTGGTGCTGGTCATCGCGATCGGTTCCGCCGCGTATTGGGCGTTTGCCGATGCCTCGCGCGCGGTGAAGGCGTTTACGTCCGTGCTCATCGTGGCCTGCCCGTGCGCGCTCGCGCTGGCGGCGCCGTTCGCGCTCGGGACTGCCGTGCGCCTGCTGGGTGGCCGGAAGATTTTCCTGAAGAACGCGCACGTCGTCGAAACGCTGGCGAAGGTGGACGCCGTGGTCTTTGACAAGACGGGCACGCTGACCGCCGCGGGCGCTGGCTCGGTGACGTGGGACGGCGTGTCGCTGAATGAAGCCGAGGAACGTTGGCTTTACTCGATGACGCGGCATTCGACCCATCCGTTGGCCGTGCGCGTTGGCGATGCGATTGCGCGTGAGCATTTCCCTGACTCGGTGCGTTCATTTCTCGAAACCGCCGGTTGCGGCATGGAAGGCAGCGTAGCCGGGAACGAGATCCGGATGGGCTCGCAAGCCTGGCTCGAATCACGCGGGGCGCGGCTGTGTCCCCAGGGCCAGCCGCAGCAAGGATCGACCAATGTTGGCGCTGCGGCTGATGCTTCGCACACAGCCGCGGCCCGCGGCTCCACCGTCCACGTCGCTATCAATGGCAAATACCGTGGCTGTTTCCATCTCGCCAGCGCGTTGCGGCTGGACGCCGACAAACTCATCGGCCAACTCTCGAACGACTACGAACTCGCGCTACTCAGCGGTGACAACGCCAAGGAACGCGAACGTTTCGCGAGCGTCTTCGGTGCGAATGCCCACCTACACTTCAATCAAAGCCCGCTGAACAAGCTGGGTTTCATCCGCGAGCTTCAGCAGCGCGGTCGCACCGTGATGATGGTCGGCGATGGCTTGAACGACGCCGGCGCTCTTCAGCAAAGCGATGTCGGCGTGGCCGTCGTCGAGAACGTCAGCGCGTTTTCGCCTGCGAGCGATGTCATCGCCGCGTCGAGCACTGTGCCGAGTTTGGGCGCGGTCTTAAAGTTCTCGAAAGACACTGTGCGCGTGGTGCGCGTGGCGTTTCTCGTGTCGGCGGCTTACAACGTCATCGGCGTCGCCATTGCGGCGTCGGGCCGGTTGTCGCCGATCGTCTGCGCGGTGTTGATGCCGTTGAGCTCGATCACAGTCGTGGCGTTTGCGTGTGGAGCGACGACTTGGGCACTGCGCCGCGGCAAGCACGGTAAATCTTTCGCAAAGGATGTTGAGTCCAAGGTGTCGCACCTGAACTACGAAAAGGCGTCGGTATGAGCATCATTTTAGTTCTCATTCCTCTGAGCATCGTTTTTGCGGTGGCGTTTCTCGCCGCCTTCGTCTGGGCCGTGCGCTCGGGGCAATACGAGGACACCTGCACGCCCTCGATGCGGGTGCTGGCGGATGAACCGATGGCGAAGGCTCCGCTTCGCGAGAATTTTCCAACCAACAAGAAAGTGAACAACGATGAACCTTGAAACATTCAAATACGACAACCGGATTGTTCGCGCCTTCGCGATTGTCACGGTGATCTGGGGCCTGGTCGGCTTCAGCGCGGGCCTGCTCATTGCCTGCCAGATGTTCTGGCCGGACCTGAACCTCAACCTGCAATACACCACCTTCGGTCGTCTCCGCCCGCTGCACACCAACGCCGTCATCTTCGCGTTCGTGGGCAACGGCATGTTCATGGGCATCTACTACTCGCTCCAGC
>CAZBIC010000052.1:0-45614 GCA_964491875.1 uncultured Bifidobacterium sp.
GACGCGGCCGTTTGTCCTGGATATCTCAAGAGCGTTGGCGGCGTTCTCGGATTCATCCAGAACGATCCCCAGGAAGCCAAGGCCGTCACAGATGCGCGCGCGAACGGACGGACAGTTCTCCCCGATGCCTCCAGTGAACACCAGTGTGTCTAGTCCACCGAGCGCAGCGGCGTAGGAACCGATCCACTTCTTCGCCTGATAGCAGAACAAGTCCACGGCTTCCGCGGCCCGGACGTCGTCGGCTTCCCGGGCGAGCAGGTCACGCATGTCAGAACTGGTTTCCGAAATGCCGAGCATACCCGATTCGCGACTCACCATCGCGTAGAACTCGGCCGTGGACATCTGCTCGGTTCGCGCGAGATACGGCGCGAGGCCAGGATCCAGATCTCCGGACCGCGTGCTCATCACGAGGCCAGACGTCGGCGTGAATCCCATGCTGGTGTCAATGCTCTGACCGTCACGGACCGCGGCCAGGCTCGCGCCATTGCCGAGATGCGCGAGGATCACCCGGCCGTTCGTGGCCGCCGGGTCACCCAGGCGCACCAGTTCCTCCATCAAATACTCGTAGGACAAACCATGGAATCCGTAGCGCTGAATTCCCCTCGCATCGAAGCGCCGCGGAATCGGCAGGAGCTTCGCCACGCGGGGCATCGCGTGATGAAACGCCGTATCAAAGCAGGCCAGTTGGGGTAATCGTGGGTGTCGCTGAAGAATGGTTTCGACCAGCTCAATCTCTCTCGGCAGATGTTCGGGATCGTACGGGCTGATGCGATGGAGCTCCCGTAACAACTCCGGGGAGACGAGCTCCGGCTGACTGTGCCGCATACCGTGAACGATGCGATGGCCCACGGCTTTGACGGTCGAGAATTCCGTCCGTGCTTCGAGCCAGTCGAGCAGGAAACCCACACCCGACTGGTGCTGCGGAACGACCATTGACTCAATTGCCGGCCGCCTGCTGATAAGATTGGCGAAAGTCAGATTCGTCCCACTTAAACCGATCCGGTCAATCTTCCCCTCCAACACACGTTGCAACGGCTCGGCGGCCCGATAGATCGCAAACCTGATGCTAGAGGAACCACCGTTGATGGTCAGGATGGACGGCACACTTTGTTTCCGGTGGATGCTCGTCAGATATCACCTCGTCAGCTTAGACCGTCATGCCTTCAGCAAGGCGGAAAGTCGGGGATTGGAAAACTTGGCAGGATCCGCGCACTCGACCAGGCGCTCCTGGATTGCGTTAAGATTCTGCACGACCACCTCCATGACTCTGGTTAAAAGCTGATACCCAAGTTCATGATCCTGCCCGCACTGTTCGCGTAGACGAGTTCCGTAGAAGAAGATGGTTCGCGTGGGCTCCAGCGCGCGAGCGGAGAAGTGAAGAAGGTTCGGCGGCACCAGCCACGCCCAGCCCAGGGCATCGCCCCTTCCGAGCACCCGAATCGGAAGGCATTCATGCTCCTTTACCTCGGATTCCAAAACCACCCGACCTTCCAAGATCAGGTAGAAGCGGTTCGCCGGACTTCCCTCGTCAAAGATGGACTGGCCTGCGACGAACTCCATCTCCATCGCGGATTCGGCGAGCGTATCAAGATGCTCCACGGCCAAGCCCTTGAAGAACGGCTGCCGGGCAATCAAAGCGCTGATCGACTCGGTCCGAATCGGTGCGAGCGGAGCGTCGGTCTCCGCTCCCGCCAACGCCATACGTGCCAGCGTATTCACGCCCCCTCCTGTTCGCGCTTTTCCGCGGCCAGGCGCATTTGTTCATGACCGGCTTCGGCAACGCCTTCATTGACCAGACGCTCATTGTCGCTGCGACCCTCGGCGTCCTCGTCTTCACTTCCGGCCACCGGCAGCGAGTGTCCGGTCGAACCAGCCACTGGATTCCAGCGATCAGATTCCGGCGCCGATTCGAGCGCCGCCTCCGTGGGATCGGAACTCGGCTCGCCCATCAATTCCTGCTTCGCCAGCTCCCAATCAGCCTTCGTAACTTGCTGGGCGTTCCGTCCATCGATGGCGGCAAGTTCCTGGGCCCGCTTCTGCACCATTTCTCGGGTGACCGTACCGATCCCGGCAGAGTTCTCGGTCAACGCGCCTTCTTTCAGTGGATTCGTTTTCATAAAGGAAACCTCAGCGCGCGGATGGCAGGGACTGTGGATGATGAACCGTCTTCGCCTGCCGCGTCGCACGATCCTCCCGGTTGTCACGCGATTGGGAGAAAGTGTTCTCGCGTTTGGCGGGCTTCGGAGTCGGAGCCACCGCCTTCGAGCCAGAGGACGCCTGATGCAGAATCTTTTTGGATGCCGAATGCTTCTTCATTTTGGAAATGGATTACGGTCGTTACTTCGGTGCCTGTGAGTGGGCTTCCACAAACCACAGCCATTTATCGATGCCACGAGAAACTTCCGTGAAGAGATCCGCCGTATCGGCGTCGTCGAGAGCGTTGGCCTCTTCAATCGTGTTCCGCACCGCCGCGCCGAAAGTGGACAACGCCCCCGCCACGGCCTCGACATGGGCCATCCCGTCCGCGATCTCGAGAGGATACTCACGCAGTCTCGTACGCGACGCCGCCACACGCACGGTGCCTTCCGCCACTCCGCCCAACTGCACAATGCGCTCGGCGATCAAATCGACATAGGCCTCCACGGCTTCGTCGATCTTGTCGAAGAGCTCGTGCAGTCCGATGAAGCTGGGACCTTTTACATTCCAATGGGCCTGCTTCATCTGCATCTGCAGATCCACCGCACACGCCAGACGTTGATTCATCAACAGGTTCAGCTCCGAGCGTCGCTGCAACGAGATGTCGTTCTCAGTCTCATACATCTTGGGGGCCTCAGGTTTTGGATTTTGGATAGCATTCATCGATTGTCTTTGGGTGTCGTGGGCAAAGAACGGCGCAGCTCAGGTTCGGTCCTGATACTCGGGCGAAATGGCGCCACTCAACTCCGCCAGCAATTGAGTCTCCGCCGCCAGCCAATGCTCCACGTCGTGCCCAGGCTGCGAGCCGTTGCTGACATAGTTCAGGTAGGCTCGCATCGAGACGTCATCGGCCGACAGGGCGAAAGCGGGTTCACCCTGGTTGAAGTCAATGGACGTCGCGGCTTCCGCTGAAAGGAACGTTCTAGTGTTTTGGTTGGGGGAGGAATGCTTGGGCTTCATGTCGCAACGATAGAATGCGACCGAGATCTAACGCCATGGGGTCTTCACCCCTATCCTGTTCCGACGAACCCCGGCCCGCCATACATTCCCTGCATACGACTGCCCGGGCCTACTTCGTCAGCGTGATCGTGAGTTACCCTGAGTTCGCGCCGGAGCGCTTCAGTTTCGAGAAAACCCATTGGCGCCATGGCAGCGACCGGTCAGCTCATGGGTCTCGTTCGATCAGGTGCCGTATCGCCAAAGTTGCCAACGACCGCCCGCGCGATCACCTGTTTCGGGTCATCGAGAACCTCTCCAATTTCTATGGAAGCCTAAGCGTCGTCCAGCGATGCCCCAGCCGCAATGGGTTGGGTGCCCGCAATCAAGGGGACACGCGGCTCCGTATTGGCCACCAGGGGAGGTTACAAAGAAGCGTTTGCCCTATTGCACGAGTCAACATCGCAATTGGAGAGTCCGAATCACAATGAGCAGAGCGTCGTCGCGGCACACCAGATGCACGACGGACGTAATTTGACGAGGCCCGAACCTGTCATGGAGAATAAAATGGAGAAAGCCTTCGCGCGTTTCAATTGCTGGATCCCGCGTATAGGGTCTTCACCTTATAGCCAACGGGAGAAGCACACCCCACAGTTCGGTCGGATGACCTCCAGCCATATGGCTGAAACCGTCGACGACGAGACAACTCGATCCGGTCAGCAAGACGTTGCCAGCATCAGGTTCTCTTCGCGGCGGATAGAAGCATCCTTGATTCGCTGGAATGATGGCGTGAGGCGGAAGTCTCCTAGCGAGAAACCTCCAATCCTCACTGTTGGTTGAGCCAGAAATACAATTCAACTATGGAAATTCTTCTCACAAAAATCATCGAAGAGATGCAACGGCGCGCGAAGGTCTGCGAGACAGCAGCCAACGATTCAACGGAGCAGGCCCTCACGGGCGAGTCCTGCGAGAAGGAGAAGAACACGCAACTCGCCAAAGATTGGATGGTCAAATCAAAGGTGTGGCTGGAAGCTGAGGATGCCGTTCGCGCCATCATTGAACCACCCCTGATCGCCGATGGGCCATCACCCACTGTTGGGCAGCCTGCCGCGACAAGTCTTTGACCAATTGAAAGCGGCTGTTTCATCACCATGCGCTTTGGATTCTCCGACGCGTTCTTGAAGGTGGATTGACCATGCATCGAGTTGTCAAACCGGAGATTCTTGACGACCTGCCATTCGGCGATTTGGAGGCCATCGGGTCGCGTGTTGATTTGCGGCTCGTAAATTGTCTCATGGGAAATGCGGGCATCCTGTCACGCACGCTTCGTCCCCAACTTGCTCGTACGCCAAAAGGCTCACGAACGCTCCGGTTGGTGGAGTTAGGTGCGGGAGACGGAACGATGCTATTGCGACTGGCTCGGCGCTGGTCGGCCATGGGGGTAAAGGCCGAAGTCACTCTGCTTGACCTCGAAGATTTTGTTTCCGCAGAAACGCGACGCGACTTTGCCATTCTCGACTGGCCGCTTCAAATCGTGCCGACCGACGTCTTCGACTGGCTGGCGCAACCGGCTCCCCCTGTCGACGTGATGATTGCGAACCTGTTCCTGCACCATTTCCTAGACGCACGCTTGAGGGATCTATTGTGGCTGGCCGCAGCGCGAACGAACTTGTTCGCAGCGTGCGAACCGAGGAGATCGCCGCTGGCACTCGCCGCGTCCCGTTCTCTTTCGCTGATCGGTTGCAACGTCACTACGCAGCACGACGCTGTGGTCAGCGTGCGTGCCGGTTTTGTCGGTGGTGAACTCTCAGCCCTCTGGCCTTCGAAGACCGACTGGGTGACGAACGAACGATCAGCTGGCTTGTTCAGTCATTCCTTTGTCGCGCGCCGCAATGGCTGAGCGCGTCAGTTTTGTTGGCGCGGACTGGCAAGACTGACTTTTGGAATCGGGCTGCGCCCGCGCAGCGTGCCGGTCACGGTTTGGGAAGCGGGCTGTTATCCGAATCCTCGGGTCCGCGACGAGTTCATCCGCGGGCGCTGATCTCCCCTCCGTTGCGTTCCGCCGGCTTTCTTCCGGCCGCGCGCGCAGAGTTTTCCTCGCGCGGCGTGTTGCATGGACTCGCCATCCAACCGTGGCGTTGTAAGTCTGAAAGATGGGGGGATTCCCCCATGGGAGTACACCTCATATCGAAGCGGCAATACCACGCCTACCTTCACCTCTCGAAAACAAAACAGTCTCCCAAGACAAAACAAAATATATGAAACGGAATCTACAAATCATTCTCACCACCACGACCGCGTCGTTCCTGACGTTCACGGCGCTGGCCCAGGATTCAACCCAGGCGAGAACAAACGGGACGGCTTATGGCCGTGACCGCACGCCACACTCACAGGGCGCCGACCGACTGAACGGAGCAGCGAAAGCCAGCGACCTCATCGGTATGACGGTCAACAATTACCAGAACGAGAAACTCGGCAAGGTGGAGGACATCGGAGTCGATGTGGAATCCGGCCGGGTCGTCCAGGTGATCTTGTCCACGGGCAGATTTCTCGGCATCGGCGACACGCTGACGGCGGTTCCGCCGGGAGCCTTGCATCATGATGTCGCTCAGAAGGTCCTTCACCTCGAAGCCAACAAGGAGAAGCTGCAGGGCGCGCCCCGATTTGAGAACTCGAAGTGGGCGGAAGGCTCCGACTCCAATCATCTGTCCGCAGTTTACAGCTATTACGGGCAGGAACCATCCTTCAAATTCATTCACCGAGGTGATTCGGGTCTGGATGGATTGCGAGATCCGAGCGGTCAGGTAAACACAAACGGTCAGCGTAACACCGACGGTCAGCGTAACACGGACGGTCAGCGTAACACCGATGGTTCGTTGAACAACGATTCAACCCGACTTGGCGACGAAGCGTGGAACAAGAACCGCGCGTTGAGGGATCGTCAGTCCATGATTCCCCTGTCGCGCTTGAGCCAGATTCAGAGGGCCAGCAAGTTGATGGGCACCTCGGTCAAGAATCCGCAGGACGAGATGCTGGGCAAGGTTGAGGATGTTCTGCTGGACCTGTCATCCGGCCGGATTCTCGCGGTGATTGTTTCCTCCGGTGGATTCCTCGGCATGGGCGGAGAGCTCAGCGCGGTGCCGCCGACCGCGCTGCGATTCAACAATGAACGGGATATCCTTCAGCTCGACGCTTCCAAGGAAAGCCTCGCCAGCGCTCCGCACTTCAAGTCCACCGAATGGCCGGACTTTACCCAGCCCACCTATGCCGACGGGCTTTATCGGGCCTACAAGGTGGAGCCTTACTTCAACACCAATCAGACGGCGCAGGCGGACAACACCGCACGCAATGTCCGTGACCGCGACAGCCGCAGCTTGACTCCTCTGGATCAGGGGAACAGCGCGGCTGACGTGAATACCACCGCGCAGATTCGCAAGGAAATCCTCGCCGGGAAGAACATGTCAGTGAACGCCAAGAACGTGAAGATCATCACGAACAACGGCCAGGTCACGCTCCGCGGCCCGGTGAACAGCGCCGAGGAGAAGCGCCTGATCGGTGAGATCGCGAATCGCATCGCGCAATCGGACAACGTGGACAACCAACTCGACGTGAAGATCACCACCAGCAGCAAAGACTGATTCAACCACCCATAACTCCCAAAGTTATCCAAACATATGTCAAAAAAATCTGTATTCTGCATCACCACCTCCCGCAGTCAGGCTGACCGAATCGTCGATCAGCTCAAGACCGCGAACTTCTCCAACAACGACATCTCGGTGTTGTTCCCCGACAAGGGTACGACCCGCGATTTCGCGCACGAGAAGAACACCAAGGCTCCCGAAGGCGCGGTCGCCGGAGCTGGCACGGGCGGCGTCGTCGGCGGAGCGTTGGGCTGGATCGCAGGGATTGGTGCTCTGGCCATTCCCGGCGTCGGCCCGTTCATTGCCGCCGGTCCAATCATCGCTGCGTTGAGCGGCGCGGCCATCGGCGCGACCGTGGGCGGTATCGCCGGCGGTCTCATCGGCCTGGGCATTCCTGAACTCGAAGCCAAACGCTACGAGGGCAAGGTGAAGGCCGGGAACATCCTCATCTCGGTTCACACTGAGAACTCGGAGGAAATCACCCGAGCCAAGGACATCTTTGCCAAAGCCGGCGCCGAGGACATCTGCACCACGGGCGAGGCGTCCGCGCCCAAGGAATCCGATTCAAAGGAAAACAAGGCCACCACACGCGGAACGCGTCCGACCGACGCGACCTACGTTGGTCCCCGCCCATAAACGCTTAAGTTGCTCCTGCGGCCGAGAGGGCTTGGCCGCAGGATTTACACACCCCATTTACCCATGAAGAAAACCAATATGAAGACACTGAAAGATCTCTTTTTGAACGAACTGGCGGACATGTATGACGCCGAACGCCGCATCGTGAAGGCCTTGCCGAAAATGGCGAAGGCTGCCACCTGCGATGAGTTGAAGGCCGCGATTCAATCCCACCTTAAAGAAACTGAGGGTCACGTGAAGAAGCTCGAACAAGTGTTCCAATGCTTCGATGTGAAAGCCAAGGGACAGACGTGCGAGGCCACCGTCGGATTGCTGGCCGAAGGCGACGAGATCGCAGCGGAGTTCAAAGGATCCCCGGCCATCAACGCCGCGTTGATCGCCGCCGCGCAGAAGGTGGAGCATTACGAGATGGCCTCTTATGGCTGCCTGCATGAATGGGCCGGGCTGCTGGGCAATCCGGAAGCTGCGGGCCTGTTGCAGGAAATCCTCGATGAGGAGAAAGCCGCCAACGAATCACTCACTGATTTGGCGCGGGCGGGAAAAAACCAGGAGGCCTTGGGCGAATCGAATGAGGAGGAGGGATCGAAGGAGCAGACAACCAAAAAGTCTGCGAACTCAGGCCGAGGCATCCGCCCAGTGGAGAAGAGTCGTAATCGCGCCGGTTCCATCGCGCGATAACCACCATCGCTCGGCGAACTCTCGAAGAGAAGTTGCCGGGCACTGAACCTCAACCAAGAAAGCGAACTCAACATGAACAAAGACACTACGAAAAAAACACGCAAGCAGGCCGGCAAGGATGCCAATCAGGATCCCATCTCGGGAACGCCTGGAGCGCATCCGGTGGGAACTGGAGTCGGAGCAGCGGGCGGGGCGGTTGCAGGAGCCGCCATCGGGACGATCGCAGGCCCGGTCGGCGCTGCGGTTGGACTCGTCGCCGGAGCAGTTGCCGGAGGACTGGCTGGGAAGGGAATCGCCGAGACAATGGATCCGACGGTCGAGGACGCGTACTGGAAGACCAACTTCTCGAAACAGAAGTATGTGGAACGTGACGCCGCTTACGCCACCTATCAGCCAGCTTATCGCACGGGATACGAAGGACGCACCCAGTATCCCGGAAAGAAGTATGAAGACGTGGAGGCAAACCTCCAACGCGACTACGAGAAATCCCCAGGCAACGCCACTCTCGGTTGGGACAAAGCGAGGCACGCGACGCGAGACGCGTGGCAGCGAGTGGATAAGGCGGCTACCGGCAAGGTAAAGGAGCAGCGGAGTCCGCTGGTCGCGGGACATCCCAAAAACGGGACATCAGTTCGGTAAACCTGTGACCGGGCAGCCTCCCAACCGGTGGTTGCCCGGTTATCCATTCCTCATCCGTTTTTGATCTATGATTGCATTGATCATCGAACCTCTGTTCGCCGCCGCTGGTTACTCCCTTCTGTATCTGCTTTTTGGAGGAGGCCTCGTCGGGGCCGTTCTCGTTTTCATCGTGGCAAAGATGTTTGGTAAATGAGCGAACCCGTCTATCCGACAGCGCCCCGTTGAGAATAGCAGTCGCCGAGCGCGATAGATGGCGGAGTAACATTACAGGCCATGCCAGGACGATCACCTCCCGAAAACATTATGGACAACCAAATTGAAAAACTGCGCAAGCAGCTGCAGGGCTTCGACGCCGTAGTGCGGGGGACAAAACGAGAGATCAAAGAGGGGGAAAAGCACGGTGATGTGACGCTCCCTCAATAACTTTCCAGGACTCAAATCATCAACCCATTCAACACCAAAGGAAGCAGCCGGCCATTCAAGGCTGGAGACAAGCATATGAAAACCATCCAGGACTCCATCATCGTCAACGTGCCCGTGAGCCGGGCTTACAACCAATGGACGCAGTTCGAGGAATTCCATCTCTTCATGGAAGGCGTCAAACAGGTGAAACAAGTGGACGCCAAGCGTCTCCACTGGAAGGCGGAGATCGCCGGCAAGATCAAGGAGTGGGACGCGGAAATCTTCGAACAGGTGCCCGATCAACGTATCACCTGGCGGAGTACGGGCGGGGCGAAAAACTCCGGCACGATTCTGTTCACCTCCCTCGGCGCAGAACAGACCAGGGTGACCTTGCATCTGGATTATAATCCGGAAGGCGTGGCCGAAACACTCGGCGACGCTTTCGGAGTGGTATCAGCGCAAGTGACGGGCGATTTGAAACGCTTCAAGGAGTTCATCGAGAAACGTCCGGCCTCAGGCGGATGGCGCGGCGAAATCCACGGCCAGGAAGTTCAGCCCGCAACGAGCGTCCGTGCAACCCAGACTACCCAAGCATCATGAAGGCTCTTGTTTATCGCGGACCCCGCGACGTGCAGGTGAAGGAAGTGCCGGACGCGAAGATCGAACGGCCCACCGACGCGCTCGTGAAGATCACCAGCACCAACATTTGCGGTTCGGACCTGCACATGTACGAGGGCCGGACCAATGTGGAGGAAGGGAAGGTTCTCGGGCACGAGAATCTTGGCCAGGTCATGGAGGTGGGCAACGCGGTGGATCGCATCAAGGTTGGCGACTGGGTTTGTCTCCCGTTCAACGTAGCGTGCGGCTTCTGCAAGAATTGCGAACGCGGACTGACCGGCGCCTGCCTGTTCACAAATCCAGGCACAGCGGGCGCGGCCTACGGCTTCGCCGGGATGGGTCCCTACAGCGGTGGACAGGCCGAGTACTTGCGCGTGCCCTACGCCGACTTCAACTGCCTCAAGCTCCCGGAAGATGCGCGTGAAAAAGAGAACGACTATGTAATGTTGTCCGACATCTTCCCCACCGGCTGGCACGCGACTGAACTGGCGGGCGTCGAGCCCGGCGAGTCCGTCGTCATCTACGGATGTGGACCAGTCGGATTGATGGCAGCGCACTCAGCCATGATCAAAGGCGCGAGCAAAGTCATGATCGTCGACTCCCATCCCGATCGGCTCGCGCTGGCGGAAAAGATCGGAGTCATTCCAATCGATTACTCGAAAGGAACGGCGGTCGCGGAAATTCTGGCCCTGACCAGCGGCGAGGGCGCCGATCGCGGATGCGAATGTGTCGGCTACCAATGCCATGATCCCGCCGGCCATGAGGTACCGAACGCGACGATGAACGATCTCGTGAAATCCGTTCGCACCACTGGCGGAATCGGCGTAGTGGGCGTCTTCGTTCCAGAAGATCCAGGAAGCAGCGATACGTTGGCGAAGCAGGGTAAAATCGTTTTCGACTTCGGGCTGTTCTGGTCGAAGGGACTGCACCTCGGGACCGGCCAGGCCAATGTCAAAGCCTACAACCGGAACCTGCGCAATCTGATCCACAAGGGCCGCGCGAAACCGTCATGGATCGTCTCGCATGAACTGGCGCTGGACGAAGCGCCGGACGCCTACAAACACTTCGACGCCTGCGACCAAGGCTGGACCAAGGTCATCCTTCACCCCGCTGGACCGTCGAAGAAACCAAAGGCCCAAAGCATTTCGAAGAAGATGGTTCGCAAGGAAACCCTGCACGCGCACTGAGAGGAAAAGCATCTAAGCGAAGCCGCGGCCGATCACGCCAACGGTTTGGAAAAACCCGTCGCGATGATTCGCCAGCCGCGGCAAACCCGGCATTGGGATTTTTAACGCCACAATAAAACAAAACCAAAAACAGGATCGTTATGTATCACCACATTAAAAAGCTCATGTACACCGTCCGCATCGGCACCCCGGACCCTCGTTTCGGCAACATGCTGCTGGAGCAGTTCGGCGGAGCCAACGGGGAACTCGCCGCCGCAATGCAGTATTCTATCCAGGGCCTGAACTGCGATGACCCCGCGCGCAAAGACCTTCTCATGGACATTGGCACGGAGGAGCTGAGTCATCTTGAGATCGTCGGCACGCTGGCGCGGATGCGTCTGAAGCCAATGAAGACCGACCGCGAAGCGGCGGAGGCGGACCCGCTCGTGGCGATTGCCGGCGGCGGTGGCGTCACGCTCTGCAACTCGATGGGAAACGCCTGGACAGCGGACTACTTGAAGGTGACGGGCGAACTGGATGTGGACTTGCGCAGCAACATTGCGGCGGAGGCGCGCGCCAAGATCGTCTATGAACGCCTAATCAACTTCTGCGACGCCCCCGGCACCAAGGACGCGCTGCAATTCCTCATGACCCGCGAAATCACGCACCTGAAGGCATTCATGGCGGCGCTGGAAAGCATGGGCAAAGACCCGCTGGTCATTGGCGAAATCCAGCCGACCCCCGGCATCGTTGAGCAGTTCTACAACGACTCCACCGGCAAGGGAGACGACGGCGAGACTGATGAGCGCGGCCCTTGGAACGAAGGGAACGGCGTGGAATTTGTCGCGGCGGTGGCCCAGCCAATTGCCGCTGCGACCGAAGACGAGGTGACGCGGGAAATTCACGAGGCAGTTCGCAGAGGGCCGGCGCGTTCAACCAAGCCGTCGCGAAGCAAGGCGACCCGCTAAAACATCACGACCTCCCACTTCGGCTACTCAAAATTTTATGCAAAACGAACCATCCATTCCCTTGATCGCTGAAAACCATTCCACATTGAACACCGACACGGGCCTTCCCAATTTGTGTTGGGGTGCAATCCTCGGCGGCACCGTCGCCGCCATCGGCCTTCACATTTTGCTCACGGCTCTCGGCGTCGGCGCGGGGCTGGCCACGTTCTCGCCCATAACGGACACGAACCCAGTCGCCAGCTTCAGCATCGGTGCGGCCATCGTGTGGACACTCTGCGCGTTGGTGGCGCTGGCCTTTGGCGGCTTCTTGGCGGGACGCTTCTCGCACTCGCACCACAGCGGCCTCGTGCACGGCGTGCTGGTCTGGTGCGCCACTTTGATTCTCACGCTGCTGCTGGTTTCCGTCGGCACTGGCATGGTCATGGGCGGCGCGCTGAAGGTGTTTGGCGCAAGCATGGGCATGGCCGGTCAGACTGTGGCGGGCGGTGTGGGCGAACTGGCGAAGGAAGGAATCAAGCGCAGCGGCGATCAACTCAGCAGCTTCATTGATGAAGCCGTGCAGTCCGGTCCGACCAATGCCGCGCCCAAGGCACTCACGCAGGCGAATCGGGAGATCGGCTTTGCCCTCACCAAACTATTCACGCCTGGCAGCGAAACAAACTCCGTCGCCAATCGCACGGCCGCCATTCAGGCGCTCACGCAATACGCCGGGTTGAGCGAAGCCGACGCCACCAAGTCAGTGGATGGCTGGATCGCATCGGCCAAGAACCTCAAAGCTGAGTTGGACACCCTCAAGGCGACGGCCGAGGAGAAGGCTCGCGCCGCTGCCAACGTGGCGGCGAGCCACCTGTCTGCTGCTGCGATCTGGTCATTCTTCGGATTGCTCATCGGGCTGCTCATCGCAGCATTGTGCGGACGATGCGGCGCCGTCTGCGCGGTGAAGTGTATGGATTCCAAATTGTGTTTGAACGGAAAAAGAGAAGCGGTGCTCGTCGCCGGTCGTTAAGCGGGTGAAGAAAAATTCCCCGACTCATAAGAAACAACAAGAACCACGACGACACGCCGAGCACTGAACCGCAATTCGTACGGGCCCATTTTGAATTCACGCATCCCACGGCCCGCAAGGTTTCGGTTGCCGGCTGTTTTAACCACTGCAGCCCGAAGCTAAAACACTCCATTCCCGTGGATAGGGTCGATGGGTGAAGGGGATGGCGCTGCTTCCGGGCACCTGCGAATACTGTCTGGTCGTGGATGGCGAATGGATGCCAGACCCGATGGTCAAGGACTGCGTATCGAACCCATTCAGTGGCTTGAAATCCGTGCTAAAGGTGTCACCTGAGGCGATCAAACTCATTGAGCAGATAACGCGACTCGCTTTGTGAATTGGAATACGAGCCGAATCAAACGATCCTAGTCAATTCCACCTTTGAAACCGTGGTCGACAATAATCCGCTGCGGGCTGCTGTCCCCGCCTACTTCGTCAGCGTGAGCAGGATGTCCGCATACCACGCACAGTTCAGTCCGAGGGATTCGTCCAGTCGTAGATCACGGGTCCCCATGTCCATGCGAGCAGAATGAACGCCCAGCAGTTTCCAGGGCAGGCGCGAATCGGCATTGGCGCTGCGCATCACCACCGGGGCGCCGCTCGTGCCACGATGGGTCCGCGCATCGGTCAGGAAATAGCCCAGTCCTTGAAAGCGCAGGCCAAAGGACGAGGCGATCACCGCCTGACGCACGACCGGGAGGTGATGCAACGCGTCGTGGAAGCCCAACGGAAAGCCGACAATCAACAGTGAGGTTCCGACCTCCACTTCGTGCAACGAATGCTGAAGATGCCCCGGCGTGAAACACTGCAACACCACGGTCGGCGGCAGCGCGGACCGGTCGAGTTCGACCACCGCAACATCGATCTCCCCGCCCGCATCCTTGCCCTGACGCCAGACGCTCTTTCCATTCCGGTAGAGCATCACGGAGAGTCCAATCGATTGCGTGAGATTCCGAGCGTCGGTGTGCAGCTCGATCTCGAGGCGATTGGGGAAATGCTTGCTTGGCGCCTCATGCACCACATGTCCACTGGTGACAAGGAAGATTCGGTTGTCTCGCTCAAAGAAAAACCCACTCGCACCCGTGAGAGGCCGATCCCCGTCAAAGGTCGAGACCCTCGCAGTGGTCAGCAGGAGCGGCTCAATTGTTGGAACGTTCTCGAACAATGACCCAAATGTCGTCCCCTCATTACCCCCGCTCAAGAAGATTCACGACAGCCGGGTTTCACCCCATATCGCTGACGTTACATTTGAGGGAGGATGCATCGGCAGGAATGGTAGTCCCGGCCGACACGGCAGCATCCACGAATGGAAACGCTCCGGAGACATCGCCGGGGGACTCCGTTCCCCAAGCGAAAGGAAACTTATGTTGGGACCCATCTTAATCGTGTTGCTCGTCCTGATGTTGCTCGGCTCAGTTCCCGCGTGGCCGCACAGCCGCAGCTGGGGCTACTTTCCCAGCGGCGCGCTGGGAACCATTCTGGTCATCCTCGTCGTGCTGCTTCTCCTCGGCCGCATTTAATAGAGTTTGCATTCGCACGCCTCTGGCGATCCGGAAATAGGACCGTCAAAGACGTCGAATGCTGCTGACCGGCAATCTGCCTAGTCCTTGTGAGAGCAACGGCGGGCCAACAAGTAGCCGATTACTGCTCCGACGCCCACGCCGATGGCGATAGATTGATAAGGATTTTCCCGGATGGTGTGATCGGCCACCTTCGCTTGCTCGACTGCCTTGTCACGGACGCGGCCTGCGATCACCTTGCCACTATCGAGGGCCGCAGCGAGGCGTTTGCGTGCTTCGGAGACTTTCTCACCGGCGATATCCGCTGTGGCTGTGATTAAGGAGAGCGCTTCGTCGGCGACGGTGCCCAGTTGGTTGACGGCTGATTGGTTCTGTTGGTTCATGAGTGTTGAGATTCAGTTGTGTGTCGTTTTCAAGGGAAGATTTTCGGCTTCGAAGAGATGAGTGGCTTCCGGCGAATCTGCCACCCGCAGGACCGAGTTCCTGCCTCCATACGGATTTGGGACATTCTCTTTAGCCAGCGGATCCGCAACCCACTGTCCATCCACCACGAAACAGTATTCGTAGTACCCCGGGGAAAGAACGGTGTCCTTCAGCCAGCGCCCGTCCACCGTCAAATGCAGCGGCTTGGCCTTGGGCTGCCAGTCATTGAAAGCGCCTGCCACGAAAACGGCGGCCGCTGTCGGATGCGTGAATTCAAAATGAACCGGCGTGAGCTGCGGCGCTACAGACGGCGCGTTGTCATGGTTGTGATTGTGTTTCATAGGTGGAGTCCCGGTTGGAAACTTCTGATGCTGACCAAATCTCCTGCAACCGGCAGCCGCCGATTGCAGGATTCGTTTCACTTGCGTGATGCCACTTTCTCGCGATCCGGAGAGCCGCTTGCCGGACGAATGCCCCGGACTGGACTCTGAAGCTTCGGCTCCACTTTCGCTTTGGGACTCGCCTCGCCTTCGCCCAGCGCCTCTTGATTACACGTGGCGCGCGCCAGCTTGGTCAGCGTTTCATTCGCCGCCTTTTCTTCCGCCAGGATTTGTTGGAGGAGAAGGGCCGCCTTTTTGTTGCCGAGCAATCCCGCCCATTCCTGGAGACAGCCGTAGGACGCCATCTCGTAGTGCTCCACCTTCTGCGCGATGGAGACCAGGCCGGCGTTGATGGCCGGCGAACCATTGAACTCCACCATGACTTCATCTCCTTCTTCGAGAAGTCCCACCGTGGCCTCGCATTTGTTGAGGCGCGGCTTCTCATCGAAGGCCTGGAAGACCAGGTCGAGCTTCGTCACGTGTCCTTCCGACTCCTTAGTGTGAGCCTGAATTACCTTCCTGAGCTCCTCGCAAGTGGCCGCCTTGGCCATCTTCGGCAAGGCTTTGACGACCCGCCGCTCGGCGTCATACATGTCGGCGAGTTCGTTCAGAAACAGATTCTTAAGTGTTTTCATTTTCGTTCCATCGTTGAGTGGTGGATCAATTCGAGGTGCTCCCGCGCCCCATTCAATCAGGTCGCAGGAGAATCTTTGCCAGTTACATGCGCGGGCCGACGTAGTCCGCATCGACCGGACGCGTGCCGCGTTCGGTTGCCTTTTCCTTGGGCGACGAGGCTTCCGCAGCGGTGCAGATGTCGTGAGCCTTGGCCTCGGTGAAGATCTTCTTCGCCCGGTTTATCTCATCACCACTTTCCGTGTGGACCGAAATGAGAATGTTTCCCGCCTTGAGTTTCCCTTCATAGCGCTTGGCCTCGATCTCGGGAATGCCGAGACCAATCAAGCCACCGGCAATTCCCCCGACGGTCGCGCCCACGGCCGCTCCGCTCAAAGCGCCGATGATCGGCCCGGCGGCAATGAACGGCCCAACTCCCGGAATCGCCAGCGCGCCAATCCCGGCAATCCAGCCCAGCGCGCCGCCAATCACTCCGCCCGTTCCGGCACCGGCGACCGCACCCTCCGGAGCCTTCGTGTTCTTCTCATGAGCGAACTCATGGGTTGTTCCCTTGTCCGCAAACAGAGCGGAGATGTCGTTGTTGGAGAAGTTCGCCGTCTTCAGGTTGTCGACGATTTGATCGGCCTGTTCGCGCGACGTGGCGATGCAGAATACAGATTTCTTTGACATGATGTTTTGCTTTCCTGTTGGTTGTTGAATGGATGGATGAAAGGAGACGGAAATGTCCCCCTCATTTCACGACAAGCTGGTTGTCCACGTTACCGACTTGGGCGATGTCGATGGCGATCACGCCGATGAGCCGCTTCTCCTCCGCGGTATCAACCGGACCACGCAAGGTCACCTGCCCCTTGTTCGTGATGATCTTCACGTTTCTGGCGTTCACTGACATCTCCTTGCCCGCCATGATTCCTTTGCGAATCTGGGCGGTGGTATCGATATCCGCCTGACTGTTGCCTTGATCCAGCGGAGTCAGAGATTTTTGCGCGAGGTCGCGATTGATGCGTGCAGTCTCACCACCTTCAGCGGTCGAGTTCCTCGTGAAGTAGGGCTCAACCTGGAAAGCGCGGTAGACTCCGCTCGCGTAACCAGGCTCGCTGAAGTCGGGCCACTCGCTGGACTTGAAGTGCGGAGCCTTGCTCAAGGATTCCTTCGAAGCATCCAGCACCAGGTGTTTGTTCTCGGAATTGAACTGAAAGGCAGCGGACGGAACCGCGCTCAGCTCCTCGCCAAATCCGAGGAAACCGCCTGAGGAAACCACCACCGAGATGACACGGCCCGCCGGCAGATCCACCACGAGATCTTCCACCTCGCCAAGCTTGTCGCTCTGCACATTCTTTACTTCAACGCCCATGAGCTTGGTCGCTCGTTGAACGTAGCCCAGGCGCGCCGACGGATCGGGTCCCAAGTTCGGTTGATACACCGCGGCGAAGTACGGTTCCTGTCCATGGTAACGGTAAACCTCCGCCACCCGGTTCGACTGGCCGAGCTCCGCCCAGTTCGACATGCCGTAGCGCGGCGCCGCAGTAAGCTTCTCCTTGTCAGCCTTCAGGTGCAGGACCTTGTTCGTCACATCGTGATGCAGGGCGCCGGGAGGAATCGGGACCATCATCTCGCCGACTCCGGCAAAGCCACCCGTTGAGAGAACGACCTCAACGATTCGTCCCGTTTCCAGATCGACCGCGATGTCGTTCACCTTGCCGAGTTTGATTCCATCATAGTTCTCCACGTGCATCCCGATCAGCACGCTGGCTCTCTCTGCTCGGCCCAATTGCTCCGCGCGCATCGCGCGGATGTTGCGCTGCTGAGCAACGGCGGTGTCGTTGGTTTTGCTGTCGGTCGTCTCCTGTCCGAGGGCAACGAACGCCATCAGAGACGCGGCGGTGGCTGTGGAAATGATCCGAAGTTGTCGTTTCATAAAAATTCTTCCGTGATTGGTTTTCTTCGAAGAGAGACTTCCCTTCTCAGAGCATGCACCGTAGGCGGCGCGAGGAGAGACCGCTATGGGGTGTAACCCTGACGACGCTTTCCGAAATCACGATTGAACTCGCGGATCTCGGGGCGAAGCCCGCCGCGTCACCACCTCCTCTGCCTGCCTCACCTGCCCTGATAATTCTCGGGGTACCGCAATCGATCCAGGCGCTCGGCTTCGAACTCCTGTCGCTTGAGGCGCTCAAATTTTCCGGAAGCACGGCGAGCCGCTTCATCTTTGGAAAAGAAGATCGGCGCGATTCCTTCCCACACCCACTTGAACATCGCCTCGATGATCACGCCGACACGGAGAAGCTTCTGGAGGAACGACGTCATCATCTCAGGGTTTTGAAGTGACGTGTCGGCACGGCGATCGGAATTCACCCAATGTCACGGCGACGAGAATCCGCCTCACCGACCCCCGATTCGACACGGTTCGATCAACCACCTTCACGACTGCGAGCCCCAATCCCGCGGTGTGAACCACTGGGCCGGACGATCTGTGAACTGGGCCGGATCAAAGACTTCCCCGAGCATTTGGAGATCAACAATCTCCTGCGGCAACAAGCCGAGGGCATGCGGCCCGGCATTATTCGTGCAATCCCAGAGCCAGTAGCGGTTCAAGCCATCCTTGTGGGTCAATCCCGGACCGTAGTCCATCGGGGCGCAGACGCGGTCGACGACTCCGCTGTCCGCAACGGAATACATCTTCAGCCTGACCTTCTTCTTTTCGTTGATCGCTTCGATGAAGAGCGCGTGGTTCGGTATCATGAGGACTGGTGTTGGTGGGATGGCGCGGGATGCACTAAACCTGTGGAACGCGGATATCGCCCGCACGGCTGATGATGCCGAAGGCGTAGAGCAGCCAGATGACGACACAGATCACCACGACGATGTTGAGGATCTTTTTTATCTTCCCGTCCATCGGGATGTAGGTGTTGACCAGCCACAGCAACACACCGACGACGATCAAGGTAACTACGACAGAGATTAGGGACATAGGTTTGAGTGAATTGCGGTCTGTTTGCTGATGTTCATGACAAAATCTTAGGGCTCCGAATGCGCCGGGCGATATGGGGTATTCACCCCACCTGCATCGCCGGGTCGGCTCTACTCTGTGGGATATTCCGTGCTTCGCCCGCTCCTCGAAGAGCCAGCTTGCTTGATGCCGAACCAGAAGACGCAGCGGTCCAAGCCGTAATGCTTGCGGTGAATGGCGATGGTTTCAGCTCGGCTTTCCTGCCATCGGATGGGGAGCCTCCTTTTGTCGGAAGACGGTGTCGCCGCGACCAAACCACTCCGTTCGTGGCGGGTGTTTTTGTGCATGGCGGAGGGAATCACGAACCCCGCCGCAGACGCTATGGGGTGTTCACCCCATGGAAACAATCTCCTTCCTCAAACCGTCCCAAATCCAACCAACTCGCACTGGAACACAAACTTCCCCTGCTCACTTGTCAGACCTGCAAGCCGTCTGGCGATGCCGCGTTCTGCCATTGGGACGACGGCGAGGCACCTCCGCTGGCCACCGCCGCTCCGCACAACAGATCCTTCACCGTCTTCAACATTTCCCCGACTGTGTAAGGCTTGAGCAGGGTGGCGGGCGCACGGAGCCACGGACGCCGGGCAAACTCCTGATGGGGATACTCTGCGGTGACCATGATCACCGGCAACACGATCCTGGCGCAGTGCAGCTTATTCAGCAGTTCCACGCCGGAAACTTTCGGCATGTTGTGGTCGGTGATCATGAGATCAAACTGATCATCTCCCAAGGCATTCCAGGCATCGGCCCCATCCTCCGCCATTTTCACTGTGTAACCTGAACGCAAGAGCATCTCGGCATTGAGCTGGCGAATGGCAGTGTCGTCGTCAACCACCAGGATGCGATGAGGCGGGCTCGCCTGGCATCGAAGTGGCGAGTAAACCAATCCTCCCGGCAGCGAGACTTCATTCTCTTGCATGGCGACATGGTTACGGCGAAATCGTTCCCGGTGCCATGGGGTGTTCTACCCACCAGCAGCCGATGCCCTTCACATTCGCCGCGCCCCGATCGCACGCTTCGCTGAACCTGAATGCGCTGGCGCGCCGCTGCCCTAAACGATCGTCACTTGAACGCTGCTCTCGATGATGCCCGCGCTGATCGCGTAGCGGGTCAGTCCGGCCGTGTCGTGGATGTCGAGCTTCTGCATCAAGTGCTCGCGATGCTTTTCCACCGTCTTCATCCCGATGCCGAGCAACCCAGCAGTCTCCTTGTTGGCCTTGCCTTCCGCGATGAGTTGCAACACCTCCATCTCACGAGACGTCAGGTGAGCCGTCTTCTTTTGCAGCGCACCACTGCGAGTCGGCAACGCCGGATTCAGCCGGGCCTGCCGTCTGGCGACCGAGGCGCTGAAGAACGTGTTGCCCTTCTGTACCTCGCGAATCGCCCGGCAGACATCATGCGCGGAGGCCTGTTTAAGCAAGAACCCCACTGCTCCGGACTCCGTGGCGTTCTTCACATAGGCATCGTCGCTGTGGGCGGAGAGCATCAGCACCTTCGTGCCCGGCAGCTCCTTCACCAACTGGCGCGTGGCCTCCAATCCATTCAGCAATGGCATGGCGATATCCATCAACACCACCGCCGGACAAAGCTTCTTCGCCATGGCAACCGCCTGGCGTCCGTCCTGCGCCTCGCCCACCACTTCGAGGTCGCTTTCCTGATCGAGCATCTTGCGAAAACCTTCCCGCACGATCGTGTGATCGTCCGCCAGCAACACTGTGATTCGTTTCATACAATTCCATGACCTTACTTCGCAGCTTTCGTCCGTGGTTCCGCATCCGACTGCGACCGGACTTTGCCCATCGGGATCTCCGCCTGGACGGATGTCCCGCGGCCCGGGGTGGATACCACCGTAAACTTCCCGCCAACCATCTCCACTCGTTCCCGCATGCCCAGCAAGCCAAGCCGTTTGCCACCGTTGGCACTCAGCGTCGATCGCACCCGGAACGATTTTCCGTCGTCGCGAATACTCATGCTGATGCCACCCGGCACTTTTTTAATCCGTACTTCGACCCGGCTTGCGTGAGCGTGGCGGGCCACATTGGTCAGCGCTTCCTGGGCGACGCGATAGAGGACCGTGCGCTGGGTGCCGTCCAACTGCTCGACCGCTTGAAAGGCCGTCAAACGCGCTCGAACTCCCGTTCGCGTGGTGAATCCCTTCATGTAGGAATGAAGGGCCGGAATGAGCCCCAGATCGTCGAGCACCGCCGGACGCAGTTCGCGGGCAAACTGATGCACGATCTCCACCGACTTCTCCACCATCCGCTGGGTGCGGGCGATGTTGCGATCGAGATCCCGGGTCCCCATTGCGGCCTCTTTCTTCAACGCACCGAGCCGGATATTGATGCCGGTCAGTGTCTGGGCGATGACATCATGCAACTCACGGCTGATCGATTTGCGTTCCTCCTCCTGCGCGCGCAACACCTGACGTGACAGCTGCCGCAGCTGTTCGCGCTGGTGCAACGACTGTTCCAGGAGTTTCCGCTGGTCTCGCTCGCTTCGTTTCAGCGCCACCTCCATCGCACGTCGCCAAATAACTTCGCGTTCCAGCTTTTGGTTGGAGGCCGCCAGCACCGCCACCCGCCGCTGAATCTCCTCCGTCCGCTTCCGCTCCGTGATGTTGCTGAAGAAACACACCACTCCATGCTCGCCAGCCGGCAGCGTCACGCGCTGGATCTGCCACTCGAAAATCTGCCTTTCGCCAATGTCCCGGCGCCGCGCCGAAAACTCGGACGACTTAAATGGCCGGCCGGTCTTCAGTGTATGCCGGAATCTCTTCTCAATCAGGTCCGCCGTCGGTTTCGGCCAGAGGACGCGGATAATCTCTGAGAAGTCGCGACCCACCAATGGGCGGACCCGGGCGAAGGAAGGCTGGGCTTCGCGATTGATCTGAAGCATCCGAAACCTGGCATCCACCACGTAAACCCCCACCGGCGCCTGCTCGATCAACGCCGAGAACAACGCCTCGTTCCGCCGTAGCGCGTCCTCCGCCAGCTTCCGTTCCGTGATGTCGCGGATGTTGCACTGGATGACGGGATGCCCGTCTTCCTCGTACAGATTGGCCACCACTTCGACCTCCTGATGGCGCCCCGTCCGGCTCTTGAGCGGCAGATCCTCGTATCGCACCTGATGCGTCCGTTTCAACTGACGGAACATCTGCTGGCTCGCTGCTTCGTCACTGAGCAGCCCGATCTCAAAAAGCTCCTTGCCGATCAGTTGAACCTGCGGATAGCCCAGCAACCGGGTCATGAACGGATTGGCATCCGTGATCTTGCGCGTGGCCGGATCGAGGATCAGCACCCCGTCATGCGCCGCTTCGAAGAGCCGGCGATACCGGATCTCCGAAACTCGCAACCGGTCCTCCGCCCGCTTGCGATCGGTGACGTCCGTGACCGCCACGCGACACGCGTCCCCGGCCTCGCAGATCGTTGCCCTTAATCGGACATCGATCAAACTCCCGCCGCGCACGGCCAGCTTCAAATCGCATTCCTGCCACACCTTGCTCTCGAACAACCGCGCGAGGTAGGCCGCGAAAGCCGGACGTTCCTCCGCGCGGACGGTGTCGCCGAAACGCTTCTTCAGCAACGCGGCCCGACCGATCTCGAGCAGTTGCGTCGTGGCAAGGTTCGCCTCCGTGATCATTCCCGCCCGGTCAATGGTCAGGTAGCTGATGGGTGCGAAATCGTAGAGATCGCTGTACTTCTCCAGCCCGGCCTCCATCGCGTTCCGCGCCTGTCGAAGCTCCTCGTTCTGCATCTCGAGTTCCACCTGATGGACCTGCAGTTCATGCAGCACCCGCCGGGGATCCTCCGTCGCCTTCTGAACCTTCAACTTCTCGCGCGCGACTCCCGAATGCTTTCGCAGCTGTTGCTCCGCGCGCCGGTAAAGGCTGAGCATCATCGGCCGGTTCGCCAGGCTGGCGCCGAACTCACGCTGATCGGCGCTCGCGCGGGCGCGCACTTCCGCAGGGGTGGTCGAGGCGTTCAGTTTTCTTTTCATCGTGAGAACTCCGCAGAGCCGCGGCGGTTCATTTGCTTCGTTTCACTGGTCGTTTACTTCGCTTGGGCGCGACTGCGAAGACTGTTGGCTCCCCTGCCCCGTTTCCGGGCTTGCCGCGCAACTGCGCTTCCAGCTTCTTGGCTTCGGTGATGTTCGCGAACGTAATCACGACGCCATCGATCCGATCATCCGCCGTCCGGTAGGGCATGATGCGAACGGTGAACCAGCGGCCATCGCGCGCGCCCACAGGCTTCTCCACCGCAGTCAGCTTGCGCAGCACTTCCCGTGCGTCGTCAGTGAGTTCCGGGTAGCGCAGATCCGACGCGAGATCGGTGATGGGGCGTCCCACGTCAGCCGCGATGAGCTTGATGATTTTGGTGGCCTGCGGAGTGAACCGGCGCACGTTGAGATCCTTGTCCAGAAACAGGGTGGCGATGTCCGTGCTGTCGAGCAGGTTCTTCATGTCATTGCTGGCACGCGACAGTTCGTCCACCTTGGTCTGCAATTCTGTGTTCACCGTCTGCAGCTCCTCATTCATCGACTGCATCTCCTCCTTCGAGGTGGTGAGCTCCTCGTTGGTGGATTGCAATTCCTCATTGGTGGATTGCAGCTCTTCATTGGCGGAGCGGAGCTCCTCCTGCGACGTCTGCATCTCCTCGTGAGTCGCCCGCGCCTCGGCCCGAATCCGGACCAACTCCCGCTCCAGCTCCGACACCCGTGCGCTTTGCGCCTGCGGCTTTGCCACGCGACCCATTTTGACAGCGGCCACCGGCGTGGCCACATCGGTGAAGATGACCATCAACAATCCCTGCAAGGCTCCGGGTTGATCGAGGCGCTGGACGGTGACATCCACGCCTTGCTTACCGCCGTCGGTTCCGACGGTAAGCCCATGGATCGTCACGCCTTCCTTTTGCTGAATGGCCTTCTGGAACGCCCCCGACAGCTCGTAGCGCAAACCTTCGCGGGCCATGGCGAAGAGATTCCAGTTGGCCTTGCCGGCGGCCGGTTCCAAATATTTTCCCGTCCGGCCGCTGACGTAGAAAATGTCCCCGCTTTCGTTCGTGAGAACCGCAGGCGGAGCGTAACGTTGGAGGACCAGTTGATCGGCGAGGCTCTGCAATGAGGCGGACGGCTTGTTCGCCGGACTCGCTTCGGGTGCTGCGGACACGTTGGTGCTGGAGGAAGCGGGAAAGGAGATTTTCTCAGAACGCAGGACAGATTCCTTTCGACGAAAGATTCTCGATTTGCCATTGAGCGGCACGAACAGCTCGGTGGCATCACCCACCGTCTCCGAGCTGCCAAGAACTAAAAGGCCATCAGGACGAAGACTGTAGTGGAACAGCGGCATCAGCTTCTTCTGCACCTCGGCGGTCAGGTAGATCAGCAGATTGCGGCAGCTCACGATGTCCAGCTTGGTAAACGGCGGATCCATGATGAGATTCTGCGGCGCGAAGATGACCATCTCGCGAATCTCTTTTCGCACCCGGTAACTGCCAGCTTCCTTGCTGAAGAACCGGCTCAATCGCTCCGGCGACACGTCGGCCGAAATGTTCGCCGGGAACAGGCCTTGCCGCGCCTTGTCGATCGCGTCCTTGTCGAGGTCCGTCGCGAAGATTTGGAGGGAGTAATTCCCCTTGGGCTTCAGGCTTTCCACCGCTTCCTTGAACACAATGGCGAGGGTGTAAGCTTCCTCTCCGGTGGAACAGCCAGGCACCCACGCGCGCAACGCCTGACCGGGGGCGCGCCCGGCGAGGAGCGCAGGAATGGCCTGCCTGCCGAGTTGTTCCCAAACGGTGGGATCGCGGAAGAAGTTCGTCACGCCGATGAGCAGTTCCTTGAAGAGCAGATTCAACTCCTGCGAGTTCTCCTGCAGATAGCGAACATACGCCGACATCTTGTGGATCTGATGAATGCCCATGCGGCGTTCGATCCGTCGGTACAGCGTATTCCTCTTGTAGCAGGAGAAATCATTGCCGGTGTGAGAGCGAAGCAGGATGACCACCTTGTCGAGCGCACTCTGTGTCTTCTCTTCCAACGCCGCTTCCGTCCGGGCGATCAACGGCGTGCGCCGCAGATAAGCGACTATCCGGGCGGGAAGTTCCTCGGCCGGAGCCACGATGTCCGCCAGTCCCGCATCGATGGCGCTGCGCGGCATGGAATCAAACTTGGCCGACGCCGGTTCCTGCACCAGCACGACACCCGCCTTCTCCTTGATGGCGCGCAAACCCAGCGTGCCGTCGGAGCCCATTCCGGAAAGAATCACACCCACGCTGTGTTCCTGCTGATCCTGCGCCAGCGAGCGAAGGAAGAAATCAATCGGCAGACGCAGCCCGCGCGGCGCCGCGGGCGCGAGCAGGTGCAGCACGCCGTGCAGGATGGACATGTCCTTGTTCGGCGGAATCACATACACGCAATCGGGCTGGACCGAGGTGCGATCCTTGACCTGGATGACCTTCATGCGCGTGGCGCGTTGCAGCAGTTCGGGCATGATCCCTTTGTGCGTCGGGTCGAGGTGTTGCACGATGACAAATGCCATGCCGCTGGCCGCGGGCACCCGACCGAGGAACTGCTCCAACGCTTCAAGTCCTCCAGCCGAGGCGCCAATGCCCACGATGGGAAACAGGCGGGCGGGCGGCGGCGCGACCTCCGCTCCGCCCGCAGCAGGGAGTCGTTTTGATCGGGTGCCCCGCTTGAGACTGGTCTTCATGAATTGATGGAACCGTCGTTCTGAAAGGCGTTGAACGGCACGGCTCACGCAGGCTGAACGGCGGAAAGCTCACGCGCGAACCGATTGATTGATCTGACCGACTCTTCCACCATCCGCTGTGTTCTGGCGATTTCTTTCGTCAGGGAAGATTTGTTGCCGCGCGCCGTGGTTCTGAGGTTCACCAGGCGGACATGAACCCCCAACAAAGTCTGGGCGATGACATCTTGAAGCCGGTGACTGATCACGTGCCGCTCGCGCTCCTGCGCCGTGAGGTTCCGGCGGGTCAACCGGCGCATCGTCTCTTGCGCTTTCAACGATGCTTCCAAAAGCTTCGCGGACTCGCCGGCAGCACTTTCCCGACTGCCCTTACTCCGGTTCGCCAGATGGCGGGAAGAAACGCTTTCACCCTCGAGGAGCTTCCTGTTGTCTCGCCGGAAAGCACGACGGGCGTCCTTAAAGCCAATAATGACGGCAGCCAAGAACGCCGTAGCCCGCCGGTTCCGAGATGCCATGCTGCCAACACATCTCACCGAGGCCAGAGCTCGTTCGTGAATCTGGTTCAGCTCCGAACGCCCCAATTCGAGCGCGACCACCAGCTGACCGACGCGCACAGCAGTTTTCGAGCTGGCACGGTGACCAACTTTCAGGTGACGGCCCAACGCTGTGCGATATCGCCGCGCGAAGGCGGCCAGCAAACGTCTCATGATGTAGCCGTCCCGCCGGCGAGAAATCACGACGATGCATCTCTGCGAGACCGGGAGATGGCTGCCACCAACTATCCTTGCTCCATGGAGGGCGTCCATGGGGAGTACACCCCATGGCAGGAAGGGCACAACTTTACGTAAACAAGGCTCGTCGGTGGCGCCGAGGGAAAAGATCGATTCTGCCTGCCCGCTCAGAAGGCCCTGGCTGGGGTGAGTCCATTCGGACTCACTCCAGTTTCAGGAATCACAATGGACCCAGCGAAATGACATCAACACAGTCGCGTCAACGCCGGACGTTCCGGTCTTCTTCCGGATTGATGAATTCCAAATGGAACTTGTGAAGGAAACGATTGACCAGCGGGGCGAGCAAGATGGCGACGGAGGTGATGAAAACGACTCCACTGAAGAGAGCGTAAAACGAAGCGAACAGTTTTCCTGCGACGGTGTGCAGCTCATTCACCGGTCCCATGCCCGTCAGAATCATCGAAGCATTCAGGAGGGAATCCAGCCAGGACAGTCCCTCGCAGAAGTGGTATCCGACAATCCCCAGCGCCAGGGAAAGTCCGATGATGCCGAGGGCGAGCGAGAGTCCGCGCAGGACACGGAGCGCAAAGGCTCTCTTCGGCAGGAGTGGCTTGGTTCGATGTTCATTCATGGCGGCAAAAGTCAGGTCAACTGACCAAACGCCTTCTAGCAGGTTTCCAAAAACCGGCAAAGAAGCTTCATCGAAGGTGCCTGCAGGATTACCTCGGACGGTTCGAGTTCGGGATCCACCCCATAGGAACGAGATGGCTCACGAAGTAACATGGTCTTGAACAATGGTGGCGAAGAGATTCGTCATCACAAACGAAAGATCCAATATGTCACTCCTACTATTACCGGTGCTCGCGAATTTCTACTACGTCGGTGGAGGCACGCTCGGCCTCGTTCTTCTGATTGCGGTGATTGTTTTGGTCCTTCGCCGCTGACATGCGTGAGGTCAGGTGGTCCGTATCCTGGACCACTTTGGTCTCACTCGTGCAATCTCATGAAAACACTGTTCACAGCGGAATCCATCTCCAAGGGCGGACGTTCCGGAACTATCAAGACGCCCGACGGCATGTCCATTGTTCCATTGGGCAACCCTCTCGAGAAAGGCCTGGAGAAGCGCGGCCCCAGTCCAGAACTGCTCTTCGCCGGCGCGTACTCGGCATGTTACCACGGCGCCCTCGTCAATGCCGCCAAGAAGCTGGGTACTCCAATCACGGAATCCACAGTGCGCGTCATGGTAAGCCTGATCGAAGACGATCAGGACGGCTACCGGCTGGCGGTCGAATTGCACGCCAATCTTCCGGGAATTGATCGCGCCCAGGTGCAACGGATCATGGATTACGCGCACACGACATGCCCCTATTCGAAAGCCGTTCGCGGGGACCTCACCGTGACACTGCGTGTTGATTAGCAGACGCACAACCCGCCGGAATTCGGCGGGCCCATTTTGCCGTCACGTTGGCGGCAAACGTAAACCAACTAACAAGAGGAATCGTTATGACAACACTCGAAATCAAGGGCGACTGGAACATCACCAAGGGCAAGCTCAAACAGAAATGGGCCAAGCTGACCGACGACGATCTGCAGTATGTCGAAGGCAAGCAGGAAGAGCTGCTGGGCCGCATCCAGAAGCGCACCGGCGAAACCCGAGAAGTAGTTGAGAAAGCGCTCAAGGAATCCTGCTCCACGTCCTCCAGCTGCTGCTCCTGATCGCACAAAGGCGCGGTCAACCAGTCGGTTCTCTCCGGAGAACCGCCCTTTCGTTGCCCGCGCTGCGACGAAACCAGCCGCCCCTCACCGGGCGGCTGGTATTTTTTCAAGAAGGTTTACAACTCTCCCGGAGTAGGGTTTCACCCCATGGTCAGAATCACCGCCATCGATAGCATCACAGGCATGACCAAACGAATGAATCACAGAAACGTTCTGATCGCCACCGTCGTCGCCCTCGCCACAAACGTCGTGCTGACTGCTCACGCCGACGAAGACAAATACTGGGCGCGGGAAACGACGCTCGATCTGTTCGGCTCCGGCTCGGTCGGACAAGAAACGATCAACCACATCACCGATGAACGAGTCCGGGACGACCTCAGGATTGGAGCCGGCGCCGGGCTCAACTATTTCGTCACGCGAAACCTTGGTTTCGGCGGGGAAGCCTACTCCGAGAACACCGGTCACAGCTTTCTGGACAATGCCTCCGCCAGCTTGATCGGGCGGTTTCCGCTCGGACAAAGCGGATTCGCTCCCTACGTCTACGGCGGAGGTGGACGCCAGTTCGATCCCACCCTGCTAAACTTTCTTCATGCGGGCGGTGGCCTCGAATACCGCTTCACTCAGAAACTCGGCATCTTCCTCGACGGCCGCTATGTGTTTACCGACGAAACCGAGAACCACGGACTCGGACGCGTCGGCTTGCGTTTCGCCTTCTGAACTTTATCTCCACCTCAACACCGCCGGCACTCCCGTCGGTGTTTTGTTGTATTCAGCAGCGACCAGTGAATGAAATCCCCAGTAGGGTTTCACCCCATGGCATCCGCTCTCCCGGCCAGGCAAACTGCCGGCTGTGAATCGACGCGAGGAAGAGATGGAACAGGCCAGACGTGCCACCGGCTTTCTGCCGGTTCCATTCATTCCCGCGGCTCACGGCAGTCAAATCAACCAGGCGCCCCGCGCTTCACGAAAGACACCATTATGAAACATCACCAATCACTCGCACTTACACTTCTCGCCTCGACTGTTCTCGTTGTCGGCTGCAAACCAAACAATGAAACCACAGCAGCGGCGGAACGCGGCGCAACGGCGGACCAGCTCGACAAAGTCGCCCAGGACACGAAAGAAGCCGCGCGCGACATGAAGGACTACGCCTACGCACAGAAGGCAGAGTTTGTTGCCACGATGCAAAGCCAGATGAATGAGATTAACCGTGATCTGGAACAGCTCTCCGCCAAGATCGAGAAATCCACCGATGCCGCCAAGGCCGAAGCCCAGCCGAAACTTCAGGTTCTGCGCGATCAGGCCACCAAGCTGAACAAACAACTGGATGAAGCGAAGAACGCGACGGAGTCGACCTGGAGCGATGTCAAAAGCGGGTTCGCGAAAGGCTTCAGCGAATTGAAAGACGGATTCCAACAGGCGCGCCAATGGATGAGCGACAAGATCGCGCCGTGAAACGCCAAAGCCTCAGCTGTCACCAAACGCGTCGCAACTCCGCGTCGGCAACGAATACCATCCTGACTTTCGCGGTGGATTAAAACCGTAGGATTCGATGTACGCCATTGCCGCCACGCTTGTCGCCGTTTGGCTGGTGGGGATCCTCACGTCCCTAACCCTCGGCGGCTTCATCCACGCGCTGCCCGTCATTGCGCTGTTCTTCATTGTTCTCCGGGTGCTCGAAAATCCGTGTGACGGTTGGGAGTGATTCCCGGAGAACTTTCCCTTGGGGCGACCACCCGCCTCGAACATTCCGTTCCTTCTCGTCGCCGAGGTCTAGCCCGCCCGCAGAAACCCATCGAATCTCCCGGTCGGGTTACACCCCATGGTCCCCCTGCGGATAGCAAACTACGGTTCGGATCGCGTTACCGCCGGTGACGCCTTCGACGAAAACATAACCACCACAAATGAAAACCACCCATCACCTCGCCCTCGGCGCCGCCGTTTGTCTCCTGCTCACGACTGCGTCACTTCGCGCGTCCGACACGGACGAGCGGATCGAATCCTCCGCCAAGTCCTCCTACGTGTTCAAAACCCATCTCAAGAATGATTCCATCACCACCAAGTCTGAAGACGGCGTCGTCACCCTCACCGGAACCGTCGCCGACAGTTCGCACAAATCCCTGGCCGAAGACACCGTGGAGAGCCTTCCCGGAGTCAAGCGCGTGGACAACCAGCTCAAAATAAAGGGCGTGAACCATGCCGAACATTCCGATGGCTGGATCGGCACCAAGGTCAAGACCACACTCCTCTTCCATCGCAATGTCAGCGCCAACAAAACGGACGTCTACGTCAAGGACGGCATCGTCAGCCTTCGCGGCGAAGCATCCAGCCAGGCTCAGAAGGATCTGACCACCGAATACGCCCGCGACGTCGAGGGCGTGAAAGAAGTGAAGAATGAAATGACCATCGCGAAGACCCCGGCCAAGCCGGATGAAACCATCGCCGAGAAGATCGACGACGCCTCCATCACCGCCCAAGTGAAGGCATCATTGATGTCCCATCGCTCCACCAGCGCCATGAAGACAAAAGTCGAGACCACCGATGGCGTGGTGACGTTGAGCGGAAAAGCGAAGAACGCCGCCGAAAAGACATTGGTGACCAAACTCGTCACCGACATCAACGGCGTCAAAAGTGTAATCAACAACATGACTGTTGAATCAGTCGTATCGAAGGCATCGCTCCAACCTGCCCCCGTAAAGCATCTACGCATCGTCAGTCAATAATCCACAGCCTCCGTGCCGCTGTCGTCGGGTGAGAAAGCTCATCCGATGACAGCATCTCATTGGTCCACCAAGAGTCTCGTCGTGGGGCTGCTCGTGTTGATAAGCAACTACATTGTCGGCGGTTTCCTCCTGCTACTTCTCGCCGGGCCTGTGGTCCCAGGATCGAGGGGCAAGTATCGAGTGATCCAGTCGTTCGCCTTCCAACCCCCCTAGGGATCATTTTGAGTGGGCTGGAAATCATATCGACTACGGATCAGTCCCGATCTCCACCTTCACCGCCCAGATGCCGACGGCGAATCAGTTTCAATGGGACGCGAGCTGGACAGGTGATGGAACAGGACGTCGGTAGAGTCCGAAATCGAGAGAAGGTCGGTGCGAATCTCGATCTCCGGCGCGAGCGGAGGTTCGTAGGGAGCGGAGACGCCGGTGAATTCCTTGAGCAACCCGGCGCGCGCCCGGGCGTAGTGCCCCTTCACATCGCGGCGTTCGCAGACCTCGATGGGCGCATTCACGTAAACCTCTACGAACCGACCCGCGCCGAGCAATCGGCGAATGCGATCGCGGTCTTCGCGATAGGGCGAGATGAACGCGCAAATGACGACCGAACCGGCCGCGGCAAAGAGCGCGGCCAGTTCGCCGACGCGCCGGATGTTCTCCCGGCGATCCGCGGCGGAGAATCCAAGGTCGCTGCAGAGCCCGCGGCGCAGGATATCCCCATCGAGCAGGCACGCAGCGAAGCCGGCATCGAACAGCCGCCGCTCGAGTTCACACGCCAGCGTCGTCTTTCCCGCACCGCTCAGTCCGGTGAGCCAGACCACCAGCCCGGGATGCCCATGCCGCTCGGCGCGCATCGTGGCGGTCACGGTGGAAATGCCCGTGCGACTTGATGCAGCGGCGGAGGCGTCCGGTTGGGCGGGCGATTTCATGGATACGTGACGGGCCGCATCGTAACCACCAGTAGGCTACCGGGCCAGTCGATAGAATCCGCCGGTGGGCTCAAGCGGTTCCGCGTAGGCATTGGTTCCGTCGGTGCCCGGCAGATCTTCCCAGCCACCCGTTGCCAGCTTGGAGGTTCGTTGCAGGCGCACGCCGGCCGTGGCGTTCCATTCGAGGTGAAGCGAGGCGCCATCACGACGAATCCGGACGGGCGGCAGCACGCGATTGAAAATGCCCAGGTCATTTGGTCCGCCCAACGCCTGAATCTCCGCCGCCGTCATCGCACGGTCCGTGACGGCGAAGGCACTGAGCAGCGCCGCGTGAGTGTACACTCCGCTGGTGTCCCCTTCATTGAAGAGCAGGAGATCGGGCCCGGCGTCGGCATCCGAATAAAGGGAGTGCCGGCCGTCCAACGACGCGGAGCCGGTGAAAATGCGGTTGCCGTTCAGAAAGTAACTGGCAGTGCCAGCCGCCAGATCCGCTGTGAACGCGATTCGATTCCAGGTGTTCGCGGCGACCAACGGCGTGGCGGCATAGCCGATGGGACTGATGCCAAGGCGACCGGTGCTGTCGATGTAGAAGTCGGCATCATTCGCGTTCTGCGGATTGGTGTTGAAGAGCGGCGTCCATCCGATCGAACCAGGAATGAGCACGTCCCAGATGAGCGTGTAACGGTTGAGATAAACGCCGCCACCGTTGGCCGTGGTCCCGGTGAGCGTGACATGCAGCCCGTTGCCCGTCGCAGCGAATGCCGGCACACGCAGGTAGCGCGTGGGTTGGCCGTTGATGTGGGGAACGGCGACTCCATCGGACGTGCCGAAGCTGGTGAGATTGGAAGTCGTCGCGCCGTCCGCGTAAGACATCACGCCATTGCCGAGAGCGGGCGTGAGATCGGCCTGGGAGAAGGTCCATTCGTAGAGGCGATGGTTCCGCACGGTGAACGACCACACCGCGCCAGTGACCACGCCACCGGAAGTGCGTCCATCGACGCGCCAGTAATAGGTGGCACCCGGCGTAAGCAGCGGCAATGAGATCGTGCTGTTGGTTGTGTTGGTCTGGAATGAGCCGGGACTGGTGGTGCCAAAATACACGTCGTGGGAAACCGCGTTGCTGCCTGTCAGCCATGAGAGTGTAGTAGTAGAAACTTCGGTCGCGCCGTTCGCGGGGAACGGCTGCGTGGCCTGCGCGAACAGCGTGGGTGGCGTGAGCGAGAATCGAGTGAGAACGGCGCGATGGTCCGACGGCCACGGATTCACGCTGTTGCGCGCGTCGAGTTCGGCGGAGAAGACCGCGGTCGCGCCGTCGTTGTCCGAGTTGTAGACGAAGTCGATGCGATCAAAGGCACCGTTTGGTTCCTCGTCCACGCGCGGTGTCCAGGTAATGCCCGGATCGTTGAAGGCAAAGGCGGACGGATACAAACGATTCGTCGGATGCAGCGCGCGGTAGGAATCCACCAGCCCGGCCTGAAGCGGCGCCAGCGAGGTGGGCCAGGGATAATTCAGGTAGTCGAGGTGCGACGGCGCATTGAAATCGCCCGTGAGAAAGCACGGGGAGTTTCCGGCGAGATACGGCGCCATGGAGTTGAGCAACAGGTTCAGCGCCGGCATCCGTGTCTGCTGCTCTTGATTCAAGACGAACGCCTGATCGCGCCCTTCGCGCATGCTGTAGGGACCATAAGGATACGCCGCGAGGTGGCAGTTGAAGAGGTATACGCGCTGGCCGGGACTCAATTCAACGGCGACCGCGGAACCGCCCTGAACCGCAGGCGCATGGGCAATCGGATAGCGACTGACGATGGAGACGCCGCTGACGGCGTGCACGTAATATCCGAGGCTGTTGGCAATCGTCTGCGCGGTGGCGGCACTGCATTCCTGCAACCCCACGAGATCAGCACCAGAGGTTCGAATCGCTTCGATGCACTGGGGCAGACTGGTTCCGCCGTTCACCCAGATGTTGAAGCTCATCACGGAAAGATTCGTGACGGGCGCGGCGTGTCCGGCGGAAACGAGGAGCCCGGACAACACCTGGCCGAGAACAAGAACGCGCGCGAGCTGCTGAACAGCCCGCGCGCGGTATGATTTCGAATCGCTCACTTAGTTCGAGCGATAGAATCGCGTTCCGCCCGCCGAGGGAATCGTGAACGGCTTGGCGGCGCCGTTGACAGGCGTCCACGGACCCGTGGGCGATGGCGCTTGCAGCAAGGTGCTGCCGCTCCAGCGGAGAACTGCGGCCGCTCCGTCGCGTTTGATACCGACGGCGCCAGGAATCTTTCCAGGCGTCGGCCCGCCCATCGCCGCAATGGCGGCATCGGACAGACGACCGGCGCGAAGCTGGACGCTGCTGACGAAGGCTTCCTGTGATTCATCCGCGAGTCCGCCGAACAGCAGCGCGTAAGGCGTCGCCGGATCGGTGGAGAGCGACCAACGGCCGTCGACTCCAGCGGTCAACACCTGCTGGCCGACCTTAACGCCGTCGATAAATTTCGCCACGACGGGATGCGGTCCCGGCCCGGCGAGATCCACAGCGAGCGCGATGCGGTGCCAGGTGTCGGACTGGATGCGTCCGTGATAGACGCCGTTCACACCGAGGGCGTTGTTCTCGTCGAACCGGAATTCGGCGTCGTCGGTGTTTTGCAGCTGGGTCTGAAGGATCGCACGGCGGAGATTGTGGGAGCCCGCCGGATAAAGCACGTCGACGATGAGCGTGTACTGGTTGACGTTGGTTCCGCCGCCATTCGCAGACAGGCCGTGGCGGAGAAGATAACCGCCGCTCGGTCCACCGGCGCCACTGGGAACGTGCATGACGTTGACATTCTCACCGCCGATCTGCGGAAGCCCGGGCACATCCGTCGGGACGATGTAGCTGCCGTTGAAGACCGTGGAATCGAAGTAATCCACGTCAGCGCCGAGCGTGGCGGTTTCGTTGAACTCGGCAAAATCCCACTGCAACGCAACGCGGGCGGGTTCCGGCTGGAAGACGGATAACGTGGCGACTGAACTGGTCACGCTGCCGCCCAGATACCCGACGACCACGCTATAACCGCCGGCCGAAGTCGCCTGAATATTGGACAGCGACAGCCCCTGCGACGTCTGGCCCGGCAGCGCCGTGCCGTCGCGCCGCCACTGGAAGGTGTATGGTCCGGTGCCCAGCAGCGAGATGTCGAAGCGAACGTTGTTCCCGACTGCATCGGTAATCGATCCCGGAGTGGGACCGGTGATGACCGGCGGCGACACTTCAGTCAGCGAATAGAGGCCGACATTGTCGATGCCGAAATACCAGCTGTCTGTGCCCGCGTGCGCGAATCGCAGCCGCACTTTGGACTGGTTGTCAGCGAACGGCAGCCGGAACAGCTCGACGCGCTTCCCGACAACCGCACCGTCATCCACTCCGGGTCGGATGAAATCGCCCAGCGTGCTCCATTGGCTGGAGTCCACCCCAATGAACGCGCCATAGAATCCGCCGCGAACCTCCTGCGTATTCGGGTCGGTGTAAGTGGCAATATCCGAGCGCACCGTGCTGAAGCTGGCCACGGCATCGATGGCACCACTGCCATCGCGGACGACATCGCCATTCTCGAGGTAATAGGCCACCGGAAGCCACGTCGCGCCTTCGTCGATGGAGTATTCGACGGCGCCGATGCTGTCCTGGTTTTGTTCCCAGAGGCTGTGGAAGGAGAGGTAGACATTGTTCTGACCGGTGAGATCGAAATCTTTCGAGAACAAATACATGACCTGCGATCCCGTTGGACCCGCCGAGCTGTCGCGATAGCCGGAATTGCCGAAGGCAATCTTCCCCTGCGCCAACGTTTCGAACACGACGCCGTTCACCACGTTGACGGAGTTCGCCGACAGCACGCGCCGGTAATCGGTCTCGGGCGTATGCGAGGCGTAGGTAAGCAATGGGTCGTTGAAGCGACTGCTGTTCACGACCGTCCAGCCGGCATACGGAGCGGAGTAGAGGTCACCGAAGTCGACATTCGGATCCGGAACGGGCGTGAAGCTCTGCTGCGTCCAGCCGGCCGGCAAGACCCCCTCCGCGCTCGATTCGAAGTCTTCGAAATGCAGCGGCGAAGGCAGCAGCAGGTTGTAGTAACTGAACACGGCGAAGTTGAATTGATTCGTCTGGACGACGGGAACAGCGCCGTTGTCCGCGAAGATCAGCTGGACCGAATGACTCGAAACGGGAGCCAGAAGGCCCGGGGGATCGAACTCAATGGTCGTGGTTCCCGCGGTCCGATTAACCGTGGGCGTGACCGCTCCGCCATCGAACGTCAATTGCAGATTGCTGGTGTCGACCTGGGTCGAGCCGTCTTGCAGGATGATCTTAATCGCGGCATCCGGCCGGACATTGCTGCCCGCGGGAGCACTCGAGACGATCGCTGGCGGAACGACGGCCGCCGCCTGCACGTCGAGTTTGACGAGGTCGGTGTATGAGTCGGGAGTGCCGCTAAGCTGAGCATTCGGACTGCGAGTGATGCCGACTGTTGCGGTTCGCGCGCCTGGGGGAACGGGTCCAGACCGTCGGTATTTCCCCCAGAAATGCTCGTGCGTCGAAGTGTCAAAGGCAGTGACGCCATCGGCGAACTGAACGAAGTGATCGCCGATCGATCGATCCAGCGCGACCACCGAACCCAGCGGCGCGTTCGCGGCGTCGAAGAACTGCATCGTCACGTAGGGACGTTCAGGGTTCGAACCAGGATTGCCGTAGGAAGCCATCCATGCACTGAAAGTAAACTGGGCGCGGCCGGCATCGATGTCCCCAGCCGAGGCGCCTGCCGTGAGGTCCACCGTCTGCACGCAAGGCCCCGTGTAATCGCCGGAAGCGATGCCGTGCTGCCATGAGTAGCTGCTGCCTGGATTCTCGAATTCAGGAATGGCAGGACCGCGATAGTAGGCCGCCGAGTAGTTATAGGTCCGGAAATGCCCAACCCAGCCCACGCCCGGGCCTTCCTCGAAACTGCCATTCACGATCAGGTCGGCGCTGTTGGCGGAGCCGACAAAGGCCAACCCGCCGGCCAGAATGGACAAACCTCTTCTGCTGCTGTTGTTCATACTTCTTGATGGATTTGGATGACTGTGTTGGAAAACCTTGGCCCAAGTCGCGCCTGCCGGTGGCTGGAAGTAATGAGAAAACAAGCGCTGTCAGGCGAACCGTTCGACTCTTGTTGTTGATGATTACGACACATCGTCTCAATGCCCTCTGGCTCGCCGGAACCGAAGTTCAAAAGCAGAGCCGCAACTGGTGGAAGACGATAGAAAGACTCTCAGGAAAGTAGCCGAGTTACAAGTGACTTTCCGATGAACAAACCGTCACAAGCACCCGACTACTCGTAACCAAACGCCCGGACCGACGGCTCCAAAATCGGCGACAGCGGCTCGAAGTAACGAGCGTAGTGTTTCCACCGGCCAATCGATGTCGTATAGAGCGGTTTGCTCACCGCTTCGTAAGTGGGCGAGGAAACCGCCTTGTCCTTGAGCCGTTCGCGATACTCCAGCACCTGCGCTTCCCACGGCAGCCCGAGGAACTCCAGAGACCGTCTCGCTTCCCGCTCCAGATCGCGAACCGTGTCTTCGTAACGAACCTCCAGCCACGGCGATGCGATGGCTTCGCGGAATCGCCGCCAGATCGCCATGTCCGACGCGTAACGCCGCGCCGTGCGTTCCAGCGTGAGGAAGCAGACGCTGTTCGTATTCATTGGCAGGAACTGCATGAAGCAACTCAGGACCACATCACGCGGATCGCGCAACGCGATGAGCAGCCGCGTTTCCGGGAACAATCTCAGCACCGCCGGCAGCAACAGCGTCAGCGTGGGATTCTTGTCGAGATGCACGCGTCCGCCGATCGGCTCGCCCAGCGCCGCAGACATGTACGCGAGATACCGTTCCCGTTGCGCCAGCAATCGTTCACGCGGAATGGCATCGAGAATCTCCGCCTTCGGCAACGGATTTGCCGCGCTCTGCCACATGGCTGGAAAAATATCTCGGGCGAATGCCTCGCGCTCATCGGAGCTGACCAGGCCCGAGTGACTGTCGAGCACCTGCTCCAACAGCGTCGTGCCTGATCGCGGAAAACTCGCCAGCACCGCCGTCTTGCACGGTTCGAACGAGCGGCCTTCCTCCGTCCACTTGCGGAAGTGCGCCGGTGTGACGGAATTCGCGAGATCGCCCAGGTGATGCAGCACGGCCTCGGACTCGCGGCGGCAAGGCGCTTCGTCGATCAGCAGCAGCTCCTTGCAGTGCATCATCGCGGCGAAGGCATCGTCATACTGCGCCTGTCGATCCAGCAACTGCGCGATCTCTGACCACGCCTGCGCGCGAATCTCGGGATGCACCGATTCACTCGTGGAAAGACGACGGAGGATTGCTTCCGCACCCGCCTCATCCTTCAAGCGACGCAGCAAACGCGCCTTCACCAACTCCGCAGCGTGGTAGCCGGGATCGTGGTGCAGGCAGTCGTTGATCAAATCCAGCGCCTCCGCGAGGCGATGCCGGCGTTCATAATGCAACGCCAGCTCCAGCTGCGCATCGGGCAGAGCGCGACTCGCAGACAACGCCCGCCGGAAACAGTCCATCGCCTTCTCGGGACGAAAAATCATCCGGTAACTTTGCCCCGCCAGATGAAGCACCTGCGGATTGTGTCGGTTGAGTTTGATCAGCCGGTCCAGCAACTCCTCCGCCCGCGCAATCTCGAATCGCGAGCCAAAAGCCCGGCTCGCGTCCGTCAGCGCCAGGGAATTGCCCGGACATTTGCGGACCGCCTTGTCGAAGAGGGCCAGCGATTCATCAAACCGGTTCAACTGCCACAACGCCCGGGCTTGTTGCAGCTCCGGCAAATCAGTTCCCAAGGAAGTCGTGTTGGCGACGATTCCGCCCGGCGATGGGCGGTGCGCTGCCATGCTTCGTTGGGTTCGTTTCGGCATGAAGCCAGTCTAGGAAAGGCAATTCGCAAGTCACCGCTAATCTATGGCAAGCCACCGAAGGCGGACGGAGCACGCGGTCTGGCAAGGTGTCGGCGCGCTGGACGTCCCTCACCAACGGGAATCGCCATCGGACAATGTGCCGTGGCTGGAGAGATCGTCAGCGCAGAAAACATATATGACGTATCTCGGCGACAATTCATCTGCGTCCACCGGCTCTCCTAGGTCATTGACCCCGCCGCTCTGGCGTTCCTCGGCTGCGACTCTTTCCCTCGTTAACGCCATCATGCTGGCCGGCACGATGCACGGGCAGAACGCCGGTGGCTCCGCGCCGTCCAACAATTCAACCAACTCCCCGATCGCCGTGGCGGGTACGAATGCTCCAGCCAAGCTCCCCGATGTGGTGGTGAAAGGTCAGCAGGACAGCTATAAGCCCGAGGCCCTGTCCTCCCCGAAATACACAGAACCGCTGCGCGACGTGCCGCAGACGATTACGGTGGTGCCCAAGGCGGTGATTGAACAGCAAGGCGCGGCCACGCTCCGCGATGTGTTGCGCAATGTGCCCGGCATCAGCTTTCAAGCGGGTGAAGGCGGAGTGCCGGCCGGGGACAACATGACCATCCGCGGATTCTCCGGACGCACCGACATCTTTGTGGACGGCATCCGGGATTTCGGTGGCTACACCCGCGACTCCTTCAATCTCGAGCAGGTGGAAGTTTCCAAAGGCCCGGCATCGTCCTACTCGGGGCGCGGTTCAGTGGGCGGCAGCGTCAATCTCGCCACAAAATCCCCCACGCTCACGCCGGCTTACTCGGGCTCGTTGGGGTTGGGCACGGATGACTACAACCGCGCGACCGTGGACGTGAATCAGCCGATCGCCGCCAGTCCCATCGAAGGCACTTCGCTTCGGTTAAACGGCCTCTGGCACAGCGACCACACCGCGGGCCGCGACGTCGTCCAAAACCAGCGCTGGGGCCTGGCGCCATCGCTCACGCTCGGTCTCGGCACGCCAACGCGGGTCACGCTCTCCTATTTCCAGTTACAACAGAACAACGTCCCGGACTACGGCATTCCGTGGGTGCCTACCGTGACGAACTCCGCCTCCGCTCTCGCGCCTTACAGCGATGACGTCCCGCCCGTCGACTACAGCAATTACTACGGGTTGAAAGCGCGGGACTTCGAGAACACGCGAACCTATCTGCCTTCTGCCAAAATCGAGCACGACTTCAACGAGACGTTTTCCCTGCGCAATATCACGCGTTACGGCCGAACCGATCGCGACTCGGTCATCACCGCGCCACGCTTCGTCAGCGTCAACACCACGAACTCCATCAATCGCCAGATCCAGTCCCGCGACCAGGAGGACACCATCACGGCGAACCAGATCGACCTCACGTCGCGATTTGAAACATTTAAGGTCGAGCACACGCTGGTCACCGGGCTGGAATTCAGCCGCGAAAATTCGCAGAACTACGCGCGCACCGGCGCTGTGTCCACGACGTCGCTGTTCTTCCCGAATCCGAACGATCCCTACTCTTCTCAAATCCGGCGAACAGGATCCTACACTGATACGCAGGCCGATTCGTTTGCGATGTCCGCCTTCGACACCGTCAAGCTCACCGATCAATGGCAAGTGGTGGCGGGATTACGGTGGGACTATTTCGACACGACGTTCGAAGGACACAACACCGCGGGCGTGAGGACCAACCAGCTGTCGCGCATCGATCGCGAGTGGAGTTATCGCGGCGGATTGATCTACAAGCCGCGACCAAACGGCAGCATCTACGTCGGGTACGGAACGTCCTTCAGTCCCGCCGGCGAGGGCTTGAGCCTCAGCGCTGGTCCGGCGGCAGCCAACAATCTCAACACCGATCCCGAGGAGGTTCGCAGCCTTGAACTCGGCACCAAATGGGATCTATTCCGCAACCGCGCCAACATCAGCCTGGCCATTTACCGGTCGGACAAGTTTAACGCCCGAACCGAGGACGCCACTGATCCCACGGACGTCGTCGTCTTAAACGGCGAGCAACGCGTGCAAGGCGTCGAACTAGGCATCGCTGGGAACATCACCGAATCGTGGCAGGTGTCCGGCGGCTACGCCTTTCAGGACAGTGAGATCTTGAAATCCGAAACCGCCTCGGAGGAAGGCAACGAATTGGCGAACGTTCCCCAACACACCCTGAGCCTGTGGACCACCTACAAGCTCCCATGGAATCTCGAAATCGGCGGTGGCGCGCGTTACACCAGCAGTCGATTCAGCGCGAACAACAATCTCCGCAAAGCACCGGGTTACTGGCTGGGCGATGCCCTGCTCGCGTATCACGCGACCAAGAACCTGACGCTCCGCCTGAACGTCTACAACCTTACCGACGAGGAATACATCGATCGCGTCGGCGGAGGTCATATCGTTCCTGGCCCTGCCCGTTCCGGGGTTCTGACCGCCAGCTTCACCTTCTAAGCCAAACCAACCACCGCCATGCTCCTCAGTATCCCAGATGTCCTCACCCGCGAACAAGTCGCGCAGGCCCGCCAGATTCTCGACCAGGCAGACTGGGTGGACGGCAAAGTCACCGCCGGCCATCAGTCCGCCAAGACGAAGGACAACATGCAGATTCCGGAAGGCCATCCGGCGGCGCAGCAGCTGGGCGAGATGATTCTCACTGCGCTCGGGAAGAATCCGTTGTTCCTCTCCGCAGCGCTGCCACTGCGCGTGTTCCCGCCGCTGTTCAATCGCTACTCGGGCGGCCAATCCTTCGGCACGCACGTCGACAACGCCATCCGCCAAGTCCCCGGTACACCGCATCGCATCCGCACTGATCTGTCCGCGACGCTCTTCTTCGCCGGGCCGGAAGAATACGACGGCGGCGAATTGTGCGTCGAAGACACCTACGGAGTGCAACGCGTGAAGCTCCCGGCGGGACACATGATTCTTTATCCGTCAACCAGCCTGCACCACGTCACGCCCGTCACCCGCGGCGCCCGCATCTGTTCGTTCTTCTGGCTGCAAAGCATGATTCGCGATGACGGTCGGCGTTCGCTGATGTTCGATCTGGATCTCGCGATTCAACGGCTCGGCCGTGATCTCCCCGATCAACCCGCGGCACAGCAATCCGCGGTTCAACTCACCGGCGTGTATCACAATCTCCTTCGTCAGTGGGCCGAGCTATGAACGTTCGCAAAATCTTCTTCTGGCTGCACCTCGTCGCGGGCATCGTCGCCGGCATCGTTATTCTGATCATGTCCTTGACCGGCGCAGCCATCGCGTTCGAGAAGGACATCGTCGCCAAGGCCGAACAGAAAGTTCGCAAAGTCGCCGCTCCAGCCCCCGGTGCTGCGCGACTCGCGCTTGATGAACTGCTGGACCGCGCCAAGGAGAAAGCATCCGGCGCGCGCCCCTCCGCCGTGACCGTCTTCGCGGACCCGCAGGCGGCGGTCTCGATGAGCTTCGGCCGCACGAACGCCTTCTACGCGAATCCGTACACCGGCGAACTCAGCGAGCAAGGCGCGAAGGGCACGCGGGCGTTCATGCACTTCATGACCGACTGGCATCGCTGGCTCGGCCAGCACGGCGATGGCCGTGCCGTCGGCAAGGCCATGACCGGCGCGTGCAACGTGGCGTTCCTCTTCCTCTCCGTGTCCGGCATCTACCTCTGGTGGCCGCGCAACTGGTCGTGGACGGCTCTCAAGAGCATCGCGCTGTTCAACGGAAAACTCAGAGGCAAGGCGCGCGACTGGAACTGGCACAACGTCATCGGCATCTGGTCGGCTCCGGTGCTCGTAATACTCACCGTGACAGCAATGATCATCTCCTACAAATGGGCCAGCGACCTGGTTTACACGGTCACCGGCAACACGCCTCCTGCAGCAACCGCCTCCGGTGGCATGAGCGGCCCTGCCGTCGAAGTGCCGCAACCCGCACCTGGAACCAAGCCTCTCGGCTACGAAGCGCTCGTCACCGCTGTGCAAAAAGAAATGCCGAACTGGGAACAAATCTTGATTCGCTTCGGCGGTGGTCCTGATCAGCGCGGCGGTAGCCCGGGTGGTGGCGAACGCCGCCCCGAAGGCGCAGCGCGTGACGAACGCGGCGGTGAAGCCCGTGGAGAACGTCGTGACGGCGGCGAAGCCCGCAACGCTCCGCAGCCCGTTTCCATTTCTGTCCGCGAACAAAACGGCTGGCCGCTCTTCGCCAGCATCACGCTCTCCGTTGATCCCTTCACGGGCGCGGTCCTCAAGAAGGAATCCTACGCCGACTACAACACCGGCCGCAAAGTGCGGACGTGGATGCGCTTCCTGCACACCGGCGAGGCGCTCGGATTCTTCGGCAAGCTGATCGCCGCGCTCGCGTCGCTCGGCGGCGCAGTGCTCGTGTGGACCGGTTTCGCGCTGGCCTGGCGACGGCTCATCGCGTTGCGACGCAAGCCCGCTTCCGACGCGACGCCGGTTGAAGTGAAAGAAGAAATCTCCGCATTGTGACCACCGCCTCCATCCAGTCCACGTCGCCGACGATTTCGCCGCAGGATGCTCCTCCTGCGAAAGTCCGTCGCTCCGCAACGGCGCGCCAGGGCATCGCGTGGTCAGGCGTGCTCACGCTGGTTCTCTGGACGGGCTGCCTGACCATCGGCGCGCTCGGCTTCGCGCTTCCCTACACGCGCCCGCTGCCACCGACCAAACAACCCGAGCCGGTGCAGGCCGAGATTCTCAACGTCGAGCTCAGCAACGATCCGTTGCCGCCGCCGGATATCACGCCCGCGCCGCCCGATCCTTCGCAACCTCCGCCGCTCAGCGATTCCGAAATCGCTCCGCCCGCACCGCCGATGATCGCCGTCGCACAACCCAGCCCGGCCATCGCGTTCGCACTACCCGTCGAGGGCCCCGTGCGTGTCGTCGAAGCGAAGCAGGCCGCCTACGTCGCGCCGCCCGCTGAAACTCGGGTCGATCCCGTCGCCACGCCGCCCGTGCAGCAACTGGTTCACGGCCACGGCGAGGGTCGCCAGCCCGCTCCAGATTATCCGCCGCAGGCCTTGCGCGCGGGACAGGAAGGCACCGTGCGCGTCCGCTTCAGCGTCGGCGAGAATGGCCGCGTCCTCGCCGCCGAAGCCGCAGAACCCTGCGCGTGGGGATTGCTGAACGCCTCGGCGATTCGTGTCGTGCGCGAGCGCTGGCGTTTTCCGGCCGGAGCCATCCGGCTCTACGAAGTCTCCATCCGTTTTGAGATCCGAAAGTGACTGAATTTATGAACCCGTTGTTCGCGAACATCGTTGTCGATCTGTTCATCAAGGGAGGCCCCGTCATGTGGCCGATCCTGCTCTGTGCGCTCGCCGCGCTCGTGGTGGTAATCGAGCGCCTGCTCTGGTGGTGGCAGCTAGGACGCCGTTGCCAGCGCGAGAAACTCGAGCACACCTTCGACGCCATCTCCGAAGGCCGCTTCGCCGCCGCCGATGAACTCAGCTCCGATCTGAACGATCCCTTCCTCAAGGTCGTCAACGACGGCATCGCGCACGCGCACAGCTCACTGCTCGGCGCAATGCAACTGCGCGCGACCGATGAACTCGAACACGCCGAGAAGCGGCTCTGGATTCTCGGCACCTTCATCACGCTCGCACCGCTGCTCGGTTTGCTCGGCACCGTCACCGGCATCATGCATTCATTCAATTTCGTCGGTGACGAACAGCTCGCCGCCACGAAGGTCAGCGGTGGCATCGCCGAGGCGCTTATCGCCACCGCGTGCGGCCTGGGCATCGCCATCCTCTGCCTGCTGCCGTTCAACTACCTCACGCGCCGGCTCTCGCATCTGCGCGGACGGCTGGAGCGCACGATCAATCACGTCGAACTGATCGTGGAATCTGCCAAACATCACGGGCACGACCTCGAAGAATTCGCCCGCAACCGCGCGCTGGATTCGACCACCCAATCCCGGCCCGCTGCGGCACGGCCCGTCGTCACTCGTTGATTCCCTCCACGCCATGCCTGTCAAACTCGGCTCCAGACTTCCCGCGGAAAGCCAAGCTCGCATCGAGATCATTCCGCTGATCGACATCATGTTCTTCCTGCTCGCGGCGTTCATGCTCGTGAGCCTGAGCATGGTGAACCTGAAGAGCGTGAAGGTGAACCTGCCTACCGCGACCAGCGCGACGCCGGACACTAAGAAGGATTTCGTGAACATCTCCGTGGACAAGGCCGGCCTCGTCTTCCTCGACCAAAAACCCGTCGGCAACAACGAGCTCGCCCAACTTCTCACAGGCATGCAACAGACCAACGCCACGATGCGCGTGTTCATCAGTGGCGATCAGGACGCGCGCCACGGCGATGTAATCCGCGTACTGGATCTAGTCCGTGCGACCGGCATCGAGAAGGTGGCTTTCGAGATTCGTGAGGCATCGAAGCCGACCACTCCATGAACCGCTTCCTGCAATACGCGAACCTCATCGGCGTCACTGCACTCGCGATTCTCTGCGTCATCCAATGGAGCGCGAATCGACGCGTGAATCTCGAAGCCAACGCGCTAGAGAAAACGCGCCTCGACCTGACCGCGAAAGTCACAGAGCACGAGAAGACTATCAAAGGCCAGGCCGCCGACCTCGACACCTTCCGCGAACAGCTCACACTCGCCACCACGTCGCTTAAGGAAACGGAAACCAAGCTGACGAGAGCCGGGCGCGAGATCGTTCAACTCGAAGGCGAGCGCGAGCAACTCAAGATCAGGGTCACCAACTGGGCCGCCGCCGTCACCGCGCGCGACGAACGCATCAAGGAAGCCAACGATCGCCTCAAGCAACTCGGTGAAGACTTGAACGCGAGCATCCGCAAGTTCAACGAACTCGCCGAGACCCACGGCAAGCTGGTGAAGGATTGGAACGATCAGCAGGCCAAGCTGGCTGCGATGCGCACGAACGGCGCAAGGGCGAATACCCCTTAAACGTCGCTGACCCGACTTCCACGTTCCAAATTCCCTAGAGCCTGTCATGGACTTTGAAAGAGGGATTTGAGCATGAGGGAGGCCAAGG
>CAZBIC010000053.1:0-43129 GCA_964491875.1 uncultured Bifidobacterium sp.
GCCGGACGACGCCGACGCGTCGTAGGGGTGCGCACTGGTGGCGGAGGGCCGCGACCAGAAGTAGCCGGGTGCCGAGAACGGCTGCCCGATCAGGCGCGAGCCACGTATGACCTCGCCCTCGCGTAGCAGGCTGCCGTTGGCCTGCTCGTGAATGAGCTTGGTCTTGAACCACGTGGCGGTGAGCGTCACGGAGTTGTAAGGCGAGTAGCTGGCCTTCAAGATGTGACCCTTCACGTTGGTGCCGGCGCCGTAACCAGTGCCGCCGCCAGTCGGGGCGGTGCCTTGATAGAACCCGCCGAAATCCGAATCGGTGAGTTCCTCATACCAGGCGTCCCCGCCGAGATACTTGTATCGGTAACCGACATCCCAGGTGCCGCGCTTGCCGGATTTGCCGAAGGAGACGCCCGCCGACATGCCTCGATTCCGATCCGGCGCCGCCGGGTTGTAAATGAAGTCGGCACCCACGCGGACCGGGAAAGTTCCAGCGTACATCGGGAACTTGTCGAAGGTGTAGGTGAACGCTGCGTCGGCGACGATGGGGTTGTAGTGGTGGGCGAGAGCTCCTGAGCCGGCCAGGCGCGTGTTGCCGCGATTCGCGTTCGGGACTGCGCCGTTGGTCAGGCTCTGGCCGTAGGTGATGGCGAGCGCCCCGAGTCCGACACTGGACTGGATCTTTGGTTTGTGCGCTTCGTCGTATTTCCAGATGCCATCCCAGCGCACTTGAGCGCCGCCCATCCACGGGTCCTCACTCTGGCCGCTGATTTCATCCAGCGCAAAAACGCCGGCGTTGAATTTCAGCGAGTGCTCCTCATTTAGATTCCAGGCCATGTTCAAACCAAGACCCTCCGGCGTGTAATCGCCGTCGAAAACCATGTCCGAGTAGACGAACGGGTTCTCCATCTTTCCGACCGTCAACGTGGTCTGGAAGGTCTGGTTGCTGAAGGCGTAGAAGCGGCCGTAGGCGAGATCGATATATAGAAATTTCTTCGAGCCGTTGTCCTGAAAGGTGGTGTTGCCCGAGATCGAATCGCCGCCGAAGCTACTGGAGGCCTCGCTGGACGAGAGCCTCAGCCCGGCCTCAAAACGATCAAACAACGTGGCGGTCATGCCGAGACGCAGGCGGTAGCGGTAGCGGCTGCGGTCCACCATCGCTGGATCGTCAGAATAGAATCCTTCGTAGCGGGCTCGCACGTCACCGTAGATGTCCAGTGCGACGGTCTCCTTGCCGGCGGAGCGAACCTTCACATACTGCCGGTTCTCACGGGCGATGTCCGTCTTGAGATCCTCGGCCTCCTGTTCGGTGAGGATTCCCTTGCGGACCAATGTTTCAAGCAGAGCTTCAGACTGCTGCGCTTGAAGCAGGCTCGGTAGCAGGGTGGACGCGGCGACGCCCATCGTGAGGGCGGTTTTGGCGAATGATGATTTTTTCATTGTTAGATGAATTTCGGTGTTCGCCTTGCACGCTAGGGATGTTCCGTTACGGACAAAGGGCGGGGGAGTTACAAAATGGCAACGAAGCGATCATCAAACTGCGCTCTTTGATCCGACTTCAGTACGGCACGAATGTGACCGGGTCCGGTGCTTCACCGGAGGCGTATTATTTTTGTGACTGAAACGTCACGTAAACGTCGCTATGCCGACGATGGGGTGTAACAAGTCACTGTCAGGCTCGGCCCCGCATGAAGTATCAGAGCCATCTGGCGCTCGCTGAGCAAATTATCCCACCCTCCGGGGAATGGGAGCCATCGGCTCAATGCTGGTGTGTGACGAGACTGGCCGAGGGGCAGGGATATTGGTTGAGCACGGAGGCGGCCCGCGAATTGAACGCGGGTGACGTGCTGGTCTTGTCGCCCGCTCGCAAGGGAACCTTCCGTGCCAGCCAGCTCAGCGCGGTGTCGATGGTTTACTTTCGCTTCTGCCCGGATCTGATGAGCGAGCTGCTCACCATGTCGGAACGGCAGTTCTTTGATCGCGCATCGGGCAAGGGCAGCCAGTCGGTGCGGGTGCTGCAACGAAATCATCCGGTGGCGGTACAGTTCGCCGCGTTGTCGGGCGATTCGTCGGGTCGCGCCGGGTTGCTGGTGCGCTGTCAGTTGCTGGAGTTGATCGGGAGGTTGTTTGAGCGCGAACTCGCGCCGCCCGAGGAGTCGGAGGCTCTGGCCTTGTCTGCGACGAAGCGGATCAAGGTGCTTCTCGATCACTTGACTGAAGAGGAATTCCTGAACGCCTCGTGCGATGAGCTCGCCGAGTACTGCGGTTGCAGCCTGCGACATTTCAGCCGTTTGTTCCTGCAACATTTCGGTGTGTCGCTGCGATCGCGCCAGACGGAGATGCGACTGCTGAAGGCGCGTCGTCTCTTGGCGGAAACGGATTCGCGCGTGATGACTGTGGCCGCAGCCTGCGGGTACCGGCATCTCGGAGTCTTCAACGCGTTGTTTAAAAAGAAGTTCTCTGTCACCCCCACGGAATGGCGGCGCAACGCTGCCCGGAATTCTCACGAGAACGGCTGTCAGCCCGACGCGGGAACATCGCCGCAGAAATCTTCTGGCCGAAAAGGATCAGCGAGCAACGGCTCGGTCGTGACGGAAAAGTAACCGGCGCGACATTGGTTCGTCATGTGCCCTCCCTAGGGTGGAAGTGTAATCGCAAGCAATGACAACGACACACTGCCATTCATGACATCTATGGAACACTTTACACTCACCCCGCTGCTGGCCAACGCGCTCAGCTTCGCCCTCGAGAAGGCCACAATGGAGGGCAAGATTACCATCGGCTTGCTGGTGCTTGTCTCGCTTTTCAGTTGGACGGTGATCATCAACAAGGCTCGCCAGCTCTACAAGGCCACCCAGATGTCGAAGAAGTTCTTCGCCGCCTACCGCGCCACGCGCGATCCGATGGATCTTTTCAACAAGAGCGATGAGTTCACGGGCGCTCCGGCCTACGAGGTTTACTACGGCGGCGCGGAGGAGCTCGCGTATCACCTGAAGAACAATCCTGTGACGGTGAAGGGCAAGACGCGCATCAGCGCTGCGTCGTTTGAGTCGGTGAAGGTGGTGCTGGAGCGCATGGTCAGCGCGCAGGCACTCTCGTTGGAGAAGGGGATGATCATCCTTACCACCGCGGTGGCAGGAGGTCCGTTCATCGGATTGCTGGGAACGGTGTGGGGCGTCATGGAGACGTTCTCCGGCATCGCGATCAAGCAGGCCGCCAGCTTGACGGCCATGGCGCCGGGTGTCGCGGGCGCATTGATTGCGACGGTCGTCGGCTTGTTCGTCGCGATTCCCGCGATGTTTGCCTACAATTACATGATCACGATGATCCGCAGCATCACCCAGCAGCTGGACAATTTCACCACTGAGTATGCGACGGCGATCGAACACGGCTACGTGGACAACCGCGCGGTGTCGGAGGAGATCGCGGACGCGATCAAGCGGATGCGGGACGAGGAGAAGGACGAGAAAGGTCAGTCTGCCGTGGCCTGAATCCGGAGACCTCGTTGAGAGGAACACCTCATGAAAAAGTACTCCGCCAACAAGCAGCACGAGCTGACCGAGCTGAACATCACGCCGTTGCTCGACCTCGCGTTCGTGCTGTTGGTGATCTTCATCCTCACGACCGCTCCGCCGGTGAACGACATGGACATCTCGCTGCCGACGGCGGGGGCGCGACCGAAGGATTCGGCGGCGAAGGCGAATTACGTGACGGTGGACAATTCGGGGAAAATTTTCCTCAACGCCGTTGAGATGAACGAGGATCAGCTGCTCACCACGCTGGTGCAGTTTCGCAAGGACGATCCGGATCTCAACGTGATTGTTCGCGGAGACAGCCGGATTCAATACCAAAGAATCATCGGAGTACTCGACGTGTTGATCTCGGCGAATATTTCGAAAGTGGGTCTGGCGACCGAAGGTGTCGCCCGGTAACTCGCATCGACCAATTTTTCCCTGCCCCCGATCATGGATGCTCCTGCCACTCCAAACCGGCGCAGTGTGACCTGACCTCCTTAAACCAACCGCAGCAATGGCCCGAAAAACTAAAGAAAAGAGGGATCCGGTCAGCCTGACCATCTCGATCGTCGTTCATGCCACGATGATTGGCGGCATCGGATACTGGGCGGCGAAGACGGGCAAGCTGGACGAGATCACCCGCCGGATCCTCCAGGCCGTTCGCTCGGACAAGAAGGAGCAGAAGACGGAAGCTCCGAAGCCGACCCAGACCAAATCGCAGCCGAGCAAGTTGCCGCCGATTAACCAGGGGGCGCCGCCGCAAGCAGGCGGAGGATCACGGCGCGCGGTGGCGTCCGACGCGCCAGCAGCGGCCGGGGAGAGCTTCTTTGCTGACACGCGGACTCAGACCCGTGGACCGTCCTCTGAGGGACGTGGCGGTGATACGAATTCGGCCAACAAGGCGGCCGCGCCGGTGGTGGCGGTCAAGCCGCCACCGCCCAAACCGATCTTCCAATCCTCGGTGCCGAAGAGCGACATCAAGCAGTTGTTCGTGCAGCGCGCGAAGGAGGCCGCGGCGACGGAGGCGTTCGGTTCCGAGCAGATTTCCAAGACGGGCGTGTCGGACGCCGGCGCGATCATCAACAAGGTTTCCGGCGCGGCGGTGGTGGATGGCAAGTTCGCGGTGATTCGTGGCTTGAGCGATCGTTACGTGACGACGACACTGAACGGCGCGGAGATTCCTTCGCCCGATCCGTATCGACGTTCGGCTCCACTGGATTTGTTTCCCGCACAGATCATTGACAAGGTCGTGGTGGCGAAAACGTTCACGCCGGATCAACAGGGCAGCTACACCGGTGGCGGCATCAACATCGTCACAAAATCATTTCCCGAAAAGGCGTTCTACAACTTCTCAATCGGCGGTTCCTACAATCCGCAGGCCAACTTGAACGACAAGTTCCTCAGTTACGATGGCGGCGGCACGGACTGGCTCGGGATGGACGATGGGACCCGGGCATTGCCAGGGTATCTGGCTCGCGAGCGCTTTTTGACGGTGCAGCCGGCTCATACGACGATCCCTCGCGACATTCCCGCCAATGCTGCGACCCGGGCGCAAAGGTTTGCCCAACGGGACGAACTGCAGGCTCTGAACAATGCGCTTGGTCCGGCGAAGTTTGCGCCTGACCAGGAGACATCACTCTTGAATCACAACTTCAGCGTCAGCGCTGGCGACACGACACATTTCCTCGGACTTCCGCTCGGGCTGTTCGGTTCGTTCTCCTACCGTCGTGATTTCTCGTCCTACGAGAACGGGATCTCCTCGCGCTACAGCTCGGGAGACAATGGGAACTCGGAGATCGAAAAGGAGTTCGAGGATTCGAGGTCGACCGAAGTGGTGAACTGGTCTGGAATGGTGAATCTCGCCTACCAGCTGCACGAGAATCACGAGGTGGGATTCACTTTCCTCTACAATCAGAACAGCGACAAGCTCGCCCAAACGCAGGAAGGAATAAATTATCAAGACGAGGGCTCGCGTTACTACAGGAACAAGCTCATCTGGACAGAGAAGAACCTTCAAACCTACCAGTTGAAGGGTTCACATCGGCTGCCCGAATTGGGCCACGCGCGCTTCGACTGGTTGACGGCGCTCTCTCACACCACGCAGTTGGAGCCGGACGTCCGCTTCTTCAATCACGTTTTCAATGGCAGCGAATACTTGATTGATTCACTCAACACCGATGATCCACGGCGTCCCACCCGCTACTACCGGGATCTCTCCGAGGACAATCGAAATGAGAAGATCGATCTCACTATTCCGTTTCGGAACTGGAATCTCGATGATGGCGAGTTCAAAATGGGTCTCTTCGACAGCTTCTCCAAGCGGGAGTTCACAGACCACGGATTCGATTACTTCAGCACTGACTTCACGACCAATCCGTTTGATGGCAATCCGAACAACTTTCTGACGCCCGGCTCGCTCCGTTATAGCGCGGTAACAAATGCGAATGGATCCGTCAGTCAATCGTGGCCTCGATACGTATCGCAGATCCGGGACAGCTTCTACGAAGCGGAGTCGACGGTGCGAGCTGGATATTTGATGACCGATGTTCCGTTGCTGTCGAATCTGCGTCTGGTTCTTGGTGCGCGCCTCGAGTCCACGGATATTCAAATCCATTCGGAAAGCGATTTGCAGAGTGCGGTGACGGGAAGGGCCACGAACGATTCCAAGATTGTTCAGACGGATCTGTTGCCAGCGGTCGGGACCATCTGGGCAATCCGGACCAACATGAATCTGCGAGCGCATTTCAGCAAAACGATTGCGCGCCCTTCCTTCCGGGAGCTGGCGGCTTACCGGAGCTACGATCCGCTGCTGGACGAGTTGCTCGATGGAAATCCGAACTTGGGGATGAGCTCCATCAACAACTACGATCTGCGCTGGGAATGGTTCTTCAAGCCTGGAGAGATCGTCAGCGTGAGTTTGTTCTACAAGACCCTCGAGAACGCGATCGAGCGCCGCTTCCTGACCATCGATGGCGATTTCATCACATTCGACAATCGGAAAGAGGCGAGTGTCTACGGTGTCGAGTTCGAGGCGCGGAAGAATCTCGGCTTCATTGATCCCTTGCTCGACGTTTTTAGCGTTGGGGGAAACATCTCCTTGATTTGGTCGGAAACGGAACTCACCGACGACGAGTTCGCGAGCAAGCAACAGTTGGTGAACGGGGCCGATCGGACGCGACAGCTTTACGACCAGTCGCCTTACATCGTTAATCTGGATCTCAATTACGACAATCCGTCTTCGGGCACCAGCGCCAGCCTGGTTTTCAACATCGCGGGACCGCGTATCACGATCGCCAGTTTGAAGACGGAGGACGTCTTCGAGCAGCCGGCGCCGGGGCTGGATTTCGTGCTGTCCCAGAAGCTGGGTCGGAACCTGACCGCGAAGTTCACGGCGAAGAATTTGTTGAACCCCACCTTCAAGCGGACGTACGGCGAGGACAGTAACTTGATCTACTCGTCGTACAAAAAGGGCATGAGCTTTGGCGCGTCTCTCAGCTACGAGTTCTAGTCCAAATCGGTGTATGAAACGTTTCGCATTGTGCCTGTCGGTTTCGGTGACGCTTGTGGTCCCGTCGTGCGCCCTCCGTGGAGACTCCGCCGGTTCTGCGACCGAGCCCGCCCGGCGCGCGCAGGAGAACGTGGTCACCAATCGCACCGGCAGCATGCGGCTGTTGTCGCCAGCAATGCCCGGCGAGGGGTTGAGGTTTTCTGTAGGCGGTGAGGCGCTGCTGGGCGGCGTCGGGGCGGAGTATCGGGTGGGTGGTGAGGCTGTCAGAACCGGAGAATGGACTGCGAGCGGTCCCGCGTTGGTGAGCAATGACTGGCAGTTCGTACAATTCAAACTGCCGGTAGTGGGAGACGCAGCGATCCCATTCATCCAGCGAAGCGTCGTGTGCGTTGAGCCGGATTTGATGGTGGTGCTGGACGAGATTTCGTTGCCCCAGCCCGAGTTGGCCGTTGAACGCCGATACTGGTTTGCCGGCGCACCGACTCATGACTCCGCGCGCGACGAATGGAGCATGCAATCCGGGATGGCGGGAGTGACGGCGCGCTTTTTCAATTCTCCAAGCGCAAAGCTGGTGGCGAATGCTGGCGAGCCGTCGTGTGTTGCTTTCTCGATCGCCTCGGGAACGTCGACCGTTTATCAGATGGCGATCCTCGTCGCCCATTCTGGAAGCGCCAAGCGCAGTCTCGCCTTCAAGATGCTCGAGAGCGACAGTGCGATCGGAGTTCGTGTGCATCGCGATGGGCTGCCCACCTTGGTCGCGTTTCGCAAAGGAACGACGACAGGCGAAGCGGTGCTCACCGGACTGAAGTTTTACCAGCCGGTCGCCGTGGATGTTTTCAAACCGAAGCGGAAGTAGCGGTCGCGCAACGGCGTCCGGCTGTTCCTTTCTTCTCCATTTCCCGTTCAAATCGCCTTTGGCGAGAGGCTTGAGTGAGTGCAGAAATCCCCTGACTTGGTGGTTTTGGAGGAAGATGGCGACCCTATCGGGAATCGAACCCGAGCCGCTGCCGTGAAAGGGCAGTGTCCTAACCGCTAGACGATAGGGTCGTCAAGGGACGGCGAATATAAGCACCGGGAGAACGTTGTCACGAAAAAATCTTGGTGCTGGCCCGGAAATTTCCAAAAGCCAGCGGTCCCTGGAAATACCGCTCGCCCTGTCGGAGGGGAATCGGGATAACTCCGCGCGTGAGTTTGCGTCTCGAAATGTTGCAGGTGGCCCGCCTGGCTCCGAAGCTCTTGGGCGATTCAGCGGACCTCGTCCGCGACTTTCTCCTTCATCAGCAGAGTGCGGATGGCGGGTTCAAGGATCGTTCCGGTATCAGCGATTTGTACTACACGGTGTTTGGCCTTGAAGGATTGCTCGCGTTGCAGGCGCCGTTGCCAGTGGAGAGGCTCGTTCCCTATCTCCAGAGCTTCCGGGCGGGCGAAACGCTGGACTTCGTGCATCTCTGCTGTCTCGTGCGCTGCTGGGCGGCGCTGGGGGCTGAACAACTCGCCGGACGCGGCGCTGAGTGGGCGGATTCGGTCACGGCGCGATTGGAGACGTTTCGCGCATCAGACGGTGGTTTCAACGTCATCGCGGGAAGCCAGTTCGGGACTGCGTATGGCGGATTCCTCGGCGGAGCGGCGTATCAAGACCTCGGGCGAGCGATGCCAGACGGGCTCAGGCTTGTGCAAAGCCTGAAGTTTCTCGAAACCCCGGATGGCGCCTGGGCGAACGAACGCGGCCTGAAAGCTGGCGCGACGAACTCCACAGCGGCGATGGTGACCTTGCTCCTGCGCTTGGGAATGCCAGTAGCGCCGGCGGTGGGCGACTGGCTTCTCCGTGCGGCCCATCGCGAAGGCGGCTTCGTGGCCGCGCCGGGTGCGCCGATTCCGGATTTGCTTTCCACGGCCACTGCCCTGCATGCGCTGGCGGGATTGGAGAGGGATTTCTCAACGATCAAGGAGTCCTGCCTCGACTTCATCGACACGCTGTGGACGAACGAGGGCGGGTTTCACGGCCATTGGGGGGATGACTCCCTCGACTGCGAATACACCTACTACGGACTGCTGGCGCTTGGTCACTTGAGCCTTTGAGCCGGGGGGACACAGCCTCACGCAAAGGGCGCTAAGGCCGCAAAGGTATGGGCGTAGCGTGGTGAGCCTATCGAAAGTCTTTCGACGCGGGAAAACCTCTTTGACTTAGCGCCCTTCGCGCCCTTTGCGTGAGTGAAATCGCACTCCAAGTTCGCAGCAAGAGGGGAAGAAACGAATTCTTGGGCACTCGGACCAATTCGGTACAAAAAAATGATTCGGGCGCAGACGCCAAGGAGGTGGGGGTTGGGGAACCCCGCTGAAGAAACGTTCTGCCGCCCGAATCAAAAACCAAAGAACCATGGTGCCTACCACAGCACCAACCTAACTTTGGTAGATTGCTTGATGAACCGCCTGTTCGCTATGCGTACCGTTACGTATTCTCGGTTGACTGAATACGTAATGGTTTAAGGAACTGGCAAGATTCCACCGGAATGATTGAGCTTCCGGCTCATTCTGTTGGCGGCTGTCAGGCACCGACGCGCCCACTGAGGATTTCACTTTGACGAATCCTCCTGCCAACGCTTTTATCGTTCCCATGACGAGGGAGACAAGATCGTCTGGCCACAAGTCCCGTCCATCCAATTTAACCGACAAAACTAGGCTCACTGCGGGAATTAACATCTCATGCCTGCTTTGAAGAATCATATCTGGTATCCGCGAAAGAAGGTTCTTGAAGTTCTGCGGACGCTTAACGAGTTGGTGGTTTCTCTCGACCAGATCGGTTCTGCCGAGATGACGAAGCACGAGCACGACGCTGCTGTCTCGGAGTTCATCCAGAGGCATCGTATCTTTCACAAGACCGCGCGAGCACGCGAGATTCTGTCTGAACCTTTTCCTGACGCGTTGAGCGCAGACGGAGTGGGTGAATTAGAGCGCGAGATGGAGGGTATCCGGTATTGGGGAGATAGGAGACGAAAACGATGATACTCAAACGGGGCGATGCTGAGGACCGCCATTCGCTGAGCAGCCAAACGATTCAGCTAGTTCGGCAGTTATTATTTTGCCAGACCGGACGTTTCAGTTGGAGGCCGCATTAGCGAGTCGTGCAATAGCGCCGTAGGCGCGGAATCTTTTTAGCAAACGGTCCCCCCCTAGGCATTTTTCTCTCTCCGTAGAAGCGTCGTTGTCTCGCGATGAAGTCGCCTCGCTGAGGCTGAGGACGCGGGCGCTCAGTCGTCATTGAATCGAGTCCCCTCGTGCGCGGCGTCGCCGAACTCGGTTATCTAGCAGGAGTCTCGTCACCTCGACTCCTACAGGAAAAGTCTTCCAGCCGTAGCCTCACGCCTCCGTCAGCTTCGCGAAACTTTCCTCAATAAACGTCGTGTTCTGGATTCGAGCGAGGCGGGCGTAGAGGCCGTCGAGCGCGAGCAGTTCGTCGTGCGTGCCGCGTTCGATGATTTGTCCGGCGCGCAGCACGAGAATCTGGTTGGCGTTACGAATACTGGTGCGGTGGTTCTTTCAATGAAGGTTGTTCCGACTGCCAATAATCCAACAACCGAGGTGCTCGCCAAGTCTCCAAGCAGAAAAAGCCACTCGATCCGTTTCCGTGTCTTGTGCATGGGATAGCAGATTCGATCTTTTACTGCCGTCGCTCTGGACAACCAGAGCAGCACCTACGCTGGGTGCGATCCGAAATGGGCGGGAGCTGCCGCGCAGGGTAGCGCAAATGGGCAATCTGCTATATCGCCGAGTGATACTCGGTGGCGCGTGGGCAACATGAGAGCCCTCGGTGCTTTCGAGCATTCGGGCGGATTACCAATCCGCGACAAAGCAGAGTGCCACACTGCGCTGCTCCAACTCGTTGCTCAGTAGGAGCGCCATCGTCTCCCGATGATGTCGCTCCGCTGGGGGTGGCCGGCCATGTAAGCTGCGGAGTAACTCTGGGTGCTTTGGAGGTGCGGCCGGGGCGGGAAATTTTCTGAATATCCAGTCGCCCAGAAGCATCTGACGCTTGGACACAAACAAATTGGCAAAGGGTTTGCCTGCCGTCGGATTCCCGGAAGAAATAGTCGCCGTTGGCCATTTCCGGTTCTAGTCTTTCGGAGGTCGACCCCTTAACGAATGAAAATACTTTTCAGCCTTCTGGCAGTGATCGGTCTGGGAACCGGTGGCTACTTCCTGTGGAAGAATGCCCCCGCGAAGTCCGCCGAGGTCCAGGCGCCTTCCCGTCCTACCACCGCGTTGGTGGAGTCGCGGGACATTGAATTTGCAGTGAGCGCAGCCGGAGATATTGGTCCGGCGGATCAGGTTTCCGTGCGTCCGGAGATCAACGGACGCATTGAGGAATTGCCGGTGGATATCGGCGACAAGGTAAAGAAGGGAGCGTTGCTCTGCCGGTTGGATGATCGGGATCTGCAGATCGAACGTTCCCAGCGGATGATCGAGATCGACGGGGCCCGGCTTCAGCTTCAGAAAGCGAAGCGGAATCACGTGCGGTCGAAACAACTCTTTGCGGACAAACTGATTTCCCAGGAGGTCTTCGATGACAGCAAGACAGATTTCGATCTCGCCACCAACGCTGTAGACCGAGCGGACCAGGCGCTGAAGTTGGTGGATGACAAGCTTCGCAAGACGCGCATTCTCGCGCCGTTCGATTGCACGGTGCTGACGCGGCCGGTGTCCCTTGGGCAGACGGTTTCTGGCGCGGCGGGTTTCAACAGCGGCACGGAGGTGATGTCGATCGCGAACTTGAACGACATGGTGGTGAACGCGCACGTGAACCAGGCGGACGTGGTCCGCTTGCAGGTGGGTCGCGATGTGCAGATTCAGGCGGAATCAGTGCCGGGCACCAAGATGCGCGGGGTAGTCGAGCGCGTGGCGCCCCAGGCGGTGATCAAGAATGGCATCAAAGGTTTCTCGGCGCGCATTGCCATCAAGGAGATTGATCCCCGCATTCGCCCTGGGATGACGGCGTTGTTGAGCATTCCGGTTTCCTCCGCGGACAATGTGCTGGCGGTGCCGCTAGCGGCGGTTTTCAGCGAGCGCGGTGAGCGTTTCGTTTTCGTGAAGAACGACGACGATACCTTCGAACGGCGCCCGATCATTCTCGGAGTCACCGATTATGCCTACGCGGAAGTCGTTCAGGGCTTGAGCGGTGGTGAAATTGTCTCGCTCGACCAAACGGTGAACGGCACCCAGCCGAAAGCACCGGAAGCGGCGGGAACGAAGAAGAGCACGTCGCGCACAGGGACGGACGAAAAGAAGGTGGCTGGTCCCTCCGCCACGACTCCTGCGGTTGCACCGGCCAATGTGGCGAGCCCATCCACAGTCAAGGCGGTGAATCGTAGCGCTGGATCGTAAGTCACTCCCGGCGTCGTCCCATTCGCGGCAAATTCCCATGTCCCTCGTCGAACTCCGGAACGTCAGCAAGATCTATCACCTCGGTGGTGAGGAGATCCGTGCGCTGGATGATCTGTCGCTCGACATCGAAGCCGGCGAGTTCATATCCATCATTGGCCCCAGCGGCAGCGGCAAGTCCACGTTGATGCACATTCTCGGCTGCCTGGACACGCCGAGTCGCGGCACGCTGAAGCTGGATGGAACGGAGATTCAGAATGCCTCCAAGAAGGAGCTGGCGCGGATTCGGAACGAGAAGATTGGCTTTGTCTTTCAGTTCTTCAATTTGCTGCCCAAGCTGAACGTCATTCAGAACGTCGAGCTCCCGATGATTTACAGCGGCGTTTCCTCCCGAGATCGTTACGACCGGGCGATGGCGGCGTTGAAGCTCGTGGGGCTGGAGAACCGCGGCAAGCATCGCCCGATGCAACTTTCCGGCGGTCAACAGCAGCGCGTAGCAATCGCGCGGGCACTGGTGAACAATCCGAAGATTGTCTTCGCCGATGAGCCCACTGGAAATCTCGATTCACACACGGGCGAAGCGATCTTGACGCTCTTCCGCAAGCTGAGCGAGGAGGGCCGGACGATCGCGCTGGTGACTCACGATCCGGAGATCGCCGCGGTGACGCCGCGTCGAATTGAAATCCGGGACGGCAAAGTCGCGAAACAACTGGATGCAAGACTGGCCGGGCTGGATCGCCTGACCGCAGGGGTTACCGCCTGACTTGTGAAACTCTCCGCCACAGTCATGGGGTTGTTGATGCTGGTCTCCGCGGGCCAGTCCGTTCCGGCGGATTCCGCGAGTGACACGGTGGTTCTGGTGCATGGCATGGGCCGGACGAAGCGTTCGATGAACGAGCTGGCGAATCATCTGAGCCAGCAGGGCTTTCGCGTGATCAATTTCGGTTACCCGTCCACGCGGCAGTCGGTCGAGACGTCCACGGAACAGCTTCGCGAAGCGCTTCAGCGCGATCCGGGTTGTGGGTCCGGCAAGATTCACTTTGTCACTCATTCGCTCGGCGGCATCGTGGTGCGGGCGCTGCTCAAGGAACAACGCCCTGACAATCTCGGTCGCGTGGTGATGTTGAGCCCGCCGAACCAAGGCAGCGAAGTGGCGGACCGGCTGCGCAACAATGTCTTTTACAAATGGGCGACCGGTCTGGCGGGACAACAACTTGGAACAGAGCCGCACAGCGTTCCGAACCAGTTGGGCGGAGTCGATTTTCCAGTCGGAGTGATCACGGGCAGTCGCAGTTTGAATCCGCTGTTCTCGATGTGGATCGAGGGACCGAGCGATGGCAAGGTTGGCGTGGCCAGCGCCCGGGTCGCCGGGATGTCGGATTTCCTAGTCGTTCCGCGCAGCCACACTTACATCATGCGTAGCCGCGGAGTCATTGAACAGGTGGCGCAATTCCTCCGCGAGGGTCGCTTCGAACATCAACCGGCATGAATCTCTTCAACGCCATCGCGGTCGGCTTCAAGGAAATCTGGTCGCACAAGTTCCGTTCCCTTCTGACGATGCTCGGCATCATTCTCGGCGTTTCCAGCCTCGTCGCTATGAGCGCGATTGTGAAGGGTATGGAGAACGGGATGCGCGAAGCGTTGATTGCGATTGGCGGTCTCGAGAAAATCCGCATCGAGCAGCAGGAGATTCCCACGGAGCAACAACACCTTGCGGATCAGGCGGTGGGGTTGACGGTGCATGATCTTCACGCGCTCAAAGCCAGCGCGCCGATGGTGACGCAAGTTGCTCCGGAAATGCGCCACCGCAATCTGCGGGTGACCAAGGGCGGCAAGACCACGGAATGGGCGAATGTAATCGGAACGTGGCCGAGCGCCATCGACATCAACCAGCATGTGATCGAGCACGGGCGCATGTTCAACGAAGTAGATGACGATTTCACCCGGAACGTGTGCGTGATCGGGACGAATATCCGCGACCAGCTGTTTGGCGACGAAGAAGAGCAGGGGCGTCCGCCGATTATTCCGATCGGCGACACAATCAACATCGGCGGTGAGCCATTTGTGGTGATTGGCATGTTCGAGCGTTACGAGAGCGAGACGGAGAAGAAGCGCCGGGCGTTTGAGCGTAGCCAGCCCAAGACGGAACAGAGCGGTCCGGCGCGCAGCCGTGGATGGGGCGGTCGCGGGCGCGGTGGTGACTTCATCTTCCGCATGAAGAACTCCACCATCTACATGCCTTTGAACACGATGTATCTGAAGTTCAAGTCCGCCGTCGGTACTAACAGCCTTCCGGATCCGCGCCTGGACGTGATTAACATCCGCATCGCGGACATCGATCATCTGGAGCCCTCGCTGCAACAGGCCAAGAACGTCTTGATGCATACGCACAAGGGAATCGAGGACTTCTCGTTCATGACGCAGGAAAACATGGGCGAAGGCATCGTCACCGCCATCCGAAACGCCCGGCTCTCCGGTGGCCTGATCGCCATCATCAGCTTGCTGGTGGGCGGCATTGGCATCGTAAACATCATGCTGGCCAGCATCACCGAGCGTGTGCGCGAGATCGGCATTCGCAAGGCGATTGGCGCATCGAACAGCAACATCTTCATCCAGATTCTCGTCGAGAGCACTGCCATTGCCATCCTCGGCGGGTTGGCTGGACTGGTCACTTCGTATGGGTTCGTGGAGATCCTTCGCGCCATCAATCCGACAGACAACACGCCGGTCATCACGCCCATGGCGATGATTGTGGCCTTCATCTTCAGCGCGCTCGTGGGAGTGGTGGCGGGAATCATTCCCGCGTTCAAGGCCGCGAAGCTGGACCCGATTCAGGCGCTGCGCTACGAGTAACGGAGGCGGCGCGGTGCGGCAAAAAGGAGTGCGTCGCGGGCAGTGTTCGGCTTGCCTTCGATCCTCTTCGACTTTCCAATAGTCAGCGAATGTTCAGTCGAATCTCTACTGTCGCATATCTGATTGGGGCAATGGCGTGCTTCGCTCCTGACGCCTTTGGTCTGGAGGTCGCGAATCTACCGCCGACCTTTGAAGCCGGCCCGGATGTCGAAGTGAATGAGGATGATTTAACTCAGACCTACCCGGCGTGGGCGAGGTCCATCAGTCCCGGTTCCAGCGCGGAAGCTGCCCAGAGCGTGCGTTTCGAGGTCACCAACAAGGACTCGGCGTTGTTCGGGGTTCAGCCCGCGATTGATGCCAACGGCACGCTGAGTTTCACGCCTGCCCGCGGCGCGTTCGGTAGTGTGGTGGTTACTGTCGTCGCCGTGGACGATGGCGGGACGGAGAACGGGGGATTCGACGAGAGTGACCCGATTGATTTCCTTATCACGATTCATCCGGTGAACGATGCGCCGGTGTTTGAAATTCACAGTTCGCCGGTGGTGAAACAGGACAGCGGTCCGGTGATTCTCTCAAACTGGGCCCATCGGATCGGTCCCGGATCTCAGTTCGAAGTGGGCCAGACCTTCACGTTTGTCGTCACGCACAACGCGCCGCAGTTGTTCGCCGTCGCGCCGGCGATCGGCGCGGATGGGACGTTGACCTTCGCACCTGCGCCCGGTGTCAGCGGCGAAGTTCACGTAACCGTGGTGTTGCACGACAGCGGTGGGACGGAACGCGGTGGGGTCGATACGGCTGCTCCGGTCAACTTCACGATTACGATCGCTCCGGAAAATCGCCCGCCGGTAGCCGTTGTCACCACTTCGGACGGCTGCTGGCTGAGCACTTCGCCGAGCAATATCGTCGCGATTGCGTCAGGCGAGGGCTGGGCATTCGTGAGTTTCGACGCCTCGCCGTCATTCGATGAGGATGGAGATGCGCTGAACTACCGTTGGTTCTTGGGAGGAGTTTTGCTGACCAATTCGACCGATCCGAAGCTGTCGGTGCGGCTCGACCCCGGCGAACACATCGTGACGTGCTTGGTCGACGATGGAATCGGCGAGAGTATCGCGGCGGTTCAAGTGGAGGTCATTGACGCATCAGACGCAGTAGAGACGCTGTCGATTGAAGTCAGTGATCTAGCGCTTCATCGGGCGAGTCGACGGGTGTTACAGAAGAGTTTGCAACACGCTGAGTGGGCGTTCGAACGCGGTCGATGGAATGCGGGACTGCGACAGCTGCTGCAGTTTGAACATGGAGCGAGACGGTTGGTGCCGTCGCGACGCCGGGCGGAATGGTTGATCCAGCACAGCCGGGAGATTCGCGATGCCGTTGGTTCTGGGCGCTGCGCCCCTTAAGGGGCGGCGATGGTCTTTACATTTCGCGCTTCACTGTTGGCCGGGTGTTCCGCAATCTTCCCGAAACATGAAACCGCTGCTGACACTTCTTGGGCTCATTTTTGCCCTTGTTCCTCCGACGCAGCTCCGCGCGGAAATCTTTGAGACCGACATTTGCGTTTACGGCGCAAGCTCGGGCGGGATCGCGGCGGCGATTCAAGCCGCGCGCATGGGTCACAGTGTGGTGATCGCGGAGCCCGGACGTTTCATCGGTGGCCTCACCACCGGCGGTCTCGGTGCGACTGACATCGGAAACAAGGCCGCCATCGGCGGCATTTCGCGTGAGTTTTACCGGCGGGTGGCGAAGCATTACTCGCAAGATTCCGCGTGGAAGTTTGAAACCCGTGCCGAGTATTTCGCCAAACGTGGCGGCGGCCAGACGAAGGCCAGTGATCTCTCTGGCGCTGATGCGACGATGTGGACGTTTGAACCGCACGTGGCGGACGAGATTTTCGCGGCGATGCTACGGGAAGCCAAAGTTCAGGTCTACCTCGACCAGAAGATCGATTTCGTTCGCAAGGAACACGGGCGCATCACCGAAATGGTGGTCGACAACAGCAACACCTATCGCGCGAAGATGTTCATTGACGCCACCTATGAGGGCGATCTGATGGCCAAGGCGGATGTTTCGTTCCATGTCGGACGCGAAGGGAATCGCGAGTATGATGAGACTCTCAATGGCTTTCGCGCCGAGACGCCCAAGCATCAATTCACCGTGGCCGTTGACCCGTACGTGAAGCCCGGAGATCCCGCGAGCGGATTGCTGCCGCTCATTCAGGCGGAGTATCGTGCGGCTGCGGGCGCGGGCCAGGCTGGCGATGACGAGGCGAATTCAAAATCGAGGACCTGGTACGGCGATGCGAAACTCCGCGTTGTCTCCTCGAAGAACGGAGACGGAGATAACCGCGTGCAGGCTTACAACTTCCGCCTCTGTTTCACGACGAACGCCAGCAACCGGCTCCCGATTGAACCTCCGGTCGGGTACGACCCGGCCAGATTCGAACTGCTGGGCCGATACCTCGAAGCACTGGTCAAGGCGGGCAAGAAACCCAAGCTGAGCGAGTTTTGGAACCCGATCTGGATGCCGAACCAGAAGACTGACATCAACAACAACGGCGGTTTTTCCACCGATTTCATCGGCGCCAACTGGGAGTATCCCGAGGCGACCCATGTCGCCCGCGAGCGCATTGTGCAGGAACATGAGGACTATACGCGCGGCTTCCTGACCTTCCTCGCCACCAGCCCGAGGGTGCCCGAAAACATTCGTAATGAGATGAAGATGTGGGGGCCGTGCAAGGATGAGTTCAACACCACCGACGGCTGGCCGAACCAGCTGTACGTTCGCGAGGCGCGGCGCATGATCGCCGATTACGTGATGAACGAGAGTCACTGCCGCGGCACGGATAAGGCCAACGACTCCATCGGGCTCGCCGCTTACAATATGGATTCTCACAACGTCCAGCGTCTCGCTCGCAATGGGCGCGTCGAGAATGAAGGTGACGTTCAAGTGCCGCCGATGCGCCCGTACGCGATCTCCTATCGTTCGATCGTTCCGAAGCCGAGCGAAGCGCAGAACCTGCTCGTTCCGATTTGCCTCTCCGCGTCGCACATCGCCTACGGCTCGATCCGGATGGAGCCGGTCTTCATGATCCTCGGCCAGTCGGCGGCAACTGCAGCGAGTCTCGCGATCAAGGAAAAGGTTGCCGTCCAGAAAGTGGATTACGCCAAGCTTCGCCCGCAACTGCTGTCCGATCGGCAAGTTCTCGAGTGGCCTGCCTCGACTGCCAAGTAGTTTGAACAGCGGTTACAGTTCGGCCCGCTGCGGTGGACGCCGACCTTGACACCCGATCCGGAGTGTCAAAAGCTCGCGTCAACTTCTCATCCGCTATGAATCGCCGCTCGTTCGCCAACTTTCTCCTGCCGATTGCCGCCGCGGTTCTCGCCGTAATGTCCTCCGCAGCGAGCGCAGTGGAGATCGGCGTGGCTCGTCGCGATGTCACACCGACGGAGCTGATTCGCCTTACTGGATACGCTTCGCGCAAGGCGCCGCACGTGGGCGTGGAGCAGAAGCTGTGGGCGAAGGCGCTCGCCATCGGCAGTAATCGAGAAGGCCCGGCTATTCTCATCACACTCGATAACTGCGGCATCTCGGAAGGCACGTGGCGCGAAGTGCGGAGCCGCCTTGCGAAGTCGGCGAAGATTCGTGCAGACCGGATCGTTATCGCCAGCTCGCACACGCACAGTGGTCCAGCCACGAAGGATTGGGCGCCCAACATCTTCGTGCGCGATCTGACTCCGGAAGAACAGGGCGCCATCGATCGCTATACGGCGGCACTCATCACGAATTTGGAACAGGTCGCGTTGGAGGCACTGAAGAATCGTCGTCCGGGCGCTTTAAGCTGGTCGTCCGGCACCGCGCAGTTCGCGGCGAACCGACGGACGCGCGGCGGTCCGATCGATCACGCGCTGCCGGTGCTGAAGGCCGAGGACGCGACCGGCAAGTTGCTCGCGCTGGTGGCGAATTATGCGTGCCATTGCACGACAATCGGCGGCGACTTCAATCACGTCTGTGGCGACTGGGCGGGCTACGCACAGGAAGCCATTGAACGCGAAGCTCCAGGCGCGATGGCGTTGGTCACGATTGGTTGCGGTGCGGATTCGAATCCCTCGCCGCGCGGCGGAACCGACGGTGGACTCGCGCTCGCGAAACAGCACGGCGCGGAGATTGGTGCCGAGGTGAAGCGCTTGATCGGCATGACGTTCACGCCGCTGAAAGCACGGCTCACGGCGCGTGCGAAGGAAATTCAACTTCCGTTCGGACCGCACTTCACTCACGACCAATGGCTCGCGCGCAGCACGAACTCCGGCATTGTCGGGTATCACGCGAGGAAGTGGCTCACTCGACTCGATCGCGGTGAGAAGCTGCCCGACTCGCTCTACTACCCAATCACGACGTGGACTTTCGGTGACGAACTCGCGATGGTGTTTCTGCCCGGCGAAGTTGTCATCGACTACGCGTTGCGTCTGAAGAGCGAACTCGCCGGCCAGCAACTTTGGGTTTCCGGCTACGCGAATTACGTCCCGTGCTACATCCCGTCGCGGCGTATTCTCGCGGAAGGTGGGTATGAAGCGGAGGATTCGCTCTGGTATTATGACCGGCCCGCGCGTCTCTCGACGAATGTGGAAGACTTGATCGTGGGCACGGTGCGCGACTTAGTGCCGAAATCGTATCGTCGCGATCCGAAACGCGCGGACTTGCCGCCGCCGATGTCGCCGCAAGAATCGCTGCGCGCGATTCGTACGAAGGCGGAGTTGACAGTCGAGCTTGTCGCCAGCGAGCCGTTGATCGAATCGCCCGTGGCCATCGACTGGGACACGCAAGGCCGACTGTGGGTTTGTGAGATGTATGATTACCCCGCGGGGTTGAATCCTCCGGCGAATCCCGACCGCAAGTACGGCGAGCCGTTGAAGGAGCCACCGGGAGGGTTTACGCCAGGCGGGCGCATCAAGATTCTGACCGACCGCGACGGCGATGGGCGCTACGACAAGGCCACGTTGTTCCTTGATGGGATTCCGTTCCCGACCGGCGTGATGCCGTGGCGCAACGGTGCGCTCATCTGCGCCGCGCCGGATTTGCTCTACGCCGAGGATACAAACGGCGACGGACGCGCGGACATCGTGCGAACCAATGTCACCGGTTTCGCCCGTCACAATTATCAGGCGCGGCTCAACGGCTTCACGTGGGGACTCGATGGCTGGCTGCACGCGAGCAGCGGGCTTTTTGGTGGCAAGGTGAAAAGCTTGCAGACGGGAAAGGAGATCGACCTGAGTGGTCGCGATTTCCGGTATCGACCCGACACGGGCGAAATCGAACCGGTGTCCGGTATCAGCCAGTTCGGACGCGTGCGCGATGACTTCGACAACTGGTTCGGCAACGACAATAGCACCTGGCTCTGGGACTACCCGTTGCCGGATCATTATCTGCGCCGGAATCCTTTTGTGAACTTCGCCGAGCCGCGCGTGTTCGTCGCGCGCGGGAGCGAGGCGAACCGAGTCTTCCCCACCTCGCGGACGCTGACGCGCTTCAACGATCCGCACATGGCGAACATTGTGACGAGTGCTTGTGGGCCGGGCATCTACCGCGACACGTTGCTGGGCGGCGATTACTGCGGGAATGTTTTCATCTGCGAGCCAGTCCACAATCTCGTTCACCGGCTGGTGCTGGATCGCTCGGGAGTTTCCTACACGGGCCGCCGGGCCGCGGGCGAAGAACGCGCGGAGTTTCTCTCCAGCAGCGACAGTTGGTTTCGTCCCGTGCAGGCGCGCACCGGCCCGGACGGCGCGCTCTACGTGGTGGACATGTATCGCTTTGTCGTCGAACACCCGCGCTGGATTCCGCCCGAGCGTCTGAGGGAACTCGATCCGCGCGCGGGTGCGGACATGGGCCGCATCTATCGAGTGTATCCGCGTGGCAGCAAGCCCGTGCGAATTCCGAAGCTGGAGAATGCGACGGCGGAGACGCTCGCCAAATCTCTCGCCAGTGCGAACGGACCGATTCGCGACCTCGCACATCAAGAGCTGATCGAGAAGGCGTCGTCAGAGAGCGTTCGTCGCCAGATCGAGAGGAGCGGAATCGCGGATGTGAATGCGCAGTCCAAGCTGGGCCCGGCGGCGCGAGTGCAACAGCTCTCGGCGTTGCGTGATTTAGATCTACTTCGTGATGATCACGTCACTCACGGGCTGACGGACGCGGACGCCGACGTGCGCCACTTCGCCTTGAAGCTTGCCGATGGACGCTCCGGTTGTGTGGAAGCCTTGATGGTGTTTCCGAGTCGTCCCGAGAATGTGGATGGCCGTTTGATGCGCCAGTATTGGCTGTCCGTTTCGGGATTCGAATCCAACACGGTTCATCGTTTCCTGAGCAGTCAGCCGCCGCTGGTCGATACCCCCGAGTGGCTCGTGGCGACGCGCAAAGCGCCGTTCGCTGCGGTGCAGGCGATTTTTCGCGCGACAGCTCCGGGCAAACTGGGTGCGACCGGCGGCGTACCGAGGGCGATTAGCACGCTCTTCACGGCCATCTTGGCGGATAAACACGTTGATGACCTGGGACGAGTCTTGGTCCGGCTCGTTCCGCCCGATGAGAGAGCGTTGGACCTTTCCTCCGCTTGGGCGGTGAACACACTGCACGCGGAGCTTCTTGATCATCCGGATGTGCTGTCGGCTCTCGCGGCCAACGCGTCGGTTGACGTTCGCCGGTCGGTGGAGCGACTGCGGAGCGACTTCGCCAGCGGCCAGCAGGTGCATTGGCTGATGAGCGGTGAGTTGAGGACGCTGGGCGCGGAATCGATTCCGCCGGTCATTAGCATTCTCGGTCACTACGCGCAAAGCTCCGCGACGAACCGCGCGCAGCTGATGGATTTGCTTTCGGCGGATCTCGACGATCCGGCGCGTCAGCAACTCCGTCGCGCCATCTCGCAACTTCGCGGCGATGAGTTCGCGCGTGAAGCCATGGCGCGCTGGAATGTCTTTGGTCCGGCGACGCGCGGTGTGTTGCTTGACCTGCTGCTCGCGAAGGACGGTTGGTCGGCGATCGTGATCGAGGGATTGGGAGGCGGCACTGTGCAGGCGAGCGAGCTTCCGCTGGCCCAGCAACAACGACTGCGGTCCCACCCGAGAACGGACATCCGCACTCGCGCTGAGAAGCTGTTCGCCGCTTCGACTACGAATCGACGAGAGATTCTCGCCCGATATGAATCTGTTGGGAAGCTGACTCCGATGCAGGAACGCGGCGGCGAACTCTTCGCCAAGAACTGCGCGCAATGCCACGCGTTTCGTGGACAAGGTCACGAGGTGGGGCCGAATCTCGCTGAGTTCGCCGGCAAGAGTTCGGCGGATTTCGTGGTCGCGATGCTGGATCCAAACGCGGCGATCAACCCGAACTATATCGCCTACAACGTGGAGACGAAGGATGGGCGCAGCTTGAGTGGCATCGTGCGGAACGAAACTTCTGCCGGACTGACTCTGGTTCAAGGTAGCGGAGTGCGGGAATCCATCGTTCGCCGCGATATTGAGAGCATTCGCGCCAGCGCGCTGTCGTTGATGCCGGAGGGATTGGAACAGGCGCTCTCGCCACAGGACATGGCGGATTTGATCGCGTGGCTGAAATCTGGCGGGCCGGCGTCGTTTGGAAGCGCGGCGTTGGCGGACACGACGAAGGCGCGTGCGGAGTTCCTCAAGGCTGGCGCGAATGGCTGCGCGGAAGTGGTGACGGCGGTCGAAACGCTGCCGTATCCGAGTTGGTTGGGCCGGTTGCCGATGCCTTACTGCAGGCAGACTGCGGGTCAGGACCGCCTCGTGTGGCGCTCGGCGGTGTTGCCGGCGAAGCTGGACGCGACGCATTCCTTCCGACTCCCGGTGGGAATGGGATTCGCCTCGCAGCCGAGAGGAAAGTTTACCCTGAAGGTGAACGGTTCGATGCTGCTGGAATTCGATGTCAGCCTCGCCGATCAGTCTTGGCAGGGTGCGGATGGGCGAGCGCGGATGCGTTACTCGGTGAAGGAGGCGAACACTGAGGACAGCAACGGCGTGCTGGAGATTGAAGTGCCGTCGGCGTTCTTGAAAGCAGGACGACGGGCGGAGTTCGAAGTAATCGGAAGCGCCAGCGGAAGCCAGCGTTGGTTTGGGATCTATCAGTTGCCGACGAGGGTTGCCGATGGAGGACGTTAAAGTCCGATTCAGCGTCCGAAGCTCGCGGTCAATTCGTCGGGCGTGACGATGGCGGTTCCGACCTTGCCCACGACGACGCCAGCGGCGTGGTTCGAGATGATGGCGGCTTCGAGTGGTGATGCGCCGGCGGCGATGGCGAGCGTGAAGGAGGCGATGACGGTGTCGCCCGCGCCGGAGACGTCGAAAACTTCCTGCGCGACGGTCGGGATATGAATCGGCTTTTCACTGCGGCGGCAGAGCAGCATGCCTTGCTCGCCCAGCGTGATGAGAAGGAGAGCGGGGGAAATGTCGTTTAGCAGGCGGCCGGCAGTGCGGACGAGGTTGATGTCCTTGAGCGGGTCCGCGGCGCGCGTTTCGTCCGGCAGCCCGGAGAGTTCAAAGGCTTCCTTCCGATTCGGCGTGATCAAGGAGAGTCCCGAGAGATTGAGATGGTGGACGGGCTTGGGATCGAGGCTGAGCCAGACGCCGCGTTTCCGACACAGGTCCTTGAGTTCATCCAGGAGGCCCTGAGTAACGACGCCTTTGCCGTAGTCACCCACGATGACGGCGTCCGCGCCCTTCAGGCGTTGCTCGATGGATTCCAGCAAGCGGCCGGTGGCGTTTGCATCCAAGGGTCCGCGCGACTCGCGGTCGACGCGCACGACTTGCTGCTGATGCGCGACGATGCGGGTCTTGATGCTGGTGGGGCGCGACGGATGTTCCACCAATCCGCCGCAACCGACGTGCTGTTCGCCGAGAAGTTTGCGGAGACGCTGCGCTGAATCATCCTGTCCGATGACGGCAAACAATTCGGGCGCGGCGCCGAGGGCGGAGAGATTGCGGGCGACATTGGCGGCGCCGCCGGGCATGAAGCTCTCGCTCTTGAAGTCCACCACGGGCACGGGCGCTTCCGGCGAGATACGGCTGACGCTGCCCCAGATGAACTGGTCGAGCATCACGTCGCCGACGACGAGAATGCGCGAGCGACGGGCGGCGGCGAGGAGTTGAGTAACGCGGGCGGAAGAGAGGGTTTGAGGAGTCATTGAGAATCCTTCTCGTGCGATCAATTTAATCCAGAAATCCGGTCAGCGGACTGGTTGCGCTGGCGGTGGCGAGCGGCGTCCCCAAGCCCATTTCGAAGGCGGCGCGTCCGGCTTCAACGGCGGTCTTGAAGGCGATGGCCATCCGGTTTGGATCCGGCGCGATGGCGATGGCGGTGTTGATCAATACGGCGTCCGCGCCGAGCTCCATCGCCTCGGCGGCGTGGCTGGGGGCGCCGAGTCCGGCATCGACGACTACGGGGACGGTGGCTTGCTCGATGATGATCCGAATTTGGTCGCGGGTCTGCACACCGCGGTTTGATCCAATCGGCGAACCGAGCGGCATGACGGTAGCGGTGCCGATTTCCTGGAGGCGTTTGGCGAGAACAGGGTCAGCGTTGATGTAGGGCAGGACGGTGAAGCCTTCCTTCACGAGTTGTTCGGCGGCCTTGAAAGTTTCGACCGGGTCCGGGAGCAGGTAACGCGGATCGGGATGAATTTCGAGCTTCACCCATTTGGGCAATCCGGCGGCGGCGGCGAGGCGGGCGAGCCGGATGGCTTCCTCGGCGTTCATGGCGCCGCTGGTATTGGGGAGGAGGAGGTAGCGCTTCGGATCGATGAATTCGAGGATGTTCGCGAACGGATCCTTCTTGCCGCTCAGGTCGGCACGACGCAGGGCGACGGTGACAATTTCCGTCCCGCTGGCCGCGAGGGCGTCGCGCATCGTTTCAGGCGACGCGAATTTTCCGGTCCCCAGAAACAATCGGGACTTGAACACGCGTCCGGCGATGGTGAGCGGCTGATTCGACAAATGCATCGGCGGGGAGATTAGGCGGGGTGGGAAGGGTTTGTCGAGACGGCCCTGACCCTCTGAAGTTTGTTGCTAACGCTTCGCCGTGGAACTCCGACAGATCCAGAGGCGACGTGGCAGATGTTTGGTCACGAGCCAGTTTGAGCATGAGAAAAATTTTGATTGTCGAAGACGACCAGCTGGTCGCCAGCGCTTATCGGAAGCGTTTTGGCGAGGCCGGCTACACGGTCGATTGGGCTCCGGACGGGCTCGAGGGAATCAAGATGGTGGGCGCCATCAAGCCCGACGTGGTGCTCCTCGATCTGCTCATGCCTCGCCTCGATGGCATTGAGGTTTTGAAATATATCCGGACGCATCCGGATCTGAAGAATCTTCCGGTGGTTGTGTTCTCAAACTCCTACATGACCAACCTGGTCGAAAGCGCCTGGCGCAACGGCGCGGACCAGTGCCTGATGAAGGCCAGCACCACGCCGGCTCAGTTGTTTGATGCGGTGGACAAGGCGATGCAGAAGGCGGCGGCGCGAATGTCGGCATCAACGTCGACGTCCGCGGCTCCGATGGGAACGATTACTCCGCTGGCCAAGCCGGTGAGCGGACTGGCGCCTGCCTTGCCCGCCCAGAGCCTGCCCACGCCACCGTCCCGGCCGGTCACTGCACCGTTCAGTCCTCCAATTTCGCCTCTGGCGTCCAGGCCTCCGGCGCAAACGAACAGTTTTGGAACGACCATGACTCCGCGACCGGCGGCGGCCGCAGCGGCTCCAAGCTCGCCCGCGATGCCGCAGGTGGATCCGGAGTTCCAGGCGCAGATTCGTCAGCTCTTTTTGTCCAGTGCGCCGGCCAAGCTTTCGTCGGTTCGCGAAGCGGCGACGGCGTTTGTGCAGGATCAGGGCTCGTCGATGCAGCTTCCTTTGCTGGCGGATCTATTTCGCCGCGTCCATTCGCTGACCGGCAATGCCGCGGTGGCGGGTTGCACGGCGATTGCGCATTTCGCGAGCACGTTTGAAGCGTTCCTGCAGGAGTTGCAGCAGAAGCCGAAGTTCATCAACCAGTCGACTGTTCGCACGGTGACGCGTTCGGTGGAGACAATCGAAGGATTGTTCAAGATTTCCCAGGCCGGTGGCAGCGATAGCGGCAAGCATGCTTCGGTGCTGGTCGTGACGTCGGACGTGATGTCGTCGCAGACGATTGGCATGGCGCTGGAGAAGGCGAATCTCGAATCAACGATCGCCAACGATCCAGCGCAGGCGATCGCGCTGGCGGGGGCGGGAACGTTCTCGGCGGTGGTGATGACGGTGAATTTCCCGGGCTTGAGCGGATTCGAACTTTGCGCGCAGATGCAGACGCAGGGTGCGTTTGGTCGAACGCCGGTTCTGTTCATCAGCGACTTGAGAGACTTCGACGCGCACTCGAATCCCGAAGTGATCGGCGAGAACGAAATCATGGCGTCGCCGTATCTGCTGATTGAACTCAGCTTGAAAGCGTTGACCCTGGTGGAAGGCAGCCGGCTCCAGCGTTACTCCGAGGCGGCCTGATCTGGATTCGCCGCGAGACGGGCAAGGTGAACTCTTCGCTCCTCCTTCTTCAACTTCCGGAGTGACTCAACGACGACGAAGAACTTGTCGAGGTCTCCGTTCACGCTTCGCAGAACTCCACGAAACGCCGGCACGAGCTTGTAGTAAGTATCCACGGTGTTGAGCTGCGCGTTGTTCAGCGGCTGACTGAACCAGAGATCGTAATCCCTCTGGCCGCCCCAGCGCTGCTTCACATCCGCATATCCCTGACGCAGTTCGTTCGCAATCCGCTGCTTCTCAAGTCGAAGCTGCCGTGCGCGCTCCTGATGGTGTGAATCGTTCGATGAGAGAGTTCCCAAGGCATTTGTGTAAAGCGCGTCGAGGTGGCCGCGGGCAGTTGCCACGAGTTCGACAAACTCCGCGGTGCGTCTGGATTGGCGATGGTATTCGGCAAGGGCGATCTGGTTGGTGCGGGATACCATCCAACGACGAGTTCCTTCCTCTGCGACTGCGGTGGCGAAGGCTTCGTTGAACTCCGTGTCGCCGGGAATAAAAAGGCGTTGATGCGCTAGCTCGTGGAACAGAAGGTCCGCGAGGTCGGCGTCCGGTTCGTTGATGAACGTGTTGAGGACAGGATCGCGAAACCAGCCGAGGGTCGAGTAGGCGGTGACGCCGCCGAGGTAGGTATCGAATCCTTGGGCCTGCAATTCTGCGGCGTGTGCCCTCGCTTTTTCTTCGCTGAAATATCCCCGGTAATCGAGCGAGCCCACCACCGGATACCACCACGTCTTGGGCGTCATCGAGAATTCCGGAGCCGCGTAGACGTTCCAGACAACGAAGCGCCGCTGCAGGTCCGCATACCTCAGGTAATGAGCATTGGCCGGAAGCTTCAGCTCCTTCTCCGCGAACCGGCGGATTTGCAACACGAGTGCGAGCCGGTCCTTCAGCGCAGGTGGAGTATCGTCGGCGGCGAGCAGGGTTTCGATCGGCGTCTGTCGCTTCCAGAGTTGGTATTGCCCGCGAACCGCTTGAGCGTAGTAGCTGACGCTCTGGCATCCGCCGGTCGCGAGAATAAGGAGGAGACAGCCCAGCCGGAGCAGGCTGGGTGGACTCCAGGAGATTGGCATGGGGAACCGATCCTGAAGAACGGCCTAGAGGCCGAGCTTGCTCAGTTCCGTTTCGAGCCCGCGCTGGAAGGATTCGAGATCCGCAGCGGACGGCTTGTAGCCCTGCTGCTTGGGCGCGATGCCGAGGCGGCCCATTTGATCGAGATACCACGCGGCGGTTTGTCCATCGCTGAAGAGCACGCTGCCGCTGACGAGCGCTCCGGGGCGGGTGACGGCGTCGACGTTCACAGAAACGTTGCCGCCGGCGGTGGCCGGTGGTTCTTGACCGATCAAGCCGCCCGCAGGAGTTGCTGGAGCCGGAGTCGCGGTCGCGGGCAATGCGGGCTCGGTCGGCGGAATAACGGGTGCCTTTGGTGGAGCCGGATCCTTCGGGACGAGTTTCAAGTCATCAACGAGGAAACGCACTTCCATGTAGGTCAGATTGGCGCCGAACTCGGAGACGAGGCGCTTTTGGATCTCCGCGAGTTTCATTCCGTCAGCAATCCAGGCGGAGACCTGCTTCTTTTGTGATTCGTCCAAATTCATAATTCGATGGGCACCATTTGGAACGAGAGTGCTGCGCTATTCAATGGATTTCCTACGCGCGCGGCAGGCTGGCGCGGTATTGCTGGATGCAATCGGGGCAGATTCCGTGCGTAAACTCGGCGTTGGAGTGGTTCATCACGTAGACTTCCACCTGCGTCCAGTAGCCTTGGTCGTCGCGGACTTTCTTGCAGGAAGCGCAGATCGGCAGGAGGCCGTGCAGGCTCTTTACCTGGGCCAGCGCGGTCTGAAGCTCGGCGATGAGTTGCTCGCGCTCCAGTTGATGACGTTTCTGTTCGTTGATGTCGCGCGCGATCATGGACGCGCCGATGATGCGCCCGACGGAGTTCTTGATGGGCGAGACGCTGATGGCGAGGTTCATTTCCGCGCCGTCGCTGCGCACGCAGATCCCTTCGAAGTCTTTCACCGGCTGGCCGATCTTCAATCGATCGAGCATGAAAGGCATGTCATCGAACTGTCCCGACGGAAGCAGCAAGCTGCTGGGCCGGCCAATCACATCCTCGAACGGATGGCCGAACATGGATTCGGCGCCGCTGTTCCAGCTGACGATGAGCCCTTCCAGACTGAGCCCGATGATGGCGTCATGGGAAGATTCCACGATTGCGGCGAGCTGGCTGCGCGCTTCTTCGCCGCGTTTTCGTTCAATGGCGTAGCGGATGGCGCGCGTCAGTGACCTCGGATTGATCTCGTTCTTAATGAGGTAATCCTGCGCGCCTTCGCGCAATGCGGTCAGGGCCAGCGTTTCGTCTTCGAGCGCGGTGAGCACGACGATGGGCAGGCTGGGAAACTGGTTGTAGAGCTGGGTGAAGCTTTCGATGCCGGTGCTGTCCGGTAGCGTGAGATCGAGCAGCACTAGATCGACGCCCCCGGAGGGCAGGTGTTGGAGACCGTCAGTCAGGTTGTCGCAGGTTTCGACGGCGAAGGTGGTGTTGGGAACCCGCGAGAGGATCTGCGTCATCAACCCGGCGAGCTGGCTGTTGTCTTCAATCAACAAGACATTGATGATCGAGTTCATTTCTTTGATGACCGTCTGTTGGGCTGCGAACCTCGGGAGAGTAGGCGGCGTTCGAAGGAATGCGAAAGCGAAATGTCGCGTGATGTGGTTTGAATCAGCGTCGCGCCGCAAGTTGATGAATGGCCTGGCAGAGCGCGTCCACGGTATTCGGCTTGTAGATCACGTGGCGGATGCCGACGTCCTTGGCCGCCTCCGACAGTTCCTCGGTCAATTCCCCCGTGGCGAGAACGATTGGCGTGCGCGGATGGGCGGCGAGCATGAGGGTCGCGATCTCAATGCCGGTGGTTGTCTTGAGATTGTGATCGGTCACGACCAGGTCGTATTCGGCGGGATTACTCAGGAACGCATCGCAAGCGGTCTGCGCGTCCGTGAAGCCGGAGACCCGGTAGCCGAGCCGCTTGAACAGATTTGACGCGAGGAAGACCAGCGGTTCCTCATCATCGATGTAAAGAATGTGCTGTCCGTTTCCGCGAGGGAGTTCGGTTCCCATCGACGCGGTAGGAGGCGAGTCCGGTGCCGGTGGTGTGGCGGGAAGAGGTGGAATATCCACCGATCCCGGCGCAGGTGCAGGGCCGGTCAACGTAAAGAGTTCGTGCACGAGGGCGCGCGCCTTGTCGGTGGCTTTCTTGATCTCAATGACGCTCTCGGTGGCGGGATGGCCGGGTTCGAGGTCCATCCGGAGCAATTCCAAATTCCCGAGGATGGTTCCCAGGGTGTTGTTGAAATCGTGGGCGATTCGCCGGGTCGACTGCCGAAGTTCGTCTGAAGATCGTCCATCCGAAGCGGAGGCCAGAGGGGGCGGATTGCTGGACGGATCACTCATGTCGGAAAACAGATATGCCTGCGCTGTCTCCTCCTTGGAAAAACAACAACCCATGTTCGGAGCGCGCCTCGCCTGATGGCTGATGTCGAGGAACCAAGCTCATTGATGGGTAGCTCTTAGCGCAGAAGGGACGAGGCCGCCAGCCAATTTGTCGGACACGGCAGCGGGCTTTCCGCAGTATCACCGCTCGAATGTGCGAGCCGTGAGAACCAAACGGGACCGTGGACGGTCCACTCCAAAGGAAAGGTGCAGCCGCAACGCTCCTTGCCTCAGGGCGTCACTTGGGCCTTGCGATGGAGTCCGGCCACCATCTGGACGCCATCAAGTGAGGCTCACTTGGCAGGCTGGGGAATGTAGATCGTCTGGCCGACTTTCAGGCGATTCCAGTTTACACCGGCGTTGATATCCATCACTTGCTTCTGGGTTATCTTCCAGCCTTGGGCGCGGAGATCAGTCACGATACGTGAGAGGTTGTCGCCCTCCTTAATCTTGTAGGCGAAACTTGACTCAGGCGGTTCATTCGCGGGCGGCGGAGTCCTCTCCGTCTTCACCGGCGGCGGCAGCGGAGTGGTCTTGGGGGTGAGCGTGGTGGACAGTTCCTTGCCGAGGTTGCCCAACTTTTTCGAGATGAGCTCGTTGTCGGCGATACGCTTCTTGTCCACTTCCTCGATCTTCTCGGCGAGTTGCTTGATGCTATCCTGCGTCGCCGTGCTTTCGCCCTTGGCGCGCAGCTTGTCGACTTGCTCGCGCAAGTTGTGGATCTCCTCCACGAGGGTGGCGATGCGTTTTTGCTGATTCTGAAGGGTGTCTTCCATCTGTTCGACGCGAAGTGACATCCTCTTGTAGTTGGCCTCCATCTCCTCGCGTTCGGCGGCGATGGTGGCGGGTGTTTCCTGGGCGATGAGCGGGCTGGCGGGCAGGAGGGCACCGGCGAGCGCAGCCGCGAAGAGAAATTTCCGTTGCATGAGGCGAACATAGAAATCGCCCTGAACGCCTGCAAGCGGAGAAACGCTTGCGTTTCCAAATTTACGAATCCTCCCCATGCAATTTCATTAATGGCTTTGCCACCGGCGGTTTGCATCGCAAACTGCGCGGACAAATTGATTGTCTATGGCCGGCTTCCTTGACTTGCTCCGAAATGAAATCGTATTGGGCGATGGCGCTCTTGGCACGTTGCTGCACCAGCGCGGACAGCCGCTGAACGCCTGCTACGACTCGCTCAATCTGACCCACCCCGAGCTCATCCATGAGATTCACCAAGAGTATCTCGACGCCGGGGCGCGTTTGATCGAGACCAACACTTTCGGGGCCAGCCGGCTGAAACTCGAAAAATTCAATCTCGCCCCCCGTTTGGAGGAGATTAACCGATGCGGTGCGGAGTTGGCCGTGGCTGCCGCGCGTCCGCATGGGGCGTTTGTCGCCGGCTCCGTAGGGCCGATCACGTCGGATCCATCCGTGACGCTGGATGACGCGGCTCGTGGCCGTTTATATCGGGAGCAGTGTGAGGCGCTGCTGGCGGGGGGAGTCGACGCGTTGTTGTTGGAAACGTTTCCGCGTCTGGCGGATCTCCTCATCGCCGTCAAAGCGGCTCGGGCGCTTGCGAGCATTCCCATTATCGCGTCGCTGAGTTTTGGTGATGACGGCCATACGGCGGACGGTCTTCGGATCAATGAAGCATTCGCCCGGTTGCGTGATGCCGGGGCGAATGTCACCGGTCTGAACTGCCATTTCGGGCCGACCATCGCTGAGAAGCTGCTGCAGGAGTTGACCGTGCGTGCGGACGATTTGGTGAGCGTTTATCCCAATGCCGGACGCCCGCTCTATTTTGAAGGTCGCTACATTTATCATCCCACCCCTCAGTATTTCGCGGACTTTCTGCCGCGGCTCGTGGCGCGGGGCGCGAGGCTGATCGGTGGTTGCTGCGGCACGACGCCGGAGACCATCGCCGCGATGGCGCGCGCGTTGCCGGGCTTGAGTCCGGTGGGCGAAAAACGCGGAATTACGACCTCGGTTGAGATTTCCAGGGCTCGGTCAGGGGAAAGGGGTGTTGCGGGAGCAACTTCGCTTCTCGATGTCCTTCGTCAGCGGAAACTCATCGTGACGGAGCTCGATCCTCCGAAAAGCCTGAGTCTCGACAAGCTGGTGGATGGGGCGCGCGCTTTGAAAGAGGCGGGGACAGATTTCGTAACGCTCGCGGACAATTCACTGGCGATCCTCCGGGTGTCGAATCTGGCCGCCGGCTTTCTCGTGAAGGAACGGACCGGTCTCGAGCCGGTGATTCACCTGGCATGTCGCGACAAGAACCTGCTCGGGCTGCAATCTGAACTGATGGGTCTGAACGCTCTGGGCATTCATCATGTGCTCGCGCTCACGGGCGATCCGGCAAAGATTGGCGACCATCCTGCCGCGTCGAGTGTCTACGACGTGAACTCGATAGGGTTGATTCGAACGATCAAGCAACTGAACGATGGGTTCGCCGCGAACGGGCGCGATTTGAAGGCGAAGGGCCAGTTCATAATCGGATGCGCGTTCAATCCGAACGCGCGGAACATCGATTCCCAGGTGCGCAAGCTGGAGGACAAGGTCAAGGCGGGCGCGCACTTCGTGATGACGCAGCCGATTTTCGATCCCGATCTGGCTCGAGTGACCTTCGAGAAGACGAAACACCTCGGGCTGCCGGTTTTGGTCGGTGTGATGCCGTTGCTCAACGCGCGCAACACGGAGTTTCTTCACAACGAAGTGCCGGGAATCAATATTCCTGATTCCATTCGCGAGAGGATGCGCGGCAAAGAAGGCGCGGAAGGCAATGCCGAGGGTCTGGCGGTGGCCCGTGCCTTATGTGATGAGGTTCTCGCGTTGTTCCCTGGCGTCTACTTGATCACGCCACTCCTCCGTTTTGACCTGACGGTTGAACTGAGTCGTTACGTGCGCAAGCAGGAGAAATCGCCCAACGATCGGCGAAGTGATTCTGGCCCCGTTGCATGACGGAGCTCGCGATCATCAGCGATGTTCACTACGCCGGTCCTTTGGAACGCGAGCGGCAGGATTACCCATACTACGGCATAACGAGTCCCTTGCGCCGGTTTCTAACGTGGCAGTTCCGGCACTGGATTTGGCAGCGCGATCCGTTTGCACACAATTACCTGCTGGACCGATTCATCGAAGCGAACGCTGCGGCATCCGTGGTAATTGCCAATGGGGATTACTCGTGCGACAGCATGGGGATAGGGGTGTCGGATCCGCCATCGTTCGAGAGCGCCGAGATCTGCCTCGGAAAACTTCGGCGGGCGTTTGGAGAGCGATTCCATTCCGTCATGGGTGATCACGAGATTGGCAAGTTGATGATGTCCTCGGGGCGGGGCGGCCTCCGCATGGCGAGCTTCTATCGGGCGATGAACGGACTGCGGGTGCAGCCTTTCTGGCAGATGGAGGTTGGGGAAACCGTGGTGGTCGGGATCGCATCGACGTTGGCAGCGCTGCCGGTTTACGAAGTGGAGGCGCTGCCGGAGGAACGCGCAGAATGGAGGAAACTCCATGCGGAGCACCTTGGGATGATCGAGGCGGCGTTCCGCGAGGTTCGGGACGGCCAGAGAGTAATTCTGTTTTGCCACGATCCAAGCGCGCTCCCGTTTCTCTGGGAACTCGAGGGAGTTCGGAAAAGGACCGCCCAAATTGAACGGACGGTCATTGGTCACCTCCACACGAAGTTGGTATTTGGTCTGAGCCGGTTTCTGCGTGGGATGCCCGAGATTCACTTTCTCGGCCACACGCCGAGGAGGCTGAGTAGAGCCTTGGGTAAGGCGCGCCACTGGGCCCCTTTCAAGCCGCTGTTATGTCCGTCACCCGCAGGTTCTCAGTTGTTGAAGGATGGTGGGTACTGGACGCTCCAGATCGACGAGTCCGGAAAGCGTTCGGCAGAATTTTGTTTTCACCAGATGGAATGGTGAAAACGTGTCAGAAGAATATTCGCCAAAGAAATGGCGGGAGCGGCGGGGCTCGAACCCGTAACCTCTGCCGTGACAGGGCAGCGCTCTAACCAATTGAGCTACGCCCCCGCAAGCGGGGACACGGACGTTATGAAACTCACCTCTCCAAGTCAACGGGGAATTCCGAAGAGTTGCTAAAAACTTTTCAGGCGGGCAGCGGTTTATCCTTCGTCTCGGGTGCGAACCAGATGAGGACCATACCGAGGAGGTAGACCAACACAATGGTTTCCCCAGCCTTTGGATAGCTCTTGTCGAAAAACGCCATCAACGCTGGCATTTGCCACGCGCCAACCGCCGCCAGAATGCGGCCGAAGTTAAAGGCCAGGCCCTGCCCGGTGGCGCGGACGCGCGTGGGAAATATTTCCGGAAGGTACAGCGGCAACCAACCATAGAAGGAGGCGGTGCAGGCTCCCACAAGGAAGACGGCGACAAAGAATCCCGGACCTACCTCGTGAATGGCCCGGAACAGCACTTGAGTTGCGATCAGCGAGGCCAGGCAAAGCAGGAAGTAAGTGAGTCTTCGGCCCACGGCTCCGCCCATCAGAGCCGCGAGCATGCACCCCACCGCTGCACCGAGGGACTGATAAAACTGGCTCCACGCTTTTACCGCGGGCTGTTTACTGCCGGTCATCTGGTCGGCCCAGAGCGGAATCCATTGCACGATGCCCCAGGTGACCACGAGCGCGACTGATGCGAAGGAAATCGCCAGCAGAGTATTTTTGAGCAGAGTTGGGGATAAGATCTCAACGACCGGTGAGACGGAATCTGTCCGACGCGAGGCCTTCCATTTCTCGGATTCGGGGACGAAGAGCCGGATCAAAAATGTTAGCAAAGCTGGCGCTGCTCCGATCACCATCACCCAACGCCAGGAATCCTGGGTAATGGGAAAGGCGATGCCGATGACGGCAATGATGCAGTAGCCGAGATTGGCGGAGGCTCCGATCAGTCCTGCCATCAGCGGACGTTTTCCTTCTGGCCAACATTCCATGACGAGGGCCACCCCGAGTGCCCATTCGCCACCCATTCCTAGTGCTGCGACGAAGCGAAGTGCTCCGAGGTGCCACGGCTCCGTTGCGAAGTAGCAGAGCCCGGTAAATCCTGAGTAGAACAGAATGCTCCAGGTCATGGCCTTTACGCGGCCGATGCGATCCCCAAGCCAGCCAAAGACCAGCCCTCCCAACGCCGCGCCGACGAGGAAGAGCGCGGTGATGATGCCCATCCAACGTTGCACGAAACCTTCGTCCACGATGCCGTGCAACGACTGCATTTGCTGCAAGCCGGGGCGGGCGACTAAGGGGAAGATTCCCATTTCCATCCCGTCGAACATCCAGCCTAGGAATGCGGCGGCTAGGGCCATCATCCGGCCTTTGCCAGCATCGGGTGTTGAAGTGGGCTGCATAGTCGTTTTTGTTGCAAAGCTAGGTTACCGATTGGGAACGACTCATCGAAGGCGTCCGCGAAGGCAAGGTCAACTGCGAACTGGGCTGATGGCGGTTTTCTTCACCTCGGGAAACGGAAATGGAGTGCCGGGAGAAGCGTCCGGCACTCCATCCATCATCCGCTGGAAAGGGGGCGGTTAACTGACTGGACGCGGGCTGGGAATCGTGAGCCGGAAAGTGGCTCTCGATTCGGGACAGCGGGCCAGGTGGTGCAGGACGAGACCCTGGCACATACATCACCACGAGCCGCGGCCTGCTGCTGATCCGTGTTTCACCCGCGCGGCACTTTCCACAGTTCACCGCGCCAGCTCACATCGCTCATGCCGGACTTTCATCCTGCAAGGTCAGTTAACCGATTCAGAAACATCCATCCGGATTCGGGTTCTGAAAATGCGTAGCGCTACTCAGGGTGCGACCCGCGACAGTATCGGCGGAGGCATCGGTGAATCCCCGGTCGCCAAAGCTCGATCAAGAGTTGAGTTTTCGTCCGCCATTTCGCAACGTCTGGACCTGTTCTTCACAACGACAACCAGATCGACGAAACGCAATTCATGTCCACTTTGAACATTAAACCCGCCGGCTCCTGTGCTTACGACATGCTAGCGCTCGGGGAAATTATGCTTCGACTCGATCCCGGCGAAGGCCGCGTGCGCACGGCCCGGGAGTTCAAGGTCTGGGAAGGTGGCGGCGAATACAACGTCGCACGCGGCTTGCGACGTTGTTTCGGGCTGAAGACAGCGGTCGCGACCGCGTTTGCCGACAACGACATTGGCCGTCTGCTCGAAGATTTCATCCTGCAAGGCGGCGTCCATACTCAGTTCATCCAGTGGAAGAAGTTCGACGGTATCGGCCGCGAGACGCGCAATGGACTGAATTTCACTGAGCGCGGGTTCGGTGTGCGCGGTGCGGTGGGCATTCCTGATCGCGGGAACACCGCGGCGTCACAGCTCAAGCCGGGTGACTTCGACTGGGATCACATCTTCGGAACCCTCGGCGTGCGCTGGCTGCATACGGGTGGCATCTTCGCGGCGCTTTCGGACACCACGCCGCAGCTGGTCATCGAATGCGTGAAGAAGGCGAAGGAACACGGTACCGTGGTCAGCTACGATCTCAATTATCGTCCGTCACTCTGGAAAAGCATCGGCGGGCAGAAGCGGGCGCAGGAAGTGAACAAGGAAATCGCGAAACATGTGGACGTGATGATCGGCAACGAAGAGGACTTCACCGCGTGCCTCGGCTTTCACGTCGAGGGCGCGGACGAGAATCTTCTGCAAATCGACGTGACTGCGTTCAAGCGGATGATCGAGATGGCGGTGAAGGCGTTTCCCAATTTCAAGGCCACGGCCACCACGCTTCGCGCCGCCCACACGGCGACCATCAATGACTGGGCAGCCATCGCGTGGCACGACGGCAGGTTCTTCGAGAGCCGGAAGTATCCCGAACTCGAAATCCTCGACCGTGTCGGCGGCGGCGACAGCTTCGCGTCAGGTTTCATTTACGGAATGATGACGACGGGTGATGCCCAGAAGGCCGTCGAGTACGGCGCGGCCCACGGCGCGCTGGCAATGACTACGCCCGGCGACACGTCGATGGCAGACAAGGGCGAGGTTGAGAAGCTCATGAAGGGCGGCGGCGCCCGCGTGCAACGGTAGCAAGCTTTTGAAAGACGAAGGCCGCGACTGACTCAGTCGCGGCCCTTTTGTTTTTAGAATCGTCGCGTCAGTGACGCATCACGGAAGATCCGTATAGCCCATCAGGAAACGGTCGCATTCGCGCGCGGCACCGCGGCCTTCGTTGAAGGCCCAGACCACGAGGCTCTGGCCGCGACGGCAGTCGCCGGCGGCAAACACCTTCGGGATGCTCGTGGTGTATTTGCCGTGGTCCGCTTTTACATTCGAGCGCGGATCGCGTTCGACGTTGAGGGATTCGAGGAGCGGTTGTTCTGGCCCAAGGAAGCCCATCGCGAGGAGAACCAGCTGCGCGGGGACGACGCGTTCAGTGCCAGGGACGTCTTTCGGGACGAACTGGCCTTTGTCGTTCTTACTCCACTCGATCTGGACGAGATGCACGGCCTTCACGTTGCCGTTGCCGTCGTCTTCGAACTTCTTTGCCGTGGTGAGATAGACCCGAGGATCCGCGCCGAATACAGCGGCTGCTTCTTCCTGTCCGTAGTCCATCTTGTAAGTCTTCGGCCATTCGGGCCACGGATTGTCCTTGGCGCGTTGGAGTGGAGGCTTCGGGAGAATTTCGACCTGGATGAGGCTCTTGCAACCGTGGCGCATCGACGTGCCGACGCAGTCGGTGCCAGTGTCGCCGCCGCCGATGACGATGACGTCCTTGCCAGCGGCGTTTATGAAGCTGCCGTTCTTCTTTTCGTCGAGCAGCGCCTTTGTGTTCTGATGGAGAAACTCCATCGCGAAATAAATCCCCTTGAGGTTGCGGCCTTCGATAGGGAGGTCGCGCGGCTTCGTCGCTCCCGTGCAGAGCACGATGGCGTCGTACTCGCTCATCAACTGCTGCGAGGTGATGTCCTTGCCGACCTCTGTGCTGCACTTGAAGACGATGCCTTCGTCTTCCATCTGCTTGATGCGGCGGAGCACGACGTCTTTCTTGTCGAGCTTCATGTTCGGAATGCCGTACATGAGCAGGCCACCGGGGCGATCCGCGCGCTCGAAGACAGTCACGAAATGACCGGCGCGGTTCAATTGTTGCGCGGCGCATAGTCCGGCGGGACCGGAGCCAATGACGGCGACCTTCTTGCCGGTTCGCTTCGCGGGCGGTTCAGCTTTGACCCAGCCTTCGTCCCAGGCCTTGTCGATGATGCTGCATTCGATGTTCTTAATCGTGACTGGCGGATTGTTGATGCCGAGCACGCACGAGCCTTCGCACGGGGCGGGGCAGACACGTCCGGTGAAGTCCGGGAAGTTGTTCGTCTTGTGCAGTCGGTCCAGCGCTTCCTTCCACAGGCCCCGATAGATGAGATCGTTCCACTCCGGGATGAGGTTGTTGATGGGGCAGCCGCTGGCCATGCCACTAAGCAGAGTGCCGGTGTGGCAGAAGGGGACGCCGCAATCCATGCAGCGCGCACCCTGCTCCTGGAGTTTCTTTTCGTCCATGTGTTCATGGAACTCGTTCCAGTCGCGTATGCGCTCCGTCGCCTTGCGGTCCAACGGCAGTTCGCGGAGGTATTCGATAAATCCAGTCGGTTTTCCCATTTCAGTTCCTCAGATCGTAAAACTAGGTCGGATGGAGTAGCAGAGTCAGGCTGGCGAATCAACCGCCGCCCACACGCGCGAGGTCACGGGCGTTTTCCTCGAAAGCCGCGTTGATGGCGTCTTCACCGCTCAAGCCCTGCTGCTTGGCCTTCTTCAATGCGCTGAGCACGCGCTTGTAGTCCTTCGGCATCACCTTGACGAACATGCCGGAATACTTCTCCCAAAGGGCCAACACCTTCCAGGCTTTCTGGCTCTTGGTGAACTCCGCATGCCTCTGAATGAGTTTGCGGACGTTCTCGGACTCTTCGGCGTCCTCGAATTTCTCCAGCGCCACCATCTGCATGTTGCAGCGCGTGGCGAAATCACCCGCCTCATCGAGGATGTAAGCCACACCGCCACTCATGCCTGCCGCGAAGTTGCGCCCCGTCGGGCCGAGAACCACCACGGTGCCGCCGGTCATGTATTCACAACCATGATCGCCGATGGCTTCTACAACGGTGCTGACACCGGAGTTTCTCACACCGAAGCGTTCGCCAGCCATGCCGCGAATGAAAACTTCGCCTGCGGTCGCGCCGTAAAGCGCCACGTTGCCCGCGATCATGTTTTCCTCCGCCGCGAAGGAAGAACCTTCCGGCGGATAGACGATGATGCGCCCCCCGGAAAGGCCTTTGCCGAGGTAATCGTTGGCGTCACCCTCCAAAGTGAATGACATGCCCTTCGGCATGAACGCGCCAAAGCTTTGTCCCGCCGAACCTTTGAAGTGAACCTTGATGGTGTCTTCCGGCAATCCTGCTGCTCCGTAACGACGAGTTACTTCACTGCCGACGATGGTGCCCACCACGCGATGGATGTTCCGAATCGGAACGGTGCCTGAAACCTTCTCGCCCTTGTCGAGCGCCGGCTTGCAGAGGTCCATGAGCACGGTGTTGTCGAGCGACTTGTCGAGACCGTGGTCCTGTGTGATCTGCGCGTAGCGTCCCACTTCCGGACCCGCCTCGGGTTGGAAGAGAATCTTGCTGAAGTCGAGTCCCTTGGCCTTCCAATGGTCAACCGCATTGCGAGCTTCCAAGCGATCAGTGCGGCCGACCATTTCATTGATGGTTCGGAAGCCGAGTTGCGCCATCAGCTCCCGCACTTCCTGGGCGATGAACTTCATAAAGTTCACGGCGTGAGCTGGGTCGCCGGTGAACTTCGCGCGAAGCTGGGGATCCTGCGTGGCTACACCAACGGGGCAGGTGTTCAGATGGCAGACGCGCATCATGATGCAACCGAGGGTGACCAGCGGTGCGGTGGCGAAACCGAATTCCTCGGCTCCGAGCATTGCGGCGATCACGACGTCTCGACCCGTCTTCAACTGGCCGTCTGTCTCGACCGCGATGCGCGAGCGGAGATTGTTCAACACGAGCGTTTGGTGAGTTTCGGCGAGGCCGAGTTCCCAAGGAATGCCCGCGTGCTTGATGGAGGTCTGCGGCGAAGCGCCCGTGCCGCCATCGTAACCGGAGATGAGGACAACGTCTGCGTGCGCCTTGGCGACGCCGGCGGCAATGGTGCCGACGCCGACTTCGGACACCAACTTCACGCTGATGCGCGCGTGGATGTTCGAGTTCTTGAGATCGTGGATGAGTTCCGCGAGGTCCTCAATCGAGTAGATGTCGTGGTGCGGGGGCGGCGAGATGAGGCCGACGCCGGGCGTGGAATGCCGCGTCTTGGCAATCCATGGATACACCTTGCCGCCGGGGAGCTGGCCGCCTTCACCGGGCTTTGCGCCCTGCGCCATCTTGATCTGGATTTCCTTGGCATTGACGAGGTAGAGGCTCGTAACGCCGAATCGGCCACTGGCGACCTGCTTGATTGCGGAGTTCTTCGAATCGCCCTGTTCGTTGGTCCAGGTGAAGCGCGCGGGATCTTCGCCACCTTCGCCGGTGTTGCTCTTGCCGCCGATGCGGTTCATGGCGATGGCGAGCGCTTCGTGCGCCTCGCTGCTGATGGAGCCGTAGCTCATCGCGCCTGTCTTGAAACGCTTGAGGATCGATTCGATCGATTCCACTTCTTCAATGGGAACCGGAGTCGCGGGCTTGAAATCAAGCAGGCCGCGCAGCGTGTAGTGCTTCTTCAGCTGATCGTCCACCAGCTTGGAATATTCCTTGAAGGTGTTGTAATTCGCAGTGCGGACGGCGTGCTGCAGCTTGTGCACAGTCTGCGGGCTGAACAGGTGCAATTCGCCCTCGGCACGCCATTGATATTGGCCGCCCACATCAAGCGTGTGCCCGTTGACCTGGCGATCCGGGAACGCATGGCGATGGCGGATTTCCGTTTCCTTCGCGATGACATCCAGCGTGGCGCCTTCAATGCGCGTGGCGGTCCAGGTGAAATACTTGTCCACGACCGCCTTCGACAGGCCGACTGCCTCGAAGATTTGTGCGCCGCGATAGCTCTGGATGGTGCTGATGCCCATCTTCGAGATAACTTTCACGACGCCCTTGACCGCCGCTTTCACGAAGTTCTTGCAGGCCGTCTTGTGGTCGATGTTCTTCAACATGCCCTGACGGATCATGTCGTCGATGGTTTCGAACGCGACGTATGGATTGATCGCGCCGCAGCCGTAGCCGATCAGCAGCGAGAAGTGATGCACTTCACGGGGCTCACCGGATTCGAGCACGAGTCCGACGCGGGTGCGTGTTCCGTGGCGGATGAGATGATGATGCAGGCCGGCGACAGCGAGCAGCGAGGGAATCGCAGCGTTGTCGTGGTCGATGCCGCGGTCGGAGAGAATCAGGATGTTGATGCCGTCCGCGATGGCCTTGTCCGCTGCAGCGAACAGTTCAGTCATCGCCTTCTCCAAGCCCTTCGCGCCTTCCGAAGGTTTGTAGAGGATGGGCAGGGTGGTGGACTTGTAGCCGGGTGTGTTGATGTGGCGCAGCTTCGCCATTTCCTCGTTGGTGAGGACGGGAGCCTTGAGCTCGATCAAGTGCGCGCTCTCGGGCATCGCCTTGAGCAAATTCTTTTCGGACCCGATCGTCGTCTCAGCTGACGTGACGATCTCCTCGCGAATACAATCAATCGGCGGGTTCGTGACCTGCGCGAAGAGTTGCTTGAAGTAGTTGAACAGGTTCTGCGGCTTGTCCGAAAGAACGGCCAGCGGAGTGTCCGTGCCCATCGAGCCGATTGCTTCCACGCCGTCGCGCGCCATGGGAACCATGAGCAGGCGCAAGTCCTCGAACGTGTAACCGAACGCCTGCTGGCGCTGGAGCACAGTTTCGTGGCTCGGCTCGGGCAGGTGCGGCGGTTCAGGCAGTTTGCCGAGTTCGATCATGTGCTGATCGAGCCACTGACGATACGGATGTTCGGCGGCAATCTTGTTCTTGATCTCCTCGTCGGCGACGATGCGGCCTTCCTCGGTGTCGATGAAGAACATGCGGCCTGGCTGGAGACGGCCTTTGTAGAGGACGTTTTCCGGCGGGACTTCGAGCACGCCGGCTTCCGACGCCATGATGACGAGGTCATCCTTTGTGACGTAGTAACGCGACGGGCGAAGACCGTTGCGATCCAGTGAAGCGCCGATCTTCTTGCCGTCAGTGAACGCGACGGACGCGGGACCATCCCACGGCTCCATCAAGCAGGAGTGGAATTCGTAGAACGCCTTCTTCTCGTCGCTCATCGACTCGTGATTCGCCCACGGCTCGGGAATCATCATCATCATCGCATGCGGCAAGGAGCGGCCGCCGAGGACGAGGAGTTCGAGCACGTTGTCGAACATCGCGGAGTCGGAACCGTCGGTGTTGATGATGGGGAAAACCTTCTTCAGGTCTTCGCCGAATAGATCGGACTGCATCATGGCTTCGCGAGCGCGAGTCCAGTTGATGTTGCCGCGGAGCGTGTTGATTTCTCCGTTGTGCGCCATGTAGCGATACGGATGACCACGTTCCCAGCTGGGGAAGGTGTTCGTCGAGAAACGCGAATGAACCAGCGCGAGCGCGGTGACCATCGACGGATCCTTCAGGTCGGGGTAATACGCATCAACCTGCGCCGGCATCAACATGCCTTTATAGATCAGCGTCTTGTAGGACAGGCTCGCGACGTAGAAGAAATTCCCGCCCGGAATCTTGCCGTAGCGGATGGTGTTCTCCGCGCGCTTGCGGATAACGTAGAGCTTGCGCTCGAACGCCATGTCGTCGGTGAGCTTCGGATTGCGGCCAATGAAAATCTGGCGCATGAACGGCTCGCTGGCCTTCGCG
>CAZBIC010000054.1:0-40950 GCA_964491875.1 uncultured Bifidobacterium sp.
GATCGACTGATAAGGATGATCGCGGATGACCTTGTCCGCCGCTTTCGCGCCGTCGCGAACCTTGTCTTGAAGCTCCTCGCAGCTGTCGCGGGCTGCGCCCAGGGCCTTGCGCAGGCGAGCGCGAATCTCCTTCGCCTGGTCAGTTACATCTCCCGCCGTCGCTTCGAGTAAATCTTCAGCGTCGCGCGTGAGCCGTTTCAAGTCAGCCACCAGTCTGGTCGTGTTCATAACAGTTCCTTTCCGCTCCGTTGTTTCCGCAAGAACTCCGGACCCGCCGGCATTCCTCTGCTTCACTGGTCGCTTACAAAGCCTCATCTCACTCGCCGGGGCTTGCGCAAGGTCGGCTGTTTCTTGGCCCCACCGGTGCCTTTCATTCCGGGCGACCCTCTTCGAAACCCGCAAATTCTGCAAAACCTTTTCCAACGCTCGCATAGCAGCCGGGCCACCCGGATGTTCAGTTAATGGCGAACGGTAGCGGTATTAATCATTGCCTGTCCTATGAATGCGCTCATGGAAAAAGAACCGTCAACAACGTCATCGCTCAAGCCTCTCAACCTTCCGGGAGGAAGAATCGGGGAGACGGCGTATGGATATCCGAGAAACTTCCTCGGCAACCGCTTCGTCTACGTGGTCGTGTCGCCACGCGCCCGCGGCCTTTCCATTGGCATCAACTTCAATCCGGACAAGAAGTGCAACTTCGACTGCGTCTACTGCGAGGTGGATCGGAGCATTCCGGGCCGCGACACCTTGCTGGACACAGATGTGATGGCGGACGAGCTGTCGGCCACTCTCAACGCCGCCACCACCGGCACCCTGCGTGATGTGCCAATCTATCGCAATCTCCCGGCCGAATTGCTCCAGCTTCGCCACGTAACCCTGAGCGGTGACGGCGAGCCCACGCTGAGTCCGCGATTCGCAGAAGGCCTGCAAACCGTCGCTCACGTTCGCGCCTTGGGAAGATTTCCGTTCTTCAGGATCGTTCTCGTCTCAAACGCTTCCGGCTTCGATCTTCCGGAAGTTCAGCGCGGCCTGAAACTGCTCACCCGCCAGGACGAAGTCTGGGCCAAGCTAGACGTCGGCACGCAGGCGTGGATGAACGTCATCAACAAGAGCGAACTGCCTCTGGAAAAAATCCTCTCGAACATCCTGCTCGTCGCGAAGACCAGGCCGGTGACGATCCAAAGCCTGTTTGCCTCCGTGGACAACGCCGATCCTTCCTTGGAACAGATCGAGCAATACGCGCAGCGTCTCCGCGAACTGAAAGAAGCGGGAGCTCAGATTCCCCTCGTTCAAATTTACTCCGCCAGCCGGCCAGTTCACAACTCGCACTGCCGTCACCTGCCGCTCCGGAGCCTATCTCAAATCGCCCAGACCGTCCGACGCGTCAGCGGTTTGAAAGCCGAGGTTTTCTGATTCTGCTCAACCGCCGAACGCCTTTGCGTTGGCGGCGAACCGTTCCTGCAAGCTACCGCAAACGTGCTTGCACAGATCAAAGATACCGTGATCGGCAATGAAATAGATCACGTTCAACCCTTCCTTTCGCCGTCCGAGAATCCCCGCCTCCGTCAGCGTCTGGAGATGACGCGACACGTTGGCCTGGGTCAATCCAGTATCCTCCACCAATTGGGACACATTGCGCTCCTCCGACTCGAGAGCGCGAATCAACTTCAGGCGGCTGGCCTCACCCAGCACCCGGAAACGAGTGGCAATCAGTTCAAGCGCCTGATCCGACAGGGCCGATGGTTCAATCTTGCGTGGCATAAACTTCAAAACTTCCGCTTGCAGAGTATGTATATGCGCATATACTCATATTGTCAATTATAGGATTAGTTGAAACGAAAAGAGAAAGGTACGTTATGACAGTCGAGAACATCATCCGCATCCTCGCCGGCACCCTGGCCCTCACCAGCATTGCCCTCGCCCACTGGGTTCATCCTAACTGGATCTACCTCGCGGCGTTCGTCGGTCTGAACCTCATTCAATCCGCGTTCACGCATTTCTGCCCGGCGGAAATCATTCTCAGGAAAGCCGGCGTGGGCGCAAAGGGCGGCTCCTGCTGCAAGTAAGCTCGACCAAGATTCCCTTCACATGAAACACCTCGCCCTCATCCTCGCCGGAATGGCGGTTTTGCTCACAGCCTGCCAGAAGAATGCGGAGCCTGCAGCACCCACAGAATTGCCCTCCGCAAAAGTTCGTGTCCAAGCCATCGAGAGCAAGACGCGCGCTGCGACGGAGGAAGTCATGGGAACCATCCGCGCCCGCCAGCGCGCCGTGCTCGAGGCCAAGGTCAGCGGCGGCATCGAAAAGTTACCGGTAGTTCCCGGGCAATCGGTCCAGGCGGGGGAAACACTGGTCGAACTCGACGCCAAGGAAATCAAGGCTCGGCTCGACCAGGCGTTGACGCAGCGCGAACAACTCGGCCGCGACACCGAGCGCCTCCGGCAACTGCTCGCGAACAACGCCGTTTCGCGCCAGGAATTCGAGAGCATCGAATCGCGCTATCGCGTCGCCAAGGCCACCGTCACCGAAGCGGAAACCATGCTGGCGTATACGAAAATCGTCGCGCCGTTCGATGGGATTATCACCCGCAAGCACGCGGAGGTCGGCGATCTCGCCGCGCCCGGCAAACCGCTGCTGGAAATGGAAGACCCGAAATCGCTTCGACTCGAAGCGGACGTTCCCGAGGCCGCAATTAGCCAAATAGTCTCCGGCGCGAAGTTGTCCGCGCGAGTCTCCGGCGTCACCAACGACCTCACCGCGATCGTGAGCGAGATTGCGCCCGCTGCCGATCCGAACAGTCGCACGTTCCTCGTGAAGCTGGATCTTCCCGCCAACTCCGGTGCGCGCACCGGACAATTCGGCCGCCTCACCGTCCCGCTGGGAGAAACCTCCGCCCTTCGAATCCCCGCCAGCGCCTTGATCGTGCGCGGCCAATTGGAACTCGTCTTCGTGGCTGAGAACAACCGCGCACAGATGCGTCTGGTGAAGTCCGGCAAGCGTATTGGGAATGAGTTTGAGATTCTCTCCGGCCTCAATCGCGGCGACCAAATCGTCATCGATAACGCCGCGGGACTGCGCGACGGACAACCGCTCGACATCACTCGCTAAGGTCGCGCCATGAAACAGCCTGACTCCCCCACCCCGACCGCCGAACCCCTCGGCATCGCCGGTCGCATTGCGCGCGGATTCATCAATTCCAAGCTCACGCCACTCGTCATCATCACCTCCGTGTTGCTCGGGCTGGCCGCCGTCATTCTGCTCCCGCGCGAAGAGGAGCCGCAGATCAAGGTGCCCATCGTTGATGTGCTCGTCGCCATGCCCGGCTCTGGCGCGAAGGAAGTCGAGGAACGCGCCACGCGCCCGATGGAGAAGCTGCTCTGGGAAATTCCCGGCGTGGAATACATCTACTCCACCTCCCAACCCGGCCAGAGCCTCGTCATCGTTCGCTTCAAAGTCGGCGAGAACGCGGAGGACAGCCTCACCAAGCTCCACCAGAAACTTCAGGCGAACTTCGACCGCATCCCGCACGGCGTCAGCTATCCGATGATCAAGCCGCGCTCGATCGACGACGTCCCGATTCTCGCGCTCACCTTCCACAGTGAACGCTACGATCATCTCACGCTGCGTCGCGTCGCTTCGCAGGTAGATGACGCGGTAAAACAAGTCCAGCTCGTCGCCGAAACCACGCTCATCGGCGGCGCGCGACGCCAGGTTCGCGTGCTGCTCGATACAAGCCGCCTCGCATCGCGCAATCTCAGCGCGGCGGGAATCGTCCCGATGCTGCGTCAAGCGAACCGCCAGTCCGCTTCCGGTGGTCTCACCAGCGCGAATCAGGAAATCGCCATCGAGACCGGTGCGTTCCTGACCTCAGCAGACGATGTCGGCAACGTCGTGGTCGGCGTCTTTGGCGGCAAACCTGTTTACCTCCGCGAAGTCGCCGAGATCGTCGATGGCGCGGAGGAACCTTCGCAATATGTCTTCTTCGGCAGCGGAGCCACAGGTGAAGACCAGCCCGCCGTCACGCTAGCCATCGCCAAACGCCCCGGTGCGAATGCCATCGCCGTCGCGGACGAAGTCTTGCGAAAGGTGGAAACGTTGAAAGGCGTCGTTATCCCGTCGGACGTCACGGTCTCCATCACTCGCCACTACGGCGAAACGGCGTCCGAGAAGTCCAACGAACTGCTGTGGCACATGCTCATCGCCGTGGTCAGCGTTTCAATTTTGATTCTGCTCACGCTCGGCTGGCGCGAATCCGGCATCGTCGCAGTCGCCATTCCTGCGACGCTTGCGCTCACGTTGCTCGTTTTCTATCTCTACGGCTTCACGCTGAATCGCATCACGCTCTTCGCGTTGATCTTCTCGATTGGCATCCTCGTGGACGACGCGATCGTCGTCGTGGAAAACATTGTCCGACACTTCCATCTTCCGCAGAACAAGGGCCGGAACTGGTCCACCATCGCCATCGAAGCCGTCAACGAAGTCGGCAACCCAACCATCCTCGCGACGTTCGCCGTCATCGCCGCCGTGCTGCCCATGGCGTTCGTCGGCGGATTGATGGGCCCCTACATGCGGCCAATTCCGATTGGCTCCAGCGCCGCGATGTTCTTCTCGCTCGCCATCGCGTTCATCGTCACGCCGTGGGCCGCGATTCGCATTCTGAAGATTGGCCGGAAGTATTCCTCGCTCACCGCCGGCAAGGCGGAAGTCACCACCACGCCACATCTGCATTCCGAACATCCGGAGGATTTCTTCACCAAACTCTATCGCCGCATCATGGCGCCGCTGCTCTCGCATCGCGGGTGGCGCTTCGGATTCCTCGGCGGCATCACGCTGCTGTTGCTCGGCTCGATGGCGCTCGTCGGCATCGGCTGGGTGAAGGTCAAGATGCTGCCGTTCGACAACAAGAGCGAATTCCAGATCATCCTGAACATGCCCGAAGGCAGCTCACTCGAACGCACTGCGCAAACCGCGCGCGAAATCGCCGCCGCCGTCCGCGTGGAACCGGAAGTCACCGACTACCAGATCTACGTCGGCACCGCGTCACCGTTCAACTTCAACGGCCTTGTCCGCCATTACTTTATGCGACGTGGCGCGAACGTCGCGGACATCCAGGTGAACCTCGTCGGCAAACACGATCGCAAGGCGCAGAGCCACGACATTGCGAAACGCATCCGTCCGCGCGTCACCGAGATTGCGTCCAAGTTCGATGCCCGTGTCGCCATCGCCGAAGTCCCGCCCGGCCCGCCCGTGTTGCAGACGCTCGTCGCCGAACTCTACGGGCCGAATGAAGAATCGCGTCACGCGCTCGCGAAGAAGGTCCGCGACATCTTCAAGCAAACCGAAGGCGTGGTGGACGTGGACTGGTATCTCGAAGCGGATCAGCCGAAAACGCGCTTCGTCATCGACAAGGAAAAAGCCGCGCTCCATGGCATCAGCGCCGAAACCATCTCTCAGACGTTGCGCATAGCCGTCGGCGGCGAATCCGTCGACCTGCTCCATCAACCACGCGAAAAGGAGGACGTGAACATCGTCTTCGAACTCCCCCGGTCCTCCCGCGCCACACCTGAGGAACTGCTCGCGCTGCGGGTGCGTTCCGGTGATGGCAACGCGTTGCCCGAACCGGCAGCAGCCGGAAGCGTCCCTCCGCTCGTTCCCTTGCGCGAGCTCGTGACCGTCGAGCGCACCATCGCCGACAAGGCCATCTACCATAAAAACCTCATGCCCGTGACCTATGTCATCGGCGACGTCGCCGGCGTCATCGAGAGCCCCGTCTACGCCATCCAAAAGATGAACAAGGCCATCCGCGCGCTCGACACGCGGGAGTTTGGCGGAAGCGGTGGTGAGCTTAAGATTCACAACGCCAGCCTGCCCTTCTCGGATCTCGAGCCGTCGATGAAATGGGACGGCGAATGGCACATCACCATCGAAGTCTTCCGCGATCTCGGCCTCGCCTTCGCCGCCGTGCTCGTCCTGATCTACGTGCTGATGGTCGGCTGGTTCCGCTCGTTCCTCACGCCGCTCGTTGTCATGATGGCGATCCCGTTCTCGCTCGTAGGCATCCTGCCGGCACACGGCGGCATGGGCGCGTTCTTCACCGCCACTTCGATGATCGGCTTCATGGCCGGCGCGGGCATCGTCGTGCGCAACTCGATCATCCTCGTGGACTTCATCGAGCAACGTCTCCGCGAAGGCATGACGCTGGCCGACGCCGTCGTCGATGCCGGCGCGGTTCGCTTCCGTCCAATGCTGCTCACCGCCATGGCCGTCGTCGTGGGCGCAGGCGTCATCCTATTCGACCCCATCTTCCAAGGCCTCGCCATTTCGCTCATGGCGGGCGAAGTCGCCTCGCTCCTGATCAGCCGCATGGCTGTGCCGGTGCTTTACTTCATGGCGAACGATCGCGCCAAGGCCAAGGCCGCCGCCAAGGCGTGAGCCAACGAATGCTCGCGTTGGGGACGGCCAAAAACAGCGCACCAAACAGCAACGGCGGTGCGGCAGCGCGTCCGGTCAAGTGGAGATTATTGACGCGATGAAACGGATCATTTCCATCACACGCATTGTCGATTCACACGAAGTGACCCGAGGCACGCGCGAGGTCATTGCCTCCGCGGACGCCACGTTCGATGAAGGCAAGTCCGAACTCGTAGTCGATCTGGACAGCAAGGTGCAGGTGACCGACGCCCGGGGCCACGAAGCTCTCGTGACGGAAGACTGGTTGCCGCACCGCACAACGGTCCGCGAACACCTCTCGCTCTCCGATGCGCCGGATGCTGCCAAGGAGATCTTCGAAAGCTGGGCGCACAAAATCCGCGAATCAATTCCCTCGCTTGTTGAAACGTAGCGTCCCTGCGGAAGCCGTTCTGCAAGACCATGGCTACGATTGGACCGCGCCACCACGGGCGGGAATTTCGCCCACTCCGCTTGAAACTGTTCGCCACGATCGCATCGCGGCGGTAAAAACAGCCAGCAACATCATGCCTTCACCCGCTCATCATCCCCGCGACCCGCTGCACGGCATCACGCTGGAAGCCATCATCAATCAACTCGTCCAGCGTCATGGCTGGAGCGAAATGGCGCGCCGGATTCCGGTCCGATGCTTCCAGTTCAATCCAAGCGTGAAGTCCTCCCTAACCTTCCTGCGAAAGACGCCCTGGGCCCGTCAACGCGTCGAGGCGTGGTTCATCGGCGAAGGCTTGAACCTGCCACCCGAACAGACTTCCGGCTCGTAACCGTCCGCCAAACGACATTGCGCGGCTTGGTCGACTTTGGTTCCATCCGGCATCAACATCGCAATCATTGGTGGCGGGCCTGCGGGCCTGCGCGCAGCGGAAGTAGCGGCAGCCGGAGGGGCTGTCGTGACCTTATTCGACGCCAAGCCATCGGTCGGCCGGAAGTTCCTCGTAGCCGGCCGCGGCGGCCTGAATCTCACCCACGCAGAATCAGGCGAACGCTTCGCGAAACGCTACCTCGGCCCGGGCCAGCCCGATGATTTGTGGACGGCCCTGCTCAAGCAATTCGACGCCGAAGCGCTGCGCGACTGGGCCGCGGAGCTCGACGTGGAAACCTTCGTGGCCACCAGCGGCCGCGTTTATCCCTGTGAACTGAAGGCCGCACCACTGCTTCGCCGCTGGGTCCATCGACTACGCGAAGCCGGAGTGCATTTCGCTCTGCGCCATCGCTGGACGAATCTCCGGCCAGGCACCCGCTGGCAGATCGATTTTCAGACAGAAGCCGCGCCGAGCACCGTCGAAGCCGACGCGGTGATTCTCGCGCTGGGAGGCGGCTCGTGGCCGGAGACCGGATCCGATGGCGGCTGGGTTGGCTCACTCGAACAACTCGGAGTCTCCGTCGCTCCGCTGACCCCAGCCAATTCCGGTTGGGAGACGCCCTGGCCTTCCGCGTTGTTGGACGAGGCCGAGGGCAAACCGATTAAAAACGTCACTGCCTCCGCGGGCGGAGTCACGGCGACGGGTGAACTGCTGGTAACCCGCTACGGTCTCGAAGGCGGCGCGGTTTATCAACTCGGCCCGCAGTTGCGCGCCATGCCGGAGCCGCAGATCACCATCGATTTCAAACCCGCCCATTCAATCGATCAACTCATCAGGAAACTCGGCAACTGCCCGCGCAACTTCCTTTCGGAGGCCCGCTCGCGCTGGCGATTGAGCGACGCAGCCTTCGCCATTCTCAATCATCTTCCCGGGCGCGACCCATTCACTTCCGCCGAGTCGCTCGCGGCCACGACGAAAGCGTGCGTCATTCATCTCACCCGTGCGCGGCCGCTCGCTGAAGCCATTTCCTCGGCGGGAGGCGTTCGCTGGAGCGAACTGGATTCCGACCTCATGGTAAGGCGGCTGCCGGGGATTTTCGTAGCTGGCGAAATGATTGACTGGGAGGCCCCCACCGGCGGCTACCTGATGCAAGGCTGCTTCGCTACTGGCACGCGCGCCGCTCACGGAGCGTTGAAGTGGTTGAAGAAATAGCGCAGCGACATTTCACGCCGCGCAGCTCGTGATGAATTCCCGACCGTAGCGTTCCGTCAGCTCAACAACTATGCGACTCCCACTTCGCGTCGTCGTCTTCGTCGCCCTGCTGATCGTCGGTGGCTCCGTCGCTTCGCCTGCAAACAGCACGACCCTCTACGTCTCCCCTCAAGGCAACGACTCTTGGTCCGGCAAGCCGGACGAGGCGAATCGCAAACGCACCGACGGACCACTCGCCACGTTGCCAGCGGCTTTGCGCGCGGTTCGACAGCTTCGCGCCGACACGAAGACCGCGAACGATTCCTTCACCATTCTCCTGCGCGGCGGAACGTATGAGCTCACCGCGCCCATCGTACTCACGCCGGAAGATTCCGGAGCGAGCGCAGCCCAGCCGTTCACCATCGCCGCGTATCGCAAGGAAAAGCCAGTGCTCAGCGGCGGACGGCGCATCACCGGCTGGCGACCAGTTTCGGACCTGCCCGGAACCTGGGAAGCCGATGTGCCCTTCGCCCGCGAAACTCCGTTCCGTTCACTCTTCATCAACGATCGCCGCGGCGTTCGCGCCCGCACGCCGAACGAAGGCTTCTTCCGCATCCAAGGAGAAAGTCCTCAGGACAAGCCGGTCAAACTTCACTTCGCATCCGGCGACATCCGGAAATCCTGGGCGGACTCCGGCGAGACGGAAGTCATCGCGCTACTCGCTTGGGCGGACATCCGCATGTATATCCGTGACGTCGATCTCAACAATCGAGTCGCGACGCTTTCCGGCAATCCGCGTCCCTCCAACAAGGAAGCCAACGCGCGTTACTACATCGAGAATGCGCCAGACGGTCTGGACGCTCCTGGCGAATGGCAGCTTGATCGGCAGCGCGGGGTCGTCCGCTATCGTCGGCGCGGCGGTGAAGACATGACCACCGCCGAAGTCATCGCGCCGCGGCTCGAAGACTTGTTCCAACTCAAGGGAGACTTCGTCGGGAAACGCGCCGTGCGCCACGTCGTCCTCCGAGGACTGACCTTCAGCCACACCGACTGGTCAATGCCTGCCGAAGGCTACGCCGACACTCAGGCGGCCATCGCCACGCGCGGCGATCTCTACGCGGAAGCTGCGACGGATTGCGTGATCGAGAGCTGCAGCTTCAGCCATCTCTCCGGCTACGCGCTCGATTTCGGACGCGGCTGTCAGCGGAACAAGATTGTCGGCAACGAAGCCTTCGACCTCGGTGGCGGCGGCATTCGTATTGGTGAACCCGGTGATCGAACACCCGACACCTTCACCGCCAATCACACGCACACCGTCACCGACAATCATTTCCATCAACTCGGTCGCATCTACCCGCCAGCCATCGGCGTGTTCATCCTCCAGAGCGGCACCAATCGCATCGCGCACAATCACATTCACGATCTGTATTACACCGCGGTGTCCGTCGGCTGGAACTGGGGTTACCAGGAAACGCCGTGTCGTGAGAACGCGATCGAATTCAATCACATGCACGACATCGGCCAGTCGATGCTCAGCGACATGGGCGCGGTCTACACGCTCGGCATCCAGCGCGGCACGGTCATTCGCAACAACCTGATCCACGACGTGAACTCCTTCACCTACGGCGGCTGGGGATTGTATCCGGACGAAGGCAGCACCGGCATCGTGTGGGAAAACAATGTCGTGTATCGCACCAAGAGCGCGGGCTTTCACCAGCACTACGGCCGCGAGAATGTCGTTCGCAACAACATCTTCGCGTTCGGCAAGGAACATCAGGTCATGCGCACGCGGGACGAGGAACACATCTCCTTCTTCTTGACGAACAACATCGTTTACTTCAACTCCGGCACGTTGCTCGGCAGCAGTTGGAAGAACGACCGCTTCGTCGTCGACCACAACATCTACTTCGACACCCGCGCTGCGGATGCGCCGGAGGCATTGAAATTCTCCAACCGCCCGATCGACCAATGGCGCGCCCGCGGTCACGATCGCAACTCCATCCTCGCCGACCCGCTCTTTGTCGCGCCGGAGAAGTTCGACTTCCGCCTGCGCAAAAATTCCCCGGCCCTGGCTCGCGGATTCCAACCCATCGACGTGAGCACCGTCGGCGTCCGGCCGCCCAAGAAACGGAACGACCGGTGATACACGACTGAGCACCAATCGGTGATTCGGCGCGAAGCAAAGACTGTCCAAGATTTTCGTTACCCCAGCCAAGAATTCTCCTTACTCTCCGACCCATGAAACTCATTCCCGCATTTCTCGGCAGCCTTGCGTTCATCGCTGTCGCACTCAACTCATTCGCGGCGGATGTTCCTGCCGGCTACAAGCTCGTCTACGAGCAACAATTCAGTGACGCATCAGCGCTGAACGGCTTTCGTTTCACCGATCCTGCCGCCTGGTCTTTCGCGAAGACCAATGAGATTTCCGCCCTCGCCCTCGTCAAGCAGAGCCAATACAAGCCCGGCGTCCGTTCGCCGGTGAACATCGCGCTCATCGCGGACAAGGTGTTCGGGGATTTCGTACTGGAGGCCGACTTGATCCAGACCGGCAAGGAATATGGCCACCGGGACATGTGCCTGTTCTTCGGCTTCCAGTCGCCCACGAACTTTTACTACACGCACATCGCGACCGCTGCGGATCCGAATGCCCACAATGTTTTCATCGTGAACGGTACGCCGCGGAAGAACTTCGCCAAAGAGACAACGAAGGGCGTGAACTGGGGACTCGGCATCTGGCACAAGGTCCGCCTCGAACGCAACGTCGCCGCAGGAACCATCAAGGTTTACTTCGACGATCTCACCAAGCCGATCATGGTCGCGGAGGACAAGACCTTCGGCTCCGGCCAGATCGGCTTCGGGTCGTTCGACGATACCGGCATGGTGGACAACATCCGCATCTGGGCGCCGAGTGTGGAGACGAAGCAAACAGAATTCTTCAAAGCGGCGAATTAAACCCGCCACTCCTGCCGATAACGAGGCATGAGTCCGGTGACACATCTTCTACTCGGTTGGGTGACGGCGAACGTTGTGCCGCTCAATCGACGCGAGCGCGCAATGGTAACCATCGCCGGCGTCATTCCCGATGTCGATGGACTCGGGCTGATCGCCGAGATCGCGACGCGTCATTCCGAGAAGCCGTTGCGATGGTGGTCGGAGTATCATCACGTCCTCGGTCACAACCTTGGGTTCTGCCTGCTGGTCACCGTGCTCGCTGCCAGCTTCGCGCAACGACGACTCCTGACTGCGGCGTTGGTCTTCGTCAGCTTTCACACGCATCTCATCGGCGATCTCGTCGGCGCACGTGGACCCGACGGGGAGCAATGGCCGATTCCGTATCTCGCTCCGCTGTCACAGGCGGGGCAGTGGACCTGGTCCGGCCAATGGCCGTTGAATGACTGGCCCAACATGCTCATCACGGCGCTCCTTCTCGGAATCACCCTCTGGCTCGCGCGAACACGCGGCTACTCGCCGCTGGAAATGATTTCGTCGCGCGCCAACAACGCCGTCGTTCACGCACTGCGAAAACGTTTTCCCTTATCGCCAACGGACGCCGCATTGACGTAAACGCGTCATTCTGTGAGCGTCGCCGCCAGTTACGAAAGGCATCTCCGTGGACATCAAGAAAGCCATCATCACCGCCGCCGGGAAATCCCAGCGCACCCTGCCCCTGCAAAGCCTCGTCGACCGCGACGGCGCCACCAAGACCGCGCTCCAGATCATCATCGAGGAGATTCTTCAGGCCGGCATTGAGGAGATTTGCGTCATCGTCTGCCCCGGCGATCAGGCCGCCTACACCACCGCCGCCGGCCCGCACGCCAAACGCCTCCAGTTCATCGAGCAGACCACTCCGCTCGGTTACGGCCACGCGGTCTATTGCGGACGCGAGTTCACCGGCAAGGCGCCGTTCCTTTTGCTCGTGGGCGATCACCTTTACCTAAGCGGCACGCAGAAGCGTTGCGCGCAGCAGCTCGTTGAAACCGCTGCCGCCGAGAACTGCAGCGTGTCCGCCGTGCAAGCCACCCACGAAAGCAAGCTGCCGTTCTACGGCGCGATTGGCGGACAACTCGTCACCGGGCGCAAGGGGCTCTTCGAGATCGCTGAAGTCGTCGAGAAACCAACGCCGACGGAAGCCGAGCAACGCCTGATCGTCCCCGGCCTGCGCGCCGGTCACTACCTCTGCTTCTTCGGCATGCACGTCCTGACCCCGCTCGTGATGGAACTGCTCGCTGAGGATGTCGCGCGCGTCGGAGCAAAAGGCGGCGTCCACCTCAGCAACGCCCTTTCCAAACTCGCCGCCCGGGAACGCTTCCTCGCCTGCGAATTGCAGGGGCGTCGCCACGACATCGGAGCGAAGTACGGCCTGCTCACCGCGCAACTGGCACTTGCGCTCGACGGCGAGGATCGCGACGAAGTGCTGACCGGCCTCGTTGAGTTACTGGCCGGCAAATCACGCTGACTCCACCACAGCGCTGGCTCGCTTCAACCAGAATCACCAGCACTTGTCGAGGCGACAGAAAGCTGTCACAACTTGGTTTCCTAGTTGTGACATCAAGCAGCAAAACAGAAGAACGAACGTCGACGGAATTGGTCCTTACGGAGGAAATTCCAGCGTCGGCAGTCCAAGGCGCCACATCGGCCGGCAACCTCCTGCCACACGAGATCGCGTTTGGATTCTTCCTGATGATTACATGGTTGCGGCTCGCCATCGGTCTCGGCCCCGCAAATGTTTTCTCGCTGGTCTTCTTCGCGAGCCTGTTGGGCGCCTTTGCCGTCTGGCAGTGGGCGGAACAAAATCCCACCCCACTGCGCTGGCGGCTGCGGTTGCTCTACTATCCGGTCGTGATGGGAATCACCTTCTACGCGCTGGGCGGCGCCATTCCCGCTCTTGGCCTGCCCAAGGTAGATGTGCCCTTGCTGAATCTCGATCGCGCCCTGCTCGGCGAGACGCCTGCCGTTTCGTCTCAGGCCTGGAGCCAGCCTTGGCTGAACGACACGCTGATGCTCGGGTATCTGTTCTTCTTCGTTCACCTCGTCGCGGTGCCGGGTGTTTATTGCGTCCAAGATCTTGCACGCTTCCGCCAGTGCATCGTGGGATTGTTCACCATTTACGGCATCGGCTTTCTCTCCTACACCCTGCTTCCCGCCGGCGGACCGCATCGCTGGATGGAGTTTGAAGTTCCGCTGCACGGTCCGCTTGTGATTCCAGCGACGCTCGCGATGGTGAACTCCGGCAGCAACGGCGTGGACGTCTTCCCCAGCCTACACTTCGCCGTGTCGTTCTACTTGCTGATTTTTGACTGGTGGCATGCGCGAAGCCGCTTCTGGATTTGTCTCGTTCCGTGCATCGCTCTTTGGTGCTCCACGGTGCTGCTGCGGTTCCACTACTTCGTTGACCTCATCGGCGGCCTCGCTGTCGCTCTGATCGGCCTTTGGATCGCCGCCCGTTTCGCCCGGCGCGCCACGGCCGCGCCTTGACGTCGCCCCGCGGCAAATTCATCTTCGCCGCATGATTCGACCCACGCTTCTCTCGCTCAGCTGCGGACTGTTCATCAGCGCCTCCCTGCCCGCCGCGCAGGACTGGCCGGAATTCCGCGGCCCCACCGGGCAGGGTCACGCAGCGAGCACCAAGCTCCCTCTCCAATGGAGCGCCACCCAGAACGTCGCCTGGAAGCAGACCATTCCCGGTCGGGGCTGGTCCTCACCCGTGGTCGTCAATGGCCGGCTGTATCTCACTTCCGCCGTGGGTGAAGACGGCTCCGCGCCCATGTCCTTGCGCGCGCTCTGTCTCGAAGAAGCGTCCGGCAAAATCCTGTGGGACATCGCGGTGTTCGGACAGGAACCCTCCGCCGCGCCGCGCATTCACAACAAGAACAGCCACGCCAGCCCGACGCCGCTTGTCGCCGACGGACGAGTCTACGTCCACTTCGGCCATCAAGGCACCGCGTGCCTCAGCCTCGACGGCAAAGTGATTTGGAAGAACACCGATCTCTCCTACCCGCCCGTCCACGGCAACGGCGGTTCCCCAATCCTCGTCGGCAACAAACTCGTGTTCAGCTGCGATGGCGGAAGCGATCCCTTCATCGTCGCGCTCGACCAGTCGACCGGGAAAGTGATTTGGAAAACGCCGCGCGTCACGCCCGCCAAGAAGACCTTCTCATTCAGCACGCCGCTGTTGATCACAGTGAACGGCAGGCAACAGATCATCAGCCCCGGCAGCGGCGCGGTGTGCGCGTTTGATCCGGAAACGGGGAAGGAAATCTGGCGCGCACGCTACGGCGAAGGTTACTCCGTCATCCCGCGCCCGGTGCTCGGCCACGGAATGATTTTCATCGGCACCGGTTATGACTCGCCGATCGTGATGGCGATTCGGGTCGACGGCACCGGCGACGTCACCGGCACCCACGTCGCCTGGACCATGAAGAAAGGCGCGCCGAACACGCCGTCCCTGCTCCTCGTCGACACGGAACTCTACATGGTGTCGGACGGCGGCATCGCCAGCTGTGTCGACGCCAAGACCGGCGCCGTCCATTGGCAGGAACGCGTCGGCGGAAACCATTCCGCATCGCCCTTGCACGCGAATGGCCGCATCTACTTCCAGAATGAGGAAGGCACCGGCGTGGTCGTGAAGGCGGGGAAGACGTTCGAGAAACTTTTTTCGAACGACCTCGCCGAACGCACGCTGGCCTCCTACGCCGCCGCCGGAGACGCGCTTTACATCCGCACCGCGCAACACCTCTACAAGATTAAAGGCGACGCCACGAAGACGGCTTCCGCGCAATAGTTCCGCGTCAGACGCAGACGATCATCGGCACACCGTTGAGATTCGATTCGCAGATTTCGCTTGGGCAGTTCCGAAGCCGGATGTTCTAATTTCCTCCACACGCATGGCCCCGATTCGACGAGCCGTCATCGACATCGGCACCAACTCGATCAAGCTCCTGGTCGGGGAGGTGCTGGATGGATCCGTGCGTCCCGTTGAGGAAAAGAGCGAGCAAACACGCCTTGGCGCCGGCTTCTACGAGACCCACATCCTGCAGCCCGCGCCCATTCAGCAAACAGCCGCCGCAGTGGCTCGCTTTGTGGCCATGGCCCGCGATGCCGGCGCCCAATCGATTCGCGCCGTCGCCACCAGTGCGGCGCGGGACGCGAAAAACGCGGACGAATTGATCGATGCCGTCCGTCGCGTCGCCAGCCTGCGCATCGAGGTGATTTCTGGCGAACAGGAGGCGGAGTGGGTGTATCTCGGCGTCACCTCCGACCGCCAGCTTCATGGCCAGCATTTGTTGATTCTCGATGTCGGAGGCGGCAGCACCGAGTTCATCCTCGGCGATCACGGGCATCACTCCTACCGCCAAAGCTTCCCGCTGGGCAGCGTGCGCCTGCTGGAGAAAGTGCGTCCCTGCGATCCGCCAACCCGCCGTGAACTCGAAGCGTGTCGGGGCTGGCTCACCGCATTCCTGAATCAGAACATTGGCGACGAGATGAAATCGCAGCTTGCCGATCCGTCGCGCGGCCCCGTCACGCTCGTGGGCACCGGCGGCACCACCACCCTGCTCGCACGGATGAAGAAACGTCTGACGACCTTCGATCGCGACGCCATTGACGGAACCCAGCTCAGCCTCGACGAACTCACCGAGTGGGCGACGGATCTTTGGTCGCGCTCCCTGACCGAGCGGCGGACCATTCCCGGGCTGCCCTCGAACCGCGCCGACGTCATCATCATGGGGGTTGTGATTTACGAAGCCGTCCTGCGTCACTTCAAACTCCCCGGTCTCCACGTCAGCACGCGCGGGCTCCGCTTCGGCGCGCTGCTCGGAATGCCATGAACTTCGACGCCGCCCGCGAGGAATTTCTCGCCCTCATGCACACGCTGGAAGAAGACGTCCCGCACGTCCAGCATGTCGCCCGGCTGGCCGCGCATCTCTTCGACGAACTCTCTGACCTCCACGGACTGGGGGAACAGGATCGTTTCCTCCTCGATGCTGCGTCGCATCTGCACGACATCGGGCACAGCGTGGCCACCACCAGCAAGGGTCACCATCGCGAATCCGCGCGCCTCATCCGCGAACACGGCTGGCAACATTTTGCATCGCACAGCGTCGAGATCATCGCGCAGGTCGCCCGCTACCATCGCAAGAGCCCGCCGGACCTCGAGCACGAAGAATTCGCCGCGCTCGGCCCATTCGAGCGCCAGCGCGTCCAACGTCTCGCGGCGCTGCTGCGCGTGGCCGACGGGTTGGACCGCTCCCATCGCCAGCACATCACCCATTGCAGTGTGGAAATTCTGCCCGGGCGAATCGTCTTTCACCTGAGTGCGACGAATCCGGTCCCGAACGAAATCACCTCGGCCACGAAAAAATCCGACCTCGCCCAATCGGTCTTCCAACGCGAGATCACCTTCTCCACGCACCCCGCGATGCATCAGTGAAAACCAGGCCGGACACATCACCCGCTTCGAACCTGTGAACGAATCCATCGCCCGAACCGAAGCGCTCGCGCTGATGAAAGAACGGGAGGCCCGCCCCGTCCACGTGCAACACGTCACTACGCTGGCGCTGCAGCTTTTCGACTATCTCGGCGAACTCCACGGCTGCGGACCGCGAGAACGCACGCTCTTGGAAATGGCCGGTTACCTGCACGACATCGGACATCGCTCCGCGCCCGGTGGGAAAGCACATCACAAGGAATCCGCCCGCCTCATCCGCGAGTATCCCTGGACCGGAATCGACCACGCCGAAGCGGAGATCGTCGCGCAAGTCGCGCGCTACCATCGCAAGGAAATGCCCGAGCTCACGCACGAAGACTTCCGCGCCTTGGCGCTCGTCGACCGCAAACTCGTTCAAACTCTCGGCGCATTGCTGCGGCTGGCCGACGCGCTCGATCGCACTCACGAGCAACTGATCCCCAAGCTGCGCGTTGAACTTCCGACCAACCGCATTGTCCTCCACATCGAGATCAACGGACCGGTTCTTTACGAGCTTCAGGCGGCACGAGTGAAGGCCGACCTTGCCGAAGCCGTGTTCCAGCGCGACGTCGTTTTCATGGTGGATGACGAGGAACTGATGCCCCGCCAATGACCCAGGCGCCTTACCACCCGTTGTTCCCACGACAACAAGTTTGAATTGCGCCCGGCAGATTGGCGTAAATAGTTAAGCCATGAAGCCAGTTTTCACAGTCGCGCTCTTGCTCGCCGGATTCACCCCCTCCCTGGAGGCGGCCCTCACGCCTGAGCAACGCCAGAAACTGCCGCCGCCCGCCGCGCAGACCGTCGACTTCGCGCGCGACATCCAGCCCATCCTCGCCACCAGCTGCATGAAGTGCCACGGTCAGGGCAAGGACAAGGGCGGCTTCCGGATTGATACCCGCGAGCTGTTCCTCAAGACCGGCGACAACGGTCCCGCCGTCCTCCCCGGCAAGAGCGCCGAGAGTTACCTCATCGAACTCGTTTCCGGACTCGACCCGGACAACGTCATGCCGGTGAAAGGTTCGAAGCTCACCGCCACGCAAGTCGGCTTGCTGCGCGCATGGATCGATCAAGGCGCGAAATGGGACGAGAAGATTAACTTCGCCAAGAAGCCGCCGGTGAACTTGCATCCGCGCCAGGTTGAGTTGCCACCCGCGACGCGCGGCGTGGAGAATCCCATCGACCGGCTGCTCGCGCCGTATTTCGCGCAGCACAAACTCAAGCCCGGCAAACCGGTCGATGACCGCACGTTCGCCCGACGCGTTCACCTCGATGTCGTCGGCCTGCCGCCGTCGCCCGAGGAAATGGATCGGTTCCTCCGCGACAAACGCGCGGACAAACGCGAACAACTCGCCACGCGCTTGCTCGCGGACAACCGTCGTTACGCCGAGCATTGGCTGACCTTCTGGAACGATCTGCTGCGAAACGATTACAAGGGCACGGGCTACATCGATGGCGGACGCGAGCAGATTTCCTCGTGGCTCTACGCTGCGCTCTACCAGAACAAGCCTTACGACCGCTTCGTCGGCGAGCTGATCAATCCCACGCCGAAGTCCGCCGGGTTCGCGAAAGGCATCGTCTGGCGCGGCACGGTGAACGCCAGCCAGATTCCGCCGATGCAGACGGCGCAGAACATCTCGCAGGTGTTCATGGGCGTGAACCTGAAGTGCGCAAGCTGCCACGACAGTTTCATCAACGACTGGACGCTCGCCGATGCCTACGCGCTGGCGAACGTCTACGCCGACGAGCCGCTGGAGATGTTCGAATGCGACAAGCCCACCGGCAAAAAGGCGGGCATGGGATTCATCTTCCCGGAGCTTGGACAAATCTCCGCGAAGCTGCCGAAGGCGGAACGCACCCAGCGTCTCGCGGAAATCATCACGCAGCCCGCAAATGGCCGGCTCACACGCACGATGGTGAACCGGCTTTGGGCGCGGTTCTTCGGCTACGGACTCGTCGAGCCGGTGGACGAAATGGAGCAGCCGGCGTGGAATCAGGACGTGCTCGACTGGCTGGCGTCCGACTTCGCCGCGAACGGCTACGACCTCCGGCGCACGATGAAGCTCATTCTCACATCACGCGCTTACCAGCTCCCCGCCGTGAGCCTCGACGAACAGAAGCAGACGAGCTTCGTCTTCAACGGTCCCGCCGTGCGCCGCCTCAGCGCCGAACAATTCCGCGACGCTCTCGCCGCGCTCACCGGCGTCTGGAACAAGGAGCCGGCGAAGGGGATTAATCTTTCCGTTCCCGGATCGCCCACGGCGGAATCGAACGCACTGCCCGCGACGGTGAAGTGGATCTGGAGCGAGGCGGACGCGGCGAGCAAAGGTAAAGCAGAGACTATTTATCTTCGTCGCGAATTCACTCTGGATGCCGCAGCCAAGGAAGCGTGGGCCGTCGCGGCTTGTGACAACAGCTACACACTCTACGTGAATGGCACGCGGCTCGGTTCCGGCAAGGACTGGAACACGCCGAACTTGTTCGACCTGCGTCCGCACTTGAAGGCCGGCACGAACGTCATCGCCGTCGCCGCCGTGAACCACACGCCGGAGAACAAGCCGCCCGTCGCCGGCACGCCACCGAAGGCGAGCGATGCGAATCCGGCCGGGTTCATCTTCTTCACTCGTATCAAGACCACCGCGCAGAAGATCGAGATTGGTAGCGACAGTTCGTGGCAATGGTCGCGCACGAAGACCGATGGCTGGGAGAAGCCCACGTTCGCATTCAACGACACGCAGCCCGCTGCGGAACTCGGGGGGCCCAGTCTCCCGCCGTGGAATTCGGCCGCGCAACTCGCGTCCACGCTGGCGATGTCCCACGCGCACACGGAGGTTCGCGCGAGTCTGGTCGCGGCGGACCCGCTCGCCGTCGCACTTGGCCGGCCCAACCGCGAGCAGGTCATCACCACTCGCGCCAGCGCGGCGACGACCCTGCAAACGCTAGAGCTCACCAACGGGGACACGCTGAGCAAACTGCTCGCGGACGGCGCGGAGAAGGTATTGTCGGAGACGCCCGGCTCGAGTCGCGACCTGGTGACGCGTCTCTACGCCAAGTCGATCGGACGCAAGCCAACGACCTCAGAGCTCAAGCTCGCGGAGGAGTTGCTCGGCAAACAGCCCGGCAAGGAAACCGTCGAGGATTTGCTCTGGGCGCTCGCGATGCATCCGGAGTTTCAATTGATTTACTGAGTATGAGCATTGCCCGCGAAACACGCCAAATGACGCGAAAGAAGAAATCCCTTTTCGCGCTCTTTCGCGCCTTTAGCGGGTCAACCATCTTGAACCCATGAACACCACGAACTTCAACCGCCGCGACTTCCTCAAGACCGCCAGCGCCGCCACGCTCTCCGCGCTGGCCACCGGCTATTCGCGACCGCTCTTCGGCGCCGAGGCAGCCGAGGAGAAAATCAAACCCACGGCCGACACCATCATCGTGCTCTGGATGGGCGGCGGCATGGCGCACACCGAGACCTTCGATCCGAAGCGCTACACGCCGTTCGAGAAGGGCATCAAGTCCAACGACGTGCTCAGCACCTTCCCGCAGATCGACACGAAGGTGGACCACATCAAGTTCTCGAAAGGCCTCGAACGCATCGCCAGTGTGATGGATCGCGGCACGCTCATCCGCAGCTACACGGCAGGCGATCTCGGATTCATCCTGCACTCGCGCCATCAATTCCACTGGCACACCGGCTATCAGCCGCCGCAAACCGTCGCCTGCCCGCACATCGGCGCCTTCATGGCGCGCACTCTCGGGCCGCTGAATCCCGCCGTGCCCGCGTTCATCAATATCGGCCAGCGCTTCGACAACGGGGAGGCTGAGGAACTCAAGGCCTTCACCACCGCCGGTTTTCTCGGGAGCGAATACGGACCGTTCAACATCCCGCTGCCGGAAGCCGCCGCGAACAGCGTGCGCCCGCCCGGCGGCATGACGCCCGGGCGCTTTGAGAACCGCGACAAGTTCTACCGCAAGCTCCTCGCCGAAAGTCCGGTGATGAAGCACGGCAGCGATTATCAGCGCGAGTCGTTGCTGCGCTCGATGGACAACGCGCATCGCCTGCTCAGCTCGCCCGCAGCGAAGGCGTTCGACCTTTCGCTGGAGCCGAAGGAGAACCTCGCGAAATACACCGGCGGCATCACGGACCTCGGCAAAGTTTCCAAGGCCGGCCAGACGCGCGACGGTTCGTATGAAAAGAGCACCATCGGACGCTTCGGCCTCGGATGCCTGCTCGCGCGGCGCCTCGCGGAAGTGGGCGCGCGCTACATCGAGGTGACCACGGAATACATTCCGTTCCTAAACTGGGACACGCACGAGCACGGCCACGAGAAATTGGTGAACATGAAGCAGGCCATCGACGCGCCCATCGCCCAACTCGTGCTCGACCTCGAGGAGCGCGGCCTGTTGAACCGCACGCTCATCGTGCTAGCCAGCGAGTTCAGCCGCGACGCCATGCTGGAAGGCAAGCCAAGCAAGCCCATCAAGGACCAGGTGGAAGTGCCAGACACGATTCAGGACGTGAAACACTACGGGATGCACCGCCACTTCACAGACGCGGGTTGCGTGCTGCTCTTCGGCGGCGGGATGAAGCGCGGTCACCTGCACGGCCTCACCGCGGACGAACGTCCGTGCAAAACAATCAAGGACCGCGTGGTCATCGAGGATCTACACGCCACGATGTACACCGCAATGGGCATCTCACCAAAGCTCGCCTACGACGTGGAGAAACGCCCCTTCTACGTCACGCGGGACGGGCATGGGAAGGCGATCAGGGAGTTGTTTGCCTGAGCCAATTACGCGCTCACTGGATCCACCAAAAACGGTCTGCGTATTCGGCTAGGGATCCAACACGGGGCGGTAAAACCGCCCGCCCGACGTGCCAGTAACTGGAACTGAGAACTGCCAACTGTTGCTCGACAGGGTCACGGACTGGAATGGAGTCCAGTTTTGCAAATCTGCAGATTGATCAATCCGATAGCGCACGCCGCCCACTCCACTCAGCTTGAAGCTTATTCCCTCATTCAGTCTGGAAGCGACGGAAAGCGAAGGCATGTTCGCTGGTCGTAAGGTGAATGCGATCTCCCCAACATTTTGGAAAAGGCCATAAAGTGCGAATCGATACTCCGTCCCAGCAGTCGCATCGAATACGACCGAGTCGCCCGGGTTCCTCAGGGGCGCGCTCGCGATCTGACTCAGCTGTGTTAACTGGCTTCCAGCGAACACAGTGATTCCGGATCTGAAGCTATTTGATGAAACGACGGTTACCGTCTGCGAATGAGGTGCCATCCATGCCCACCAAACTGTTTGAGCATAAGCGCCGGCACCCGAAATGAACGGCTCGCCGACCTCCCAAGTCGCTCCGTAGTTGTGGCCAGATGCGAAGGCAACACTTCCATTCAGTCGTACCGCGTTTGCAATATCATCATTTTCAGGACCAGGAACCAGTGTAACCGAAACAGAAACATCGATTGCCCCCACGAACATGCCGTCAGTCTGTATTTCATAACGCGAACCAGAACGCACGCGAAACAAATAGGTGCGGGAAGGCGATGCGCCTTCGAATCCCGGCCCTGTCGTCCCCTGCACCGTCGTCAGCCCTTCGAGCGTCGATCCGGTATAAATCCTTGAGTAAGCGAGAGAGGGACTGCTCACCAGGACACTAACTAGCCCCGACAACGGCGCACTCCACGACCACCAGAGCGTGCGTCCCGCCGAGCTTCCCGTAGACGTCACATTTGGTTCCCCTGGTTCGCGCGTCCCGTAGAGATTGTTCGCCGTTGAGGAAGTCACCCAAATGGTGTTGGACGCCGTCACAACATTGGTCATCGGCGAGAGCAACGTCCGATTGGTAAACGCGTCGTTGGCCGGCCTGTAACGGAAGTCCACACCGCCAGCAAACGTGTTGGAAGAGAGAGTTGAACCAACTGAAATATGGTAAGTCTCGCCCTCAACTACAGACCAACTCTTCGAGACATTGTAACTAAAGTTAGGCAGGGATGTCGCGACAAGGGTCAACTGGCTCAGGTTCGTTCCTCCGAAAATGCTCACTCGGACATCGGGACCTACGGGAGAGGAAGCAGTATTGAGAGTAACCACGCCAAGCCCTGTAGCTGGGGCGGTCCACGACCACCAAAGACTGTGACTCGGAGTTGCTCCAGATACAGCAGGTTCACCTGGCTCCGCTGTCGCATACCGAAGGTCTCCCGCGATCGAGTTGGTGAAGCCGGATATCTTGACACTGTTGGTGAAGGAATCGTTAACCGGCGGCTCGGTCCCGACTGCGATTTGAGCAGTCAGAAGCAATACAGCGAGCGCTAACCGAGGTGGAATACTCATGGCTGGCGTCGAAGGTAACAGAAGTCGGAACAAGTTCAATTCGGGAATCCTTTCATGGAAGCAGCCGTTGCCAACACTACCACCATGGGTATCTCACCGAAGCTGGCCTACGACGTGGAGAAGCGTCCCTTCTACGTCACGCGCGACGGACACGGGAAGGCGATCAAGGAGTTGTTCGCGTAACGACCCAACTCAGCAACCCGGCCCGCGGGACCCTTCGATTGCAACAGAGGTGGGATGGCCGGGTTAGATAAATCAATCCCGGACGCAACGAACAGATTTTGCGTGATAAACAGAGCTATCGAAACGGAACGCTTTTGTTTTAAGTGGTTTTTTCCCGGGGCCACCATAACTGAAGTTCCATCCCCAAGCTTTACCCTCCGCAGCCGAGGGTGTGGACGTCCACCAGAAACCCATCACACCCAGGACGTCATAACCGTTGTTTCTGCGAATACCTCCCGCAAGCCCGTCAAACCCGCTGCTGTTCGAGCCGTTGCCGCCTTCGATCCAGCCACTGACGCTTTTCAGGGCATCGCCGGCTTTGTCCATTCCACCGAATTGAGTTACCAGCATGGACCATTCGCTGTCCGTTGCTACATGCCACCCCTTGGGACAGGCGTTACTCGCTGCCTCCCAAGTGTAAAGCAAGCCAAGCTCCTTTCGATTACTCTCCTTGTCATCGTAAGCATAGCTCCCTGGCACTTTGTAATTTAGGTTTTGGGCCATCCAAGTAACTGTGGTGCCCGTCAACGCGTTTGTATAACTGATCGTTTTATACGTTTGCCCATCGCGTGAGTCGGTAAAGGTGCCGGTGGATTGCGCAATTCCAGCCTGTGTAACAAACAAGGTGGCAAGCTCGTGTCCTTCGAGGACCGACGAGCCCAATCCGCTCCCACTCGTCTTCTTTTGCGGCTGAACCTTCCGGAGTTCATAGCGATTCGGCCCAGTGGCTTCAAAGCCCTTTGGCGCCTCACCGTCACCGTTACCCGTGGCCAAGGTCAATATCCCGTCCTCAGTCTTGAAGATGGCGACGACCACTGTGCCGATGCTATCCTTACCTGCGGAATCTGTGATGGTGGCGTGTAACTGCTTTGGGTTTGTGCCTGCGGGCAGTGTCATTGTCGTCTTCCACCAAAAGTTCGTGTCCCGGTGAAAATGGAGTGCGTTGCCGGTGATCGTGATGGTGATTTTGCCATCCTTCTCATGGCCCACCATAACTCCCTCCCATGTTCCTTGGAGAGGTTTCAGTTCTACAGCAATTGGTTGATTTGCTGCGCATTTGCCGTTGGCGTTGGGTTGCTCGCCTGCGTTGGCGATGAAAGCGGCGACGAGGCAAACAACGGTGGTGATGAGACGTCGGAATAGTTTCATAAATTGTCCGTTCCTACGGGCGAGCGGATGGCAACACAGCGCAAGGGCCGTGTTCGTTGCGGCACATTGTCACCAACCCGTCCATGCTCGAAACGAAATCATCCGCCCCTCCGTTTGGCAAGGTGGAACGCCGCTGGAATTCGGGTGCTCGCGCGCCTCCAGTGTCCTGTCAGTCGCGGAGCGACTGTAAGATGGTAGCCGTGGACTTACGTCCACGGAACCCCGCGGACGATGCGCTCCCGTCGCGGCGCGACGGTTGAGTCTGAGGGATTCTCGGTAGCCACATACACTCATGCGTCGCTCCGCGACGCTGCTCCACTGCGCGAAACCGCGGGCTGAAGCCCACGGCTACCCTCATCGCCTCGCTCAGCGAGGCACACGGCGCCGTTTAATCCTCCAGAAATGCAATTCCCTCCCCACCGAGTAGAGCACGGCCAGCTTAGAAGCTTCGACGGATGAACCGAGACGTCCCTGCAGGCTCGATCGGCATCATTTGAATTCGAATTCCACCGGTCCTTCGAGCTCTACAGCAACCCCATCGATCAGCAACGCCACTTTCACCTTCTGCTGCTTCCCCTTGGTAGTCCTTCCACCGGACATAAACGTCGCTGAAATCGCCTGTCCCGCTCGGAGTTCACAAGGGAACAACTTGCTAACTTCTTCCGGAATTGGAGCGAAGATCTCGGACCTTTTTGAGGAAATCGCGCCGGGCGAAATCGAGACGGAAGTGATGGATCCACCCGCGAGCGAGAGCGACAATGTTTGTGATGAAGCGTTGCTGAAGGTCAATGTGGAGGTTCCCCGCCCCGTCACCGTCGAACCCTGCTCATCAAGCTTCTGCCAAGAAATGCTCTCACTAACCACGATCGTCGACGGAACTCGAGAACAACCGAGCGCGCAAAGTATCAAGCCGAGCAGGACGACAACCTTCATCTCAATCCCTCCAGAAATAAGATTCCTTCCCCACCGTGTAGCGCACAGCCATCTCGGGCGTCTCGACGGCGGCGCCGCGATGGAAGGATTCCACGCCCGCGAGAGTCATGCCGGACGTGAGCAGCGTGCGCTCCAGCGGATACGGCTGACGGTTCTCCATCACCATGCGTTCGATGTGACGAATCTGCGGGTTGAAGAAGTCCGCCGTGGTCGAGCCGTGCGTCGGCATCGGCAGATACATCTGGCACGCGATGATTTCACCCGTGCGACTGTTCAGCCCGGCGTAGTTGAAGTCGCGGATGCCGAGCATGAACAGCGTCGTGCGGAAGCCGTCGCGGTGATCGATGAAGTAACCCCAGCCTTCCGGGAACACTTCGCGCGCCCACTCGAACGTGACCGCGTCCGTCGGGTAACCGTTCTTCACCGGCAGATTGTGACTGCGCACCAGCGCGGCGGTGAGCAGGCGCTTGGTGGATTCGCGACTGGCGGCGTGGTCCCACATCTTCGCGCCGCGCAAGGCGAGCACGCGCGAGATGCCGACCTCCCCGCCCTTCCGCCGCTCGGACATGCACTGGGCGGTTTCGAGGCCGTGGATGTCGTAGCTGTCCATCCCGCCATACGCCGCGCACACGCTCTCGCTGAGCGGCGTGCCGTGCGGCATGTCAATGCTGGGCGTGCGCTTCGTCACCGGGAGCGAAGAGCCGGCCTGGAACGGGAACTTCAACCGCCGCGAGTCTTCGACCATCTCGACGCATTCGCGCCAGTCGGTGGAGAGATGTTTGTCGTTGAAGACCGGCACGCTGCGTCCGCTCGCTTCGAACACTTTCACGATCTCCTTGAAGAACTTGTAGCGCGGGTAAAGCGTCTGGCCCTTCTCGTTCTTCGGATACTTCCCGTGCTCACCGATGATGACGACGCCATCGACCGCGAGCTTGCCCGTGCCGCGCGTGAGGGCATCGGCAATGGTCGGGTAGATCGGGACGTTGAAACGCTTCGCTGTGCCGCGCGCGAGATCGCCTTCCGGGAATTGATCGATGTAGAGCGAGACGAGATCCACCTCGGGCTTTCGCCAGGCGCCCTGCCACGTGTAGCCGAGCAGGAAGCGATCGATGAAATGTTGCGCGTGCGAGTGCGTCCGGACTTCCGTGCCGATGAGCGCGATGGTCTTGCGGCGCGACGGTTGAGCTGCGCCCAACGGAGCCGCCGCGAGCGCAGCCGTGGCGGTGGCAGCGGTGGCGAGGAAGGAACGGCGGGAGATGATCGTGTTCATAATTTCGCGGGGGATGAGTTTGTGTTCTTCCAAAACAGCCAGATGGGAATGACGGCGATGAGCGGGAGCAATCCGGCCAGCGCGAAGCCGAGGTCAAACGAGCCGGTGCGATCCGCCAGCCAGCCAAAACCTTTTTGCAGGAAGGACGGAATGAGCCACGCTGCCACGCCGGCGAGACCGGTGATCTTGCCCTGGTGCTCGGACGAGATGTCCTGCGTGAAGGCATGGTAGATCGGGAACACACCGAGCGCGCCCGCTCCGGCCACAGAGAGCAACAGTAGCAACAGCCAGCCGTGTCCCAGCCACGGCACAAGTGACGCGGACGCGCAGAGCACTCCGCATCCGGCAAAGACCAGAACTCGCGCGCTGTGAACCGAGAAGTGACGTTTCGCGAACCACACGGCCAGCGCGCCAGCTGCGATGCACCCAACATCTGTCGCGGCGAACCAAACCGAATTGAAGTAAAGCGCGTGCGCCTCGGTGTAGCCGCGGCCTTCCTGGAGAAACTTCGGCATCCAGGCACGCAGGATTTGCCACGTGGCGTTGATGGACGCGATGACGAAGAAAACGATGAGCATGCGCCGGCTGAAGACAATCTTGAAAAACGATCCCGACGCTGAACCGCCAGAAGCAGCGGGCGCTGGAGCGCGCAGGTCGTGACCTTTCAACATGACCAGCCACGGAATAATCCAAAGCAATCCCACCGCGCCGACGACGAAGAACGGGATGCGCCAGGTCGCAGTGTCTTCCGTCATGAGAAAACGCATCACCAGTGGTGTGATGATCGCGCCAACCGATGCGCCGCTCTGGAGAAGGCTGTTGCCCATCGAACGCTGGCGTTCATCGAGCAGCAGCCGCGTCGTCCGAATGGCGCACGGCCAATGCCCAGCCTCGAAAAACCCGAGCAGCACGCGGCAGAGCAGGAGCTGATCGTAATCCTTCACGAAGCCGGTGACGAACCCGGCCATCGACCAAAGCGCGAGCACCACGGCGTACAGCCAGCGGATGGAGAAGCGATCCGCCATCCAACCGAAAACGAGCGAACCGGCGGCGAACGCGTAACCGAATACCGCTTCAACGTTGCCATACTGTTCCTGCGAAAGATTGAACTCGCGACTGATGCGCACAGAGGCATTCGCGAGCGTCTGCCGGTCCATGTAGTTGATCGCCGAGGCAAGCAGCAGCAGACCACAGATGATCCATTTCCAGGAAGGCGCGCGGGCCGAAGTGTCGTTGGCGGTGTTCACGCGAGGTCAGCCGTTCCACGATTTGCCGTCCCAGCGCACGACGCGTTCCAGCAGCGAAACAACATCCGCCGCGAACGCGTTGAACAAGTGCTCGCCCTTCTCCGCCGACGCGAGGTGCGGCCAGCCGATGTGACCAGGCGCGGAACGATCCTTTGTGATCCATCCACGCGCCGCCGGCGTAAACGGCTCGCCGGGCTCAACCGGTTTCGCCGCGCGGTAATCGCCGACGAGGTTCGGCGTGATCCGGAGCATCATGGACGTTTCCCATTCGCAGGCGTGACCCATCTCGCGCTGGTGGAGCGACGGAAAATTCTCCCACGGCTTCGCGCCGAGACTCCAGTAGGTGCCGATGAGGAACAGCAAGTCATCGCGCTCGCGATGACGCTGGCGGAGCTCGAAGACGGCCTGCCGACCGGGAACGTCATTGCCGCCGTGGCCGTTGATGAAGACGAGCCGCTTGAAGCCGTGCTGGATGAAATTCTCCGCGAGACCGTTCAGCAAATCGAGATACGTGCGCGACGCGGCAGAGAGCGTCCCGGCGAAATCGAGGTGATGGTCGGAGTTTCCCAGCCACGTCAGCGGCGCGAAGAGCACCTTGCTGGCGAGCGGCTCCTTCGCGCGGCGGATGACTTCGCCGAGCAGGAAGCTGTCGGTATAGAGCGGGAGGTGATGACCATGCTGTTCCAACGCCGCAATGGGAAAGACGACCGGCGTATCCTTCGGCAGAGCGGCGACGGCCGGCCAGGAAAGTTCGATGAGGTCCATGCGATGCGGCGATAATGCCGACGATCGCGCCGAGGTCAAAACTCAAGATCGATTCGGCCGGATGCTGGCGCCGGCAGATCGTCAGAGAAAAAGAAGCGCCCTGGCCGCGCCGGCAGCCAGGGCGTGTCGATTACGTACGACGCAAGCCACAGGGAGTGGCCAGGCAGGAAAAGAGCCCACGACGTTTGGCGACGCCGTGGATGACGTGCGCGGGCCGTTCGACTCCCAAGCCTCGCCAGGCCACTGTCGCGAACCGCATCACGCGCATCACGAGGAGACTACGCCTCAAGCATGTGTCAGGAACATGGAGGATTCGTCACGAATGGGTGAATCAAATGGCGAGACGAGAAAACGTTCCCCTTGCACACATCGGCACATACCGATACGTTCCGCACCAATGAACGAGCTCGTTCTCGCTGCGAAGGCGCTCGCGGACCCGACCCGGGTGCGCGTGCTCTCGGCGTTGCGCAGCGGCGAGTTGTGCGTCTGCGAGCTGAGCGATGCTCTCGGCGTCACCCAGTCCACGCTGTCCACCCACCTGCAGGTCATCCGCGAGGCGAATCTCGTGACGACCCGCAAGGAGGGCAAGTGGGTTTACTACGCGCTGAACTCCGAGGCGAAGCGGCTGCTCAAGGGCGTGTTTGATTTCTTCGCCGACGAGCTCGCCAGCGCTCCCCTGCTCCGCCGCGACGCGGACCGGCTGAAGAAGCGCCTCGATGAACGCGAGGACGGCGCCTGCTGCCGTGGCTTTTCCTGATCCACCTCCACCGACCGCATGCAAAAGAAACTTCTCTCGGAATTCTTCGGAACGTTCTCCCTGATCTTCGCCGGCACGGGCGCGATCGTGATCAACAACGCCAGCAACGGCGCTATTACTCACGCAGGCATCGCGCTGACGTTTGGACTGATCGTGCTCGCGATGATCTACGCCTTTGGCGACGTGAGCGGGGCGCACATGAATCCTGCGGTCACCACGGCGTTCGCCTTCGCCCGACGGTTCCCGTGGAGCGAGGTGCCAGGCTACGTAGTCGCGCAACTCGCCGGTGCGTTCGCCGCGAGCGGGTTGTTGCGCGTGCTATTTCCGACAGACGCGAAGCTGGGAGCGACGTTGCCAGCCGGAACGGCGATGCAGAGCTTCATACTCGAGGTCGTATTGACCTTCATCCTGATGCTGGTGGTGCTGAACGTCTCGACGGGTGCGAAGGAGAAAGGCATCACGGCGGGAATCGCCATCGGCGCGGTCATCGCGTTGGAAGCGATGTTCGCCGGGCCGATTTGCGGCGCGTCGATGAATCCCGCGCGATCGATTTCTCCCGCCGTGGTGAGCGGACATCTCGAACATCTCTGGGTGTACCTCGCCGGACCGGTGCTGGGCGCATGGCTGGCAGTGCCGGCCTGTTGCGGGGTGCGCGAACCCGGTTGCTGTGGCGCGAAAGGAACCAGCTGCTGATTTTATGAAACTCGATGAATTCAAATCGCTCCTCGGTCGGCATCCCGACCTGAACCTGCGTTTCGTCCTGCCCGATGGCAGCCGTGTGCCCGCTCACGCGCACGTCACCGAAGTGGCGCGCATCGACAAGCGCTTCGTCGACTGCGGCGGCACCTTGCGCAACGACGCGTTGTGCCGGCTGCAAGTCTGGGTCGCGGACGATCTCCATCATCGCCTGACCGCCGGGAAGCTCCTCGGCATTCTCACGAAAGCGGCGGCGCTGCTGCAGAACGACACGCTCGACGTGGATGTGGAATACGAGGCCGGCTGGATCAGCCAGTTCCCGGTATCCGCCGTCGAAGCCACCGACACGGAACTCATCTTCATTCTCGGTGCGCGGCACACAGCGTGTCTTGCCGAGGATCAATGCAAACGACCGCCGCAAGGTCTCGCGGCGTTCAATCCACAGGCCATCCAGTTCAAACCTCTCGCGAAAATCTCATGAGTAACTCCTCCCCTCTCATCCTCGTTCTCTGCACCGGCAACTCCTGTCGAAGTCATCTCGCCGAAGGCCTGCTGCGCGCGGCGTCGAAAGGCCAGTTCCAAGTAGCCAGCGCCGGCTCGAAACCGGCGGGCTACGTCCATCCGCTCGCGATTCAGGTGATGAAGGAAATCGGGATCGACATCTCCGCCCACCATTCGAAGCACCTGAATGAGTTTCTTAATCAGCCCGTGGAGACGGTCATCACCGTGTGCGGAAACGCGGACCAAGTGTGCCCGACCTTTCCCGGCCAGTTGAACCGTCATCACTGGGGATTCGACGATCCGGCGCATGCGACGGGATCGGACGAGGAGAAGCTCGCCGTGTTTCGGCGCGTGCGGGATGAGATTCGCCGGGTGTTCGAGGCTTACGCCGCTGGACGCATCGACGAAGCGAAGCGCTGAGTGCTACGACGCGACTCGCAGCGCCGCCGCCTCGGACTTCGGTTGCTCGAGGCGCGCTTCATCGAGGTAGAGATCGATTCCCTTCCGACCTTCGAAGAGCGAAACAAGGACGCCGAGGTGTTCGTAGACGGCCGCGATCAATTTGATGCGTTCCCAGAAATCGAGCTGGGCGGGAATCGGACACCGGAGGGCGAAGGTGAGATCGATCTGGTGATCCTTGCCGCGCAGGGCCACGCCGACACTGCCGAGGCCAGCCGGCACGGAGGCATCGAAGGAAACGAGTTCCACGCCCTGGATGGTTGGTTCCAGCCGGGGCAGATACGACTTCACCTCCTCGAACGCGCCGCGCAACGCATCGAACGCCATCTCCATCACGCGCGCGTCGCTCTTCAACGTCATGGGCACGAAAAAGTTGGTCGACGAAATCACTTCGGCGCTCGGCGCGGACAAACGGCTGTCGGGCATCTTCAACATACACACTCTCATCGTAAGAGATGGGCATGAGGTAAAGAGGCGGAGTTCCTTTGGGCGTAGCAGCGGAGGTGAGTACGCTCCATTCGGCTTGGTGAGATCGGAGTCGACTCACGCCGGCTGCGACAGACCTTCACGAGGCAGTTCGTGCTCCGGCAGAAACCACCCGTGGGAGGCCCTCGCCTTCAAGAGAAAGCTTTTCTCCCGCGCTGCTTCCGGCTATTTCCATGCGCGACTGACGGCGTGAGTTGTTTCCGCCGCGGCCCAATTTTTAGTTGAACCATGAGTGACTCGAAATCGAACGGAAACGGGAATGGCAACGGCTCGGATATGACGCCGCCGGCACCGCGCGGGGTGACGCCGAAGAAGGTCAAGGGCGAGAGCGCCGCAGAGGAATCTCACGTGCAAGCCGAGGAAGTGGCCGCCATCGCGCATGTGCCCTTCGCTCCGGGCAAGATCGATCTCCCGCTGCACCGCCGCGTCGACACGAACTTTCTCCAATACGCGTCCTACGTCATTCGCGACCGCGCGATTCCGAATCTCGAAGACGGCTTGAAGCCAGTGCAACGCCGCATTCTCTGGGCGTTGAAGGAAAAGGACGACGGACGCTTCATCAAGGTGGCGAACGTGGTCGGTCACGCGATGCAGTACCACCCGCACGGCGACGCCTCGATCAGCGACGCGCTCGTGGTGCTGGCGAACAAGCGTTACCTCATCGAGGGCCAGGGCAATTACGGCAACATCTTCACCGGCGACCCGGCGGCGGCGTCCCGTTACATCGAATGCCGTCTCACCGAACTGGCGCGCAACGAAATCTTCAACGACGAGCTGACCGAGTTCGTCCCGAGCTACGACGGACGCAACAAGGAACCGGTGACGCTGCCGGCGAAGTTGCCCGTGTTGCTCATGCTGGGCACCGAAGGCATTGCGGTCGGCATGTCGTCGCGCATTCTGCCGCACAATTTCCCGGAGCTGCTCGAAGCGCAGATCGCGATTCTCAAGAAGCAGCCGTTCAAGTGCCTGCCGGACTTCGAGACCGGCGGCTTGATGGACGCCCGCGAATACGCCGACGGCAAGGGCAGCATCAAGGTACGCGCGAAGATCAAGGTGAAGGACGAGTCCACGGTCGCCATCAAGGAGATCCCGCCGACCACCACCACCGAGTCGCTCATCGCCTCCATCGAGGACGCCTCGCGCAAGGGCAAGATCAAGGTCAAGTCGATCAACGACTTCACCTCGGAGGAAGTCGAGATCGAGATCAAGACCCCCAACGGCGTCAGCGCGGAGAAGCTCGTCGATGCGCTCTACGCCTTCACCGATTGCGAGGTCAGCATCACCAGCCGCATCATCATCATCAAAAACAACCGCCCGGTCGAGATGACCGTGAGCGAAGTCTTGCGCGAAAACACGGCGAAGCTTGTGGACCTCGTCAAGCGCGAGCTGGAGCTGAAGGAAGGCAAGCTGCAGGACGAGCTGCACTTCAAGACGCTCGTCCGCATCTTCATCGAGGAACGCATCTACAAGAAGATCGAGCAGTGCAAAACCGCCGAGGCCGTCCACGCCGCGGTGGTCGAGGGCTTCAAGCCCTTCCGCAAGCAGATGTATCGCGACCTCGCCGAGACCGATGTGCCGATGCTGCTTGAGGTGCGCATCCGCCGCATCTCGCTCTTCGACATCAACAAGCACCGCGAAGAGATGGACCGCGTGAAGGCGGAGCTCGAAGAGACGCGCAAGAATCTCAAGAACCTCACGAAGTATGTGATTGGCCGGCTCGAAGCGTTGCTTGCGAAGTATGGTCCCATCTACCCGCGCCTGACCAAGAGCAGCCGCTACGAGGAAGTCGAGGCCAAGGAAGTCGCGCACAAGGGCTTCAAAGTCTCCTACGATCGCGAGAGCGGCTACGTCGGCTACAAGGTTTCGGGCGAGGAGTTCAAGATGGAGTGCACGAAGTTCGACAAGATGCTCCTCGTCTTCAAGGACGGCCATTACAAGGTCACCGAGCTGCAGGAGAAACTCTTCGTCGGGCCGGACCTCGTCTATTGCAGCCTGCCGGACCGCGAGCGCGTGTATACCTGCGCCTACACGGACCGCAACGCGACCTACCTGAAACGCTTCACGTTCGGCGGCATCATCATGAACAAGGAATACTTCTGCATCCCGGAGAAGTCGCGCATCCTGATGCTGGAAGAAGGCACGCCGAAGGAACTCTACATCCGCTACAAGCCCGCGCCGCACCAGAAGATCACGCAGCAGACGTGCGACCCGAAAGAAGTGGAAGTGAAGAGCCCGAAGACGCGCGGCCGACAGATTTCAATCAAGGACGTCGCGTCAGTCACCAGCAAGCCCACGCGCGGCTGGGACGCCGACGCGACGACGACGAAGCTGCAGTTTGTGTGAAGTGGGCTGAGCAGCCCGTTAAACAAGTAGCATGCTGCGCGATTCGGATCTGATCTTATTACGACCCCCTAAGAAGTAATCCCCAAGCATCATCGATTCGTCTTGCGAACTCCATTCTTATCGTAATTCGGAGATCCTTCGTGTCCACAAGCTTGCCAAAGCATATCAAAACTCCGCTTTAACAACTTAAAGCAGTCAGGATCGTGAGTGGTGACCATCTCTTCGGGGAACATAAGGTGATCCCTGTCCACAAGTTCGCCTCCGTAAAGGCGGGGTGGGTGGCGATGCAAATGATATCCCTTCACATTTAAGTAAGACAACATAACGAAGTAGGGAGGGTCGATATAGAGCTCGAAGAGTAACCTTAACAATCGCTCTGTTGCCTCAGCGATCGTCAACTCGTCTTGCGGTGAAAACTGCTTTTGGTCAGAAACCGGATAGAGCAGTTGGTTGTCCACTGCTTCGATACAGCCATTTCGAAATACCTGGAGATAACTGTTACACTTTTGGTCCGGATTGATTGACTGGGATATGAAGCCATCAAAATTGTACCCTGGAGAATAACCATCTGCATGCCAGATCGGGGTTAGACTTCCAGGGACATTTCCAGACTTCCGTAAATCTACTTCGATCGTTTGTGTAAACGAAGCGAGTGGAAAAATGTGGATGACGAGGTATGCAGTTTTCAGCATCGGCACCGGCGTTTCGTGGATAGAAATTTTTGCCAGCCGCTCTGTCCTAAAATTTCGCATCTTTTGCGCCACCGATTCAGGCAGGAGAAATGCAGAACGAAGTTCAGGCACCGACATGGTTTTCTTCTGATTCCCAACACGTACATAAAAGCGATTGTCATCCTTTAGCTTAACCATGTATGGCCCAGCCCACGGTTTCGGAATTCGAATGACCATCGCCGAACCGCCCTTTACGAGAGGCACTTCTCGAAATTGTAGGCCAAGAAGTCTCGGTTCGAGATGTGAAAGGCAGATGTCGTTGATTTGGCGCTGCCAATCGTCGAAATTGAAACCCTTCAATCCAATCGTTTCGACCGGTTTGTGGTCCTCGTCTTCTCGGATTCCCAGTATGTAGTCTGCCCCCTTGGCATTGGCGAAAGAGGAAATATCCTTCAGAAACTCTAGTTTGGCCTCAATGGTTCCAAGATTGATCTGTTCCTTATATTCCAAGGTATCACTCTCCGATACGGCATCCTTAACCAAACCGTTCAGGTGCTCCTCCGTAATCGTATGAATGTCCGCGTTTAGCATGGAGATGTTATGGCGCGTTCATGCCTGACCACGCAAACAGAGAGTCACCGATTGCCAACGAAACTACTTTTGGATTGTTCCGCCCTTGCAGGGCTGGGAATCCGGTGCGTGTCCGCGATCCCGGAATCCCAACGGAATTCCATCATTCAACTCACGGGTTGCCGAGTCGGCGAGGCTACCCTGGGTCCAACGGTCACCCATTTTCATCTACCCGGAACGGGTTGAATCCATGCACCCGCCATCATCGGTGATGCAACCCGCGTTGGGGTTGGGAAATCATTTTGTTCGGCTGACCAAGGGTAGTCGCTCGCGCTCCAACCCTGGGCTGATAGCTTTTGCCCCGTTGGGGCACCTACTCAAAGCTTCAGCCTGTAAACCGGATTTCCCATCGAGGACGCGTAGAGGATATTCTTCAGCGGGTCCCACGCGTAGCAGCCAAACCAGTTCGGCGTGAAGACAAAGCCGCCTTCCTTGGGCTTGAGGCTCGCCGCGCGGGTCCATGTTTTCCCCGCGTCTTTCGTGGTGAAGGCTCCGTCCTTTCCGACGACCAGCATCTCGCTGGCGTCGCGACCGAAGAATGGTCCCTGCCAGATGTTCACCGCCGCGCCGCGTTGCTGCCAGCTGGCGCCGCGATCGTTGCTGACGAGCAAACCGTTCGTGCTTCCGAGATAGTGTGTTCCCTGGAACAGGACAGGGATTCGCGTCTGCGGATTCTCACCTGAAACTTTCGTCCATGAACTTCCGACGTCCGTGCTGCGATGAATGCCGTCGCCATTGCCGTAGATCAAAGTTGTCGCGTCCATCGCACCGATCATCGAGAGGGGTTCCGGCTTTCCTTGCAGACGAACCGACAGCATCCGCCACATCGCGCCGCCGTCCTGGGTGACGTACACTTCACCGAGCGGGCTTGTCTCATGTTTGGCGGCGATGATGGTCTTGGGCTCTGCCGCGGCCCAATCCACGGAGCCGTAGTCCCAGTTGCGCCCGAGATCCTTAAATCGTTTCCAATGGCTGCCATCGCTCGTCCAGCCCGCGGTGCCGTCCAGGGAGAAGCTCGCGATGCGGCCGGGCGCATTCTGATCGGCGCTCGTGGCCCAGCCCGTTTCATCACGACCGGAAATGGTATCACCATCGATACGCCGCCAGTTCTTTGCCTGATCGGAGCTGCGCCAGAGGCCAAGGCCCACAACTTTGATAGTCACATCGCCATTGGTGCGATTCACCACCACGCCGGAACAACCGCCCGGCCAGCCGAACTTGGCACCGCTGTTCGTCAATCGCGCCAGCAACGGAGTTGAAATATCCGTCCATTGTTCTGCTGCGCGAGCTGTCGTTGCCAGGAATGGGAGATCGCAAAACAAGATGAGCAAGGAGAGCAGCCGCAAACGTCGTTTGATGGAAGGGATGTTTGGTTGCATGGGAGTATCGGATGATTTCGACGCGCGGAAGGCAACCTCATTCAACGACCTCGTAAAAGCAGAACGGCCACGCTCCGGAAGGAACGTGGCCGTTCGTGGTCGAAATGGTCCGGCCATTATGCCGTCTTGTTCTTGCGGGAGCGCTTGAGCATCCAAAGGCCTCCAACCGCGCCGAGGGCGAGGAGCGAAACCGTGCCCGGCTCAGGAACGTTCGGACGGATGGTGGAGTCATACATGGAGGCATCGTAGCTGGTAACCTCATTGCCCGTGTGGGTAATCACCGTCTGGAGGGTGAGTGAAACGGAGCCGTCCGCCGGACGATCCGCCACCGCGTAGCCACTGAACGGCGTGCTGGTGAAGTCGAGGTCCGCCGTGCGGGTGGTCTTGGCGAAGAGAGTGTTTCCGATGTCGTACCAAGTTTGGTAGCCGACGGTTCCACCGGTGCTACCGCCGATTTCCGAGATGAAAGAGCCCGGCAGCAGCGGTCCGAAATTGTTGTCGGAGAACTCGACGGTGAGCGTGCCGCCGCGGGAGGACGACACATTTACGGAACTGAGGTCCATGAACGGGATAAGGTCCGAACCGAGGTTCGGCTTGCTGATGCCCGTGGTGACATTGATGCTCCAAGGGGAGCTGGCATCAAGGAGGCCATTGTAAGTGATGACGCCAACCAGCGGGCTGCTGTCATTGGCAGAGCCGTCGGTGACGGTGATGCTGTTCACACCGTCAGTGATGAACAGGGATGCTTCGGCCTGAACGGAGGCACGGGCCGCCAACAGCGAAACACCAGCAAGAAGTAAGGCAGTTTTCTTCATAAATGAATTATCACGGGATATTACGGACATTCCCGTAACGCCTGCATGATTCCAATGTTCCGGAATTGGATGCAACCACGAAATGAAGCCAACTTCATCCGAGGAAAATGCCCGCGCTGAAGAAGCCTCATACCGACGAATGGGGATTGCGGAGTTTCTTCGGGAAACGAGAATAGGCACGACCACAGCATTCATTGGGAACGTGATTCGCATGAATACTTCTCTCCACGCCCGCAGGCGGATGTCAGGAAGGCCCTCCAGAAAAACGAAAGGCCGGACAACAGGTCCGGCCTTTTCACACAGTTCCAATTAAACACACACCGGAGAACACGGCGTGTAACACGTCCTCAAGGTATCCGAAATGCCGTCCCCAACCAGTCACCAGAACTGGGGACGCCAGGCGAAGCGGCTCCCGCCGCCCACCCCTCCTTCGCACCCGCCATTGCTTCGCCCCGGGAACCGCTAAAGGAAGCGATGATTCAGCCGATCCTGACTGCGGCGTGATGCCAATCGCGGGAAGCCCAGCGTGAATTAATCGCGATTAGATTCCGCATCGATTCATCGTGCCTTTCAGACCATGCAATTGAACTCGCAGCAAAAGATAATCGCCGGCTTCGTCATCATCATGGCGGCCGCAGCCGGACTCGCCTTTACCGCTCTGCTGCTCTTCCATCGACTCGAAGTGCGGGTGGATGCGCTGGCGGGACCGGGTCGCGCGGAGCCTGGGCGAATCTCCCCGGGCGCGAGCCGAACCGTTATCCAGGAGCCCGCAGTGAACTCCATTGATTCACTTCGGCAGGAGATATTCTTTTCCTATCGCACCATCCTCGTGGTCGGCGCCGCGGGAACGGCGATCTCGCTCATCTGCATCTGGTTCATCGGCCGCAAGCTCACGCAACTGCTGCGTCGCGTTGCCTTGTCGCTCAAGTACAGCTCAAACGAATTGCTGAATTCTACCAATCAAGTGGCCAACTCCAGTCGCGTTCTCGCTGAGAACGCCTGTGACGCCGCAGCGAGCATCGAGGAAACAAGCTCGTCGCTGGAGCAGATGGCGAGCATGACTTTGCGCAACGCCGAGCACGCGCAATCCGCGAAGGATCTCGCGCGCCACGTGCGGTCAGCCGCCGACACCGGCGCGGCGGATATGACAGCCCTGTATCAAGGCATCAGCGAGATCAAGTCGAGCAGCGATGACATAGCCCGCATCGTCCAGACGATCGACGAGATCGCCTTCCAGACGAACATCCTCGCCCTGAACGCAGCTGTGGAAGCCGCCCGCGCTGGCGAAGCTGGCCAGGGATTCGCCGTGGTCGCGGATGAAGTCCGGTCCCTCGCCCAGCGCAGTGCCCATGCTGCGCGCGAAACGGCAGAGCGCATCCAAGGCGCCATCGCGAAGACCGCCACGGGAGTGCAGTTCGCCGGGAAAGTGTCATCGAGGCTTCAGGAAATTGTCGAAGGCAACCAGAAGCTGGACGCAGTCGCCAGCGAAGTCGCCTCCGCCAGCTCGGAGCAAAGCAAAGGCATCGAGCTCCTGCGCTCGGCCGTTTGCAAAATGGATCAAGTCACCCAAGGCAATGCCGCCACGGCGGATTCCACGGCGGAATTCACCAGTAATCTGCACCGGCAGGCCAGATTGGTCAGTGAGGCGGTCGCGGAACTTACCGAACTGGTGGGAGAACAGCGAACGTCATCGACCACCCAGCCGAGCCGCCCGCTCGACGCCGCTGATTTCCGCCGGGACCGAATCCCAACGGAACGGCCGAATGTCCAGCTTCAACCGTAGCCGGAAGGGGTCAACGAAATGGTCAGGCCTGTGGCCACAAAGAAGAGCTTGAAAACTCGGATGGCTTCTCTAATTTCTTCCGCGTCGTGCGCGCTTAGCTCAGTGGTAGAGCATTACCTTCACACGGTAGGGGTCGCAGGTTCGAAACCTGCAGTGCGCACCATCTTCCCTCTCTAATTAAGCTTCCCAGCCGGAGTTGATTCAGCCGGTGATGAGGTTTTTCCGAGCTCAACCGACCTAAAGTTCACCACTGGCAGCGCAACTTCCGCGCAATCATCTGTTTCCGGCCAAATCAGCCCAGCGCCAAATGGCATTGGGTTCCAGCCTCCGATTGCCGATACCTTGAGATAGTGGTGATCCGATCCATGAGATGAGCGACGAGTTGCCAATCGAAGAAAGCGCCGAAGCGGTCGCTGCCCCCATCGTTCTGGTGGTGGAGGACGACGCGTTGACTCGCAATGCCGTATCCCGCCGCCTGAACGCGGAGGGATATGAGATCATCGCCGTGCCGTCGGCGGGGGACGCTCTCGTCGTCGCCCAGCGGGCGGCGTTTCACGTGCTGGTATTGGACTTGCACTTGATGGACGGCGATCCGTTTAGCGGTTTGCATGAAGGAATGGCGGTGCTGGATTGGCTGAGCGTGCAATTAGGCGGTGCCTTTCCGTTCCGCGTCGTGATTCACACTTCGCAGAATGACCCGAAGCTCATCGCGCACGCCGCTGCCAATGGTGTGTTTGCCTACTGCATCAAGCGACGCGATATGAGCAACCTCGTTCAATGCGTCGCGGAAGCGGTGGACTCCCTGCGAGCTGCCTGAGTCCATTCACGGTCGGTTACCTTCCAAGGCCGTTCTGAGACGCGACACGCGCACTTCGTGCGTCGGCGTCACCAGCGGAGGTCGAGAATCCAAAGTCCGAGGCCCAACAGCAACCAGCCGCCAATTGCAGTGGCGAATGGACGAAGAGCGATCTTTGAATGGGCGATTGTGAATGCGAAATCGCAGAACGGAACCAGCAGGCAACCCACGAACCAACCGCCTCCCGTCCGGTAAGCCAAGGCAAGCAACCTCAGCTCTCCGGCCACCGCCAGAACGACTCCGATCAGCATCACGGAGTATCCGAGCACAACCATGGCACAAACTCTCCTACCAGAAATTACGTAGTCAACATCAGCGGGGTGGGCGGGCTCGCGGGAGGAAACCCGCCTTGAACTGTCGAATCAGCAAACATGAACAGGAAACTCGATCGGTTCCATCACGCGCGAACCATGAAAGTCTCGACGCGTATCGATACGGCGCAACGGGTTCCGCGGCGTGAAAAGTTTTCAGCGCATGGTCCTATCCGTTGACTTTGATCCAGCAGACGATCATATTCGCCTGAATTTCCGACTATTGTGGCTGCTAAAGACGATTATCTGCTGGAGAACCTGATCGACCTTGGTTACGTGAACTACGGTCAGGTGGAAGCGCTCAAGGCTGAGGCCGAGGCCGCTGGTTCAGGCGTGGTGGACTTGATGCTGGATAAAAGGAGTATCACCAGCGCCATCCTTACGCAGGCCAAGGCCGCGCATGTCGGCGGGGGGCTGATCA
>CAZBIC010000055.1:0-40858 GCA_964491875.1 uncultured Bifidobacterium sp.
CAGTGCGACGGCGTGGGCCTGGCGGAAGGCGACTCGCGCGACGACATCCGAGCCTTTCTGCGGCGAAATCCCGGCCTGAGCTTTGTCGCCATCAGCGGAAAGAAGATCGTGGGCGCAGTGCTGTCGAGCCACGACGGACGCCGGGGATTTCTCTATCACCTCGCGGTGGCGGAGGGTCACCGCCGCTCGGGTGTGGGAAGGGCTTTGGCGCAACGCTGCCTCGAAAGCCTCAACGCAATTGGGATTCCGAAATGCCACATCGTCGTCTTCGCCCGAAACCGCAGCGGGCACCAATTCTGGCGGAAGATCGGTTGGGAAGAGCGCACCGAACTGCGGATGATGTCCAAGGCAACATCCTGAGCAGCAGTTTCACGGTGATTCCAGCAGACAGGTAAACTTCGAGTGAATTCTCTCCGAAGTCCTTCTCAGGCTTTGCGCTGCGGGTCGACCTGTGGCATAAAGCCTCAATCAATTCATGAAAACTGTCGTATTGTCATTGGCCACGCATCTCTGCGCCGTGGTGTCCTTCCTTGTCACCGCCAACTCCGCTCTTGCGCAAACTACCCTTGTCAGTGCCGGTTCGTCCTGGCGCTACCACAAGGGCACGAACGCGCCGCAGGCAAACTGGAAGACCACAGCGGACGCATCGCTCAATGCTGACTGGGCTGCCGGTCCCGGTGGTTTTGGTTACGGCGACAGCGATGACGCCACGACATTGAGCGACATGGTGAATCGCTACACGACTGTCTACCTCCGCCAAACGTTCACAGTTGCCAGTCCACTCGACCCGTCCTTTCAACTGCGATTGACCGTCGATTACGACGACGCCTACGTGGCCTACCTGAACGGCCAGGAAATCGCCCGCTCCGCGAACATCGTGGGCGGCACCGTCGGCGTGGAACCAGCCCACACTGGACGCGCCTCTTCCACCCACGAGGCGTCCGCAGGCTCAGGCGGCAATGCACCGGTGGTGGTGAACCTCGGTTCAGCATCAACGCTGCTCGCGCCAGGCAATCATGTTCTCGCCATCATCGGCTTAAACGAGAGCGCAAGCAGCAGCGACTTCTCGATCATTCCCAATCTGCTCGCGGTCGATCCAAGCCTCTGTCCCGCCAACACCATCTGCCGCGACACCAACTGGGTCGCCTCGAACAGTCCCTACGTGGTTTCCGGTTTCCTGAACGTCGCCAGCGGCGCGACGCTCACCATCGAGCCGGGCGTCACCGTGCTCTTCAACCAGGGTGCTGGAATGGAAATCAATGGGCGGTTGATCGCCGAGGGCACGCCGGACAGCCAGATCGTTTTCACTCGAAACGCGGGAGCCACGTCGTGGAGCCAGCTTGTCTTCAACGAGAACTCCACCACGTCACGAATCGCACATGCGGAAATGGATTATTTCTCCGCTCCGGCCATCGAGGCCACCGACACGAGCATCCACCTCGACACCATCAGATGGACCAACTCCACGGTTGCCTGCGTAGATTTGCACAGCAGCTCCATCACCCTGCTCAACTCCTACATTCCCGGCGGCGCGGGCAACGAGCCGGTTCATTTCAGCGACATGCCGGCCAACGGCCATGCGCTGATCAAGAATTGCGTTTTCGGCGCGCCGCGCGGCTACAACGACAGCATCGACTTCACCGGCGGCAACCGTCCCGGACCCATCGTGCAGTTTATCGACAACGTGTTTCTCGGCGGCGTGGACGATTGCTTCGACATGGACGCGACCGATGCCCACATCGAGGGGAACATTTTTCTAAACGTGCTTCAGGATGACGAACGCGAGAGCAGTTCCCATCCCATCGCCACTGGCGAAGGCGGCGGGTTTTCCGAGCTGGTGATCGCCCGCAACATCTTCTTCAACAGCGAGCACACGCTGCTGCTCAAGGATGGCGGCTCGGCTGTGATGCAGAACAACACCATCGTCCACCTGGTGACCAACGCCCTCGCGCGCACTGCGACAGCGCCCGCCGGCCAGGCCATCCCGCCGGGAATCATCCTCTTTGGCGAACCGTGGCGCAGCGGCCGCACGGCCGGTCACGGCGGTATTTACGAGGGCAACATCGCCCACGACCTCCATCCGCTGGTTCAGGCCACGCCGTTCCCGCTCTACAATCCTGCCGAATCGTTTTTAATCGTCTCGCGTTCGTTGATTCAAGGAAACAACTGGCCGGGCGAAGGAAACATTTCCAGCGATCCGATGTTCGTGAACCTCACCGGCCCGATGACCGCGGCGAACATCCGCAGCAACCTCACGTTGCTGGCCGGGTCGCCCTGCATTGGCACCGGGCCCAACGGCCTCGACATGGGCGCACTCGTCCCTGCGGGCGCCAGCGTCGGAGGCACGCCGAACGGCCCCACCACCAACACCAGTGCGACATTGAGCGTCGCCGGACCAGGCATCTGGTCCTACCGCTGGCGTCTCAACGGCGGAGCGTGGAGTTCGGAAGTATCGTTGGTGCCGCAATCCATCTGGAGCGGCCAGCAGTTGACTTCGACCATGTTCGCCAACGCACAGCCGATCATTCTGACGAATCTGCCCGAGGGAACGAACACGCTAGAAGTGCTGGGCCGCAACTCTGCCGGAGCCTGGCAGGAAACGCCCACGGCGAAGACCTGGGTGGTGCGGACCAGCCTGCCCTTGGAGATTACCGATGCTCAACGCGACGGTGACGTCGTCTTTCTCACCTTCACTGTGGAAGCAGGCAAGTCCTACTCTGTAATGTATCGCGATGCGCTCGCTGCAGCCCATCCCTGGGTGAAGCTGGCCGACGTACCGGCGCGTGCGACCACCGGTGCCGTGACGATCCAAGACCCGAATGCCAGTGCGAGCGCCACCCGTTTTTACCAACTGGTGTCGCCAGCGCAGCCTTGATCAGGACTCGAGACGAAACGATTCCCCACCCTCTGAAATCTTCCCGCGGGCGATGGGCGGTGGTTCGTCAGCGGGCAAACTCGTCGTCTCGACCGGCGCGACAGACGTTTCAGCCACTTCATCGGGTATCGACGGCTCCAGCTCTTGAGTGATCGGAACCAGCTCAACCTCTGGCGCAGCAGAAGCAGGGGCTGGTTCAGTCTCCGGCACCGGCAGCGAGACAAGCGAACGCCGCACGAGCTGGCCTTGGAACGAGTATCCAACAGCCAGCGTCTGGCCAATCAACGCTCCCGCTTCGGGTTCAGCCTGACCTTCCACAAGCTGGTGTTTTTCTTCATCGAAGACGTCTCCCGGTGCCGGCTCAAACGCAATCAATCCCACCCGGCGCACCGCATCGTAGCACGCCTCACGGAACCGTCCGAGCTGCGCTTCAAGATTCGGCTGCCCCGAGCGCGCCCCCGCCTGATGCAGCGCGTAGGTGTGATCGAGAAGATGGATAATGAGCTGAAGCCACTGGCTTTCGCTGCGGCGAAGTTTATCGGCTTCGAGGCGCAACGTTGCTTTTTCGTGCTCATTGGCCTTCTGCATGAACTCGGCGAAAGCCTTCGCCTCAGCCGTCATCCGATCGGAAATCTCACGCACCGTTGCCACTGTCTTCGCCGATTGCTCCTGTACTCCCTGCCACTGTGCGGTGGCGCCTCGGATTTGCTCCGCCGCCAGCTCCGCTTTGTTGATCTGGCTGACCGTTTCGTTCAGCTCGTTGGACTCAGCGAAGCGCACGATGGCCTCATACTGCATCCGGAACGGCATTACGCAGATGAACGCCGCCAACGCCACACAACCGACCGCAATCCCCAACGCGGCAACCGGAACCGGATGGGGATAATGGTTCACAATCCAAAAAGCTACTGCCAGCAGCGCCAAATCAGCAGCGAAGAAAGGCCATTTGGCAGGCGAAGGAGCACGATGTTCGGTCATAAAGGTGCGCGCATGGTTCAAGGAACCGCGCCGGTTGGCAAGTCAGCAGAACCACTGCAGAAAGTGTCTCGTTTCCAGACAAGAGACGTCCCGAGGCGAGACACATGGTGACTTCAACAGCGCAATCACTCCGCACAACGCAGACAACTAACGCCCGGCACTTTCGACAATCCGTAACGGTACCAATGCTCCAAGGCAGATGGTCGTGGACGTTCTACAACTGTGTGCTCCCGCCGCTGGCAAATTAAGTGCTAACGGAAATTAGGGCATGTGGGATTCCGAGACACTGTCGGCTAAGAAGCGACAGGCTGATGGAACGCCAGTCCCGGAAAGAAATGAGAATCTTCAGGCGGACAAGAACGCGACGAAACGGCGTCACGCTGGTCGAGACGCTGGTGGCGATGTTGATTGTGGCGGTAACGATTGCCGCGACGGTGAACGGCTACATCCTCGCAGCCAACCGCGCAGAGTGGGCGGCTCAATCCCTCGCTGCCCATTCGCTGGCCATCCAACGCATGGAGCAAGTTCGCTCCGCCACGTGGAACATGACGGGCGAGTTTCCGGTCGACAACGTGATAGAAGGAAACTTTCCAGAATCCAAAAGCGTGCTCGACATGCCCGTCTCCGGATCGAACGTCGTCACCGCGACCACCTTTACGACGATCACTTCCGTCTCCACCAATCCCGCGCTGAAGCTCATCCGCATCGACTGCGTCTGGCCGTATCGCGAACGCGGGTTCTTCACGAACACGCTCATCACCTACCGCGCTCCCGAGCAATGAATCTCTTCGGCCATCCAATCTCCAATCGCCCGCACGGTTCGAACGCCGCGCGGAAGCCTCGAGGATTCACGATTCCTGAAATCATGATCACGATGACGATCGTCCTGCTGATTATGGCGGCGGTGATCACCTGCCACCTGATCGGCCTGCGAATGTTCGAAATGACGAAGGCCAAGCTGGGCGCCAGCGACGACGCGCGCAGGGCGATCAGTTCGATGATCACGGAGATTCGTTCCGCCAAGTTTGTTCGCGTCGGCGAAGGGGATTTGGCCGCGTTCAAGGAGATCGGAGTCGACACGCCGAAAGTAGGCAGCGCCATCCAGGTTTATCCATCGAACGACACCAATACTTGGATTCGTTACTTCTGGGACGCCTCAGACCAGAAGATTAAGCGCGCCTCCAACGGCATGACGACCGCAACGATTGTCGCCAGCGCCGTCAGCAACCAGATGGTTTTCTCGGCAGAAGATTATTCCGGAAAACCGCTCACGAACAACGCCCAGGATTACGTCATCGGCCTCAATCTCCAGTTCTACCAACTGCAGTATCCCACGGTCTCCATCGGACCCGGGAATTACTACGACTATTACCAACTGCAGACACGCATCACCCCCCGGGCACCCTGAAGGCAACGCATGAGAACTCGATCGAACACCCGCCGTCCGGCCGACCGTGCCTACACCCTTCTAATCGTCATCACCTTTGCCGCGATTAGTTTTCTCGTGCTCGGTTCCGCCCTCGATTGGTGCATGACGAACGGACGCCTCACGGACCGAAACAATCAGTACTTCACATCCACCGCCGCCGCCGAAGCCGCGACGGAGAAGGTTCTATCCAACCTCGCCCGGGACTACGCTTCACAGGGAGAGTCACTGGTCTGGCATAACCTCGATTCCTACCGGAAGCTCGTTCCCACCGCGGCCGAGCATGCCGCCTGGGGAGACTTCATTTTTACCGATGGTCAGGGAAACTCCCACCATACCTACGTCCAGCGCCTCGCCGCCGCTTCTTCGTATCAACCGTTGAGTTCAAAGTATCGCGGCATGTACGGCGCAGCCTCCACCTACCGAATCATCTCCAACGCGCGGATGCAAAACGCCCCGAGCGCGATTGACGTCGGCGTTAAGCAGGACATCCAGCTTGCCACCATCCCGGTTTTTCAGTTCGCCATCTTCTACTCGTTGGACATGGAGATTAACCCCGGCCCCGACATGAAGATCACCGGCCGCGTCCATGGCAACGCGAACATCAATCTTCAGCCACAGAACACGCTGACCTTCATGAGCGACGTCACCGCCGCCGGAAGCATCATCCACAACAGCCACACGAACGACCCTTCCGTCCGGAGTTTGAAATCCAGCAGCATCGTCTACAACGGCGAGCACGATTCCGGCGCAGACTCCCTCACGCTGCCCATCGGCACCAACAACACGCCCGATGCCGTCCATGCCATTATTGAACTTCCGCCCGACGGAGAATCCGCAACTTCCGCGATGGGCCGGCAGCGCTATTACAACAAGTCAGACTTGGTGGTCCTCGTCTCCAACACGACCGTAGTTGTGAAAAGCGGCCGGGTGGACGGATTCTCTACAACCGTTCCCTATTCCGAATGGAATGGTTTCCTCAAGACCAACGTCAGCTTCTACAACAAACGGGAAGGCAAGACTGTGAACGCCGTCCAGCTCAGTGTGGAGGAATTGTCCAAATGGAGCGCGACCAACGCCACCCTGCGCCCGGTGATCGGCAATCGCGATATCCGTTCGATCTACATCGCGGACATGCGCTCGCAGTCCGCCGCCACCCAAAGCGGGGTAAAGGTTGTCGATGGCGCCGAGCTTCCCAGCATGGGACTCACTGTCGCCACACCCAACCCACTCTACGTTCAAGGGAACTACAACGCGCAAGGCACCGACGTTGGCAACAACGCCACCGACAATGCCAAGCCCGCATCACTCGTCGGAGACTCCATCAACATTCTCTCCACCGCGTGGTCAGACGCGCAAAGCGCCCTGCCCATAGCCTCCAGATCGGCCGGCGACACCACTGTCAACGCCGCGATTCTCGCCGGCATCGTCCCCAGCGGAGGCGGTCACTACAGCGGTGGAGTCGAAAACTTCCCGCGCTTCCTCGAAAACTGGGGAGGGCGAACGCTGACTTACAACGGTTCGATGGTGGCCATGTTTAACAGCCTGACCGCCACCGCTCCCTGGGGCGGCGCGGACGTCTACAGTCCTCCCTCACGAAACTGGGCGTTCGACCAAAACTTCGTGGACGCCACCAAGCTTCCACCCGGCACCCCGGAAGTGCGCGCGGTAATTAAAAGCAAGTGGGAGACAATCGCCGCCGGAACCACCTACTAGCATGTCAGCGTCAACAAAAGTCCGGTCAATTGCAGCGCTGTTCTTCGCAGCCACCGTCGTCCATCTCCACGGCCAGGCAACGTTCCAAGTCGGCACTCGTAATGAGGAGATTCCTGAGAACGGCGTGGTCGCCTACACCGTGGTCAAAACGACCCGGAACGAATTCAGCTTCCTTCCACCGCACCAGTGGCGCGTCGAAACCGACGCCAAAGCGGGAACCCTTTCCTGGACCTCTCCCGATTACAGGTCAATGATTCAGCTACTGCTCCCAAAGGCAGGTTCAGATGAAACTCCCAAATTGAAAGCCGAGGAATTGAGAGGGACGATTACCTCCCAACCCGCCCCAGCGACAATCACGGGAGAGTTTCCATGTTACACCTCAGGGCTGTCCGGACTGGCCTTCGACGCCGTCCGACGGGTTGATGGAAAGATCGAAGTCTCCACCCGAACGGCTTTCGTTCCGGTCTCTGGCGGAATCGTCCAAATCACACTGACCGCCCCGAAGGAACAGTTCACCGCCCGCCAGATGGACCTTTCGAGATACCTGAACTCGTTCAAGGTCACCAAACTGGCAATTCAGTAATCGACAGCCCATCGAGTTCCGACCGGATTCGAGATCCAACTCCTGCCCCGTCCCGCGCCGGGAATCGGGGGATGGCTCCACCTGTTCGCGCAGCCTCTGTCCTTGACTCACCCCTCCTCAAACTTATGATGCGCGCTCATTTTTAACTCGGACCACCTGAACTAGAACTCACTGAACTATGAGCAGCATCGTTGATATTCAAGCCCGCGAAATTCTCGACTCCCGCGGCAATCCCACAGTCGAGGTCGACGTCGTTCTCGCTGGCGGCGCCATTGGCCGCGCGGCTGTCCCCTCCGGCGCGAGCACAGGCGAACACGAAGCCATCGAACTCCGCGACGGCGACAAGAAGCGCTATCTCGGCAAGGGTGTCAGCAAGGCCGTCAATAACGTCACCGACAAAATCCTCCCAGAACTCATCGGCCTAGATGCCCTCGACCAGCTCACCGTCGATACCACGATGCTCAAGCTCGATGGCACAGAGACCAAGTCCAAGCTCGGCGCAAACGCCATCCTCGCCGTCTCGTTGGCGAACGCGAAGGCCGCAGCGGAAGCCATCGGCATCCCGCTCTTCAAATACATTGGCGGCCCGAACGCCAAGGTCCTCCCCGTCCCGATGGCGAACGTCATCAACGGCGGCGCGCACTCCGACGCCCCGATCGATTTCCAGGAATTCATGATCGTCCCGAAAGGTTTCAAGACCTTCAGTGACGGTCTCCAGGCAATCACCGAAATCTTCCACGCGCTCAAGGCCGTGCTGAAGGGCAAGGGTCTTTCCACCGCTGTCGGTGACGAAGGTGGTTTCGCGCCGAAGCTCGACAGCGCCGAGGCAGCCATCGAGGCGATCCTCGCCGCCACCAAGAACGCGGGCTACAAGGCGGGCAAGGAGATCTTCCTCGCCCTCGACGTGGCCAGCTCCGAGTTCTACACCGGCAATCAAACCTACGTCTTCAAGAAGAGCACCGGTCAGAAGCTCACCGGCGACCAGCTTGTGGACTTCTACGCCAAGCTGTGCGGTAAGTATCCAATCGTCAGCATCGAGGACGGCTGCGCCGAGAGCGATTGGACGACCTGGAAGAAGCTCACCGACAAACTCGGCGACAAGGTCCAGCTCGTCGGCGACGATCTATTCGTCACCAACGTGAAGTTCCTCCAGAAGGGCATCGACACCGGCACGGCGAACTCGATTCTCGTGAAAGTGAACCAGATTGGCTCGCTCACCGAGACGCTCGACGCCGTCGAACTCGCGAAGGAAAACGGCTACACCGCTGTCCTCAGCCATCGCTCCGGCGAAACCGAAGACGCCACCATCGCCGACCTCGCCGTAGCGACGAACTGCGGCCAGATCAAGACCGGCTCCCTCAGCCGCTCCGACCGAACCGCAAAGTACAATCAACTGCTCCGCATCGAGCAATTGCTCGGGAGCAACGCGGTCTACGGCGGCAAGTTCTAAGCCCGAATCAGATTAAACTCTCCGAAGCCGGAAGCTGGTCGACAGCTTCCGGCTTTTTCATTTTCGGAATTCCGCTCTCTCGCGAAGACTCCGTTTCCACAAACTAGGTTCCTCCTGTTGTCTCGAGTTTCGCCCCTTCGCGCTCTTCCTCATGCAAGAATTCAATCGATTGCTCAAAATCATCTCTTCGCGTGATGGAAAAAAGTAGCAGCGGCTAAAAAGCGACAGACCGCACCTCGCGCCTTTCATCATTCCTCAACCAACGATGACTGACTCGCACACAAAACATGCCGTCTGACTGAAATCGCGGCATCGATTCAATGCAGTTGCATGAACGCAACGCATTCACTTCTCATGCGAACGAGGTCGCCGATTTTCAATCTCACCCTTTAGAATCGGCCTCTTCACCGCCAGACCGTCGTTGTTGTCTACCGCCAGTTACGGAGGAGAAATCTCACGTCACACCGATTAGCATCGGCGTCACTCGAACGGCACTGGTATCTCCGCTGCTAAAACGTCTTCAGTCGTAGGTGAACCATCCGCGACCTCTCTAAACACGAACAACCACGCAGCGTCCGTGAACCTCAACTGAACTCGAACCATGAAAATGTTCCGCACCGTCATCCGATTCGCCACCACCTCGTTGTGCGTCCTGTTGATTTCAGGACTGCCAAACATCGCCGTCGTCGCCTCTGAAAGTTTCCCGACCGCCAAGGTCAACACCACTGGCCTCGCGGTCACCGACACTGAAGTCACCGTCGGCCAGTTGCATTCCGCGACCGGCACGATGGCCATCAGCGAAACCGGTTCCATCCAGGCCGAACAACTCGCCATCGAACAGATCAACGCGATGGGCGGCGTGCTCGGTCGCAAGATCAAGATCATCGTCGAAGACGGCGCGAGCGACTGGCCGACCTTCGCGGAAAAGGCCAAGAAGCTTCTCGTGAACGACAAAGTCGCCGCCGTCATGGGCTGCTGGACTTCCGCCTCACGCAAAGCGGTGTTGCCGGTCTTCGAGAAGGAAAACGGCATGCTCTACTACCCCACGTTCTACGAGGGATTGGAGCAGTCGAAGAACGTCATCTACACCGGCCAGGAAGCGACGCAGCAGATCATCGCGGGCCTCGACTGGATCGCGAAGGAGAAGAAGGCGAAGACGTTCTATCTCATCGGCTCGGACTACATCTGGCCGCGCACGTCGAACAAGATCGCCCGTAAGCACATCGAGAACGTGCTCAAGGGCACGGTTGTGGGTGAAGAGTACTACGCGCTCGGTCACACGCAGTTCGGCTCGCTCATCAACAAGATCAAGCTGAAGAAGCCGGACGTCATCTACGCCATCGTCGTCGGTGGATCGAACGTCTCCTTCTACAAGCAGCTCAAGGCGGCCGGTATCACCTCGGACAAGCAAACCCTCCTGACCATCTCGGTGACTGAGGACGAAGTGCTGGGTATCGGCGGTGAAAACCTCGTCGGTTTCTATTCCGCGATGAAGTACTTCCAATCGCTCGACAACGAGAACAACAAGAAGTTCGTCGCAGCGTTCAAGGCGAAGTATGGCGCGAAGAGCGTCATCGGTGACGTCACTCAGGCCGCGTATCTCGGCCCGTGGCTGTGGAAGATGGCGGTCGAGAAGGCCGGCAGCTTCGACATCGACAAGGTCGCCGCCGCTTCGCCTGGAATTGAATTCAAGGACGCTCCCGAGGGTTACGTGAAGCTCCATCCGAACCACCATTTGTGGAGCAAGCTGCGCATCGGCCAGTGGAGCGCGGACGGCCAGGCCAAGGTGCTCTATGAATCCGGCCTGATTGAGCCCGACCCGTTCCCCAAGGGCTACCAATGATCTCTCTGGGATGAGGAGATGGAGGCGGTCCGTTTCGCCTAGCACGCACGCAAGCGCGGGCCGCCTCCAAGTAAAACAACCAAACACCAACCCAACCAAATGATGCTCGCCTACACCACCGCAGAACTGACCTCGATATTCACGATGCAAGGTTTCGCAGGCTTGAGCCTCTTCAGCGTGCTGCTGTTGATGGCGCTCGGACTCGCGATTATTTTCGGCCAGATGGGCGTCATCAATATGGCCCACGGGGAGTTCATGGCCGCCGGCGCCTACACGGTTTACCTCTGCTCCACGCTCACCGCGAAATACGCGCCGTCCTTCCAGCCCTATTATTTTCTGTTCGCGATTCTCGCGGCGTTCTTTGTTTCCGGCTCGCTTGGACTGCTCGTGGAATGGGGGCTTATTCGGTTTCTCTACAAACGTCCTCTCGATACCCTTCTCGCCACCTGGGGTTTGAGCCTCATCATGCAGCAGACATTCCGCTCCACATTCGGCGCACGCGAGGTTACTCCGACGCTGCCCGACTGGTTGATGGGCTCCTTCAAACCCACGGAGACAATCGACATTCCGATCAACGGCGTGTTCGTCATGGGACTCACGCTCTTCATCACGGCAGCCGTGATGTTCTTCACTTTCAAAACTCGCGCCGGACTCAGAATGCGCGCCACTGTGCAGAACCGCATGATGAGCGGCGCGGTAGGCATCAACACCAAGGTCGTTGACCGCGTCACCTTCGCCATCGGCTGCGGCATCGCGGGCGTCGCTGGCGCGGCGTTCACCACGATTGGCTCCACCGGACCAGACAGCGGTTCGCGCTACATCGTGGATACGTTCCTCGTCGTGGTCTTCGGTGGTGCGGCCAGCCTGCTCGGCACCGTCGCTTCCGCCTTCGGCATCGCGCAGACTCAGTCTATCTCGGAATTTTTCCTCCAAGGAACAATGGGCAAAGTCGCCACGCTGCTCGCCATCGTCATCATCCTCATGATTCGCCCCCAAGGTCTCTTCGCCAGCAAAGTTCGTCGCGCTTAAACGCAACCACAGCCTGTCGTAATACCCAATGAACACCCTCAACAAACGACTGTTCGGCGGCAAGGAAGGTCTGCTCGGAACGCTCTTCCTGGCATTCGTTCTCGTCGTCGTGCTTCCGCTCACGTTCGACATTTTCCGGTTGAACCTCATCGGCAAATACCTCACCTACGCCTTCGTCGCGGTCGGTCTGGTGCTGCTCTGGGGCAACGCGGGCGTGCTGAGTCTCGGCCAGGGCGTCTTCTTCGGACTAGGCGGTTACTGCATGGCGATGTTTCTGAAGCTCGAAGCCTCCGACCCCATCACCACAAAAATTCAATCCACGCCCGGCATCCCTGACTTCATGGATTGGAATCAGCTCACTGCGCTCCCTGCGTTCTGGGTGCCGTTCAAGAGCTTTCCTTTTGCGACACTGGCCATCCTCGTCGTTCCGGCCGTCATCGCCTACATCCTCGGAGCTGCGATGTTCAAGCGGCGCGTCGGCGGGGTTTACTTCGCGGTCATCACGCAGGCGCTCGCGCTGATTCTCTCACTCGGTATCGATGGCAACCAAGGCCTCACCGGCGGCCGTAATGGCATCACCGACCTGAAGACGCTCCTCGGCTGGGACATTCGGACCACGTCCGGCCAATACACGCTCTACTTCCTGAGCGTCGCGTTGCTCTTCGGCGTCATCATGCTCTCGCGCTGGGTTCTCTCCTCGAAGATGGGCCGCATCTTGAATGCGATGAGCGAGAAGGAAGATCGCGTGCGCTTCTCCGGCTACGATGTTTCCAACTTCAAGATCTTCATCTTCGCCCTCGCGGCAGCCATCAGCGGCATCGGTGGAGCGATGTTCGTGCTGCAAGTCGGTTTCATCTCGCCCTCGCTGGTCGGCATCGTGCCTTCCATCGAAATGGTCATCTTTGCCGCCGTCGGCGGGAAGCGTTCCCTGCTCGGTGCAGTTTACGGAACGCTCCTGGTGAACGCCGGCAAGAGCCTCTTCTCCGAGACGTTCCCGCAACTGTGGCTCTACGCGATGGGCGGTTTGTTCATCGTGGTGGTGATGTTGATGCCGAACGGCCTCGCCGGCATCTGGGCCGACTACGTGAAGCCTTGGTTTGCCGGCGCCAAGAAACGCCTGATGCAACCGCCACCAGTCGAGAAGACGGAGCCCGCGCCAACCACCCCGACAACGCCCTCCGCGTCCGCCTCTCCCAAGACGACTTAATCGCAGCGCAATCAACCTATGTCCTCAAACACAGATTATCTCCTGGCGATTGAAGACCTCACCGTTTCCTTCGACGGCTTCAAGGCGGTCGACTCGCTCAACCTGTATCTCGATAAAAACGAGCTGCGCGTGATCATCGGCCCGAATGGCGCCGGGAAGACCACGGTGCTCGATCTCATCTGCGGCAAAACCCGCGCCACTGGCGGGAGTGTGAAGTTCAAGAACCGTGAAATGCTCGGACTGGCGGAGCACACCATCGTGCGTTCTGGCATCGGGCGGAAATTCCAAACCCCATCCATCTATGAAAATCTCACTGTCTACGAGAACCTCGAAGTTTCCTTTCCGCGCGGCCGGGGCGTGTTCGGCGCGCTCACGTTCAAGACAACGACGGAGGTCGAGGAACGGATCAAGAAGGTGGCCGAAACCACATTCCTCCAGGATTACCTACACACGGAGGGTGCGTTTCTAAGCCATGGCCAGAAGCAATGGCTCGAGATCGGCATGCTCCTCATGCAGGAGCCTGAGCTGATGATGCTCGATGAACCCGTCGCCGGCATGAGCCCCGCCGAGCGCGAGCAAACTGCCGAGCTGCTGAAGCGCATCAGCGCCGACCGCTCGATTCTCGTCATCGAGCACGACATGGAGTTCGTCTCGCGAATCGCGAAGAAAGTCACCGTCCTGCATCTCGGGAAAATTCTCGCTGAAGGCACGATGGACGAAATCCACAGCAACCAGACCGTGCAGGATGTTTACCTAGGCCACTGAAATCACTCCGCCCACAAACCTATGATTCAAATCTCCAATCTCGCCGCCGGTTACAACCAGAGCCAGGTCATCCACGACATGTCGTTCAAGACCGCGCCGCAGGAAATCCTCGCCGTCGTCGGCCGCAACGGCATGGGCAAGACCACTCTGCTCAAGACGCTGATGGGCATCCTGCCGCTCAAGGGCGGTTCGATTACGGTCGGCGATCAGGACATCTCCAAGCTCGAAACCCATCAGCGCGTCGCCAGCGGCCTCGCCTTCGTGCCCCAGGGCCGGATGATTTTCCCAAACCTCACCGTCATGGAAAACATGATGACGGCGGTGAAGGGACGCATCGAGAAGTCTGACTTCGATGAAATCTACGCGCTGTTCCCGGTGCTCCACGAGATGAAACATCGCAAAGGCGGTAACCTCTCCGGCGGGCAACAGCAGCAACTCGCCATCGCCCGCGCGCTGCTGACGAAGCCGAAAGTCCTCATCCTCGACGAGCCCACCGAAGGCATCCAACCCTCCATCATCAAGGACATCGCCAAGGTCCTTCGCGAGATCCGCAAGCTGCGCCAGCTCACCATCATCGTCACCGAACAGGTGCTCAGCTTCGTTCTCGACGCGTGCGATCGCCTAATGGTCATCGAACGCGGTCGCATCATTCACGAAGACACCCGTGACCACGTCGATGCCGCGCGCGTGAAACAACTGCTCGCCGTCTGATTCTCCCTCCAAACCATCCAACCTCAAACCTCAACCCACACCGAAAACAATGAGTCGAACCATCATCCCTGACATCACGAAATCCCGCCGTGGCATCCCTGGTCGCGGTTTCACTCCCGGAAGCGGCAAGACAAGTTATCCCACCATCGTAAAGCCCGGAGCCACGCGCAAGCCGCTCATCTCCGTCGATCTCAACACGCCTGCGGACCAGCAAGAGGTGATTCACAATCGCTGGCACTACGACATTCCGATGGTCGCCAAGTGCAAGCCGGGAGATGAATTTCGCGTTGAGTGTGTGGATTGGACCGGTGGCCAGATCAATTACAACAACAACGCCTCCGACGTGCGCGATGTGGACCTTTCGAAGGTTCACTACCTCAGCGGCCCGATTGAAGTCGAAGGCGCCGAGCCCGGTGATTTGCTCGTCGTCGACATTCTCGACATCGGCACGCTGAAGGATTCCGAATGGGGTTTCACGGGCATCTTCTCGAAGGAGAACGGCGGCGGATTCCTCACCGATCACTTCCCTGAAGCGCGCAAGGCAGTGTGGGATTACCACGGCATCTACACGTCGTCGCCGCAGATTCCCGGCGTCGAATTCGCCGGCATCATGCACCCGGGTCTGATCGGTTGCCTGCCTTCAAAAAAGCTTCTCGATACCTGGAACAAACGCGAAGCGAAACTCTTCGCCACCGATCCGAAACGCACGCCGCCACTCGCCGCCCTGCCCTACGCCGAGACGGCGCATCTCGGCCGCATGTCAAAGGACAAGGCCAAGAAGGCGGCGCTCGAAGCCGCGCGCACCGTTCCGCCGCGCGAACACGGCGGCAATTGCGACATCAAGAATCTCAGCCGGGGATCCCGCGTTTTCTTCCCCGTCTACATAAAGGGCGCCGGCCTCTCAATGGGTGATATTCATTTCTCGCAAGGTGACGGCGAAATCACCTTCTGCGGTGCCATTGAGATGGCCGGCTGGCTGGATCTCCGCGTTGGCCTGATCAAGGGCGGTGTTGCGAAGTACGGTATCGTAAATCCGATCTTCCAACCGAGCCCGGTCGAGCCGCGCTACACGAACCACCTCATCTTCGAAGGCATCTCCGTTGACGAGGATGGCAAGCAATACTACCTCGACGCCCATGTCGCCTACCGCCGCGCCTGCTTGAACGCCATCGAGTATCTCAAGAAGTTCGGCTATACCGGCGAGCAAGCCTACGCGATCCTCGGCACCGCACCGGTCGAAGGTCATATCAGCGGCATCGTGGACATCCCGAACGCCTGCGCGACAGTCTTCGTGCCGACGGAGATCTTCGACTTCGACATCACTCCATGTGCGGCCGGGCCGAAGAAGATGATTAAGTCCAACCCCGGTCTTTCGACCTGCAAGTGACGGGCAACCGACACACGTTATGCCTGTCTACGAATACAACTGCGAGGAGTGCGGGCCGTTCACGAAGCTGCGCGGCATTGACCAGTCGAGCGCTCCGGCAAACTGCCCGGAATGCGGAACTTCCTCCCCGAAGATCTTCTCGGTGATCAACCTACGCTCCATGCGTCCAGAGAATCGCACCGCCTGGGAACGCAACGAACGCAGCGCCCACGCACCGCACGTTTGTGGTTCCGGTTGCTCGCACGGTCCCGCGAAGCCGCGGGCCACGACTCCGGGCGAGAAACCCGCGATGCAGGCTTCCACCAAACGCAACAGTCGTCCCTGGATGTTGGGACATTGAATTCAGTCCAGAACTAGTGCCGCGCCATCACCCGCAAGCCACCGAAAGCTGGCTTGCGGGTCTTTCGTTGTCGGGAGGATCACGGAACGAGCCGGCTGCGATAGAACTTTGAAGAGCCACCCGTTCCCGATGAATCCTGAATCACCATCTGCGCCGCGTTGTTGGTAAACGTCAGGACATTGGTCCAGTTCGCGCCAAGCGTCGGGGCGGATTCCAGAACGTAGCGGCGACCTTCAATTCCCACATGGGTCAACTCCAGCCCGTTCGACGATCGTTGCACATTGATCAGAGAAGGCTGATTGGTGGCTGTCGCCGTCGAGATCAGCGACAGTCCAAATACCACGTCTGCGTTAAACGGAGTCGCCTGATGAACCTCGACCGCCAGCGTGTTTTCGCCGCCGACCAGACTCCGCGTCGAGAAAGCGATCAAGTCCGGCTGGCCTTCTGTTGCGAGATTCTGGGCGAGCGCGCCGAAATTGGTAATCCCGGGTGCCATGCGGAGCCGCGCCGCCTCGACGCCGTTCAGGTGAAAGATCGCGCCGTCATCGATGTAGCCCACCGCCGTCAGCGTCAACACTCCGGCCGTGTTCGTATAATTGAACTTGGTGCGGTAGTAGGTCGTGATGGGGCCACGCTGCGTAAGCGGCGTGGTGAACGGAATCGGATACGGTGATGGAACCGTGTCCTCCACGCCGAACAATGCCTGACCCACGAGCCACGCCGAGTCGTCGTAGCCCGGCTGGCGCCACGGCGCTCCGCGGTCCACACTGGCCTGATCGTAGCGCCAAGTGCCGATCAGGGGAATTAGCAACTGGGTAATCCGCGACACCAACCCATCATCGACTGTCAATCTCGCCGGCACGCTGGCGACAATGCCGGCGGGATTCGAGACGAGGACAAGGTAGTCCGCTTCATTCACTCCGCGGACGTTGGGAATGATCAGGCTCGGGCCCGTTGCCCCGGGAATCTCCACGCCGTCCCGCAGCCACTGATAGGCGAACGGCGCCGCCCCGGTTACCTCCAAGGTGAAGCTGGCATTTCCACCACGCACCACCGTTTGCGACGCCGGATGCACGACGATGAACGGAGGCGCGACCGGCACCGAGATGTGCAGCGTTACATTGCCGGCATTGTCGCTCGAACTGTAACCGGCGACCTGGATGCTATAGGTGACGCCTGCCACCGCATTGAAGACCACCTGGCTCTGCAAACTCTGCGTGTCATCATTGGCCCCCATCGACGTCAACGTCGACAACACTGTTCCTCGATACACCGCCAGCACCGTGTCGAATCCGCTGGTGAACGTGTCGACGGCGACTTCGCCCGAAAACGGCGCCGTCCAGGCGATCCACAACGTGCGGTCATTGCGCAGGGTCAGCGGATCCGGTTCGCCGACCTCCGCGGTTGCGGTGCTACTCGACCCCACCACCGTCACCGGCAAGCCCGTGATGGTATTCCGCGCGGCGAAATTATCCGTGAACTGGACGATGCCCGAGTTTACAGAAACAGCGGCGATCTCCGAGACGCCGGCCAAGCCGCGGTTATCGGTCGCCACCGCGACGAAGAGGTAACTGCCCGCCGCCACGTTGCTCAACGTCAAGGAATAGGGCGCCGTGGAATCCGTCCCGAGCAGAATTCCACCGTTGTAGAAGCTGACCTCCGCCACCGCGCCATCCGGGTCGGTGGCCGTCGCGGTGAGCGTGATGTTGGTGCCAACGCGGAAACTCGACCCCGTGGCCGGCGAGGTGATGGCGACCGTCGGCGCGGCATTGAGCACGATGAACACCGGTGCCGATACCCGCGTGCCGGCGAGATTGTCCGTCACCACCGCCGTCAACGCGTTGCTTCCGGAGCCCACCGCGAACCAGTCGATCGAGTAAGGCGCAGAAAAGGCCTCGCCGATCTTGTTCGTGCCCTGCCAGAAAAATTCGACCTTCTCCACGCTACCGTCCGGATCAGCCGCAGTCGCCGTGATTACAATGTTCGTCGGCGTCAGTGGATAAATCGTGCCTTCCGCCGGAGCCGTTAATGTCACCGTCGGGGACTGATTGTCGTCGTCAGCAATCGTTACAGTCGCAACGTTCTCCAAGCCCACGGAGTAACCCGACCCGGTCGCTAGCGTCACGATGACAGTCTCCGGAAACTCTGGCGCCGCATCATTGATCGGCGAGACTGAAACCGAGGCGGATGCTTGGTTGGCTGGAATAGTGACGCTGGTCGGCAGAGCTGTGTAGTCGGCTCCTGGCGTGGCGGAGCCTGTCGTCAGAAGGTTCACCACCACCGGAGTATTCGTGGCATAGGATCGCGTGACCGTGAACGAACCGGGATTGGCGCCTACCTCGGCGGCATTCGGATCGATCGCCTGGATGGAAACCACCGGCGGCAGCACCACCGTCAACGTCGCCGTGATGCTCGTCACCGCACCCACCGCGTTCACGATCCCCACTGAATATCCGCCCGCTGCACTGCCCTGGACCGCGTTCAGAGTCAGCGTCGAATTCGTCGCTCCCGGGATCAGCGTGCCTTCGTAACGCCACTGATAAAGGAACGGCGCGCTGCCGGACACCGTTACGCTGAACGTCGCATTGTCACCCGCGTTCACTATCCGGTTCTGCGGCGGCACCGTTACCACCGGCGGAGTGTTGATCACCAACTGGGCCACGGCGCTAGTCGTCGTGCCATAGATGTTCGTGATCACGACCGTGTACGCCCCTTCGTTCACCGGCAGCACATTCGGAACGGACAACGTCGTGTTTGTCTGTCCGTTGAGGACTACACCGTCTTTGCGCCATTGATAACGCAGCGGAGACGTCCCGACTGCTTCAACCGCAAACGCCACATTCGAACCGGCGAGGACAATTCTACCCTCCGGCTCCACCGTGATGATCGGGGCGGATTGCAAACTCAACGTCGCCTCAACACTCGTGACCGCGCCGGCCGGATTGCTCACCAGCACGGCGTAACGACCGGCATGAGCTGGCGTGAGGTTCGCGAGGGTCAACGTCGCGCTCACCGCGCCGGGGATCGGATGACCATTGAACCGCCATTGGTAGGTCAATGGGGTGAGACTCGAAGCCACGACTGAGAAACTGCGCGTCGTGGTCTCCGCTCCGTTGGTGCTGACCGGCTGGCGGGTAATCACCGGCAAGGCCAGCGCCGCCGGGCCATTGGCTCCTCCGGCTGTCGGCGCACCCGCCAGCCAGTTCACCGGATCGTTCCCGTAAGCACTTGCGACCCGGCGTTGCAAGGAGATGCCCACTCCGTTGGTGCTTCCGTCCGCGATCGAGGGCCACGGCGAGGTGTCGCCGTATTTCACCTTGTCGACGAGCACAAACGGAACTTCCCCGGCATCCGGCGACGGCGGCAATTGCGGCGCGTCCGGCTTCGCGAGCTCAACGCTGTCGGAGCCGTTGTCGAGTTTTCCACCGTAGGGACCGAAGACCGGCACGGACACAGGAACCCCGTAGCGTGCACGAAACGCCGCCAGTTGCGGGGTGTTGGTCGGAGAGAAATTTACGACGAGCAGATAACCACCTGCTGGAAGAACCGTTCCGGATGGGAAATCGAAATCCACCGCGTCACGCAATTTCCAGCTGTTGGTCGGATAATTCACATCAAACAACGCCACTTCGCTGGCGGTGATGTTCCGCAGTTCAATGAACTCATCCAGCGTGTTGTCATTCGTCCCGATGTCTGGCGGGTGATACATCACCTCATGAATCACCACCGGGCCAATCTTCGGCGCGGCATTGGACACACCGGTGCCCGTTCGGAACTGCGCGAGCGTCGTCGGAGCATCCGCCCCGAACGTACGTTGTTGCAGCACCGTGAAGTCCGGGCCAGTGCTCGTTTCGTAGCGACCAAAGGACACGCCGTTGTCGGCCGCCCCGAATTTCACCGTCGAGCGATAGCCCGTGAGCGCACCGCCAAGCGTCGCCGTGGACAAATAAACCTGATCGCCGCTGGCGGAGCTCAGCGAAAAGCTCTGGCCGCGGCCGGGCTCCGGATTGAACTGATATTCGTAGAACACCGCGAAGCCGCCCGGCGAAAGAATCGTTCCGTCCGGAATGCGAAACTTCTTCAGATCGTTCCGGCTGTCGCTCAGGTACCATCCGCTGACATCGACTGACTCGGAGGAAAGATTCTGAATCTCAATCGCGTCCTCCAGCGGCGCATCCGTATGCGTCAACGCCTCGCTTACTATGACCTCGAAGAGAGTCCGGAAGTTCGATTCACCGGGCGAAGGCGTTTCCGGGAACGACACGTAATTGGTCGAGCCATCAGGGAAGCGTCCTTGCGAGATGTTTTTCTGCTGCGGACCAAAGCTGACGACGTCGACGACCGATCCATTCCCGGGTGGAAAAAGGGCCAGCACATCACCGTCTTTGTCGAGTTTGAAGGCCACGTGATCCGGTCCCTTGGATGGCGTGTTGTCCGCGACGAACCGCACAAACCCATTGGTCGAAGTGCCGATGAACGACAGCGCCGGAATGGGCGATTTCGTGCGCGCGGCCGGATCGTCCGTCAGGAAATAACCGCCAATCGCGACCGGCTGCGCGCTCGGATTGAACAGCTCGAACCAGTCCTCTTCTCCCGTGCTTCCATCCGCGAGCCACTCGTTCACGCGCACGGAAGACACTCCCGCCAGCGACGCCGGGAGGTTCTGAGAATCGCGCGTGGGAATGCACAGCTGCCATGCGCCACTTCCATTGGGCAACCGGCCGATCGAAAAGTCCGCCGCCTGCAAACCGAACGTGACGGAGTCCAGCACGGAACCGCCCCGCGCCGGCGCATTCACCAGATATACCGCATCCCCCGAAGCGCTCAGGCCAAAACCCGTGTTTAAAACCGGCCCGGCATTCGTGGTGGCTGCGCTGTCAGAATCGAAGCGGACAATGAGGTAAGCCGAAGGCGCAACGGTGGTTCCCGCCGGAAACACCCAGCGTCGCGGCAAGGTCAGATCATCCGTGAGACTCGCGTCGGACAGATCGACCGTGTTCGTAGTGCCGTTGTACAGCTCCACCCAGTCCGTGATCGTTCCATCCGCGTTGGTGAGCGATCCGTTGTTCGCGAAGACCTCATTCAGCAGCAGAGCGCTCACATTGGTGGACACGGTGATCGGATTCGGCAGACCGGGAGTCGGAGTGGCAAACAGCGCGAAGTTGGTTCCACCACTGGGAACGCGACCCTCCGAAACATCCGGCAACTGGAAGCGATAGAACACCAAATCGATGAGACTAAGATCCGTATCGAACAACCCGAGGAACCCCTGCTCCGCCGCGAGCTTGAACCCGAGGTGATTCGCACCCGCCGCCGCGTCGCCATCCGCTAGGAACGTGAGGTGCCCACCCGCTTCAATGAAGCTCAGTGGCGTAATCGCATGTCGGGTCGGCGCACCGGCAGGTTCATCCGTCAGATACAAGCCGCCGAGATTCACCGGCAGTGAGTCCGGATTGTAGAGCTCGATGAAATCGGAACCAAACGCCGTCGCGCTCGCAGCCAGCCATTCGTTCAGCCACAACATCTGCTGGTCGCCAGTGGGCAGCTTGATGTTCAAAGCGCCGAAGGTGGGTTGATTCAGTGCCCACACTCCTGTCGGCACGCGGCCGATCGAGCGATCCCCAAGTTGCGGACCGAACACAACGGAGTCCAGCAATGCGCCGCCGTTGGACGCCTTGTCGGTCAGGTAGACCGCGTCCCCGTTTTGGTCGAGTCCGAACCCGAGGTGGAACCCCGCGCCGGTTCCGGAGTCCCCGTAGAGAGTCAGATATCCCCTCCGCGGAATCGACGACCCGGCCGGGAAGATGAACTTGTAGGGATTGGCGGGATCATCGCTCAGGCCCATGCCCGACAGATCAACCGGGTCAGGTCCGCTGTTGTGAAGCTCGACCATGTCTGGCGTCGATCCATCCGGTGCCAGCACTGAGGTGTTCCGCGCCAGAACTTCGCTCAAGCGCACCCGGCTGAAGTCCCGTTCCACGGTCCACGACCTCGAAGTGGTGGGCGCATTGAAGTCCTGCTGCACGCCCGCTGAATTTCGCCCGAGCACCTGCACGGTGAAGGTGGTGTTCGCGAGATTGCTCAAATGGACGATCTCCGTCACCGGACGCTCTTCACTGTAGGGACTGCCGTTTACGCGAAAAACGTAGTTCGAGATACCAGGACCCCCAACGGTGAGTCCCACCGAATTGATCGGGCTCGGCGATTGCGGTTCCCCCGAAATGGAAGCCCCACTCGGCACCAGCGCACCACAGTCGAGACCGTTCGGACCGCTCCCCAGCGCCGGCGAACCGGGACGGAGGTGAAAGTCATTCCAAACACTCGAAAGAGTAATCGTGTTGCTGACCGTGTTGACCAATCGAGGTTCACCGATCTGATTTCCATTCACGCCAGCCACCACGCCGTCCGTTGATCCAAACAGATTCTTCGCGAGCTCCAGCTGCACGACGCCGTTGGTAGGAACCCGGTTCTGGAAGTTCGTTCCGCTGAACCCGGCCGGATTGTGAATGATGTTCCCCGCCACGTAGGCGCGGGATGCGGGCAGCGTATTGAGCTCCGGCTCGCTAAAATTCAACGCCGCCACGCGAACTCCCACGATGGTGTTGTTCTCCAGCGTCAACGATGCGCCGTCCTTCACGAGCACGGCGTGATCGACATCGAAGAAAATGTTCCGCGCCACCACAACGTGCGGCGCATAGCCCGCAAATCGGCCGGCGGAAATGGCATTGGCCGAATCGCCCGCCACCGCGTGATTCTTCTGCACTCGGAAGAAAGTGTTGCCTTCGATGTGAGCATCGGTGCCATCGAGATCGAGAATGTCATCGCTGGCGGACGCGAAAGTGTTATCGAGGATCTGGAGGACCGTTCCCGGACGCCGTCCGCCACGGAACGAAATGATGTCGTTCTGGCCGGTAGTTCCCCCGAAGCGGTTTCCGCGGATGACCACCTGGCCCCCGACCGGAATCGGCCCGCCTTGAATCAACGGTGCGCCCGTGATTGATGGCAGCACGGAATTCCGCAAGTCGAGAGACGAACCACTGAGGTTGATCAACGTTTTGGTCGTGTCCGACCACGTCACGTTGTCGAGCACCACGCTGGAGCTGAGCAGATACAGATTCGCCGATCCACCATCTGCAAACGCGAAATCCACACAGGCAAATCGACAGCCATTCTCTGCTTCATCCAAGGTGATTCCATCCCACGAGCCCGTTGAACCGGGCATCCGCGTGAAACGAATTCGTTGGGTCGGCGTTCCCTCCGCCAGAATCCGACCGGTAACATCGATGACCACGCCATCCGCAACATACACGGTGGTGCCGGGCTCAATCGTCAGGGTAACTCCGACGGGTACGCTCAAATTGGCGGTAACGTGGTACGGACCCGCCGCAGCGTTCCAAACCGTGTCGCCTGCTAGAACTCCACTGACGTCCGCAACCGAGGAATCGTCGTGCCAGACATCAATAAACACTCGTTCGATCTCATTGGTCGCAGCGTCAAACGCCTGCGCCACCACCCGATTGATCCCGGGCCGAAGCGGCAGATTCGCAATGCTCCAACTGCCCGAGGTGACCGTCCAGTTCGCCAGCTGGCCATTCACGCGGACCGAACGCGTCTCCAGGACATTCGCGCGGCCGCTGAACGACGTTGAGGGAGCGGTGGTTCGCGGATAACCGTTTAACCGGACGAGATTATTGGTGATCGTGAGCACCAGCGGAATCTGCGAGCGCACATAGTTGTTCCTCGTCACCTGGTAGGCTTTGATTCGATTAATGTCCGTTTGCGGGACCCAGTCCCCGAGAAGCCGGTCGAGCAGCGGATTGAACTCTGCCGGTGAGAAACTGGTGTCGAGCATGCGCAACAATTCCCGGTAGTAGATCGGCGCAAATTCCGGATTCGACATGAAGCGATTCAGCACCGGGACGACGTTGTTCATCATGCGGAACAAACCGGCATTCGGCTGCGCGCCGCTGTCGCCATCACCGAGAATCGTGTCCAAATCGTGCGGCAACAGGATGAACCGCGGATCGGAAATACCGCGATACATCGAGTAATCATCGCCACGACCAGTTGCGATGGACGTCTCCAGCGAAGTCATCATCGACATCACCGCGAAGTAACGCATCCACGCCTCGACGTTCACGACCGTGCGCACTTGGGCAGCGTAGGCGACGTCCGGAGTGTTGTTTAGAACATCCGTCAACTCGATCATGTCGGACCAATCGTTCTCGCTCGAATTGGACGCCTTCGAATAACCGCGATTCTGGAAATAGCCCGCAGAAGTTCCGTAACTGAGATCCGCATTGTGACCGCCAGTCGAGGCGCGATAGACATTGCCATCGCCATCGTCCGGAATGTGATTCTCCGCCCATTCGCCGCTCAGAGGCTCCATGTGAACGTACGAACCAAACTGCCAGCTGGCCACGTTGCCCGGCTGCGGCGTGGCGAACGCCGGATTCACGCCATTGAAACGAACCTGAACCGCTCGGGCGTTCGCGGAGACAAGTCCGGACTTTTGCACCAGATGACTTCCGACCAGCTGGAGGTAGCTGAACTGGCTGTTCAGGTTCACTTCGCTCACGCCATAACAGAGGCGATCGTTTGGAATGTTCAGCCGGCTGTTGTGCGGCGTTCGACCGCGGCTTCCCGCGCCCCGCACGCGAAGCCCGCTGTTGTATCGAACCTCCGTCCCCGAAGGATCCACACTCACCAAGGTCACGTTCATCTGCGCATCGCTATTGCGACTGATGTTTTGAAACTCAACGCGCTCGGTCTCCGTCATCACCAACCGGTAAACCGGCTGGTTCCCGGTATAGACGCCATCATCGACTTGATACAACGCGTTGGCGGATTGCGTCGGCTCGCCGAATTCGTCCGGTGCCGGCTCCGCGGCCGCCGGCCACGTTCGGACATTGCCCGCCGGATCCGCAGCACTGACGTAGAATTCAATCACGGAACCATTCGCCGCCGCAGGCAGGACGAATCCGTAAAGGCCATCCCCGGCCAATCCATCGCCGTGCTGACCGTCGTCCAGCATGTCCACGCTCGTGAACGGCGCCGGAAACTGCGTGCTGTGATCGCGGAAAAGAAGCTGCACCACCAACCCGGCCGCCGACTCGTCCCGAACCCGCGCAGAGATGGTGACAGGATCACTGGACGAGGGAACCGCCGGGAGATGTTGAACATCGAGAATCAGCGGGGCCGCGTTAGTTCTGAAGACGGAATTCGCCACGCCCGGTGTTCCGCCGAGCGGTCCACTGCTCGCCCAACACTGGCCATGCTGGTTCGGCAGCGACGCATTCACGAGCTCCAGCGATTTACCGCCACCATCGTGATCCGCATACCAGACCCAGCCGCGGAAGCTGCTTGAGAAGAACCCACGACGGCGGGTTCCCCAATCGCCCTCCGTCGCATAGGTCAATTCGTCCTCTGATTGACCAGCTGCGTTCTCGATCTGAATTTTCTCTCCGCTGTTTCGTAAAGCGCCGGTCCAGTTGCCCACCACGTTTGCCACGCCGGGATAGCGCGCCTCAAATGCCGCCTTATTCGCCGCGACCACCAGATATCCACCTGGCGACAGGACGACATTGGTGAACGTGTAGTCCACGCCCTTGGTCAATCGCCAGCCGTTCAAGTTCACACTGTTGGTCCCGCGGTTATGCAGCTCAATGTATTCCTCCAGCACGTTCTGGGACGAAGGGTGGTACATGATTTCGTTGATCACGATGTCGGCACCGTGAGCGACCGCGCAGCAAAGCAGTCCTGTGACGGCAGCGATGAATTGGTATTTCATGAGAGAGGTTGGGTGAAATCTGCAGATTTAGAGACAGAACGGAAATGTTGCAGCCAAGTCAGTGCAACTTGTGCCTCCGGGCGTTACATCCTCGACGTAATACATCAGTCGTTTGATCCTGTGATTGACTCAGATAATTGCTCAAACACGGAATTTTGTCACCTTATTGTCCGCAAAAAGCGGAGTCCGCCGAGCCGCCTTTTGTAAAAACACCAATTCCCGGGAGCTTCCGGAGCCAAGCCGGGCGAAATACTCACGCTTTTGTGTTTGCAGACCAAGCCCCGTTCCGGCATCGATCGCCTATCGCTTGGAAGAGACGCATGGACGAACTTCTTCACATGACAAGGGCGGCTCGTTACGCCGAGGGGTCGAATTACTTCGCAACGGAAGTTTCACGTCGCTGCATCCATTCCTCGATCCTCACCCCAACCACTACCATCAAAGGACCCAAATGATTCACGGCATCATCAACGAGATCCTCGCGCACAAACCCGAAGAACTTTGGAGCATCCAACCTGAAGCGACCGTCTTCGAAGCGATCGAAATCATGGCCACTCACAATATTGGCGCCCTGCCCGTGCTCTCCGGAGGAAAGCTCCTCGGCATCATCTCCGAACGCGACTACACCCGCAAAGTCGCGCTCAAGGGGAAATCCTCCAAGGAGACCCGAGTCCGCGAAATCCTGGCACCACCCGTTATCGCCTCGCCGTCCGACACCATCGAGGAGTGCATGAGGCTGATGACCACCCACCGCGTCCGTCACCTTCCAATTGTACAGGGCGACGAATTGATCGGGCTCGTATCCATCGGAGACCTCGTGAACTGGATCATCAACGCCCAGACCTCCACCATCCATCAGCTCGAAAGCTACATCTCCGGACATTACCCGGGCGCAGACTGAACCCGTCCGACCGACCACAGCAGGGTATTAAGCAATAATCTCCCGCACGACATGCCCATGCACGTCCGTCAGCCGGAAATCCCGACCGGCATGGCGATACGTCAATTGCTCGTGGTCGACGCCAAGCAGCGACAACATGGTCGCGTGCAGATCGTGGACATGCACCTTCTCGTCAACCGTGTAGAAACCGTAGTCGTCGCTGTGGCCATAACTGAACCCGCGCCTCACTCCACCGCCCGCCATCCACATCGTGAACGCGTGCGGATTATGATCGCGCCCGTCATTCCCCTGCACCGTCGGCGTGCGACCGAACTCGCCGCCCCACAAGACGAGCGTGTCATCGAGTAACCCGCGCGCTTTCAAATCCTGAATTAATCCCGCGATCGGCTTGTCCACCTGTCGCGCCAACTTGCCGTGCTCCTTGGTGAGGTCGGAATGCGAATCCCAATAGGCATGACTGCACTGGATGAAGCGCACACCCTTCTCCGCGAACCGCCGCGCCAATAGACACTGGCGTCCATAAGCCGCCGTTTCCGCATCGTCGAGCCCGTACAGATTGCGCGTCGCCTCGGACTCGCCATCGATCTTCAGCAATTCCGGCGCTTCCGTCTGCATGCGGAAGGCGAGCTCGAATGATTCAATGCGCGCATCCAGCGCCTGGTCCGGCCCCGCTTTCGCGGAATGCGCCGTGTTCATCTGCCTCAACAAATCGAGCTGCAATCGTTGTAGGGCCGAGTTGTCATTCGGATCGTGCAGATAATTGATCGTCGCTTTCTCGATCGGCGTTCCGCTGCTGCCCAACGGCGTGCCTTGATGCACCGCCGGCAGAAACGCGCTCGCCCAGTTCGCGACGCCGCCGTGTCCCAGCGTCGGATTGATGGTGATGAAGCTCGGCAAATTCTGGTTCTCCGTCCCGAGCCCGTAGGAAATCCACGAGCCCATGCTCGGTCGCACGAAAGTATCCGAACCGGTGTGCAGCTTCAGCAACGCGCCGCCGTGCGCCTCGTTCGTCCCGTGAATCGACTGGATGAAGCACAGGTCGTCCACCATCGCGCCGACGTGGGGGAAGAGTTCGCTCACCATCGCGCCGCACTGGCCGTGGGGTTTGAAGTCCCACGATGATTTCCGCAGGTTCCCCGTCTGCGCGAACTGCACGCGCGGCTTGGCGAACGGCAACGGCTTCCCGCTGTCGCGCATCAGCAGCGGCTTGTAGTCGAACGTGTCCAAATGCGACGGCCCGCCGTGCATGAAGAGAAAAATCACCCGCTTGGCGCGCGGCGCGAACATCGGCGGCTTCGCGATCAATCCGCTTCCTTGCAAACGCGTCGATTGAGCCAGCAAGCCTAGCAGCGCGAGATTCCCGAACCCCACGCCGCTGCGACGCAGCATCTCGCGGCGGCTCAGTCGTTGTTGGAAGATCGAATTCATCACGCGCTCAATCAAGGTAGAGGAATTCATTCGAAGCGAGCAATGCCTGACCCAGACTCGACCAGGCTTCCAAGTCTCGTTCCGCAGCATTCTCCGGCAACTTCTCTCGCGCTGCCGCCAGATAAGCGAGTGCTCGTTTCACTTCAACCTTCTCGGGCGACCGATTCAGCACGCGCCGATAGAGTTCGTGAACCTTCGTCGTTTCGTCCGCGCCTGCGAGCGACCGGGCGAGATGCTTCGACTGTTCCTTGACCAGCGGGCTGTTCAGGAAGAACAACGCCTGATGCGACACCACCGTCGGCGTCCGCTTGCTCACGCCCACGCTCGGATTCGCGAAGTCGAAGATGGTGAACAAATCGTAAACCCGATCGCGCACCACCGGGAGATACACTGCGCGTCGCCGCGCAGTCGCTGAGACGCTGTCGCCCGGCGTGTACTCGGCGTTCTGCCAACTCACGAGCGAGCCGCCCATCGTTCGATCAAGCTGCCCAGACACAGCGAGCAAACCATCTCTTAGCCACTCCGCTTCCAGTCGACGACGATTCATGCGCCAGAGCAAACGGTTCTCCGGATCCATGTCCGCCGACTTTTCGCTGAAGGCCGTACTCATCTGATAAGTGCTCGAATTCAAAATGAGGCGGTGCAATTGCTTCAACGACCAACCGCTGCGCACAAACTCTCGCGCCAGCCAATCGAGCAGCTCGGGATGGGTCGGAGCTTCGCCGCGCAAGCCGAAGTTGTCCGGCGTGCGCACCAGTCCCTCGCCGAAATGCGCCTGCCAGATGCGGTTCACAATGACACGCGCCGTCAGCGGATGCTCCGGATGCGTCAACCACTCAGCGAGCTGCAATCGTCCGCTCTGCTTGGCTGGAATCGATGGCGGAACCGCGCGATTCAGCACCTGCACAAACCCGCGCGGCACCGAGTCCTTCGCGAGATTCAAATGACTGCCGCGAATGTGAACCGGCAAATCGACCGGCACCGTCTCCTCGACCGCGAGGGCGACTGGCGGCGCGGGCGGCGCATTCGCCTTGAGCGCGACGCGTTCGGCCTCGAGTGCTTCCAATCTCTTCAAATCATTCGCCGCGTAGAATGGCCGGCTATCCTTAGGCGGAATCAGCAACCCATCGGTGCCGAACAACAATTCGCGCAAACTCTCCTGTGCGAAGGTTTCGCGTTCCGCTTCAGTCTTGGGAGTGAATGACCAATGTCGGATCAATCCGTTGGTCGCGCTGCTTTCCGGCATCGCGAAGCGCTCTCGAATTTCATCAGCGGTCAACGTGCGACTATAGATCTGCACCTCGTCAATGCCGCCGGAGAAGAAATTGTAGCCATCCTGGCGTCGGCCAATCTGCACCGAAGTCTTTCCCGGCACTCGAGCGCGTCCGACCTTCGTCTGTCCAGCCGCTTCGCCATTCACATAAAGGCGCAGGTCAGATCCATCATAGGTGAAGGCGATGTGCTGCCACTCGCGCAGCGGCAGCGGCTTGGCCTCACTCCACACCGCGAAGACATTGTCGCGTCCACCACCAATGTTCAGATACGCCCCGGCTCGCCGGCCATCGAGCATCAGAGCGTAATGTCCTTCCTCCCATTCATTGCCGTTTTTATTAACGATCCACCGACGCGTTTCGCCGTCCTTCGGGCTCTCTTCAAGCCGAACCCAGGCTTCGATGGTGAGGTTCGCGGGCTCCAACTCAGGCGCGTGCGGCACTTCGACGAAGTTTGCGTCATCGCATCGAAGCCCCGGTCCAATTCGACCCAGTCCGAAGCGAATTGCGGTCGGACTCAGCGACGACTGCTTTTCGTTCAATTGATGAACGACGCGTGAAAACACGTTTGTTCCTCGAGAACCGTCCACAAACTTCGCGAAAGGCGACGACTGGTTCGTTCTGGCTGAGCCCACTTGGTTCACCCACCTTTCCAGCGTGCCGGCGTGCAGACCAAACTGAACTGCGTTACTCGCAACGCAGTTTGTCGACGAACTGATCGCGCAATCGATCGCCGCCTGCAAGTAGACTGCCGCTCGACTCCGCCACAGGTCACGAACCGCGGCTTCCGCCTGCCGTTTAGTCTCAGCGATGGCCGACTCGACTTCATTCGTGCGTCTCACGTAACTGTCGAAACGCGCCTTCTCCGCAAAAGTCGCAATAGCTCGCTCGTTCCATTTCGATACGAACGCAAGGTCGCCCATCGTTTTCGTGCTCTTGAAAATCCCGGCCAGCGCGTAGTAATCGCGCGCCGGAATTGGATCAAACTTGTGATCGTGACAGCGGCTGCACGAAACGGTGAGCCCGAGGAAAGCGCGAGACACGACATCGATCTGCTCATCCACCACGTCCATCACGAGCTTCGGCTTGTCCTGTTCCGCCAGCATCTTCGGACCAAGCACAAGGAAGCCCGTGGCCGTCCACTGTTCGAAAGTCTCTCGCTCACTCGCCGCCGCAGGCAGGAGATCGCCGGCCAGTTGTTCGCGGATAAACTGGTCGAACGGCTTGTCCTGGTTGAACGCATTGATGACGTAATCCCGATAGCGCCACGCGTGCGACATCGCCTTGTTCTCGTCCTGCCCATTGGAATCCGCATAGCGCGCGACATCCAGCCAATGTCGCCCCCAGCGTTCCCCGTAATGCGGTGACGCCAACAGTCGCTCGACAACTCTGGCGAACGCATCGGGAGATTTGTCGTCGACGAATGCGTCCATTTCCTCCGGCGAAGGTGGCAGACCAATCAGGTCAAACGTGACACGACGGAGGAGCGTGAGTTTATCGGACGGCTTCGCTGGACGGAGCTTCGCCGTTTCCAGCTTCGCCAGCACAAAGCTGTCGATGGGCGATTTAACCCATTTCGCCTTCTTCACGATAGGCGGTGTTACGGATTTGGGCGGTTCGAATGCCCAATGATTGGTGGCAACCTTCTCAACCGAGCTCTTTCCCGCTGCCGCCGTAGAAGCCTTCTCCTCGCGCGGGTCCGGCGCTCCCATTTTTATCCACGTTTCAAAATCAGCGACCACATTCTCCGACAAACGCCCTTTCGGCGGCATCTTTAGATCCTGATTGCCATAGCGAATCGCCTCCAGAATCAGGCTCCTGTCCAAATCACCCGGCACCACCGCCGGTCGGGTCTCGCCACCGCGACGCATTGCTTCGCGCGAATCCATCCGCAACCCGCCCTTGGCCTTTCCGCTCTCGACGCTGTGACATTCATAGCAACGCTCCACCAGCACCGGCCGAATTCGTTTCTCGAAGAACTCCAGTTCCGAAGCCGATGGGGATTCCTGCGACCGCACAGATGTCGCGAAGAGGGACAAAACAAATCCAATGCCGATCCAAACGCTGGACAGAAACCTCCCAGGGGAGCCTTGCGCGTCCAATCGCTCCGCGGAGCAAGAGATTTGCGGGACGTCGAAATCAGAATTGAAATCCGGAATCATCACCAGGTTGAGTGCCACATATCGACGCATCACGAACCGCGGAACTTCGAGCTGATTGTGACTTGATCAATCCGGCGCTTCCAGCACTGAGCTACACTGAATTCTGCCGGGCCGTTTCCTCGAGAACTCAGCACTGAATAAGCAGTAATGCTGACGTCAGCAATGAGCGCTAATTGGCACCTGATGACACTGCCCTAAGTTTGGATGGACAGGACAGTCAGTCCACTTCCTTGGACACGTAACTCCCTCCAAATGCACTATGGGTAGCGGCGCGACGCGATGGCACTACCGCTGCTTGGCCTGTGATTTGGATATGATGAACGTCTGGTCAAATCGAGTGGCAGAGCCAAAGGCTCACCTGTTGTTTCGCTCGACCTTGCTGCTTTGCGCCGTAGTTTTTGGTTTCGCCGTGAACACTCGAGGCGAGAGCGTAACGCTGGCCTGGGACCGAGCAACGTCTCACACCAATCTTTCCGCCTTCATTCTGAAGTACGGCGTCACCAGCGGCAGCTACACTGGCCAAGTCAGCGTGGCGACCAACCTGACCACAACGACCGTAAATAATCTTGTCCCGGGTGTTACCTATTTTTTCGCGGTGACCGCGAGGAACGTTGCCAATCTGGAAAGTGATCCTTCGAACGAAATCTCGTATACCGTTCCCGGCGGCGGAGCAAATGCCACCCCGGTGGCAACGAGCGGTTCGACGACAACACCGGAGGATCAGTCCAGGGCCATCACCCTCGCGGGAACAGATGGCGATGGCGACCCGCTGACCTATTCGATCGTGAGCGGACCCAGCAACGGCTCCCTCACGGGAACCGCGCCGAACGTCACCTACCGCCCGAATACAAACTTCAATGGCAGCGACAGCTTCACCTTCCGTGTGAATGACGGACAGGCGAACTCCACTCCGGCGACCTTCTCAATAACCGTCACAGCGGTAAACGACTCACCCGTCCTGAATGCAATCAGCCAACTGAACATCGCTGAGGATGCCGGGACACAGACGGTCAGCTTGAGCGGCATCGGCAGTGGCGCATTAAACGAAAGTCAGACGCTTTCCATCACCGCGTCTTCCAGCAACACCGGCCTGATTCCCAACCCGACGGTCAGCTACACCAGTCCGTCTACCACCGGCTCTCTTTCTCTTCGACCAGTGACGAATGCGACAGGAACAGCGACGATCACCGTGACCATTACCGATGGTCAGTCGCAAAACTCGACCTCAACCCGAACATTTAATGTCGTCGTGGCCGGAAGCAATGACGCTCCAACCATCAGCGATATCTCGAGCCGGACCATTACCGAAGGCGCATCTACTCCGTCGATTCCCTTCACGATCGGCGACCAGGAGACCGCTGCGTCCGGCTTGACGCTGACTGGCACCTCATCAAATACGGGCCTCGTTCCCAACAACGCGATCGTGTTCGGCGGCTCCGGCGCAAACCGTAACGTGACGATCACGCCCACTGCGCTGGCCTTCGGCTCCGCCGTGATCACCATTCGCGTCACGGACGCCAACGGAGGAAGCGCAACAGACACGTTCACGCTGACGGTGACTCCGGTGAATCAAGCTCCCACTCTGAACGCGCTCAGCAACCTGACTATCACCGAGGACTCGGGTCTGCGCACCGTCAGCCTCGCGGGCATCTCCACCGGCGCTTCCAACGAGGTCCAGACCCTTACGATCAACGCGACCTCCAGCAACACGGGACTTATCCCGAATCCGAATGTGAGCTACACCAGCCCGAATGCGACGGGCTCCATCTCCTTTACTCCGACAGCCAACGCCATTGGAGCGGCCACAATCACGGTCACCGTCAGCGATGGTCAGGCGCAGAGCAGTACGGTCTCGCGAACATTCACCGTCACTATCACCAACGTGAACGATCTCCCGACCATCTCGAACATTGCCAATCAGACAGTCAACGAAGGCAATGCCACCGCAACAATTCCGTTCACCATTGGCGATCTGGAGACATCCGCATCCAGCCTATCCGTTTCGGGAACGTCCTCCAACCCCACCTTGGTTCCTAATGCGAACATCGTGTTTACCGGTTCCGGAGCGAACCGAAACGTCCGCGTCACCCCGACCGCGCTGCAATTCGGCTCCTCGACCATTACCGTCACCGTGAATGACGGCTCGGGTGGAACGGCCACCGATACGTTCGTCGTCACTGTCAATTCCATCAATCAAGCACCGACGCTGAACGCGATCGGCAATCTCACCGTCAATGAAGACGCCGCTCAGCAAACCGTCAATCTCACCGGCATCACCACGGGCGCCGCGAACGAAACCGATACCCTCACGGTGACGGCCAGTTCCAGCAATACGGGTCTCATTCCCAACCCCACCGTCAGCTACGCGAGCCCGAACTCCTCCGCCACACTGACCTTCACCCCCGTCGCCAACGCCAGCGGAAGCGCAGTCATCACCGTCACCGTCAATGACAGTCAGAGCACGAGCAACGCAGTGACCCGGACTTTCACCGTCACCGTCAACCCAGTGAACGACGCGCCGACACTCGCGTCTATGTCGCCGATCGAGTTCAACGAAGATTCCGGTGCACGGACGGTCAACCTTTCCGGCATCACCTCCGGCGCCACGAACGAGAATCAAACGCTCACCGTCACCGCTTCTTCGAGCACTCCGAGCCTGATTCCGAATCCGTTGGTCACCTACACCAGCCCGAGTTCGACCGGCACATTGACCCTGCGTTCGGCAACCAACGCCACAGGCTCAGCCGTCATCACCGTCACGGTGAACGACGGACAATCCGTCAACAACACCGTCACCAGGACCTTCAATGTTACCGTCCGCGGAGTGAATGACGCACCGACCATTTCGGCCATCGCCGACCAAAGCGTGAATGAGAACAACGCGACACCCGCACTTTCCTTCACCATTGGCGACACGGAAACGCCTGCGGCCAACCTCACCGTCACCGCAACCTCTTCGAACCCCACTCTCGTTCCCACCAACAACATCCTGCTCGGTGGCAACGGTGCCGGCCGTACTGTTCAAGTCACTCCGGCCAGCAGCCAGTCGGGAAACTCAGTCATCACCATCCTCGTCTCCGACGGCAACGGTGGCACGGCCACGGAAGTCTTCACCGTTTTCGTCAACTCCGTGAATCAGCAGCCCACCATCGACCCGATCAACGGCCTCGCCTTGAGCGAAGACGCGCCAGCCCAAACCGTGAATCTCGCCGGCATTTCGACTGGCGCCTTTAACGAACTTCAAACCCTCACGGTTACCGCGACGTCCAGCAATCCCGGCCTGATTCCCGACCCAACCGTCAGCTACACGAGCCCGAACTTCACGGGTTCACTCCTGCTCGCTCCGGCGCCAAATGCCAGCGGCACCGCCGACATCACCGTCACAGTTGACGACGGACAGAGCGAGAACAACACCATGACCCGACAGTTCACCGTCATCGTTGAGCCGGTAAATGACTCGCCCAACATCTCGAATATCGCAGATCAATCGGTGAACCAGAACGAAACCACCTCCACGCTGACCTTTTCGGTAAGCGATGTGGAATCACCGGCTGGCACTTTGACACTTGCTGCAAACTCCTCGGACCAGACGCTCGTTCCAAATTCCAACATCGTCCTCGGCGGCAGCGGTTCGAATCGCACGGTCCGGGCGACGCCGCTCAGTGGCAAGTATGGTTCCGCCGTGATCACCGTGACCGTGGCGGATGGAACCGGCGGCGTGAACAGCGATTCCTTCATTCTCAGCGTCAATGCCGTAAACCTTCCGCCGACTCTGGACAACCTCAACGACTTGACGGTGGTGGAGGACAACGGTGAACAAACCGTCAACCTGACCGGAATCTCCACCGGTTCCGCAGGGGAAATCCAGACGCTCACTGTCACCGCAGTGTCGAGTGACACCAACCTGTTTGCCCATCCGACGGTCTCCTATACGAGTCCGAACGCCACGGGCACGTTGAGATTCACCCCCCTGACCAATGCATTCGGCGCCGCGACGATCACCGTCACTATCAACGATGGCCAGGCGCAGAACAGCTCGTTGACTCGGACATTCACGGTCACCGTCAATCCGGTGAACGACGCGCCTACCCTCGACTCTTTCGAGAACATGACCATCTCCGGGAATGCGCCGACCCAGACCGTGCCAGTTCTCGGAATTTTCTCGGGAGCCGAGAACGAAAATCAGACGCTGGTGGTTACCGCCACCTCCAGCAATCCCGACCTGATTTCTGACCCGACCGTGACCTATTTCTCCCCCAACAGCTCGGGCAGCATCTCATTCCTCACCGCAGAAAACACCTTCGGAACCGCCACCATCACGGTGATCGTGGACGACGGCGGGGACATTGACAATCTGGCGGTCCGGTCATTCACCGTTACCGTGATCGGAGCGAACGCTGCTCCTACCATCACAGATTTCCAGGACCGGACGATCCCAATGAATGGCGTCGTTGGCAGCGTCCCCTTCACGATCGGCGATCTTGAGACTCCGGCTGAATACTTGCGCATCGGCGTACATTCGTCGAATCCATCTCTTGTGTTCACCAATGACATTGTGATGAGCGGCACCGGATCAAACCGCTTCACCAGCATCATGACGACACGTGGACAGCACGGCTTTACGGTCATCACCTACACGGTTTATGACACCAACGGCGCGAGTTCTTCCGACAGTTTTGTGCTCACCGTGGTTCCACCGAACAGCCAGCCCACCCTCGATCCAATTCCAAGCATGTTCGTTAACGAGGATTCCGGCCCGCACATCATTCCGCTAACGGGAATCAGCACCGGCAGCACCAACGACGCAAGTCAGACGCTTATCGTATCGGCGATCTCAGCCAGCCCCAGCGTCATCCCTCACCCGACGATCGATTATACGAACCCGAACAGCACGGGCACACTGACCTTCTCCCCTGTCAGCAACGTAACCGGTTCCGCCACCATCATCGTCACCGTCAACGACGGTCAATCGATGGATTACCTCGTCACTCGCACCTTTGGCGTGATTGTTCAGGGCACGAACGACGCTCCGTTCATTTCCTCGATCGCCAATCAAGTCGTGGAACAAAATACACCGACCGTAGCCATCCCATTCCTCGTGAGCGATCTGGAAACCCCCGCCGACAATCTCACGGTGGCAGGCAGCTCGTCTGACGAAACGCTGGTCCCGAACGGCAACATTGCACTGGGCGGATCGGGTGCCAACCGGACTGCAACGGTGACCCCGTCCGCTCTGAAATCCGGCACGGCTATCATCACCATTTTTGTGTCCGACGGTTCGTTGGGCTCCTCCACCTCATTCCAGATCACCGTCGGCTCACCCAACACGCCCCCGGTCCTCGCCTCGCCAGCGAGTTTGATCACCGAATCCTACGCGGAAACCGACGTTCCTGTCACAGTGGTCGATCGTGAGTCCCGCCCTGAGGATCTGGTTCTCACTGCGGCGTCCCTGAATACGACGGTCCTGCCAGATGCAAACATCTCGTTCTCCGGCAGCGGCTCCAATCGCGTGATGAAATGCCGGCCGGTTCCGGGCAAGAGCGGCAACGTGATGGTCAATCTGAGCGTCAGCGACGGCAAAGCTCTCACCCGCCGATCAATGCAGCTGAACATCCAGGTCGGCACGCCCCCTTCCTCACAGCTGTCCGTCCGCCGAAATGGTCGCGGCACCATCAAGCCTCAACTCGACGGAGCGCAACTGACGGTCGGAAAGACTTACACCATCGCCGCCATTCCGGCCTCCGACGAAGTCTTTGTGCGCTGGGGCCGCGGCGCGACGTCCTCCACTCCGAACATCACCTTTGTGATGACCTCAAATCTCGTGCTGGAAGTTACCTTCACCAACAACCCGTATATGGAACGCAAGGGCCTCTATAACGGCCTGTTCTACGAAGTGGCCGAGGTGCGCTCACACAGCTCCGGCAGCATCTCCCTCACTCCAACGGAACGTGGAACCTACACTGGTAAACTCCGCATCGGTGCGGCGAACTACTCCATCAGCGGCGCGCTCGACCTCGAACAGAAGGGAACGAATACCATCGTCCGAAAAGGAACGAACGCCCTCACGGTGGAACTGGATTTCGGCAGCAGTTCCAATCAAGTCGTAGGCCGCGTGACTGACGGCTCTTGGGAAGCCCCGCTGATGGCCGACCGAAACATCTTCAACGCGAAGACCAATCCCTGCGCTCTCGCCGGCAACTACACGCTAATTCTCCCCGGCCAGAACGATTCAGCCGACGGTCCGGAAGGCGATGGCTTCGGTACCATCAAGGTGGATGCAAACGGTCTGGCATCGCTCACCGGCACCCTCGCCGACGGCACGAAGTTCTCCAGCAAGACCCCCATCTCGGCGCTCGGACAGTGGCCGGTCTACGCCGCCCTGCCCGGCACCACGCTCATCAGCTGGATGACCTTCGCCGACCGGCCCACCGACGATCTGACCGGGTTGTTGAGCTGGATCAAAACCGCCCAGCCGAAGAGCAAGTTCTACAAGCCAGGGTTTACCAACGAAACCCTGGCCGTCGGATCGTCGTTTGTCCGGCCGGAAGATCCCAATGGAACACTGCTGGAGCTTACCGACACCACCATCGCCTTCAGCGCTGGAAACCTGACCGCCCCGTTCAGCAACGACATTTCCTGGGGACCGAAGAACAAGATCGCCAACCTGAGCGAGAACAAACTGTCCCTGACAGTGAACTCAACGAGCGGATTATTCACCGGGGGAGTAACGGATCCAAACACGGGCAAGTCATTGAAATTCTCGGGGGCTCTCCTGCAAAAGCAGAATCGCGGCTCAGGCTTTATGCTCGGCACCGACCTGAGTAGCGTCGTCGTGATTGGAGAATAGTATCCAGCAAACGAGTCCGAGTTTCGAACTGACCCGCCCCGTAACTCGCGCAGAAAAATCCCGTCCGACTACAACGTCACGGAACCGGCGTTCAGCACTCTAATTTCACGCTGCGGGAAGGGAATCTCGATCTTGCTGTTCCGGAAAGACTCTAAAATCGCGAGCTTGATTTCAGCTGCCGCCAGGCCGAAGTCGTTCACCGAAGTCCAAGGCTTCACCAAAATCTCGATCGAGGAATCAGCGAAAGCCCCCACCACCACGACCGGAGGAACATCCTTGAGGACGCGCGGATTGGCTGCGAGGACTTGATTGATGACCGCGATCGCCGCAGGAAGATTCGTGCTGTACGACACTCCAACCGTAATGTCCTGTTGGCGAATGTTCCCGTAGTTGTGCAGGACTTCACCGACGATTTTGCGGTTTGGAATAACGACCCGTGAACGATCCGGGTGGACCAGCACGGTGGTGAACATGTCGATAGTGTTGACCTGGCCCGCGCACCCAATGATTTCGATGTATTCCCCGACCCGGAACGGCTTCGTGAAAATGATGAGCAAGCCGGCGACGAGGTTGCTCAACACGCCTTGCATGGCCAGGCCCACGCCCACGCCCGCCACGGACATCAGCGCAATGAGCGGACCGACAGCAATTCCCAACGTCCCGAGCGCCACCATGACAAACAACGCCATGATCACCAGCCACACCAGACGCGTCAGCAACATCCGAACAGGTGGCTCCAGATGGCGTTTCTCCAGCCATTTGCCCAGCAACCGACAGAGAAACCGAGCGACCATATACCCGGCCACGAGAATGATGATCGCGCCAAGCAGGTTCGGTCCACGCTGGTAGAGAAAATCAATTCCCTTCTCTTTAATCTGAGAAATTTGTTGGGTGGCTGAGGCAATCGTATTTGTTTCCATGCGAAGTTCGAAATTACGTTCCCCGCAAGGCTAATGAGCCTCCTGCGCAGAGCAAGACGGAAGATACTACTCAGCCACTGCTCGACGTCACTTCCCTCCCGCGACATCCTCCCTCTCCATGCATAAAGCAGCGAGACATGCGTATTGGTTGGCAGCGGCGGTGTTCAGCCTGACGACTTTGGGGTGTCGGACGGTTTCCGAAGATCCTTCCACCCTGCTTCGTTTTGAATACTCCCAGCCACAGATGGGATTGCCGTTTCGCATGGTGCTTTATGCGACCAACCAAGTTGCCGCCGATGCCGCGGCGCGATTCGCCTTCGCTCGAATCGCCCAGCTCAACGACATCATGAGCGACTACGACACGGACAGCGAACTCAGCCGCCTGTCACGCACCGCCGGAGAGGGCCAGGCGGTCCGCCTCAGCCCCGACCTCTGGCATGTGCTCCTGCGCGCGCAAAGAATCGCCGAAGAAACCGACGGCGCGTTTGACGTGACCGTTGGCCCGGTGGTCAGCCTTTGGAGAAAGGCGCGACGCGAGAAACAGCTACCGCGCGCGGATTTGCTCGCCTCGGCGTTGAACGCAGTAGGCTGGCGAAAAATGAGATTGGACGCCCACGCGCGAACCGCGACGTTGCAGGTCCCGAACATGCGCCTGGATCTGGGCTCCATCGCCAAAGGTTACGCGATTGATGAAGCCCTGAGAGTAATTGGCACCAACGGCATTCGCAGCGCACTCGTCACCGGCGGCGGCGACATGGCGGCGAGTGCGGCACCGCCGGGCAAGCAAGGCTGGCGCATCACCCTGGCACCACTCGACGCGACCAACGCCCCACCCGAACGGCATTTGCTCCTGAAGAACGCCGGTCTCGGAACATCTGGAGACTTGTTTCAGCACGTGGAGATCGATGGACGTCGATATTCGCACATCGTCGATCCAAAAACGGGATATGGCCTGACGGATCACAGCCTCGTCACCGTGCTGGCTCCGGACTGCATCACCGCCAATACGCTGGCCACGGCCGTAAGCGTCCTTGGGCCCGACTCCGGCAAAAGGCTGGTGGCGAAGGCACGGGATGCTGCGCTTCATGTGGTTCGGAAACCGGGGGAATTAATCGAGCAGGTCGAAACCCGCAGTCTTTCCAAATACTTGGAGCCGACTGGGAGCAAAAACTAAAGTGGTGGGTTGGCAGGGACTCGAACCCTGGACCAATGCCTTAAAAGGGCACTGC
>CAZBIC010000056.1:0-40601 GCA_964491875.1 uncultured Bifidobacterium sp.
GTCGTGTTGCATTGGGAATCGACGGACATTCCGGAGGCGGTGCCGGTCATCCTCCGCCAGCCGGCGGGGTTGTCGGTGGCGGAAGGCTCGAATGCCGTGCTGAGCGTCGGCGCGCGCGGTCCGGGCCTGAGCTACCAGTGGTATCGCAGCGGCCGTCTGCTGCGCAGCGGCACCAACGCCACCCTGACAATTACCAACGTTCGACCCGAGAACGCGGGCGCTTACTCGGTGGTGGTGCGCAGTGGCGATCGGACCGTGGAAAGCGCTCGCGCGTCGCTGGAACTGGGCGCCGCGCCGTTCGTCGTCACGCAGGACAAGTTTCAGGATCTGTTTGTCACCAACCTCTCGACCCGGTTGACGCTTGGTCTCGGGAGCGCGGGCCGGCAAATCTTTGACAACACAGGATCCGATACGCAGACGCTGGAGCCTAATCACGGCAATTTCCCCGGCGGGTCGTCGCGATGGATCCGATTCCGCTCCACCACGAATGTCCTGTTGCAAATCGATACCTTGGGCAGCGAGATCGATACAACGCTGAGCATTTATACCGGCACCAATCTCAGCACGCTGTCATTGGTGGGTCGGGACAACAACAGCGCTCCTGATGGTGTGCGCAGTCTGCTCCGCTTCACGCCCAGTCCCTCGGTGGAGTATCAAGTCGCCGTCGACGGTGTGAACGGCGCGCAAGGGAAGATCTGCCTGAACTGGCAGCAAGGGGTCCCACCGGTTTCGATCGCCTCATTCGCCACCCAGGAAGTGCGCATCGGCAGTTCCGCCATGCTCACTGCAGGAACTTACGGTGCCGCGCCGGTGCCCGCGTATCGTTGGCTTCTCAACGGCGTGCTGCTCGCGAACGCGACCAATGCCAACCTGCTCCTTACCAATTTTCAGGCGACCAACGCCGGCAGCTACAGCGTCATCGTCAGCAACTTCGCCGGTATCATCACCAACGTCGTCGCACTGGTGTCGCCTGCGCCGCAGTTCCGCCTGAACTACAGCCTCGTGTTCACCGGCGGCGTCCCGCGGATGCGATTGACCGGTCCGCTGACGAACCAGATCACCGTCGATGCCACGAGCGATCTCATCCAATGGTCCGAGCTGCGCGTCTTCAATCACGTGATGCCGCTCGATTTCCTCGATCTCGATCCACGCGGTCTTCGCTCACGCTATTATCGGGCGCTGCTGTCTCCGCCGGCGAAACCTGACCCGGAATGGACCTCCACCAACGGCCAGCGTGCGTTCCGACTGCGCGGCGCGCTCGGCCGCCAGCTAGTGATTGAAGGTTCGCCGGACCTGACCTCCTGGTCGCCGTTGCTGACCAACGACGTTGTCTTCAACGTCGACTTCACCGACGCGTTCTCCACGAATCTCCCGCTGCGCTTCTATCGACTACGGCCTGTGCCTTGACGCGGCCGGTCCGTTACGGCGACCGGAGCTACTCCAGTTGTGAATCTGGATCGGGCAGGACGCACTCCACGGCATTTTGTCCCACCATTTTTCCGATCCGCTTCAGGTCGGAACGGAATTGTTGCGCATCGTCCGCGGCCCAGCGCATGAAGCGATGCTGGTGACCGTGATACCGGATCAATGTCCGCACGAGCGTGTTCGTATCCGAAAGCCGTGTCACCTGAACCGCCACCTTGGCCCCGAGTTTCATCGGGGGATTGGACCGCTCCCGTGCGCGAAAGCCGTAAGACTCCACGGACAGCTCCATCACGCTGTCGACGCCCAGTGCCTTTATTGGGCCATAGTCGCGCACTGACGGATCGGCGGACGAAAGATCCTTGGCGAGATTCGGCGGGATGACGATGGGTGGCGGATAGCCGGCTTCGGCAAACGACACTTTCATCTGACTCACGATGCCTTCGAAGATCGGGCGCTCCCGCAATGCCTTCAGCATGGCGTTTTCTCCGCGTTCAATCTCCGCCTGCGGCACACCGGAGATGGCTCCGCCAATGACGCCCGCCATGCCGGAGACAAACAAGCCAACTGCAATTTCGTCGGCCCCATCGTCCAGATCGATGAACTCCCACGTCTTTCCGGCGGTGTGGAACATCGCGTTCGCGGGGGTCTTCGGATAGCGGAACGTAAACAACGGAACGGCGTCCGGCACCAGCAGGCCGATTCGTCCCAGCGGTGGTGGCGCTGCCTCGCTTGCGGTCGCAGGCTTGGTGCTGACCCGGGAACGCCCCGGGGCATAACAACCCGTGACTCCCGCCAGGATCAGCACGGAAAGGTGAATGACGAATCGTCGTTGGCGTACGAGTCGATTGAAGATGGAAATGCCTCGCATGGTTTGAACGGATCTAAAGTTCGCGAAAAGTTATCTTTAGAAACGACACAAGCAAGTGCGATCATCGGCGGATTCATCCGCGTTGCGCTTGCCGTCTCGCCCCGTAAACTCCCTCGCATGGCTTTTGATTCTTTCCGCGATTTCATCAATGCGCTCGACCGGGCGGGTGAGCTCAAACGCATCACGCAACCGGTCGCCACCGAGCTTGAGATTACCGAGCTCGCCGATCGCGAAATGAAACAGCCCAACGGCGGCAAGGCGCTGCTGTTCGAGAAACCCACCATCAACGGCGTCGTCTCGCCATTCCCGGTTGCCATCAACACGCTCGGCTCGCACAAACGCATGGCCATGAGCATGGGCGCGGACACCGTGGACGAAGTCGCGAACGAACTCGGCGCGCTGATGAAAGCCAAGCCGCCGACTTCCATGAAGGAAGCGATGAAGCTGCTGTCGCTCGCGCTGGATCTGCGTCACGCCAAGCCCAAGACGGTGAAGAGCGGTTCGTGCAAGGATGTCGTTCACTTGGTTGAAGGTTCCAAGCCGAAGGTTGCAAGTTGGCCGAAGGCGCCCGACGTCAATCAACCTTCAACCTTTAACCTGCAACCGCCAACGTTGGCCAACATGCCAATCCTCCGCTGCTGGCCACTGGATGGCGGACGCTTCATCACACTCCCGTGCGTCGTCACGCGCGACCCGGACACAGGTGAACGCAATCTCGGCATGTATCGCATCCAGATCTACGACGAGAAAACCACCGGCATGCACTGGCAGCTCCAGAAAGTCGCTGCGCGCCATGGCCGTCGTTACTACGAGAAGGGCGAACGCATGCCGGTCAGCATTTTCATCGGTGGCGACCCGATGTTTCCTTTCGCCGCCACTGCACCGATGCCCGATGGCTTGGATGAATTCCTCCTCGCCGGTTACCTTCGCAAGAAATCCGTCGAGATGATTAAGTGCGAGACCAACGACCTCGAGGTTCCCGCCAACGCCGACTTCGTCATCGAAGGCTACATTGATCCCACCGAACCGCTCCGCGACGAAGGCCCGTTCGGCGATCACACCGGCTATTACACGTTGCCCGAGCCGTATCCGGTGTTTCACATCACCGCCATTACCCACCGCAAAGACGCCGTGTATCCCGCCACCATCGTCGGCATCCCACCGATGGAAGACTTCTACATCGGCGGCGCGTCGGTGAAACTCTTCCTCCCCATCTTCAAGATGAACTTCCCCGAGATCGTGGACATCGCGCTGCCGGCGGAAGGCACGTTCCACAACCTCGTCTTCGTCAGCATCAAGAAGACTTACCCGATGCAGGCCTACAAGATCATGCACGGTCTCTGGGGCATGGGGCAGATGATGTTCACGAAATACATCGTGGTGGTGGACGCCGACGTGAACGTCCACAACACCAGCGAAGTCCTCTTCCATCTCTTCGCGAACACCGACCCGCAACGCGACAGCATCTTCACCAAGGGCCCGTCTGACGTGCTCGATCACGCGACGAGCGAGATCGCCGTCGGGAGCAAACAAGGTTTCGATGCAACGAAGAAACTCCCGGGCGAAGGTTTCAAACGCCCCTGGCCGCCGCTCATCAAAATGGATGCGGCAGTGAAGGCGAAGGTGGAGAAGCTTTTCAACCCGTAGCAGCCGACGTGATGAGGCTCAAACTGAAAGGGCTGAAAGCCCGAAAGATGGTAGCCCAAGGCAAGCGAAGCACCGCCCTGGGTAACGAAGAACAAATGGAACCAGCCCTGTGAGGGCGACACAACAAAACGATTCAAAAATGCTCTGCTGGCCTTTCAGGGCTTGAAGATTTTATGGCCAATTGACCCTTTCGGGCTTTCAGCCCTTCCGATTAGCCTATCAGCTGCGGAATGCGACCTCGATTTTGGCGATGTCGATCTCTTCCTATGTTCATCATCGCGGTGAAGGCGCGCTTGTCTTCAGCCCCGCGCGATGTAAGCGAGATTCTCAAGACGAGCCATTAGATCAGGGTGAAAACGTCCTTCTATCCCAGCGGGTCAATCGCTAGCGTCGCGAAATCCGAATCGACGGATTTCTACCATGAGCGATCAAACCCAACAGTCAGCGGCGGGATCTATATCTCATTCCAATTCTTCGACCGGCGCCGGTCTGCGCGTGTGGCCCGGCGTGCTCCTCGTCGTGGTGATGCTGCTCGCGAGGTTTGTGCCGGGATACCTCGAAGGCGGCTTCTCCCAGTATTGGATGGTGGCGATGATCGGCCCGATGGCGTGCTGCCTCCTGCTGGTCATCTGGTGGCTGGCGGCCAGTCGCGCGACATGGAAGGAGCGCGTGTTCGGATTCCTCGGACTCGTCGCCGCGCTGGGGTTGACCGTGGCGCTGGTGGAACCAATGATGCGCGGGCCGGGCACAATCTACGTCACGCTGCCGATGGGCTTGACGGCCTTCGCCATTGGCGCTGCCGTGCTTCGTAAACGTTCTCCACTCGCGCGAACGGGCGTGGCTCTCCTGCTGGCGTTGGCTGGATTCGGATTTTCAACGCTGCTGCGCAATGACGGCATGGATGGCGATTACCAACTGACCTTGCACTGGCGATGGTCGCCCTCGACGGAGGAACGAACCCTCGCCATGCGTGAGGCGGAATCGTCTTCGGGCAGTGTGAAGTCGGCCGAGATCGCTACGAACCTCGCGTTGGCGACCCGCGATTGGCCGGCCTTTCGCGGTGCGGATCGTTCCGGCATCTACCGCGGTCCGGCCATTGAAACGAACTGGTCCGCGCATCCGCCGAAGCTGCTCTGGAAAGTGCCGATCGGGCCGGGATGGTCGTCGTTCGCCGCCGCAGGTAACTTGTTGTTCACTCAGGAACAGCGCGGGCCGAAGGAGACGGTGGCGTGCTACGACGCGACGACGGGACAGGAGATTTGGAACCGGCAATACGAGGCGCGCATCGAGGATCCAATGGGCGGACCCGGTCCGCGCTCGACACCGACACTGGCTCCGTCCGGGCTGTTCGTCGTGGGCGCCACGGGGGTGTTCCTTCGCCTGAATCCCGCGAACGGCGAGGTGGTTTGGCAGAAGGATTTGAAACAGGTGGCTGCGCGCGAAACGCCGATGTGGGGCTTCTCCAGTTCGCCGCTCGTGGTCAGCGGCAATGTCATCGTGTGGGCGGGCGGCAAGGATGGAAAAGGGTTGCTGGCGTTTGATGTCGGGACGGGCGCGTTGCGCTGGTCAGCAGCAACGGGCAACGATTCTTACGCTTCACCGCAGTTGCACACGATTGCGGGCGAGGAACTGGTGTCGCTGCTTTCGAACGAAGGCTTGGTGTTGGTGGAACCTTCGAGCGGAAAGGTGCGTTTGAACTACGAATGGAAGGCTTCCGGTTATCGCGCGTTGCAGCCGGCCGTCGTGGGCGGCGACACGGTAATCATGGGCACTCCGATGAATGTTGGCACGCGTGCCGTCCGCATCAAAAAGACGAACAACGATCTATCCGTCGAGGAACTCTGGACCACGCGGAACTTGAAGCCCGATTTCTCGGACATGGTGACGTATCAAGGGCACCTGTATGGCAACGACAGCGGGCTGCTCGTTTGTCTCGATCTCAAGACCGGCGATCGCAAGTGGAAGGATGGTCGCTACGGCAAAGGCCAAATGTTGCTGCTCGAGAACAGCGGCGTTTTGGTGGTCGCGGCGGAGGATGGAAAGGTGCATCTGTTGCGCGCCGATCCCGCGGCGCAGGTGGAACTGGGATCGTTCAAGGCGCTGGAAGGCAAGACGTGGAATCATCCCGTCGTCGTCGGTGACCGGCTGTATGTCCGCAATTCGCAGGAAGCGGCGGCGTATCAATTGGTGTTGGCCAACGCTGCTGCGACTGATCAGAAGCAGTAGGTCGGAACGGGGTGAAGTCATCTTCGGTTTGCGCCCTTGCCAACGGGGGGTGGCGCGCACAACCATTGGACCCATGAAGAACTCATTCACGGGTTACGCTTCGTTCAACAAAGGTGAATCACTCCGGGCCATCGAATTTGATCCCGGCGAACTCGGCGCGGAACAGGTGGAGGTGGCGGTGGAGTATTGCGGCATCTGTCACTCGGACATCTCGATGCTCGATAACGATTGGGGCCTGACGAAGTATCCGATCGTGCCCGGCCATGAGGTCGTGGGCAAAATCGTCGCGGTCGGATCGCACGCGAAGAATTTGAAGGTGGGCCAGCGCGTCGGCATTGGGTGGTCGTCCGGCAGTTGTCTGTCTTGCCGCCACTGCCTTTCCGGGGATCAGAATCTCTGTCTCCAGAGCGAGGGGGTCATCGTGGGCCGGCATGGCGGGTTCGCGGATCGTGTCCGCGCCCAATGGCCGTGGGCGATTCCGTTGCCCGAGGCGCTTGACCCCGCGAAGTCCGGTCCGCTGTTCTGCGGCGGCATCACGGTGTTCAATCCCATTTTGCAGGCGGGCGTGAAGTCCACGGATCGCGTGGGCGTGATCGGCATCGGCGGTCTCGGTCACATGGCGTTGAGCTTTCTCTCGAAGTGGGGCTGCGAGGTGTATGCGTTTACGTCGAGCGACGGGAAGCGTGACGAGGCAAAGAAGCTCGGCGCGCATCACGTGATCAATTCCCGCGACAGCGCGCAGATGGCGAAGATCGCGGGCGCGCTGGATTTCGTGCTCGTGACGGTGAACGTGCCGCTGGATTGGAAAGCGGTCATCGGAACACTCGCGCCGCGCGGCAAACTGCACTTCGTAGGCGCAGTGCTGGAACCCGTGCCCGTCGAGGCGATGTCGCTCATCATGTCGCAACGCATGATCTCCGGTTCACCAACAGGCAGTCCGGTGGGAGTGGCGACGATGCTGGACTTCGCCGCGCGGCATTCCATCGCGCCGGTGACGGAGCAGTTCCCGATGTCGAAGGTGAACGAGGCGCTGGAACATCTGCGCGCGGGCAAGGCGCGCTATCGCATCGTGTTGAAGAACGACCTCGCTGGCTGAAATGCGGTCGCCAGGTTTCGTCGCGCGACTAATTCTTTTCCTTGAAGACGATGTCGATGGCGAGACCTGCGGCGAGCAACAGCGCGCTGATCGCCGGACTCGTCATCGCCGGGTCTGTGATGGAGATCACGTAGTTGTCTGCGGAGGTGAAGAGTTCGCGTCCCAAGCCGGCCCACTTTTTGGTGACTGTGCCGATTTCGCGTCCGCCAGTCTTGAGAAACTTGAAGTTCCAGCCTTTCCAATCGCCTTTGACCTCCGCCACCTGCTGGTCGGAGTTGTCGAATACATTGAAGCCGCCGCCGAACGAGAAGAACTTGCTCTTGAAGTAGCCGAGCTGAGTGCCGTCGCGACCGATTACGACAATCTTCGAGCGGAGCAGGGTAAATCCGCGACGGATGGAAACCAGCGGCTGACCACCATCCTGTTCGTAGATGTTCACCACCGTGGGCAGCGTTTGTTTGTTGACGAGGAGCCGGAGCCACTTGGCCCAGCCCGGCGGTTCTTCTTTGGCGATTCCGATGGTCTGGCCGGTCGCCGGATCCAGAATGTCAAAGGTGTCGGTCAGCTTCACGATGGCGGCGCGTTCCTTGATGAAGAAGATCTGGCGACCCAACAGTCCGGTGGGGCCGGCTCCGGCGTGGGAACTCGCGATGGGCGGCGGCGCGGCGGCGGGGCTGGCGAGACGAATGCCTCCACTGCTTCCGCCGACGGGTGCGGTGTGAAGGCGGATAAATTCATTGGCGGCGGCCGTTCCGTCTGCGCCGCAACTGGGACAGGCCACGGATGCCGGCAAACGGCCGTGGACCGGTTCGACATCGAACTTGTATCGGCTGCCGCAGCCGCACTCCACTTTAACCTCAATCATAATATGTTTTGGAACGACCTTCCTGACGCTGCCACTTCGCGCTCCACCGCGGGCACAGGAGACGGGCGACGTGGAGTAACTCGATGTTAGGAGCGAAGGCTTGCCGGTGCAAGAAACACTTTACCGGTCGACAGCTATTTGGTGGTCGAGTCCGCTGGCGCGGTGTGCCCGAAGAGTTTGCTCGCCCACGCGATGAAGTGTTTCATGTTCGAGCGGCTCTCGTGTCCGCCGTCGTGCTGGCGCCACGCGAGTTCGCCGTCGAGGAGGCTGTGATTCACCGGCGGTTTCTGCGCGGTGCGATAATCCTCCGTCACGCCGAGGTCGCGCGCGCCAAGCAAACGAAACGCCGGACCAGCCGCGACGGTGGCCATGTAGCTGCCTTGTTGATCGAGCCAGTTCGCGTCGCCTTTCTCCGGGATGCCGTAGCTGATGAACGTGGGCCGCGGCGCGCAGAGCGCGATGAGTTGGTGCGCGTCCACCGGAAGGTCACCGGCGTTTTTGCTCCCGAACTTTGATTCCGCCGCACCGTATTTGAGGAAGTTCCCCGACATCCAATGGTAGCCGCCGGAGCCGGTGAGATTCTCGACCGCCTCGCCGAAATTGCGGCGATGCAATTTCGCGCCGCCTTCGCCTGACGACGCGACGAGCGCGACAGCGAACCGCGGTTCGAAGGCGAGCGTGACGAGCGCGGCCTTGCCGTAGCGGGAGACACCTTCGATTCCGACCTTCTTCGCGTTTACGGTCGGATCTGTTTCGAGGTAGTCGAGCCCGCGCGCCGCGCCCCACGCCCAGGCACGAAGTGATCCCCAGTCGTCGGGCTTGCGCGGCTGGCCTTTGTTCACCAGGCCAATGATGCCCTTGGTCAGGCCCGCGCCGTTGTCAGGCTGAATGCTGTTCGGGCTGATGGTCGCGTAGCCCCAGCCGGCAGCGATGAGTTGTTCGGTGGACGGCGGGTCGGCGAAGGTGAGATTGCCGAAGCCGCGAAAGCGATTCGTCGGCTCGGGCTCGTCCGCGCGCCGGGGAAATCCGGCGCCACCGAAGCCGCCGAACATCATCAAGACAGGGACGGGTTGCTTCGCGTTAAGCGGCGTGACGACGGTCATCTGGATGTTCACGTCGATGGAGGGACACGCGGAGTTGTCCACTTTGCCGACGAGCTGCCGGGCGTAAACGGGAATGTTGGTCACGACGCGATCCTTCGCCTCGTTCGTGATTGCCCACGTCACCTTGGGGACGTTTTTCGGCACGCGGCCGACGATCTCGCGCTCGAAGTCCTCGACGATTTCCGGGCGACGATCCTTCCACCACATCGCGGCGTCGGTGACTTTGCGGCCGTCCTTCGTGACGAGAAGTTCGGGGAGATTCGGAAAGGGATTGGCCTTCGCGGGATCGTAGTTGGCCGGGTTGTTGGTCGCGGTTGCGCTGCCATTGCGGCCGGGTCGCAGTTTCGTGATGCCGAGCTGTTCCATCATGTTCCGGTGGTCCTGCTGCGTGGTCCAGATTTGGTTCGTGCCGGCGGAAGGTTGCGCTGGTGCTGCGGTGGCGGCGGAAAGTGCGAGGACACCGACGGCAAGAGATGCGAGAAGCCGTTTGGCGGAGGAACTGAGCGGGTGCATGAAGGCGAGATTGCCCAACCGGCGATTGAAGGAAAGGCATCATTTTTAGATACGACTGACGCCTGGGCGGGAGATGAACGATCGACGCGAGATTGTTACTCGTGCACTGCCGATTCCCGTCCGAAAGCAAGAAAGGATGAGCATCTGGCAGGAGCTGCCGGGACGTCGCATGGGTCTTGATAGAAGGAATGGGATCTATGAACGTGTCGGCGCATCCGGCGCGGCGTTGACGGGAATGGGTGTCGGTATGGGTGAGTTCTTAAGCCAGATGAAGCGCAGTTTATGAACGAATCAATCGATCCAGAGTCACGCGCGGGAAAAGGTTCCCGCGCCGCCATCTCGCGCTGGTTGCCCACGCGCGCACAGGCGACGCGAATCGCACTGACTTACGGGGCGCTCGGCGCGTTGTGGATTTTGTGCTCGGGCTGGGTGCTGCATTACTTTGTGAGCGAGGGTCCGCTTGCCGCGATGCTGGAGCAGGTGAAGGGCTGGTTCTACGTCTCAGTGACGGCTTTGCTGCTGGGCTTCTGGCTGGATCGATATTTCGCGCGCATTCGTTCTTCGGCCGAGAGGTTGCAGGAGAGTGAATCCAAGCTGCACGCGGTGGGCGATAATTTGCCGGACAGTTACGTTTACCAGTACACGAAGGATGAAACTGGCGCCCCGCAGTTTACCTATTTGAGTGCGGGGGTGGAGCGCGTGCATGGCGTTTCGCCGCGACAGGTTCAGGCGGACATCAGCTGTCTGTTCTCGCAGATCGATCCGCTGCAACGTCCGGCTTTTGCGGAGGCGGAGGCGGAGAGTGCGCGACATCTGACGGACTTCGAGATGGAGTTGAAGTTCCAACGCCCTGACGGGGTGCAGGGCCTGCTTCAAGTCCGCTCGCGTCCGAAGCGGACCGCCTCCGGGCGCATTTTATGGGATGGACTGGCGACGGACATCACGGCGCGCCGGCAGGCGCAGGAGGCGTTGCGGGAGCGGGAGGAACAGCTGCGGCTTTTCGTGGAGCACAGTCCAGCGGCCATCGCGATGCTGGATCGCGACATGCGGTATCTCGTGGTGAGCCGGCGCTGGTTGTCGGATTACCGGCTGGGCGACCAGAATCTCATTGGCCGTTGTCATTACGACGTGTTCCCGAAGGTTCCTGACCATTGGAAGGAGATTCATCGGCGCAGTCTGGCGGGAGCGGTTCAGAAGCATGAAGGAGACGCGTTCCCGCGGGCGGATGGCTCGGTGGACTGGGTGCGTTGGGAGGTTCGCCCGTGGCGCACGGCGCAGGGTGAAATCGGCGGCCTGATCTTTTTCTCGGAAGTCATCACCGCGCAGCGCCAGCTGGAGGAGCAATTGCGGCAGGCGCAGAAGATGGAAGCCATCGGCCAGCTCGCCGGCGGTGTGGCGCATGATTTCAATAACATCCTCGCGGTGATCATCATGCAGACGGAGCTGACGGAGATGATCGAGAACATGCCGGCGGAGGCGGGCGAGGGTTTGAAGGAGATTCATGCGGCGGCCGAGCGCGCGGCGAATTTGACACGGCAGTTGTTGCTCTTCAGCCGTCGGCAGGTGATGCAGCCACGGGAAATGAACTTAAACGAGGTGGTCACCAATCTGGCCCGGATGCTCCAGCGCATCATCGGCGAGGACGTGCGTCTGCAACTGTCGTTGAATCCGGTGCCGCTCTATGTCCGGGCGGACGCCGGCATGCTCGATCAGGTGTTGATGAATCTGGCGGTGAACGCGCGGGACGCAATGCCCCGGGGCGGTCTCCTGACCATTGAAGCTTCGGAACGAGTGTTCACCGAACCCGCCTCGTTGCCGAACCATCCCGACGTGAGTCTTGGACGTTACGTTTGCCTGAGTGTGACCGATACTGGATGCGGCATTCCACCGGAATCCATGCCGCGGTTGTTCGAGCCGTTTTTCACGACAAAGGAGCCGGGCAAGGGGACGGGTCTCGGCCTCGCCACGGTGTTCGGCATTGTGAAGCAGCACTCCGGTTGGATCGAAGTGCGGAGCGAGCCTGGGCAGGGAACCGCATTTCGAATCTTCATTCCAGCGTGCGTTCCGCCGGCGGTGGTGTTGCCCGAAGCGATCCCAGCCCGGAAGAAGCCGTGTGGCGGCAAGGAGACGATCCTGTTGGCGGAGGATGATTCCGCCGTGCGCATCTCGACCCGAATCACGCTGGAGCGACAGGGCTATCGCGTGTTGGAGGCGGCCAATGCCGCGGAGGCGATCAGGCTCTGGCCACTGCACCGCGACGAGGTGTCGTTGCTGTTGACGGACCTCGTCATGCCGGGCGGCACCAGCGGCCAGCAACTGGCGCAGCGATTGCGGGAGGAGAATGCGGAACTGAAAGTCATCTTTACCAGCGGCTACAGCGCGGACATCGCGGGCCGTGAGCTTCGCTCACCCGGTGATTGGAACTTCGTCCAGAAGCCGTTCCTCCCTGAGGATCTGTTGAAGGCGGTGCGCGGTTGTCTGGATGGATTGCGGATGTAAGCCACCACTTTCTCACCTTAAACCAGGCCGCGTAACGCAGAGCCTCAGACATTGCGTCGATCAGACTCGCGTCGATGCCCGTTTTGGTCCAGATCGGTACGGTGAGGTGCAAGAACCAACCGCTTTCCAGCAACCCTTGAGTTGGACGCTGGCAGATTAGTGCTTCAAGTTGAGGTGAGACATGAGAGGATCCGTTGCTGGTCGGAAAGGCAGCGGAGCCAGATCAGCTCAGAGTTCTCTGAAATGACACGGCGGAAAGCAGCGGGTGGGTTATGAATGCTGAATCAATTGTCTCCAGTGGAAAACTTCTCGCGGACACGCAGAAGTGGAAGGAGATCGTGCTCGAATTCCAGAAGCCCTCGCTCCCGCGCGCCTTGTGGCAGATCGTCAATACGCTCGGCGCCTACGCGCTGCTGTGGTACTTGATGTACCTCAGTCTCTCGGTGTCCTGGTGGCTGACTGTGCCGCTGGCGATTCTCGCGGGCGCGTTCCTGGTGCGCGTCTTCATCATCTTTCACGACTGCGGGCATGGCTCATTTTTCAAATCGAGGACGGCCAACGACATTGTCGGGTTCTTCTGCGGCATGATGACGTTCACGCCCTATTATCACTGGCGCTGGGAGCACGCGATTCACCATGCGACGGCCGGCGATTTGGACCGGCGCAGCGTCGGCGACGTCTGGACGATGACGGTGCAGGAATATCTGGAGGCGACGCGCTGGAAGCGTTTCACCTATCGGCTCGCCAGGAATCCGTTCGTGCTCTTCATTATCGCGCCCCTCTTTCTTTTTCTCGTCCTCCAACGCTTCTCCTCCGGGAAGGCAAATCCACGCGAACGCGAATCGGTGCAGTGGATGAACCTCGCCATCGTTGTGATGGCCGTCGGACTGGGCTGGCTGGTCGGCTTCAAGGCCTATCTCATCATTCAAGTGATCGCCATGATGGTCGCTGCGAGCGCGGGCGTGTGGATGTTCTATGTGCAGCATCAGTTCGAGGATGTTTACTGGGAGCGCGGTGAGCACTGGGACTTCACGGCGGCGGCCTTGCAAGGCAGTTCCTTCTACAAGCTGCCGCGGATCCTTCAGTGGTTCTCCGGCAACATCGGTTTCCATCACATCCATCACCTCAGTCCGCGCATACCGAACTACAACCTCCAGCGGTGTCACGACGCGGATCCGCTCTTCCAGACGGTGAAGCCGGTCACGCTCGTGACCAGCCTAAAGTCATTCAATCTCCGGCTCTGGGACGAGAAGCTGAAGCGGCTGGTGGGCTTCCGTGCGGTGAAGCATCTCAAGCGTCAGCCGAACCGGAACGGCAAGGCCTGACGCCGGCCAGTGCTTTGCTGTCAGGAGACAAGAATAGTTGGAGATCTTTCTGCCTCGCCGAACACGCGGACAAACACGGTGCGAAACCTGAATTGGGCTTGATCTTTGAAGGTCGCCCCGCAAGATTGCGCGCAGATAAACATTCTTGAGTTATGGCTGACATCGCGAACCGCTACCCCGAAAACATCACTGGCAAGTTCTACGTCGACAATCAATGCATCGATTGCGATCTCTGCCGCGAAACCGCCCCGACCTGCTTCACCCGCAATGACGACGGCGGCTACTCCTACGTCTACAAGCAGCCTGAGAACGAGGACGAAGAAAAGCAGTGCAAGGAAGCGATGGAAGGCTGCCCCGTCGAAGCGATCGGCAACAACGGCCCGTAGTCGTCCACTCCACTCGATTTCGCCCGCAGGTTTTCCCTGCGGGCTTTTTGTTGCCCGCGTCGAATCCTGCGCCAGCTAAACGATGCCGAGGATCTGGCGGCGCAAGAGATCGAGCGCGTGCTGGGAGGTGACGTTCTTGAACGTCTCCCGGTCGAACGCGTTGAAGCGGCGATGCGCGGTGGCGCCGGACGCGCTCGCGATTCCAATCCACACGGTGCCCACGGGCTTATCTGGAGTGCCACCTCCGGGGCCGGCAATTCCGGTGACGGAAATGGCGAAGTCCGCCCCGGTTTTGCGACGCGCCCCTTCGGCCATTTCCTTCGCCGTCTCTTCGCTCACGGCGCCGTGGGCGGCCAAAGTCTCCGCACGCACGCTGAGGAACTGTTGCTTCGCTTCGTTGCTGTAGGTGATCAAGCCGGCGAGAAATACGGCGGACGCGCCGGGCACGTTGGTGATTCGATTCCCGATGGCACCGCCGGTGCAGGATTCCGCGAGCGCGAGCGTTTGCTTCCTCGCGGTCAGCAGCCGGACAATCGTTTCCTCCAGTTGCTCATCGTCCGCGGCGAAGACAAGCGGCCCGAGCAGTTCGCGCACGATGCTTTCCGCGGCGTTGACTTGCTTTTGCGCGTCAGCTCCGTGTCCCACGAAGCGAACGTCCACTTCGCCGATGCGTGCGCAGTAGCCCAAGTCCATTCCGGCGTCCGTCAGGTGCTTGAGAGGTCCGGCGACTTTTTCTTCGACCTGTGATTCGCCCATGCCAGTGGTCTTCAGAGTCCGGCACACAAACGGAGCGGGCAGCGGGAAGCGTTCGGCGAGAATTGGGATTACCTGATTCGTAAACATCGGGCGCAGCTCCCGCGGCGGACCGGGCAGCATCACGAGTAACTTGCACGGCGAGCTGCTGCCGCCGCTGGGTTCGATGATCAGGCCGGGCGCGGTGCCATTGGCATTCATCAACACCTGCGCTCCTTCAGGAACCATCGCCTGAATGCGCGTGCTGGCGGGCATCGGGCGCTTGCGTGATTTGAAGAAGCCGTCGATGTGCGCGACGACGGATGGATCTTCGTGCAGTGTGCGGCCGAGCAGTGCCGCGATGAGATCGCGCGTGCGGTCGTCGCTGGTCGGGCCAAGCCCACCGGTGACCACGATCAGCTCGGCGCGGGCCAGCGCTTCGCGGACGGCGCCTTCGATGGCCGGTCCGGAATCGTCCACGGCGACCTGTCGGTTCACCGTATAGCCGCGATCGGCGAACTGCCGGCAGAGCCATTGCTGATGAGTATTCAGCACCCGCCCGAGCATCAGTTCGCTGCCGGTATTGATCAGTTCAATGCGCATTGGACCCAAACATTTCAAGGCGGCTTCCAGAACGCAAAGACGAAAGCGCGGCGCGCAAGTCATGCGCGCCACCGAGCGGAGCGTGCGCAAGTTCTGCGCACTTGGGTTGGGTGGAAGTGAGGATTGCGGGGAAATCGTTGCTGGTACGTAACCTGCAACTGCCGGATGTTGTCGCAACCAGAGGAGCGCCAGAGCGCGCTTCTTTTGCACAACGTAAACAACAACCGAGTCGCAGATATTATGAAGACATTGAATCGAATCCTCGCGCTGGCAGGCGTGGCCACCTTGCTTGCGCTCGGCACCGGTGCCGGCAACGCCCAGGAAAACCCAACCCGTCCCGATCGCGGCGATCGTGGAGACCGCGGCGGTCGTGGAAACTTTGATCCCGAACAGATGCGCGTGCGCATGATGGAGCGCTATCGCGAAGCTTTCGAAGTCAAGGACGACGCGGAGTGGAAGCTCATCGAAGGTCGCATCACCAAGGTTTCCGATGCGCGCCGTGATATGAGCGGTTTCGGCCGTGGCTTCGGTGGACCTGGTGGTCCCGGCGGACGTGGCGGCGGTGGACGCGGCGGTTTCGGTGGCGAACCGAATCCCGATGCGGAAGCTCTCCAGAAGGCGCTCGAAGCCAAGGCTTCGGCCGACGAGATCAAGACGAAGCTCGCCAAGTATCGTGAATCCCAGAAGGCCAAACAGGCCGCTCTCGAGAAGGCCCAGGCGGAATTGCGTCAGGTGCTCTCCGTGAAGCAGGAAGCCCAGGCTGTGCTGATGGGCCTGCTCCAGTAATTGCCCCCAAATCGAAGCTGGCGCTCTTAACCATGAGTGAAAACGCCGACGCCCTGAAGCCGTTGCTCGATCAGATGGTCGAACAACGGCAGCTCTCGTCCATCGACGCCGACGCCTTGCTGCGGCAGTCGCGCGATGGGAAGCAGGGCGCCGTGCCTTCCAGGTCCGAGGACGAAATCCTGCGCTGGGTTGCGACCGAATATGCGGTTGACTACACCACGCTCGAAGACGTCGAACCGGATCGCCAGCTTCTCTCCCTTTTTCCCGCGCGCATTCTGCTGAAGGAGCAGTTGCTCCCGCTGCGCCGCACGAACGGCACCGTAGAGGTCGCCACCAGCCGGCTCTTCGCCACGCAGGGGCTCGATGCGTTGAAGACGATGACGGGCCTGAAGCTCAAGCCCGTGCTCGCTCCGCGCGAAGCCATCGAGCGCGAGATGAAGAAACGTCTCGGTGTCGGCGCGGATACCATCGACACGCTCGACGAAGAGAAGCCGTTCGAGGTTGTCGATGAGGATGGCGAGGGCGACACGGACCTCGACAGCGCCGCCGAGGACGCGTCGATCATCAAGTTCGTCAACCAGGTGCTCAAGGACGCGATCGAACTACGCGCATCGGACATTCATCTCGAACCGTTCGAGGACGAGCTGCGCATTCGTTATCGTATCGACGGTGTGTTGCAGGAAGTTCCCGTGCCGGCGCAGATCAAACGCTTCCAGCCCGCCATCGTTTCTCGCGTCAAGATTCTCAGCCACCTGAACATTGCCGAGAAGCGCTTGCCGCAAGACGGTCGTATCAAGATCCGCATCGAGGATAGCGAGGTGGACATCCGCGTCTCCGTGATTCCGATGCTGCACGGCGAAGCGGTCGTCATGCGTCTCCTGCGCCAGAACTCGAAGCTGCGCGGCTTGAGCACGCTGGGCATGGACAAGCGTGAGACGAATTGCTTCAAGCGCGTGCTCGACCTCCCGCACGGGATCATTCTCGTTACCGGCCCGACCGGCAGCGGCAAGACCTCGACGCTTTACACCGCGCTGAATGAGATCAACGACGCGGTCCGCAAGATCATCACGATTGAAGATCCGGTGGAGTATCAGCTCAAGGGCGTGAACCAGATTCAGGTGTCGGAAAAGTCCGGCCTGACGTTCGCTCGCGGGCTGCGCTCGATTCTGCGTCACGACCCGGACGTGATTCTGATCGGCGAAATTCGCGATCAAGAGACGGCGCAGATCGCCGTGCAGGCGTCGCTCACCGGTCACTTGGTTTTCTCCACGCTGCATACGAACGATGCCCCCGGCGCGGTGACGCGTCTCGTGGACATGGGCGTGGAGCCGTATCTCGTCGCCTCCTCGCTTGAATCGGTGCTCGCGCAGCGGCTCGTGCGCGTGCTCTGCAAGGAATGCAAGCAGCCGGATCATTCGCCGACGGCGGAGGCGTTCAAGGTCCAGCTCGGCATTCCCGCGAGCGTGACCATCTACAAATCCGTCGGCTGCCGCGAATGTCGCAACACCGGCTTCCTCGGTCGCGCGGCGATCTTCGAATGGATGGATACGGACAACGAGATTCGCCAGTTGATCCTGAAGGCTGGCTCGACCGATCTTGTTCGCGACGCTGCGCGCAAGGCCGGTATGAGAACGCTCGCCGAGGACGGCTGGCGCCTGGTGCGGCAGGGCGTAACGACGGTGGAAGAAGTCTTGAGCGTGACGACCGCGAAGGAAGTCGCCAGCTCGACGAAGGGCGCTTCGGAAGACGAAACGTCGCCTGCCGATCTCGCGGTTACAAGGGAGTAAACGATGCCGACCTTTCAATACAAAGCGCTGCAAGGAAACGGACAGATTGCCGAGGGTGTCATCGACGCCGGCGGTCGGTCCGAAGCGTTTCGCGTCATGGAAGGCCGCGGACTGCGTCCGATCAGCCTCGCGGAACACAAGAATGGTAAGAATGGAAAGTCGGCGTCGAGCGGTCAGGCGACTGCGGCGAAGGTTGAGAAAACTGATAAGGCGAACGGTTCATCACCGGGCTTTCAACTGAGCCTCGGCAACTCAACCAAGATTTCCGCGCGTGCTCTCGAGAACTTTACGCGCCTGCTTTCCAGCTTGCTCGCGGCCGGTGTTCCTTTAAGCCGGGCGCTCGTGATTCTCACGAAGGAAGCATCCAATCCCGTCGCGCAGGCGAAGTGGAAGGAAGTGCATGACCACGTCGTGGACGGCATGTCGCTCGCGGATGCGATGGCGAAGTCGCCGGATACGTTCCCTCGTGTTTACGTGGCGATGGTCGAGGCTGGTGAGACTGGCGGATTCCTCGATGTCGTGCTCGCTCAGATTGCCGACTTCCAGGCGCGCGAGAAGGAGATGAAGTCGAAGGTGATGACGGCGCTGCTCTATCCTGTCATCTTACTGACGCTCGCGCTCGGTGTGTTGGTGTTCCTGCTCATTTTCTTCATTCCAAAATTCCAGGGCATCTTCGCCACTTTTGGCGGAGAGCTACCGTTGCTGACGCAAGTCATTGTCGGCACCAGCGAGGTGATGCGTTCGTACGGGGTCATCGTGCTACTCGTGCTCGTCGCCGGTGGCTTCATGCTGCGAACGTGGTTTCAGTCCGAGGTTGGAAAGCGGACTTGGGAGGGACTCTTGCTCCGCGCGCCCGTGGTCGGCCCGCTGGTGTCGCAGTTCGCCATGTCGCGCTTCTGCCGAATGCTCGGCACGCTGCTCGGTGCGGGTGTTCCGCTCATCAACGCGCTCAACGTCGCCCGCCGCTCCATCGGCAATCAGGTGCTGGTTGATGCCGTCTCGAACTCCATCGAGCGCGTGAAGGAAGGCAAACAACTTGGGCCGAGCCTTGGCGATTGCCGCACACTTTTCGCGGGCTCCGTGCTGGAAATGATTTCTGTCGCGGAGGAGAGCGGTCGACTTGATCAGGAACTGGTCCGTATTGCGAACGTGACGGAGGGTGATCTCGACCGGCAGCTCAAGACGGCGGTGGCGATGGCCGAGCCGCTGATGCTGTTCCTCATCGCCGGTTTCATCGGAACGATCTTCATCGGCATGGTTGTCCCCATCTTCTCGCTGCAAGACCACATCAAGTAACGACTGAAATTTCTTATGACCATTCGACTCCAACCAACGAACCGAATCCGTCCTCAAACCCAACGCGCCTTCACGCTCATCGAGCTGCTGCTGGTGCTCGTCATCCTCGGCATTCTCGCCGCGATCGTGGTGCCGAAGTTCTCCGGCCGCACAGAGCAGGCGCGTCAGGCTGCGGCCCAGACGCAGATCGCGAATTTCTCGACTGCACTCGATGCCTTCGAGGTGGACAACGGTTATTATCCCAAGGGCAAGAGTGGCCTGAACGATCTGGTGTCGGCACCGCGCGACGCGCAGGGCTGGAAGGGACCGTATCTGAAAGACATTCCGAACGATCCGTGGGCCAAGCCCTACATCTATCAAGGGCCTGGCAAACACAACACCACCTCCTACGATCTCTCGTCGATGGGGCCGGACGGCCGCGAGAACACCGAGGACGACGTGACCAACTGGCAGACGAAGAAGTAGTCCGACTTTGCGCCGTACACGACATGAAACCGCAGTGGCATCACCAAAAGAACAGCTCGCGAGCGTTCACGCTCATTGAACTGATGCTGGTGATGGCGATTCTGCTCACGGTGCTTGCGGTTTCGTTTCCGTCGCTGCGGGGCTTCTTCCGCGGACGTCATTTGGACCACGAAGCGCGGCGTTTCATTTCTCTCACGCGCTACGCGCAGAACCGTGCGATTTCGGAAGGCTATCCGATGGTGCTCTGGGTGGACGTGAAGGAAGGCACTTACGGGATGCAGGCACAGACCGGTTATCTCGACGAGGATGACAAGTCTGTGGAATACGAGCTTCACGAGACGTTGAAGATGGAAGTCTCGCGCTCGGTGATTGCGCGAAACTCCGGCACCCAGCGCACGGAACGGAATTCGGTCGTCGGCAATCTTCCGGCGATCAAGTTCAACCCGGACGGCTTTTACGCGGACACGAGTCCGGAGGAAATTTTGCTCATTCAGGAAGGCGAGAGCGGCAGCAAAGAGGAAGTCGTCATCGCGAAAAGCCTGAACCGGCTTGGCTATGAAATTCAAACCAGCAACCAGCAAATCGCCCGACGCTAGACGTCTCGGCGCGTTCACGCTGGCTGAAGTGCTGGCGGCGCTGACGTTCATGGCGGTGGTCATCCCGGTGGCCATCGAAGGATTGCAAATCGCGAACCGCGCGGGCGTGGTCGCGCAGCGCAAGTCCGTGGCGGCGCGCGTGGCGGAAAGAGTCTTGAACGAATCGCTGGTCGGCAGCCAGTCGCAGTCGGCGGGTCGCAACGGCACGGTGCAGGAATCGGGCATCGAGTACCGGTGGACAATCCGCCACACGATATGGCCGGAGGATTCGATGCGCTTGGTGACGGCTGAGGTGCTTTTCAATGTGCAGGGCCGGGAACTCGACGTGCGCGTGAGCACGCTGGTGGGGAACGAGCGATGAGGACACGCCAACATTTTGACGGTAGGGCGCGTCGCTCCGCGCGCGCCGTTTCGTCAGTGGCAACGTCCAGCCGGCGCGCGCGGAGCGACACGCCCTACCAGGCCTTTACCCTCATTGAAATCCTCATCGCGGTGGCGGCGTTTGCTGTCGTGCTCGCGGCGATCAACACGATCTTCTACACGGCATTGCGTTTGCGGAACTCGACGACGGCGGCGATTGAAAAGGGGCTGCCCCTCGAGCACGCCTTCGGCGTCATCAAGCGCGACCTGTCCGGCCTGGTGGTTCCCGGCAAAACCATCTTCGGCGCGTTCTCCACTGTTTCCACCAGCAACAATGTTTCCGGACAGATCGGTCCGAACTTCCATACGACCACCGGCGTGATCGACGAAACGTCGCCGTTCGCCGAGGTTCAGCGCGTTTCGTATCTGCTCGTCACTTCGACGAACAAGTCGAACGGACGCGACCTGTATCGCGCGGTGAGCCGCAATCTTCTGCCGGCGTTGCAGGACCAGACTGAACAGGAATGGCTGCTGGGTGGCGTCGAGACGGTGACGTTCCTGTATCACGACGGCAGCCAGTGGCGCGAGTCGTGGGACGCGACGGTGGTGAATACCACCACCGGTCTTTCCAACGGATTGCCGGCGGCGGTGAAGATGCAGATTCAGCTCGCGAACGAGGACGGCGCGGTCAGTCGGAGCAGTCGTTCGCGTGAACTGCCGGTTGAACTGATCGTTCCGATCCAGGTGCAGCAACGGACGAATCAAACCGATCAGGCTGCGACCACCACTGCGGCAACGGGAGGTGGACAATGAAGATTCGCGTTTCCTCCGTCCAGCGAGGCTCCGTCCTCATCATCGTGCTCTGGGTTGCGTTCGGGCTGATTGCGCTCACGCTCTATTTCGCGAACTCGATGTCGTTCGAACTGCGCGCCTCGGACAATCGCGCGGCGATGATCGAAGCGGATCAGGCCATCATCGGCGCGGCGCGATACGTGAGCAACGTCATCGCCACGGTGCGCGAGCCGGCGACGTTGCCGGACATCAACAATTACCGCTCGGAACAGGTTCCAGTCGGCGACGCCACGTTCTGGCTGATCGGCCGGGCGGATCGGCAGACCGCGATGGACCAGGTTTATTACGGTCTGGTGGATGAATCCTCGAAGCTCGATTTGAACGCGCCGTGGTTGACGGTGGACTTGCTGATGAACCTTCCCGGCATGACGACGGAGTTTGCCGCGGCGATTCTCGACTGGCGCGATACGGACAGTGAGGTCAATGCCGCCGGCGGCGCGGAGGATGAAACGTATCAGCGCCGCAGCCCGGCGTATCGCTGCAAGAACGGGCCGTTCGAGTCGGTGGAGGAATTGCGTCTTGTGAACGGCGCGTTGCTCGATTCCGTTTACGGCGAGGATGCGAACAGGAACGGCGTGCTCGATCCGAACGAGAACGACGCGGATGGCTCGGTGCCGATGGACAATCGCGACGGCCGGCTTGACTACGGCATGTTCGAGTATTTCACGGTCTATTCGCGGCAGGCCACGCTCGATCCGTATGGTTCCAATCGTCTGGCGGTTTCGACGCTCAACACCCCGGCAGGTCGCTCCAATCTCCTGATGACGCTCAACACGGTCGGCGTGGGTAACGCGCAGGAAATTGTCGGGCGGGTGCAGGAAGCGAACATCAGCAGCATTCTCCATTTCTACATCGCCAGCCAGATGGCCGAGGAAGATTTCCTGAAGCTCGAGCCGAGTCTCACGATGACCAACACCGGCTGCGTGAACGTGAACTCCGCGAGCGAATCGGTGCTGTCCTGCGTGCCGGGCATCGGTCTTGATAACGCGCCAACGCTGGTGGCGGCTCGCCGTTCGAATGGCAATCGACTGAATACCATCGCCTGGGTGAAGGACGCGCTCGATCAGCAGGTCGCGATTCAAGCGGGGCGTTATCTCATTGGCCGCACCTACAACATTTCCGCTGACATTGCGGCGGTAGGGCACAACGGCCGTGGCTACCGCCGGGTGAAGTACGTTTTCGATACGACCGAAGGTCCGCCGATGATTCGCTTCCGCCAGGATTTGACCCACCTTGGCTGGTCGCTTGGCAAATACGCCAAGCAACAACTCTTGCTGGCCAATCAAACACGACGATGAAGTTTCCACGAAAACCACGCGTTCCGACCACGGTCCTCGGGCTGGCGCTGCACGGCAGCCGGCTCGACGGCGTGCTCGTCAAACGCTCGAACGGCTCGATGCAGGTGCTGAAGACCTTCAGCGCGACGCTGACTTTGAGCCCGCTTACCGGCGACGCCGAACTGGTCGGGCGTGAGATTCGTAATCATCTCGAACAAGCGGGCATTCGCGAACGCCGCTGTGTGGTCAGCCTGCCATTGAGCTGGGCCCTGACGTTGCCCACGGAGATTCCGGAGATGTCGGACGACGACATGCCGAGCTTCCTCGAGATCGAGGCGGAGCGCGGTTTCCCCTACGGACTCGAATCGTTGATGGTCGGGCGCTCGGTTTTCCGCGCGCCGAGCGGCAAGTGTTTCGCGACGCAGGTCGCCGTGCCGCGCAATCAGCTCGACCAACTGGAGCGCGCATTGAAGGCGGCGCAGTTGCGCACGGTGAACATCTCTCTCGGCATCGCGGCGTTGCAGGATCCGTTGAAGGATTCCTCGAACGGCGTGCTGGCGCTGGTCATCGGCGAGGGCAGTGTGGATTTGCAAATCACCTGCGCGGGCGGCATCGCGGTGATGCGTTCGCTCGACAACGTCTTTGAAAGTGAATCGTCGCCGAGCCGGCTCTCCACCGAGCTGCTGGTGCGCGAGATCAAGATCACGCTTGGCCAGTTGCCGTCGGAGTTCCGCGATTCGGTGAAGCGCATTCGCGTTTTTGGTCGTGGCGAAACGGCGCGACGCTTCCAGTATGAAGCGGTGGGCCGGCTCGACGCGATGGGCATGAAGGTCGAGCTGGTGGAAGCCTACGCAGGCAATGAGTTCGCCAAGACGCTGCCATCGAACGTGGATGTTTCGCCGGCGTTCAGCGTCGCGGCGAGTTGCATCACAGGCGTGGCGCCGTTGATGGATTTCCTGCCACCGAAGGTCAGCGCGTTCCAGCAGTTCACCACGCGGTTTGCGTCGAAGAAGCTTGGCTGGATTGGCGCGGCGGCGGCGGCGCTGGTGCTGCTGGTCGGCGGCGCGTTTGCCGTGCAGCAATACAAGCTTTCCAAGCTGCGCGACCAGTGGACGACGATGTCACCGCAGGTGCGCGAGCTGGAGGACATGCAGGCTCTGATTCGACGGTTCCGTCCTTGGTTCGACAGCTCGTTCCGCAATCTCACGCTACTGCGCAAGGTGACGGAGGCGTTTCCCGAGGACGGCGTGGTGACGGCGAAGACGCTGGAGATTCGCGACATCTCGGCGGTGAGCTGTTCCGGCGTGGCGAGCGACAACCAGTCGTTGTTGCGGATGCTCGAACAACTTCGCGCGTCGAAGGATGTGCGCGATCTCAAGGTGGACAATATCCGCGGCAAGACGCCGTTGCAGTTCACGTTCAACTTTCACTGGGGCGAAGGAGGCGGCGATGGAAATTAAGAACCGACAGAAGACACTGGTCATCCTCGTGGCGCTCGGCGTCGCGTTTCTGCTGGGCGACAAGATGGTCGTCACGCCGCTGATGGCGAGCTGGGACGCGCGCGCGAAGCAGATTGCGGAGTTGACCAAGCAGGTGAACCAAGGTTCGCTGCTGGTATCCCGGGATGCCGTCATTCGTGACCGGTGGGATAACATGCGCACGAACACGCTGCCGGCGGATGTGTCCTTCGCGGAGAACGAATTGTTGACCGCCTTCGAGCGCTGGTCGAAGGAGAGCGGCATCAGCATCTCGTCGATCAAGCCGCAGTGGAAGCAGGCGGGCGATGACTTCATGACACTCGAATGTCGCGCGGATGCGTTCGGAACGATCCAGGCGGTGACGCGGTTCCTCTACGAAGTGGAGAAGGACCCGCTCGCACTGCGGGTCGAAGCGCTGGAAGTTTCCGCGCGCGACAACGACGGGCAGCAGCTGGCGGTCGGACTGCAGGTCAGCGGACTCCAACTGGGCGTGGCACCGCAATGAATACGACACAACTCATCATCGCTGGTTTGATGTTCGCTTCGACGTTCGGTGCGTCGGCGGCGGAGACGAATGGCCTGGCTCCTGGCGGGTCGTCGCGGATGGACTACGTTTCGTTCCGCATGATCGCCGACCGGAACATCTTCAATCCGCATCGTGCCAAGGGCGTGCCGAACCGTCCGCCGCAGCGGCCGGAACCGGAGAGAATCATTCAAATGGACCGCTTCGCGCTGCTCGGGACGATGAGCTACGAAAAGGGCCGCTACGCGTTCTTCGATGGCAGCAGCACGGAGTTTCGCAAGGTGGCCAAACCGGAGGATTCGATCGCGGGCTTCAAGATTGCCGAGGTCGCTCCGACGTGCGTGAAGCTGCTGCTGACCAACGGGCAGTTGCTGGAACTGTGCGTGGGGATGCAGATGAAGAAGAGCGAGGAACAGGGCTGGCAGCTGGCGGGCAAGGCGGAGACGGCGGCGGGAACAAGTTCCGCCTCGACGTCCGGTTCTTCGTCATCGAGTTCCGGGTCGGAATCCGAGGATGTGTTGAAGCGATTGTTGGAGAAGCGGTCGCAGGAAGGCGTGCCCGTGGAAGCGGCGGCGCTTGTGCCGGCCAAAGTGGAAGAGATCAAGCCGGCGGCGGCAGCGGCACCCGGTGAGTCCGATGAAGTGTTAAAGAGACTTTTGCAAAAGCGTGAACAGGAGCAGAACAAATGAAAACCATACGAGCATTGATTCCGCTGGCGGTTTTGGTGGCGAGCACGGCAGTCGGCTTCGCCCAGGCGCCAGATAATCCTCCGACGCCCGCGCAGCAGGATCCCGCGCCGGTGCCGGTGCCGGCAACAGCTCCGGCAACAGCCCTTGCGACAGCACCAGCGACCACGCCGGCGCGAACCTTCGACGATGGCGAGAAGGGCTTGCGCATGAACTTCCGCGGCGTGCCGCTGGAAATGGTGCTGGATTACCTGAGCGACGCGGCGGGCTTTATCATCGTTCTGGAAACTCCGGTGACGGGCAAGGTGGACGCATGGAGCAACGCGCCGCTGGGCAAGCAGGACGCGGTGGATCTGTTGAACACGGTGCTCGCGAAGAATGGTTACGCGGCGATTCGGAACGGACGCACGCTGCGCATCATCAGCCGCGACGACGCGCGGACGAAGGATGTTCCGGTGACTTCAGGCAATGATCCGCAGGAGATCGTCAAGTCCGAGGAGATGGTGACGCAGATCATCCCGGTGCGTTACGCGAATGCGACGCAACTGATCCAGAATCTCCAACCGCTGATTCCGGCGTATGCGCGCGATTCGTTTTCGGCGAACGAGAGCGGCAATTCGCTGTTGCTGACGGCCACGAAAACGGACGTCCGGCGCATCGTGCAGATTGTCCGGGCGTTGGATGATTCCATTTCGTCGACGTCGAACCTGAAGGTGTTTGCGTTGAAGTATTCTGACGCGAAGACGCTGGCGACCGCAGTGAAGGAGTTGTTCACCGTGCAGGCCTCGCAACAGGGCGGCGGAAACAATCGTGGCGGGAACTTCGGTGGCTTCGGCGGGCAGGGTGGTTTTGGTGGGCCCGGCGGTTTCGGTGGCTTCGGCGGGCAGGGTGGCGGTGGTGGCGGACGCGGCAATCGCGGCACCACCACAGGCGGTATCAAGGTCAACGCGGTGGCGGACGAGGAATCGAATTCGCTCATCGTCAGCGCGCCCGAGGATGTGATGCCGTCGATCGAGAAGCTGGTGGACCAGCTCGATGTCGCCTCGACCGACATCACGGAGCTGCGCGTGTTCCGGCTCCACAACGCTGATCCGATGGAGATGGCGGATCTCTTCGCGGAATTGTTCCCGGATGAAACAAATTCCCGGAGCGGCAACCAGAACCAGGGCGGCTTTCAGTTTGGTGGCTTCCGCGGCGGACCGTTCGGTGGCGGAAACAATCGCAACAACCAGAACGCCTCCAGCGAGCGCCAGAAGAAAAAGGGTCGTGTCTCGGCGGTGGCCGATCAACGTACGTCGTCGCTCATCGTGAGCGCGGCGAGCGAGTTGATGCCGCAGATCGAGGAGATGATCAAGCAGCTCGACCAGCCGGCGAAGCAGCAGAAGGTTTTCGTCTATTCGCTGGAGAACGCGGACGTGGATCAGGTGCAGCAGATCCTGCGGGACATGTTCGAGCGCAGCGGCAGCACGGCGAACCGGAATTCGCAGAACCAGGGCAGCGCGTTGCAGAACCGCAGCCGAAACAATCAGCAGGGTTCTTCCACCAGCGGTGGCGTGGGGAACAATGGCGGGTTTGGCGGCCAGGGCGGCGGTGGTGGCGGTCAGGGCTTCCGTTGATCAGATGATTTGGGACCAGAAAGATATTTAAGATGAACAAGATCACTCATTGGCGGCGACTGTTGACTGCGCTCCTGGCATTGACGCTGTGCGGCGCAATCCAAGCCCAGGCGCAGCGGGCCACGGGAACGGGTAATCGCGGAAACACCGGGAATCGCGGCGGTGGCGGTGGAGGCTTCGGCGGCGGGGGAGGCGCGAGCTTTGGTTCGACGGGCAATCGGTCGTACACGCCGAACGGGACGGTGGGTGAAGCGTTGATATCAGCCGACCCGGAAACTCGCCGGCTCATCGTGATTACCGATGACGAAACGAGCCGTTTTATCTCGCAGGTCATTACGAATCTCGACAAGCCTAAGCCGCAGGTCTTGATCAAGGTCGTGTTCCTTGAGGTTACTTATCGCAAGGGACTCGACATCGGCATCGAGGGCGCGCGTTCGAAGGACATGGGCAACAACACGACGGGTGTTGTCAACCAGGTGTTCGGGCTCGCGAATCAGGGTGCGAATCCTTCCACGCCCACGATCGGCCGGCAGGGCGCGGGCATCTATCAGGTGCTCGGGACAGATTTCCAGGCGACGCTGCGCGCCATCGCGGAGGCAGGGAAGACCGAGGTGCTTTCGCGTCCGTCCATTCTCGCGCGCAACAATCAGCAGGCGGTCATCACTGTCGGCAAGGAAGTGCCGCTGATCACGAACACGCGGTTTGACAACCTCAACAATCAAATCAACACCATCACCTATCAGGACGTTGGCATCATCCTGCGCGTCACGCCGTTCATCGCGTCGGACGGCATGGTCGAGTTGATCGTCTCTCCCGAGATTTCCGATCTGACTGATCAGACGATTCCGATCTCCGGCGGCAGCAATCCCGTCGGCGCGCCGGTGATCTCGAAGCGCTCGGCTGATACCGTGGTGGTCACGCCGGACGGGCAGACCGTCATCATCGGCGGATTGATGTCGAACTCGAAGACATCCATCGACAGCAAGATTCCGTTGCTGGGCGACATTCCGCTGCTGGGCAATCTCTTCAAACGCAAGCTGCGCGCGGATGAGAAAACTGAACTGATGATCTTCCTCACGCCGCATGTTGTGAATCAACCGGCGCAAGTGGCCAAGATGACGGTTGATGAAAAGGCGAGCCTTGATCTGGGCCCGTCGTCCTTCACGGAGAAGGAACTGAACCGGTTCATCGAAGGTCTGCCGAAGAAGGACGAGAAGAAGGACAAGTCGAAGAAGTAATCTTCGCCGCGCGAGATCGAACGCATGGCCAAACGCACGCAGCCCGTTTACATCGCCCTTGCGGCGGTGTGGGGGCTGGTTGTGTTCTGGCAGGTGCTGGAGCACAGCCGGGTTCGTGAATCCGCCCGTGGCGCGCTCATCAATCGTTCCGAGGATATTTCCACCACGCTCGGGCTGGTCATCCGCTCGCAGCGTCGCGGCGGCGGCGTCATCTCGCAGGAGCGCATGGAGAACACGCTCAATGCGCTGCTAAAGTTCGGTGAGTTGAAATCCGTCGCGCTGCTCAACGCCGCGGGGAACGTTGTGATCTCCGTCGGCGCGCCGCTGGATCTGGCGGGCACGGGCGTGCTCCAGAGCGGCGAGCGCTGGGACCGGACCACGGCGACGCTGGTGAACCTAATCGATCTCGGCGCCGGTGTCGGCCGCGAGGGGGAGACGAATCGACCGACCATCATCCTCCCGCCGCGCGACACCAATGCTCCGGTGGGTCCTTCCCCTGAAATGCGCGATCGCGAACGCGGCCGAATGGGGCCGCCGCCGGAGTTTTTTGAAGGAACGAACGCGCCCCCGTTTCCGCCGCCGGGCGTCACCAATGGATTCATGGCACGCGCGTGGCGTCCGCCGCCACGCCGGATGAGCGACGAGGAATATCAGGCTCTCCTCAAGAGCCGCGGCCTGCACGGGCTGGCGATCGCGATGTCCACCGACACCTTTCGCCGCACCTGCTCGCAAGACTTGTGGGTACGCTTGATCATCGGCTGCTTCGCGGGCGTTTCGGCGCTCGGCTTTGGCATTGCGTGGCGGAACATCGTCAAGTCTTCCCAGCTTCAGATGCGGCTCGTGCGCGCGAGCGAGCTCACATCGCATCTCAAGGAGATGAACCTTGCCGCCGCTGGGCTCGCGCACGAGACGCGTAATCCATTGAACATCATTCGCGGTCTCGCCCAGATGATCTCGCGGCGCACGGATGCCTCAGCCGAGGTGCAGGAACATTCGCGCGACATCATTACCGAAACGGACCGTGTGACCGCGCAGCTGAATGAGTTCATCAACTACTCGCGTCCGCGCGAAGTGCGGCGCGCGCCGGTGACGCTGCGCTCTGTCGCGGCGGATGTGGCAAGGGCGTTGAGCCACGATCTCGACGAGAAGGACATCGATCTTTCGATCAGCGAAGCGCCGGTGACCGTCGAGGCGGACGAGCAACTGGTGCGACAGGCGTTGTTCAATCTCGTGTTGAACGCGATTCAGGCCGGGACGGAAGGTTGTGAGATTCGGATTGTGGCGGCGGAGGGAGCCAATCACGAGGCGACCATCGAAATTCGCGACGACGGTCCGGGTGTGGCACCGGAACATCGCACGGAGGTGTTCAAACCCTACTTCACCACGCAGCCCAAAGGCACGGGCCTCGGGCTCGCGGTCGTGCAACAAATCGTCCGCGCCCACGGCTGGGAAATCGAGTGCGTGCCGAATGAGCCGAAGGGTGCAATTTTCCGCATCAAGGGAATGCGGGTGACGTCGAAGAATCCTGACCATGCCTCCTGATGTCGCAAAAGAAAACGGCGCGCCGCCACGAATCCTCATCGTCGATGACGATGCCGGGCAGCGCAGCCTGCTAAACGGATTTCTCAAGACGCAGGGTTTCCACACCGTGCCGGTTGATTCGGGTGAACGAGCGCTGGAGGCACTGCGACAGCAGAAGTTCGCGATGATGATCTCCGACGTGCGCATGCCGGGCATCTCCGGTCTGGAGACGCTTCGGCGCGCGCGGAAGGAACACGCAGTGTTGCCGGTGTTGCTCGTCACAGCGTATTCGGACATCCGCGACGCCGTGGACGCGATGCGCGATGGCGCGGTGAATTATCTTTCGAAGCCGATCGATCTCGATGAGTTGCTGGCGAACGTGCGGACCGCGACGGGGCTTTCGCGGACCGCGCCGGTGAAGTTCAGCGAGGACAAGCAACTGCCGCCGTCAGTCGTCTCACGCAGTCCGCTCATGCAGGCGGTGTTTCGCGATGCAGCGCTGGTGGCGGAGTCTGAGAGCCGCGTGCTGCTTTCCGGCGAGAGCGGCGTGGGCAAAGAAGTGCTCGCGGATGTCATTCACGCGTGGAGCAATCGGGCGAAGGGTCCACTGGTGAAGGTGAACTGCGCGGCGATTCCCGAGACGTTGCTGGAGAGCGAGCTGTTCGGACACGAACGCGGTGCGTTCACGGGTGCGACGGCGCAGCGCATCGGGCGCTTTGAACAGGCGGCGGGAGGAACGATCTTCCTGGATGAAATTGGCGAGATGTCGCCGAAGCTGCAGGCAAAGCTGCTGCGGGTGACGCAGGACGGGCGCTTCCAACGGCTCGGATCGAATGCGGAGATTCACACCGACGCGCGCATCCTTGCTGCGAGCAATCGCAATCTCGAAGAAGAAGTGAAAGCCGGGCGGTTCCGCGAGGATTTGTATTACCGGCTGAATGTGGTGGAACTGAGCGTGCCGCCGTTGCGCGAGCGCCGCGAGGACATCCTGCCGCTGGCGAATCATTTCATCGCGGAGTTCTCGCAGGGCAAGGCGCGGTTCTCTTCCGCCGTGAACGAGTGTCTGGAGCGGTATCCCTGGCCCGGCAATGTGCGTGAACTGCGGAACGCGATGGAACGGGCCGCGTTGCTCTCGCGTGGCGAACTGATTCTTCCGGATCATCTGCCGAACAAGGTTCGCGCCGTCCCGGAGGCGGGTGCGACCGGTGGAGTGATGGTTCCGGCAGGCGCGCAGCTCGAGGAAGTTGAGCGTCAGACAATTTTGCAGACGCTGCAGAAGCACGGCTTCAGCCGCACGGAAACCGCGAAGGCACTGGGCATCAGCCGGCGGGCGTTGATCTACAAATTACAGCGCTACCGCGAGCTGGGTTTCGAAGTGGATTCCCGCTGAGCGATTACTTCGTGGCCGGCGGGGTTACTGGTGCTGCTTCGCCGGGTTGGGCGGCGACGGCGAATTTGGAGGCTTCCACTTTGATGTAATTCAGGATCACCGGTGCGAGGATCATGCCGGGAATGCCCATCAGCTTTTCGCCAAGGATTAGGCCGAGCAACGTGAGCCAGATGGGGTTCTTGATCCGGTCGCCGATGATTTTGCTGTTCAGGAAGTACTCCAGCTTGTGGATGGTGACGAGGAAGGCCAGCGCGCCGGCCGCCATCTTTGGCGAGATGGTGAAGCTGATGCTGACGATGACGGTGTTGCTGATCAGATTGCCGATTACCGGCAACAGACCGCAGAAGAAGGTGACACCAATCACCACCACCGGATGGGGCAGCGAGACGGCGAAGACGAAGATGGAGGTGAGCGCGGTGTTGATGGCGGAGATGATGATCTGCGCGCCCATCACGGTAACGAAGCTGTGGTAGAAACTGCGGAAACGGTGGCCGATCTCATCAGCGCACAAGGCGTAAAGATTGTCCTTCACGGTGTGCGAAGCGCGGTCGAGCACGACCTGGGCGTTAAAAAAGAGGCTCACCGCGACGACGCAGCCGATGACCAGGAAGATGAGTTGGGTGGTGAAGATCTTTGCGTAGTTCGCAACGCTGCCGAGGTTCCGCACCTCTTTCACGGCGTCCATCGCCATCGCCTTCAGGCTTTCGAAGTCGGCGAACGGCAGCTGGATCTCGTGGGATTCCGCCCAGGCGATGAAGGAAGGAACAGTCGTTTCCGCGATCTTGGGCAGGGCGTTGAGGGATTGATTGACGAAGTATACGAGGCCGAGGGTGATGCTGACGATGACCACCACGAACAGCGACACCGGAAACCATTTGGCGTGGGTGCCGAAGCTGAGCTTGCTCAGGACAAAGTAGGAGAACAACGCGGCGAGCAGCGGCGTTGCGAGGTGAAGCCAGCCGACGCAGACAATCGTCAGGAAGATGAACCAATATGAGATGCGAACCGGCTTCGTCATTTGTTTGGCGCGGGTCAAAATCACATTGCCCGATGCCGAACGGTGTTTAACAGCGGCACATGGCTGAGGCCAGAGATTTCGGGGAAATCGACGTTCAAGCGCGTCGCAATCCCAGCAGCACGATCAAGCCGACGGCCAGTAAGGCGCTCACGGACCAGATGCCTGCAGTGGGAAAATCGGGCAGGATCTGCAACGCGGTGGCGCCAACGGCGGGTCCGGCAAAGAGGCCTACGCCGATGAGCGCTTCGTGGAAACCGCCGTGCTCGCCTTTCGTGTCACCCACGTCCATCGAGTAGAACAGCGAGGAGTAGTAGATAAGTCCGACGGCGAAGCCGAAGATGAGTTGTGCCACGACGATGACGGAGAGATTCGGCACGAGCAGCAGCGCGGCGAAGCTGACGACCATCGCCGCGTAGGAGGCCATCAACCAGCCGAAGCGATAGTGCCAGCCGGGCCAGGCCCACAGTCCGATGAAGGCGAACAGGCGCGCGAACATCCAGACGGAGGCGACGAAGCCCGCGTGCGTGGTGGAGAGATTCATTGTTTTCGCCAGTTCCGGGATGAGCGGAATGACGGTGTTCATCGCGATGTAGGCGAAGGGATTGGCCAGCCACGCGAGCCGGAGAAAGATCTTCGCGTTGGCCGGAATGGCAGCATGGGCGGAACCGGTTTCAGTCGGGCTATCCTCCGGCGGTGGCGAGTGGGAAACGTTCTTTGCACGGGCATTGAGCCAGAGCGCGAGCGCGAACTGGATGGCGTGGAGGAGGGCGGGAAACCAGAACAGGCTGAGTGGTCCGAGCACCTCCAACAGCGCGCCTCCAGTAAAGTAGGCGATCGCGGCGCCGCCGGCCCAGACGACGTTGTAGACACCGATCATCTTTGTGAGGCCGGCGCGCGTTTCGCCTTCGCTGGCGAGTGCCTCGAGCACCGGCCAGGTGAAGCAGATGCCCACCGTCCACGCGAGCATGACGGTGAGTTGCCCGGGCCAGCCGCGCACGAAAGTGCCGACGCCGAGCGCGACGGCCATGATGCCGAAGCCGACCAGCAATGCGCGGTAGTAGCCGCGGCGTTGCGCAAATTGTCCCGCATACCACGAAAAGAAGATGTAGAGGAAACCGTTGGCGGCGGCCAAGAACAGGTTTTCGCGATCACCAAAGCCAAACTCCCTCTTCGTGTAAAAGAACAGGTAGTTGAAGTAGAAGGCCGCTGCGTAAATGTTCAGCCCTTCGAGGACGAAGCATCCGGCTTTCAACTGGCGTGGAGACATCGGGAAGGTGATGCGAAGAGCGTGATTGGTGATTCGTGACGGAGGATTTCGGCCGTGCGACTAGGTCGAAGCGCTGGAGATTTCCTCGATGGCTTTGAGGCAATACCACTTTACCGCGTTCGTCATGGGTGGGTTCAGCTGATCGAGTTCGGCCGCGGTGCACCAGCGGATGTCGTGATGTTCCGCCTCGGCGAGCGCCATGGTGCCGCCCTTCGGCCGCGCCCAGTAAATCATTCCGATGTGCTCGTGTGTGTCGCTGATACGATGGATGTCGAGAAAGCGCGGACCAATCAGCGCGCGCGTGCCGGGTTCCGTGGTGGGCGGACGTTCGCCGAGCAGTTCCACGTCGAAGCCGCTTTCCTCGCGGGCTTCGCGGAGTGCGGCCTGTTCAGGATCTTCGTCCAACTCGATGTGCCCGCCGAGCGGCAGCCACTTGTTCAACTTGCGATGATGGATGAGCAGCACCTTGCCCTCGTGCACCACGAAAATGGCCACGGTGAAATCGATCTTCTCGTGAATATGCGCCATGCGCGGCGAAGTGAATCACGGGCGCGCCCGAAAGAACATGGAATTCAAAATGAGCCGGCCTGCGCGGAGAATTCGTCGCTTGCTGCGGCGTCCGGCATACGCAAAATGTTCCGCATGATGTTCAATCGTGGATGGCTTGGTGCCCTGCTGGTGGCAGTGTTGATTTCGGCTGGGGTCGGGCGCCTTCTGGCGGCGGACACGGACGCGGAGAAGACGGCGCTCGCTGTGGAAGCGCTCAGTCGATTGCAGGGTGTTGATATCAACGCCAATCCGAAGTTGAAGGACGCGGTGATGCGCGTGCTGGAGAAGACGCGGGGCACGGCGAACTTCGTGAAGCTGGTGCAGCAGTTCAAACTTCCCGGTCAGGACGCGGGATTGCTCGAAGTAGCGGCCGCCCAGCCGTCCGGCGAAAGCGGTGTGGAGGCGATGCGCCTCGTGCTGGCCGGCGGCAATGCGAAGGCCATCGAAGCGGCGTTGACCGGAACGAATGTGGTGATGGCGACCAAGATCGCCGAGGCGCTGGGCAACACGGCGGAGAAGCAGGCGGTGAAGTTCCTTGCGCCGGTGATCGCGGACAGCAAGCGCGACGTGACCTTGCAAAAGCAGGCGGTTCGCTCGCTGGCGAAAACTACGGACGGAGCGAACGAGGTGCTGAAGCTAGCTCGCGAGGAGAAGCTCGCGGAGACGTTGAAGTTCACGGCGTCGACGGAGCTGAACGCGGTGCGCTGGCCGGAGATCAAGGCCGAGGCGGCGAAGGTGTTGCCGCCGTTGCAGGGGCAGAATGCGGCGCCGCTGCCGCCGATTGGCGAGCTGGTGAAGAAGAAGGGTGATGTGGCACACGGGGAGAAGATTTATTTCCGCGCGAATCCGGGCTGCGCGAACTGTCACGTGGTGAACGGACGCGGCATCGAACTGGGACCGAACTTGTCGGAGATTGGGACGAAGCTCGGGAAGGACGCGCTTTACGAGGCGATTCTGGAGCCGAGCTCGGGTGTCTCGTTTGGATTCGAAGCGTGGAGTTTCACGCTCAAGAATGGCGACGAAGCCTATGGATTGCTCGCGAGCGAAACGGCGGACGAGGTGGCGGTGAAGGCCGTGGGCGGCATCGTGACGCGATTGAAGAAGAGCGAAATCGAATCCCGCCAGCAATCGAAGCTTTCGATCATGCCCGCCGGCTTGCAGGCGGCGATGACGACACAGGAGCTGGTCGATCTGGTCGAATATCTGTCGACGCTGACCAAGAAGTAGCCGTCGTTCAGCCGACCTTGCGTGGCGATTCGTCAGCGGCGGCTTTGCAAGCGTCGGCGACGAGTGCTAGGTCTTCGAGGAATTCTTCGCGTCGCGTGGCCGGCACGACGGTCAGGACTTCAGACTGAAGTTCCACGGCCAGCGCGCGGGCAGCTTCGTATTTGGAGCGGCCGCATTCGAGGAGCTTGATGCGATGGGCGCGGCGATCCTTCTCATGAGCCTTGCGCTCGACGAGGCCGGATTCCTCCATGCGCTGAAGCAATGACGCCACGGTGTTCGGATCGCTGGTCATGAGCTGGGTCAGCTCGCGCTGGGTGAGACCAAGGGGATCGCCTTCGAGCAGCGTCCGCATCACGGTGAACTGGTCGGGGGTGATTTCCAGATGGGCGATGCGGCGGCGGAAGGCCTGGTTCAATCCATACCAGGCGCGCCGGAGCAGGGGCGGCAGCCGCCGACGGGCGGGCGCGTCGATGGGCAGTGGGTTGGAGTTCCTAGTTTTCTTTACGGCGGCCATTTGGTGCGGGGATTAAACCGTTCAGGCCGGGAAACGGCAAGCCAACGGTGGATTTGCGCCCGGTCCGTTGCCGGGACACAATCGAGCAGGTCGCACACGCTGGGCTGGCGGAAAGGAAACTTGCCTGCCGGCGGTGCTTGTGAAACCGTCTCCGCTTTGAATTTTTGAACTATGGCACACGTGAAATTGCACATCCCCGGTCCGGTTGAAGTCAGCGAAAAGACATTCAAAGCGATGACATCGCCGATGATCGGTCACCGCGGGCAGGGCTTCAAAGATCTTTACGCGAAGATGCAGCCGCAGCTCCAGACGTTGCTGGGCACGAAGCAACTGGTTTATCTTTCCACGTCGTCCGCCTGGGGCGTGATGGAAGGCGCCATCCGCAATCTCGTCGCGAAGAAAGTGCTGAACTGCATGTGCGGCGCATTCTCGGACAAGTGGCTCGATGTGAGCCTGCGCTGCGGCAAACAAGCCGAAGGCTTGCAGGTGCCGTGGGGCTCGCCCATTCGCGCCGAGGAAGTCGACAAGAAACTCGCCACCGGCCAGTTCGATGCGCTGACGCTGATTCACAACGAAACGTCCACCGGCACGATGTCGCCGCTGCTCGAGATCGCCGCGCTCAAGAAGAAGTACCCGGAGGTGATGTTCATCGTGGACGCGGTCAGCTCGCTGACCGCGCTCCCAATCAAGTTCGATGAACTTGGGATCGACGTGTTGCTGGCCGGAACGCAGAAGGCGTTCGCCATGCCGCCTGGCCTCGCGGTATTTACGGCGTCGCCGGCTGCGCTGGCGAAGGCCGCGACGATCAAGGATCGTGGTTACTACTTTGACTTCGTGGAATTCGAGAAAAACGCGAAGGACAGCATGACGCCGAGCACGCCGGCAATCCCGCACATTTACGGCCTGGCGTCGAAGCTCGACGATTTCTTCACCGAAGGTCTCGAAGCCCGCTACGCGCGTCACAAGAAGACGAACCAGATGACGCGCGACTGGGCGGCCCGCCACGGTTTCACGCTCTTCCCGGAAGCGGGTTACGAGTCCGTGACGCTTTGCTGTGTGAACAACGGCGCCAAGCCGGGCGGTCGCACGGTGGACGCTGCGAAGCTGCAGAAGCTCGTGAAAGAACAGGGCTTTCTGATCGATGGCGGCTACGGAAAGATCAAGGGCACGACGTTCCGTCTCTCGAACATGGGCGACGAAACGGAGGCGACGATGCAGCAGCTTTACACAGCGCTCGATAACGCGATGAAGCAGTTGTAAGCCGCGCGCTGACTTCTCTGTAAATTCCTCGAACGCCCGATCGGGCCTCGTGTCGAAGTGGGAAATTGAAATTCCTGCTTATGAAAAACTCATTTCGACACGGCTGGCTTCTAGCAATCTCCTGCGGCGTTTTGGTGGTCGCTCTTTCGGGTTGCACGCGCACTCGTTCCATCTCCAACTCGGGCTACACCGAGCCCGGGCCGCGCGGAGCCCATGTTCACGCGCCAGAGCTCAGCGAGTTCGATGTGCTCGGTCTACAACGCACCGGCGCGGTGACGGATCAGGAGATTCAGCAAGCCCTCGATGCGGCGGCGCGCGTTCGCGTGCGCAAAGGATCTTCTGTGCTCGTCATTCAATCCGGCGCTTACCAACCGGACTCGCCGATGGCGCAGGCGCTGGCCAAGCACGTGAACGTAGTTCCGTTCAACGGGCAGTCCGATTCCGTTGCGCGCGATGCGGGTTCCAGTTACGCGAAGGCACTTCGACTGGCGGCGGCGCGGGCGGGTTGCGAGACGGTGCTGTGCTATTGGGGCACGCTGGAATCCGCGCGGCGCAATCTGGAGACAAAGTCCGTGTCGTGGGTGCCCGTCGTCGGCTGGATGCTGCCGGATGAGAAGCAGTACATGCGCATCCGCTTAAAGATGGCGTTGGTGGATGTGCGTTCGGGAAACTGGACGATGTTCTCGCCTGACGCGTTCGACAGCAAATCGCTCAGCTCGATGTTTAACAAGGAAGCGAGCGATCAGGGACAAGTGGAGAAGCTGAAGCGGCTGGCGTACGAGACGGCGGCAGCGGACGTGATCAAGATTTACTCGAACTGACGCCGGTTTCAGAACGCAGCGCCTGCTCGTAGCATTCGAGCGCTTCGTTGAAACGTTCCTGCTGGTTGAAGATCGCGCCTTTGGAGAGGTAGGCCTGGGTCAGCGACTTGTTCAACGCGATAGCGCGGTCGTAGGAACGGACGGCGTCGTCGAGACGTTTCAATTTCTCGAGCGCCATGCCGCGCTTGAGCTGGGCTTCGGCTAGATTCGGGGAAGCGGCGATGGCGTCATCGAAGCACGCAAGGGCTTCCTCGGCCTTGCCGAGACTGAGGAGGACGTTTCCCTTGCTCAGGAGCACGGTGGCCTGATCGGCGGGTTTGCGATCGGAATTCCCGTTACGGCGACGCGACTTCCGTTCGGTTGTTTCGGTGGTTTCTGCGGGGATGTCGGTGGCGGTTCCTTCGAGTTCGAGAACGCGGCGTTCGAGTCGGTCGATTGTTGCGAGCAGGTTTTTATTTCCGCCGTTTAATCCGGAGCCAAGCAGCAGGCGCTCGGAACCCGCGAGCGCCATTGGCAGACCGCCGCCAAGGAGGACGCGATCGTTCTGAAAGCCATCTGCGACTTCCGCGAGGCGTTTCACACCGCGCGTCTGGAAATACATGGAAAGCGCGAGAGCGATCAGGCCGACGGCGACAATGCCGCCGCCGATCCAGAGGACGGTGACGCTGGAATCCTTGGACGCAGCCAGCTGTTGCTCGCGTTGTTCGGCGAGTTTCTGTTCGAGCTGTTCGAGACGGGCGGCGAGGAGTTCCGCGTTGGTCTTCGCTTCGAGGCTGGCTTCAGCGCGAGCCTGCTCGATGGCCATCAACGTCGCGTGCAGTTGCTCCTGGAGCTTGAGGTAACTCCGCAGCTGGCGTTCCGTGTCGAGCGAAAGTGCGGCGGGAGCATTGGTGACGATCGCCGTGGTGGAGTTGGTCGCTGCATTGGTTTCTGCGGCCGGGATCGAAAGAGGACTGACCGCCGCGAGAAGCAGCAAAAGCAGGGAGGATCGAATGGTGGTGAGCCAAGTGAAGTTTTCCATAACTCCGCAAATCGCTGACGGACCACCATCCGACCGGGGAAGCCGGGGCTTCTCCGGTCGAACGGGCGCTTGAGATCAGTTGGCTGGCGGAACGTCGCTGGCGACCGGAGCTGCTTCCGCCGCGGGTGCAGCTGGTTCAGCAACGGCCTCAGCCGACGGGGCCGGTGTTTCCGTGGCGATGGAAGCAGGCGCTTCGGCACCGGTTACTTCGCCAGCCTCAGGTGCGGCGGTTTCAGCAACAACCGTCGTTGCTTCCGTCTTGGCCGGTTTCGCCGCCTTCACCGGCTTCGGCGCCGGCTTCTTCGCGGTTTCGAGCACGCCATTGGCGAACTCGATCACGTGACCTTGATGGATGAGCCAGTGTAGATCGGTCATCACGGCCGCCAGTTCCGGGGACGGTTCGGGTGCCGGTGCTGGTGCGGCCGGCGCTTCAGCCTGTCCTTCTGCCGCCGGCGCAGCCGGTGCCGGTGCGGCAGCGGGAGCGAGGGCCGCGAGCAATTGCTTGTGAGTGCACTTAGTCGTGGCGTTGATGAAGTCCACGATCCGCTTCACGCCCTCGGAAACCGGCGTGGCTTCGAGATCGAGGAAGTGCGGACGCGCAACAGCGACGTGCGTGACGGTCTTGTTGACCTTGAAAAATTGAAGGCCACGAGAGGCGAATTGCTGGCTCAGCGTGGTGGCGAGCTGCAATGGGAAACGCTTCTGTTCCTCCCACTTGGTGCGGACGAGGCGCATCAGTTCGCGGTCGCGAATGTTGCGGCTGGCCGTGCCGGTCATCGAGATCGTGTCGATCTGCTTGATGATGTTCGGCAAGTGGACCTGGCGGAAATGTTTCTCCACTTCCTCCATGCTGCCGAGCTTGAGCGGCTCGGGGAGATTGAGGCAGTTGAATTCGGTCTTCCAGCTCTGGTCTTCGACCCACTTCTTTACGATGACCTCATCCTTGACGATCTTGACGCGGGCTTTGAACGCTTCGAACGGCAGGCGTGAAAAGCGCTCGGCGTGCAGGCGGCGCAGCTGGTTTTGGTAATCGTGATAGTTCGGCGGACCGAGCACGACACCGCTCATGCCGCATTGGGCGACGAAGGTGTAAACACCCTTCGGCGGATCGATCTGCGTCTTCTCCGGCTGGTAGAAGGTGGCGAAGTGCTTGTCGAGAACATGGCGTACCGCTTCGTCTTCAGAAAGCCACAGGGTGTCATCCAGCGCGCAGGAGAAGAGCGGCTGGATGGCCGTGCCGTCCTGCTTCTTCTTCACGGTAAAGGTTACGGTGTGGCGTTCGGGCTTTTGAAGAATCAGGTGCGCGATGTCGAACAGCGGATACGCACGACCGGTTACGCGGATCTGCTTGGCGACCATGTCGACGCTCAAATCCTCCGGGGCGAGCGTGAGCTGGAGCTCGGGCAACGGTGCGGGCGGCGGCGGACGAAAACCTTCGGGACGACGTCCCGGACCGCCATCGCGACCAAACGGGCGGCCGCCATCACGGCGAGGACCGCCGGCGGGACGGGGTCCACCGGGTCCGCCGCGGCGCTCGGGTCCACGACCCTGGCCTGGCGCACCTTGCGGCGCACCGGGTCCGCGGCCGAAACCTGGACCGCCACCGGGGCGGCGAGCGGGACGATCCCGGCGATCGCCACGGTCACCGCGATCGCGGCGCTCGGGTTCGCCCTCGAACTTGGCGTAACGGTTGTTCTGCGGCGAGTCCTTGGCCCATGCAGGGAGGATCAGCTTTTCTAAATCAAATTCCGCTTCAGGCGTTGTG
>CAZBIC010000057.1:0-37886 GCA_964491875.1 uncultured Bifidobacterium sp.
CATCCACCAGCACGCCGATGGCGATGGCGATGCCGGTCAGCGACATGATGTTGCTCGTGATGCCGAATTCCTTCATCAGCAGAAACGAAATGAGAATCGAGACGGGCAACGGCAGCGTGACGATGAGGATGCTGCGGAAATGCCACAGGAAGATGATGTGCGCGAGCGTGACGAGGATGATTTCCTCGATGAGCGCGTGCTTGAGCGTGTCGATGGTGCGCTCGATGAGCGTGCTGCGGTCGTAGAATGGTTTGATGGAAATGCCCGGCGGCAGGCTCTTGGAGATTTGGGCAATCTTCGCCTTCACGCGCTCGATGACGGCCTTGGCGTTTTCACCCGTCCGCATGACCACCGTGCCGCCCACGGCCTCGTGTCCGTTGATGTCGAGCGCGCCGCGCCGGAAGTCGCCGCCGATTTGCACGTTGGCGATGTCCTTCACGTAGATGGGCGTGCCCTCCATCGCCTTGATGGGAATGAGTTCGAGGTCTTCCGTGTTCTCCACGAGGCCGATGCCGCGCAGCACGAACTCCGCGCCGTTTTCTTCAATCGTCTTGCCGCCGACGTTCAGGTTCGCGTTCTGCACCGCCGTCATCACTTCCATGAGGGTGACGTTCGCGGCCCGCATCTTCGTGGCGGAGAGTTCGATTTGATACTGCTTCACAAACCCGCCGATGCTCGCGACTTCCGCGACGCCCTGCACGCTGGCGAGTTGGTAACGGATGTGCCAGTCCTGCACCGTGCGGAGCTTGCCGAGGTCGTAGCCGCCGTCCGGCGCTTTCGTCGGGTCAACGTCGAGGTAGTATTGATAGACCCAGCCGAGGCCCGTGGCGTCCGGGCCGAGTTGCGGCTTCACGCCTTCGGGCATCGCGCCTTGGAGATAGTTGAGCCGTTCGAGCACGCGCGTCCGCGCAAAGTAGGTGTCGATGTTGTCCTCGAAAATGATGGTGAGCAGCGAGAAGCCGAACATCGAAGTAGCGCGCACGTCCTTCACGCCCGCGAGTCCCTGCAAGCCGGTCGAGAGCGGATAGGTCACTTGGTCTTCAACTTCCTGCGGACTGCGGCCCATCCAATCGGCATAGACGAGCACCTGATTTTCCGTGAGGTCGGGAATCGCGTCCACGGGCGTCTTGAAAACCGCCCGCACGCCGAGCGTGATGAGCAACAGCGCCCCGCAGAAGACAAGGAAGCGGTTCTTCAAACTCCATTCGATGATGCGTTGAATCATGGCTGGTGCTCCCGGTTCACGGTTTCACTTCCGTTCCGCAATCATTCATCTGCACGCCCATGTAGGGGTTGCTGATGGCGGGTTTGAGTTGCATCCATTCCGCCGATGCAGGTGCGCCGGGGAACACCGCCTTCGTCATCGGACACCGAAACACTTTCAGCGAAGCGAACTCCTTCTCGCCGCGGCGCAACGCCTGCGCGAGCGCGACAGCGGCGTTGCTGAAAGGATGAAAGGTTTTCCGCGCGGCCTTGAGGTCGTCGGCCTTTTCCAAGTGGCCTGCCTCCTCAAGACCCTTGAGCAACGGATGCCAAGCCTTGTCCGCGTTGACGAAAGCGTCCATCAGCGCGGGCATGGCCGCGTGAGACTTCGCCGCTTGTGTGTTGAACTCGTCGAGCTTGTCCGCCGCGAGCGACGCGGTGATGGCATCCGCAAGAGCAAGGAAATCTTTCACCGCCTTGCGCTGCGCTTCCGTGAGCGCGGGTAGCGTGACGGCAGGCGCGTTGGTCGCGGCGGGTTCGGCGAAGGCGCGGTTCATCTCCGCCTGCCCGTCAATCAGCAGGTTGCCGTTCACCACCACCTTGTCTCCGACGCTCAGGCCGGAGGTTACTTCCACGAGCGCGTCACCGCGACGACCGAGCTTGAGCACGCGACGTGAGTATGCGCCGCCGCCCTGGTCGACGTAGGCCACGGCCTCCGGCCCGGTTTCAATCACCGCCGCGCGAGGAATAGTGAGCGCGTCCGGCAGGTCGAGGCGCACCAGGCCGTCCGCGTAGAGACGATGGAGCAAGAAGCGGCGTCCTTCGACCAGCGGGTTTTCCAGTTCCACGCGCACCTTGGTCGAGCGCGTGGCCTCGTCGAAGTTCGGGTCAATGAACGTAATGTTGCCAGTGAACGTCTTGCCCGGATGCGACGGCGTGGTGATGTCCACCTTGAGGCCGGGCTTGATCCACGGCAGGTCTTGCTCGTAGGCGCGGAACTGAAACCACATCGTCGAGAAGTCCGCGATTTCAAACAGCCGCTCGCCCTCCTGCACGTATTGCCCCTCATACACGTTCTGCGCGACGACTGTGCCGCCGATGGGGGAAAGGATCTGGGAGGTCAGCTTGTCGCCGGGCTTCTCCGGCAGCGCCTCGATCTGGGCTGAGGTCAGTCCCATTTGCAACAAACGTAGCGCAGTCGCGGAACGAAGCTCGCCGGTCAACGTGCGATACTCGCGTTCGGATTGCAGCAACGTTGGGCTGTAAAACTCCGCGAGCGGCTGGCCTTCCTTCACCTCCGCGCCCACGAAATTGACGTAGAGCTTCTGCACGCGGCCAGGAATGTAAGCCGAGAGCACGCGATGCCGCGTAGCGTTGTCGTCCACCATTCCCGCGACGGTCAGCGTCTTCGTGAGCGGGTGCACTTGCGCCTCGGCGGTCTGGACATTTACCACCTGAATCATGGTCTGCGTCAGCGGCACGACATCGCCGCCACCCGCCGCGTCGAAACCGGCGTCGCCCTCATACACCGGCGTCAGTTCCATGCCGCAGATGGTGCAACGGCCCGGCTTGGGCGACTTAATCCAAGGGTGCATCGCGCTCTGGTAGTAGAGCAGTTTGCGCTCGCCCTTGGCGGGCTGCCCGGAGGTCGCGACGGAACTCGTGCCGCCGAGGTAAAGTTGTCGCGTCGCGAACCATGTCGCCGGAATGGCAACCGCGAGCGTCAGAAGGATGGCTGGGAGGGTCTTCATAAAAATGTCAGCGGGTGGTCGGTGGTGGAACGATGGAACGCAGCATCTCCAGCGCACCGCGGTGTGCGGCGACGGAACGGCGTTCCTCCAGGCGCGCGTTCAGCAGCGAACGGCGGGCGTCGAGCACTTCGAGGATGCTGGCCTTCGAGCTGATCCAGGCATTCTGCGTGGACTCGACGGCCTTCCCGGCGCGCGGGATGACTTCCTCTGAAATTGTCTTCGCCTGTCGCGCGGAAGTTTCCGCCTCGGTGTGCGCCGCGACGGCTTCGCCACGCAACCGACGCGCGAGCGCCTCGGCCTCCATTTCTGCGGCGGCCTGTTGTTGGATGGCGCGGTCGGTGTTCGCGCGATACACGGATTTGTTGAACCAAGGGAGCGTCATCTTTGCGCCCACGGTGGCCTGCCGGAAATCGCCGCCTGAATAGACGCTCGACTCCACGCCGACAGAAAAGATCGGGCTGCGCTCGCGCCGCGCGACTTCGATTTCAGACTTCGCGGCCTCGGCGGTGTTGAGCTGCGCCTGAAGCATGGGATTCACCTGATAGAGCCGCGCGAGTTCATCGGTGAGTGCCGGCGTCAGTGTAGCGGACTCCGGCAAACGGAGGTTCGGCCACGCCTCGTCCGTGTCTCGGCCCAGCAGGATGTTGAGTTGCCGAGCCAGCCGAATGCGCTGGCGCTGGGTGGTGTCAATCTTCTGCCGTTCCTGCGCCACTTCGCTCTCGATGCGGAGCGGTTCGGAGGCGTTGGCCATCGGGTCTTTGAGCTTCTCGCGCGCATTGGCGGCCATGCTTTCCAGCCAGGCGAGTTGATTCGTCTCGATGGCGAGCATCTCGTCCACCAGCGCGAGTTCGATGGCGGACTGGGCGACGAGCGTTTCCAGATTGAGCGCCGCCGTGCGTGTCTCCGCCTCGAAGATAGCGCGCTCCGCTCCGGCCCTCGCCTTGCGTGCTTCGTAAAGTTTGCGCCGGGGCAGCATCTGCTCGACGCCGAACATGATGTCCCCGTCGTCCATTCGCATCTCGCGATCGGCGGCCATGAATCCCAGACCGGCCATCGGGTCTTCCCAAAGCCGCACCGCACGGACGCCTGACTCTGCAGCGAGCACGCGGGCTTGTGCGGCGGCGACCGACGGATGATTGGTGCGAACCTCGGCGCGCAACGAGTCAAGATACGCCGCGTCCAACAGGCGCGGTGTTTGGGCGCGAGCCGTCGGCGCGAAAGCGGCGAGGACGAGCAAGGCGAACGTGGCCCGGAAGCCAAGGCTTGAGATGGCAGAGTAACGGCGCATACGGCTCATTTCTTTTCCACCAGTTTCATGCCGCACTTCGGGCAGTTGCCGGGCTTGTCCTGGACCACCTCGGGATGATGCGGGCAGGTGTATTGATGAGCGTGGCCATCGCTGTGGTCTTGCTCGGACTTGTTGCAGCCAGTCACGCCGAGCGCGGCAACTCCGAGGGCCAGCGCCATCAGGGCCGGCAGACTCCATTTCATTTTCGTGTTCATATATTTTTGTCTTTGAAATTTCAGGTAACGAACAGACGACTTCCGTGACAACGGGTAACGGAAAAGGAGAAGAAGTTGAAATCAGCCGCGCACCCAGGCGCTGGCTTGAATCAACTTAGCTGAGGGAGGGAGGAGCGAGACTACGGAACGCCGGGCCGAGAGACAATTCGGGCGTGAAGACCCAATCGCGTGTTTTGGGTTGGCGGGAAAGGAGGGCAGTCGGTTCCGCCGCGGTCACATCAAGCGCGAGTGCGAGCGGAGCCAGCGTGTAGAGGAGATGAAAATCGGGTGGAACCAGCGCCGTCACACCGCTGCCCACCAACGCCGATTTGAGGGTGGAGCAAACGACACTGGCCGATGAGTCTTGTTGTGCCGGGCCGGAAGACTTCCCGTCGTCATGGCAGGCCTTCGCCGGGGCTGATCCGTGACAGGAGGCTTGTTGGAAACCGCCGTGGCTGACGCCGAAGTTGCAGTGCGCGAAACAAAGCACCTGCGCCGCAACCCAGACCAACAGCGCCCCCGCGGCAAAGGAGCGGAGCAGCGGGCTGAAAGTTGTCTGGCGTGAACGCATATAAAGTGCGACTCGAACCGCGGCTTGACCATGCGGAGGACGGGTCGCTTTGTCAAATTCTGACTCTGATACGCCAATGAACGATGAATCCCTCAGATATTCTTCGGGGGGCAGGCACCATCCCTCAAGGCATCGGGCCAATCGGGCCAAGTCGAGCGTTGACCATCCCGCAACCCCCACGTTTAATCCGCGTTAGCACGACGCCACCCGCATGGAGAACGCCGCTCTTATCGAGCTAATCAGCCGCTACAAGGCCGACCCTGAATCGGTCTATGCCACTTGGTTCATCAACGGCGCAGAGCGGATGAAGGCATTTCGCGCCATTCGGCGCGGCGTGCGCGACACGGTGGACAGCATTGCGGCGGGCACTTTTCCAAACGACTTCAAAGGCTCAACTTTGGAGATTGTGCTCACCGCCATCACCGAGCAGAAGCAGGTCTTCGAGGGCGCGGCGCATCCGTTCTACTGGAAGCCGAAGCTCCGCATCCCGGACATCTACGAGAGCCAGACCAACAAGCAGAAGTTCGGCGCGTTTTTGCAAGCCTGTCTCAGCGCCACGCGCGAAGACCAAGTTCTCGCCGAGATGAGCCGCCTCGGCGCGGCGCAAATCAAAGGACTCGGCCCGGCGGTCGCCAGCATCATTTACTTCCTGCACCCGACGCTGGTGCCGCCGTTCAACACCGCGATGGTAAACGGCTTCAACGCACTCTTCGCCGCAAAGACGAAACTAGGTTCGTGGGAAAGTTACTTGGAGATGCGGGAAGTGATTGTCCGCGCCAACGAGGAACTGCGCGACCATCTTTCCAAAGACCTCGGCGCTTTCGCGGGTCTGCTGTTTGAAATCGGCTCAGGCCGGTTGGTCATCGCGGGAAACGCGGATGGCGTGCTGCAAGAAGCGAAGGAGAAAGCGGAGAAGTCCGCCCGTGCCCGGCACAAGGAAGTGCTCGCCGAGCAAGAGGAAGAATCCGAGCACACCCAGATGCAGCACTTGCTCATCAAAGTCGGGCGGGCGCTCAAATACGACGTGCATGTGGCCCGCAACGACCGCCATCGCTCCTGCCACGGGGACAGCTTTGCGATGCTCACGATGCCGGAGCTCCCGCCGCAGTCGTGGCCCGGCGAAGTGATGGACACGGTGACGTTGATTGACGTGATTTGGCTCAAACCCGGCACGGGGGAAATCGTCAGCGCATTTGAGATCGAGAAGAGCACGTCGATCTACTCCGGCATCCTGCGGCTGGAAGACTTGTCCCGCTCGATTCCCGGCGGCGCGTGCAAGCTCTACCTCGTCGCGCCGAACGACCGGGAAAAGGAAGTGATGGCGCAGCTTTCTCGTCCGGCCTTCCGCAGTGACTTGGAGAACATTGCCTTCGCGTTCCTCCCTTTCAAGGAACTGAGCGAGCACTGTGACGCGCTCTGCAAGTTTGGCGACGACCACACCGTCCTGCAAAAAATCGCCCGCCGGCGGTCATCCGTTTAGTTCAAACCGCAGCTAGCAACCCGGCGAGACTCACCCGGAGTTGCTGGCGGGCGCGGTAGATGCGCGTCTCCACGGCCTTCGCGGAGCAGCCGAGGATTCCGCCGATTTCCGCGTGTGAGCGTTCCTCGTATTCGGACAGGATGAGCGGCTGGCGCAATTCCTCGGGCAGCGCGGCCACGGCCCGGCGCACCGCTTCAGCGCGCTCCCCAGCCTGCACATGGTCAGTGGGGGATGGTCCGTCCTGCGGCAATGCGTCGCGGTAGCTTTCGCCTGTCGCATCGTTTTCCGCGTCAAGGGAGACCTGCGGATGGCGAGATCGCCAACGGTAGCGGTCTTTCACGAGGTTGCTGGCGATGGCGTAGAGCCAGGTTGAAAACTTCTGTCCGGTGTCGAAGCGGGCGCGGCTTTGATACAGCTTCACAAAAGTCTCCTGCGCCAGATCCGCGGCGTCGTCCTGGTCCTGCAAGCAACGGAGGAGGTAATGAAATACCTTCTCGGCGTGACGCTCCATCAAGTCGTTCAAGGCTACCTCGTGCCCGTCCGCGAGGCGTCGCATGTCCTGCACGTCCAGTTCGGCCGTGTTGGGCGTGTTCATGCAGGAACTATGGCTGACGGGCAGATTTTGTCGTCGCGGCGTGATTGTCGGTGCCGTGGTCCATCGCTTGCTCGCGCAAACAGGTGTTGTCTCGCGCCCATGCGAGGTAACGCTTGCCTTGCTCAGGCGGCATGGTGCGGCTCACTTCAAAGAAATGCTTGAGCATCTCCGACTGGCAGGTGGCCCGAATCTGTGCGCGTTCCTTCAACACCGTTTCAATATCCGGCGTTACCTGTGTGGCTGTGGCGAGCGCGTTGGAAAGCTTGTCGTTCAACTCGTCGATCCGGAAGCAGCGTTCTTTGCACTGCGGAAGGTAGCCGGTGTGAAGCTCGGTGATGCGTTTGAACTCGGCGTCTCCAAGGCTGAATTCGTGCTTGAGCCAAGCGAGTTCCGGCTGGGCGCTTTGCATCAAGGCGCGCGGCGTGGCCGTGCCCATCAGATAGACGCAGCAGAAGGCAACGACAGCCACCACCACGCCGAACGCGAGAATCACGAGTCCGCGCTTCATGGCTGCGGAGCGGCTTGGTGAGGGTCAATCGCCTGCGCGTAGCGGGCGCTGAGTTCGCCGCTAACGCGCGCCGTTTCCTGTCGCGCTTGATTCCAGCCCACACTCGCGCCGACGACGAGCAGTACGGTCACGTAGGCGGTGGCTAGCGCGGGCTTGGGCAGGATGTTCGCGATCCAGTTCGCGAACACCGTCGCAAGCGAGACAGACGGCGCGCGCGCGGTTTCAGCCCGTTCGATGCGCCGCCAGACCTCTGCCTGAAAGCGCGGGGGCAGCGACACCTCCGGCTTCCACTCCTGCAAAAGCGCGCGGAGAGAAGTGTCGTTCTCGTTGGAATTGTTAGTCTTCATAGGCTTCAACTTCGTTGAGCGGCGGACTGGCCGCCGCCCGTTATCCTACCGGATGCAGATTTGTCCGCACGCTCATTTCAGCGGCGCGACTTGGAACTCCCTCGCGCGCAGTTCGCGCAGGGTCGTCTCGTAACGCGGGTCTTTCGGCGATAGCAGTGGACGCGGACCGTGGGCGAGCTCAACACTCGGGCCAGTTCTGGGAACGGTGCGGAAGGATCGGGCCAGTTCCCAAGCTTTGGCGTTCCCGATGGGCCGGTCCTTGGTCAAGTCAACGTCGCTGTGGGTGGCAGAAACCTTTCTCAGCGAGTCCGCAAGGGCCTTGCCCTTGGGCGAATGCAGCGGCTCAGTGGCCGAGACGGTCGTTGCGACAGCGAAAGCTGTCACCGCGGCGGCGAGGAGCAGTGTGGTTTTCATATCATTCGTCTTTCTTCTTTGTGCGGCTCTTCGCCGCTTTGTTCACGTCCTTGGATACGCCGAAGGTGGGAAATTCCCTCACGGATTCTGCGTCGGAGAAGGAGGAAGGAGGAGCGCGGCGAAGACGGGCACGCCGGGAGGAGGGGAGGTAGAACCGGAAGAAACCGAACGACTAATGAACAGCGACAGGACCGAGGATCAGGTGCCCGGCCTTGGCGTCAATCGTCACGACACCAAACTGCGCCAGCAGCCCGTTGCCGAGCAGGCCCGATTCACCGGGAAAGATCGCCTTTCGATGCAGCCCGGTCGGCACGGTGTCGAGGTACTGATTTCCAATACGAACGCCCGTCATCGTCTGCGGTATCGAAAACTCTGTCAGGCCAACCGCCAGCTTGCTCGTGCATCGCTCGGCGCGCTCCTTCGAGGTCATTTCGACAATTGGTCGCTTTGGACCGGCAATCCTTACGGAGACTGCCAAGATTCACCCGGCGAGGAAACATTTCTTTCGTCAGCCTCCTTGAACGAGGGCCGAACATCTCCCGGCGCGATTCCCTGTCGCGCAAGGAGAAAAAGTCATTTCAGTTCTTGAGAACGCCGCATGTCAGCATGGACTTGCCCATGTAGGGATTCCTGATGTCCTTTTCACTTTGCAGCCAATTGGCTTTGACCATCGGACAATACGCCTCGTGATACGTTCCTTTGCCGGCCTTGTTGTCCGCGAGGTATTTCACGAGCGATGCGCTCAGGGGCTTGAAAGCTTCGCGAGCTGCCTTCACGTCCTTCGCCTTCGCCAGCGTCTCGGCCTGCTTGGCGACATCGGGTGAGAGCATCTTCATCTCGTCGCCCTTCACTGCTTTTGCAATCGCGTTGGCGTGCTCATCCAGACCCTTCACGGAATCCTTCGCGAGTTCGGTTTGGATCATCAGATAGTGGTCGAGAACGGATTTGACCGGCTGCACGAGCGCCGGTTCGTCTGCCGCGCGAACGGCGGTGTTGAAGCTCAGGCCGACGGCGGCCAAGAGCACTGCGGCAATGGTCTTAATTTTCATATCGTTGAGTTGAGTTTGGAGATAGTGTGAACGGGTTAGTTACTTCTTCTGCTTCTTTTCCGCTTCCTCAATTTTCTTGATGTATTTCGCCGAGTCCTTCTTGAAGTCCTTCAGGCAGGATTCACAGCAGAGTTTGATCTGGCGGCCTTCGTGCGTGAACGCGTAGGGCTTCATGCTGCCTTTCTCGTCGAGTTCTTCATCGGAAACGACGCAGGTCTTCAACGTGTAAGGCTTGGGTTTCTCGGCCTTGCCATCAGCGGCGACCGCAACGACGGGCGAGGAAATGAGCATGGCAGCAAACAACAAACGAGCAGGATTCTTGGGCATTTTCATATTGTGATGGTTCGTGTTTTCAACACTGACACGCTCTACTACGCCGCCCCTTGGACAATCCCTCAAGAAAACTACTCCCGTCGGCGACCCGGCCGGGTGATGGCGTGGATGGCGTGGGGATCAAGAAAGTGATCGCAGTCCAGGCGTCTTGTTCCGAAGCCACTGCCGCGCGTGGTAAAGGCGCATCTCCACGGTCTTGGGCGAGCATCGCAGCAGGGCTGCAACCTCCGCCTGCGACAAACCGTCGAAGGCCACCAGTAACAGCGGCGTACGCAGCTTCTCCGGCAACTCGTTCAGCCACGCATTTAGCTCGATGAAGCATTCTTTGGTTTGGAGACGGGCGTCGGGCGCTCCTGCCGGATCGACGGGAGCAGCAGGCGCGGCCTCGCCGTCTGCTGCCTCGTTGAAGTCCAACGGTACGACATCGGGCTGACGGGCACGGCAGCGCAAATGATCACAAGCGAGGTTTGTGGCGATGGTGTAAAGCCACGTCGAGAAAGCTCGGTGGAAATCAAAACGATACCGGTTTTTATAAACGCGGACGAAGGCTTCGTGCATCACTTCGGCTGCTTCAGCGCGGTCGAGAAGCCGCCGCCACAGAAACCGCATCAGCGCCGGACCGTGGCGTCCCATCAAGTTCGCCAGTGCGCCGTCGTCACCCGTCTGCACGCGCGCCATGTCGGCCGCGTCTCGTTCCTGGACTAACCATTTCGGAGCACTCATAGCGTCCCGCTGCAATGCTTTAGCGAGCCAGTCGGCGATAACGACACAGCACCATCATGGCGCGATGCCGCTATTGTCTGTTTGTTTCCTGATACGCCGCAGCAATGCGAACCCCTCAGAGATTCTTAACTCGGAGCCCTGCTGGAATTTGTACTGGAGGAAATCCGCCGGTGGAATGGAGCAAGCCTGGCGACAGGACGTTATACGTCTCCGTTAATGGATTCACTCCAATTTTATTTACGTGTCAAAAAATATAGTTCTCGTGCGCTGCGCGGGAATTCCTCCACGGTTCAGTTGTCTCAAGTTCCCTGTTACAACCGTTCCTTCCGGTTGGGTTGGGGCTGTGGATGTTCATTCCCAGCCCCAACTTTTTTCAACTGGAGCGTTCGGCAGCCGGGCAGGTGAACTCAACCAAAACGAACAACTGAAGGAACAACATATATGCGAGATCACAAAAAGGATTACAGGAGTAACAGTATGAGGGTGAACAAGTGGACTGTGGGTCTGGCTGTTGTCGGGCTGGTCGGCGTCCGGGCAGCCACTCAGGCTGAGGAACAGTCAAACCAGTTGTGGACGGCGCTTTCGTCCACGACCATCAGTGGTTACGTCAACACGTCAATGCATTGGAACACCGGAACAGGGAACGACCGCACTCCGGGTTATGTGTACAACACTTCCAGCAAGCAGGACGGGTTTAATCTCAACGTGGTGGATCTCACCATCGAAAGACCGATGGATGAGGCCCAGTGGGCGGCTGGCTATAAGGTACAGCTCTGGTTCGGTCCGGACGCCACGACGTTCGGCACCACCCTGGACAGCGGCGGGGACAACTCCCCGGTGGCCATCAAGCAGGCGTATGTAGCCCTTCGCGCTCCGGTGGGTAATGGCCTTGATTTCAAAGTGGGTGTGTTTGACGGCCTGCTTGGCTATGAGAGTCATGATGCGGGTCGCAACCCCAATTACACCCGCGCTTACGGGCTGGCCCTGACACCGCATACCCAAACCGGTGTTGAGATGTCCTACCAGTTCAGCGCGCTGATCAGTGCGTCCGCCGCGATTGCCAACACGGTCGGTCCAGTCATCAACCAGAAGGCTGACCAAGGAACCACGCCGAGAGCCGAATCCTATAAGTCCTACACGGGTGCCTTGGCCCTCACCGCCCCTGAAGACTGGGGTTTCATTGCCGGTTCCAGCCTCTATGCGGGTGTAATCAACGGTTACAGTGAGACGGCCGATTGGGATCAGACGACTTGGTACCTGGGTGCGACGCTGAGCACCCCGATCAAGAATCTGAAGGTGGGCGGCTCCTATGCTTACCTCGGCACAAGCAGCACCGGAGCGGGCGCCAACAATTACGCCAATGCGCTCGCGGGCTACGCGTCGTTCCAGGCTACCGAAAAGTTGAGCCTTCACGGTCGTGCGGAATATGTCTGGACTGACTCCAACCTCTTCCTTACTGGCGCTGGCCTGCCTGCCGGCAACAGCGAAGTTTTCGCGCTCACTGGCACGCTCCAGTATGACCTCTGGAAGAATGTCCTCAGCCGCCTTGAAATCCGCTGGGACCATCTGGCGGGTGATGGGGACATGATTGGTTACGGAAGCGGGACGGCCAACAAGCGAAACAACGTCTTGATCGCTGCCAACATCATTTACCAGTTTTAGGCTCGGCTTGACTCACTGCAACCCCTTCCTCGGAGAAACCGCGGAAGGGGTTTTATGTCTCGTTGCGGAATGCCGGAACCTTGAGACAGGCAACGACGATGGGAAAAAGTTCAGCGTCATGGATTCCACGATCCGCAGTGTATTCGAGAAGGGACACCGTCGATAGCGCCAACAACATCGCGCTCAGACGAGCAGCAACAAAAAAAATCAAAAAGGCGAAAAATGAGAATAACCAACTGGTCTAGGAAGCGGCTGCCCGGTGTGTGCTTTGCACTGGCGGCGGTAGCCTTGTTCACGACATCCTGCGCGACAACTCACGAGACCCACTGGGGCAGCCGACCTGACCCAACTTCGACAAAGGGCGGTGCCGTCGAGTTGACAAGACCGCGATAAACCGCCCTTCGCCGAATCTCCGGCGACCTTGCCCGGCGTCGCGCTGAGGCTCGACACCAAGCTGAGAATCGGCGCGCGCAAGCGCGGCGGCGAGAGGTCAGCCGTCGCTCCAGACGACCTTGGTGACGAACGGACGCCCAAAGAGCGGCGAGCGGTAATGCGCGCAGACCCTCGCTTCCTTCGTCTGGGCGGCAACGGAGGCAGGGTTTCTCGTGCGGACGAAACGCGAACCCTTCGTCCAGACCGCCTCCAAGGACTTGCCGCCAGAGGAAGAACGGACGGTCAGTTCACGCGCTCCGGGGTCGAACTGTTCCAGAACGCCGCACCATTCCCGCGGTCGGGGCGGTCTGGCCCAAGCGTCTGTGCTCGCCGCAAACGATGCGATCAGCACGAACGCCCCGGCAAGTTTGTTAACGAGTAGCTTCTTCACGGCCGTTCCAGTCGATGAATTGCTACTTCAGCGGCGCGATTTCAAACCGCTGCGGTCCAAGGCTGCCGCCGCGAGCCTTCAATGCGGCGCTATTGTAGCCTCCGCTGACGAGGTTCGGCGTGACCATTCCGCTCGGCAGGACCTTGGCGCGGTTGAGTTCCCATTTGGCCGCTGCGCCCAGGTAATTGCCAGAGACGAAATTCGGGCTGCTACCGGTACTCGGCACGGTTCGGAGTTCATGCCTCAATTGAGCGGCGCGAGGTGACAGGGACGGCTCGCCCGCTTGCGCGTCGAGGGCCACGTTGAATGTTATGACGGCCGCAGCCGCCACCAGGAGATACTTCACTGAGTTCATAGATTATTCTTTCTTTCGTTTGTGGCGGTGGTCGCCGCCGGTTGTTGTTGTTTGCTACAGTTCTCAATACGCCATCGTCGGAAAAATCCCTCAGATTTTTGGCGCGACTTACCTCAATGGCGCGATCTCAAATACAGGCGCGCCGCGCAGCAGCTCTGGATGTAGTTCCAAGAATCGCGGGCTGCGGACCAACGCCCTGTTTTCCCTCACCTTGCTTAACCGTTCGCGCTCGCTGACATTCTGCGCGACTGATTGATCTGCCGACGGTGTCACCCGGAGTTCAGGGTGTGTTTCCCGAAAGCGTGGACTGTTGGCAAGAGCGATGTTTTCGGTGAGTTTGGCCTGATACACCGTTTTGAACTCTCGGCCAGCCGGCTGCTCGCGCAACAATTCCGGATGCGCTTCCAAGTAACGAGGGCTGTGGAGTAATGCGGTGTTGTTGGGCGCTGCTATCGCGGGCGCGACGTTCAGCGTGAAAGCGGCCGCAGCCGCCACAAGGAGATGATTCAAAGTTTTCATACTTTTTTTCTTTCATGTTATGGCGACGGATGCCGCCGTTTGTAATTCAGTCCACTCTTTAATACGCCGTCGCGGGGAAAACCCCTCATCAAGTTTTCCGACGTGGAAGCCGGCTGATGATGAGTCGCGGAATGGAAAAGTTCCTTACTGGAAACCGAGACCAAATCAAATCGCCGGATGCATCTTTGCGAAGTAACTGACGTAGCCGCTGAACGGATGAGACGTTTTCACTCCAGAAATACCCCAAACAACGCTCTTGACCTTGGAGTCATCTCCAAGCTGTAGGATGCATGAGATGAAAACTGAAACTGGCGACGCTGGTCTGGACCGGCGGCTACAATTCGAGGGGAAGGTCCGGCAGGGCGCGTTCGGAAAATGGCTGGGCGGAATCGCGTCCCTTTTGTCTTCCACGGCTGGAATCAAGTGTCCTTTCTGTGTTCCCGCGCTTGGCGCGTTGCTGACCTCCCTTGGGCTGGGCGCGGCGGTCACGGCGCAACTGATGCACGGATTGCTCGTCGCGTTGCTGTTGCTCAGTGTTGGCTCGCTGGCGTGGGCCGCGAAATTCCATCGGCGCTGGTGGGTTCTGCCAGTCGGGGCGCTTGGAGCTGCGGCGGTTTACGCCGCACGCTACGTCTGGTTTGAGCCGGTGGTGTTGTGGCTGGGCGTCGCGGCACTGGTTGGAACTTCAATCATCAATCTGAGAATCAAACGCGCCTGCTGTCGATGCCAGACGCAGGGTTGAAGAAATTTCCCCTTGCGCTTGGAGTCATCTCCAAAGTGTAGGGTCGCTCAGATGAAGTGAACGAAACGATTTATGAAAATGGAAGCTGTTCAAATGAAAGTTTCGGGCCTGATGTGCTCGTTTTGCACCATGAGCGTGGAGAAGGCACTCAAGCGGTATGCTGGAGTCAAAAGCGTCATGGTCAATCTGGTGCATGGGATTGTGCTCGTGGAAGCGGACACCGACAAAATCAGGCGGCCGGATTTGGCCGCCGTTGTGGAAAAACTTGGCTACAGCGTTTCGAGCACCGAAGCGCAGCAATACACAACTGATGAAGCCATCTTCAATCTGATTCGGCGACGTGGTGCTATCGGTATGACGCTCGCGTTGCTCGACCTGGCGGTTGACCCGCTCGATCTGTTCCGGCTGCACGAGCAAGCGCGAGGCTGTTTCAGCTTTGCTGTCGCCGCATTCATTTTGCTGTGGGTTGGCCAGCCCATTTTGCGGAAAACCTTTTTGGCGATTCGTCAGCGCGTCATTAACGCCAATGTGCTGCTCTCGACCGGTGCGTGGGGTTCGTTCATCGTCGGCACACTTTCGTTGTTCGATCCGCGCTGGCCGAACTTCCTGCCCGTCGCCGCGTGGCTCATGGCGCTGCACCTGTTCTTCGGCTACTTCAAACTGGATACGCGCAAGAAGGCATCCGAAGCCGTGCGAAAACTTCTCTCGCTGCAACCCGCTCGCGCTCGCGTAGAGCGCGGGGACGCACTGGCAGACGTGCTGACGAAGGATGTGGCCATTGGCGAAGTAGTGGTCGCCCGGCCCGGTGAGCGCATCGCGCTCGATGGAACAGTCCTCGAAGGCTCTGCGAGCGTCGATGAATCCAGTTTCACCGGCGAATCTGTGCCGGTGACGAAAGAAGTCGGAGCGAAGGTCATTGGCGGCACGCTGAACCTGGACGGCTCGCTCCGAATCAAAGTAACGCAAGTCGGCGAGGAAACCTTTCTTCACCAGATTGTCCGTTTAATGTCGCAGATTGCCGAACGCAAACCGCCCATTGAACTTTTGGCGGACCGGTTGATGAATTACTACGGGCCGGTCGTGTTTATCGTGGCTGGCTTGGCGTTCGTCGGCTGGGCGCTGGCAACCGGCAATTGGATGCAAGCCGCGTTGGTTCTTCTGACAACGATTATCATGGGCTATCCGTGCGCCTTGGGCATCACGACTCCGATGCTCGCCGCGATCGCTGGTGGTCGAGGAATTTCGATTGGGCTTTTGGTCAAAGCCAGCGAAGTGTTCCACGAGCTGTCCACTGTTGACACGGTGGTTTTCGACAAGACCGGCACGCTGACCTACGGCAGGCCCACTGTGACCGATGTGATTCCTCTCGGCATCGCGCAAGACGAACTGTTGACCGCTGCGGCGGCCGTGGAATCCGCTTCGGAGCATCCGCTGGGACAGGCCATTAACTTTTACGCGCAACGGGAAGGCGTCGAGAGAGTGTCCGCACAAAACTTTCGCGTCGTTCCCGGCAAAGGAGTGAGTGCAAATGTGAATGCAGTCGAGATCGTCGCGGGCAAGCCATCGTTCGTTCAGGAGCGCGGAGTTGCGCTGAACGACACCGAGATAGCCAGGCTGAAAGAGTTGTCTGCCGAAGGAAAAACCGTCGTGGCGGTCGCTCGCGATCATCGCCTGATTGGTTTCATTGCCCTGCAAGACACGCCACGTCGTGACGCCGCTGGAGTTGTCGCTAAACTGCGGGAGCGCGGACTTCGCACCGTGATGCTGACGGGGGATTCCGCGGCTGTGGCCGGAGCGATTGTCAGCAAGCTGCGGATTGATGAAGTGAAGGCCGAATTGCTGCCGGCGCAGAAAGTGTCCGCAATCGAAGCACTCCAGTCCGCCCATCGGAAAGTGCTAATGGTCGGAGACGGTATCAACGACGCTCCGGCTTTGGCTCAGGCCAATGTGGGCGTCGCCATCGGTGCGGGAACGGATGTGGCAATCGAATCGGCTGGCGTTATTCTCACGAGCGACCGGCTCGACGGCGTGCTCAACGCGCTGATTCTCGGGAAGGCCGCTTACCGCACGATGACCGGCAACGTGATTGTCGCGGTGATTTTCAACGTGATCGGAATGATCCTCGCGGCTATCGGCTTGGTCACGCCCGCATTGGCGATCGGCTTGATGATTGTGAGCATCTTCGCCATCCTCCTGAACACTTTGCGCATTCGCGCCATGAAACTGGAACGCGTGACAGTGGCCGAAGAGGCGCCTTTGGCCGAGCTGGAATTCCTTGTGCCCAACATGGTGTGCGAAGGATGCGCCAACAGAATCAGCGGTGCGCTGAAATCACTGCCCGGCGTGCGTGAAGTGAAAGCCAAAGTTCCACAAAAACACATCTACGTGGAATACGAACCGACGAAGATCCATGAACAGAGATTACAGGAAGCCGTCGAGAGAGCTGGATTTACGGCAGTTGCAGTTTAGGAAACCGAGCATGGCATTCGCAAATCTCACAATCGGACAGTTGGCCAAACAAGCGGGAGTGAAACCCGATACCGTTCGTTTTTACGAAAAGGAGGGATTACTGGCGAAGCCCGCGCGCACGACCGCAGGTTATCGCGTCTATGACGAGGCTGCCGTGAAGCAACTGCGCTTCATCAAACAGGCGCAGTCACTCGGCTTCTCATTGCAAGAGGTCAAGCGCATCTTGAATCTGCGCGGCGAGGGCAAAACCACCTGTCGTTGCGTCCTGGCCATCGCGGAAGCGACGCTCGGTGAGACGGAGACCAAGCTAAAGGAATTACAGGCGTTCCGGGACGCGCTCAAGCAGCACGTAGAACACTGGCGGACACAATCGAAGGCAGGCAGCAGGATGGCTGCAGAGTTTTGCTCCTTGATTGAATCGAGTGCTGAACCGCAGACAGGAGAGCACGTCGCACACCGGCGCTTGACGAAAGGGAAGTCGAAACTCGCCACCCAGCAACGGTGACACGGCGTGCAACAGGACCTAAGTTGCTCGAATCCGTCGTGCAGGATCAGACGGCTGGATACATCTTTGCGACGTAGCTGGCGTAACCGTTGAACGGCTGCGTCTTCACGCGGTCACCGGTGTCGATCAAACGCTCTGTGCCTTGCGACCAGCGCGGGTGCGGCACTTTGGGATTCACGTTCGACCAGAAGGGATATTCATTCGGCGCGAGCGTTTCCCAGAACGTCTTGGGCTGCTCGGCGATGAACTCGATCTTCACGATGCCCTTGATGCTCTTGTAGCCGTATTTCCACGGCACGACGAGGCGCAGTGGCGCGCCGTGCTGCTTGGGCAGCCGCTTGCCGTAAATCCCGGTCGCGAGCAGCGTCAGCGGGTGCATCGCCTCGTCGAGCCGCAAGCCCTCGTGATACGGCCACGGATATTGCGGCGTCTTCGCCATGCCAGGAGCCTGGCTGGGACGATTAAACGTCTCGAAGCGGATGAACTTCGATTCCGGCTTCGGCACGACCCTCTCGATGAGCTTGCTGAGTTGAAAGCCGGTCCACGGCACAATCATCGCCCACGCTTCAACGCACCGGAAACGATAAACGCGTTCCTCCAAGTCGAACATCTCGGCCAACTCTTGCGCGTCGAGCGTCATGGGCTTCTCGACCAAGCCCGTGATTTCCACGCTCCACGGAGTTGTCACGAACTTGCCGACGTAGCGGAAGGCGTCTTTCGCCAGCGAGAATTCGTAGAAATTGTTGTAGGTGCCCGCTTCCTTCTCGTTCGTGAGCCTCCAGCCGGGATTGAATTCCGAGTTGCGCTGCGCGGGATAGCCTTTGGTTGGCAAGATCGGCTCGGTGTCAGGTGAAGCTGGGGCTGAAGTCGCCGCGTTGGAAGGCGAGTCGGATTTGTTGCAGCCCGCGAGTGTCGCGGCGAGCAGACCTGCGCCCGTGAAGCCCATCTGCCTCAGAAATTGGCGGCGATTCTGAAATGCTCCTTCGGGCGTGACGGCACGCTCCGGCAGAAACCACTCAGGTCGATGGATGAGGTTCGCCATGCGGATTCAGTGTTTTTGTCCGAGCAACAGGAACAGGAGCGGAACCGCGACGCCCAAGGCCAACGAAGTCCAGACGGGCCACTTCTTCGGCGTGAAGCGCACAGCCATGACGACGCCGAGTGCGAGTGTGACAACGAGCGCCACGGCCATCACAATGACCAACGCCCGAAACAACGTCGGCGAATAGGCGCTGGCCGATTCGGTCGGATAAATCGAGTCCACATGAACCGAAGTCAGCCGCGCCTTCCAATCACCAAGTTCACCATGCCCCTTTTGGCGATTCGGCGTCACGGTCTGATACCAGCCGCTCAGAATGAAAAAGAGCAGCAGCGGCGCGAAGAAGCAGCCGAGGTAGGTGTGAATTCGCCGTAAGTAGCGCATGGTTCAGTTCATTTGTTCGCAAGCCGCGGAGCTTTGCTTGATGAGTCGTTGGAGGGCTGAAACCCTTACGAAGCGTTGCTGGCCGCACCGGCTCGCAGCGGTTGTGAAAGGAGATTCGGGCGACGGTCGCCAAGGAGGTGGGGAGTGGGGAACTCCTGCTGAAGAAACGAACCGCCACCCGAATCAAATTGCCCTGCGTTCAGCCCATGCCCGTTATTCCTTCGGCATGTCGTAGTTGGGCAGAAAAGCCTTCTCTTGCACCCACGCGAGGTAACGACGGCCTTGCTCCGGCGGCATCGTTTTGCTCACCTGGAAGAAGTGGCGAAGCATCATGGTCTGACACTCCGAGCGCAGCCGGGAACTCTCGGTCAGCGCGGCAGTGATCTCTGGTGTCATGTTCGTCGCGCCGAAGAGAAGCTTTTGGAGCTTCACATTGTGGGCGTCGATTTCCCGGCACATGTCGCGGCATTGCGGAAGGTAGGCGGCGTGGAGTTCGGACACGCCCTTGAACTCCACATCACCCAATTTGAATTCCTCCTTCAGCCAGACCAGTTCCGGCTGGTCACTCTGCTGCAAGCTGCGCGCGGGCGACGTGCACGCGAAGTAAACGCAGCCATAGGCCGCCGCTGCTGCGAGCAAACCGAGCACGAGAATTGTTACGCCCTTCTTCATGGGACTACTGCCTTGGAGCTTGGTAAGGGTCGAGCACGCGAACGTATCGCTGGCCGAGTTCGTCCTTCACGCGCGTGGTTTCCTGTCGGGCCTGCGCCCACCCGGCAGTCACGCCGATGGTGAGAAGCACCGCAACGTAGGAAGCCGCAAGCGCCGGGCGTGGCAACACCGTGCCAACCCAATGGGCTATGACGGCCCAGACTGAGGGGACGGCTTGCGTTTGGCCGCGTCCGATGCGGCGCCAGACCTGGTCCTGAAAGCGCGGCGGAAGCGGAGCGTAACTCCGCCATTCTTTGAGCACCTTGCGGAGCGGCTCGTCGTGGTTGCCAGGGTCGTTGGTCTTCATGTTTCAACGGTAAGAGCGGCGGATGCGACCGCCGCTCTTGCCAGATTAGCGGTTGGAAACGTGGTCGCCACGGTTATTTGAGCGGCGCAACCTGGTATTCGCGTCCGCTCTCGCGAAGTTGCTGGAGTCCTTTGGGAGAACCCGTTCTGGTCCATTGACCACGAATGAGGTCAGGGTCGTTCTTGGAACTGCCGGCCACGCTGTAGTGACCGCCGGATGCCTTCGCCTTCGCGGCATCGCCGAGCGCGTTCGGACTTTTTCCGAAGACCAAAGTATCGCTGCCACCAGCAGGCTTGGAAGGTTGATTGGCCTTTGCGCGAGGCGAAAGGAATGGTTCGGCGGCACCGGCTTGACTGGAAAGAGCGACGGCGGCGCCGACTGTAAGGAGGAGTTTGGTGATGTTTTTCATGCAATTGTTGATTGAGGCGGGCGAACCCGCGTTTGTTTCATTTTGTCGATGTTCACTACGCCGCAGAGTCGTGAATCCCTCACACCTATTTCAGCGGCGCGACCTGGAACTGAGCTTCACGCAACTCGCGCGTGACTTGTTCATAACGCGGGTCTTTGGGTGACAGCGTGGGACGCTGGCCGTGGGCAAGATCAATGGTCGGTCCGGTGCTAGGCACCGTCTGCAATGACTGAGCATGCGCCCAAGCTCTGGCATTGCCGATGGGGCGGTTGGTAATCAGATTGACATCACCGGAAGAGGAACTTCGCACCATGCCGGTTTGATTGGCCTTCGCACGGGGCGAGAGCAGCGGTTCAGCAGCAAACGCGGTGTTGACCGCGGTAAAAACCGTTACCGTTGCAGCCACGAGGAGCAGTGTGGTTTTCATATCGTTCGTCTTTCTTTGTTGTGCGGCTATCGGCCGCTTTGTTCACACCCCTCACTACGCCGCAGTCGGGGAAATCCCTCACGGAATTGTAAGCCAGTGATTGGAAGGGAGGTTGACGGGGGACACCGACGGACAGCCGAACGGAAGATACACGGAGGTTATTGCACCGAATGGCGTCCAAGAAGTAGCCGACCCGACTTGGCGTCAATGGTCACGACGCCGAAGTGTGCCAGCAGGCCGTTGCCCAACAGGCCCGATTCACCGGGGAAGATGGCCTTGCGATGCAAACCGGTCGGCACGGTGTCGAGCCGGTGATTTCCGATCCGCAGGCCGGTCATGGTCTGCGGGATGGAAAGTTCAGCGAGGCCGACCGCGAGTTTGCTCGTGCAGCGGCCGGCACGCTCCTTCGAGGTCACCCACTGGAACGCCGTTGCACAGCCCGTGTCCACACGCACCCACTGGCACTTGCCGCCGTTTACGTTCACCGCCACTCGGAAGCCGCAAGGGCGCGTCTCCAGCGGGACTGCATTCGTGGCATCAATGGCGGGTGACGCGGCCAGCACGCGAAGTTTCTGTGCTGCGTAATCAATCTCCACCACGCGGTCGCGGAAGAAATCTGCGCCGATCAATCCATCCACCAAACGGCTGCAAGCCCCTGAAAGCTTGCTCAGGTCGAGCGCGAGGTATTCGTCCGGCAGTTCAAGCTCGCCAGCCCTGGCGGACAACTTCACCGGCCAGTGCCCCGTCAATGTCGTCGCGACAGCACTGACCTTCACCTTTGGTCCCAGCTTCAAGCCCAGCCGTCTCGCCGTGCAGAGGTTCACCACGCTGGCGCTTGCGCCGGAGTCCACGAGGAAATGCAAAGATTCTTTTCCCTGCGGAACGGAAACCTCCGCCCACAGGAGTCCATCGCGGAATTGGAGCGGAAGCTCGGAGGCCGGCGACGCGGCTGTTTCCGTCTGCAAAAGGCGGCTAATCAAGACCAGAATTGCACAGAGCCAGAAACGCACGCGATTTACGACGCACACCTTATGCCACGACCTGGCTCGGCATGAAAGAGGCCATTTCCAACGACTTGAACGCGAATCCCAAGCCCAGCGGACGTTGAAGCTGCTCACCCAAAGACACCTTGGGCAAAAATGGCCATCTCCCGCCGGTTGAAGTTGTGCCGCACGACGCCCGCCTCCTGGTAGGCTTCCTCAATGAGAGAGGAATTGTCCTGGGTGCCCTTGGCCGGGCGTTTATCCTCGTCTTGGCCAAGAGCGCATGTGGTGCCGAGGCAGGTCGCAATGAAAGTGCTAAGAGTGAGATTGATTTTAGTGATAGCCGTTTCCTTCCTAAAAAATCACTGACAAATCCGCAAACAGCCCTTTGCTTTCGCCCTGAAAACGCCCCTCGATTTGCAGGAGGAAGGTAAATTTCGAATTGGGACCGCTCAAGACGAAATACGGAATGTAAGCCGGCTCACGGCCCGCATTGGTCACGTGCTCAACTCGAAAGCCAACGCCGGGACGTATCACGTCATACCACGTCGGCAAATATTCCGCTTCCAGGCTGTATCTGGTTCGCGAACCGCGCCCGGTCGCGCCGTCCAAACCCACACCTGCCGTCGCGTAAAAATCTTTGTAATTTGCCCGTCCCACCCCAGTCACCAGCCAGCGGTCGTCATCGATAAACGCGTGCGCGCCGATGGAATTGAGCTTGCGGCGATAAAACGTTTCCAGAAAGACACCCTTTGCAGGTCCTTGCAGTTCAAAGCTCGCTTCGCGCCGCGCTTCGTCGCTCAGCGGAACGGACAACTCGCCCACGAACGGCACGTTGACGACATGAAACAAACCGTCGCTGGCCGATGGTCCCCGGATGGACTGCAGCTTGTAGGATAGTCCGGGTGAACGGCCAGACGGCGAAAACGCCCGCAGCGACTGAATCCGCGGATTGCTGGTCGGATCACCCGCGAGCGACGTGCTGAAAAGTGCCGGTTCGCTCGCCGACAGCCGTAATGAAACGTCGTATTGTGATAGCGATCGAAACTGGCCGACGGTCAAAGTGTTCCTGTCATTGATCTCCCAATTGATGAACGCGTCCTCGAACCTTCCTCCGCGATCCCGCAGCGAACCGTCGTTCCGCATGTCCAAACTCACCACACGCCACTCGATGAAATACGAAAACTGATCGCCGATCGGTCCACCGCTAATCAACTCGACTTTCGGCACGTAAGCCTTTTCCAAATCTTGCGGGGACCGCTCCTCATAGCGGCCAGTGATCCACACCGCCAGAGGCACGGTCGGCGTCCGCTCCCGTTCGGTCGTCAGCCGATAGCCGCGTGCCAGAAACGCCTCGCCTGACGCGTTCAATTTCGGAGGCAGGACATGACAATTGACACAACTCATACCCGTGCTGCGCGCGTATTGCGGAGTCGCCTGCGATTTTTGAATCGAAGATACCACCAGAAGGGTCGCAAACAGCCAGACCATCTGCGGCCGCTGTAACATCAACCCGCCAAGCCGCCGTTTGTTTATCTCCAGAGTCTTTCTTGTTTTCACGGGACGGAATTGTAGGCTCGGATGGTATTCAGTCAAACAAAATGTGTTGCAACTAAAACATTGTCAGTTGTCACAAATTCTCCATCTGGCGGAAAACAATCGCCATTGGTCCGCGAGCGGGTTAAAACGCGCGGGTGAAAGCGAAACGAAAACCGGCCCGCCCGCCACTCCCGGCGCATTCCGATTCCACGGAGGACCATTTGGAGCGGATTGCCGAACTCGTGGACCACAAGGGCTACGCGCGCGTGTCCGACGTGGCCGAGGAGTTGGGCCTCACGCTGTCCACGGTATCGAACATGGTGCGGCGGCTGGCGGCGCGGGGTTTCCTGAACTATGAAAAGTATCGCGGCTTCAGCCTCACGTCGGAGGGCCGCGCGGTCGCCGCGCGGATCAAGGCCCGGCACGAGACGCTCACGGAATTACTCGGTCTGCTTGGACTGGAGGCGAAAATCGTCGAAGCTGAGGTCGAGGACATCGAGCACCATCTGCGCCCGCAGACGCTGGAAGTGTTGGCGAAGCTGGTGAGTTACTGGAAGTCCCAGCCGGAGCAGTTACAGGCGTTCCTGCGCTTCGCGCGGAGGAAGTGAGCCGCGCCGTGCGTCCGTTTATTTGGAAGGCTGGTTATTCGTCCAAACAACTTTCGTCGCAAACGCCCTCCCGAAGAACGGCGAACGGTAATAGACCACTGCGGTCGCTGATTCCTTGAGTTCTGAAGCGGGGGCGAACTCTGCATTGTGAATGAACTTCGTTTGCTTGGTCCAGATCACTTGGTCCGGGCCGCGGCCTTGGGGAAACTTCAAAGTCAGCGTCCTGTTCGAGCGGTCGATGGATTGGACGACAGCGCGCGCTTCTCTGGCACGGGGCGGGCGGGCGGGGGCTTCAGGTGAGGCAAGGAGCGTCGCCAGTATCGCTACCACTCCGAGAGCCGCACGCAGTTTCAAGGATGTCTTCATACGGTTGGTTCGATGGATTCCCGTGGCGTGGTTTCATCCGTCGTCGGTACGGTGGCCGCGCGGTTTCGCTCAATCCACTCGTAGAGCACGGGCAGCAGGACGAGCGTGAGGAAAGTCGAAGTGATGATGCCGCCGAGGACGACGGTGGCGAGCGGGCGTTGCACCTCCGCGCCCGCGCCGGTCGCAATGGCCATCGGGATGAAGCCGAAGCTGGCGACGAGCGCGGTCATCAGCACGGGCCGCAGCCGGGTCATGGCGCCCTCACGGACGCTGGTGGCTATGTCGCGGCCTTGTTCGCGGAGCAAGTGGAAGTAACTGACCATCATCAGGTCGTCCAGCACGGCCACGCCGGTCAGCGCGATGAAGCCGACGCCCGCGCTGATGGTGAATGGCATGTCGCGCAGCCAGAGCGCGAACACGCCGCCCGCCATCGCGAGCGGGATGCCGGTGCAGACGAGCAGCGTATGCCGCAAGCCGCCGACGGACATGAAGATGAGAATGAAGATAAACACCAGCGCCATCGGCACGATGATGGCGAGCCGCGCGCGGGCCTTTTGCAGGTTCTCATACTGCCCGCCGAATTCGTAATAGTAGCCGGCTGGGAACTTCACTTCGGCTTTGATGCGGGCCATCGCTTCGTTCACGTAGCCTTCCGTGTCGCGCCCGCGCAGGTTCACCAGAATCGCGCCGCGTCGCTGGCCGGATTCGCGCGTCACGGCGCCGACCTGCTCGACCATTTGAAACGTGGCGACCTGGCCGAGCGTGAGCAAGCCGCCCGCGTCGGTCCGCACGGGCAGGCGCTTCATGGTGTCCACGCTGCGGCGCGCGTCTTCGGCGAGGCGCACGACGATGGGGAAGCGCCGGTTGCCCTCGATGACCGAGCCGACTTCCTCGCCCGCGAGCGCTGTGGCAATGGCGTGATTGAGGTCGCCCGCCTGCAGGTTGTAACGGCGCAGCGCGTCGCGGTCGGGCTTGATCTCCAGCAGAGGCGAGCGTCCGAACGCATCGAACTCCACGTCGCCCGCGCCGGGAATTTTGCGCAGCAGGTCGCGAATCTCGGTCGTGAGCCGTTCGAGTTCCTTGAAGTCATCGCCGAATACTTTCACCGCGATGTCGGCGCGGACGCCCGCCATCATCTCGTTGAAGCGCATCAGAATCGGCTGCGTGAACAGGTAGGTTTGGCCGGGGACGTGAACGGCGAGTTCACGTCGCATCAACTCAATGAGTTGCTCTTTTGTTGCCGTTTGCCCGTCGATCTTCCGCCATTCGCGGGGTGGCTTGAATTCGACGTAAGTGTCGCACAAGTTCGGCCCCATTGGATCCACCGCGATTTCCGCCGTGCCGATCAAGCCAAACATGCGGTCAATCTCCGGGAATTTCTCCAGCAACAGCTTCTCGGATTTCTGCTGCAAATCGGTCGAGGCGTCCAGCCCGGCGCTGCTGCTGCGAATGAATTGCAGCAGCATGGTGCCTTCGTCGAGTTGCGGAATGAAGTCCGCGCCCAATCGCGTGAAGAGGAAGAGCGCCGAGCCGACCAACACCGCGGCCGCGGTCACCACGACCAGCTTGAAACGGAGCGCCAGCGCGAGCACCGGCCGGTAAATCGCCTTGAAGAAATGCACCAGCCAGTTCTCCTCGTCCTCTTTGATTTTGCCGCGCAGGAGATACGAGCACAGCACCGGCGTCAGCGTGATCGCCAGCACCAGCGAACCGGCCAGCGCGAAGATGACCGTAAGGGCCATCGGGCGGAACATTTTCCCCTCGATGCCGGTCAGCGCGAGAATCGGCACATAGACGATGGTGACGACGAGCACGCCGAAGAACATCGGATTGGCGGCCTCCCTGGCGGCGGAGCGCACTTCATTGAAGCGTTCGGCGGCGGTGAGTTCGCGGCCCAGCGCCTTCTGCTTGAGCGCGAGATGACGGATGATGTTCTCCGACATGATGACCGCGCCATCAATGACGAGGCCGAAGTCCACCGCGCCCAGGCTCATCAAATTGCCCGACACGCCGGTTTGCGACATCCCGAACATCGCGAACAGCATGGAGAGCGGAATCGCCAGGGCCACGATGATTGCGGCCCTGAAATTACCGAGCATGGCGAAGAGCACGACCACCACCAGCAGCGCGCCCTCAAAGAGGTTCCCCTTAACCGTATCCAACGTGCGGTTAATCAAATCCGAGCGGTTGTAGATTGGGCGGACTTCCACGCCAGGCGGCAGCTTCTCCTGAATGTGCGCGAGCTTCGCCGCCGCGTCGCGGGCCACGATGCGGCTGTTGCTGCCCGCGAGCATCAACGCGCCGCCGACCACGCCTTCCGTGCCGTCCACCGTAGCCGCGCCGGTGCGGTAGCCCGAACCGATGCCGACTTGCGCCACGTCCTGCACCAGCAACGGCTGCGTTGAGCCGGCGAACTTGAGCGGTAGCTGCGCGATTTCCTCGGTCGTGCTCACGCGGCTGTTGGCACGGATGACGATTTGCTCACCGCCGATTTCCACCAGGCCGCCGCCCACATTGTCGGTGTTCTCGCCGATGGCGTGCGCCAGTTCCTCCAGGCTCAATCCCACGCTGGCGAGCCGCGCCGGGTCGGGCATGACGACGATTTGTCGTTCGTAACCGCCGCTGGTGTTCACTTCCGCGACGCCCGGCGTGGCACGGAGCAACGGGCTGATGACGTACTCCTGCATCTGCTTGAGCGCCATCAACTGCTCGTAGCGCGTGGGCGGTTTGTTCGTCGCGTCCGCGGAGAACTCAACCGCGTAATAAAAGATTTCACCGAGTGCGGTGCTGATGGGCGCGAGCCGGGGCTGCAAATCGGGCGGCAACTTTTCTGCCGCGCTCAACAGCCGTTCGGTTATCAGTTGCCGCGTGCGGTAAATGTCCACGCCGTCCTCGAACGTCAGGCGGACCTGCGACAGGCCGAACTTGGACAGCGAGCGCAGTTCGATCATGCCGGGCAGCCCGGCCATCTGGCTTTCGAGCGGGAACGTGACGAGCTTCTCGATTTCCTCCGGCGCGAGCGCGGGCACGGCGGTGTTGACGAGCACCTGCGGATTGGTGATGTCCGGCACGGCGTCAATCGGCAGCCGCAACGCCGACCACACGCCCACACCGATGAGGACCAGCGTGGCGAACAGCACGAGCGCCCGCTGGCGGAGTGAGAATTCGATGGTTTTTTGGATCATACTGCTACTTCCCCTTTGCTGGCATCACGCAACACGCCTGCCCGCCCTTCACCGCGGCCAGCTCCGTCATCCACAGCGACATCACCGGCTGCAACACCACCTGGTCGCCCGCGTAAAGGCCGTCTTTGATCTCCACGAGGTCGCCAGTCATTGCGCCGACTTTGACCTTCGCGCGAACAAAGCTCTCGCCGCTCACCGTGTAAACGGAATGTCCATCACTGCATTCCAGCAACGCCGCGCGCGGAATGCAAACGACCGTCGCCTCGGATTCGAGCTCTACGCTCGCGGACAGAAACGCTCCGACGCTGGCCGCTCCGTTGGTGCGGGTGAGTTCCACCAGCACCTCGGCGATGCCCGTGGCCTTCTGCATCCGGGCGTCCACACTCGTCACGCTGCCGGTGAGACTCGCGCCGTTCGCGCGGGCGAGAACCGCCTGCCCGCGCTTCAACAGCTTCGCTTCGTCCGGCGTGACCGTCGCGCTGGCGAGGATGGAGTCCCTGCCTTCGTGATACACGCGCAACTGCACGTCGAGGGTCGCCGGAACTTTCTGCTCCGTGACCTCGACCGTCTTCAAGCCGAGCGACCGCCGCGTGTCATCCGGCACATGCAGGCCGCTTTTTGCGCTGTATTTAGGGCCGACCTCGACGGCTTCGCCCGCCGCCGATTCGCCGGACTTCGGCTGGCAACCCGCTAGCACCAGCGCCGCGACCAACACACTTCCAACATAAAATTGATTTCGCTTCATAAACACAAATGGACTTCACCGTTTCACACCGACAGGGAAACAACTCGCGATGCGTTTGCGCACCGCGCCAGAAGGGGCAGCCCCAAGCGGGACTGGTTACGAAGCGAAGGAAGGAGCGCGCGGCGCGAGCGCCGTGCGGAAGGAGAACTGCCAGTGCCCCGCCTGTTCGGGCGGCGCGGTCGCGGGCAGTTCGCGGCCAACGCCAGCGGGCCGGTGAATCTCAACCAGCGGGAAAGCGGCGTCGAACAGCGGCACGCCGATCGGCGCGATGACGAGCAACTGGCTTTGCTGCGGAAGATAGGAGGCGGAAGCCAGCGCGCCGCAGGGCTGGTCGCAGTTGCCGGGGACGGAAGGGCGATGCGAATGCTCCTTCGAGCAGCACTCCTGTTTGCCGAGCAGCCCCGAGGCATCAATCAGGCAGCACGAAACCGCTGGCAACCAAACAAGCGCCAGCATCAACGCGACCGCTGCCTTGATACGCTGCACAGAGAAAGCAATACCACGGAGGCAGGGCCGGAGCAATGCGGGAAATTGGCCGTGTCTGGGCTTTCCACGCTCATTATGCTTTCAGCAGCCGCAGCGCGTTCGCGTGGCCATGCGCTGGGTCAAAGAAGCGTGGTCTTTGGATCTCAGTTCTCGGGAGGTCGGGCTTCAGCCAAACGGTAGAAGCGCGCGGGCACATCAGGCGAAGGCTGAATGTGGTAAATGTTCCATCCGTCCTCAACGGTGATTCCCCCGGTAATCGTCGTCCAGTCCGTGCCGGGCAACGCGCTGCCAGCTTGCAGTTGAACCAGCGCGTTTTCCGCCGCCCAACGCAACCGGATCCCGCCTGAGCCACGGCTCAGATGCAACCGCGGTTTGAAGTTCGGGATCATGTACGACTGCGGAATCGGAGGCAGACCCAGCAGGGCGAGGGCGAGGTTGCCCGAATCGCCGTTGCGCAACGGCTGACGCGGCGCGTCGTAATCCAGGTAAGCGTCGCCGGGTTCGGTGCGGTTGGAGAAGAGGTCGTGAAGCTCCAGACTGGCGGGCACGCCCGGCCCCCAGAGCAGCAGGGGAATCGTGTACACCGGAAGGAGGGATGGGATGTGATGGTGATCCCCTCCGTGATCGGCCGTCAACACGACGGCCGTGCGATTGGAGAGCGCGGGATTGGCCGCGACGGCATCCATGATCCTGGTCAACTGACGGTCCACTTCCCTGACGGCCTCCTTGTAGGCGTCGCTGCCCCAAAGGAAATAATGGCCGATGATGTCGGCATTGGACAGATGCAGAAACGTGTATGTCGGGGGATTGGTCGCCAGCAGTTGCACCACTTCATTGACGAGGTTGGACACGTTTTCATGCACGGACTCCGGGCTGACCCAATCGATCACCCGATGAGTGTCAATCTTGCCGGTGCCGTTGTCCGGCCCCAGCGTGTCCTGCGCGCCATTGTCCGCGTCGTAACTGCGGATCAGCAAATCGAACTTTTGCTTGCCGGCGAAAAACGCGGTGGAAAATCCGCGGTCATGCACGACGTCAAACACGCTGGCCTTGTAGGGCACCTGGGGGTTGCCGATGTTGTGGATCGTCGAGGGCGGGCCTGGATCGTAATTCAACGTCTGCCCGTGCGGCGCGCTGAACGTCGCGCTGGCCGGCTGCTGGATCACCGGGCGGCCCGTGAGCATGGACGAATGATTCGGCTCGGTGAAGGAAGAATGGTAGTCGCACCGGGCGTTGAACGTGCGCGACCCCTCCCTGGCCAGGCGCGCGAACGTGGGGAACTCCGCCGGCGATTCAGCCAGGTATGGCTGTAGATACACGCCGCCCAGCCCGTCCACGCTGATGTGCAGCACATGATGGATGGCTGGCTCCGCTGCGGGAACAACGCGCGCTGCCATGATGGCGATGGCGAGGAGGACGAAGCCGCGTGGGCAGTGTCCGGCGGGGAAGTCACGCCGGACTGCTTCTGGTTTCGATTGGGTGAGATTGCCGGGCGAACGATTCAACCGCTCACGGCTTAAAGGCATGGAACCGGTGGGCGCGCTTTCTGGGTTCATTCGAGGCAAATCAACCACGCAGGCGCCGCTTCGTCAAATCAGCGCAAAGCAAGGCGGACGCATCAGAATTTAGCGCGGATCTTCGGTCTGCCGTATCACAGGTTTTCAACCTGCGCGGGCCGCCTTCGCCGGTCGGCACCATTCCGACATGTTTGTGTCGGGCCATCAGTTTTCGGCCACACGTAATCCTGATGCGGTCGCCTCCTCCTTGGAGACATAACCATCCCTCAAGACAATGGTCCGATTCGCTTTTGCCGCCAGTTCCGGGTTGTGCGTGACCATGAGGATGGTCAGTCCGCTCGCGTTCAATTCATGGAAGATTTCGAGAATGCCTTTGGCGTGGCGCGAGTCGAGGCTGCCGGTCGGTTCATCCGCGAGCAGAATCTTCGGGTCGTTGATCAGGGAGCGCGCAATCGCCACGCGCTGCATTTCACCGCCGGAAAGTTCTTTCGGAAGATGGCGAACGCGCTGGCTCAGACCGACGCGTTCCAGCAGTTGGGCAGCGCGCTCGGCGCAATGGCCGTTGCGCTGGAACACGGCGGGCAGTTGCACGTTTTCCAGAGCGGTCAACGTCGGCAGCAGGAAGAATTGTTGAAAGACAAAGCCAATTTTTCGGGCGCGGATTGAGGTCAGTCCGGCTTCATTGAGGCCGGTGGTTTCCTCGCCATCAATTCGCACTGTGCCGCTGTCCGGTTTGTCCACGCAACCGATGAGATTCAGTAAGGTGGTCTTGCCCGAGCCGGACGGACCGACAATGGCCACAAACTCACCCTGCCTGACCGTCAGCGTGATCTCGTTCACGGCGCGGATGGTCTCGCTGCCGCGCCGGTAGGCCCGCGTGACAGTGTTCAGTTCAATCAAGTCATTCATTGCGGATGGCCTCCATCGGTGATGCGTGCGACGCCTTCCAACTCGGATACAGCCCCGCCAGCGCCCCGATGCCGACTGTGGTGCCCAGCGTCAGCACCAGCATTGCTGCGTCGAACGCCACGAGTCTGCCGGCGGGCACATAGGGGAGAACCTGCCGGATGAGATAGTCGGCCGCAGACGAGCCGAGCGCGCCGACGGTGACTCCGACCAGGCCGCCGAGCAGGCAGAGCGTCACCGTTTCGGTCAGAACGATTTTGAAGATGTCGCCCGGCGACGCGCCGACGCATCGCATGTAGCCAAACTCGCGCAGCTTCTCCATCACCGACATGAGCACTGTGTTGAGCACACCGAGCACGGCGATGGCGAGCGCGATGCCAAGCACGGCGAACATCAGCGTCTTGCTCGAACCGATGAGCTTCAGGATTTGCTCCATCATCTGTTGGGCGGTCACGACATAGGCATCGGGGATGGATTCGAGCGCCTCCTTGGTTTCCTGAATGCGCTCGACGTTGTGCAGATTGACGCCGACGCCAGTGAGCTTGCCTTCCTTCTTGAAGATGCGTTGGGCGGTCTTGAGGGGAATGTAAAACCAACCGTCGTCCTCGCTGCCCGTGCGCTCCAGCACCCCGGTCACGGTGAACTCGGCGTCAAGCTCCGGGAAGAATAGCTTGTCGCCGACCGTGCGCTTCTCGATGCGCGCCGCTTCCGCGCCGAGCACGATGGATTGCGAGTTGGTGAACCAACCGCCTTGCAGCTTCCAATGCGGCTTGAGCTTGGGGAACTCGTCGTCCGCACCGTAAAACAAGTCCACGCGCTGGCCTTCGCCGGGGACGGAGAAAATCAAGATGCTGGTTGCCGTGCGCACGCCTGGCGCGGAGCGGATCGCCGGAACGCGTTCTTCCGGCAGGAATTTCGGAATCTCGCCGCCGTGCAACGCCAGCGACGCCGCTTCCATTGGGCAGCCCTCCGTCGAAACGAACATGTGAATGCCGGAATCGCTCATCTCCTTTTGGAGCGCCAGCCGATAGCCGTTGTTGAACGAGAGCAGGCTGAACAAGGTGGCCGCCGCGAGGGCCACGCCCGCGACGGTGAGGGCCGAGCGCGTGCGGCGACGGCGAAGGTCTTTGAGACTGAGCGTCAGCAAATTCACTTCTTCGCTTCCTCAAAGGTCTTCACGGCGATGGCGACCTCCTTCTTTTGCCCCTCGCCCTTCACAGTCACTGTGCCGGTGACATTCAACATCGCGCCTGCCTTGGGCGTTTTCTTGAACCCCTCGGCCGGGGGTTTGCCTTCGATCACGTCGAACTTGTCCTTGAGCGTGAGACAACCATCGCTGGCGCAAACGTCCGCCAGCCTCGCTTTGACGGACACTTCCTTGCCAGCGTAGGTGTCCGGTTTCGCGAGCAATTCGGCAATGGTGACTTTGGCCGGAGCATTGGTGTCGGCGGCCTTCTTGTCGGCGGCAAACGAACTGTCGGCGAACGCCAGTAACAGGGCCAGTGCCGCAACGAGGCCACTTCGCCGGGCTTTGATTGCCTTGTATCCGACCGCACCGATTAACAGCGCGCCCATCCAGGCAGGCCACGCAGCCGCGAACGAATTGCCGATGGCCGGGCAGGCCGGGCAATCTGGTGAGTCACACACGCCCGCCGAGGCCGAGGCCGCGACAAGACTTCCGAGAATTGTGCCGAGTATTTTCATGGTTTGTTTTCTCCACTGGTGAGCACGTCATGGAAGACCAGCATCTTCTTTACGACGAATGCGACAACACGCGACGCGGCTTCCGCGTCGGGGCTTGCGGGCTTGAGGTCTTTGCCCATGTCGAATCCATCAGTTTTGGTTTTGCCCGCAAATTGTTTGAGGAATTCCGGCGATTGCAGCGCCTTGCTGACGCGCTCGCGTGTGCGCTGAATGTAAGCGCCCACGAGCTTGCCCGCGCCGTCCACGCCGATTACCACTTCGATAGTGCCGTATTCGCCCTTGCCCGCCAGCGCCAGCACCGTGCCGAGCTTCTGCGGCCTGCTGTCCACCGAGCCAGTGATTTCGTAGAGGTCGAATTCTTTGCGTTCCGTGTCCTCCAGCTTTGCGCCAATGGCCTGCTCGATAGCGGCCATGCGTTCAGGCGTCATCTTCATCGTGCGCGTCTTGTAGTCACGGGCCTGCGGAAAGAGCTTTTGCATGGTGCGCTCTGGGTCGCGCCACACGCACACGTCGGCGCTCAGTGGCGCGACGGACAGCCACAGTGCGAGCGCAACAAGCAGCCGTGCGCTAAAACCGATGGCTGAACTCGAAATAGATTTGAGTCGTGAATGCATTTTTCTCTCGCTTGCCGAATTCGTAATTGTCCGCGACACGCAGGAACAACCCACGCCAGACGTTGTAAGAAAGACCGAGGCCGATGCTCTGGCTGTCACCGTCGCGATGCCACCAGGCATAGCGGGTGTTCAATTCCAGCTTCGGCAGGAGCGCGTAGTCCGCCAGCACCACGCCGCCCCAAACGCCACGCCCGTTCTCCGTCCCACCGGACGCCTCCGCCCGCAGGGTGAGCGGCCCAAATGACTTTGTGGCATCCAGCGCAAGGAGTCTTTCCTGGGTGAATCGCGCGGAGCTTTCCTCCTCTCCGACCAGCGGCTCGAAACGTGCCCACGGTCGCCCGATGAGCGTGGACAAGCCGACTTGCCAATCATCCTTTACGTATGCCAGCCGCGCGGTGAGAACGGGATTCGCGCGCGAGTCAGCGAAACGAATGTTGCTCAAACCGTCGGTGACAGACACCGCGTAATCCCAATCGCCGAAATGCCCGAAGACCTGCGCGCCAACATCCTGACGAATGCCCAAGCTGGTGTTCTCAATGCCCGTGAGCAGCAGGCGCTCAGTGTCGTAGGTGGCGAGCAACCCGAACGGCAGGAGATAAAGTCCGGCCCGCGCGTTCCACTTTCCGAGCGGTCCTTTGTATTGCAGGTAAAGCTGGTAGGGCGCGATGTTCTCGAAATTGTCGTCGAAGTCCACCTGAGCCACGCCAATCCAACGGTCGCCGGATTCGTCGGCCCACACTTGGCGCAGGTTCAGGAACAGCCCGTTCAACTCGACTTCATCACTGCGCGGGTGATTCTCGTGGTTGAAGCGGCCATCCACTCCACCCGAAAGCTGCAAACCCTCCGCGCGGGTCAGGGTCGGAAGCAGAGCGGTGGCAAGCATGGCGGCGACGCGAAGGTTCACGGTTTGCGGCTGAGAAGATGGAACTTCCGAACCCCCGACAGGCACTTGCCGTCTTCCCGCAGCTTGAGGCGGCGGGTCAGTTCGCGCTGATCCTTGTCGAGTGTCTTCGCCGGCAATGCCGCAATCGCCTGGAGCAGGAATCGCTGAAAGTCATCCACCGCTGGCGGCAGTGCGTAATACACCCACCTGCCTTCGGGGCGTTCCACCAGAAGCCCGGCGGCCTGGAGAATCTTCAAGCTGCGTGAAATGTGGTATTGCGGCTCTTCCAGAGCGTCCACGAATTCGCAGACGCACAATTCCTTCTGCGCCCGCAACAGCAGTGCCACGATGCGCAAACGGGTTGGCTCGGCCAGCGCCTTGAAGGTGCTCGTGTAACTTTCCATGTATGCAGATTACCGCATACGCGAGTCTGAGCAAGAGAAATGTATGCAGCTTTCTGCATACACCAAACAGTTTAGGACTTTAGCAACCGCAGCGCGTTCGCGATGACGACGAGTGTTGCGCCGGTGTCCGCCAGAATCGCCAACCAGAGGCTTGTGTGGCCGGTCAGGGCCAGCGCGAGGAAAATCCCTTTCACGCCGAGCGCGAAGGCGATGTTTGCCTGAATCACGCGCACGGTACGATGGCCCATGCGGATGGCCTCAGCGACCTGGCTCAGATCGTCCTGCATCAACGCCATGTCCGCTGTTTCGATGGCGGTGTCCGTGCCCGCCGCGCCCATTGCGATGCCCACGCTCGCCACGGCCATCGCGGGCGCGTCGTTCACGCCGTCGCCAATCATCCCGGTGTGTTTGTGGCGGGCCATGAGGTCGCGCACGCGCTGCACCTTGTCCTCGGGCAGCAAATCGCCGTGGGCCTGGTCAATGCCGACCTGCCGCGCGATGGCGTCCACGGTGCGCTGGTTGTCGCCGCTCAACATCACGACCTGCCGGATGCCCGCCCCGTGCAACGCGCGGACGGCCTGGGCCGCGTTCGGGCGCACGGCGTCGCCGACCGCGAGCACGCCCAGCACTTCGCCGGGGCAATCCGCGTGCGGCTTGTGACCGACCACGACCACGGATTGCGCCTGCCCCTCGATCTCGGCGAGCTGCTGTTCGAGTGCCGGAGAGCAGACAGCCAGTTCGTGCGCGAAGCGGTGGTTGCCGACGAAGTAATGATGCCCATCGAGTTCACCTTCTGCGCCCCGGCCATTGCGGGCCTGATAATTCCCGGCGCGCGGGAACGTGACCTTCTGTTCCGTCGCGAACGCAACCACGGCTTGAGCGAGCGGGTGCTGCGAATGGGTGTCAATGGCGGCGGCCACGCGCAGGATTTCCCCGGTGGACTTCGAGTTGAACGGGATGACTTGCGTCACGCGCGGACGGCCCTCGGTGATTGTGCCGGTTTTGTCCGTGGCGAGGGCGGTGAGTTTGCCCACAGCTTCCAGCACCGCGCCGCCCTTGATGAGCACGCCGCGCCGGGCCAGCGCCGTGAGGCCGGAAACAATCGAGACGGGCGTGGAGATGACGAGCGCGCACGGACAAGCGATGACGAGCAGCACGAGCGCACGGTAGGTCCAGACCGCCCACGCCCCTCCCGCCAGCATCGGCGGCCCGAGCCAGACGAGCAACGCCACGGCAAACACGGCGGGAGTGTAGTAGCGCGCGAAGGTGTCCACGAACCGCTGCGACGGCGCTTTCTGAGATTGCGCCTCCTCGACCAGATGGATGATGCGCGCCAGCGTGGTGTCGGTGTGCGGCTTGGTGACGCGCACTTCGAGCGAGCCTTCGCCGTTGATCGTGCCGGCGAACACGGTGTCGCCGGGCTGCTTCTCGACCGGCATGGATTCGCCGGTAATGGGCGCTTGATTGATGGCGGAATTGCCGGTGAGCACTTCGCCATCGAGCGACACGCGCGCCCCGGACTGAATGGCGATGACGCTGCCAACGGCAACCTGAGCAACCGGCACTTCCTCGAACTCGTCGCCGCGCTTGAGCAGGGCGGTTTCGGGCGCGAGCTTCATCAGCGATTGAATCGCGCGCCGCGCCCGCGCCACGCTGAAGGATTCGAGCAACTCGGAGAGCGCGAACAAAAACACGACCGCCGCGCCTTCGCTCCATTCGCCAATCGCCGCCGCGCCGAGAACGGCGACGGTCATCAGCACGTTCATGTCGAGGGAGCGCCGCCGCGCCGCACCCAGCGCCTTGGGGAAAATGAACCAGCCGCCCGCGATGATGGCGCAGGCAAACATCCCGATGCGAAATGCGGCGGGAGCGAGGTCACTCCATTGCGCCGCGAGTCCGATGCCGGTGAGAACACCGGAAACCGCGACGGAGACGAGCCGCGAGCGTTGCGCGTTGGCAGGCTTGCGCGATTCAGCTTGGTCGCGGGATGCCTTCAGCCCGGCCTTGCCGATGGCGGCGATGAGTTGTTCGGGCGTGATGGTGGCGTCGTGCGCGACGACGACCTTGCCGCCCATGAGATTCACCCGCACGTCACGCACGCCGGCAAGCGGTTTGAGGGCGCGTTCCACGGTCGCGACTTCATCGGGGCAATCCATGCCTGCCACGCGCAAGGTCGTTCCCGGTCTTCCGTCCGACGAGGGCGCGGGAATGGACGCGGCTGGAGCGCTGGCTTTCGATCCGCATCCGCAACTGCCGCATTCGTCACTCATGATTTGTGACTCGATTCTGCCCGATGTGCGGCGCATTGGAAGCGGGGGCGTTGGTCAACTTGCCGCGTTGCTGGTGCTGGTGATGCCGCTCGTGCTTCTGCTTCGCCTGATGCCGCAGCCAGAAGTAATCGGCGACCGTCAATCCGACCGACACCACGGCAACGCCGACGATCAGCATCAGGCTTCGACGCTTCTCCTTGTGTCGTTGCGCGGCGTCCTTCGCGTCGCGTTCGGCGCGTCGGGCGGCCTTTTCAGGTGACAGCCATCGGCTCACGATTCCGTCTCCGGCGTCAGCTCCCGTTGACCCAAACCACTTTCGTCACGAACGGCTTTCCGAAGAACGGCGTGCGGTAATAGACCACCGCCCTCGTGCCGTCCTTGAGTTCATCCGCCGCAGCAAAGTGCCAGTTGTGAATGAACTTCGTCTGGCTCGTCAGGGCGAGTTCCGTCGGCGCTTTGCCGTGCTTGGGTGCGAACTGCACGGTGCGGGTCGCCAGGTCGAGGCGCTCCACCACGCCGCAGGCTGGGCGCGGGCGGACGGTGTGCGCGTTCGCCGCTGTGGCCGATAACAACAAGAGGCCCAGCAACGCCGGGCCGAACCGAATTGCCTTCAAGGCTTTCATAACATGTCCTTTCGTCTGGCCCGCCGCGTGACGAAAGGCGACCACGCGGCGGGCGTTGCCATCGGCGGATCAATGGTCGCAGGTGCAACCATACTCGGCACGTTTGCAGCCGCCGCAAATATGCGTGTCCAACTTGAAACGAATGTTCTGCGGCTTCGCTTCGGCGGTTTGCTTGAACTGCACGACGACGTTGTAGCCGTCGCCTTCGGGCAGTTTGGTCTTCG
>CAZBIC010000058.1:0-16334 GCA_964491875.1 uncultured Bifidobacterium sp.
CCTTGGCCTCCCTCATGCTCAAATCCCTCTTTCAAAGTCCATGACAGGCTCTAGGTAGGGCGAATACAGGACTCCCGAGGCGTCGCGGGCGAACACATGCGCCACCACCAACTCGTCCATGAACTCTCGAAACTCCCGCACCGTGGTGTTGGTAAGACGGGCCAGCCGGACATCGGGGATGGGAACACCCGCGTCCGTCGATAGATGGCCGTAGGGGATGCCGTGTCGATGGGCGTGGCACATCAAGTCAATTGCCACTCCCTTCGCACCCGCGGAGCAGGTGTGCGTCATCGCCAGCCAGTCCACGAACCAGAACTTCATCCACGGCTCCCGTTTGATGATTGCGTCCATTGATTTAGTATTTGCCAGGAAACCTCGGGCAGTTGGCGATCAGATCGTAAAGATCCGCGCTGACCCTCGTGCAACGCACCTCCATGCCCGGCCGGAAGTTGTCCTTCTTCCTCACCCGCACGCGAAGGAGCTGCGCGCCATCCGTGGCGAGGAGGATGTGGGGGTTCAATGTCTTGCACGCCGTCGTCTTGAGCACCGTCACCACCGGCGCTGCGGGCGTCGCGTCGCCGTCGCCCAGTCCCGCCACCAGCCTCCAGTCCATCCCGCGGCTCGTCGCATACTCGCGGACCGCCGCCAGCGTCCAGCGGATGGAGCGGCCGACTTTTTGCCGGTCCGGGCTCTCTTCGAGCAGGTAACGCACCTTCGCCGGCTGGTCGCGCTGGCAGCCAAGCAGGCGCGGCAGGCCTTTTTCGGCGACGGGAAACGCCTCGGCACCGTGCGCGCCTTTTGAGGTTTCAAATTTTTCAGCAGTGTCCATGCGAAGCCCTTTAAGCATCCAATTTTCCGGAGCCCAACCCATCGACGTGGACGGCGGGCCGGTCGAAACGCGATCCCCCCCGCCCTTCGTCGCCCATCACGCTCCCAACGTTCGGCGACGTGGTTTCCGCTCCGTTCCCGGTCGCTGGAGGAACCAAATCCACTACATTCGCCACTCCATTGCCGGTGATAGCCTCTATTTGTGGGCGATTCCGGGCAGTTTCGCCTGACGTGGTATCAAGTGACACATCGATTACCGGCTTGGCCAGGCTCTCGAACATCCTGGGCACGCTCTCTTGGTCAACCTCATGCCGGACGGCCACATGCGCCGTCATCTTCGGCAACGTCGGAGAAAGTTGCATCGATGCGTTTGACATGCCGACGGTTTTCCCCCTTTGCCCGCCCCGCGACAACCCATTGCACTACCGAAGTGTTCGGTAGTGAATCGCCTTGACCTCGCCGACATCACCATCGCGCCCCCCGCGACCCTTGCTCAGGCGCCACCTCAGCAAGCAACCCTTTTTCTTTCCGTGGCTACATCACTTGAATGGACGTGGGTATTCGTCGATACTCACGCCACAGGTCCGCGCCGCTTTTACCGCGCCATCGCGGACTGACAATTCTCGTTCCCGCGCTTGGCTGTTCTTGCCGGCAACGCTCCGACGGTAGCTGTTTATTATTGCCGTCGAAGGACGTTAAAATACCCTCAACGCAACGCCATGCACTGGATTGCCCCATTGGAAAAGGACAACAACAACGCCGCGCTCGAAAAGCGCCCCTGGGACAACGGCCTGCCGCTGGTGGTCATCGAGTTGAAGAAGCCCGGCGTGCCCGCGCGCGCGGCGTTCGACGAGAACCTGACGCACTACAAGCGGAGATTCCGCTGCTCTTTTGGTTCAACGCGCTGCTCATCGCTTCGAACGGCACGGACAGCCGCGTCGGCTCGCTCACGGCAGATTGGGAACGGTTCTTCGAGTGCAAACGCATCGAGCGCGAGGACGAGCCGCGCTGGGTGTCGCTGGAGGTGATGCTGCGCGGGACGTGCGCCATGGTGCCCGTCCGGAAGGACCGCGCCTGCTCGACTTGGTGGAGAATTTCACGCTGTTCTCGGAGCACAAGGCCGGGCTGGTGAAAATCATCGGGCAGAATCACCAGTTCCTCGGTGTGAACAACGCCATTGCCTCGATGCTCGAAGCGCGCCAGCGGGGGCATGGTCGCGGCGGCGTGTTCTGGCAGACGCAGGGCAGCGGCAAGAGCTGCATTCTCAACCTGCTTCTCCTCTCACTACATCCGTGAGCCATCCCAAGCCAACAGAAACCCCCATCATCAACACGAAACACAAAAGGCCCATTCCGAATAAAAGCCAACCTCGCCGACCACGAGACTGGAACGCATATATCGGAAAACCTATCAGCGCGATAAGTATGATGGCCCAGCGTAGGCCTCGGTTCAGCCTGAACCCGTGCAATTGAGCATCGCAACTGCACCACACCGACAGGCAAAACGCGAAGGAGACTGTGTCCAACAGGAATGAGGTTCTCTCCCATCCCGGAGTCGAGGCGTAGATACTGTCCAGAACGCCAAAGAGACCGGACAAAACAAACATCATCACAACGAGAATCCACTTCTGCCGTCGGAGGCTCTTGGATGAATCGGGATGCGAATCAACGACCTCGTTCATGCGCTTAGCGGCAAGCATCCCACTGGTCCATTAGTGCCCATGGTCGCCTAACACAGGAATCACTCCCGTTAGCGCAACGAACATGATTATTGCAATGGCGCTTAATGCAATGTAAGCGACGGCACTTAAGCTGTTTTTGCGGTACAATCTACCTTGCACGTAATAGCCACCAGTAACCGCCAATATGCCAAACATGGCCACAATGAACCCGGCATAGATTGAGGGCTGTCCGAAAGCTGAATAAAAGTCGTTGTCCTTGCCGAGCAGGTAAGGAAGGGCGGTATTGGCGATATCTGCCAATGGCACGACGAAAAGCCAAATAAAAAGCAGGGAAGCTCTCCAATGCCCCACCACCTGCTGACGGAAAGATAGAAGTGAAGCTATCATCACGAGGAGAAGCCAAAGGATATAAGGAGCTAGCGAGATAAAGAATTCGGAGTGAGGGGCGCCGTCCGGAAACTTGTAAGAGATGTGCCCCCACAGACCGCGACTGGGAAGCACCACAAATTCTGTAACCGCGCCACCCTGAAGTAAAACTGCTAGGGCATGCGCAGATTCGTGAAGGCAGGTAACGGCGACTGCTCCAGGCACAGCCAGAAGTAAGTGCGGCCAGTGCCTTATCGTAAACCTCAAAATCTCGTGGAGCATCGAAGTGTGCTTAACGAGCCAACCTCAGCGACCCTGCACGCGGGACGCAACGATAGCAAACCACGACGCCATGCCGGGTTCGCTGCAACGCATGGCTAGGCCGCATGGGCTTCCTTTCTGGGTGGCGTGCGAAGCAACACCCAAGCAGCAAGAGCTAATGCGCCGACGGGAATCAAGGCGACGAGAAGCAGGATGACGAAGTGCGCGATAGCACTGCCGCCCTCGCTAACGGCCATGCCCGGAGCGAGCCCATTACGGAGCACCCACGCGAACGGAATGACCAACAACGTTACGCCGACCGCCAGCGCCACACAAATGCCGACCACTATCCGCCTCAACCACGAGCGCTGCTGCGAGCGAACGAGCGAGAAAATGAAACTAGTCACAGCCATCACGGGAGCTGCCAACCAAAATATCATGGAGACAGTATCATTCATGGGTGCGTGCATTGCGGACTAACGTAGATAGCTCAGCGACGGCACCCAGAAACCTGAATTGCAGCCGGGACGCGATGGCCGGGGTCGCTGAAGCGCATGGTTAGTGAACCAACCGCCGCAGCGGCGGAGCAATGACGTAAGAAACTGAAAAGGCCACCGCCGCTGCATTTCAACGGCTTGCCCGTCTAGTTTCTCAGGAGGCATTTGCGGTGAATGAGCGATCTCAGGCATGATAGGAAGAGAAGAACCCAAGAGCAAAGAATCGGGTGATGATGCCGGCAAAGGTAATGCCGAGCGCGAGGAGCAGCCAACGCCAGCGAAGCCAGAGGACACGGAAGCCGGAGTATTGAGCGAAGATGTCGGCGATATATGCTGCGCAGTAGCAAAGGTTGGCGAGGACAGCGAGCACAACGACGAACAGGAAGCCGTTGAGAGAAAGCGCAGCTCGTGACTCGGGCAACGAACCGCAAAAATAGCCGATGACGATTAGTGACAGAACCGCGTTGTAAATGAGTCGACGCGGCTCCCAGAAACGGATGGCGTCAGTGATCATCTCGCGCAATGAAGCTTTGGCTCCGGGCTGCTGGTGATTCGATTCGGATTCGTTCATGGAAAGTTGGGGCAATCGCCTAGCGACCCTCAAGCCGGGTTCGCTGAAGCGCATGGTTAGGCCGAGTGGCGGAACTGCTCATCCTTTGACAACATGTAGCCATACAATGTGCCGATCTTCGTCGATGAGGATCATCATGTTCGGCCCCCAATCAATCACATACTTTTTTCCTTTGCCGCGAATCGTCCAATCATTCCACTTTGGAAACTTTGGATGCGAGTAAAAGTAGTCGTAGTGCTTAACATCCATGTTGGCACTTGCTGGTGGAAAAGGAACATGCTGGTAGTTGGTGTCGTAAACCGTCGGCTTGATGCCCTGCAAGCTCGGTGAATTAGAAACAAATGCGCGCAGGTCGCCCGGACTCAGCTGAAACTTTGCGTAGGTCTCACCGGTGAACAGTCCGTTCCATTGGTAGTAAGCAACATTCGTGGCGGATGGGGGCAACGGGCTAAGCTTGGCTCGGGCGAGCAACTTTGGAACTTCGCCTTTCGACGAACTGGAACAACCAACCGTAATCAGCACACTGAGCGCTGCCAAAATGAGAATGGCTCCGGATATCTGGACGGCGTGAAGCGGCCTAACGACCAGCGAGCGCCGCCGGAAACGCTCGGTCGGCTGCAACAATCGCTGACAATTACCCGAACCGTCCGACCGCCCAGCGGGGCGGCAGATCGCTACAGCGCCATAATTCGGAAATCGGATTGTCATCCGCAAATCCCTTCCTTCTTGGAAGCGACCGGGAACAGCTTTGGCAAATCCTCCTCAGTCCACTTCTTCCCTGATGGCTCTTTCGGGTGCTTGATTGTTCTGGCGGGGAGATCGCGGCCTGTCTTTGCCTCGTATGCTTTGGCAGCGGCATACATCAGCACCTCTGCCTCCGGAAAATCATTCTCTGTAACCTTACGCGCAATTGACTCGGGATCCTTCATGGCATCCTCATAGAACTTCTCTCCACGTCCGATAACCCATGCGCGAAAGTAATCGAAAGAGTCATCGCCGCATCCGCCGCACAGAATATATGCGACTCCCCAAAGATCCCATCGGTATGCTGCGTATCGGAGCTTTGTGAAGAGGTCTTCAAACGAAGCGATCTCTTCTGGCGGGAGCTTCGACAACAATTCCTCAAGCTTCTCAGCTTGCTCGTCAGACGACTCGGCTCCGCGCTTGCTCTTCTCGATGGTCTCCCAGAATTCAGTGGTGGTCATGCTGTGTATTGATGCTGTTGTGGAATTGCCGAACGACCAAAGCTCAGCGTTCAGTCTTCTCCGGTGGGCTTTGAGAACCAGTCATTTAGCTCTCAAATCGCCAATAGAATCAGGCATATCCCGCGTTTTTGCAAGCCGGAATTCGTCTTAACCGGCACTAATTTATGTTAACTTTTCCATACTGATCCACTGGCAAATCAACTGGCAGTTTTAGCGCCGTGCTGCCAGCAAATTGCCAGTAAAATGCCGGTCACTGATGCCTGTTTGAAGTTCAAAAACGTGGGTGGTTCGCCTCCACCTCACTTGCACCCGTGAGTTGGCAATCAGGCCAGATCCAGCGGAGTGCTGGCGACTCGCGAAACATTTAACGACGCTGCCGAATCCAGTTCACTGCCGGACGACGACCACGAATCCTCGTCATGTGAACCTGGACACCGCGCCCGCCTGTTCACGGGAAACTGAAGGCGGCATGGCGGATGGATTTGGAGTTTCAGCGGAAGGTTTCCGGCTGATACGCTGTCACGCAATGCAAAAGAATCTGGACCTAACTCAACTCGCCGACTCCGAAGACTGGTGGGGGAACAACATCGCGTTCAACTGTCCGGTATGCGGCAAGGTCTTCCTCGTGAGCGCGCACATGAAGGGCGGCGAACGCAACTGCCCCAAGTGCGGAAAATCCAAAGGTATGGTCAGCGGCGGAAAGGACAGTGGTGGAACGGCGTCAATACTGTGGCCCGTCTGATTTTCACCGCACACGCGTCAAGGCGACCGGCGGATCGACCGTGGTTGGTCCGGCCAAGCCCTGACGCAGCCCGCCCTCACCGGCGATCCGGGCCGCGCCTTTGACCAATTCCACCACGGCGCATCGGACGTTCCTCGGGCGGACGCGCCTCAGTAACCTTCATGGGACGGCCGTGAAACTCTTTGCCGTTGAGTGCTGCCAGAGCCGCCGCCGCGCTCTCCTTGGTGTTCATTGTGACAAATGCGAACCCGCGCGGGCGACCGGTCCCGATCCGTGACGATTTTGACGTTCACCACCAGGCCCAGCGGCGAGAACATTTCCACCAGGTCTTCGTCCGTCACGCTGAACGTGAGGTTGCCGACAAAAAGTTTTGAGTCCATGCGTTTTGTCCGTGAATGAATTGTTTGGTTCGGCTGCAACCCTGAACAAGCCTCCCGGCAACGTAAATTCCTTTTACCGCCGAAGGTGCAGGAACGGAACTCGCACCGTCAGCGGTCTTGCAGTAACGTCGCGACCGATGAAGGCGATGTCTTTCAGAGAAGTGAAACGGCAGGAAGCGCAAAGCCGCATGGCGGCGGTTCGCCGGGCGCGGCGCAGTCCGCAGGCAGCAGCGGCGGCGCAACGGCGCGCTTCACTGGTGGGCAACGGTGCGAAATGGCGCATCACCAATTTGCTTCAATTCGCCCGCGCCATGTCTAGATGGGCGTAAGCGGCGGGCTTTCCATTGTCCCATCACCCACGACGGTCGCAGAGGAGCGACAACCGCACTCCGTTCGCTAAAGCTGTCCTCTGGATTTGGCGATCATTTCCCGCACAGCTTGATCCCCTGTCACATCATTAAGTTCACCCCCGCGCGAACGGCGCAAGGGCAGTCCGCTTCCCGCCGTGAGGATCGCCCCGGCGTTGCCCTGACCCGCTGCGGTCGAGAGTGAAGTCAGCAGGCCGGCCACTCCCGCCGCGCCCGCCGTGGCCAGCGGAAGCCCGGACGGTGCCATCTGTGCCGCCGCCCGCGCCGTGGTGTCGGCGGTTTGCACGAAACTGCCGACCGCTCCGCCGATGAGTTCACCGCCCGCCAGCGCGCCGTAGGTGAAGACCTTTTGAATGACGAGCGGCGCGGCCACGGTGCTGAACACGATCCAGAACGCGAGCACGGCGACGCCCAGCGACGATTGCAACTGATAGACCGTTGCCGTGGGGTCGATGAACTTGAGCGAGGGATCGGTCATGAAATCCAGAATCCCCTGCGTGATGAGCGCGGCCACGGCCCAGCCCAGCGGCCACAGCAGCACGCCCACCAGATGCGTGAGATAACGGTTGCCGATGTCCCGGAGCGGACGCACCGCCATGAAGCCAATCATCAAAGGCGAGAGCGCATAGCCGGTGAACAGGATGAACTTCTGAATGATGTAGGCCCAGAACAGCAGCAGCGAGGCGAACTGTCCGACGAGCCACAGAATTCCCGAGATCAGCACCTCGACGGTGAAGCCGTTGAGGTCGCCGAGGATGTCCCACCACGAGCGGTCAGAACCGGTGTCGCGTTTGACCACGAGGAGCGCGTTGTATTGATCATGCACGTTCACCGGATCAACGCCCAGGCCGCTCAGGATCGAATCTTGCAGCAACGCCTGCACCCGGTTTCCCCACTGCGGCAACATCACGAGCAGGGACGTGAGGATCATCAGGCGCACCAGGTGGAGCATCAGCCTTTTTCCCGTGAGGCCGCGAACGACGAACAGAATCGTTCCGACCGTAAACAGCATGAACGCCACCAGCCGCAACAGTTCGTGCAGCTCGGCGCATTTCTGGATGAACGTCGGAAAGAGACTCTCGAAGGTGGCCATAACTCTGGTGCATCACCGCATCACGGGAGCCACGATGTCATGAGCGGACGCGCCAAAGGTCAGGTAAGGGAACGGCGTTGCCGCCGCTCCCTCCCCTAAGAACCGGACATGAAAGTTTCCCTTCATCCGGCTCAAGCCGTTGCCAAGCCCTGCGTGAACAGAGCCGGTTTTCACGACGGTTTAATCCCGGCTTCATAGCGATGGATTCCGAACTTCTTGAAGAACGCACGTTCCTCAAAATAGTCCTGCCAGTCTGGATCATGCGGATTGGCTTCCGCCCGGATTTTTACGTGCCGCCGGATTTTGGTGTCGCTGGCATAAACCAGCTTCAACCAAATGGGTTGCCCCTCCGGCGTTCGTTTTCCGGTGTCCGCCGCAAACGTCCATCTACGCGTGCCGATGACATGGAAGTAACGAGCCACCACCCATCGTCGCGATTTTTCTGGATGTCTGCGTCTGGCCCACAGCCAGAGCCTGCGCCAAATCTCATGGTCCATCCGCTCGAACGCCTCCGCCGCCACGATATGCCGATGGTAGTTCACCCAGCCCCGGATGACCGGGTTGAGCAAACGAATCAGACTTTCCAGACAGGAGGATTTGTTCGCATCGAAGATGCCCCGGACTTTCTCCAAGGACGCGTGCGTGTTCTTTTTCGACGGTTTGACGAGCAGTGTGCCGCCGAACTTGCGGAGATGTTGTCCGAGGAAGTCGAACCCTTCATCAATGTGCGTGACGCAGGTTTTCTCGGGCGAGAGCTGCAAGCCCCGTTCGCAAAGGAACTGCTCGACGAGGGGGCGGACTCCATTTTCCAGCACGTCCCTGGTCGCGCCGATGATGATGAAGTCATCCGCATACCGAATGAGGTTGATTTTGGGATTGATGGTCTTCCCCTTGACCCGCTTCAGGAGAGTTTCCAAACCTTCCAAAACCAAGTTCGCCAGCGTGGGCGAGATGCCGCGAACTTGGTCGTATACACGGTCACGATTGACGGCTGCGTTCATATCCGAATCCCCCTGCAACAGTTGATGGAGGTTCCGTCTCGCCAAGATCGGACGGGTCTGCATTTACCTGACGTGTGCCGAGGCATCCGCTGTTGCTTCCCATCCCGACCGCCCAAACGTCCGCTAATTCGCAGATTGGATCAGCCATAAAAACTGCCGCGACACACTCCGCGCAGCCACGATTTCACACGCTGCGGCTCCATTCTGTTCGGAGCAAAGGATGGCGCAGACTAGACGTTGAGCTGGATGCAGTGAAACTCTCACGTCCGGTTCTGAGGCGAGGAGGTGACCGCAAGGCCATCGCCTTACCCGACCAGACCTGAATGCTGCAACATCCCCGCAAGATGCACCCAACAAGATATTCGCGCGAATTGGTGATGGACATACCGCCCGGCCTTTGCCAAAAAGACAAGGCTACACGCAAATAAAAGAAATCACTCTACAAGGACTGGCAGTGCAAATTCACGCCGGGCCATCGATTCTGTAACCCATATGACGATAAGTTTCTGCACGACATGTATGGGGCGACTGCATCACTTGCGTGAAACGCTACGGCATAACATTGGACTAGTAGAGAAACTAAAGGGTGTTGAATTAGTCATTTTGGACTACAATTCTCAGGATGGATTGGAGAGTTGGGCTGAATGCGAACTGGCAGGCCCAATCAGGGACGGTGTGGTCAACTACTATCGGACGGAGCTCCCTTCGTTTTTCCATATGGCACACGGCAAGAATGTCGCCCATCGCGTTGCGATGGGCGACATCGTTTGCAACCTGGATGCTGACAATTTTTTATCCAACGAGTTTATCGAATTCGTTTCGAATACGTTTCAACACTCAAATGAACGCCTATTCTTGGCACCTCAGGAGTATAATGGCGCGTATGGCCGGCTGGTTATCCCCAAGTATTGGTTTGAGCGACTGGGGGGATACGATGAAGACTTCGAGTGGGGTTGGGGTTATGAAGACGACGATCTGCGGCACCGTGCCCGAATTCTCGGCTTGGAAGAAAAGACCATTCCGCCAAATACTGTTAGTTCACTAGAGCACTCAGAAGAGGAGCGAGTAAAGCATTCAAAGCTCAAAGACAAGGCGGAATCAAAACATCGCCATGAAACCATGTCTCACCAAAAACGAAATAGCGGAATGATCATTGCGAATGTGAACAGGCGATGGGGAAGCGCAAGGCTCGTCAAGAATTTCACCGACGCACTTGAGATATGAAGCCGATTGAAACAAACAGCAATTTAGGTAGTTAGAATTCTATGATCGATGTTTGCGTATGCACGCTTGGAAATCGCGAGCCGGCTGGACTTGAGTTCATTCCCGAAGAGTTCAGGCTAATTTATAGCAACAAGCGACCTTGGCCCGTAGCGGCGAACGACGTGTTGGACCGATCGTCAAATGACGTCCTGTTTATCGATGACGATATCGAATTCGTTCCTGAGTCATTCAAATTCTTCGACACGTACAGAAGCAAGGCTGAGATCATTGGTTTTTCACTACATCATTGTGCTAACGGCGCTTGGGAGCTACAAAATGCTGGTTACATGTATTTTGCTGATGGCAACAAATACGTCTCAATGGATAAGGACGAGGCTCACTACGTTGCGCATGTGACTGCGTCATGTATGTACATTAAGAGTGAGGTTGTTCGCAGCGGCCTCAGATTTCCAGTCTGGGATGGAGTTTACTCAGAGGACTTGGTCTTCACACCTGGCGCATGGTTGAAAGGCTTTCGAGTTGCGCATGTCCCAGGGCTGGTTCGGCACCATATGAAGTGGGCTGATGTGGGATTGGCAGGAGCGGAAAAAGCCGTATTGCCAAATCTCAAGACCGAGTGGGAAAAGAACCGAATCCAACTCCGTAAGTGGGAAGACGAAAATGATATAATCGGGAATGTTCAGCGGGGCATAATTCCAAATGGCCGTATCAAAATACAATAGGTTCAATTCTTTTAAGATTCTGGTGCATGCAGAACGGCTTCGCGCAATTGCAGCCGGCGGTTTACCTTTCCCAATTGATTGGCACATTTATCCGTCAAACATATGCAATCACTCCTGCGGATGGTGCATGTTTCGCCAGAACGAGGAGCAGTTTCTCCACCGGGAAATGATTTCCGGCGGTCTCCTTCTCAGAGCGGTTGCAGATGCGGCGAGAACGGGCGCGAGGTTGGTTCATTTTTCGGGTGGCGGCGAGCCGCTACTTAATCGAAATACGATCGTCGCAATAAAAAAGGCGTCTGAATTGGGAATGGCCGTTGCCTTAAGCACTAACGGTTCGTTGCTTTCACCCGAAATCGCGTCTTCGGTTGATTACATTCGTGTGAGCGTAAATGCTGGAACCAAGCAACAACACGACGAAACAAATCATTCCGACGACTTAAATTCCGACTGGGATCGGATCGTCGCGAATATTCGAAATGCGGTCCCTAGCAAGAAGAAGGACATCGGATTGGCATTCGTAGCAGACCATCGTAACTGGCGAGACATTTACCCGTTCTGCAAAATGGCGGCCGAAGCAAAAGTGGATTTCGTCCAAATAAGGCCTGCGTTTTGGTACGATCCAGAGAAAAACGTCGCCACCAAGAATGTAGTTCCAAACGTTGCAGAAGAAGCTGAACGGGCTAAGAGTGATTTCGGGGAGATTCTCGAAATCTTTGCCACCGATGAAAAATTTAATGGATATTGGACTCCCCGCACCTATAAGCAATGCCATGCCGTCTTGACGGGTGTCTGCTTAACCGCGACTGGCGACTTTGCTGTTTGCCAAGATAGAACCGACCTTCGCTTTGGAAAGGAATACAAAGATGGGGCTTCGTTTGAAGAAGTGTGGCTCTCGAAGGAGCACCGCGATCTGGTGGCAACAATAAATTCCCCAGGTGTCCTGGATGGATGCCCGCGTTGTGTATGGAATAACAGAAACGAGATAATTGAAGAACTTTTCATTAAGGATGTCGCACGGCTGGACCTGATTTAGCAGTCTTAGCAACCGCAAGGTGGATCGATGCAAAAGCGACGCGTCAGTGTTGGGTTCGCGAAATTTTGGAGTGGATTCGACGGCATGGATTTTTTGCGAGAAATCCCGGAGATATGCCGCTATTTTCATTTCGAACTCTCGGACAATCCTCAGTTCTTATTCTACTCATGTTTCGATGGGGCTTTGCCCAAGGGTGACTTCGTAAGAATATTTTACACTGGGGAGAATCGGCGCCCCAATATGGATGAATGTGATTGGGCTCTGGGTTTTGAATACGAAGATGCAATCAATAGCCCGCGCTATTTGCGCCTTCCGAATTACTGCTTCGTATGTGGAGCGAATGAATTGGTTCGCGTTGAGCAGCCAGTCGCTACGAAGCCGCGTTTCTGCAATTTTCTTTATTCTAAAAACATCAGCTACAGGAATACCTTCTTTGAATTGCTAAGTTGTTACAGGCCCGTCGACGCACCGGGCGGGTGTCAGAACAATTTCTCGCACCCATCATTAAAGCCCAGGGCTTCAAAGGAATGGAGGTTTGGGATTCCCGAGTTCATGTCAGAATACAAGTTCACTATCGCATTTGAGAACGAGTCACATCCTGGCTACACCACCGAGAAAATTGTCCATGCAATGCTCGGGAACTCAGTACCGATATATTGGGGCAACCCGCTTATTGCACGTGACTTTAATCCGAAATCCTTTGTGAACCTGCATGACTTGGCCGAGCCCCATGAGCACGGGCTACCGCACCCATCGCTGGGACTGATGAAGAGAACCGTTGATCTGGTGAGGGCAATTGACTCAAACGATGCGATGTATCGCTCCTTCTTGAACGAACCTTGGTTTCACGAGAACAAGACTTCACCATTTATGGATCCGCTCCGAATACTGCGATTCTTCAAAAAAGTTTTTGGCGAATCTTAGGGACCAACTTTGCTAACCGTAAATATCAATAGTTCCAGAACGGTGATGTAAGATATGGCGCTTCTCGAGAAACATGCTTTCCACGGTGACAACCATCTGATCGGTCTGTTCGACGAACTATTGCCACGATCTAGCAGCTTTGTGGAGACGGGATCTGCGGAAGGACGGACCGTTGCCTATGTTGCCCAGCGATTTCCAGGCATGCGGGTGTTTTCTTGTGAAATTCACCCACCAAGCCTCGCGAAAGCGCGGGCAAGATGTGCACAACTTCGCAATGTTGAGATATCTTCGACTCGATCACCGGAGTTCTTACACGAATTGCTCACGAAAACCCCTGCAATAAAGTCGGAAGTAACAACCTATTGGTTGGATGCGCATTGGGATGGCTACTGGCCTCTTCTAGATGAGTTGAGGTTTCTATTCGCCCACGTCGACCGCGCATTTATTGCAATTGACGACTTCAAAGTCCCGAGTCGATCGGAGTTCGGATTTGATTGCTACGGTGGGCAAGAGTGTTCGTTGGACTACATTGCGCCTGTCCTACGAACTCGCGAACACTCGATTATTCTCCCAAAATATGGAATGGACTCGAAGGTATTGAATCAGCTTCGGGGAACATGCACTATCATCGTCGGGCAAAAAGGTCTCTCATTTTCACCGGAATTAATGAACTCATTTGAGATTCTAAACTAAGGGCGAACGCAACAACGATGCATCGCGAGGGCAGGATATTAACATTGGATGAGTTGCCAGTATGGCGGAGTCAGTTTCGCACACGCGCAGGGCGATTGATTGTCACAAATGGCTGTTTCGACATTTTGCACTCCGGTCACGTGACATATCTGGACGAAGCGCGTTCCCTCGGTGACGCTTTGCTAGTGGGATTGAACTCTGATGCTAGCGTACGCAGCCTAAAAGGGAGTGATCGGCCGATAAATTGCGAACTGGACCGAGCCATTCTTTTGATTGCGCTGAGGAGCGTTGATGCTGTTTGTGTTTTTTCCGAATTGACCGCTACCCATTTTCTATCTCTAGCTCAGCCTGATGTTTATGTGAAAGGCGGAGACTACACCATTGGGAGTCTAAACAACGAGGAACGTCATGTCGTCGAGAAGAATGGGGGAAAAATTGTCATACTGCCCAGTTTGCCGGGCCGGTCTACAACTTCCATCCTCCAGAAGTTGTCGCAACTCTAGCCGTAAGAGCGAATTCATCAACTACTACTGACCCATTGGCAATGGAGAATGCATCAAAGCTGATTCTAAGAAATTTCCTCGCCCCTGGGGATATCGTCATGCTGACAGCCGCCGTTCGGGATCTGCACAAGCGATACCCGGGAAGATTTTTGACGGATGTCCGCACTCCGTGTTCTGATCTTTGGCACAATAATCCGTATCTATCCTCAATTAGCGAGAACGACAAAGATGCCCAAGTGATCGACTGCGAGTATCCGCTAATTCATCACAGCAATCAGCAGCCACGACATTTTATTGAAGGGTTTATTGATTTCTTAAATCAGAAACTTGGTCTGCAAATTGTACCTACTGAGTTCAAAGGTGACATCCATGTGTCGGATCAAGAAAAGTCTTGGTTTTCTCAAGTTAGAGAACTTCTAGGCACAGATATCCCGTTCTGGATTATTGTCGCGGGAGGGAAAATGGATTTTACCATCAAGTGGTGGGATCATCACAGATTTCAAGAAATCGTTGACCATTTTCGGGGCAAAATTCTCTTCGTGCAAGTGGGAGAGCGCGAACACCAGCACCGTCCGTTGAGGGGCGTTATCGACTTGCGTCACAAAACGGACCTCCGGCAGTTGGTCCGGTTGATGTACCACGCCCAAGGCGTAGTCTGCCCGGTGACACTTGCCATGCACTTAGCCGCTGCAGTGGAAGTCAAAGGCGGGAAGCCTGGTAACCGACCGTGCGTCGTCGTCGCTGGTGGCAGAGAGCCGGCTCAATGGGAAGCATATCCGTCCCATCAATTCATTCATACTGTAGGCGCACTCCCTTGTTGTGATATTGGCGGCTGCTGGAAATCGCGTACGCTACCGCTTGGTGATGGCGACTCCAAGGATGCGGCTCCAAGTCTTTGCGTCGACGTCGTGGACAAATTGCCTCGATGTATGGATATGATCTCAGCAGAAGATGTGATCAGAAGGATTAGCCTATATTTCCGCGGAGGCGTTTGTCGTTACCTCACATCTCTAGAAGTTGAGTTGTCCAAGCCTTTCCTGAATTCGTGCATCGGTCAGGACTGTTGACGGCATCCGTTAACTTGTTGATTCATCGTTGCTTGATCTTCGCCTTCACCCCTTCGTGGGCCAGTATTGATGACGACTCCAAGTGGACCAATGTCGCGAGCTTCTAACCCTTGCTGGCGAAGCGCCTCCCCGAGGAATACATCGTCGTTTCGCTTTACGAGCCTCGGGTCGGGCCAATCCAGTGCTTTTATCGCCGATGCACGAATCATCCAACAACCACCGGTGACAAAAAACCATCGCCCGTCTCCTGTCCCCCTCCTCTCAAAGTCGTATTCGCCTTTCCCGCCTGGCTTCCAAGATGGAGGCGCCTTTCCGCGATACCAAGGCGATTCCTTAACAAAGCTGACGACATCTGCTCCATAGCTAAAGTCCTGTTCGTGACCAAAGTAGAACTGGTGACCCCAGTGGGCGACTGTTGCCGGTGATGTCGAGGCTATCTCTAGCCACCGTTCGATAGCGTTCGGTTCCGTAATGAACGAATCATCGTCAAACCACCAAATGTATTCGGTGGTAACAGAAGCGAACATTTGCCGCATCATCGGGCACTTGTTGATATTGGAGCGACTGATAATCAGCCGGTCGATCGCTGCTGCCGTGTGTAAATGTCGAAGATAATCTTCAGTCTCTACGCTAGGCGCGTTCGCTCCCACAATCAATCGATACAGTGAGCGATTGCAGTTGCTACGGATACTTTCGATGCATCTTTTCGCTAAATCGGGATAATTGCCATAGGTCAGGACACAAATGCTTACGGCCGGTCCGGTATTTGGTTCTCCGATTTCTGAAGGCTTATGGTCGCCCATTTGATTTGAAGTGATTGAAAGTCGGTAGTTTCTCGGCCGCAGTCAATTACTTTCAGAATCTTGTTGCGAGATACGAAAGTGTGTTTAAAAAGGAGGCCGAAGAAACGATCAAACCGTTAAAGGTCATGCCAATAAGTTCCTCATCGTCCTCGTCTGGATCAAGTTCATCATCGTCATCAAGCAGTAGCTCTAGTTCGTCAAGTAGCAGTTCCAGCTCTTCATCGAGCTCGAGTTCGTCGTCCAGCCGCTCATCCGGTTCATCCGGTTCGAGTGGTTCATCGGGTTCGAGTGGCTCATCGGGTTCGAGTGGCTCATCGGGTTCGAGTGGCTCATCCGGTTCGAGTGGCTCATCCGGTTCGAGTGGCTCATCCG
>CAZBIC010000058.1:16434-19990 GCA_964491875.1 uncultured Bifidobacterium sp.
GTGGTTCATCCGGTTCGAGTGGTTCATCCGGTTCGAGCGGCTCATCGGGTTCGAGCGGCTCATCGGGTTCGAGTGGCTCATCGGGTTCGAGCGGCGGCCCACCCCCGCCTCCACCCCCACCCCCGCCTCCACCGTGCCCTTGCAATGACGAGATCAAGCGAGACGGACAGCCGATAACTAGTAGTAATCGCAATGTGTTACCCGGCGAAAAAATTAACCTGTCACTTGGTTGCAGCGGTTTCACTTTGACCGACATCCTTTGGACATTGCCAGGAACCGTGTTCAAGGATTACGTCGCCAATGCATCTGCTGCGGCATTGACTCCTTTAGCATTGAGTGATCGTCAATCGACCGACATCGCATTCTATTGGGCCGACACTGGGGAGAACAGAGAAGTGAAAGTGACCTTCAAAGCGAATGGAATTCAGTGTGAGAAAGTCGCTACTTTGAACGTCAAAAAGCCGAGCTGCTCTTTTACTGCGCTACTCGGAGAGGTTAAATTCCTAGGCTCACCCCCAACAAGAGTTGGTCTATTCCCGCGCCCCGGGCAGGTGCATGGAATAAAATTCGACGCTACGGTTTCGATCCCTGGTGGCTTCGGCTTTGCTCAGGGAAAATGGGCATATTGGCAAACAGTAATGCCTGATAGGGTCTTCAAATTCACATCTGGAACTTGTGGAAAGGTTAGCCTAAACGGTATTCTTGTTCTTGATACTACACTACCTTATGATGGAGCGGAACATAATACAGGAACCTCTTTCTCGACTGGAGATTCTCCTTCGACGGCGCTGGCTGGCTTTACGCAAGTCGTGGTCAAAGAAGACGATGTCGCAGGAAAGGGCTTTGCAATGTATGTCATGTTTAAACCTGCCGGTGTTGCAAGCAAGTGGGTTCCTTTGCAGAAGATTGACTGGGGTGACTCTATTTGTGCGGAAATAGTTGGCGGAACTTGGGCTTTGCTAAAGAATGAATATAACAACTTTGCGGCAGAAACGTCCGTTCACCCTGTTTGGCCGAACAATGTAGCCAATGCTACCATTGTACCTGGCCCATGTCCGCCGTCGTGTGGTCTATGAAGCTAAATTACCCTTAATGACTAGACTGATTCACATCTTCGCAGTTCGAGTCATCCTGATAATCGCACTCATAACTCAGGCCGGTTGCACGAGTGCATTCCGAAAACCAACAGACAAAGGGATCGTTATGGAAAAAGTATCCAAATTTCAAGTTGAGCTAGACCTCATTTTACCTCCCGTGTTCAAACTAGGCGAAAACATCCGCGTTACAGTCAAGCTGACGAACAAAAGCAATCGAACTGTCTATTGGGGAAATGTGGACGGAGTCCGGGAATTGGGCCTTGTGGTTAGAAACAACCGCGGAGAAGAAGAGCGAAAAACACCGCAAGGAGTGAAACTGCTAGGTGAGTCGGACCGATTCCATTACAAGTTTATCAATACACCCCTTGAACCTGGAGCCTCAAAGGAGTGGTCCATTGACATCTCCGACGCTTTTTCTTGGAACCCAGGTAATTATTTTATTTCTGCCAGAATGACACTTGACAGTCATGCGGAGGAGTTCTTTGTGGCTGTAACCAATGTGCCATTCAAGATCATGCAGCAATGAACTGACTCCGAAAAGCTGGAGTTCTGCTGAGAGAGAAAGAGCCGCAGAACAAAGCTCGTGGAAGAGATCAACGCAACGACGGCGCAGCACTGTCGGATTTTGAGCTTTGATCTGACCTCGCGAAACTGATCCGAAACGGGTGGACAGGTTGCGGGTGAGTGTGTGAGCTGGGAAGCACGCACATGAACGACAAGTGCAGAGCCAATTCGAAGCCTTCAAACGACAGGCGGTCTGAGCAGAGTTACTGGGATAACGTGAAGCTTCCGTTTTTGATGATTGCTTGGGCAAGCAAACCCATAGGCCATTCCGAATGGGTTCCCAGCTCAACAAGGTGGGACAATCTTCCGGTTCCTTGGGTTAGCAATCTTGAAGACCCAAATGTTCCAGATTTATTCCCGACCTTCGGGCGAGTGAAAGTCATTGATTGATCACAAGATCCGGTTCTTTGCCAGAAAAACGGGGGCGAATACTATTGTGAAGGACGGCTTCAACTCGAAAGCAGAGTTCATCGACCTGTATGATTTCAACATCACAACGGCTTTTCCAGATAGTGATGCGGCCATCGTGCAACTTGGATACGGTAATGGTAACAAGAATGCTCCCGAAGGGATAATCTTCCGAGTTCGAGTTCGATTTGAGAAATCCGTATCGCCCTCGTAGGCATACGAGATTGCAAGAGCGCATGTAACAAAACAGGCCTTCGGATAACGAGGCATTGATGATTGGAAAGATTTTAGTAGCAGCATGGATTGTGGGAGTCATCATGATTTTGGCGTGCGTTGCGCTCCGACGTGCTCGACCTTTCGGTTACCTCAGTCGTAAGGGGCTTTCCTTGGTCGCCATAGGCATCTTTTTGCCTCTGCTTTTGGGGACATTAGGTTGGCTTCTAGCGTCCTCTGAAATTGCATCTCTGAGTTTGGGAGCAAAACTCACGACGGGAGCCGTTTACGAAACTCATATCTCCGAGGGAAAACCTTCCATCGAGGTGCGAATGCGAAGCTTCGTTGATGCAGGATTCGATGCTTACCTGATCGATTCTAATGGGAACCGCTCGAAACTGTTTGCTTCATTGCCGTCTAGCGGCGCGGCTTTCGGCTATTCAACAAACGTAATCAAGCATTCCAATCTCGCGACAAGAGTGTCGGCCGCCGCTGGTTCTCCGACGATATTTGAAGTTTTCTGGTCGAAGGACGGCCAGAGATTTGCGTTGGCTTTTCGAGGTTTCCTCGTGGCTGCATACGACAGGAACTCTGCCCGCAAAATGTCGCTCGACCTCGTCGGGCCAAACCTCCCAATCAAAGAATGGGATGACCAACTCGCTCGATTTCTACGGGGTGACCAGATCACTGATGACGATTTAGCACAATTGAGACGGAGGTGGTGGGGTGAGCAAATGAGGAGCCAATCGACCAACTTCAAATGAAATCCAGAATAACAGCGACTCGCTGTCACCGCAGCAGCGAACAGATCATCTATGCGTTGAAGCGAGTAGAGGGAGGCGAGAAGGCTGCAGAGGTATGTCGGAAGATGGGAGTCAGCGAAGCTTCCTTTTACCTTTGGAAGAAAAAGTTTTCCGGGAAGGTCATCCCGACGTTCTCCAGATTTCCATTGCGCGAGGCTGAGACTCTGCTACATACCGTTTAGAAGAAACGTGTAAAGGGAAAACTAATCATGCCAACGAGTTCCTCATCGTCCTCATCAGGATCAAGTTCATCTTCGTCATCGAGTAGCAGTTCCAGCTCTTCATCAAGCTCGAGTTCGTCTAGTTCGTCGTCCAGCCGTTCATCGGGTTCGAGCGGTTCATCAGGTTCGAGCGGTTCATCAGGTTCGAGCGGTTCATCAGGTTCGAGCGGTTCGTCGGGTTCGAGTGGTTCATCAGGTTCGAGTGGTTCATCAGGTTCGAGTGGTTCATCAGGTTCGAGTGGTTCATCAG
>CAZBIC010000058.1:20383-35450 GCA_964491875.1 uncultured Bifidobacterium sp.
GCGGCTCATCGGGTTCGAGCGGCTCATCGGGTTCGAGCGGCTCATCGGGTTCGAGCGGCTCATCGGGTTCGAGTGGTGGACCACCACCACCACCACCTCCTCCTCCTCCAGCAACCGTCTACCTTGGCTTTGATATTTCGGGCTACCCTGGTAACACTGCGATGACTAACTTTTCGAGCGGCAGTGGCGCGCCGTTCAAGTTCGTTGGGTTTTACTTGGCGCCCGCGCCTGCGCATTCCGATACGAGCTGGATGAATAAGCGGACTTTCTTGGAAGGCCTCGGTTACGGTTTTCTTGTACTGTACGTTGGGCGTCAGCAAACAGATCTTACGTACGCAAGAGGTCAACAGGATGGAGACAATGCTGTTGATCTAGCTATCGCTGCAGGATTCACAACTGCAGTAATTTATTTGGATATCGAAGCTGGAGGAGGATCTATTTCTCAAGCTTTGCTTAACTATATCAACGGTTGGCTAGACAAGGTCGATAGCTTCGCCAGTTGGTATCCCGGCATTTATTGCTCATACAGCCAGAATGCCGACCAAATCAAGAATTCCCGACCGAACATGAGTATTCGCTTTTGGGTATGGCGACTGAGCGCGCCATCGCCAGGATGCACAACTGCAATTGGTAACCTTAAACCTTCTGACAGTGGAGTGGCATTTGCGTCTTCATGGCAGTACGCTCAGACTACTCCGGGAAGCAGTACATGTGCTCAAACATGGAATGGAACGACTCTTAATGTGGATTTGAACATGTCAGATTTCCAGAACCCGTCGGCACCTTGATTGAGGTATTAACACCCATTAATTCGGCTTTGATGGGGATCGCATTTGCAGTCTTTTCATTGGCGATGCTTGAAGTTTGTCCGAGGGAATCTCCACGATTCATGGATCAATCCAGTCACTGCTGTAGGAAACTTCGGTTTTGGGTTGTTGGATTGCTATAGGAACCCCGTGATCTCTTAGCCAGATGCCCAGATTTCTTAATTTGCTTTTGAGTCCGCGCGGGCCCACGCCATTGGAATCGTCTAAGAGTGGCTGACAAGCGAGTGAAAGCCGCCACTTCGCATTGTTTGTGTAATTTCCAATCCAGATTTGCTCACATTCCGTTGGCCTGAGCATCTTCCACCCGGTAGGAATAGGTTCGGAATGATTTGATGGGGAGTCGAATAGTATATGAGGACTTCGGCTTCGGATGATGTCGAAAGGGCTGGCGTTGGAAATCTGAAGCACGGCGACGCGACCGTGGTTCGAATCGTGGGTCAAGATGGCAGATGAAAATGATAGGTTGATATTGCCATCGCGGAGAACGATCGATTTGTGCGCGCTATTGGTGTAACCCAGCATGGTAATATGAACTTTTGCTAGGGGAGGCTGTCCTTGGGTGGCGTACCAAATTGCTGCGAAAACAATAAGCCCAACTGCAGACATCCCGAAGAGTTTTCTCTTGTTTACCATAATAGTCTAAAAAGAATGGTCTAGAAATGACCCATAATCAATGGCAGAAGACTCTCACTCCAACCTTGTGGTGTGACCTCGCAGTGAGGCCGGAGGAGAGAGTCAGGGCCAAAGAAAAGACTTTTGGGGCAGTTTCTTCGGAATTATCATTATGGGTTCAATACTTGCATTTGAAGTTGGTGATTCTGCAGGCATGGCAATCGTCACTGCGCCCCGCGACCGTGAATGGATGCATGCTACGGACCAAAGGTTTGCCAACCGTTGTTTGCCGCTACTTTTAGCTAACCAGTCGGGCTGGTTCATTACAAACCCCGTAGAATTCAACGTCCAATGGAACGGAGGAAACGCCAAAGAGGATCTTAGGATTGAGTTTCCAAATGATCAATACATCGACAATCGTATTAAGAGTCATTTTGGCTACGGCATACTAACTTTCAACTTACCGTATCTATTTCGCACTCCGGACGGTGTCAATCTTCTCGTTAGAGGACCAAGCAATCTGTTCAAAGATGGCGTCCACCCATTGGAAGGTATAGTTGAGACCGATTGGAACTGCAGTACGTTTACCATGAACTGGAAATTGACTCGGCCAAACTTGAGTGTGAATTTCCAAAAAGGGGAGCCAATTTGCATGATTGTTCCCGTCCATCGGGGAGTGCTTGAGAACTTCCAGCCAGAAATCAGAGCACTGAAAGCTGGAGAGCAACTTCATGAAGATTACCATAAGTGGCGAACTCGTCGGAATGAGTTCCTAGCAGCACTTTCCTCTCAGGAGCCGAATGCAGTTCGCGAAGGCTGGCAACGAGACTACTTCAAAGGAATCAACGTTGGAGGTGATCCATTTCAGGGTCACCAAACTCACCTAGTTCTTCGAGAATTTCAAAGAGTCTAAAATCCCGCCACGCCTGCCACAGCCCAATGGTTAGGTAGCAGTCGGAATCAAGCATTTGAGATTCGTTACAATATCAAGGTGTTTGGTGATCGCGTTTTGACAGCGGTCAAAAAACCAATAGCCATGAGGTGATTGCTTCGATTCTAATACAATCTGTCGAATGTCGGAAAGTAGAAGCGCCCAAGTAGGACCAGTGCTACCACCTATTGCCAGCGAGGATACCGCTACGCAGTCACGTAACCCAGCAATGGAAGGTTCAAAAGTCCTGTCGAACTGGATTAAGTCGTACAGTTTTCTTAATGCCGAATTGGAAGTTCCGCCGAGATGATTGAGTGCATATCCCTGTTCGCGAAATAAGCGACATGTGCCAATCCACCAATCACTGTCATAAACCCTATTCCCGTCTGTTTGTTCGCTGGGATATATCATGACGCCCCGAGATCGATGGTTGGCAGGGTATATGACTGGGGGCGTAATCTTCAACCGCGCGGTATCAAAAAAGCCGTTCTCCCACATTACACTTTCGAATACATTCCAGCCGGCGGTGCCGAATGACCAATCCAAATTAGTGGGCGCAGAGACTCGGGCTTGTCGATAATCATTAGGGATGTCGTGTGCACTAACGAAAACACGATCCGCACCAAAAACATCAGCCCACAGCGGTAACAATGCTTCTTTCCGAGGAGGCACTATTATTGCGTCAAGGCAATACGCAGTGATCAAATGTTGAATCGCTATTATTCGAACCGCCGTATCACCGAGCGCAGCATAATGTAGACACGGCACATCCTGTCGAAAAACGTGCTTAGTGCGTGTCATGGTATGCGATCCATGTGTTATGCAGCGAAACAATTGGGACGTCGACGTTGAGCTGCTCTAGCGCAATCTTCACGTCGGCTACGTTGTTAAAATCATGCCAGGCAACTACGCCAGGCGCAGTTACAAGCTTCAAGGCTAGATGACTGTCATTTAGCACATGAGGAAGGCTATGGTTCCCGTCGACAAATATCATTTCAAATCGTTGTTGCCCCCAGTCTACATTTTGGAAACTTTCGCGGATAATTGTCACGTTGGCACAGTGCCGAACCAATTCGCCGATCTCTTCTTGTTTCAGAAACTCGGCTAGCTGATTTGACGGCCTATCCGAAACTGGGATCTGGTCACCAGGATCAACTGTCACAATTGACATGTCGGGAAATTTCTCAGCCAGAATTCGCGTCGTCACTCCACGATGGGTTCCAATTTCTAAAAAACGTGACGGCCTATATCTTCTAACCAGATGCAGGAGAACACAAACATCGATCCAAGGCGTGCAGAAGCAATCGATGTTTCCGTAAAATCCATGAGGGTCAGATTCAAAAAGAAAATTGTGCAACGGTTTGTCTCTTACCATTTAGAAAGTTTCCGGTTGAAGTTAACATGAGGATAGTCTTGGACAGTTGTTTACAACCTATAGACGAAGTTGCAATTGGCAATCAAAAAGTAAAAGCCTTGCGGGCCGCGGGTGTGAGACAAAACTCTTCGAATGGAACTGGGCGAACCGTGCAGGCCTTACCGAGGTGTGAATCGAAGACGGAAGAATTCGGTCCGATTGCCTTCGGGCATCGTGACGTGATGATTCCAGCCATCAGTCACGGTGGTTGTATTCACTGGAGTCCACGACTCGTCGATTGAAGTGAGATCAAGACTTGTTTCGAGAGTCCAATCTGGATTGGCGGTGTTCCATGTGAGGTCGAGCAAGGCACCAGCCTGTTTGAGATGCAGCAACGGCGAGGCGGGCTGGTGTTCCGCGACAAGTTCCAGTGCGAAGCTCAAGTCGGAGCTGGCTGGATCGGCCTGGTGAACTTCAGCAGCCAGAATGTTTCGCCCTGCGACGAGGACGGACGACGGGACATGGGTTCTGAACCTAGTACGTTCATCGTTTCCGCCGACGGTGGAGAGGGCGAGGGTTCCGGGAAGGAGGGCGGTGTTCGTTGGCAGATTGCTTCTAAACACTTCCGAGCCGTTAAGGTAAACGGCGGCGCCGTCGTCTCGGATTAACCGTAGTTGGAGGGCCGAAATTACTGCGGGATTCACGATGGTAAACTCGCGGCGGAACAAAGTAGTGATGTGTTTGTTGGCCGGGTCTGGGCCGAATCCGACGACTGTCGCCTCGTCGCCCTCGCCGTAGCCCAATTTGGCCGGTCCGAAGGACCAAAGGGAGTCGTCGAAGCTGGGTAAGGTCCAGTTGCCGACGGGCATCACCCCTGAGTCGAGATAGCGCCAGATTGCTCGACTCGAGACGAGTTCCGCGCCCAATTTGAAGAAGGTGGGTGCTGATGCCGTGCTCAGCTCAGAAGTGTCTGTAGCGATGGCGACGACGGAGTAGCTACCGACTGTGGCGTTGCTCCAATACATCTGAAATGGAGCATTTGTCACCCGACCGACGAATTGTGCATTGATTCTGAACTCGACGCTTGCGATTCCCAGATCATCCACGGCATTTGCTTTGAGCAGCACCGGCGATCCCGCGGCGAGAAGTTCGGAATGGTTCGGAACTGTGATCGAAACGACAGGTGGCGTGTGGCTCAAGGCATTCAGTTCGAGGTCGAAGGAAAGATCCGAACTGTCCGGCGCAGCTTGATGAACTTCCACCGCGAGAACATTTCTACCGACCTGCAACAACGCGGGGTTGATCGCTGCTGTATGGAGGGCGACGGATTCATCTTCGTCGCCGGCAGCGCTGGAGGCGCGAGTATCGAACGCGATCGCTCCATCGGGCATGTTGCTGCGAAACACTTCCGTCCCATTCAGGTAAATCACCGCGCCGTCGTCGCGAAGGAGCCTCAAGTTCAACTTCGCAATGTTCGTCGGATCTGGAACGGTGAACGAATGGCGGAAATAGGTGGTGAGGTGCTTGTTCTGGGGATCGTTTCCGAATCGTACGATCGTGGATTCATCCCCGTCCCCGTAGCCAAGAGGCGCCCTTCCAGTGTTCCACCCGGCTTCGCTCGCGTTGAGCTCCCTCCAGCCGGAGCCCAGGTTGGCTCCGGTATCGTGATATTTCCACGTCGCTCCCAGCGAAATCAGCGATACGTTGCTGACGCTGGAGCTGAACTCGACCACGCCGTTCAGGGGAAGTCCGATGGGGTCTGAGCGAATTGTACCCCAGTCGTTCCATTGGTTCTGCGCATGGTGACCGGGATAAAAGATGGCGACGTAGTCCTCCGACTCGATGGAGTTCGGTTCGCCCGGAGCCCAGGCGGTGAACGTCACGGCTTCCCCGCTAGACCAGATGAACTGTCCTTCCGTTGCGGCGTCATTTAGTCCAATCCAGAGCAATCGGTTTACGCCGCCATAGTGAGCAAAGGTCTCGAAGATCCAATTCTTCTCGGCGGCATCGTTGATCGTAACCAAGTGTCCTCCGAGGGCGGCGGCCTCAGCTTCGCTCGCCTGCCAGGTGTCGTTTCGTAAAAGAACGTAGCGATGACCGTTGCTGGAGTTCGTGAGGATGGGACTGATGGTGCTGCCCGCGGCATTTGGTTCGGGCATTATGGACACCGCAGCCACAACCAACAGACTCAACAGAGGACGGGTAGCTCTATGGGGACGCACAGTGCATTGTTCGCATACTGGAGGCTGCGACTCAAGGCACAATCCCCTCGTGCGAGGTTACCTCCTCCTCGCGCCCTTGGTGTCGCTGCTGTCCGAATCTCTTTTTTGAAACTCGCGTGGTTCGCGAAAATGATACGAGGCAGTCGAGCGCATACTGGTCTTGTGGTTGGATTTGATTTGCGGGAGACGATGGATGCCGTCAAACGGGCCGGCCCCGCCGTTGCGCCAGCAACGCCGTGGAGTTGCGACGCCGAGCGTGTCCGCGCGGTGTGGGAGCGCCTCACGCGCCCGGAGAACGAACACTCGTTGCGGGAATGGTTGCTGGTCGTCGGATTGGGAGATGACGAGGCGTGGGCGCACGAAGCCATCCGGGAACGCCAGCGGCGCAAGGCGGGCCGGTGATGGTCAAAGCGGTTCAGTGGTCACTCGATGTTTTGCCGGGTGACTGGGAAGTCGCGGGACTGTTCCGGTGGTTGAGTTCGCTCATGCGTTTGCGCGGTGGATGCGGCCGGGCGGCTCAGTCTGATCTGTTGCGGCTATCGTTTTTGCCGCGCCAGTATTCGGTGAGAGTCGCGCAGATGCGGTCGAGAGCTTCGCGGTTGTCGGCCAGTTCGAGGACTTCGACGGTGGCAAAGAATTTCACCGCGTTGGGCGGCGGGTCGCCGAGAGGTTTCAACAGGCCGGCGCGAACGAGCACGGGGATGTCATGCTCGCCCCGGTTCAGGAGCACGGCGGTTTGGGCGACGGTGAGCATGGCAGGCAGGCGGCGGAGATTGAGCAGGTCGCGCGCGTGGTTGGCGATGAGCACGGGCTTGTCATCGGGTTTGCGGACGCCGTTGCCGGCGTGGCCGTTGACCCGTTCGTTGACGGAGACGCTCATACTTCATCCTTTCGATGGACGGTGATGGAGAAAATGATCGGGCAGCTCTTGAGAAGGGAGGCATGGCGCGGTTCGACGGTCTTGAGGCCGCGCAGGTGGCTTTCGGAAAGACGTTCCTCGATTCGCTCCAGGCCGGAGCCGAGGATGACGGCTTCGCCGGTGGTGAAGCGGAGGGTCAGCCGCTGGGGCGGTGCGTTGGGCTGGTGGTCGGCATTGGTTTCGATCAGCGCATCGAGATAGTGGCTGGTCGAAAAACAATAGCTGCGCCGGTCGCCGGCCTGAATGCGGACGCTGGCGGTGTAGGCGTGCGAGGATTCCATGCAGGCGAGTTTGTCGAGTTCGTGATCGGTGAGGCTTTTCATACGTCAGATGCTCCGGCCTTGTCGCTGGCGAGTGGTGGAAAGTTGCAGCGCTGTAGATTCGATGGATTGAACGGGTGAAAGAGTCTTGTGCAACCGGCGCGCGGTCAGCGCCACGCGATGCGCGATCTGCCGGGCGAGGTCGAGCAGGCTGCGCTTGGGAGCTTTCGTGACGGCTTCGATGGCGGCGAGACGGGCGCTCGAATCGGTGACGTGGGCGCGAAGCAAATCCTTGTCGTCCGTGAAGACGTGACATTCGTCACGCCCGCGAGAGATGGAGACGTAAAACTGTTCACGATGCACGGCGGGCAGCGACCGCGCGGAGGCGACCACAAACACGGCATCGACGGTCTTGCCCTGGGCGGCGTGCGAGGTGACGGCGTAGCCGTGCGTGAAGGTGTTGCAATCCGAAGGAATTACCCGGCCGTCGGTCAGTGCGATGGAACCGGCCTGAACGGACTTCACATCGACCAGTTCGCCGTTGGTGAACTGCCTGGAGCGATTGGCTTGCAGCAGGAGTTTGTCGCCGGGAGCCACGTTCAACGTCTTGCTTCCCCCAACATCAAAGCAGGCAGTGCCTGCACCCAATTTGAGGGAAACTTTTGAACCGTCCTTGCGCCGAAGTTGCAACGCGCCGTCAGCCACGCCAATGACCTCAACCGACTCATCGCGTGCGAAGCCGCCTACCGCCCTATGAAAACGTAGCACCTGTCCCGCGCGATATTGTCGCACGTCCCGTTTCTGCGCCTCCGTCCACGAGAGCGAATCGAAGACGCGGAACTCGTGCTCCTCCAGGCCCAACCGTCCGCGTGTCTTCAACTCGGCTCGCACTTGCGAAGTGACGGCTTCGATTTCGGCCCAAGTCGGCGCAACCAGCAGCGCGGACTTTCGTCCTTCAGTAGCGGAAACGTATGTAGCGGCGGCTACTGCGTGGAGTTTGTCCCGTTCCAGTTCCGTGATGTCGCCCAGCCGTTCCAATTCCGCGAAGGCCGCTGCCGTCTGCTTCTTGGCGGCGAGTTCCACGACGCGCCGGTAGTCGGCCCGGTGTTGACGGCGGATTTGCGCGAGTTGTCCGAAGGTGTAGGGCGAATGTTCCTCGATGATGCGGAGTGCGTCGCCCCGTTTGACCGAGCCGTGCTGGCCGGTGTCGCCGGAGAGAATGACGCGAACACCGAGACGCAGCAGCCGGGCCATGTCATCCACACCCACGGCACCGGCTTCGTCGAGGACAACGACGGACTTCGGAGAAAGCTGGCGACCGTCCTCACGCAAGAGAGTTTCGAGCGTGACCGAGTGAAAACCTTCCTTCCGCAAAACATCAGTTGCGGCGGCGGTCGGCGCACAGAATCGCAGAGAGTATCCAGCCCGATCACATGCGGCGTTCAGTTCCCGGAGCGCAGTGGTCTTGCCCGTACCGGCCAGTCCACGGATGCCGGTGATGCGGTCGGTGCTTTGGAGGACATGACGGATGGCTGCCTGTTGGTCGGTACTCAACCAATCCGCCGGGCGATAATCGAAGTTCAGCGGCGCGGCGGCTGACTTGCCCTCTGTGACGGCGGCAATCAGCGCCAGTTCCGTCATCAAAATCTCGCGGGTCGAAAAGCCTTTGTCTGTTGCTACCAGCTCCGGGGATTGCCGCAACGATTCCTTGAGCATCGGCAACTCAACCTGACCGTGACCGTGCGCCAGTGCGGTCTCCAACAACTCATGCTCTGCCGCCACCGACTTCCGCTCGAAGACGTGAGCCACGGCATGGGCGATGGCTTGTGATTCATCGACCGAGCGGCTCTCTGTCCGTTGTCCATTCGCTGATTCACGCAGCCCGGCCAACGTCGCCAGTTCATGGGACGACAACTCGGCTAGATGACGGGCGCGCACCTCTGCTGCCGAGATGTCCTTGAGCTTCTTGTCGCGGGTGTGATGCACTGCATGGGCGATCTCGTCGTTGGTGAGCTGGCGTCCGAGCTTTTGTTTCATCTCGCGGATGACCTCGTTCTTTTGAGCTGACCGTTTGGAGAACCGCCGCAACACCGCTTCACTGACTCCCTCGATCTGAAACCCATGCTCCGACGGAATCGTGTGGTAGCCGAGCGCACGAATCCGTCCGGCCAACTCGTTGCGATAGACTTCCGTGCCGTAGCGAATGGCGTCGTACATCGCCCCGGCTTGCAGTGCCTTCCAGGTCTGCTCGCTTTCGTCGAACGTCGCGTTGAACACCGTGCAGTGCGTGTGTAACTGCGGGTCGAGAGCGCGGGAAGTCGTGTGCGTGAATCGAGCGGCCACCAGGTTGCCGGTCGCGCGATCCGTTTGCCGGCCCAGCTTGCGAACCCGTGTGGCGGCAAAGGATTCGAGTTCACGGAAGGCGATGTCGACGGCTTCCTCGTGGGCCGTGATCAAACGCTTGTCGCCCAACGTCACAGCCAGCACGGAAACTGACTTCGGAGCCGAGCAGGTGAAATCGTAGAAGACGCGACGGTTGTCCTTTTCATTCTGGCGTAGCGTCAGCCGTTCACCCGTTTGCGGATGCCGGTTTTCACAGAGCGCCTCGAAGGGTTTGCTGCCGACCTCCTGACCTGCCATCAACCCCAATCGTTCCGCACCCAAACCAATCCACTGGCCGGGATGGATTTCCTGGGCCGCGTAGTAGTCGTTCCGGGTCAAATGCTCCTCGAAGTAGCGTTTGGCGTCAGAAAGATTCTTTTGGGCGACAACGGTGAACATGCGTCGGTTTGGGTCAGTTCCCATTCATGCGGTGGGTCTGGCGGTTCTTGGCTCTCCATCGGTGCAGGTTTGAGACAGAAGGCGAATCTTCATCGGGCGCATCCTGACTGCTGTTTGCGGCTGAATGGCGTGCGTCGCGCACAATCGAAATCCCGGAGATTTTGGAAACTTGCTTCGGTTCTCAACCCACGATGCACGGGCACGGTTCATCTTCATGCAAACGAACCATGACACGACCAAAGGAGGCGCACTTGTATCTGATACACTAAATGAACAAGTCGCCCGGAGTCTTTGCGTCGATGGATTCCCCGCCCCAGGACAGAAAGTGGATGTTTGAAAAGATCGGTGATCGCTGTTCTCCCCTGACCCGGATCGTGAAGGCAACATCATCACGGCGGAAGTTAATCCCCGCCGGCCAATTTTCTGTGACGGCCCGTCACAATCGGTGCCGATCCCGCATTTTGTGACAGCCCGTCACAAACAGGCTTGTCCCACCCTGTTCCTCCCTTCATCACCCGTGACAACATCCGCTGTTTGATCACGCAACCGCAGCCACGTCATCCGGCAAAAATGTCATCGTCGACATTCTTGAACGGGCCGATTCACTTGGAGTTCCGTGTGACTTTCTTGAAATCGAAAGCCTGAGTTTTGGTAGGACACCATCCCCTTGCGCTGTGCGCGCAACGAACCGAACCGCAGTCGCGGCTGTGGCAACAAGCGACAATCGGCGGCAAAGCATTTGCCGCAATTGACCAGCCATTGCTCCGGCGAATTGCCGCCGCTGGCCGCATTTTGATCGAGTTTGCAGCACTCAAAATAGTATCCGACCAAACTCCGTCACCATTCCGCCAAACTCGCCCACTGCTCGCTCACGCGATTCGGCACGCGCGGCGTAACGTGATGGCAATGGATTCAGCGCAGTCAATGCGGCGCGGCGGCAGGGCACATCACAGCGCGATGGAGCCGCACTTCGAGGCGATCCGCCAGTGGCGGCGGCAACGCAAAACGTGGAAGGAGATTGCCGGACTACTCGCCACCGAGAAGGGCATCCACGTCACCCTCTATGCGCCTTACCGCTTCATGCGCCGACGGCTCAAGCGGCCCGTGCATTGGGAGGATGAAACCACTTCCAGTCCGGCGCCGCCGGAGTCCCAACCCGTCCGCCCGAAAACATCGGCCATTCAGCCCCCCATCGCACCGGCTCTGCCTGGAGATGACTTCAAACGTCCCGACCGCAAATCCTTCAACCCTGACGAATACCTATGAACAAACGCATCCATCTCAATCCGCAATCCAAAGGCTCCCTCGGCAAAAGCTTCGAGATCGAGTTCCGCACCGCCTGGCTCGACTGGCTCAATATCCCGTGGACCGGCTCCGATCTCGACGACCGCCATCGCACCTTCGCCGACAGGCACCCGGCGCAGGTGCAATCGTACCGGCTCGGCAACGATGACGACAGCAAGTCCACGCTGCTCGGACTCTTTCGCACGGCCGCACGGAGCGACGCGCCCGTGCATGTCGTGGACTGCCGCGCGCAGGCCGACGGCCTGATCGTGCAGGCATTGCAGGAACTCCAGATGCTCGAAACACTCGCCGCCGAGGGCATCCGCTTCACCTTCCTCCTGTTCCCCAGCGAGGACACCGAGAGCATGAACAATCTCATGGACCTGTTCTGCTTCGCCGGCGACCGCGTGGATTACGTCATCGTCCACAACCCGGCCAAGGTCCGCACCGACCTGTTCAGGAAATCGGGACTGGAAGCCGAGTTGCGGAAGTTCGGCGCGAAAGAGATCACGTTACCGGTAGTGACCTCCATCACGATGCTCGCCATCAAACGCGCCGAAGCCAAAGCCGGGCGCAAACTCAGTTTCGCCGAAGTCACCCACCCGGAAGCCGGACACCTGGAACGGATGCTGGCCGGCGAAATACAATGGGCCATGCAACGCATGTTCCCGCAGTATCACGCCCTCGCGGAATTGCTCCTGCCTCCATCACTTGTGCCGAAGGAATCTCCGTGGGCGCAGCCGCCAGAGAAACCGCAGCCCAAGCAACGCGCGCTCAACCTTGGCGAGTGACGTATGGACAGGACTGATCTGGACTGGTTGTGTGAGAACGCTTCGCCCGAGGAAGTGAAGCGCCTCATGCGGCTCGTCCATGAATGGAGCCAAGGTGACGAACAATGCTTTCCCGTCCAGCTCGCCCTGCTGACGCGCGCCCAATGGCGCGCGGCGGCGCTGATCCCGCAGTTGCTCGACGAATCCCGGAAACTCACCGAACTCAAACTGGCCGAGTACCGCCAGCAAACTTCCGCGCTAGTAAAAAACCTCTCCGACACCGCCGACGACAAGGCCGAAGCTCTCTCCGCCATCGTCGCTACGCACACCAAGTCCATGAACCAAGCTGTCGCCAAGGTGCAGGTGCAAATGACCAACGCCGAGAGCGTGGCCTCACTCATCCGCAGTGAACTCGAACTCGGCGCATTGGCGTGGAAGCAAGCCAAAGCCGACTACGAGGCCGAACGCCAGAGGCTCGAACAAACCCGTCAGGAACTCGACGCCCGCACGACTCAGCGCGACTGGCTGTGGATCGGACTCATCCTGCTGGGCATGATTGCCCTCGGCATTGGCATCGGCATGGCCATCAACTCCCGCATCGCGCATTAGATCACTTCGAGCTACGCGCTCCCCCCGCGCTGGCCCGTGTGGCGAGTGGCGCTCGCTCACTTCGCTCTGCCGCCCCACCACACGCGCCGCGACGGTTGGGTTCATCCTGCGGCCCGTGCCGCCTCCCGTCGCGCGCGGGCCGGGAAGCACCCCTTCCCGCCCGCCGCGCCGTCCAGCGGCACCGACCGTTTGCCCACTTCCAACGCAACCAGCTTTCAGCGAGACTCATCAACAGGCTCCGCGGGCGACATGAATCCCGAAGCGACTTCGCGCCCGGTGATTTTCTTCAACGCCTCAGCGGCAGTTTACTGCTCGCTCGACGGTTGACCAAAGCAGGAGGGTTTCGAGCAGCGGCCATGCGCCTTGCGCCGTGGCGATAGGTGGACTCGTCCTTCAATGCGGCCCAGCGAGACTGCCCACCCGCAAATGGTTATGCCACCAGTGCGGCATTGCTTCACGGCAGGGCGAGCCGGGACGATCAACCCGATTGACTCGCTGGTTCAAAGCTCAATCATCATCCGAGTGCGTCGATGCGGATTCGTTGACATTCCGAGCCTGGATGAGAGACTCACGAATCATCGCCGGGAGAGAAATGGAGTTTCTCTATGGCCTGAATCACCTAATGAACGCCCTTCCTTTCAAGGTTATCGCAGCACTGCTGGCGGCGACGCTCGTTGGCCTCCGTGCCGACGCGCAGGTTTTCGTGGTTGATGCTCCCGCGTTTACCTATACCTACGCTCCCCGCGCCGCTCGCGCTTTAGACACCAACGCGGTCAATGTCGGGGTTTCCTACAATCACGAACCGCCATCTTTTTTCAACTGCTCGTATATCTCGCCAACTGCTAGCGCACCCTCGACCGGATCAATTACCTACACTTTCCAAGCCGCGCCTGGACGTGTGATCCAGCATCTGGGCATTCTTCAGCGCGGCGTGCTGTTCACTTCCGGGCGCATCACCGGCGAATTCAGCACCAACAACGGCGTAACGTTTCAGGAATTTTTCGACACGCCACTGTTTGTCAATCCAGCCACGAGCGTGACTCGTTATACCAACCTTCGCGGCTTGAACGCTCCAACCGCCCTGATTCGTTACACGCTCAACCTGACCAATGGCCATACCTACAACATCCAGTTTTGCCGGGACTGCGACGATGCGCCGCTGACCCTCACATTCAATGGCACGACTGTTCCTCAAACGCTCCCGTCCCGGACGACCGTGCTCGTTCCGGCCGGATCGACGTGGAAGTATCGGGATAACGGCCAGAACCTGGGCACGGTCTGGCGGTTACCTTCGTTCGATGATCGCGGATGGAGCGTGGGCGCCGCGGAGCTTGGTTACGGCGATGATGACGAGGCAACGGAAATTTATCCGGGGCCAGACCTGAACAACAAGTTTGTCACGACCTACTTTCGCCGCGCCTTCGTCGTCACCAACGCCGCACAGTTTACCAATCTCACGGTCGGCTTCCTGCGTGATGATGGCGGGGTGATCTATCTCAACGGAAAGGAGGCGATTCGCAGCCACATGCAGGACGGAATCATCGGCAATGGAACCCTGGCCATGCAGCCACCAGTCTTCGGCATCGACGAAAGCACCTTCTTTGAAGGACTGATTGATCCGGCGCTCCTGTTGGAAGGGACCAACACGCTGGCGGTGGAAGTTCATCAGGCGACCGTGGACAGTTCCGATGTCAGCTTCGACCTCGAATTGCTCGGCCAGAGGAAGCGCCTTGTGCCGCTGCTGGCCATCGCCCGCGCCGGTGACTGCATCACCCTTTCATGGTCGGACTCCCTGACGGTCTTGGAAGAAGCCGGTGATGTCAGTGGCCCTTGGCAACAAACGGCAGGGGGCGCACCGGGTTTCTACTCCACCTGTGAGCAGCAGGAACGGAAGTTCTATCGACTGCGGCAGTTGCCGTAGTTTGTTCAGACTTCTTTCTCCACTTGTGGCGATTGCAGCGAGTAACAAACTTGTACCGACACGCTTGCGGGAATCGCCATGCCCCCGCGCTGGCCCGTGCGGTCAGTCGGCGCTCGCTCACTTCGCTCCGCCGACCCACCGCACGCGCCGCGACGGTGCTGGTTCATCCTGCGGCCCGTGCCGCCTCCCGTCGCGCGCGGCAGGAAAGGCTATGCGCCCGTTCCCGCCCGTCGCGCCGTCCAGCGGCACCGACCGCCTTTTCAGTTTCAGCGATTTCAAATGTATCCACTCCATCGGCAAAACGAAAAAGTGACGGAGGCATTCGCTCAGTTTGACAAACACCGGAACGAGCGGGCAACCAACTTACCACCGATCTGCTACCCGCAATGGCGTGACTGGCGTGTGCCTGCCGCCCTCGATTGTATGGCTCGGTCGCGCCGTCAAGGTAGTCCGCCACGCTTCGTATGCCTGTGCGTGGCGGTTCCACCGTTGACCGCGCTCCCTTCGCCAAGGAACGGGCTTCTAGAGCCTGTCATGGACTTTGAAAGAGGGATTTGAGCATGAGGGAGGCCAAGGC
>CAZBIC010000059.1:0-35412 GCA_964491875.1 uncultured Bifidobacterium sp.
CATCGTGTTGTCGAGCAGCGTGCGGTTGCCTTCCTGGATGGCGTCGAGCTTGCGCGCGATGTAGGCGACCTGTTCGAGGAAGAATTGGTTCACCTTCAGCCAGTCCGCTGTGTCGCTGTGCGAGAGCAGGTGGTGAATCATGTAATCCACGCCGAGATTCGGGAAACGCAGCGAACTGTGATCGTTGTTCAGCTTGAGCGTGGTGATGCGCGTGGTGTCGGTCTGGAATCCCAGCACGAGGATGTCGCACATCAGCTTCATGTGCTCGGCGATGTCCTGCGGGATGCCGTCGGCGGGACGCGGGATGTTCGGCGCGCTCAGCGTCGGACGCCAGCCCTGCAACTCGCCCTTCTTGCCGGCGTTCTCGATGCGCTGCTCCACATCGCGCACCGAGTCGAGATATTCGTCGAGCTTGCGCTGGTCGTTCGCACTGATGTGACGGCGCAGATCCTTCGCGTCGGACATCACGGCGTCCAGCACGCTCTTGTCGCCCTTGCTCACCTCGTCCTTGAAGAGCCGGTCGAACGCCAGCGCCGGATAAACCTCCAGCGGCGTCGGCGTGGTCGGCGAGCTCCACGAAATGTGCGAGCTGTAGAGCATCGAGTAATTCTTGTGGACAGACGGATTCGACTTCTCGCATCCCAGCACGAGCGACGGCACTTTGGTCGAGCGTCCGTATGTCTGCGCCATCAATTGATCGATGCTCGTGCCCGAACGAATCTCGCCGCCGGACGCCAGCGGCGCACCCGAAAGGAGGTTGCCAGTCTGCGAGCTGTGAATGTTCCCCTTCATCGACTCCTCATTGTAGAGCCCTTTCACAAAGAGCATCTTCTCGCGGAAGTCGTGAAGCGGCGCGAGCACCATCCCGAGCTCCATCTGCTTGCCCTCGCCCTTGGCCCACCATTCCTTCGAATGAAAGCCATTGCCCGAAAACAGCACGGCCAGCCGCACCGGCGCTTCGCTGGCGGGCTTGACTCCGGCGGGCGGCGTGTCGCCCCAAACAGTGAGCGATTCCATCCACGGCAGCGCCATGGTGACGCCGACCCCGCGGAGAAACGTGCGACGGGAGAATTGGTGTGTGCTCATAATCAGTTGGGTTTGGACGTTTATAGCCGGTCTATTCTTCGGATGCCATTTCCTTCCCGCGAATTTCGCGGAACTGTTTGCTCCGGACGATCGTTTCCAGGGCAGCGCTGACCTTGAAGTCGTGCTTCTTGAGCTGCTCGCGCATTTCGTTGATTAGCGGCGCATCGGAGAGCAACACACCGCGCCCGAGGGAGTACCCGAGAAGCTTCTTGCAGAATTGTTTCAGGAACGCGTCCCGGCGCGTGGTCAGCAGGTAGCGACGCAAGCCGTCGAGACCATCGATCTCCGAGCCGTCCATCACCTTCGTCTTCACATCAATGGCGCGGCCGCCGAGATCCTTGTCCCGGAAGCGCCCGATGGCGTCGTAGGCTTCGAGCGAGTAACCGTAAGGATCGATGCGCCTATGGCAGCCAAAACACTTCGGGTCGCTGCTGTGCTTCTCAGTGAGCTGCCGCATGGACAACGTCTCCGTCGCCTCATCTTCCGGCAGCTGCGGCACACCCTTGGGCGGGCGCGGCAACTTGTCGCCAAGCAACACTTCGCAAAGCCAGTTCCCGCGCAGGATAGGGCTCGTCCGCGACGCACCGGATTGTTTCGCCAGCGTGGTGGACTGCGCGAGCACGCCGCCGCGACCGAACTTCTTCACGCCATCGACGCGCTGCCAGCCGTCACTCTTCGCTCCGCGTTCCGAGCTCCGCGTTCCGAGTTCAATCCCATAATGCTTGGCAAGTTCCGCGTTCAGGAACGTGTGGTCCGCATCGACGATACTCAGCACCGAGCCGTCGTTCTGGAACAAGTCGGTGAAGAAACGAATCGTCTCTTCATACATCGCGCCGCGCAGTCCGGCGAAGGTCGGGAAGTGCCGCTCGCTCTTTTCGCCCAGCTGGTCGAAGTCATAGATATGCAGCCAGGCGCAGGCAAACTCGGTCGCAAGCCGGCGCGTGCGCTCGTCCTTGATCATGCGCCGCATCTGCGCCGTGAGCACGTCGGGCTTGCGCAGCTTGCCGCTGGCAGCAACCGCGCGCAGCTCGGCATCCGGCGCGGAGGACCACAGGAAGTAACTCAGGCGCGTGGCGAGCTCGAAATCGCTGACCGGACCCGGCTTCTCGCCAGCGACCGGCTTCTCCGCCTTGTAGAGAAATGCCGGCGCCACCAGCGTGCGCGCCAACGTGAGTCGGATGGCCTGGTCATGAGGAATCTCTTCCGTGCGCAGCTTGCGATAGAGGTTGCGCAACTCTTCACGTTCCGCGTCCGTGAGTGGACGACGATACGCGCCGTCAGCGAACTTCAGAACCGCGTCGAGATGCGCTGGCTGAGTGTCCACCAGCAGATTCTTGAACGCCTCGGCGCGTTTCATGATCGACTCGCGCATCGGTGTGAAGGCACTCGGGTCGGCATCCTGCGTCGCGTATTGCCAGAGCTGCTCGTAGGCATCGACCAGCTTGAGCGCGTCGTGACTCACGTAATGCAGCTCCGCCCAAAGCCGCTCCAATTGGGCTGCCTCCTTCTCATCGAGCATGAGCCGCCGCAGCGCATCGTCCTCGCGGTAATAGAGCGTGAGCGTCACGACCTCATCCACGGGAACAATCTTTGTGTAACACAACGCCGCGGGGAACAATTGTCGGAACTCGTCCAATGCCGCTTCGATTCGCTTCCGTGCCGCACTGCCTTCCGCGACGAGAATCGACGAATCCGATACCACCGGGCGCTCACCGTCGGACCAGGTGCTCTTGCCTCCCTGTTCTTTCACCGAACCTGCAGTGAGGCCAAACGCCGCCGGCTTCGTCGTGAGCGCCTGCATCTGCACGCTCCCCTCGCGACCCGTCTCCCTATGCAGCGTCGCGGTGGCAACAAACTCACAACCCTCCGCCAAGTCCGCGGGCAGACGCACCTCAATCACCGACGGCGCACGCACACAAAGATCCTTCGCATCCACCGCCGAGCCACTCGGATGCTTGCCGAATAGTCCCGGATCGACTCCCCAACTTGTAGCAGCCGTCGTGAGTCGGCTATAATCGTGGCCTGCGGAAACTTGAGCGGACTCACGTCCGCTGCTACGCATAACTGAGGAGAGCAACGGCCCGTTCAACGACGTAAGCTGACGATGCAACGCCGCATCCGGCGCGTCCTTGGCCAAACCGTCTGAGCCACCTGTTAGGAGCTTCTGCACGTCTCTGGCGAGTTTTCGCTTCTCCTCCGCGCTCGCGCTCGACTGCCACTTCGCGAGCAACGATCCCGCTGGCAGCACTGGCTCCGCACCGCCGCCCTTGTCAGGTTCGCTGTAGAAATGCCAGACCGCACCATTGCCGAGACTGTCCGCGTGCGGATTGCCAGCAAGAATGTTCGGCGAAACATCCTTCGCCAGATTCCAAGTGCGCGCGCCGTCCGTGAGGTTGAAATCCACCGCCGTCAGGTCGCACGAATGATTCCCGTCGCGCGGACTGACCACCACGGACATCACATCGCCGGGCTGCACCGCGAGGTTCTCGAAAGGACCGAACTTTACTTCTTTCGCTCCCGCCGAGTTGCCCGCAGCCAGCCGTTGCCGCGAACTTCCCCGGCGCAACTCCACCATCCACGCGATGCCGTTGCCGCATTCCGTGTGCGCGTGCTGCACGAACCCCTCGACCTTCAAGGTCGCCGCCACCGGAGCGCGCCAGCCGATCACCACGCGGCGTTTCGGCGACGGATGCACCGCGACGCTGTGCGGCCGCATGTTGCCGGGCACACGCACGTGCTGGTCGGAGGAATTCGCCAGGACGCTCAAGGCATCGGCACCGGTCCAGCCCTTGATGAAATCGTAGTTCTGCGCGCTCTCCATCTTGCCGGTCATGTGCCCTTCGATACGCGCCTCGCCACCACCAATGCCGAGGACATCCAACCACGCCGCCAGCGCGATGGCATCGACGCCGTGCTTCTGCGCGAACTGCGCGACGCCGTTCTTGTCGAGCGGACCGGTGACTTCCGCGGCCGCCCCGAGACTCTTCTCCGCGCTCGAAAAGATTTTCTCGCGATGCGCGTTCAAAGCCCCCACCGCCGAACGAACATCGCGCAACGGAAGGTCCGCGCGACCCGCCGCCACCAGCCGAGGATTCTCCCAGACCGCGAAATCGTTCTCGTTCCCATCACCGGCGTCCGACGCGGAGAGATAAAGCGTCACTTCCTGGCCCGCCGGTGCGGACGGAAGTTTCATTCGCACCTCCCGCGCGCTGGCGACCGGCACCACCGGGACTTGCCACGCTTTTGGACCATCGCGCTTCCCGATGTGGCCAACCTGCGTGAACCGCCAGAGCGTCTGCTGCCACTGCGCGATGCTGAGCGCGAGCGCATCGACATCCGCAGGCTTGGCTGTTCGCCATTGGACGCGGATTGGGTCGAGCACCAGCGATGGCTTGGAATCGTTGAACGCCGCCCACAGCGCTCCAAGATACTTCGCGTTGAGACCGCGATCCGCCGCAAGTTTGCGGAGCTTTTCATTCGAAGCCGTCGCGGACTTGGAAAGCGACATGCCGCGCAACTCCAGCGTCGCCTCCAGATACTTCTTCAGCGGAAGGACACCGCCGTCTTTCGTGTCGAACTTGATGCCCTGAAGGTTCACCGCCGAGCCGCCGCCGTTGACCGAGTAACGACCGTAGAACTCGCGAATCGCGGCGAGGCGTTCCTCCGACCAATCCCGCTGCGACGTGCTCGGCGACCAGCCGATGCCGTCCGGCAGCAGCACCGCGTGTGCGGCGATGTCCTTCGCGGCATCGAGATATTTCGTCACGAGCGACGGCGACATCACGAGCGAGTTGCCGACGTTCATGAAACCTTCGCCCGACGCGGAATCTACCGGGAACTCCTTCGCCGGATCGAGGGTTGGCACACCGGTCAGATCGCGAATCGTGTAAGTGAACTCCGCATTGTTCAGGCGACGCAGCACCACCGGACCTGGATCGCCCGCGCGCAATCGCGCCGCCTCATCGAGCGTGTCATTGACCCACCCGAGCAACTTCTCACGCTCCACCGTGGTCAACTGAGGCTTGTTCTTCGGCGGCATTTCGCCGAGCGCAATCTGCTCCACGACCCCTTGCCAGACCTTCGCGTGCTTCATCACATCCGCGACCGTCTTGAAGCGTTCCAAGTCGAGCTCGCCTTTCTGCTTCTCCGTCGAGTGACAGTCGAGACAGTATTGCTTGAGGATAGGTCGCACCGGACCTGCGAACTCCTTCTCCAACTTTCCGACGCTCGCGGCGTGGCCAGTCGAGGCAAACAACACCAGCGAGACGCTCACGACCGCGAGCTTCAGCTTCAATCCAAGTCGATCCATATTCAGTTCAGTCCAATATCACGCCGCTTGAGGGCGCACTTGGTCAATTTGTTTACGCCAGCAAGCCCCCGACGACGTTGCCCGCGACATCGGTGAGCCGGTAATCGCGTCCCGTATGACGGTAAGTCAGGCGCTCATGATCGAGGCCCATCAGATGCAAGATGGTCGCGTGGAAGTCGTGGACATGCACCGGGTCTTTCGCCACGTCGATGCCGTAATCGTCCGACTCGCCATAAACCGTGCCCGGCTTCACGCCCGCACCCGCGAGCCACGAGGAGAACACCCAGTGATGATGCTCGCGCCCCTTCGCGTCGGCCGCGGCATTGAACGGCGTGCGGCCAAACTCCGTCGTCCAAACCACCAACGTGTCCTCGAGCATGCCGCGGAGTTTCAAATCTTTGAGCAACCCGGCGATCGGTTGGTCCACGTTCTTCGCCAGCGGCGCGTGGGTGAGCATGTCGCCGTGCGCGTCCCAATTGTCCGACGAACCGACGTCGATCAATTCCACGAAGCGCACACCGCGTTCCGCAAGCCGCCGCGCGACCAGACATTGCCACGCGAAGCCTTTCGTGCTGCCGCGTTCGAGGCCGTAGAGCTTCAGCGCCGCATCGCTTTCCTTTGAGAGATCGAAGACCTCGGGCATTTCCGACTGCATGCCAAAGGCCGTTTCGAAAGATTTGATGCGCGCGCTGAGCAACGGGTCCTGGGCGCGCGAGGCGAGGTGACGTTGGTTCATCTTCGCCATCGCGCCGAGTTCCAGCTCCTGCAGGCGACTCGTCTCCACGCGGCGGCGAATGTTCGCCACAGGTTCCGCACCCGGCAGCACGAGAGTGCCTTGATGCGCGCCCGGCAGGAAGTCGCTCGCCCAAACCTGGCCTCCCGCATAAGGCGTCTTCGGCGCAATGACGACGAACGACGGCAGATTGCGGTTCTCCGTGCCGAGCCCGTAGCTGACCCACGAGCCGATGCTCGGCCGCGCGAATGTGAACGAGCCCGTGTGAATGCCCAGCGTGGCCTCGTAGTGATTCGTGTGATCCGACTTCATCGAACGGATCAGGCAAAGGTCGTCCACGCAGCCCGCCATGTGCGGGAATAGAGCGCTGACCTCCGTGCCGCATTGGCCGTGCTTCGCGAATTCCCACTGCGGACGCTTTGCGAACATCTTGAAGTCGCCTTTGCGTCCCTGAAATTCGTTCACCGAAACCGTCTTGCCCGCATCCGCGAAGAGCTTCGGTTTGTGATCCCACGAATCGACGTGCGACACGCCGCCGCTCATGTAGAGGAAGATCACCCGCTTCGCCTTCGGCGCGAAATGCGACGGACGCGGAGCCAGCGGATCCGTCGGACTCGTTCGTCCTGCGTCCTCCGCGAGCAGTTGTGAGAGCACGCCGGGAAAGAGCACAGAACTGCCAACCATCGAGCGAATGAAGTGGCGGCGCGAGAACGGAGAGGAGGCGTGCGGGTTCATGGCTCAAGGGGATTGAATTTCAATCCCAACGGGATTGTGTCACTCAGCCCAGGGTTGGCGCGCACCGCGCCTACCCTGGGTAACGAGCGAAAGGAAGAATCCAACCCCAACGGGGTTGCAGCAATTCGATTGAGCCTCGGAAGCGACGAACTCAACCCCTTCAGGGTTGGAGATGAATCCGAACTGCAACCCAGGGTAGCTCCCAGACTTGCAACCCTAGGCTGAACGACGGAATCCCATTGGGATTCTTTCCAGAGTCGCTGCAGTTGGAACTCTTGCTTCTTCATTCGATCAATCGACGGTCAGGAATTCGTTGCTGCCAAACAGGACGCGGCCGAACGCGGCGAAGGCCAGCGTGTCCGCGTTGTCCTTCTTCGCTGCGGCAAGTTCACTGCGATACGTCGCCAGGAAGCCCAACGCCTCCGCGCGCTCGGTGTCGGTCGGCGGCCGGCTCACGGCGAGACGATACGCGGCCGTGATTCGCTCCGCGTCGTCGCGCCCTAGTTTGGCCAGACGCTCAGCGAACTTCTCGGACTTGGCGTGAATGAACGGGTCGTTCAAGAAGTAGAGCGCCTGCGTCGGCACAGTAGTCGTCCGACGATCCGCCGTGCTGGCGTTGGGATCGGCGCCGTCGAAGAGCGTGAGGAACGGATGGCGTTTGATGCGCTGTGTCATCAGGTAAACGCTGCGTTGATTGTGATCATACACCGCGCTGTATGGCCCGTGCTGGGTGTAGCCCCAGCCGGTCGGCGACGGAAACGGATGCCCGCGACCAGGCTTGGAATCCAGCTCGCCGCTGACGAGGAGAATGGAATCACGAATCTCTTCCGCACTGAGGCGACGACGGGGGAACGAAGACAAGGTGTCAGGATTCAAGGCTCGGGAGTCACCTGACTCGTGACTCCTGACTCCTGACTCCTGCCCAGCCGCCGCCTGCTGATACGTCGCGCTCAGCATGATGAGTCGGTGCATCGCCTTCATCGACCAACCGCGCTTGATAAACTCCGTCGCCAGATAATCGAGCAGCTCGGGATGCGTCGGTGGCTGGCCGCGCGTGCCGAAGTCGTTCGGCGTCTTCACCAACCCCTGGCCGAAGTGATATTGCCAGAGCCGATTCGCCATCACGCGCGCGGTCAGCGGATTCTCGGGACGCGTGATCCAGTTCGCGAGCTCCAGTCGTCCGCTGCCAGCGCTGTTGTCGGGAATCGTTCCGCCACCGAGCACTTGAAGGAAACCTCGCGGCACTTCATCGCCCGGCTTGTCCGGCTCGCCGCGCATCTGGAGACGCGAATTCTGCGGCGTGCCCTCGCTCACGGCGTAGGCGATCTCCACCGGTCCATCGACCAGCAGACTCTGCAGCTCCTGCTTCGACTTCTCAGCGGCAGCAGTCATCTCCGCCAGCTGCCGGCGCATCGCAGCGACCTTCGCCTGACGACTCGCACGTTCCGCTTCGGTCAATTGAATTGACTCCGCGCCGAACGGCTTCAGCGGCGTTTCGCTGAGGATAAAGTTGTCGGCATCCAATGATGGCTTCACGCCGCCAATGTGCCCGTAGCTGTCGATAAACGTGTAGTCCACGCTCCCATCCCAACCACTGGCAACCTTGCCGCTGAACTCAGCGCGATTCGACACGCTGGAGATCGATCCGGTGTAAGTCTTCTCCTTGAGGTTCAGCGCGAGCTGCACCTGATACCACTCGCCGACGCGCAACGGTTGAACGACCTCGCGCTTGTCCGCACTGCGACGGAAGAACTCGCGACCGTTGAAGAAGAGTTCAATCGCCGCCGAACTGCCGGGACCGTGACCGAGATAATACCGCCACGTTCCCTCGCCACCCTTCTCCACGCTCACGCAGCGGAAATCGAAACTCGCGAACAGGCGCTCGGTCTTGTCCGCCCTCCAGCGATTCGTCAGGGTCTGGCCAAATCCGTTGTACGCGCCACTGTTCGGCAGATGGACACCGAGTTGCCCGACGGCATAAAGATTCCGAAACGGGCTCTGCGCCGAGGCGCGAATTTTCACCACACTGTTCGGCCCCGGGCCCCACGGCGTGGCCGGCGCGTTGCCGTCGGTTTGCAGTTCGAAGTCCCCATCGATACCCGCCATCGCTTGCAGCTGGGCCGACACTGCCGCGAAATCGATCTCAGCCTTCCCGCCTGCCAGCGCTAGCAGCTCTCTCGACACCGGCGCGATCGGCTGCGCCTGAACGCCGAGGTTGTCCACCGCGAAGGCTGGCCACTGGTCACGGCCACCGGCCTCGGAATCGATCGTCACGAAATCAATGACACCATCCCACGCCTTCGCGAGCTTGCGCTCGGCGATCGCCGTGGCGTCGCCCGGCACGCCAACGCTTCCCGTGACCACGCGCGACTTCAGATCGAGCGCGAGTTGCAAATTCTGCCACTGGTCCGGTTTGGCCGCGTGAACCGTCTCCTCACCGCCATCAGTGCGCACGGACACCGTCTCAGACGAAATCAGAACTTCCACGGCGGGCGCTGATTGCCGGGAGCCAATCCAGAAACGATGCACGCCCGTCGCCGGCGCTTTGCTTCCGCCGATGCGGAAGTCGAGGTTCACATAAACCATCCGGCCCGACTTCCGATTCCGCGCCGGATGAACCGCCTGTGCGATGCGATACGCGTTCGTGCCCGCCGCAACGCTCGCGCCCACCCGACCGAGCGCGTAGAGATTCTTGAACGGACTCTGCGCATCGGTCGTCACGGCAATGGGCCCCGCGTAAACCCAAGGCGGCACCAGCACGCCCTTGCTGCCGCCCGCCGCCGGCGCCTGCATTTCGAAATCGCCGTCCATGTCGTCCAGTGACCGCAGCACCGCCGACGGCACGGATTGTTTCTGCTTCTCCAGATTGCGCGACAGCGATGCCACGCGCGTGTCGAACTCGCGCCACTTCGCGACGGATTCCTCCGGCGGCAACAGCGGCACCATCGAGCGCGATCTCTGCTTCTGCTCCGAACCCGGGAACGCGTAGCGCGTGTTCTCGAAGATGCCGTAGAGCGCGTAGTAGTCCTGCATCGAGACCGGATCAAACTTGTGCGCGTGGCAGCGGGCGCAGCCGAGCGTCAAGCCGAGCACCGTCTGGCCGAGCGTATCGATCGTGTCCTGGATGGTCAGGTGATGGTAATTCTCCGAGTCGAACCCGAACCGCCGCGAGATGGCGAGGTAGCCCGTCGCTGTCACGCGCTCCGCGTAACGCTCGCGCGGACCTTGACGCGCGAGAATGTCGCCGGCGATTTGCTCACGCAGAAACTCATCGTAAGGTTTGTCCTCGTTGAAGGCATCAATCACCCAGTTGCGATAACGCCACGCCACCGGCACCGGGTAATCCGCCGTCTCGCCCGCCGTGTCCGCGTAGCGAACAAGGTCGAGCCAATGCCGCCCCCAACGTTCGCCGTAATGCTTCGACGCCAGCAAGCGGTCCACCACCTTCGCGAACGCATCCGCAGATGAATCACGCTCGAACGCCTCCACCTCTTCCGCTGACGGAGGCAATCCGGTGAGATCATAGGTGGCCCGACGCAGCAACGTCCGCTTGTCCGCACGCGGCGCTGGTTCTCCGCCCTGCTCGCGCAACTTCGCGAGGATGAATCGATCAACCGGGTTCTTCGCCCAATCGGATTTCACCGCTGGCACCGACGGTTTCCGGACCGATTGAAGGGCCCAATGAGGTTTCGCAGGCTGCGCAACGACTGCGCCTTTCGGGAACACCGCACCTTGCTTCACCCACGTGGAAAGATCGGCGATGGCCGCCTCGGGCAACTTCGGCTTCTTGGCCGGCATCGCGAGATCGCGCACCTCATGCCGCACCGCGCGCAGCAGCAAACTCTTCGCGCTGTCGCCGGGAACAATCGATGGCCCGGTATCGCCCCCCTTCAGCAACGCGTCGCGCGAATCCACCCGCAGGCCGCCCTTCACCTTTTTCTCGCTGTGACACTCGTAGCAATGCTCGACAAGGAGCGGCCGAACGCGGTTTTCAAAGAACGCCTCTGCCTCCGGCGCCGTTGCAGCAGCCCGCACCCTCGCGATGCAAAATGTCGTCGCAAGCAACCCGATCGCGCTCAACGCAACAAGGCGCCGGCTCACGGCGGGAATCAGATTTGGGCTGCAAGAGTTCACGATGCGAAGTTCCAGTGCGTTCAGCTCAACGTTGGGAACGGGGAAACTGACGACGCCAGCCCTCGATATGTTCACGCACGACGGTCACCGCGCGCTCTTCCTTCCCAGAACGCAGCGCCTTCAGGATGCCGCGATGGTGAGCGACCGTCGCCTCGCGCGTCTTCTCGATGGGCGCCTCCAGCCGGCTCTGCATGCGCGCGAGCCAGACTTCGATCTGATGACGCAAGCTCGACCATGCGGAAAGCAACCTCTGGTGAGTCGATGCCTGAACAATCAGATCGTGAAACTCGACATCGAGCAACGTCAGGTCGAGCAACAGTTTCGCCGAACGCGTCTTCTCGATGTTTTCCTCAATCCGCGTCACGACCTCCTCCGGCACCTCCGCGCACGCCAGGCGTGCCGCCATCGTTTCGAGCGTGAGCCGCAGGCTGTAAATCTCCTCCAGATCGTCCGCCGTAAACTCCTTCACAAATGCCGCCCCGCGTTTGTCGAACGTGAGCAATCCTTCGCGCTCCAGCTGCATCATCGCCTCGCGGACCGGCGCGCGACTGACGCCGAGCTGCTGGGCCAGAGAACCCTCCGCGAGGTGATGTCCCGGCTGAAAGTTCCCCGCGATGATCGAGCGACGCAGCGTATCGAGCACGTCGTCGCCAATCGTGCGGCGCGGCAGCGGGGACAACAGAGCGGGAGCTCCTTCCACAAAGTTTGTACTGGCAATGGGCATGGCAGGAGTCTTAGAAGTTGACGGTCGACCGTCAACCATAAATGCCCAGCATGGATCAGATCTGCCCTTTGCCGACCGCCGTCCGGACAACGGAGGCGCTCGCGTGACGTCCGCCAAGGTCGACTTCAAAGTCATCCGCACCGAGGTCGCCTGGCGGGTGCTGCCGCTGGTCTTCCTACTCTACATCGTTGCCTACCTCGACCGCGCCAACGTCGGTTTCGCGAAGCTGCGCATGGCGAACGATCTAAAGTTCTCGGAGGAAGTCTTTGGACTCGGCATCGGGATATTCTTCATCGGCTACCTGATTCTCGAGATCCCCGGCGCCTTGCTGGTGGAACGCTGGAGCGCTCGGAAATGGTTCGCTCGAATCCTGATCTCGTGGGGCTTCATCTCGGCGCTGACGGCATTCGTGCGCACGCCGACGGAGTTTTACATCGCGCGCTTCCTGCTCGGCGTTGCGGAGGCGGGCTTCTTCCCCGGCATCATCGTTTACTTCACCCACTGGTTCACGAATCAGGACCGCGCCCGCGCGCTCTCGGGGCTTGTCATGGGCGTGCCGTTCAGCCTCGCACTCGGTGCACCAGTGTCAGCATGGCTGCTCAACGTGAATTGGTTCGGGCTCGCCGGCTGGAAATGGATGTTCATTCTCGAAGGCCTGCCCGCCGTCGTCCTCGGATTCGTCACGCTCTATTACATGACGGACCGTCCCCGCGACGCCAAATGGCTCACTCCCGAGGAACGCGCTTATCTGGAGGAACGCCTCGCGGAGGAAGCTCGTCAGAAAGAAGGCGCCGGCAAAACCACAGTCTGGCAGGCGCTACGGCTGCGCAACGTCTGGCTGCTCGCCCTCGGAATCTTTGCCACCAATACGGGCGGCTACGCGCTGACGTTCTGGCTGCCCACGACGGTGAAGAATCTCTCCGCCGGTTCGGATGATGCGGCCCTGCTCTACAGCGGACTCTTCTATGCGTGCGGCTTGGTCGGTGTGTTCCTCTCAGGTCAATCCTCCGACCGTAGCGGCGATCGCAAATGGCATTGCGTGGCCGGCCAGATTGTCACCGCGCTCCTCCTCGCCGGCAGCGCGATGCCTGGCCAGACGTTTCCAGTGGTCATGACGTGGCTGTGTCTCACGGGACTCGCCGCGTTCTTCTGGCCGTCACCGTTCTGGGCCCTGCCGACGGTCACGCTCACCGCGTCCACCGCCGCCGTCTCGATCGGCTTCATCAACATGTGCGCCAACCTCGCCGGCTACCTCGGCAATCACGTCACCGGCTGGCTGCGCACCAACAACGCCACCGAAAGCACCTGCCTGTTCTTCCTGGCCGGATGCTACTTCGTCGGCGGAATCTTCGTAAGCTTCGTGAGCGTACAGAAAGCCGCTCCGACATCCCTTCCAACAAAGTCTCCATGAACCAAGCATCCCACAAAGTCGCCATCACCGACTGGACCTTTTCCGATCTCTGCGTTGAGGAATCCATTCTCAAGGCGCACGGCATCGAGGTTGTCTCGCGCCAGTGCAAATCCGAAGCCGACCTCATCGCGCTCTGCGCTGACGCCGACGCCGTAATCACCCAATTCGCCCGCGTGAACGCCAACGTCGTTACCGCCATGCAGAAGGCCCGGGCCATCGTGCGCTACGGCATCGGCGTGGACAACGTGGACCTCGACAAAGCTCGTGAGAGGAACATCCCGGTCTGCAACGTTCCCGACTACTGCATCGACGAAGTCGCGGATCAGACGCTCGCGTTCATCCTCGCCACGACGCGCCAGGTCGTGTCGCACGCGACGCACCTGCGCGCAGGCAAGTGGGGCCTCGCCACACCGCTCGCCGGCATGAAGGCATTGCGCGACCTGACCCTGGGAGTCGCCGGCTTCGGCCGCATTGGCCGCGAGGTTGTCCGGCGGCTCATCCCGTTCAAGTGCGCCGTCCAGGTCTTCGATCCCGTCATCCCCGCCGCCGAGATCGAGAAACTCGGCGCGCGTGCCGTCAGCTTCGATGACCTGCTGAGGAACGCCGACGTGCTCACGCTGCATTGTCCCTCCACGCCCCAGACACGGAGACTGATGAAGCACGACACCTTCGCGAAACTGAAACCCGGAGCGATCTTCATCAACGTCGGCCGCGGCGACCTCGCCGATCCCGACGCGCTCACCGCCGCCTTGCAAAGCGGCCAACTCGGTGCCGCCGCGCTGGATGTGTTCGACCCGGAGCCCATTCCCGCCGGCCATCCCCTGCTCTCCATGCCGAATGTCATCCTCGCGCCGCACATCGCCTCGTGCAGCGTGCCCGCAGTGAAGAAGCTCCGCGAATCCGTCGCCCACATCGCCATCGCCGCGTTGAAAGGCGGACCTCTGCCCACCACGGTCAATGGAGTGAAACGATGACCGCCGCCACGGCAACAACCCTCGTTCCGTTCGACGCGCTGCATGTGTTCACGCGCGATGCATTCGTTGCCGCAGGCATGTCCGAGGCAGACGCAATGACCGGCGCCGACGTGTTGGCCACCACCGATGCGTGGGGCGTCTTCACCCACGGCACCAAATGTCTCGCCGGCTATTTGCGGCGCCTTCAATGCGGCGGACTTCGCCCGCGCGGCGTTCCACGCATCGTCGCGGAAGGCGGCGCGTGGGCGACCGTGGACGGAGATTCCTCCCTTGGGTTGACCACCTCCGTGTTCGCCGTGCAAACCGCGATCGCAAAAGCAAAGCAGCAAGGCGTCGCCTACGTCGGCGTGCGGAATAGCTGCCACTTTGGTGCTGCAGGCTACTACACGTGGCTGGCAGCTCGAGAAGGTCTTATAGGCATCTCCATGGCGAACGACATCCCATCGGTCGCCGCCCCCGGTTCACGCAGAGCGATCACGGGAAGCAATCCCATCTCCTACGCCGTGCCCGCCGGACGTTACCGACCGATGCTGCTCGACATGTCCACGGCGACGGTCGCTGGCGGGAAAGTTTACGCAGCGCGCATGCGCGGCGAGAGTATTCCCGCAACGTGGCTCGTGGGCGCCGATGGCCGACCCACGACCGACCCGAGCGGATACCCGCAAATCGGCGCACTGCAACCCGCCGCCGGCCACAAGGGCTACGGACTCTCCCTGCTCATCGAAACGCTGTCCGGCATTCTCACCGGAGCCGCGTTCACCTGGCGCGTCGGCAACTGGATGTGGGACGACGGCAAACAGCCAACGAACCACGGCGCAGCGTTCATCGTCATCGATGTCAACGCGATCATGCCAGCAGCGCAGTTCGCGTCGCGCATGGAAGCGCTCATCGACGAGATCCACGCCGCGCCCGTCGCCGAAGGGGCCACCCCGCTACGAGTTCCCGGCGAAATAGAATGGGAACGACACGCGCATGCGATGTGCGACGGCATTGCGCTGCCCGAAGACGTGGTGGTGAATCTTCGCAAAGCCTCGGAGATGACCGGGCTGAATCCTCAGTGGTTGAAGTGACTTCTCTCGTATGACTCCCTCAATGTTTGACCTCACCGGCAAAGTCGCGCTGGTCACTGGCGCTGCCCAAGGCATCGGCCGCGCCATGGCCCTCGCGCTCGCCGAAGCCGGTGCGCACTTGATGCTCGTCGACCGCAACGAAGCCGGCGCTCACGAAACCGCCATCGCGGCGAAAGCGATGGGCCGCAGCGCCAGCGTTGCACGTTGCGATGTCTCGAATCCGGCGGAGATTCGCCAGCTCTTCGCCTCACATGACCGTGCGTTCGGCCGGATTGACTTCCTCGGCAACGTCGCGGGCGACGGCATCCTCGGCGCACCAGAAACGATCTCTCTCGAAGACGTCGAACGCTGCTGGCGCAACCTCGTGCTCGGTCGCTTCTGCATGTGCCAGGAAGCCGGACGTCGCATGCTCGCCGCTGGACGCGGCAGCATCGTCAACATCGGTTCGCTCGCCAGCATGACCGCGCTCGGTCGCGGCCATGTGGCCTACAGCATGGCGATGGGCGCGGTCGTCCAGATGACGCGCGAACTCAGCACCGAATGGTCCGGTCGCGGCGTGCGCGTGAACGCCATCCTGCCCGCACAAGTCATCAATCCGGGCCTCGAACTGCGCATGGCGGAGAACCCTGGGCTGAAGGACAAATTCCTCAGCGGCATCCCGGCGGGGAGGCTCGGTCAACCCGATGACATCCGAGGCCTCGCCGTGCTGCTCGCATCCGACGCGTCGAACTGGATCACTGGCACGCTCATTCCGATGGATGGCGGAAACCTCGCAGCGAACGCCGGAGCCACAATCAGGAGGAACGGATGAATCAACCGTCAATTTCGCTCTACCGCACCATGCAGCTCATCCGACAGACGGAGGAGCAGCTCGCGCGTTGTCACCAGCGCGGTCTCGTGCACGGCGCGTGTCACACCTACGTCGGCCAGGAAGCCGTGGCCACCGGCGTCTGCTCGCACCTGCGTCGCGATGACGTCGTCTTCAGCACCCATCGCGGACACGGCCACGCGCTCGCGAAGGGATTGCCACCGGTCGAACTCATCGCCGAACTGTTCGGACGCGAGACGGGTTGCTCGCGCGGACGTGGCGGTTCGATGCATCTCTTCGCGCCGGAGATTGGTCTCATGGGCACGAGCGGCATTGTCGGCCCGTGCATTCTCCAGGCGGCGGGCGCGGGCTACAGCTTCAAGCTCCTGACGACAGACCGCGTGGCCGTGGCGTTCTTCGGCGATGGCGCGGTCAACAACGGCGCGTTCCACGAAGGCTTGAACATGGCGAGCATCTGGAAGCTGCCAGTGCTCTTCGTCTGCGAGAACAACCAGTTCGCGACCGAGGTTCCGTTTCAGTATTCATCATGCAATCCAAGCGTCGCGAGTCGCGGCGCGGCCTACGGCATTCCGGGAATCGAAGTCGATGGCAACGACGTGCTCGCTGTGGCGAAAGCCGCCGGTGAAGCCGTCGCGCGCGCGCGGACCGGCGAGGGCCCGACGCTCATCGAGTGCAAGACCTACCGCACCCGGCCGCATTCGGAGGGCATGGGCGATTACACTTACCGCACGCGCGACGAAGTGAACGCGTGGCGCGAGCGTTGTCCGATCAAGCGCCTGCGCGCCGAACTCATCGCGAAGAACGTGGCAACGGAGAAGGAGTTCGACGGCATCGACGCAGAGGTTCAAGCCGAAGTTGCCGCGGCGAGCGCCGAAGCCGAGAAGTCACCGTGGCCGGAAGCAAGTGCGGCGACGACGCATGTTTATTCGCAGGAGTCAGGAGTCAGGACTCAGCAGTCAGCCAACCCATCCGCTGGACGCGAACTCTCCTTCGCTGCCGCCACCGTCGAGGCGCTCGATTTCGAGATGGCGCGCAATCCCGGCATCTTCGTTCTCGGCGAAGGCATTGGCGTGCGCGGCGGCAACTTCGGCACCACGACCGGCCTGTTCAAGAAGTATGGCGCCGAGCGCCTGTGCGACACGCCCATCTGCGAACGCGGCTTCGTGGGACTCGGCTGCGGCGCGGCAATGACGGGCACGCGACCGATCATCGACTTCATGTTCGTTGATTTCCTGAACGACGCGTTCGGCGAGCTCATCAATCAGATCGCCAAGATGCAATACATGAGCAGCGGTCGCCTAAAGATGCCGATCCTGCTGCGCGGTTGCGTCGGCATCGGCCACGCGGCCGCGACACATCACTCCGGCAGCTATCATTCGATTTACGCGCACATCCCCGGACTACGCGTCGTGGTGCCGTCCACGCCCTACGACGCGAAGGGCCTGTTCACCCGCGCGCTGCGATGCAATGACCCGGTGCTCTTCCTCGAACCGCGCGAGCTGATGTCCAGCAAAGGCGCCGTGCCGACCGAGCCTTACGAAATCGAGTTCGGCCAGGCGCGCATCGCCCGCGAGGGACGCGACGTCACGGTGGTCGCCATCGCGCTGATGGTGCACCGTTCCCTCGCCGCCGCCGAACAACTCGAGAAGGAAGGCATCTCCGTTGAAGTCATCGACCCGCGCACCGTCTCTCCGCTCGACACCGACACCATCCTCGCCTCGGTAAAGAAGACCGGCCGCCTGCTCATTGTGGACGAGGCGTTCTCTCCATGCAGCCTCGGCGCCGAAATCGCCGCGCGTGTGGCGGATGCCGGCTTCGACGATTTGGACGCGCCGATTCGCCGACTGAACGGCGCCTTCGCTCCCACGCCTTACAGCCCGCCGCTGGAGAAGGCGATGATTCCGCAGGTGGAGGATATCGCGCGGGCTGTGCGTGAATTGATTGAAGAATGAAAAGCAAACACAGGAATCTGGAATCAGGAGACAGGAGTCATTCCGCGACTCCGGTCATCGCGCGCACACCGATCACTGATGCCTGTCCCCTGATCCCTGCACCCTGACTCCCATGCCCATTGAAATCATTGTTCCGCGTCTCGGCTGGTCCATGGAAGAAGGCGCGTTCGTCGCCTGGCTCAAGAAGGATGGCGATCTGGTGAAGGCTGGCGAAGCACTCTTCAGCATCGAAGGCGACAAAGCCGTGCAGGAAATCGAGTCCATCGACAGCGGCACTCTCCGCATTGCCGCGGATGGTCCGAAGCCCGGCGACTCAATCCGCGTCGGCCAACTTCTCGGGCATCTCCACGCTGCGAACGAAGCGCCAGCCAAAGCGACTCTTCCAACGAAGCCGCTTTCAGCCGAAAAACCGACGGCGGCAAAACCAAGTAAACCCAAACCGGCACCCGTTACCGGCACCCCGCCCACGGCAGATTCGAGCACAACAGCCGTTCGCCCCGCCATCAGCCCGCGCGCCCTCCGCGTCGCTGCGGAACTCGGCGTGGATTGGACAGCTGTTCGCGGCACGGGACGCACCGGTCGCATCAGGGAGAAGGACATTCGCGCGGCGATCAGCAACACTCCCGCCCGCACAGTTTCCGCCGCCGCTCAGGCTTCATCCGGATCGAACGACGGACGGCCCAAAGCTGTTTTCTTCGGCGAGATTCTCATGCGCCTCGCCGCGCCGCAGCACGAGCGCTTCATTCAGGCTCGTTCGTTCGAAGTCCGCTACACTGGAGCCGAAGCCAACGCCGCGGTCTCGCTGGTGAATTTCGGCCTCGACGCATTTGTCGTCGCGGCTGTGCCGAATCACGAGCTGGGCCAGGCGTGCCTTAATTATCTCCAGCAGTTCGGCGTGAACACGGATCACGTCGCGCGCTGCGGCTCGCGATTGGGCACGTGGTATCTCGAGGTCGGTGCGCCGCCGCGTCCGTCGAAGGTGATTTACGATCGCGCCGGCAGCGCCTTCGCCGAACTCCAGCCTGGTCAGCTCGATTGGGAAACCATTCTCGCCGGCAAGCAATGGCTGCACTGGACCGGCACGGCGCCGGCGCTGGGGCCCAGACTGCCGGACGTTGTCGCCGAAGCGTGCACCACCGCGAAACGACTTGGCGTGACGGTGAGCTGCGACCTCAATTTCCGCAGCAAACTCTGGAGCGCCGAGAGAGCGCGGCGCGTGATGACGCCGCTGATGCGCCATGTCGACGTACTCATCGGCAACGAGGAACACATCGGGCTCGTGCTCGGCGTGGACGCCGGCAAGGCAGGCTCCGGGCTTCCGCTCGTCGACCGCTGCCAGCGCATCGCCAAAACGCTGCGCGCCCAGTTCAATTTCAGCAACGTCGCCATCACCATGCGCGAAAGCACCAACTCGGAAAACCAGTGGCAATGCCTGCTCGCCAATCAGCATGGGAGCTTCACCAGCCGCGCTTACCCAGTGGCGTCCATTGATCGTATCGGTGCCGGCGACGCCTTCTCCGGCGCGCTGATCTACACGATGCTTACCGGCATGGCGGGACCGGAGGCGATTGAATTCGCTGCCGCCGCGGGCTGTCTCAAGCACTCCATCCACGGCGACTTCAATCTCGTCAGCCGCGATGAAGTGCTCGCCGTCGTCCAGGGTGAAACCGGTCACCGCGTGCAACGATGAGCAACAACGCGACGACCGTTCTCGTCACCGGCGGCTGCGGCTTCATCGGCACCTGGGTGCTGCGGGAACTTCTCGAACGCGGGCTGAACGTCGTGGTGCTCGATGCGGGCGAACGCCCGGCGCGCTGGCATCGGGTGATCGGAGAAAGCGCGGAAAGAATTCTGATCGTCCGAGGCAGCCTGCTTGACCGCGACTTGCTCGTGAACCTGTTCCAGCAACATCGCATCACCCTCGTCATCCATCTCGCCGCGTTGCTGACACCCGCCTGCCAGAAGGATCCGTGGGAAGGCTGCCAGGTCAACGTGCTTGGCACGGTCGCGTTGCTGGAGGAACTGCGAAAGAGACAGGGCGTGATTCGTGGGTTCTCCTACGCCAGTTCGGTGGCCGTGTTCGGCGATGAACCCGAACACGCGAGCGGTGCGGACTCGAATGCGACACTTCCCCTCACCTTTTACGGCGCGTTCAAAAAGTCCCTGGAACTGATCACCGAGCAATACTGGCGGCATTTTCGAATCGCCTCCGTCGGCATTCGTCCGCAAGTCGCCTACGGACCCGAGCGCGAAGTTGGACTCACCGCAGGTCCCTCGCTCGCCGCCCGCGCCGCTTCCCGCGGCGAACGTTTCTGCATCGGCTACACCGGACGCGTCGGTTACGACTACGTGGAAGACGTCGCCCGCGCCTTCGTTCGCGCTGCACTGGAGACGCCCCAAGGCGCACACGTCGTCGATCTGCCCGGTGCCATCGCAGACACGACCGAGGTCGTTGACGCGATCGTCAGCGCAGTGCCGCAAGCAAAGAACCTTATCGCCATTAACGGTCCACCGATTCCCGCCCACGCACCGCCCAAGCCGCACTTCATCTCGGAGCTTTTCCCTGACTGGACGACAACGTCGCTACGCGATGGCATCCAGCGCACGGTGGAGTTTTATCGAAGACAGATGAAGGGCTGAAACGCCGCTCACCACGGACAGGCCACGACATCACGCGATGATGCCGCGAATAGGATGCGCCTCTACGACGCCGGTGAGCTTGTTGTTCAGCCCGCCGTAGAAGTAAGTCAACTTCTCGTGGTCCAGACCCATGAGGTGAAGGATGGTCGCGTGCAGATCACGGAGATGACAGCGATCCACCGCGGCGCCCTCGCCAAGTTCATCCGTCTCGCCGTAGCTGGTGCCTGCCTTCACGCCCGCGCCCGCCATCCAGTAGGTGAATCCTTTTGGGTTATGATCGCGTCCGCCCGGTTTGCCGCCGGTGTTGAATGTTTCGGAAACGGGCATGCGCCCAAACTCGCCGCCCCAGACGACGAGCGTTTCGTCGAGGAGGCCGCGTTGTTCCAAGTCAGCAAGGAGCGCGGCGATGGGCCTGTCCACTTCAGGGCAATGCAGCTTCAAGTTCTCCTCGATGCCGTGGTGGCCATCCCAGGTGTTCTGTCCGCCCGCGCCGCCGCCGCCAGAATAGATCTGCACGAAGCGCACGCCGCGTTCGACGAGTCGCCGCGCAATGAGACATTGCTTGCCGAACGGTGCCGGACCTTGCGCCAGCGAATGCCAGTCCGGTTTCGGCTCGTTGATCCCGTAGGCCTCGATGGTGCGCGCGTCTTCCTGCGTGATGTCGAGCGCCTCAGGCGCGGTTGCTTGCAGACGGAAGGCGAGTTCGTAGCTGGAGATGCGTGCGGCGAGTTCCGAGTAGCCGGGCCGCGTCGCCTGATGTTTCGCGTTCAGCTCGTTGATGAAATCAATTTCGCGCCGCTGCATGTCGCGGCTCGTTCCCGCCGGCGGCTTGAGATTCAGAATCGGCTCGCCAGTCGTGCGCAGGACAGTGCCTTGATGGACGGCGGGCATGTAGCCGCTCGACCAGTTGGGCGCGCCCGTGGTCGGTCCGCCGCGCGGATCGAGCATCACCACGTAACCCGGCAGATTCTGGTTCATCGTGCCGAGGCCGTAACTCATCCATGCGCCGATGGACGGATGGCCTTGCAGGATCCGACCGCTGTTCATCTGGAGCACCGCGCTGCCGTGCGCGAAGGAATCGCTGTAGAGCGACTTCACCACGGCGAGCTTGTCCATGTGCTGCGCGATGTGCGGGAAGGCGTCCGAGCACCAGAGACCGGACTGGCCGTGCTGCTTGAACGTGCGCCGACTCGCTTGCAGCACCGCCTTTGTCTTGGTGTTGCGCCGGAATTCGTTGTCGATGGTTTGGCCGTCGCGCTTCTGCAACTCAGGCTTGTAGTCGAAGAGATCGAGCTGCGACGGCCCTCCGAACATGAAGAGGAAGATGACCGACTTCGCCTTGGTCGGCAGATGCGGCGACCTGGGCAATAACGGGCTTGGAATTTCCGCGGCATTTGCACGCGAGCCGAAGAAGCCGTCACCATCCAGCATGGAAGTGAGCGCAAGCCCGGCAAAGCCCGCGCCCATCTCCCAGAGGAACTGGCGGCGGGGACGAAGAATGTGGTCGTCGGGGTTCATGGCAGGCAGAAAGTAGCGCAGGTTGCCAACCTGCTGTGTCGCCGTTTGGCAGTCGGCAACGCAAGGAACAAGCGTGTGGGCAGCGGATTGCCAATCCGCGACACAGCAGACTGCCAGTCTGCGCTACCGCAGCGTGCACTGCTATCGCTCTCTCGCAGCCATGACTCAATCCACATAAATCATCTCATTCACGTTGAGCAGACCGCGGCAGAAGCTGTTCAGGGCCGCGCGTCCGGAGTCCGTCGCTCCCTCCTTGACGGCGCGCTTCCGCTGATCCGCCAGCATACTCCGGGATGCCTTGAGCTCTACCTTCGTAGGCGCGCGTTGGAGCACAAGCTGGAAGGCACGTTCGATTTGCTTCTCCTCCAGTTCGCCAACTTCGCTGGTGATGCGCGCTGCGAGCGCAGCTGCTTGAGCCTGCACGAATGAATCGTTGAGGAGCATCAGCGCTTGCGGGGCGGTCGTCGTGCTTGGGCGCACGGCGACGGGCGAGGCGCTGTTGGCGAAGTCGAGGCATTCGAGCAACGGCACCTTGAGCGCGCGTTTGACCACGAGATAAACGCTGCGGCGATTCTGCTCGTCGGCCGGACTGTCGGTCCAGCCTTTGCCGGACGAGTCCTGCGTGCCGTGAACCTCCTTCGGCAGCGTTGGAAACACGCTTGGCCCGCCGCGCTTCGGATTCAGCGTGCCACTGACGGCGAGCATCGTGTCGCGCACGACCTCGGCTTCGACGCGGCGTAGATTCTGCCGCCAGAGCAGCGTGTTCGCCTCGTCCACGGTGAGCGCCCGTCGGTTGTCCGCGCGCGACGACATGCGGTAGGCACGACTGGTCATGATGAGCCGGTGCATCTGCTTAACGCTCCAGCCGCTCGCCACGAACTCGGACGCCAGATAATCGAGCAGTGCGAGATTCGTTGGGCGCTCGCCGGTCTGTCCAAAGTCATCCGGCGTGGGCACGATCCCGACGCCAAAATGCTTCTGCCAAATCCGGTTCACCATCACGCGGGCAGTTAGTGGGTTCTGCGCGCTGGCGATCCAATCGGCGAGCACTCGGCGGCGTCCCGTGGTTTTCGCATCGCTTGCACGCTCAGAGAATCTCGGCACAGGTGAGCCGAGCACCGCAGGAAATGCCGGCCCGACCTCGCCCTTCGGCGTGAAAGCGTCGCCGCGGGCCAGAATGTGAGTCGTCTTGGGCTTCGGACCATTCTCGGCAATGGCGAGCGCAGTATCGAACGGCGGCGCAGCGTCCTTCGCCTTCTTCAATTCGCCTTCGAGCCGTTTCTTCGTCTCGGCATCGCTGGCTTGGGCGAGCTTCTGCTCTGCGTCCTTTACTCGCGTGCGTTTGTCCGCCTCCCACTTCGCCACCTCTGCCGCGGGCGCAAGTGAGCGTTGAATCTTGCCCGTGCCGCGTCCGCCGCCGCCGGTGTGCTGCAAGCCGTAGCCGTCGATGCTGCGAACGAAACTAAGCATCGAGTAGTAATCGTTGATGCTGACCGGATCGTATTTGTGATCGTGGCACCGCGCGCAGCCGATGGTCAGACCGAGAAACGCCGTGCCGGTGGTGACCATGATGTCGTCGAGATCATCGAACTCCGCCTTCACCGTGCTGTCCGGCTCGTCGTCCCACACGTGCAAGCGATAGAAACCCGTCGCGATGATCGCGTCGCGCCAGTCCTTGCTGCCCGCGACATTGGCGAGTTGCTCGTCGGCAATCTCGTCCCCAGCCAGTTGCTCGCGGATGAACCGGTCGTAGGGTTTGTCGCTGTTGAACGACTCAATGACATAATCGCGATACCGCCAGGCGTTCGGCTTCGCGCCATCGCGTTCGTAGCCGTTGCTCTCGGCGTAGCGCACGAGGTCGAGCCAATGGCGTCCCCACCGCTCACCGTAGTGCGGCGAAGCGAGCAGTCGGTCAATCAGCTGCGCCCACGCCTTGTCGCTCGGGTCCTTCTCGAAGGCCGCAACATCTACGGGCGTGGGCGGGAGTCCGAGCAGATCGAAATACGCGCGCCGCACCAATTCGCGCGGTGACGCCTGCGGATTCATCGCGAGCCTCTTCTCCACGAGCCGCGACCGAACCAGTGCATCGATGGGATGAGTTCTCCGATGGGACGTTCTCTCAAGCTCCACTTTGGCTGGCGCGACAACAGGCTGGAACGCCCAGTAGCGGCGATCCTCTTCTGAAACTGAAAACTTGCCCGACCGCAGCGTCGGCCCCGCCTGCGCCATCGAACGTGGGGGTAGAAAAACTCCAATGATCGCGACAAGGACCATCCACTTTGTGCAGGCGGCGTTCATTCCATGCGGGCTTTTCCAAAGCGTAGAGATGGAGGCCGCAAGGTCAAACACGATTCCGGGCGGGCGTCGACCGGAAGGAGGGATTCAAAAGGGCGAAAGATTACTGCCGCGAGTCGCCGGGGTAGAATTTCCCACTCAGCAGCAAGTTCAGCGAATGAACCGCGAGCGTCAGATCTGCGAATGATTCCAAAGCTGACTCGTCCATCGCCCCCGTTTCGAACCGTCGACGGGTTCGCTGGAAACGTTGTGTCAACGGACGCGACTCATCTTCATCGCCTGCCGCACGCAACAATCGGCGCACCTTCTCGGCGCGGACTTGGGTCTGCCGGATGGTCTTCAGCGCCGAATCCTCGGAGATTTCCCCGTCGACCACGGCTTTAAACAGCATGCATTCGAATTCGCGACAGCGCGTCGGACGTTGCCGGTAGATCTCGCACCGATTATCGCCGCATAGCATCGCGCAGGGTTGCGAGGCGCGAGTCACCACACCATCGCCACGCTTCGTTGTGCGCACGGGCAAACCCAGTTTCGCAAGGGACGCTGCGTCGTCGCCGGCCTGCAACTCGACGTCGCGGAACAAAACACCATTGCAGCACATGCCGCAGTTCAAGCACAGGCGGGAGGCGGCGGTGAATGGCGTCATGGTGGAATAATTCATGGTCATGTTCAACGGTCGCGGTCGATGGTAGGCGGATGTCGCTGACCTAGCAATTGCCGACCAGCCTTTGCGCTTGCGGCCACGAGTGAGGAGGAGTACGAACAGCATTATGCCGCTCGTCACCATCTTCACCGCACTGAATCCGATGGATGCGCAACTGGTTCGCTCCCGCCTTGAAGCCGCCGACCTGCATCCGGAGATCGCCAACGAACTGTCCGCGCTGAGCCTGGACGGCTACGCGCTCGCCGCCGGAGACATTCTCGTGCAGGTGCCGGACACCGAGGCCGACGACGCTCGTGAATTGCTTGCCGCGAAAGACTCCTGATCCATCCCCAGCCTGAATGAGCCTCAAGACGTCCCTCGCCCGCCTCAAACAAATCCTGCCGGCGGGCGAATTCCACCTCGATCCCGATTTCTGCAAACAGTTCGCCGGCGACAAATGGTTCGCCGCCCATCAACCGGACGCTGTTGCTCTGCCCCGCACCGCGGAGACCGTCGCTCGGATTTTGAAGTTCGCCCACGCGAAGCGGATTCCCGTGACCGCGCGCGGCGCCGGCCACGGCTACGTCGGCGGCTGTGTTCCCCAACACGGAGGGATCGTGCTCTCGCTGGAACGGATGAATCGCATTAAGGAGATCAACGCGGATGACTTTGTCGCCGTTGTCGAACCGGGCGTCATCACCAAGACCCTGCAGGATGCGGTCGAGAAGCGGGGTCTCTACTACCCGCCCGATCCGGCGAGCCGCGCGGATTGCAGCCTCGGCGGCAACATCGCCACGAACGCGGGCGGACCGCGTTGCCTGAAGTACGGCGTGACGCGTGACTACGTTCTCGGTCTTCAGGTCGCGCTTGCTGACGGATCGCTGGTCCGCTTGGGCGGACGCACGCACAAGAACAAGACGGGCTTCGATCTGCACCGGCTCTTCGTCGGGTCCGAAGGCATGCTGGGTATCGTGACGGAAGCAACGTTGAAGCTTATTCCGCTGCCACCTTCCCGCGCCTGCCTCGCCGTCGGCTTCGACACGACGCGGACCGCGACGCGCGCGCTGAAGGAAGTGTTCAAGACCGGTTTCCTGCCCTGCGCGCTGGAGATCGCGGATAGCTTCACTCTCGCCGCCGCCCGCAAACGGACCGGCAGCAAACAGCTCGAAGGCTGCGGTTCTCTCTTCATCGTCGAACTCGACGGTCACGCGAAGTCCGTGCGCTCGGAGATCAAGGATCTCGAGCAAGTAGTCCGTTCAGCGAAACCAATCTTCGTCGACCGCGCGATCGGACACGAGGCGTGCGAGAAACTCTGGCAGATTCGGCGCGAATTCTCCTACTCACTCCGCGACACGGGGCTGACGAAGCTGAACGAGGACATTGTGGTGCCGCGCGGACGCCTGGAGGAGCTCTTCCAGTTTGCCGCGAAGCTCCAAAAGAAACACGGACTGGCCGTGGCGGCCTTCGGACACGCGGGCGACGGAAACATCCACGTGAACATCATGCTGGACGTAAACGAACCCGGCGCCCAAAAGCGCGCGGACGCGGCGCTTGATGAACTGTTCAAACAGATCATCCGTTGGGACGGCGCCATCACCGGTGAGCACGGCGTGGGACTAGCGAAGAAACGTTGGTGGCCCCAAGCCGCTGACGCGCGCGTGCGAGAGTTGCATTCCGAGGTGAAGCGAGCCCTCGACCCGAACGGAATTTTGAACCCGGGCAAGTTCGTCTGAGGGCCGCGAAATCGGACATCAGCCCGATCGGATCGATCCGTCAGGTCCAGTAGAAGGGATCTGACTCCTGCCGGATGCGACGCGGATCCTTTCTTCCCGACGGGTTCCTTCCAAAAACAAAACGGCCGGAGAAGTTTCCTTCTCCGGCCGGTGTGAAACTGTTTCAGCTTACGAGCAACCGAGACTCTCGCCGCAGTTCAGGCACTTGAAGCAGGCGCCATTGCGAACCGCAACGTTGCCGCAGGTCGGACACGTCGGGGCGTCCTTCATGAAGTGGGCGATGGCATCGTTCAAGGACTTGATCGCGCCCACACTCGACACGCCTTTTCCCTTCGGGCTGCCGCCATTGCCGGAATCAGTGATCGGCTTCAGAAGCACTTCGGTATCCTCAGACAACGGAAGGTCCGCCACCGGTCGATTTACTTTTTTTTTCAGCTCATCAAGGAGTCCAGGAATCACCAGCTCCTGCTGGCCGGAGGCCGGAGCATTGATCTGGCGATAGCCGGGAATGAACTGCATGCCCATCCAACGGAACACGTAGTCGGTAATCGAGCTGGCGTTACGGATGTCCGGGTTCTTGGTGAAGCCGCTCGGTTCGAAGCGTTGATGTGCGAACTTGCGGACAAGCGCTTCCAGCGGCACGCCGTACTGGAGGGCCATGCTGGTGAGCGCGCCGATGCTGTCCATCAGGCCGCCAATGGTCGAACCTTCCTTCGCCATGGTGACGAAGAGCTCGCCTGGCTGGCCGTCCTCGAACAGACCAACGGTGAGGTAGCCTTCGTGGCCGGCGATGTCGAACTTGTGCGTCAGCGCGGTGCGCGTCTCAGGAAGACGACGGCGCAGCGGGAGGCCGGCCTTTTCGCGGAGATGCACCACTTCCGATTCGAGCTCGGCAATACGGCTCTCGAGCGCGGTGGTGTCGACGGAAGGTGCTGCCACGGTCTTGTCGCCGCCGTCGTTGGTCTTCTTCGTGTTCAGCGGCTGGCTGCGCTTCGAACCGTCGCGGTAGATGGCCACGCACTTGAGTCCCATCTTCCACGCCTGCACGTAGGCGTCGCGGATATCCTGCACGGTCGCTTCGTTCGGCAGGTTGACGGTCTTGGAGATCGCGCCGCTAATGAACGGCTGCGCGGCGGCCATCATCTTCAGGTGCGCCATGTAATGGATGCTGCGCTTGCCTTTGTAGGCCTTGAACGCGCAGTCGAAGACGCCGAGATGCTCGGGCTTGAGGCCGCTGCTGATAATCGCGCCGTCTTCGCCGGTGACGTCTTCGATGGTGTCATGCACTTCGATGTGCGCGACGATTGCCTTTATCTGACTGTCGCTGTAGCCGAGGCGGTTGAGCGCGTCAGGCACGCCGCGATTGACGAGCTTCAACATGCCGCCGCCCGCGAGCAGTTTGTATTTCACGAGCGCGATGTCGGGTTCAACGCCGGTCGTGTCGCAGTCCATCAGGAACGCAATCGTGCCAGTGGGCGCGAGCACGGTGACCTGCGCGTTGCGGTAGCCGAACTTGCGGCCCTTCGCGAGCGCGCTGTCCCACGTGCGACGAGCTTCTTCCTTGAGATAGTTGAACTCGCTGCTGGGCTGAATTTCTTCCACCGCGTTGCGATGCTGTTGAATGACCTTGAGCATCGAATCGACGTTGTCCTTCTTGAGCGGCTTGTCGACGCCGGAACAACGCGCATCCTTGTAGCCCTTGAAGGCGCCCATGTTCGCCGAGATGTCCGCGCTCTGCTCGTAGGCTTCACCGGTCATGATGGACGTGATGGCACCGGCGAGAGCGCGACCTTCATCGCTGTCGTAGGCGAGGCCGTAGCTCATGATGAGCGAGCCGAGGTTCGCGTAGCCGAGACCGAGCGTGCGGTAGATGTGGGAGTTCTCCGCGATTTCCTTGGTCGGATAGCTCGCGTTGTCGACCACGATTTCCTGCGCGGTGATGTAGATGCGCACCGCGGCCTTGAAGCGTTCAACATCGAACGTGCTGTCGTCGCGTTTGAACTTCATCAAGTTCAGCGACGCGAGATTGCACGCGGTGTTGTTGAGGAAGACGTATTCCGAGCACGGATTCGTGGAGTGAATCGGTTCCGTGCCTTTGCAAGTGTGCCACTTCTGAATGGCACCGTCGTATTGCAAACCGGGGTCGCCGCAGATCCAGGTGCCTTGCGCGATCTTTTCGAGCAACGTCGAGGCGTCCTTCTTTTGGAGCGGCTTGCCGTTGACAGTTTTCGTCCACCATTCCTTGCCGTCCACAGCGGATTGCATGAACTCATCACTCACGCGGACGGAGAGGTTTTCGTTCTGGTACATGACGCTTCCGTAAGCGTCGCCATTATAGGAACCGTCGTAGCCCTGCTCGATCAGTGCCCAAGCCTTCTTCTCTTCCTTCTGCTTGGCGTCGATGAATTCCTCGATGTCGCCGTGCCAGTCGCGCAGCGTGTTCATCTTCGCGGCACGACGGGTCTTTCCGCCGGACTTCACGACGTTCGCGACCTGATCGTAAACTTTCAGGAAGCTCATCGGACCGCTCGGGCGTCCACCGCCGCTCAGCTTCTCGCGGCTGGAACGAATCGGGGATAGGTCGGTGCCGGTGCCGGAACCATACTTGAAGAGCATCGCCTCGGAGTAAGCGAGGTGCATGATGCTTTCCATGTTGTCATCGACGCTCTGGATGAAGCACGCGCTCCCCTGGGGATATTCGTACTGGGTGGCGGCACGTTCAGCGACGCCCTTCTTGCGGTTGTAGAACCAGTTGCCCTTCGCGGAATTCTTGCCCACGCCGTACTGGTGATAGAGACCGACGTTGAACCAGACCGGAGAATTGAACGCGCCGTATTGGTTGACGCACAGCCAGGTCAGTTCGTTGTAGAACGTCTCGCCGTCTTCCTTGCTGAAGTAGCCATCCTTCACGCCCCAGTCCGCGATCGTGCGGGTGACGCGGTTGATGAGCTGGCGGACCGACGTTTCGCGTTCGCTGGTGTTTTGTTCGCCGTAAAAATACTTCGAGACAACCACCTTGGTGGCGAGCACCGACCAGGACTTCGGCACCTCGACGTTCTCCTGCTTGAAGATCACCTTGCCGGCATCATCGGTGATTTCGGCGGTGCGTTTGTCCCATTCGATCTGGTCAAATGGCTTCACTTTGGCGTCGCTAAACACGCGTTCAATACGGAGCGACTTCTTGGAAGCTGAGCTTTTCATGGCAGCAGCGGGTGCAACGACTCGCCCGGAACGGCGGCGAGAAGCAGGGGCGGACGGCGAAATCTGGTCACGAGCATCAATCATTACTGTTCCTTTCGAATCCCTTCGGGATGGCTAAATCGTTTCTAGGTCTTGCTAAGCTATTACCGACCCATTGAGTGGGGGCAACAGGCCGGAAATCCGGTGGTTTCACCTGACCTAAGAGAGTTTCCAGCTGGCGCCCGCCAGACCGGAGACCCCATTACGTTGAGGCGCGTCGGCGAACCTAGCACTACATATAGTGGTGACAAGAAATTTTTGCAGAAAAGTTGCTCCGTAATTGTTCGCAGTAAAAAGGGCTTCAAATCCGTCCGAAAACTGAGCGATTTTGAAGAGTTATTCACAACCCCCCCGCCGTCGTCCGTGGGCATAACTTCTCTCCCCTGCCCACGACAAATCGAACACGCAAGACAGGCGCCGGATTGGCAGCGGGCCCCGGTCGATTGGGAATAGCCAGTTGCGCTCCCCGCCAACCGTGCCCTAAGTTCCCGATGTGAAGCTTTCTGTTAAAAGCGACTACGCAGCCCGCGCCGTCATCGGGCTGGCGAAGCATTTCCCGACCGGCGCCGCGCTGAAGGTCGAAGAACTGGCCAACGAGAGCGGCACCCCCGCCAATTATCTGGTCCAAATCCTGATCGAACTCAAATCGAGGAACATCGTGAAGAGCGTCCGTGGCAAGGAGGGCGGCTATCTTCTCGCGCGCCCGCCCGGGGAAATTTCCCTCGGCGATGTGCTGCGCTGCGTCCACGGTCGTGTCTTCGATCCACCGGCATTGCACGATCCACATTGCCCGCCGGAACTGCGCGCGGCTTGGGGCAAGTTGCAAACCGCCCTCGACGAAACAGCGGATGGAATCAGCTTCCAGCAACTCCTCGACGAAGGCGCCGACAAGGCCAAGATGTATTACATCTGAAAGGCCCGAACATTGCCTCGGTTCGGACCCGGGTACTATCCCTCTCAAGATCATCCGACTACCCCAAGCTTGCCACTGCGTCGCAATTGTTCTAAGCCACCTTCATGAAATCAAAGCTCTCCGCGCTGGTTGCGGCACTGCTCATCACTGGATCCGCCATCGCTGCGGAGCAATCCCCCGCTCCGGCGAAGAAGACCAACGAGATCAAACCCGAGGCGATGGAACTACTACGACGCCTCATCGCCGAACAGCAAAGGAATCCAGACAAAATTATTCGGGTACCAGCCTCCACCAATGCGGTGACGGGCCGGCTGACCAAGGCCGATCTGGAGAAGCAGTATCTCGCCGGCCAACTCACCGCGAAGCATTATCAGAAAGCGCTCGACCAACTGGAGAAGGACGAACAAAAGCGCGCGGCAGAGCTGGAAAAACAACGCAAGCGCGAAGCCCAGCTGGCCGCGAAGACAAACGCCCAGGCTGCGGCCAAGACCGCGATCACTCCCGGCTCCACGAACAGCGCCAAGCCGGTCATCACTGCGACCACCAACGCTCCCGTGGAACTCACTCCCGAGCAAAAGAAGCTCGCCGACGTGGAAGCGCGCATCGACGCCATGATGCGCCAGAAAGCCGAACGCGAAAAAGCCGCCGCGACTTCCGCGACCAACAACGCGGCCAAGGTGCCGCAAACCAAGCGTGAGCGCCTGAACGCACTGCTCAAGCAGATGATCGACGGCAAGATTTCCGAAACGGAATATTCTTCGCAGCGGAGCAAAATCCTGGCTGAGCCTGAGTAATAACGACGCCGACTTTCTGGCGAGCCAATGTCCGCAATTGATCCCACTTCGCGCGGGAACTTCATGACCGAACTCGAAACACGCTTTGGCGGCATCGCCCGGCTGTTCGGCCGGACGGGCGCGGAGCGAATTCGCGCCGCCCACGTGTGCGTCATCGGGATCGGCGGAGTCGGTTCATGGGCGGTGGAAGCACTGGCCCGTTCCGGTGTCGGCCAGCTGACTCTCGTGGATCTGGATGACATCTGCGTGAGCAATGTGAACCGCCAGATTCACGCGCTGGATGGCACGATCGGGAAAACGAAGATCGGCGTGATGGCCGATCGCGCAAAGGCCATCAATCCATCCGCGACAGTCCACACCAGGCACGCATTCTTCACCGAGTCGACCGCGGAGGAGATTTTACAGCCGCGCTACGACTTCGTGCTCGACGCAATCGACAACCCGTCCAAGAAGTGCCTGCTCATCGCGAGTTGCCAGCAGCGCTCGATTCCCGTTTTCGTGGTGGGCGGTGCCGGCGGCCGCAAAGATCCGCTCGGGCTGAAAATTTCCGACCTCGCCCTGTCGACCCATGATCGACTGCTCCAGGCGGTGCGTTCGACGCTCCGCAAAGAACACGGCTTTCCCGGTGCGGACAAGAAGCGGTTTGGCATCGATTGTCTCTACTCGCCCGAGCCCGTCAGCTTTCCGCAGTCAGACGGCACGGTGTGCGCCACGCGCGAAGCGGGATCGAATCTCCGTCTGGACTGCGCAAGCGGATACGGAACAGCATCCTTCGTGACGGGCGCGTTCGGCCTCGCGGCAGCGGGTTACATCGTCCGAAAGATTGCGGAGAAGACTGAGTAGAGTTTAGCGGGAAGCGGCGAGAGCGACTTCCAGCCGACGGAGCATCCCCGCGTCAGCACCAGCTTGTTGCGCGGCCTGCAGATCCCGGCGGGCAAGTTCAACATCCCCCAGCAACGCGTAGGCGAAACCTCGTTCCGACAGCAATCCGGATTCAGGATGATTCGGATTGAGGCGCCGATTCATCTCTACAATCGCTTCCGCCAAATCCTGGTGCCCGCCGGCGATGCTCCCTTGCCCAAGGCGGATTCGCGCCCGGCGCAGCAGCCATGAGCTTCGAAAGCGTGATTCGCTCAAACCAGTTTCGACCTTCTGGAGGGCCTCATTGAACTGTCCTGCATCGATCATGGCGTCGAGACATTCCACTTCGAGCACGGCGCTGCCGGTGAGCTCAAATCCGCGGCGCAGGCCTTCGACCGCGTCATTGAATAGCCCCAGCCGGCACTGAATCTGGCTGCGAGTCAGATACCAATCCAGTTCACCGTGGGCTACCACCGCCAGTGCGCGGTCGCATTCGCCCAGAGCTTCGGCAAGTTTGCCGGACTCGGCCAGCACGTCCGCCTTGACCATGCGCAAAGGCGCCCGGCCTACCTCGCTTTGTGGCAAACGCATCGCGCGCTCAATGGTCCACAAGGCACGACGACGGTGCCCGAGATTCATCTGGACGCGGCTCAGATCGACGTAAGCGGGAAGGTAATCACTCCGAAGTTTGATCGCCCGCTTCAGATCTTTTGCGGCCGCAGTGTGATCGCGCAATGCCCGGTATTCCGCTGCCCTACGCCACAGCAAATCCGCGCGCTCCCCAACCGTCTCCATCCGTGCGGTCAGGATCTCCACGACGTGTTCCGGACTGTCATGGGCAGGAAGCGGCTGCGGCAGGATCAGCGCAAACAACAGCAGCAGTGCTCGTGTGGAGTGCATACGCCTCCGGGGGACCTGGTCAGTCTTCGATGAGAAGATACGGGTCCATTAGGAAATCGTGACTGTCGAGGCTCGAGTTGTGTCCCTCGATAGCCAGCACGTTGGTGCCGGACTTCAGGTGTTTCTCAAACTCCCTCAGGGAGAAATAGCCGTACTTCGTGGCATCGTGGCTCTTCACCTGTTGAGCATCCTTGCCCGCGCCTTTCCCAACGCCCTTGCGGACGACTTCCTTGCCATTGAGGTAGGCAATGAAGCCATCGTCGTAATTGATCATCAGCCCGAGCTCGGCGATGTAATCCGCCTGCTCCACTTCAAATTCATGCCGCATGTAGACGGAGGAATACTTGCCCTTCATGTCGTCGAGCACCGTCCGCGCTTCGCGGTAGGAGTAACCGAAGGGCGCCTGCCCCTTCTTCCAGCCTTTCGCGTCGAACTTCAGCTCGGTCCACTTCGTGCCCTCGGGATGACTGCCCACAAGGTAGGTCCATTCCGAATTCTTAGGAATCGCCACGAAGAAATCCTCCGGCGGCTCTGCGGAAACATCTTCGCCGCCCGCCTTCGGCTTCTTCCACGGCGGCGGCTGCCACGGAGTCATCAGCCGCTGGTGCACCACCGTGCCGCTCTTCACTATGCCGAATACATCCCGCACTTCACCAAACTTGTTAATCATCGTTCCGCGCATCGTGTCGCCGTCGATATCGATAATCACCGACCCGTGCTCGACGATCGTTTTGCGCATGAGCGGAATGGTTCCCCTGCGTCCGATCGTGGTGCCGCCGTGACCGGCGACAATCTGGATATTCCCATTATTGGCTTCCAGGCCTTTGCTCTTGCGATACGGCTCCCCGGTGCGCGGGTCGCCCTCGCCATCGTCCAGCACCACACCTTCGGCAATCGTTGGCGTCGCATAGGCGCCATCGATCAGCATGGAACGCTCGTAGATATGCGAATGGCCGGTGAGCACCAGGTCGACACCGCCCGACTCCAGAATCGGCATGATGTGCTGGCGCATCTCGATCAATTGCTTCTCGCGGTCGCTGTCGTGAGTTCCCTTCGTGTAAGGCGGATGATGAAAGAACGCGATCAACCAGTCCGCCTTCGTGCGTTCGAGATCCAGCTTGAGCCAGCGCGCCATCAAGCCCGTCGGTTTGCGATCAAGATCATGGGAGTCCAGGCAGATGAAGTGAATCTTGCCGTAATCGAACGAGTAGTAAGCCTCGGTTCCCGTCGGGACACCGCCCGCCTCACCGCGCGTCGGGCAAACATAGGCATCATAATACGGCCCGATCCCGTTCGTGCCCTTCGAAGTGCCTCCCTCGTGATTACCCATTGTCGGCCAGCAAACGATGTGACGGAGCGTTGGCTCGTACATCTCGAAAAAGCGGGTCTGAAACTCCACATCCTTGCCACGCTGATACGCCATGTCACCGAGGTGAACGTAAAAGTCCAGCGGACGCCCGTCCTGCTTCACCCAGTCGAGAGTCGACGTATGAACATTATGCTGTGGCTCGCGACCTGTTCCCGAGTCACCCACCACCCAAAACCGCGCCGGCCGCGCCTCCCCGTTCGGCGGATGCGTTGTGAAATGATAACTGGGATCGGCCTCCGTCAGACGACGTTTGCCGTCGTAAATCGCATAATGATACCGCGTGTCCGGCTTCAAACCGGTGATTCGCGCCTCATACTGGAAAAGCCCCATCGGTGCGCTGTGCAATTTCGGCAAACGCAGCAACTCAGGCCGCTTCTCCTCCATCACCTTCAAATCCGCCTTGTTGGTCGTGAGCGACACCCGCGTCACTATCGAGTCCAACGTTACCTGCTGGTCGAGCGCGTCCATGGTTCGACCAAAACGAACCACCGGCTCGAATATATGGCGGAGTTGATTCGCTGGTATTTGGAGACAACGAAGGATAGCTCA
>CAZBIC010000060.1:0-33879 GCA_964491875.1 uncultured Bifidobacterium sp.
TCGGTGCGGATTCTTCGAATGCGCTGGCGCAGGCGCGGTTTCATCATCAGTGGCGACCAGACGAGTTGCGGGTGGAGAAGCGATTGCCGGAGAGCGTTCGCGCTGAGTTATCGAGGCGCGGTCATCGAGTGGTTGTGACCGAGAGCCTCGGAGCGGCGCAGGCGGTGGCGGTTGACGAGAAGGGGAAATTTTCAGGCGTGGCGGATCCGCGCGGCGAAGGATTGGGTCTGGCGCGCTAGCGTTTGGCTTGCGTCGGGGCCGCGAGTTTTGGATTGTCGACTTCAGACACTATGTCAAAACGCGCGCTCATCACAGGCATCACCGGTCAGGACGGTTCTTACTTGGCAGAATTGCTTCTTTCGAAAGGCTACGAAGTTCACGGACTGATTCGCCGGGCGAGCACGTTTAACACGGGGCGCATTGATCATATCTACACCGATCCACACCAGAGCGGCGCACGGTTGAAGCTCCATTACGGGGACCTGAGCGACGCCAGCGGCATGTCTCGTTTGCTGGCGACCATTGAGCCGAACGAAATCTATAACCTCGCAGCGCAGAGCCACGTGCGCGTGAGTTTTGACTGCCCCGAGTATACGACCGACGTCACGGCGACGGGCGCGGTTCGTATTCTGGAGGCGATTCGCGAGACGGGTATCAAGCCGAGGTTTTATCAGGCGTCATCCAGCGAGATGTTCGGCTTGGTGCAGGCGGTGCCGCAAAGCGAGACGACGCCATTCTACCCGCGCAGTCCCTACGCTTGCGCCAAGCTGTACGCGCATTGGGTGACGGTGAACTATCGCGAATCGTATGGTCTGCACGCGAGCAGCGGCATCCTGTTCAACCACGAATCCCCACGGCGCGGTGAGACGTTTGTAACGCGCAAAATCACGCGTGCTGTTGCGCACATCAAGCTGGGCCTTCAGGACAAACTCTACCTCGGCAATCTCGACGCGAAACGCGATTGGGGTTACGCGAAAGAATATGTCGAGGCGATGTGGCTGATGCTGCAGCAGGATCAGCCGGACGATTATGTGATCGCGACGAACGAAACGCACAGCGTGAAGGAGTTCCTGCAAGTCGCGTTCGCTCATGCGGGCCTCGATTGGAAGCAATACGTGGAGATTGATCCCAAATACTTCCGTCCGGCTGAGGTTGATCTGCTGATTGGCGATTACTCAAAGGCGAGGATGAAGCTGGGTTGGGAACCGAAGACGCGGTTCGAAGATTTGACGAAGCTGATGGTGGACGAGGATCTGCGCCGGTTGCAGGAACATCTGGCCGGCAAGTCGAAGCTCGTGGGTTGAGCGCTGCTAAATGATGTAGTCGAGCGGGTTGCTTTGCGGCCCTTGCAGGGTCTTCACGCGTTCGCAGAGCTGGGCGACGGTCACATCTTCGAGGATGCGCACAATGGCATCCCGAACCTCCTTCATCACGCTGCGGATCGCGCATTTGTCTTCGTTGGGGCAGGAACACTTCTCGTAAAATCGTTCACTCACACAGCTGACGGGCGCCAGTGGGCCTTCAATGTGGCGAATGACTTCAGCAAGGGAGATTTTCTCTGGCGGACGCTTCAGGCGGTAACCGCCCGCGATGCCGCGTTTGCTTTCCAGCAAGCCTGCGGATTTGAGGTCGTTGAGAATCTGTTCGAGGAACCGCTTCGGAATATTCTGTCGGGTGGAGATCTCTTGAATTCGCACCACCGAATCGTCTTCGATGTAGTCCAAGCCGAGGACAATCAGAGCCCGGAGTGCGTATTCACCTCGAACGGAGAGTTTCATCAGCGCGAGTCTATAATCCCGAGTGAAAGCATCAAGTATAAGTCTTCGCTGAACGATTGGTGCTTTTTAAGCTTTAAAATATAACGGTTTAGAAAATTGTTAAAAACTCGATTGACTTAGTAGATATTAAGCTTAACCTCCACTCGTCATGCAAACAACTAGAGCCAACGCCGTGAAGCCCGAGAACTGGATCGAAGTGGTGGCGGAGCAGGTCGGTAACCTGCGTTTCGGCGTGGTTCAGATTGTGGTTCACGACTCGCGGGTGGTTCAGATCGAGCGAACGGAAAAGGTTCGCCTGTCGGAGCGACCGGGAGCGGAGGGCCGGCAGGGCGAATAAACCAAGGCTGACCAGATTTCTGGAGGCTCAAAAATGTGCAATCAAGCCAACCGACCAAATCAACGGAGGAACGCTGCAATGAATCAACGAAATGCAATTCAAGCAAACGATCCTTCCGGCGATGCTCGTTGGAAGTTTAAGCGCGGCGACCAGTCTGTTCGCTGACGAGGCGGCAGAAACAGCGAAGGAACTCCGAGAACAAATCCAGGAGCTCGACCAAAAAGTGCGCATCCTCGAACGAAAATCTGAAATCGACAAAGAAGCCGCGACGGAAAAAGCGCGGACTTCGGCGTCGGTCTCTGCGGGAGCAGGCGGGTTTTCAATTCGCTCGGCGGACACCAACTTTGTGTTGAAGCTGCGGGGTTACATTCAGGCGGATTCCCGTTTCTTTGCGGATGACCACGCAGGCGGCACGGCGAATGACACCTTCCTCCTACGCCGTGTGAGGCCGATTATTGAGGGAACAGTCTTCGAGAAGTATGACTTTCGTCTGATGCTCGACTTCGGCTCGGGCGTGACGGCCAGCGCGGCCAACAATTCCTACGTGCAGGACGCGTATGTCACGGCGCGCTTTCTGCCCCAATTCCAGATTCAAGCCGGTAAGTTCAAGGAGCCGGTTGACTTGGAGCGTCTGCAATCCGGCGCGAATCTGCTCTTCGTGGAGCGTGGGTATCCCACCCAACTCGCGCCCAATCGCGACGTGGGTGTGCAAGTGCAGGGAGACTTCGGTGGGGCTGCGGGAAGCAGCCTAATCAGCTATGCGGTCGGCGCCTTCAATGGCGTGGCTGATGGCGGCAGCGGTGACATTGAGACTGCGGATGACGAAAAAGACATTGCTGCGCGTGTCTTTGCGCATCCGTTTAAGAATCTCGACATTGACGCTCTGCGTGGGCTTGGGCTTGGCATCGCCGGAACCTATGGCGACCAGGACGGCACCCTGCGCAGCTTCACGTCGATTGGGCAGCAACGGTTTTTCGGCTATCGCTCCAGCGCAACGCCTGCCACGGCTCCGAATGCCCTTGCGAACGGCATTCACTGGCGCGTCGCGCCTCAGGGTTATTACTATTACGGGCCGTTCGGACTCTTCGGAGAATACATCGTTTCCGAGCACGACGTGCATCAGGCTGGTGCTGGGACTGGTGCGGGAACGATCGCCTCGCTGCGTCATACCGCGTGGACGGTGGCCGCTTCTTACTTCCTGACGGGAGAAGAGAATTCCTTCAAGGCCGTCACTCCAAGAACCGCGTTTCAACCGGCCAGTGGCGGTTGGGGCGCGTGGGAAGTGGCGGCGCGTGTTGGAGGATTGGACGTCGATGACGATGCGTTCCCAGTTTTCGCCAACCCCGCGACCTCGGCCACCAGCGCGTTCTCTTGGGGGCTCGGTTTGAACTGGCATCTGAACCGGAACGTGAAAGTGAATCTGAACTACGATCAGACGGACTTCAAAGGCGGCGCTGCAACGGACCTTCTCGCAAAAGGTGAAAAGGCGATCTTCACGCGCGCACAAATCTCATTCTAAATCCCCTCAACCACTAAACAGGAACATCTCGCATGAAAAACAAACTTACCTTTCGTCCGCTGTTCATCCTGCTGATGGCACTGGGCCTTCTGCCGGGCGCGCTGCCTGCCAAGGACGTCACGTTGCTCAACGTCTCGTATGATCCCACGCGGGAACTTTACGAGGACTTCAACAAAGCCTTCGCCAAACATTGGGAAGCCAAGACTGGTGAAAAGCTTTCCGTGAAACAATCGCATGGCGGTTCCGGCAAACAGGCGCGCGGGGTCATCGATGGGCTGCAAGCGGACATCGTGACGCTGGCACTTGCCTATGACATTGATGCGCTGGCGGACAAGGGCCGGCTGATTCCGAAGGACTGGCAGAAGCGATTGCCGAACAACAGCTCGCCATACACCTCCACCATCGTGTTCCTCGTGCGGAAGGGAAACCCGAAAGGCATCAAGGACTGGAGCGATCTGGCAAAGCCGGGCGTCTCCGTCATCACGCCGAACCCCAAAACCTCCGGCGGCGCGCGCTGGAACTATCTTGCGGCCTACGGCTACGAGTTCAAGCGCACCGGTGATGCGGCGAAGGCGAGGAATTTCTTGAAGGCGCTGTTCAAGAATGTCCCAGTGCTCGACACTGGCGCGAGAGGCGCGACGACGACCTTTGTGCAACGTGGTATCGGCGATGTGCTCATAGCTTGGGAAAACGAAGCCATTCTCGCTATCAAGGAACTCGGCAAGGGCGAGTTTGAACTCGTGGCGCCGTCGATCAGCATCCTTGCCGAGCCGCCGGTGACGGTGGTGGATCGCGTGGTGAAGAAGCGTGGCACGGAAGCCGTGGCCAAGGCGTATCTCGAGTACCTCTACACGGAAGCGGGCCAGGAAATTGCGGCGAAACACTACTACCGTCCGCGCCTTGAATCCGTCGCGGCGAAACACGCATCGTCATTCCCGTCGATCAAATTGCTGACCATCGATGGCGACTTCGGTGGTTGGGCGGCGGCGCACGCGGCGCATTTCAGTGAAGGCGCGGTGTTTGACCAAATCTATCAATCCGGAAAATAGTCATGAACCCTTCCACGCTAAATCGCCACGTCGCGGTTCCACAGCGGAACGCCGCCGAAAAACGTTCCGTCGAGCAGTTGCTCGCGCCGCTGGATGAACTGGCGGAAAGATCCCCGCACTTCCTGAGCCGATCGTTTGGCCGGTTCGAGAGCTCCGGTCGGAACTACAGTCTGCCGCGCTATGTTTATCTAGGTCCCAAAGGCGGCGGTGACACGCTGCGCATCGGGATCTTTGCCACCATTCACGGTGATGAGCCGGAAGGCGCACTGGCGCTGACGCGGTTCATCCGTGAACTCGAAGCGCGTCGCGAAATTGCGCAAGGCTTCGCGCTGTTCATCTATCCGGTCTGCAATCCTACCGGGTTCGAGGATGGCACTCGTGCGTCTCGCAACGGCAAGGATCTCAATCGCGAGTTCTGGAGGAATTCGCCGGAGCCCGAAGTGCAGTTCCTCGAAACGGAGATCTGGACCCACGCGTTCCACGGCATCGTTAATCTCCACACGGACGACACCTGCGATGGGCTCTACGGATTCGTCCATGGCGAAGTGCTCTCCGAGTATCTGCTGCGTCCGGCACTGCGAGCGGCGGGGCGGTATCTCCTGCGCGACGAACGGCGCGAGATCGATGGATTCCCCGCAAGGGACGGCGTTCTCCATCATTGCTACGATGGCGTCCTGCGCGCCGTTCCCGGGCTGAAGCTGACTCCCTTCGAGCTGACCTTCGAGACGCCGCAGCGGGCGCCCGTGCCCTTGCAAGTGGAGGCGTTCTCGGCAGCGCTTGAGTCGATCCTCACCGAGTATCGCCAGCTGATGGCGATTGCCCAAAACATCTAGCCGACGAGTGGAACAAACCTGGCCGGCAATCATTCACGCGACGCTGCCGTCACGAAGTGACACTTCGATGACGGCGGCTGTTTTTCCTCCACCTCTCCGGCGAACTCTGATTCCATAACCGCGCTCCATGGCCGAGAAGAAGTTCAACGTACTGCCAGGCTTTGGCCTGACCTTGGGATACACGCTCCTTTATTTGAGCGTGGTCGTCCTCATTCCCATCGCCGGACTGTTCCTGCGCGTGTTCGAGATTTCGTGGGCGGACTTCTGGCGGTTGGCCACCACTCCGCGCGCGCTGGCGGCGTACAAACTCACTTTCGGTGCGTCGTTCGTCGCGGCGTGCATCAATGCGGTCTTCGGCGCGATTCTCGCGTGGGTTCTAGTCCGGTATCATTTCCCGATGAAGCGCTTCATGGATGCGCTGATCGACTTCCCGTTCGCGCTGCCGACCGCGGTGGCAGGACTCACCCTCTCAAATCTCTTCGCCGCGAACGGCTGGCTCGGACAATACCTCGCTCCTCTGGGGATCAAGGCCGCGTTCTCGCCGTTGGGCGTTGTCATCGCGCTGACGTTTGTGGGAATGCCCTTTGTCGTGCGCACGCTCCAGCCCGTGCTGGAGAACTTGGAACGAGAGATTGAAGAAGCGGCGGCGACTTTGGGGGCGAGTCGGTTCCGGACCTTCTGCAGCATCATCGCGCCGACGTTGCTGCCCACGTTGATCACTGGATTCGCCCTCGCGTTTGCGCGGGCCATTGGCGAATACGGCTCAGTGATCTTCATCGCGGGAAACATTCCGAACCAGTCCGAGATCGCGCCACTCCTCATCATCATCCGCCTTGAGGAATACGATTACAGCGGGGCGATGGCGCTTGCTGTCGTGCTTCTGGTCATTTCGTTTGTCCTTCTCATCACCATCAACCTGCTCGAGCGTTGGGCGAGCCGTTACCAACACTGATCATGGCCGGATACGTCAAAAGTTCAGCCCGGACCTCGCGCGACGCGAATGCGAAATCGCAGCGCGGAACCGAGGAGTCGCCCTTCATCAAGTGGTTGCTGGTTTCGATCGCGATGATCTTCACGGTCGTGTTCCTGTTGCTGCCGCTGGTGAACGTTTTCGCGCAGGCGTTCAGCAAGGGCTGGTCTGGTTATCTCACCGCGCTGAGCGATCCGGACACCATGTCCGCCATCAAACTCACACTCCTGGTCGCGGCCATCAGTGTGCCTCTCAACGTGGTCTTCGGCCTCGCCGCCGCGTGGTGCATCGCGAAGTTCAACTTCCGTGGCAAGCCGCTGCTCATCACCCTCATTGATCTCCCGTTCTCGGTTTCACCCGTTGTCGCGGGTTTGATGTTCGTGGTCATGTTCGGTCTGCAAGGTTACTTCGGGCCGTGGCTCGACGACCGCGACATCAAGATCATCTTCGCGGTTCCGGGCATTGTGCTGGCGACCGTCTTCATCACGTTTCCCTTCGTCGCGCGCGAGCTGATTCCTGTGATGCAGGCGACGGGCTCGGATCAGGAGGAAGCGGCACTGTCGCTGGGCGCAAGTGGGTGGAAGACGTTTTGGTATGTGACCCTTCCGTCCGTGAAATGGGGGCTGCTCTACGGCGTGATTCTCTGCAATGCGCGCGCGATGGGCGAGTTCGGCGCCGTATCGATTGTCTCTGGTCATATCACCGGCCAGACGGACACGATGCCGCTGCGCGTCGAGAAGTTGTATCAGGAGTACAACGCCACCGCCGCGTTTGCCGTGGCGAGCCTGCTCGCGCTGCTGGCGTTGTTCACGCTCGGCATCAAAACGTTCCTCGAATGGAAACAGGAACGCGACTTCGAGCGCGCTCAACACGCCTTGCCCGAGCCGGACCCAATCGCGCCTTCTTCGAATCCATGAAGCACTGTTTCGTCACCTGTGAAATTTTCCGTCCCGCATGAGCATTGAACTGAGAAACGTCAGCAAGAAGTTTGGCGGCGTGACGGCCGTCAACAACGTCAACTTTTCCGTGAAGGAAGGGGAGCTCGTGGCCTTGCTCGGTCCGAGCGGCGGCGGCAAGACCACCGTGCTGCGCATGATCTCCGGCCTGGAGATGCCGAGCGAAGGTGACATTTTCATCCGCGGGGAACGCGTGAACGACATCTCGGTGCAGAAGCGCAACATCGGTTTCGTGTTCCAGAGCTACGCGCTGTTTAAGAACATGACGGTGTTCAAGAACATCGCGTTCGGCCTGAAGATCAAGAAGTGGGCGAAGAACGACATTCACGATCGCGTTCACGAGCTGTTGCATCTGCTCGGCTTGGAAGGACTCGATAAACGCTATCCGCATCAGCTCTCCGGTGGTCAACGTCAACGCGTCGCGATCGCGCGCGCGCTCGCCTCGAAGCCGAGCGTGCTGCTGCTTGATGAACCGTTCGGCGCGGTGGATGCGAAGATTCGCCAGGAACTGCGCGACTGGCTGGTGACACTGCACAACGACCTGAACGTTACGACGCTTTTCGTGACGCACGATCAGGAAGAGGCGATGGAAGTCTCCAATCGCATCGTGATTTTTTCCCGTGGCAACTTGGAGCAGATCGGCTCGCCGCGCGAAGTTTACGAGGAGCCGAACAACGAGTTTGTGGCGCGCTTTGTCGGCGTGCTGAACGTGCTTGAACTCACGGTGCAAGGCGGGTTGGCGCGCTTTGGAGAGCTGGAGTTTCCGGCGCTGGATCGTCCGGATGGATCGAAAATGCGCATCGGGTTCCGTCCTTTCGCGGTCCAGATTTCGTCGGACACCTCGGCCTATCGCTGTCGCGCCGTGTTGCGTCACACCTTCTTCCTTGGCGTGATGTTGCGGCTGGAACTGGAGTTGCCCTCAGGGCTGGTAATTCGTTCCCGCATGACGAAGGAGGAGTATTCCGCGTTGGGATTGAAGGATGGCCAGGAAGTGTCGTTCATCATCAAGCGCTACCGGATCCTTCGCGGGGAAGGGGAGCCGCTCTCGCCCGAGATTCATTCCGGAGACACGGCGTTCTCGACGCACGGCGCTGGAATTTAGGCCCGTCGCCGTGGAGGTTGGTCGCAACTTTTTCGCGGCTCCGGTGTGATTCTGGGCATGAAGTTATCGAAATCGTCTGCGCGTAGGGTAGGGCTGTACTTCTGGAGAGAGTGGGTCAAACCCCTATTCATCGCCGCAGCCATCGTGCTGCCCTTCAAGTCGGCTATTGCGGACTGGAACTGGGTTCCGAGTGGCTCGATGAAGCCAACGATTCTTGAGGGCGATCTCGTCTTGGTGAACAAGCTGGCGTTTGATCTGAAAATCCCGTTTACGCTTCGTCGGATTGCTGCGTGGAGCGATCCGATGCGAGACGATGTGGTCGTCTTCTTTTCTCCGCATGATGGTCAGCGGTTGGTGAAGCGTGTGGTAGGAGTTCCCGGGGATCGGATTGAACTGCGAAACGGTATTCTATTTCGCAATGGAGTTGCAATGACCTATGAGCCGGTTCCGGTCGCGCCATTCAAGCGGGAGATCTACGAGGATGCTATGCCTTCGATTAACCGGGAACGCTCGGACTCAGGAAGTCACCTGGTGCTGAGTCTTCCAAACAAGGCGGGCATTCGAGATTTGCCGGAGATGACCGTCCCCGAAGGTAGTTACTTCATGATGGGCGATTCTCGCGACAACAGTTTCGATTCAAGGTTCTACGGCGTCGTGGGGAGGAAGCAGATAGTCGGAAAAGCCGGTCGAGTTGTGATGTCGTTCGACAAGAATCACTCCTACCAGCCGCGGTGGGGAAGGACTCTGGCTGAGTTTGAGCGGTAGACGGTCCTGTTACTTCGAAAAACGCTTCAGGTCCTCTTCGAGGAACTTGGTCACGTCCTTGAATTTCGCGACGTTTGCGGGGTTCAGTTCCATGAGCAGGCGGTGCGCTTCGAGGCAGGTCTTGGTGGTTTCCGCGCGATCACTGCTCGCGGCGGTGGTCGCCACCGGGCTGAGCTCGTTGGTTACTGGCGCGGTGCCACGGATGATCTTGAAGAGATGCGCGATGCCGAGGTTCTCCAGCATGTCGAACACCCGGTCGCTGGGATTCAGGAGTTCGAGGGACGCCGCGGTGGAGCCATTGTTCTGCTGGCTGAATCTCACGCCGAGCCCTGCGAGCACGCCGAGGAACGTGCTGTCCATCAACTGACATTCGGTGGCGTCGATCACGAAACGGTGGTGGCCCTTCTCGTGGAGGTGGTTGATCAGCGTCTTAAAATCGATGCTGCACTGAAAATTGGCCCGCCCGGAAAGCTTGATGCAGACGAACTGGTCGCCGACCCACACCGATACGCTGGCTGTCCCGTTACTCATGTAGACGTTTCGCTACAGAAACTATCGGTGGACGCTCCGGGTGAGTCAAGAAACCCTTCCCGCCGTGAAATTGGATCGGGGAGATGCTGAGCGGTAACCGCCGTGACGGGAAACAGATGGCATCTGGGAGATTGCGTTTCCGCGGTGGCCCGTCCTAACGTCGTTCGCCTTTTCCAGTCATTGAATCGGCGCATTGATGTCCAGTTCTCTTGAACAGAAAATTCCCGCGGTGATCTATTGCGATCCTCAGATCGGGTCCATCCGGATCGCGGCGTTGACGTTGTTGGATCGTCTGGTCGTCGCCTTGCATCGCGGCGGTTGTAGAGCAATTCACGTGGTGTGCCCGGGACCAGTTCCGGACATGCGCCGCGCGCGCGCGCTGGGCATGTCCGTTCAGACGGCCGCCGCTGCGCCCCAGACCAGCGGACCCGTTTTGGTCTCCAGCTGCAGCGTGCTGATTCAGCCCGTAGACGTGAAAGCGGTATTAGGTAAGAGCGGCCACTTGAGCGATTCTGCCGGGGCGCTCCTGCCGGTCGGCGTTACGGCGAGACTGCCAGCTGCGCTTTCGGATTTTGGGGCCGCATTGGAAAACGTTCCGGTGGTGCGATCGATTGGCGTTGCGGGTAGGGTGGATGATCGGGAATCCGCGACCCGGATGGAGCGCCAGCTCTGGGCGTCCCTCGGTAGTACCAGCGACGGTGTCGTGGACACTTACTTCAATCGCCCGCTCGGTCGCTTTCTTTCGAAGGTTCTGATTCATACGCCCGTGACGCCCAATCAAGTGACCGTGGTCTCGGCGTTGGTGGGGTTGGTGAGCGCGTGGTTTTTCGCGCAGGGGAATTACACGGCGGGAATCATCGGTGCCATTCTCCTTCAGCTGTCGGCGCTGATTGATTGCGTGGATGGCGACATCGCTCGCGTGGTCTTCAAGGAATCGCCGATTGGCAAGTGGCTGGATCTCGGGCTCGATCAAGTGGTTCATGTGGCGGTCTTCGCGACGCTGGCGGTGGGTCTGCACCGTGCCGGCATCGACGCTCCTGTAATGTGGCTGGGCATCAGCGCGGTGGCGGGCGCGGTAATTTCTTTTCCGGTCGTGGTGCGCGCAAGGCGTCTCGCCACGGCGGAGGATACGCGGCTGGAGAAGTTCATCGATGCCGCATCCACGCGTGACTTCACGGCGCTGATTCTTTTCCTCGCGGTCATCGGGCACCTCGAATGGTTCCTGTGGTTGACGGGAATTACCGTTCACATCTTCTGGGTGACGGCTTTGGTCCTTCAATTGCCCAAGAGCACTGGAAAGTCGGCGACCAGTTCCGGCGCATGAAGGTCGCCATTCGAGTCATCCTCCTTCTGCTGGGCGTGGCGTTGTTCGCCTGGTTTGTCCAGCGGGCCGGGCCGGGGGAGATTTGGAGAACCTGCTCGAACCTCGGCTGGTATGCGCCGCTCACGCTCATTCCCTATGGCGTCGTTTACCTCGCGGACACGATGGGCTGGAAGTTCGCCTTCGCTTCGCGTGCGTTGAAGGGCATTGGCTTCTGGACGCTTTATCGCGTCCGCTGGTGCGGAGAAGCCGTCAACAATGTGGTTCCTTCCGCCTACGTGGGAGGCGAGGCGGTGAAGGTTTACCTGATGCACAAGCGCGGTGCAGACGCTGGTGACGTGGCGGCGAGCGTGATCATCGGACGGTCCATGCAGACGCTCACGCAGGTGATGTTTATTGCGCTGGGTTCGGCGGCGTTTCTGACGCTGGCTCCCGCGGATTCCGGCGTGCGAACGGGGCTGCTCGTGGTGCTTGCAGGCAGCGTGCTCGCAGTCGCGGCGTTGTTCTGGCTGCAAACACGCGGGTTGTTTTCGATGATCTTCCGCGCGGTTGAAATGCTCGGCATGAAGCTGGAATCATTGGAGGCGAAGCGAACGAAGCTGAAACGGATTGATGAACTCGTTGTGGAGTTCTATCGCAAGCAACGGACACGCGTCGCGGCCAGTGGAGGTGGCTATTTGTGTGGCTGGTTACTCGATACGATGGACATCTTTCTCGTATCGTGGTTGGTCGGCGTGCCAATTACCTGGACACAAGCGCTGGCCATCGAGGCGTTCATTGGCGTGGCGAAAGTGCTGGGACTGTTCGTGCCCGGCGCGATCGGCGTGCAGGAATCTGGCATTGCCCTCGTTTGTCGGCTCGCGGGTTTGCCGGATGCGCTCGGTCTTTCCTATGCCATCATTCGTCGCGGTCGTGAGGTGGTTTATGCTTCCATTGGATGGTTGCTGCTTTACGCTGAGGAAGCTTCTTTAAAAGGGATTTCCGGCCGGATTGCAGCCGAAACCCGCACTGAATTATGAGAGCATTTATCTACGCCGCCGGTCGGGCGACCCGCCTCGGCCCCGAGTATGCACGCCGTCCGAAAATCCTAATCGAACTTGGCGGGCGTTCGTTGCTCGAATGGCATGTGATGCGGTTGCGCGAAGTTGGCGTCACGGAGTTATCCATCATCACTGGACATGAACGGGAACAGATCGCTGTGGAGTTGCCACGGCTGTCGCAGGCGCATGGCTTAAAGATTTGCGAGATTCACAACGCGAACTTCACCGAGGGCAGCGTGCTGAGCTTCGAGGTTTCACTGACGACGGTTCTCGCGGGTAATGATTCCGTGCTGCTGATGGATGGTGACGTGCTTTATCCGGCGGAGATGCTGCGTCGCCTGATTGTGTCCCGGCACGCCTCGGCGCTGCTCGTGGATCGGAACTATTCGACGGCGGATGACGATCCGGTCCTCGTGCCGATGCGCAATGGTCGTCCATTTGATTTCGTGAAGCGTTGGACGGGTGAGGCAGAGCAAATTGGTGAATCGATCGGCTTCTTCAAAGTTTCGCCGGCGGAGCTTCAGATCATCGCCAGCGAGACCCGCAAGCGAACGGTGGGTGAGGGGCGCCTGGATTCTTACGACGATGTGCTGCGAGTCTTGGTCAAAGCCGACCGCTTCGGCGCTGAGGATGTGACGGGGCTGCCTTGGACGGAGGTCGATTTTCCGAAGGACGTCGAGTACGCGCGAAACGAGATTTTACCGGCGCTGGCTGGTTCGACGATTCGTGGTGTCTAAGGCGGGCGACGGTCGGACGCTTGCCGCGAGGGTCGACAGCGGCACGGACTTCAATCCATCGCGGCGTGAGTGAATTCATCGATCGAATCGAGCAGGGAATTGTTTCCCGACGATTGCTGCTGCGACGCCAGCGGCTGCTGGTGGCGGTTTCCGGGGGAGTTGATTCAATGGTGCTGCTGCACGTGCTGGCGCGATTGGCGCCGAAGCATCGCTGGCAGATTGTCGTCGCGCATTTCAATCATCAGCTCCGCGGTCGAAGCAGCGATGCGGATGAGCGGCTCGTTCGTGAAACAGCGCGGAAGCTGCGGCTGACCTTCGCGTCCGGTGGCGCGGATGTGAAACGCGCGGCGCGTGACGGAGGATTATCCATCGAGATGGCGGCGCGACGTTGTCGGCATGAATTCTTTTCGCGAGAAGCGAAGGTGCGCGGCATCCGGCGGATCGTGTTGGCGCATCACGCGGAGGATCAGGTGGAATTGTTTTTCCTTCGGCTCCTTCGCGGGGCCGGTTCGCGGGGGCTTGCCGGAATGAAAGTGCTGGCTCCGTCGCCTTGGGATAGCGCGGTAAAACTCTTGCGTCCGTTGTTGGAGTGTTCGCGAGGGGAGATTGAGGCGTTTGCTTCGGCGGAGGGAGTCCGGTTTCGCAACGATGCTTCCAATGCCTCCTCAGAATTCTTGCGAAACCGGGTTCGGCACGAGCTGTTGCCGTTGTTGCGTTCCCAGTTTCAGCCAGCGTTAAGCAAGGTTGTGTTACGACAGATGGAAATCCTCTCTGCGGAGAACGAGTTCATGGACGCTGAGGTGAATCGCCTTCTTTCGAAGCCTCTGGCGTCTTTCGACGCTCTGCCTGTCGCCTTGCAACGTCGAGTTCTTGAGAAACAACTCGAACGCGAGGGAGTCGCGCCCGAGTTTGAATGGATCGAATCGCTGCGCTCCGCGGTGGGTAAGGTGATTTCTGTCTCAGGCGATGTCTCGGTTTTCCGTGACGAGTTTGGGCGATTACTCGTGCGGCGTTCGAAGACTGTTCTACGGAGCGAGGCCGAGGTTCGGCTGTCTTTGTCGCGAAAATCAGGGCAGGGCACATTCGCTCGCCTGTCTTGGAACTGGACGCGCTTGCTCGTGAAGGGCGGAGGACTGCCGAAGTTTGCGACTGGCACGGAGTGGTTCGACGCGGACCGGGTTGGCCGCGAGGTGGTGTTGCGTCACTGGCAGCCTGGAGATCGATTTCAGCCAATCGGGATGACGTATTCCCAGAAGCTTCAGGATCTCTTTACCAACCTAAAGGTGCCGCGGGCTGAACGAGTTCAGCGCGTGGTGGCGACGACGGCTGCCGGCGAAATTTGGTGGGTGGAGGGCTTGCGCATCGGGGAATTGTTCAAGCTGCGTTCCACGACACGGACACGTTTGCGGTGGTCGTGGCAGCGACGGCATCCAAACTGCGGTGTGCAGTAATTGCCGGGTTCGCCGATAAACTGGCGTGACACCGTGGCTTTCAGCATGTCTTTCATGCTCGACAACGCAGATGCGCGACTTTGAAATGGCGCAATCGGGTACGGTTTGATGAGCGCTGGTTGCGTGGGTTGAAACCCATGCTAGGCTTCGGCGAGAGAACGGAAATTTCATGTCCGACGAAAATAACAACAAAGACGACGAGCGCGGCGGCAAAAAGAGCGGAGAATTTCGCGTCCCGCCCCGCACATACATCATCTGGATCGCCATTCTCGGAGCCATTCCGCTGTTGATGGTTTTCCGCAACGCCGGTCCAGCCTCATCCGAGGCGCTGACGCAGACGCAGTTCATGCAGGCGTTCGCTTCGAACCAGATCGTGCAGGGCACCATCGCTTATGATCCTCAGTCATTGCTGCACGAAGTGCGCGGCAAGTACTTCAAGCTCGATAGCGAAGGAAAAAAGATCGGAGGCGGCGCCAAGGGAGATGAACCGCTTCCATTCATTGCGAAGGTCCGGTTGACGGACAAATTCGAAGACAAGCTTCTGGAGAGCGGAGCATTTGAGACGCGCGCGCCGAATACGGTTTTGCTCGGCTTGGCTTACAGCTTGGGGCCGATTCTGATTCTGGGATTACTCATTTGGTTCTTCTTCATCCGCCAGATCAAGATGGCGGGCAAGGGCGCGTTAAGCTTCGGCAAGAGCAAGGCGCGGATGCTCACCAAGGAAAAGAACAAGACGACCTTCAAAGACGTCGCTGGTGTCGAAGAAGCCAAGGAAGAGGTTTCTGAGTTGGTCGATTTCCTCAAGGATCCTAAAAAGTTTCAAAAGCTCGGTGGTCGCATCCCGAAAGGCATATTGATGGTCGGCTCGCCGGGAACGGGCAAGACGCTGCTTGCGAAAGCCATCGCCGGGGAAGCCGACGCCGCGTTCTTCAGCATCAGCGGGTCAGATTTCGTGGAAATGTTCGTGGGCGTCGGTGCGAGCCGCGTGCGCGACATGTTCGAGCAGGCGCGCAAAAACACGCCGTGTCTGATCTTCATCGACGAAATTGATGCGGTCGGACGCAGCCGCGGTCACGGATTGGGCGGTGGCAACGATGAACGCGAGCAGACGCTGAACGCGTTGCTGGTGGAGATGGACGGATTCGATACCACCGAAGGTATCATCATTATCGCAGCGACCAATCGTCCGGATGTGCTCGATCCAGCGCTGCTGCGTCCGGGTCGGTTCGATCGTCAGATCACAGTGAATCTTCCTGATGTCCGCGGACGTGAAGCGATTCTCAAGGTTCACGCCAAGAACGTTAAGCTCGATCCGACGGTCGACCTCGCAGTGATTGCTCGTGGAACTCCGGGTTATTCCGGCGCCGAACTGGCCAACCTTTTGAACGAAGCCGCGCTCCTGGCTGCTCGCACGGGAAAGAAAGCCGTCGGCATGTCAGAACTTGAAGAGGCGCGCGACAAGGTTCGATGGGGACGCGAACGCCGGACTTTGGCGATGTCCGATGAAGAGAAGCGCGATACTGCGTGGCACGAAGCGGGTCACGCGCTCGTGAACGTCCTGCTCAATAACACGCATCCTTTGCACAAGGTGACGATCATTCCTCGCGGCCGTGCGCTGGGCATGACGATGATGCTTCCGGAAAAAGATGTTCTGAGCCAGAGCCGCAAGCGTCTCATGGATGACATTGCGGTGACGATGGCCGGACGCATCGCGGAAGAAATGGTTTCCCAGGACATCTCCAGCGGAGCGTCCGGTGACATCCAAATGGCCACGCAGATGGCGCGGGCAATGGTGACCCAATGGGGCATGAGCGACCGGTTGGGAATGATTCAGTATGGCGACTCCAACGAATATGTCTTCCTCGGCCGCGAAATGGGCCGCAGCAAGGATTACAGCGAGGCCACGTCTCAATCCATCGATGCCGAGGTCAAACGCATCATCGACGAGAACTTCCAGCGGGCGAAGGATTTGATCCACGCCAACCGTGACAAACTTGAGATGATTGCGAAGGCGCTGCTCGAGTTCGAAACGCTGGAAGGTGCGCAGGTGATTGATATTGTTCGCACGGGAAGATTCACTCCTCCTCCGCCGCCTGCTCAAGTTGGTCCTCCGACGGGTGCCCAGGCTGCTACTCCGCTTCCTGAAGTGATGAAGCCGGTTCCTCCGAAGATTGATCCCGGGCTCGGGTCTCCGGCTCCAGCTCCGGCTTAGCCTTGGTCTGACTCTGCTTTTCGCTGCCTCCCCGCTGGTTTTCGACCGCTGGGAGGCAGTTTCGTTTTGCAATGGCTTTGACTCACCCAGTGCGGATTGCCTAGCCTGTCGGTCATGATTATTGCGCCATCTCTGCTCGCCGCCAACTTTGGCCAGTTCGCCAAAGAGACCGTTCGCGCGAGCAAGGCCAAGGCGGATTGGTTGCACCTCGATATCATGGACGGCCACTTCGTTCCGAACATTTCGTTTGGTCCTGGTGTGGTGCGTGTGCTCCGGCCGCTGACGAAGATGACCTTCGATGTCCATTTGATGTGCTCGAAGCCGGAGATTCTCCTCGAGCCGTTTGCCAAGGCGGGCGCGGATCTGATGACCATTCATGTCGAACTCGGCGAGCGCGTTCCTCAACTTCTCTGGAAGATTCGCTCGCTGGGAGTCAAAGTGGGTCTCGCGGTGAACCCGCCCACAGCCATCGCAAACGTGGAGCCCTACCTCAATCAAATCGACCTTCTCCTCGTCATGACGGTGAACCCCGGCTTTGGCGGCCAGCCATTCATTCAGGAGATGCTGCCGAAGATTCAGCAGGTGGCTGCCTGGCGACGCGAGCGCGGGCTGAATTTCCATCTCGAAGTGGATGGCGGTATCAACCAGAAGACTGCGGTGGACTGTGCTCGTGCCGGCGCGGACACCTTTGTGAGCGGCACCGCGCTGTTTGGGCAGCGGCAACTGGGGCGTGCGATCACGAAAATGCGCGAGTCAGTGACCCGCGCGGCGATGGACATGGCGCCGTCGGTTCTCACCTTGACTTCGTAGGGTTGGTCGCGTTTCGGTCGCTTCTTGTTCGTCCGACTACACACTAGACGCCCCCCGTCGTTTCTCCTACGCTACGTTTGTGCCTGCTGCACCAAAGTCTGCCGCCCAAACCGGTTCCCCAAAGGACATCCCGTTTGAGGAGGCGTTGCAAAATCTGGAATCTGTCGTGGAAGCGATGGAATCCGGCGATTTGCCTTTGGAGTCATTGCTCGCCAAATTCGAGGAAGGAACCCGGCTGGTGAAGACCTGCCAGACCAAGCTCGAAGAAGCAGAACTGAAGATTAGCAAACTAGAAAAGAACGCCGTGGGCGAGCCTGTGCTCAAGCCCGCGGATCAGTCCCTCCTCGATAATGAATAGACCTATGAGCCGTTACCTCGACATGGTGGACAGCCCCGAGCACGTCAAGAAGTTGACGCTCGAACAGCAGAAGCAGCTCGCCGAAGAAATCCGGCACGAGCTGATCGTGAAGCTGGCGAAAAACGGCGGCCACCTCGGACCGAACCTCGGCGTCGTCGAGCTCACCATCGCGCTGCATAACGTCTTTTCGACTCCGAAGGACAAGTTCGTCTGGGACGTAAGTCACCAGTCCTACGTCCACAAGATTCTTACCGGCCGCAAGAATCGCTTTCACACCATCCGCACCACCGATGGTCTGAACGGCTTCTCCCTCCGCACGGAGAGCGAGCACGATTGCTTCGGCGCCGGTCATGCCGGTACCGCACTCTCAGCCGCGCTCGGCATGTGTGCGGCGCGCGATCAACGTGGCACGGATGAGCATGTCGTCTGCGTCTTCGGCGACGCAGCATTGACCAATGGTGTTTCCTTCGAGGCGCTGAACAACATCGCGCATACGACGAAGAAGTTCATCGGCATCCTCAACGACAACGAGTGGAGCATCGCCAAGAACGTCGGTGCCATTGCGAATTACCTCAACAAGCTCATCCGCCATCCGCGCTACAACCAGCTCCAGAAAGATGTTGAGCGCTGGCTGAGCCGCATGCCGAAGGGCCAGCTCGCCATCGCGCTCGGTCACAAGGCCGAGGAAGCGATCAAGGGCGCTGTCACCGAAGTCGCCCTCGAACAAAACCCCGCCTCGATGGACGCCGACGGCCGCGGCGGTTTCGGCAGCAGCCTGATTTTCGAAGAGCTTGGCCTGCGTTATCTTGGTCCGATCGATGGCCACAATCTCGCGCTCGTCACCGAAGTGCTCGAGTTCGCGAAATCCTGCGACCAGCCCATCGTCATCCACATGCTGACGAAGAAGGGCAAAGGCTTCGAAGCCGCGCTGCAATCGCCGGAGAAGTTCCATGGCCTCGGGCCTTACGACTCGCAGACCGGTGCGACGCTTCCCGCCAAGGCCGGCACTCCGCCCGCGTATCAAGACGTCTTCGGCCAGACGATGGTCAAGCTCGCCCAGAAGGATAGCTCCATCGTGGGTATCACGGCTGCGATGCCCACGGGCACCGGCTTGAAGTTCCTCGAGAAGGCCATGCCCGGTCGTTACTACGACGTCGGCATCGCTGAAGAGCACGCCGTTATCTTCGCTGCCGGCATGGCGACGATGGGCTTCCGCCCGGTGGTCGCGATTTACTCGACCTTCCTCCAGCGCGCCTACGACTGCATTCACCACGACGTGTGCTTGCAGGACTTGCCCGTGATTTTCTGCATGGACCGCGCCGGCCTCTCGGCCAACGACGGCCCGACGCACCACGGCCTGTTCGACATCGCCTACCTCCGCTGCCTACCGAACGTGGTGGCGATGGCGCCGAAGGACGAGGACGAACTCGCCGACATGATGTTCACTGCCACGCACCAGAAGCATCCGACGTTCATTCGCTACCCGCGTGGGGCGGGCGAAGGCGTGCCCGTCAAGGAACAGCCCAAGTTGATCGAGATCGGCAAGGGCGAAGTCGTTCAAGACTTCTCCGCTGCACGTGGCCACAAGGTTACGTTCTTTGCTCTTGGCAACATGCAACCGATCGCAAAGAAGGCGGCTGCTCAGCTCACTGCGGAAGGGTTTAATTGCGCGATCATCAATCCGCGTTTCACCAAGCCGATCGACGAGGAACTCCACGAGCGCTTTGCCAGTGTCTCTGAAGTGGTGGTGACCCTTGAAGATCACGTGCTCATGGGCGGCTACGGTAGCGCAGTGCTCGAACATCTCAGCGAGAAACGCATCCACACGCCGGTCGTTCGCATTGGTTGGCCGGACAAGTTCATCGAACACGCTTCCACCGTGGATTACCTCCGCGAGAAGCACGGTCTGACGGCCGAGAACGCGGTCGCAAAGGTGAAGGCGCAGTTTAACGCCGCGCCGGTGAAACCTGCCTCCAGCGATCAACCGAAGCCGAAGCTGGCGTAATTGAGATTCTGCTCTTGATGGCGCGGGGACAAATGTTCCCGCGCCTTTTTATTTGGAGTGGAGCTGAGAATGGCTGGGGTGTGCTGACGGGACGCGGGTTGCCCGCTTCATGAAAACCTATTTCTCGACGACGCTGCTCACTTCGCCTGACTTCAGCTTTGTCTTCAAACGCTGGCCGGGCTGCGTCTCGCTGGCCGCGCGGAGGACTTTTCCGGTCACTTCGTCGGTGGTGATGGAATAGCCGCGGGCTAGGACGTTGTCCGGACTGAGCAGCCTCAGTCGCGCTTGCAGCGGTTCGAGGGAAGCTTGCTTGCGCTTCACGATCTGGCGGGAGTGATCGCGCAGGCGTCGCTCCAGATCCCGCAGCGCCTGGCGACGCAGGGCAAAGACGGCTGCTGGCTTCACGCGCGCCAGTCGCTGCTGGAGGGTCTGCCATTTCGCGCGCTGATCCCGCCAGCCCTGGCGTACGCACCGGAGCAGCGCGTTCTGCAAGTCATCCACCTGCTGCGCACGCTCCCGAAGCTGACGGCGTGGATGCACGCGTACGAGCCGCTGTGCGAGTTGCAGGAGATCATCACGGTCGAGATCCAGTCGTTGGCGAACGAGCTGGCTCAGCCGGTGCGCAGCATCCGTAATGAACTGGCGGCTGGCGAAAGGGCCTTCCGTGATCAGTTCGGCGGCGGCGCTCGGCGTGGCGGCGCGGAAGTCCGCGACGAAATCGCTGATGGTGAAATCAATTTCGTGTCCCACGGCGGACACGACGGGCAACGCCGACTCGAAGATGGCGCGCGCGACGGCCTCTTCGTTGAACGCCCAGAGATCTTCCAAACTCCCGCCGCCGCGCGTGACGAGAATTAGGTCGAGTTGGCTCTCCGCGGAACTACTCCACTCGTTCAGCAAGCGAATCGCTGTGGCAATCTCAGCGGCGGCGCCATCGCCTTGCACGCGGCAGGGCGCGAGAATGATGTCCAGCGAGGGCTGGCGTCGTTCGATGACGTGGAGCACGTCACGAATGGCGGCGCCGGTGGGCGAGGTGACAATGCCGATGCGTTGCGGATAGCGGGGCAGGGGACGTTTGCGTTCCTGGGCGAACAATCCTTCCGCCTGCAGCTTGCGCTTGAGTTTCTCGAAGGCGAGCTGCAGGGCGCCGATGCCCTGCGGTTCCAGCGTGCGGACGATAAGCTGATATTGACCGCGCGCTTCGTAGACGGTGAGATTCCCTTGCAGCAGGAGCTTCTGGCCGTCCTGCAAAAACTCGCGATTCGCCGCCGCTTCGCCCCGGAAGAGCACGCAGCTCAATTGGGCGCTGGCGTCCTTGAGTGAGAAGTAGCAGTGGCCGGACGACTGGAGGCGCAGGTTGGTGACTTCACCAGTGACCCACACTTCGCCGACGTCCTTCTCGAGCAGCTTGCGGACGGTCGTGGTGAGCTCGGCGACGGTGAGGACTTTGCGCGTCTGCTCCGGCGGGAACAGTTCGCCAAAATCCCATTGCGATTGCGCTTTGCGGCTCATGTCAACGCTTCTGAGATGCGCTGGATGCTGCGAGCTTTGCCGGTGTTGTCGTCGATATCGATGACCGCACCTTGGAGGTAGATTCGCTCTTTAGCGACTTCGAAGCGTTGCGGCGTCTGGGCTACGAAACGGCGGATGATTGGTTCGATCTCGCGGCCGAGCACGCTCTCGTGCGGGCCGGTGAAGCCGGCATCGCACAGGAACGCCGTACCGCCGGGAAAGATCTGTTCGTCGGCGGTCTGCACATGGGTATGAGTGCCGACGACGGCGCTGACCTGGCCGTCGACCATTCGTGCAAAGGCGATCTTTTCGGAGGTCGCCTCGGCGTGGAAGTCGACAAAGATGACGCTCGTCTGGCGGCGTAATTCAGCAATGACCGGTGGCGCGACGGAGAAGGGATTTTCCAGCGCGGCCATGAAGGTGCGACCTTGGAGATTCATCACGGCGAAAGGCGGACGGCTCTCGGGCTGGAACAGTCGCGCGCCTTGGCCGACGGTGCCCCGTGGGTAGTTGAGCGGGCGCAAGAAACGAGGCTCGCTTTGCAGCAGCGCGGTAACTTCCTTCTGGTCCCAGAGATGATCGCCGGTGGTGATCACGTCCACGCCGGCGTCAAAAATGTCGGCGGCGGTCTTGGGCGTGATGCCGGATCCGCCGGCGGAATTCTCGCCATTGGCGATGACGACATCGAGATCGTGCTGGCGGCGCAGGCGCGGCACGAGTGTGGAGACGGCCTTGCGGCCCGGTTCGCCCACGATGTCGCCGATGAACAAAATTTTCACGCGGGAGAGAGTAAGTCGGGCCGGGGACGGCCTCAAAGGGAAATGATTCGACTTCCCACCGGGGCCAACGAAAATTCAGGACGATGTTCAGACCGTGTATTGACCTGCATGACGGCAAGGTGAAGCAGATCGTTGGCGGCTCGTTGAAGGACGACGGCGCCGGCCTGCGCACGAACTTTGTCTCGGAGCGTCCTGCCTCGTGGTTTGCGGAGCTGTATCGGCGCGATGATTTGAAAGGCGGGCACGTAATCAAACTCGGTCCGGGCAATGACGACGCGGCGCGCGCGGCGCTGGCGGCGTATCCCGGCGGATTGCATCTGGGTGGTGGTGTGGACGCGGAGAATGCGACCAGTTGGCTGGAGGCGGGCGCGTCTCACGTCATCGTGACGTCGTGGGTGTTTCGCGACGGTCAGCTGGATTGGGAACGGCTGAAGCGGCTGGTGGCCGTGATCGGAAAGGAACGCCTGGTTCTCGATCTCAGCTGTCGCAAGCGCGGCGCGGATTACTTCGTGGTCACGGATCGCTGGCAGAAATTTACTGAGCTGACTCTGTCGCAGGAGACGCTGGCGCGGCTGGCGGAGTTTTGTGATGAATTCCTGATTCACGCGGCCGACGTGGAAGGTTTGTGTCGGGGAATTGATTCGGAGTTGGTCGGCAAACTTGCCGAGTGGACGCCAATTCCGACGACCTACGCGGGCGGCGCGAAATCGTTGGCGGACTTGGAAGAGGTGACGCGTGTCGGTCGCGGACGGGTCGATCTGACGATTGGTTCGGCGCTGGATGTTTTCGGCGGCTCGGGCGTGACGTATGCGGAGGCGTTGGAGTTCAACCGCCGTCATCGTGGCAGCTGATTCGACGTGACGGCGGCAGAAAACGAAAATCGCCGACGAGCGGGCGTCGGCGATCTCGTGACGGGTAAACAAGGACTTCGATCAATCCAGCTGGACGACCTGGTAGAAGCGTTGTGGCGCGGCTCCCGGGTCGGTGATGCTCGCGTAGGGGTTCGCTGCCATGAAGTCGCGACCGAGCTGGGTCCACTGCGGTTGCGCGAGGTCATCGGAGTAAAGGATGCGGTAGGTGTGGCCGGGAATTGTCTCGATGGTGAAGGTGGCTTGCCCACCGACATTAAACACGGACTGGATGGTCGGCGGCAGCGTGACAGGGGTAACGACTGGACCAATGCTGCGCACGGTAACGACGAAGGTAACGGTGTCGCTGCGTGCAGGAACTCCGTTGTCGGTGGCCCGAAGTTTGATTGGGTAATCGCCGTAGGGCTGGTTGGTGGGAACGATCCAGCGGAAGAGGCCGTTGATGTTGACGGCGGCGCCGACTGGGCCGGATTCCACGGCGTAGGTGATCGTGTTGTTATCCGGATCATACGCGCGAATGCTGAACGTGCCGGTGGACTGGCCGGGGAACGCGGAACGATTCGCAACGACTGGAAAGCGCGGTGGCGAGTTGTAGCCGGGAATCGAGTTCGGTGCGCTGGGCGTGATGTTCGTCGTGATGATCGGCATGTAGTAACGCACGCTGGCACCGTCGGAGTAGCGGCCTTCGCTGATGTCGTTGGTCTGGGCGCCGTAGGTCACGGTGTCCACCGGCGTGAGGCCGTCCGGTGCGGTGATCAGGATGGAGCCATCGTTGCCGCCGAGCTGGAAGTTCACGTGCAGGTTCGAGCGCGTATTGGAATTTTGGTCCGGTTCTTCATCGGCCCAGACCACTAGATAGCCGCGCGCCGGGATGCGATAACGGCCGGTGTCCGGAATCTGATACTTCAGCGGATTGCCCGGATCATCGCTGAGATAGTAACCGCCGAGATCGATGGCGACGGATTCGGTGTTGTAGATTTCAAACCAGTCTTCGGCGCTGTTGTCAGCGGGGTCGCGGATGCTGTTGGAGTTGCGCGCCAGCCATTCATTGATGAAGAGCCGGATGGCGGGTTCGCTGTTGGTGCCGCCGGCGCTGGGGGAATGAATCTCGACGCGGTTGATGAGCTGCGCATCGGGCACGGCGCCGTAGCTGAGGTTCGCGGTGAGGTGATCCCAGTTCATGTAATCGGTCACCTGCGGTTGTCCGGCGACGAGACGCGTCAGAGCGAGGCTTCCGGAATTCTCCAACCGAAACGCGAGGTGAAGATTGCCGCCCGCGGTCTGTGCCGGATCGCCATCCGCCCAAAGAATCTTGTGTTCGCCTGGCGCGAGGGTGATCCCGGTGGGGAACGGGAATTCGGTGAGGTTTCCGGTGTAATTGGTCGCGAGGGAATAACCGTCGAGGCTCACTTCGGTTTCACCGGAATTGACGATCTCAATCCAGGGAGCGAGTTCGCCTTGATTGTCGAGCGGTCCGACCAGTGACTCGGCCTGCACTTCGTTCAGCCACAGTGAATCGAACGCCGGCAGCGTGGCGGCGACGGAGTTCGGAGCGCCGGGCGTGGCTTGATTGACGTTGTCGACGGTCCAGTTGCTGGGACGGCTGTTGTCCTGCGCGAGGTCGATGAGCTGGAGCGAGACACCGTTGGTGGTCGTGGACCAGGGAGCGCGATTCTCGTAGCGCAGGCCGTCGACCATTTCATCGCCAAGCGCCGTGGGGCGCACGAGCACGAGGCGCTGGTTGTTCGCGGCGAGGTTGGCGCCGAACACCGCGAACACCGGCACGCTGCCGTAGGCGGCGGCGAATGCGGCTTTGTTGCGCGCGAGCACCACGGTCTGGCCGTTGGTGATGATGGTGCCGGCGGGGAAGGTGAGGCCGACGCCGTCGAGCCGCCAATTGCGCAGGTCGAAGTTGTGCGTGGAGCGGTTTACGATTTCGATGAATTGCGCGCCGGCGGTGGCGGGCGTGGACATGATTTCGCTGATCGCCAGCGAGCCGGCGGCGTTCGGCTGCGGGCCGGTGTATTCCACGTCCAACGCGAAGGTGACTCCGGGCAGGGGATTGCCATTGGGATCGATGCCTTCGAACACGAGGGCGTTGAAGCCCGATTCGAGGACGACGCGAATGAGGAAGTTGGTCGCGCTGGTCCAGGTGACGGGATAGTCGATGCCGGTGAGGCGAATCGTCTTCACGCTGACCGGTGCGGTACCGGTGAGGATGACGAGGTTGTTGGTGGTGCTGTAGGCGGAAGGTCCATCGACGGCGAAGGGTGCCGCGACGGTGGCCAGCTGGCCTTGCAGGAACGCGCGGCGGGCGGAGACATAGTCCTTGATGCGAGCCACGGCGGTGAGATCAATGTCGATGTTGTTGGCGAGCAGCGCTTCAACTCGGGCGTCCATGAAGGGATCGAGCGTTTCGTTGCTGAAGGCACCGTTGACCAAGTCCGTGAACGCGCGCCAGTAGGCACGGAGAATCGCGGGGGTATTGAACATCGCGGTGATGCGGGGATCGTTGGACGCGAAGAGCGGTTCTGTAGGGCCGCGACCGAGGCCGAGGCTGTAATCGATGTCCCAGGGCATGTGCACGAAACCCGCGCTGGTCTGATAGAGGTAATCATTCTTGCCGCGTTCCCAGCCATAGCTGTCCCAGTTGCCGACGGCGCGCTGCACGGCGAAGTGGCGCATCCAGGCTTCCCAGTTCACGAAGGCACCGAGCACATCGGGATCGACGGTGGCGCTGTTGGGGTTCTCCGCCGGGCTGACGGCATCAATCAGTCGGTAGATGAGGGAGTAATCATTGGCGCTGTTGCCGACGCCGACCGAGCGTTTCCGGAACATGTAACGATACGGTCCCGGCTGGAAGGTCTCGACGCCGTCGATGTTGATGGTGCGACGGGCGAGATCCGCATCGTTGTTCGCGCGGATGTCGAAACCGTTCGCATCGAACTCAAACCAGTCTTCGACTTTGAAGAGCTGTCCGCCGCCGTCGTTGGAGAACCATTGCTCGATCATGTCGCCGTTGGGCTGCTGCGAATCCTCGAAGATGAAGTTGCCGTCGCGTTCGTAGGCCTTGCTGCGCTGGCTGCCGTTCACGAAGAAATGAATGTAGCGGCGGTGGTTGTGGACGATGCCGAGGCCTTCGAAGATTTTGTAGACGGTTTGTTCCGCCACGGCGCTGAGGTCCGTGATGGTGAAGATATCGGGATTGCCGGCGTTGTTGAGAACGAAATCCGTCGCGCCGAGGAGCGGTTCGTCGTCCGGGAAATTCATCTCGTAGTCGACGCGATTTGGACCGGCGGGACCGGCGGTGGCGTTGGTGCGATGCCACGGACTGCCGGAGTAGAGTGGGAGTGCGTTGTAGATGACGCGGCTGTTGTTGTAGATGAACGTGCCGTCCATCGGCGTGTTGTTCTGTGTGTCGCGATGATGCCAGCGGTTGGAATTCACCGAGCTCACCCACAGATGGTAAGTCGCGAAATCGCCCGGCATCTGGATTTCGCCCCAGCGAACCAATCCTTCGCGGATCAATGCGTCCGTTGGCCAGGTGCGATCCAGCCCGGCGGGTGGAAGCATGTCCTGCGGGAAGGTGCCGACGGCGTTCTGCGTATCGCGCGCCTCGATGTAGAAGGCAACAATCGAGCCCTCAGCCTGGCCGGGGATCGTCCCGCTGAACACGCCGTCGTTGGCCACGGCATCGCCGCTGGTGCCGTCGTCGCGCATGGTCACACCGGTGTAGTTGACGTCCGGATCGAGACGATAGCGAAGCGTCACGGCGCTGAGGCCTTGCGGATCGGTGACAACGGCCGAGACGACGACGGGCTCATTCACGGCGGGAAGGACGGGGGAATGTTTTGCGTTGAAGATGGCGGGGCCGGCGTTGGCGATCTTGCGGCTGTTCACCGTGCCGGGCGAACCGAGGCGGCGGGGCAGGGCCATGCGGCCGTAGGCTTCCGTCGCGCTGCCATGCAGACGGACGAGGAGTTCAGGATGACCGCGCAGCCAGCGAACCTTCGCGCGGATGGAAACGTTCTGAGTGCCCGGCGGAATCGGATTGGCAAACGGCGAGGAGAGAATGCGGTTGCTCTGGTTATCCCCGCGGGAGCCGGCGCGGATGTGGAGGCTCTTCGATCCGGCGAAGCCATCGCTTTCGATGGTCGAGAAGTCGTGGGAGCCTTGCAGCGCCCAGTTGATCAGGCCGGATTCGAAGCCGCCGTTGGCCACGAGATTCGGGCCGTTGTCGGCACGCACTTCGACTTCGTCGATGAGGCATTCGCCGATGCCCTGAAGCATGAGAATCACGCTGTCGTTGATCGGGGTGCCGAGGGATTCGCCGAGCGGCCCGTTGTATTCGATCGAGGTCCAAATGCTTTCGCCGGTGTCGTTGCTGTCGGCCCAGTTGGCGGAATTCTGCACGTCTGATTCCGAATCGATGAGTTCCAGGCTGCTGCCAAGACCGTCGCTCCACTGGCCCCACTTGCCGCCATCGCCATAGATGAGATCGCTGACGGGCACCGGGAGTTTCTCGATCACTTCGATGCCGCCGCTGAGCACGCGGTCGTAGTCGGCGGCGGTGAAGACGACCCGCTCGCCGCCGTTGGCGAGTGTGCCGTCGTACGGGCCGAAGACGGTGTTGGTGGTGAGGTTGGTGTAGATGGCCAGCAGGTTGGTGGGATTCTTGGCGACGACCCAATACGCGCCGGCGGGCATGGCGGGCGTGTTGCTCGGGAAGGTGTAGTCGATTCCGACCACGAACTGCCAGGCGCTGATGTTCACCGCGCCGCCGCTGCGGTTGTGAATCTCGATGAATTCATCGTCGTCGTCGCCGGAGATCGGGTTGAACATGATTTCGTTAATCACGACGGGATAGCGCATCGGCCGGGCGTTCGGCGTGCCGCGAGTGTTCGAGGAAAGACCGTAGGTGAGGGGACCTCCATCCGGCCACCGACCGCTGGTGATGTTGTTCGACTGGCCGCGGAAATCGATGACGTCGATCACGCGCGTCTGGTTGGAGTTCCAGAAGAAGATGGTTTCGCCTCCGGCGAAGAGCTCGAAGCGGAGGGTATCCTGGTTCCACGATGCGAAACCACGCGGTTGAAGGATGGTGCCATCTGGGATGCGAAACTTGTTGGTCGTCGGATCATCACTGAGCCAGGCGCCGGAGAGATCGACCGGAACGTTGCTGTGGTTGTAGAGCTCGATCCAGTCGTCGGGATCGCTGTGGTTGCGCCATTCGTTGATGACGACGTTGGCGAGCGGGTCGAACGTGAGCGGTTCGGCCGTGCCCGGTGAACCATCGACACTGTCGCTCTCCGCCCAAGCGCGAAAATCGTCTTCGCCGTAGGACGGACGAATCAGGGAGAGCGAGTGACCGGTGCCATCGGCCGCTTCGGACCACGGCGGGCCGTCGGAGTAATTGACGGAGAGCAGGACGGCGCCTTGGCGATTGAGGAGCTGCACGACGCCGCGTTCGGTCGAGAGACGGTTGGTTTCCGCGCCGTCCCACGGGCCGAGCACGTTGGAAATGCCATAATTGGTTTCGATGAGCCCGGGCACGCGCGCGACGACGAGATAGGATTTCGCGGGGAGAATGGTGTTCGTGGGGAAGGTGTAGTCGACGTCGCCCGCAATGCGAAAGCCGCCGAGGTTCTCGCTCCACGGCTTGGAATTGTAGACCTCGATGAACTCGTGAGTGAGATTCGTGTCGAGCCCGGGAATTGGCCTCGGGTTATACATGATCTCGGTGATCACGAAGCCAGTTTTGCGGGAGGAAGGCCCCACGGGCTCGCGGTCCGTGACGAATTGGGCGTGCAGCGCGGTGCCAAGGAGCGTCCAGAGCAGGACGGCGGAAACGCGTGCGGCAAAAGCGCAGATACTTCGGTGAACTGTGGGCATCATCATACGACAACATGTCCCCATGCGGGTTACGTCTGATGGGCGGGGAGCTCTCGACATCCAGGGCGAGAATGGACCGATACATCATCATCCTTGGCCGACGACGACAGTAGTGCCGTGGCAGGTCAGGGAACCTTTTGGGGCGTGCTAGTGTGTAACAGGTTCGTTACTACAAAGCAACGAAGAGGTTACGTGCGCCGGGATTCGGATCGGACTGTCATTTGAGGTGCTGAACGCGGATGCGGATCTGGGCGGTTCAGCGCGGGCCGACGTAGTCGAGACGGAAGAACTGGTTGGAGTTGCCAGTGGAGGGAGTGGAAATAGTGGAGTACCCCAGCGGGTTGCCGGGCTGAATCGGCGCGTCCAGATACGGGCCGTCCACCGAGTTCGCGGCGCGCAATCGCCAACTATCGTCGGCGTTCCAGCGCAGATTGGCGACGCCCAATCCAGCCCGGTTAATCGAGAGAGCGGGGACGGGGCTGTTCAAGATACTGAGTTCCATACCGAACAGGATGTCCGAGCTGTTGACTCCCGCTTGATGAAGTTCGACGGCCAGAGTGTGGATGCCTGGCGTGGCTTCAAAGGTGAAGGATCGGACGGTTGCATCGTCTGTGGGAATTCCCGTGGAACGAGTGGAAAAGCTGACTGCGCCTGATGGCATGGCGAAGCGGTGAATCTCAACGCCGTTGAGATAGGCGATGAATCCATCGTCGGCGAAGTGACGGATCATGTAGCGTGATCCCGCCGGGATCGGCGGCAACGAGATCTGCCTTCGAAAGTAGGTCGTCACGCGCGCGTCAGGTGCCGCCGGATCGTCGTTCGCAGGCAGGAAGGTGTCGATCGCGGCCGGCGCTCCGACCAACGTGGCGGGAGTTGTTTCGGTTCCGAACAAACCACGGCCCACGGACCAGTCGGTTCCCGGCACGAACTCCGACATTTTCCAGCTCGGGGAGCCATCCATGGTGTTGGTGTTGTACGACCAATCATCCGCCGACCACGGCACGACGGTATCGATGCTGGTGAGCGGAATGGTGGTGGGATTCGGGGTGAGCATCTCCGCTTCCGCTTGGTTGTCTGTCAGTCCGGCCACGTGAAGGGTGTACGCCGCTGAACCAAGCGGGGACGTGGTACGCAAGGCCACGGTTGCAGAGGTGGGCTCGTTGGTGAGGCTGGCGCTCAGGACTTGCAGTGGAGGTGTGAAGGTATAGTTGGCCAGGTTTTCCGCGGCGGTTGGATTTAGTCTTTTGGAGAACGCGAGGGTGATTTGGTCCCCATTCTCATCCTTGATTGCACTGGTGACGAACAACGGGGAATCGTCGGGTTGGACCAGCAAGATTGCATGGCGTGATTCCACTGTTCCGGTCGGGCCAGTCAGCCGGCAATAATAGATGCCGGTGTCGCGGCTAATGACCACGTCATTGAGAGTGTAGGTATTCGCAGTTGCGCCAGGAATCAGTTCCTCGCCGGAGCCCGTGTCCCGATACCACTGGAAGGTTGTTGTTGAGAGACAAAACTCCTCGATTTGAAACGTTGTGGACTGTCCTTCGAGAATCGTTCGGTTCGTCGGTGAACCGGGTAGAAGGCAAAGGAACCAATCGTCGATCCCGGCAAAGAGGGAGAGACCGAACATCGTGTCCGAGCTTGATTGGGCGTTGTTGTGAACTTCCACTGCGAGAACGTTGTCCCCCGTCCGGAGCGGATTGGAGTTCCCATTGGTTAACGAGCTGAGGTTGATTTCGGTGAGGACCATCACGGGTTCGCCACCGGTCAAGTTTGGGTAACCTCCCGGATTTGCCGCGACGGCCAGCGTATCGTAGCCGGGTTCTCCCGCTGGCATGTTGTAGCGTGAGATCTCGACGCCGTTCAGGTAGATAACACAACCGTCATCGACGAAGTTGGTCCCTTTCAAGGTCACGCTATTGACCCAGCCCGCTGTCCACGTGAAATGAGTTCTGAAGTAAGCTGTCACCGGACCTCCCTGTGAAGGTGGAGTAATCGGTGTGGCAATCCGGTAAGGGTAGGTTGATTCATTCCCGAACAATCCGCGACCTTCCGGCCAGGAACTGTCGTCAAATGTGGGCTCCGCCCAGTTCAGTGCCGGACGGTTGCCTGTCGTGTAATAGCGCCAGACTTGATTTGTGGGATTGATCACCGTCTGCATCGCGACTTGCGCCACCGCATTCATTCCGCCCATCCCTAGCACCGACGCAAGGAGTGCCCAAAGCCGCCAACCCGAACTGCGAGTGCGAATTGACCGCTTGTCGGTGGCTTTTGTGAAGCTTGGGAGAATGGATCTCATAGGCCGGACCGGTCTGTTGGTTGGTGTTTGGCACTATGATCTACCAGTGAACCTGCCCGGTGACAAGACACGGGAAGGCAGAAATCAGGAGAGGAGAAACGATGGCGGGGCCGTTTACGACGGCCCAGCACATCGTGATTAGGATGCGCTTACGCAGCCATCTTCAAGGCCACCTCGCTCCATGCGCCGGGACCGGCCGAGCCCACGCCCTGCACGCGGAAGAAATACTTCTTCCCGCTCTGCAATCCGCTGGCGATGTAGCTGGAGGTCGTCGTGACAGCCACCTGCGACCACGGACCGTTCTCCGCTTGCGCACATTCCAGCACATAGGAATACGCGCCGCGCACCGCATCCCAACTGCATGCCACCGTGCCTTCCGACTGGCCGAACAGCAGGGAGAGATTCTGAGGTCCGGGCAACGGGCCCACCGGCACGCGCGGACCGCGCACCTGGAAGCCGCTGCTGAGGATTTTCGCCTTGTCGCCGCCGCTGGCGTTTTCGACATAGGCGGCCTCCTGCTCCAGATAGGTCACCAATTGCTGCTCCAGCGCCGCGCGCTCGGCGTATTCGGTGCGCAGTGCGGACTCAGCGGCCGCGATGGCGTTGGTCTTGGCGATGACGTTGGTCCGCGCCGCCGTCAGCTGCGCGATGGTGGGGTTTGGACTGGGAAAGGTGGCATTGCTGTCCAGCCCCGTGATGACGTTTTGCGTGAGTTGCAATTTCTCGTCCAGATTCATCTTGGCGAGATTGAGTTTGATCCGTTCCATTTTTCGTTCCGGTTGTGATACGACTTCTTTTTGTTTACCTGGGGGAAACGGATCAGAACCGGGTGGCTCCTCCCTTTCCCTGCGCAGCCTGCCAACGTCCGGGAAGACCCCGTGCCGCAGCCGCGCATGAGGGAAATCGGCAGGAGAAAAACGTCCTTAAGGAAATTTTCTGATTATTTTCCTGAATCTGAACTGGGGTGTTTTGAATCGTTAACTGTGAACGCCGCGCCGCTGGCGGCGCATGGTTGGCGCCCCTCACTGCCGGCGGCAAGGCTGATCCTTGACCCCCCAATGTGCTTCGCGCAATGCGCAGGTGGGTGCAGGCCGCACCCGCCCGCGTGGCCGAAGCGTTGCGACTGGCCGCGCAAAATTTATGGCGGGCGCAGAACTACTTTGGCGACCTCTACCGGAGATGGAAAGCGCGGCTCGGAAGCCCCAAGGCCATCACCGCCAAGACGCACACTTGAGCGTGCCGACCCGCGAGGGGAATGCGACCGGGGGGAGCAAGCCCGAAGGACCGAGTGAGCGACGGCGAACGAGTCCACCTGGCGCGCCTGCTCTGGCATCTGCTGGAGTACAAGGAGCCGTTCAATCCGGAAGTCCATGCGAAAGAAGAAGCGAAGCTGAAGAGGAAGAAGCTCCAGCGCCTGGAGAACATGGCCACGTCACTGAACTGCCGCCTCGTTCCCATCCCATGAGTTACAAGGCTAGTTTCTCAGGAGGCCGTTGTGTGTGCATACTGGTGACGAACTCGGCGCAGCAGAAACAATAACAAAGCCGCGAGCAGGGACGCAATGAACGAGCCGACAAAAGCACCGAAAGCAATCTCTCCTCGGCGACGCGCATCTGTCTCCATCACGTCAATGAACCGTGCGGTGGTGTAGCCTCGAATGGGCGGCGACTCTTGGTAGCCGGGAGACTGACGAGCCTGCTCATAGTCCGAGCGCATCCCGTGACTCCATGCTCTGCCCATCGCTGACATGTGGATGTGCCCAAACGCCAGGAACGAGCCGACGACTCCGAGAAGGAACTGAACCCACAAGATGGCGATTATGGCTTTCATGGTGTGCGGCGGCCTAACGACCCAAGCTCAGCAACCCGGCACACGCGACGCTATGATTTTAACCCCGTAAAGGGGCGTGGCCCCACGGGGTTTTACGTCCGCGACACTCAAGCCGGGTTCGCTGAAGCCCATGCTTAGGCGGCGTTGTCGTCATAAATCACGTCCTCTGATATGGCCGCATCAACAGCGCGATGCCTGACGCAGCAAGGACAACCACTGCAAAAATGACTGCCCAGTGCAAACTAGCTTGGTCTGGTCCGGGTGGAATCTCGCCTGAAATCTTCGAGGCGTAGAACTGGCCGCGCACAATCGCATACGCAATCTGCTACCCGCCCGCACCGATGGCAGCGACGAGTCCAGATGCACTCAACAGAATAGCTCCAGCAATTTCGGTATTCATAAGTGTGGTATGCGGCCTAACCAGCAAAGCTGATCCACGACCGGTCAGTGGAGGTGAACTGCGTAGCGGAACTCAAAACGTTCCCCGGCGTTGGCTGTAGCGCATGGTTCGGCCGCTGTCGTGTTGAACTCGCAAGCTGACTGAGTTTCATGAACAGCAGGAATACAGAGCCCCAAAATAGCACTCTCACAATGCCACGAAAGCCTCGATTCTGTTTCCAGATACAAGCGATGCCAGCCGCGGCGAAAAGTGGTAATAACACGCTCCCCTGCACAACTCCAATGGCATAGGCGGAGTTGCCGGGAACGCGTGCGGTCGCCCGCTGATAAGCCCAGGCGGCGTTAATGGCGAATAACAAAACAAAGAGAAGCAGATAAACGAGGGTTGGGATACTGCGTCGCTCAGAGGGTAGCGGCGGCGGCTGGCTAGGCGGAATTGGAGGTGGCGTCGACATGAGCGTGCGTAGCAGCCTAACGACCCAAGCTCGTCGTTTCGTCCTCAACCGTGGTGCGTGTGCATCAACC
>CAZBIC010000061.1:0-31344 GCA_964491875.1 uncultured Bifidobacterium sp.
TACTGCCGAGATGCCGCGTGATCTCGCCTCGTCCGAGTTTTTGGACATTACGCGGATTGATACGAGACAGTCTAGACCATCAAACTCCTAATCAGAAAAAGGACGAACTATGAGCATGGACATGGTGTTTAATTCTGATCGAACTCTGGTCGACGACGTTGTACGATTCTTCCTCGCCGCCGCGTTCGGAAACGAGCATTTCGCAAATACTGTTGCCGTATGCCTCGAACGTCCGAACTTAAAGAAAAATCCGCACTGCCTTCCTCCATGCGGGCGAGGAACTTTTCGCGTCGAGTGATCTTCTTTTTGGCGGCGAACTCGACCTGGGCGAAACTGGTCTGGTGGATCATGCAGGCCAGTTTAGGCCCCCGATCCTGCGTCTGTATTAAGCCGAAGCCAGATGGATTTATTCAGCGCTTCGCTAGACGCAACACGTCACTTCCGTGCGTGCTTGAGGAACCACTCGTAGAGCTTCTCGTTCGAGTAGGTGTCCGTCCACGAATCGTGTTGCGCCTCGGGATAAACCGTCAGCTCCACTTCCTTCACTCCCGCGTTCTTCAAGGCCGTCACCATGCGCTGCGATTCATCGAGCTTCACCACACCGTCCTTAGCGCCGTGAAACGCCCAGATGCCGAGCGATCTCAACGCCGCCGACTTTGACCGGCTGCTCAACAGCACGTTGATCGTTTCACCGCCACCGCAAATCGGCGCGATGGCCGCAAAGCGCTCCGGATACTTCACGCCCAGGCTCCACGTGCCATAGCCGCCCATGCTCAGGCCGGTCAGATAAACCCGGTTCGTATCGACCTTGTGCTTCTTGCTCACCTGATCGAGCAAACCAAGCAACGTTTCATCGCTCCAGACCTGATCCGTCGGGCACTGCGGCGAGACGAGGATGAACGGAAACTCCTTTCCGCTCTTTACCAACTTCGGCGGCCCATGAGCCGCCACCTTGCGCAAATCGCTGCCGCGCTCCCCCGCACCGTGCAGGAACATCATCAGGGGCCACGTCTTCTTCCCCTTCGCTTCATAGCCCTTGGGCAGATAGAGGAGGTAATCCGCACTGATCGTCTTGGAGATCTTCTTTTTGAACGTCTGCGAGGTTTGCATGAGGTCTTCGGTGCTGCCCTGCGCGGCCGCGAACGACAAAGTCATCAAGACGACGCAGGTGGACGCGAACAGTTTGGAGTGCATGGCGGTGAGTTGTTTCAGTTTTGCGCCGGAGTGGCAAGCGGGAGTTGCTCCAACGCAAAAGCGCCGGAATTCATTCCGGCGCTTCGCGTGAGAATAGCTGCTGCTTAAGCCGAATCAGTACTCGCGATCCTTCTTCAAGCCCGGCATCGGCACGGGATACTTGCCGTCCGCATCGGAAAGCACCGGCGGAGGAGAATCCATCGTCCATTTGTCAATGCCCGGCGCGTACTCGTGAGTGTGATTGAGCATGTCGTCGTACGTGATTTCCTGCCCGGTATGCGCCGCCATGCGGCCCATGGAGGTGACAACGCTCGCCTGCACGCCGAAGGGCACTTCGTTGTACGGCTTGTCGTTGCGAATCGCGTCCATGAGATCGTTCCACTCGTTTAGATATGGATCATTCTCCGCGCCGTAATCTTTCGATTGCCACGTCATGCTGCCGCGGGTCGGCTGCTGATTCTTGTGGATGCTGGAAGGCCCACCGTAGTCCCCGTTCTTGGCGCAGATGGCCATGCCCTTTGTGCCGTGCGCGTGGCTGAAATACATCGAGTGCGCACCGACGTTGCAGCGGCCGTGCATGTAGAACTTCGCACCGTCTTCGAACGTATATTCCACGGTGTAGGAGTCGAGATTTTGGTCGATCCACGGCTCGCCATCGGGGCTGTTGCGGAAGTGGCGTCCACCCATGCCCTGGGCCTTCACCGGCCACGAATTCTTCATCCAGCACAGATGATCGATGTGATGAATGTAGAAGTCGCTATAGCAACCACCGCTGGCCCACAGGAAGCTGTGGAAGCGCTTGATCTGCCAGAGCAGTTCGCTCGGCTCCGTCTGCTTGCCAGGCCAGCGCTTGGAGAACGCCGACGCCACCGGACCGTGGCAGCGGTAACCGCGCATCAACATCACGTCACCGATTTCGCCATCCTGCACGCGCTTGTGCAGTTCTTGCAGGTGCCGAGCGTGACGCGACATAAGGCCGACGCCGACTTTGAGATTCTTCGCATTCGCTTGTTCAGAAAGTTCCAGCATGCGACGGCTCGTGGGGCCGTCCGCAGTGACCGGCTTTTCCATGAACACATTCAGGCCCTTCTCGATCGCGTACTTGAAATGAACCCAGCGGAACGCCAGCGGCGTGGTGAAGATGGCGACGTCGCCCTTCTTCATGGAATCCATCGCCTGCTTGTAACCGTCGAAGCCAATGAAGCGTTTGTCCTTCGGCACATCCACGAGATCGCCGAACTTCTTCTTCAGCGTGTCGTAGCTGCCGTTCATGCGATCCTCGAACACGTCGACCATCGTCGAAAGGGTCACCGGGCCCTTCTTGGTGGAAAGCGCGTTTCCAGCGGCGCCGGTGCCGCGACCGCCGCAGCCGATCAAGGCGATTTGAATGGTGTTATTCTCGGCCGCATGCACGTGCGGGATGGCAACGCCGGCAAGAGCTGATACGGTGGCAATCTTCCCCGTGGTCTTGATGAAATCACGACGGGTGGTGAGTGGGCTTTTGGCTTCGTTCATAAGTGAATACGGATATGTAGCTGACGGGGATGGCGTGCTGTCAATTCAAGAACTCTCGCGGACAAAGAATTCCTGCGATTGATACAACGGGAATCTTCCAACCTGAGCCACCACCGATCCGATTTGCTGAACGCCAGTGCGGCGTTCGCCACCTCACTTCGGACGAAAACCTTTGGGAAGATTGCTCGGCGGCTCTTCCTTCGTCGGCGTGGGTTCCGGCTCGGGTTCAGCCGCCACGGCGACTGGTTCCGCCACCGGCTCAGGCAAGCCAAGACGCTCGCGAGCCTTCTTCGCCGCCGCCGTTTGACCATACTCGTTCACGATGCGATGCAGCAACCTCGTCGCCTGCTCCATCTTGTTCAGCTTGCCGGAATAGAGATTCGAGAGGTGAATCGCCGCCCAGCCCCAGCGTTCGGCGGGAAGTTTCTTCTTGAGAATCTCCTCATACTCCAGCGCCGCCGCGAGATAGTTCCGAAGGTCATTCTCGTAAATCTCCGCGATCCGCAGCGCCACGTACTGCTCTCGCGGATTGCGCTTCAAATACTCGCGCATCATTCCCACCGCGCCCAGATGATCGCCTTTCGCCCAGACGTTCTCCGCCTCTTCATACTCTGGCGAACGCACGCCTTCGAGGTCGTCATTGAAGATGAACTCGTTCACCCGGTTCGCGAAGAACTTCGAGACATCGTAGCCAATCATCACCGCCAGCCCGATTACGCTGAAAAACATGGCAATGCCGTACGCCGCCAAACGACCCGCCCTCGGCGAACGTTTCCGAACCGTCAGCTCTTCATCCGGGTTCGCAACCACCGTCGACGCCGGATTGGTCACGCCAGCGACCACGTTGCTGCCCGTGGCTGAAGCCGCATTGGTCACAGGCGCAGGCTCAGTCACCGCGGCGGACGCATCCTTGGCGTGATAGGTCGCGTAAAAGGCCGCGCTAAACGAAGCCAGACACACGCCCAACACCAAGTACAGAATGACTTTGAACTTCGGGTTCATCAAAAACTTGTCATCGAATTAACCAGCAACCACGCCCGGACAAAAGTACTTTCGCGCCAGATTTCCAATGCAACGGCGGAAGCAACCAGCCCGAACGGGAGCTACCTCACCTTCGGCCCGAGCTTGGGCCTCCTTAAGTCGGCTTTCCCGCGAAAGCCCCATGTCCCCCATTCCCGCCAACTGCCTGCGCAAACTGCGACTCCTGTGCGAAGACTTCCCGCCCTCGCACAACCTCGTGCTCATCGGCCAGTCGCCCCTGCTGCAAATCCTCTCGCTGACCATCAACTAGGAAATCCGCACCCGCATCCCCTACTCGGTCGTGCTCCCGCGCCTGACCCAGGAAACCATCGGAGCCCTCCTCCACGGCCAGATTGATCGTGCCGGTCCCGGCCACAACACCTTCACGACAGAAGCCCTCGCGCTTATCGTCCGGTCGGGCGAGCAACTCCTGCGCCGCACCCGCAACCTCTGCCTCGGCGCTTTCCTGAAAGCCTTGCGAGATCCAGTCCGCATCGTCGCTCTCAAACAAGTCAACCGCGTCGTCTTCCAACCCCACTGGAGAAAAGACTGTGACCAACCCATCGTAAGCGTCATGCTGAGCACATCTTGACAGGAGAAGGTTCCCAAGAGTCATAAGTGTCGTAGCGTAGGGAGACTGTCGGACTTTCCTTGTCGTCGGGATCACGGTTGGTAAACTGGCCGTGTCATGGCAGAGAAGCTCATCCACATTGATCGGACCACGCCCATGCTGCTCCCACCGGACTTGCGTGACTGGGTGGAGGACGACGATCTCGTTCATTTCATTCTCAACGTTGTGACGCAAGTTCCCCATCACCACGCCAGCGTCAACCCTCGTGGAACCGGTTCCGCACAATATCCTCCCGGTGCAATGCTCGCCTTGCTGCTCTATTGCTACAGCCAGGGAATCTATAGCTCCCGAAGAATCTGCCGCCGGCTCACTCCGTCCACCAACACCCGTCTACGAATCTCGCTCCATTGTTCCATATTGCGATACATGCTTCATGGTTAATGAAGATGCCGCACTTTTGGACCGCCCCGTCTCACTCTTCGACCGCCGTTTACAGGCTCAAGCCGCCTGCCAAAACAGCGGAGGTGCACTAAACACAGTGGTCGCCGATTCGGGTTACGACAACAACCATCAGATCTACGAACTGGAAAAGCGCCTTGGCGTGCGTGCCGTGGTGGGAGTGCAAGATCCACACCAGTTGGGGGAAAACTATGTGCAGAATCGAAGACGAAATGTGACGCGGTCGCTCAAGATTCAACGATTGAAAGAGCTGGCCACGCTGGAAGGCAGAGAGCTGATGTGCAAACGGCAGGGCAGCGTCGAGACGGTATTCGGAACCATCAAACACACGATGAAATTCCGCGAGTTCCTGACGCGGGGACGCGATAACGTGGCCAACGAGTGGAACCTTGTCAGCGCGGCCTACAATCTGAAAAGACTGATGAACCTCCGGGCCTGAGAACGGAGCATCGGCAGCGGCCAAAACTCACCGCTAATGCAGGCCCAAACAAGCAGGGACTCTGTTCCAATAAATTTTCGCAAGGAGATGCAGACTGGGAAGGCAAACAACTCCATGCCTGCTGGAACCAGATTGCCACCGGGCTAAGTCCGACAGCCTCCCTACGCTATGACACTTATGATCCCTTCATCCAGTGGGTGCTATGGGTGACGCTTACCGTGCGTTGCGCCATGCACTCCGTACGATGGCAGCGCGGGAAAACTCCACCCATGTTCAAAACCCAACCAACCCCGTCGTACGCGTACGATCCCAACGCGGTAATTTGGGCGCGAAACACGACGGCAATCACGGACAAAACCTCAAACCCCTACGACGCCAGTTCCGGACAAAGTACGATGGCAGAAAAAGACGTAACACTTACCGGCGATGGCACTGTGCAGCAATGTTCTCTCGACCATCATGAGGAACTGTTCTCAACGTTCATTGGGACGTAACTCGGATTGGATCAAGTTAAGACCAAGCATGCTGCTGGCATTAAAACCCGCCGGCGACGACCTGGAGGAAGTCGCAATTCTGGAACAGAACAATTTTCGCCCCCAATGACGTGAGCCCGATTGTCGGGACTTTGATGAGCGTTTGGGATTTGGCGAAGAACTTCAGCGCCTGGTTGAAAATAAATCCACTGGCAGCGCCTTCCGACCAGACGGTTGCCAGCATTAGTTCCAATGCGGCATAAGCGATAAGTCCACCGGCAATGGCACCGAGGATCGCGCCAATCACCGATTTCTTAATCTCTCTTTCGACGGTAATGTCGGCGCCCTGTCCGAGACTGAGCTTGCAAATGATGTCAAACGTTGGTGCAAGCAAGGCGCCGGAGATGGCCCCGATCAGGATCGCGTACTCGATCGATGCAGCCAACCCCGTCGGGTCGGTCGCACTGATCGGATTGTTGCCTACATAACGATACAGATTGAAGTCGCCGGAGGCGAAACCGATCAGATCGTTCGAAACGAATCGTCCCTGAGCCGGATCGTAGTACCGGGCCCGACAAAAATAGAATCCTAGAGCCGATTCGAACTCGCGACCGGTGAAGAGAAAACGATCGCCGAGCGAAGGTGCTGTCTGCCTTAATACGACTCCGAAGCTGTCGTAGTCAACATGGTTAACCACTTCACCAGCGGCGCCCGCCAGATCGCGAACGGTCCCGAGGTTGTCCGTCAAATACCAGTCCACTCCGCGGCCCGGCCAGTAACGCGCCAGCATCTCATCCAAACGGCTGCCGAGGAAATAACGCGCCGTGATAGTTCCGGTCGCGTCCGCGTCGGCCCACACCTGATCTCGATTGAACAGGAAATGTGAGACTGCTCCATTCACAGACTTGGCAATTCGACGATTCAGGACGTCGTAGGTGAATTCTACTGTCTGCAGCGGATTGCCGCCGACGTTCGCGTCGGTCACGTTGACCAATCGATTGCGATGATCGTAATGGTAAGTAGTGGTGGCTCCCGTAATGCGATGCTGACGGGAGATAAGGTTTCCTTCGGCGTCGTAGGCATAGGAGAAGACATTATCTACCGCAAGCTGGTTGTTGGTTGTGACCACGATGGAACCGCCCACTCGATTGCCGTTCGCATCGTACCGGTATGTTTCGTTCGTCTGGCCGTTCGAGTAGACGGCATTCGTCAGCTGTCCGGTCAAGTCGTAGCCGTAACGAGTGGTTTCTCCATTCAACAGCCGCTCCGATACCTGCTGCGCCGCGTCTCGCTGATAGCGATAGGTCGCAAGAACTCCACCCGTCCCATCGACGTGGGAAATGTCCGCGAGGACATCCACCGAGTTATAGCCATAACGGCTTTGTCCAATCTGTTGCTGGCCGGATGTGTCGGCATAGCGCGTTAGATTCGTGCGATTTCCTGTCGGGTCAAAATCAAGTTTGACACTTGTCCCCGGCAGTCCGCCGCCTTGCCAGGTACGGCGCGTCATCAGGCTGCGCGCATCGAACTCTGCGGATACCCGCACTCCCGAGGTATCCGTCACCGATGTTTCGTTGTCCATGCTGTCATAGGCATACGTCAGAGCGAAAACGCCCAGGCCGCCGACGCGGCTTTGCGTGGAACGGATCAGCCGGTTCAACGAATCATATTCGAAGGCAACCCTGCCGGCCGGATCTTCGGCGGCGTTCATTGCGCCGATTGCGTTAAAGGCATACGCCTGGGTTCGAATAGACACGGCTCCTTCCCACCAAATCTCCATCGTCCGCCGGTTGAGGCCGTCATACGCAAACGTGCGGCGGCGCCCGTTCCGATCGATGCTTTCGATCATGTTTCCCACGGAATCATAGGCGAAGAAATTGGTTCGCCCCCACGGATCGATCTGCTGGATCAGTCGGTTGCCGAGATCGTAGCGGAACCGGGTAACATTGCCGGAAGGATCGATCACCGCCGTGCGATTCGTGCCAAACCCATACTCGAAACGGGTAACTCCACCCGAGGCGTTGGTGATTGCTGTCAGACGATCCGCGGAGTCGTACGCATAAGATGTAGTGCGACCGAGTTGATCGATTTCGCGAATCTTTTGCGCTGCGTTGTAGATATACCGAACCATTCCGCCATCCGGCTCACGAACCTCCGTCATCCGGCCGACTGCGTCGTAAACATAATTGCGTGTCCGGCCAAGTTCGTCCGTCTCGCGCAACATCCGGCCTAGTGCGCCATATTCGAAAGACTTCGTTTTACCATCCGGATGAATGACCCGGCTCGGGCGACCGCAGGCGCATCCGCCGTCGTACTCGTAGGTGGTGGCGTGCCCGTTGAAGTCCACGATGGTGCGGACGCGCCCCATTTCGTCACGACCAAAACTCGCTCTTCCTCCGAGGGCATTGACGATGTTCGTCATCTGCCCTGACGCGTTTAGGTTGAAGTATGTCACAGCGCCCGCGGCGTCCGTCACACTAACTGGCTTGTTCTTCTCGTTATAGCGGACTGATGTCGTATTCCCGAGCGCATCTATGATGTTGGTGATATTGCCCCGTTGATCGTAAACCCGCTGCGTCGCAAAGCCGCGCGCATCCACGGATCGAGTCAAACGCTGATTGGCGTCGTAATCAAAGCGGTTGGTGGAAATGCCTTCGACCACTCGCAGAATCTCATTCCCAGAATCGTCATACGTGGAAACAGTGGTTGTGCCATTGGGATCTGTGATGGTGCCGGTTTTCGCGTCAGTGTCGAAGACCTGTTCGATGCGCTGGCCAAGAGCGTCGGTCACACCCAACAGCCGCCCGTCGCTGGCATAGTCGAGGCGGAGCGCCTCGCGGCCCAGCGGATCGACGATGTTGGTCAGATAATGGGCCTTAGCCGAATGGTACGCGTAGCGTGTTATGTTCGTCATGGGATCGACGAATGACTGGAGATCTCCAGCTGAATTGTAGCTGTAACGCAACACGTTCCCATCCGGGTCGACGACCTCGGAGATGCGCCCCTGGGCGTCGCGCACAAAGCGAACGCTTTGGTCACTGATGGTCGCGCCGGCAACGTAGTGGAAGATTCCGTCTCGGGTGTATTCGAGGCGGTTCCCATTAAGATCCGTCACCCGGCGCAAACCGAGGCCTTGGTCGTAAATGTAGGTGAGGTTGTCGCGGGTAATCAATCGGTAGGCTGACGGGTTGTAGCCCACCAGGCCAAAGCCCGAGACGAACTGGCCGGCGCCATTGAATTGATACGCAGCCGGCGCCTCGATTGGTTCGAGGCGATCGGTCACTCCGGAATCCGCTTTGAAGGCCGGGCGATAGAATGCTCCAAAGATCAGGGCGACGGCACCAATCTCCGGCGCGAAGCTAAACCCGACGCGACGGCCATCCGGCGTGGTCATGTACACGCGAGTGCTCGAGGTGAAGGTCGTCTCTTCCAAGCCCACGCCGTAGAATCGTGACTTGCCGATTTCGAGGATGCCGGCGTCCTGGACACCCAGCGACCATCCGAAACCAAAATCCCCGGATTTGTCAGATGTGCGTGAATCGTAGACACGCTTGAGCGTGATCGGGATGCCAGCGAGGGGAACGCGGAGGTCCGTAAACTCGTGTCGAAACTCTCCGAACTTGAGATTTCCCGTCACATTGACGAGGACCCCTTCTTGTTGGCCCTGACGGTTGGCGTCGAACGCCGTCACGCGAATCAGGTAGGAACCGTTCAGCAGGATCGTTGGATCGAACCGAGCCACTTGGGCATTCGTTAGGCCGAACGTGCCGGGAGGCATTACGACGTTGGTCAGCACGGTGTACTTCAGGCGGGAATCGCTCAGAGCGCCTTCCAAGGCAATGTCGTCCCTGCTCCATTCCGCCACTTCGACCCGATACTCGGCTATGGACACATCTCGGCTGGTGATTGAGGCGATGACGGGAACAGGTCCGGATATATCTGCTGTGTTGGTTGGGCTGTGAATGACGATGGCCATCGTACTGGCCGCGTCGGAATCGACGACTGAAACGAGATTCGTGACACTCGCGAAGTTTCCAGACGAATCCGTCGAACGAGCGATTGCTTCGACTGTACCGATAACCTGAAAAGTGGCCAGCGCCGAGCCTTCCGGGCCGACCGGCAATGAGACACCGCCGACTGTCAACTCGCGGGAGATGACACCCACATTGTCTGCGGCTTCCACTCGCAGCGCCACATCCGAGCCTACGCGTACATACTGGTTACCACTGCTGTCAGACAGGTTGTATGCGATGTTCAGCTGTACTGACGGCGGTTCGGTGTCCGCGGCCACATCGATGACAAACGACTGCAATGCCGTTGCGCCGAATCCATCTGCCACTGATAGATTGACGGCGTGCAGTCCAGCCTGGGTGACGGTCGGCAACCAAGCGACACGACCGAAGGCATCGATGGTCAGGCCGACCGGCCCGGAGGCCAGCGTGTAGGTTACGGCGTCACCGTCGGCATCGAGAGCGCGCACGTCGTAGATGTAGGGGAGATTGGGGACAGCGTTTGTAGGTGGCACTGAGACGATGGCCGGGACGGCGTTGGCTCGGACTGTGATAAAGAACCATTGCGATGCGATGGCCCCTGCCGGGTCGCGTGCTTCAAACGCGAACTCATACCGGCCCTCCTCACCGACACTTGGTGTCCAATTGAGGACGGCGGTTCCCGGTCCTGACGGGTTGAAAGTCGCCCCCGTCGGCAGCGCGGCGGTGGGCTGTAGAGTCAGGGTGTCGCCATCAGCATCTGTGGCACGGAGGTTATAGGAATAAGGACGTGCGATACCAGCGTCGCGGAGCGGATTGGAGACGATGACTGGTGCGTGGTTGGCCCGCAGGTTCGAAGCAAACAGGTTGAACGACTGACTTGCGGTGCCGCCGCGACCATCGTTGACCAACAGGGTTACTGCGAATTCGCCAACCTGATTGGTTGTGGGAGTCCAGCGTACCAAACCGGTTGCACTCTCAACGGTCATGCCGGGAGGCGCCTGGCTCAGGCTCCAGCGCAGAGTGTCTCCGTCTGGATCTATACCCGTCGCAGCGTAGAAAAACGGCTCCCCAGTCTGTGCATTGACGGGCGGAGCTGAGGTAATGCGCGGCGGGCGGTTGGCAAGTTCGGTGGTCACCGAGAAACTTTGTGTGGCGGTGGCAAGATAGAAATCTTGGACCTCAATCGTGACGGAAACAGCACCAAGTTGTTCCACTCCGGGCGTCCAGCGCAATGTTCCCTTGGCCGGGTCGAGCGACATTTCCGTTGGCCCAGTCACAAGGCGCCACGTCAGGGCATCACCGTCTGGATCGATCGCCAGAAGATCATACACGTAGGGCGCGTCCACCGTCGCCTGCGTGACGGGAGTGGAGACAATCTGCGGTGCTTCGTTTTGCAGGGAAGAGACGATAGTAAGAACAAATTCCTGAGTGAAGACACCGCCCATCCGTCCGTCATTCACGCTCAGCGCAACCGGGTAATCACCCAGTGCAGTCGGCGTCCAGCGCAGCAGTCCGGTCCGCAACGTGCCAATGGGAGAGTTTGTGATCGTCATGCCAGCAGGACCGCGAACGAGCGAATACTCGAACACGTCTGCATCCGGATCGGCGATCTCGAACTGGTAAGCATAGGGCAAACTGACGCGGGTTTGGGTTCGTGGGGTGGAAACGAAGAGCGGTGGAGTATTCAGAGCCGTATCGACAACGGTGAGTTCGAAGTTCTGCCTCGCCTCGCCACCTTCGGAATCCTGAACGATCAACTCAACGGCATGTGTCCCGATCTGGGCGAGTGTCGGCCTCCAGTCCAGCACGGCGGCGTTGGTCAGAAACGGGTGAGGAGAAAGAACCATCCCGTCGAGCGGCGTGCCTGCTTGCCTGAAGCTGAGGGGCTGGCCGTCGGCATCCTGCGCGAGCAGTTCATAGCGATAAGCAAGGCTGGCCACCGCACGTTCCGACGGGATGGACGTGATTACCGGTAGTGTGTTCGCCGCAGCGACGCGAATGGAATACGCCTGCAGTGCGACGCCGCCAAAATCGTCCCGCACTCGCAGGATCACATCGTGGGATCCAACCTGGCTGAAAGCCGGGATCCACACCACGAGGCCGTTGGGCGATACGGTCAGCCCTGCCGGTGCCAGTGGCAGATCGAAGGTCAACGCGTCGGCGTTGGTATCCATTGCCATCGCTGGGTAAATGTACGGCTGTCCAACGAATGCAGACTCCTGCGGTGTGGTGATGACAATCGGATTCGCGTTTGCCACCGTTGACTGAACATCGATCGTCCACGATTGCTCCGCCGTTCCGCCGCGACCGTCGCTCACGCGGGCGTGCACGACCTGTGAGCCCAGCTGGCCGGAAGTTGGACGCCACGCGATCACGCCGGATTTCGCATCGAGACCAAGTCCGATCGGCCCTTCGATCAGTTGGTAAGTCAACCGGTCTCCATCTGGATCAGATCCGGCGATTACAAATGTGTAAAGCCGGTCGACTGCGGCGACAGGATACTGCCCTGGTGCCAGTTCGGGTGGTCGATTGGACGAAGATGCGCCGACTGTGAATTCCTGAAAATCGAAACCGCCACGACCGTCATCGACGCGCACGATGACGACACTCGAGTCGTTGGTCTGCGGGCGCCAGCGCAGCGTGCCTCCGTTGGGGTCGAGGGTGGCCCCCGAGGGACCTTGGACCAGTGTGTAATTCAGGCGATCGCCGTCAGGATCAAAGCCGGCAAGCTGATACACGTATTCGTTGCGAAAGCGAACCGGGATGGAGGCGAGCACGTCGACAGTTCCGGGCCGGACGAATTGCAGGGCGAATCCCCGCGCGTCGCCGGTGCGGACGAGATGAAAGCTGAATGTCGCGGTATCGCCCGAGCCGATGCCCTCAATTACGCCGCTGAGGTTGGTGAATACCAACGACCGATCGGACGCGATGAGGTTGAGGCGCAGCTGTAACTCAATGCTCTCGACGTTGACGTCAACGAATGCCTTGGTGAAGGAAACAGCGGTCAAGCCGCCTTGACGCAACTGGTTCAAGTCCCACGTGGCGCCGCCTGTCTGCCACGCGAGCGGGACGTATTCCGCCAGCGGGTTCTCTGCGGAGTCGTCATTCGTGGCGGGACCGATAAACGTGCCGTTAGTCTTGATGACAAAGCCGCCGGACCCGTCGGCTGTGTACGCCTGCATCAAGTCGTCGAGACCGATTGCTGCTTGTCCGGCGTTATCCTGCACGAGGCCGTCCAGGACAGTGTTAATCCGCACGTTGTTCGTTCGCGCCTCTGCAATAATCGACGCAAGGGTGAAGTTGGTGTCGACGATATCCCGGTTCTCGTCAGTGACCAAAATGATGTTCCCTGCCGCGCTGCTGCGGAAGGGCAGTTGGCGTAGCGCGGCGGCGATGCCAGCGTAGCCGTCTTCGGTTCCACCAGCGGACGTCACGAGAAGCTGGCTGGCACCAATGAAAAGCGAGGCAGGCCCGAAACTGGCGCCACTCTGCGAGTCGAAGTCGAGGAGAAGCCTCTCGTTCGCGCGTCCATCAATCTCGTACGCCACTGCACCACGTCCTGTACCGAGAAATCCGGATGCTACCAGTGGGGCGCCGCCGGGGCTCAACCGCTGGAACGGCTGAAGGTTGAACGAATACGCGAGCTGGTTCGCGCCAGCTGCGTCGATCGTGAGCCGATAGTCTCCTGGAATCAAATCGAGGGCGAACAGCGGGGAGCCGGTATCGGACGCCGAAAACAGCCTTGCGTTGACTTCGTTGCCGGCGGGGCCGTCGAGGGACCAGGTGAGGGTGTTGCTGGGGGTGAGGGAGTCGAAGTAGAGCCAGGTGCGTTCCGGGAGGCTGAAGGTGTAGAAGTCCTTCTCGCCGGCCACGCGGATGGTTCCTTGGGTCACCTGCCCCAGCGTCAGCGGCTGGTCCACGTCGGTCAGCAGCTCGACGTTCAATGTGTAGTTCCGGTTGTTGGTCTCCGTGCCCCGGCCTTCCAGCAGCAGCGTGTAGATCCCACTGGTCGTCAGGGCCCCCGTTTCCACATCGGTGCCGAGCACTTGATTGAAGGTCAGCTGACCGTAGGGGTCGTAGAGCCGCCAGCGGCTGCTCGTGTTGCCTCCGTCCAGCGCGAGCATGTCCACGTACAATCGTTGCGTCGCACCGGCCGCAAATCGATACACCACGGTTCCGTTGGCCGGATCCATGATGCCATTGACCGGCGTTCCCGGTGTCAGCGTCAGCCCGTCCGCGAGGTTCAACACGCGAAAGGCATACGTCCCGATGTTCGTCGACGTAGCGCTCACGGACAGTTGATAGTCGCCTTCCACCAAATCCATCACCGGCGCCGTCTGATCGGCCGAGTCGGTCTGGTCCATCCGCCGGCCCGTTACCACGGCTCCATGTGGTCCGCGCACGGTCCACACGATCGCGTTCCGGTTGGTCAGCGAGTCCATGTAGACCAGCGACCGGTTGGTCAGGGTGAAGGTGTAGTCGTTGGTCTGGCTGGCGATCACCAGTTCTCCGTCCACTCGTTGCCCGAACACCAGCGGGCTGCCGGTCAGTGGTGTGACCGGCACGCTGTTCGTTCCGATCAACCGGAATTGATACGTCCCCGATCCCAGGCCGGCGTCCAGCCGCGAGCCTTCCACCAGGAGCCGATAGTCGCCGTTCTGGCTGAAGGTCACTGATGCCGCGTCCACGTTCACCACGTTGTTGAACACCACGGCACCGGACGGACCCAGCAGCCGCCATCGCGCGTTCGGCAGGTTCGTCCGGGTCAGCGCGTCGAAGATCATCCGATCCCCGGGCTGTGTCGCCAGCGCATACACCGTCGTCGAGTTGGCCGGGTTCAGCTCCCCGCTCACCGTTGACCCGGCGCCGATCGCTTCTGCGCCGGTCAGATCCAGAAGCCGGAACGCATACGGACTGCGCACATCCCCCGTTCCGTCCACCGTCAGCCGGTAACTTCCCGCTACCAGATCCAGCGCCGGGTTGTTGATGTCTCCCGCATCGCTTTGATCGAAGCGGCGGTTGTTCACGTTCGTGCCTGCCGGACCTTCCAGCGTCCATGTCAGGAGATTGGCGCTGTTGCTCGACAGCGCGTCGAAATACCAGAACGACCTCTGCCCGACTTCAAACGTGTAGACCTGCTTCTGCCCCGAGGCGCTGATCTCCCCGGTGATCGTCTGGCCTGCTGCGATCCCCTGGCCGCCGGCTGTTCCCAGCACTTCCACACTCAACGAATACTGGCGGTTCGTCACCTCGTTGACGCGGCCTTCCACCATCAACGTCTGCACCCCGCCGGCGATCAACGGCTCCGTCTCCATGTCCACACCCAGCGTCTGCACCGCCAGCACCTGGCCGGCCGGGCCCACAAGACGCCACCGGCTCGACGTGGACGGTCCCGACAAGCTCCGCATGTCCACATACACCCGCTGGCCCGCGCCCGCGGTGAACCGGTACAGCGCCGTCATGTTGGGCGGATTAAGCTCGCCGTCCACCAGCGTGCCCGGAGTGATGGAGGCGGCATCGGCGAGGTTCAACAAACGAAACCCATACGTGCCGACGGACGTTCCCGTGCCGTCGACCTTCAACCGGTAATCGCCTGCGGGCAGATCCAGGATCGGGCTGTTCTGATCCGTTGCATCGCTTTGATCGAACCGTCGCGCGTTGACCACCGTCCCACCCGGGCCCGTCAAGGTCCACGTCAACACACCGCTGGCCGTCAGCGAATCGAACGTCGCCAGCATCCGCTGGCCCACTGTGAACTCATACTCGTCCTCCTGCCCGGGAACTCCAATCGCCCCGCTCACCACAGTGCCCAGCGAAAGCGGGGTGGACTGCTTCGGCAAAACGGACACCGTAAAATCATAGTCTCGATTTGTTGTCTCCGAGATTCGTCCCTCTAACATCAACGTGTAGGTTCCGGCGAGGCTGAGCGGCGCGATTACCGAATCGAGGTCGAGTCGTTGATCTGCGATAATCTGACCAAGGCGATTAACCACTCGCCACCGGCTGCTGGTATTACCGCCCGTCAGACCCAGCTGATCGAGATACAGCCGGGCTTCCGCCGGAACAGTGAAGCGATAGAAATCCGTTTCGTGCGAGGGATTGAGTTCGCCATGAACGGGACTATTTGCCGCCAGCGGTGTGGCCGTGGAGAGGTCGACCAGACGAAACTCGTAATCGCCGTTAATCACCGTTGAAGCGTCGATCGTCAATCGGTAGTCGCCAGCCACCAACTCCAGAACTGGATTACTGTTGTCCGCGGAATCGCTTTGGTCGAAGCGCCTCGTATTGACTTCGTTGCCGGCGGGGCCGTCGAGGGACCAGGTGAGGGTGTTGCTGGGGGTGAGGGAGTCGAAGTAGAGCCAGGTGCGTTCCGGGAGGCTGAAGGTGTAGAAGTCCTTCTCGCCGGCCACGCGGATGGTTCCTTGGGTCACCTGCCCCAGCGTCAGCGGCTGGTCCACGTCGGTCAGCAGCTCGACGTTCAATGTGTAGTTCCGGTTGTTGGTCTCCGTGCCCCGGCCTTCCAGCAGCAGCGTGTAGATCCCACTGGTCGTCAGGGCCCCCGTTTCCACATCGGTGCCGAGCACTTGATTGAAGGTCAGCTGACCGTAGGGGTCGTAGAGCCGCCAGCGGCTGCTCGTGTTGCCTCCGTCCAGCGCGAGCATGTCCACGTACAATCGTTGCGTCGCACCGGCCGCAAATCGATACACCACGGTTCCGTTGGCCGGATCCATGATGCCATTGACCGGCGTTCCCGGTGTCAGCGTCAGCCCGTCCGCGAGGTTCAACACGCGAAAGGCATACGTCCCGATGTTCGTCGACGTAGCGCTCACGGACAGTTGATAGTCGCCTTCCACCAAATCCATCACCGGCGCCGTCTGATCGGCCGAGTCGGTCTGGTCCATCCGCCGGCCCGTTACCACGGCTCCATGTGGTCCGCGCACGGTCCACACGATCGCGTTCCGGTTGGTCAGCGAGTCCATGTAGACCAGCGACCGGTTGGTCAGGGTGAAGGTGTAGTCGTTGGTCTGGCTGGCGATCACCAGTTCTCCGTCCACTCGTTGCCCGAACACCAGCGGGCTGCCGGTCAGTGGTGTGACCGGCACGCTGTTCGTTCCGATCAACCGGAATTGATACGTCCCCGATCCCAGGCCGGCGTCCAGCCGCGAGCCTTCCACCAGGAGCCGATAGTCGCCGTTCTGGCTGAAGGTCACTGATGCCGCGTCCACGTTCACCACGTTGTTGAACACCACGGCACCGGACGGACCCAGCAGCCGCCATCGCGCGTTCGGCAGGTTCGTCCGGGTCAGCGCGTCGAAGATCATCCGATCCCCGGGCTGTGTCGCCAGCGCATACACCGTCGTCGAGTTGGCCGGGTTCAGCTCCCCGCTCACCGTTGACCCGGCGCCGATCGCTTCTGCGCCGGTCAGATCCAGAAGCCGGAACGCATACGGACTGCGCACATCCCCCGTTCCGTCCACCGTCAGCCGGTAACTTCCCGCTACCAGATCCAGCGCCGGGTTGTTGATGTCTCCCGCATCGCTTTGATCGAAGCGGCGGTTGTTCACGTTCGTGCCTGCCGGACCTTCCAGCGTCCATGTCAGGAGATTGGCGCTGTTGCTCGACAGCGCGTCGAAATACCAGAACGACCTCTGCCCGACTTCAAACGTGTAGACCTGCTTCTGCCCCGAGGCGCTGATCTCCCCGGTGATCGTCTGGCCTGCTGCGATCCCCTGGCCGCCGGCTGTTCCCAGCACTTCCACACTCAACGAATACTGGCGGTTCGTCACCTCGTTGACGCGGCCTTCCACCATCAACGTCTGCACCCCGCCGGCGATCAACGGCTCCGTCTCCATGTCCACACCCAGCGTCTGCACCGCCAGCACCTGGCCGGCCGGGCCCACAAGACGCCACCGGCTCGACGTGGACGGTCCCGACAAGCTCCGCATGTCCACATACACCCGCTGGCCCGCGCCCGCGGTGAACCGGTACAGCGCCGTCATGTTGGGCGGATTAAGCTCGCCGTCCACCAGCGTGCCCGGAGTGATGGAGGCGGCATCGGCGAGGTTCAACAAACGAAACCCATACGTGCCGACGGACGTTCCCGTGCCGTCGACCTTCAACCGGTAATCGCCTGCGGGCAGATCCAGGATCGGGCTGTTCTGATCCGTTGCATCGCTTTGATCGAACCGTCGCGCGTTGACCACCGTCCCACCCGGGCCCGTCAAGGTCCACGTCAACACACCGCTGGCCGTCAGCGAATCGAACGTCGCCAGCATCCGCTGGCCCACTGTGAACTCATACTCGTCCTCCTGCCCGGGAACTCCAATCGCCCCGCTCACCACAGTGCCCAGCGAAAGCGGGGTCAAGGTGTTCGTCAACGCACGGTAGTTCAGCCCGTAGGAGACCGGGTTGGTGGTGCCATCTCCGAAAACCATGATACGATAAGGACCATCTGAAGGCAGGAGAATCTCAGTAGGATTCGACACGCCATCAAACCGCTGGGAGCTGACAACGACATTGTCCGGCCCAAAGACTGAAACGGTCCAGCTGCCGCCGAGGATCGGGAACGTGCGCGAGTAATCGGAACCGGCGCCACCGGGGAATCCGATCAGGGCGTAGCGGTTAGGACCGATCCCGCGAGCGACCAGTGCGGTATCGAGACTCTGGAGCATGTCGCCAATCCACGCTTGTTCACCGGCCATTGATCCGGATTGGTCGACGACAAACGCTATGTCGGCGGAGCCGCCGAGGACATTGGTGGCCGGCAACGAAATGGCGGCAGTGCCGGAATATGATTCGCCATCGGCGAGGAAGAGATCGAGGAAGTCTGGGTTGATCAGCCCCTGTGAGCCGGCTCCGAGCAAAGGAAACTCAAACGTGGGAATGGGGTGGCTGGTGATGACGGGCGGCCGGTTTTTTGGATCTGGCAGGACGACGATGTCGTAGACCTGCGTCGCCAGACCACCACGGCCGTCGGACACGCGCAACGTCACCGGGTTGGTGCCAAGCTGATCTACCGAGGGGGTCCAAGTGACACGTCCGGAACCTCCCGCAACCGCAAGGTTGTCTGGCCCGACCAGCTTGGAATACGTGATTACGTCACCATCGGGATCGGTGGCCCGTGCATCATAGACGCAATTGCTCCCGAGATAAGCGACGACGAGAGGTGTGGAGACAAAAACGGGCGGCCGATTAGCCGGAGTCGCAATGACATTGAGGAAATAGCTCTGAATGGCCGTTCCGCCCCGGCCGTCGTCTGCCTGGAGTTCGACGGAATAGGAGCCGATCGGACGCGACGACGACCAGCTCAGCGCACCTGAAACGGGATCAATGACGGCACCAGCTGGTCCGGACACGATTGAATAAGTGAGCAAGTCTCCGTCGGGATCGACTGCTTGCGCAGCGTAGTTGTAAGCTCGGTCGAGAATCGCCTCGACGATGGGAATTGTGGTGAAGACCGGGGATTGATTGAGACGGCTGACAACCACGAGTTCGTATGTGAACTGGACATGGTTGGGGTTGTGAAACGCGATGGCGCGCACAAACGAAGTCCCGCCTGGTTCCAAAGTCGCGCCTTCAAGGGCGGACGTGTAGTCGTAGTACGGGGTACCATCCGCGCTGACTCCATCTGGTGAGAGCAATTCAACAGTCGGTTCGCTGATTCGACTGACGCCTACATAGGACGGCGACCCCATCGCGTAGGTGCCAATATTCCGCAGCGCGAGGTCGGCGTAGAGAACCTTGGTCCATTCATTAAAGCTGGTGCGACCATATTCAGGTAGCAAGCTCGCGGTGACCGTTCCGAGACTCGCAAAACTCTGCGGGCAGGTGGTGCCAAAAACAGTGATCGAGTTGGTGGTGCTCTGGTTGAAGGCGTCCAACGCCACCACCTCGTACACGTTCAGTCCCGATTTAACCTCAATCGCGGCAAAGAAGTTTCCCGCTACGTCCGTTGCGTCCACTGGTTGTTGGTTAACAGTGACGAGTAGAACCGGATTCGCATTGTCCAGTGTAGAAGCGTTTCCTTGGATGCCGGCTCGGCCAGCCACCATTTGCGCGTTTTGCGCTGGTGAATTGATGAAAACAGATGGTGTTCGATACGGAGAGTTCGTGGTGAACACGCCTTCGACTAAACTTGGGGTCGTCGGAGTAATGCGCGGCAAAACCCCATCAGCGCAGGGTGCCAAAGCCGTCTCGGCGTCTGGTGAAGTTCGTGATGGAGCGATCAGATATGAAAGTGCGGTACCTGGAGTCCCGCCACCGCCGAGTTGTTCTGCTTCAAGTTTGATCGACCCAACTTCCACGGTCGTGAGTTTGTCCCGGTCATTGTTTACCAGACGCAGGATCAAACGGGCGGTGGAACTAGGTGACAGGTGAGAGACGTCAATGCTCACCATACGAGAGCTCGGGTTGGAGGCGTCGAACCGCAGCGCTGCGCCGCTGGCTTGAAACGGTTCAATTCCGTCGGAGTGGTTGAAGCACGCATCAGGACTTGGAGGCAGCACCTCCGGAGTCACCTGCGATGCGGGTGTCACGGCATTGGTGCCCTGGATGGTGTAGGTGAGAGGTCGGCCTGCGGCATCGACGATCGCGACTTCGAACGCATCCCGCATGGCTCCGGCGGTGGTCGTGTCGAAGTCGACTGTGTAAGTCAGATTCAACGTCGACGGCAGCGTGGGAATGACAAGGTTACGGCTGAGCGTGACGAGGAACGAATCCCCTTCGTTCATCACCGCCGTGCAGGACTTGTCGGGAGCCACGGTCACTCGGCCAGCGGTTCCAGCAGTGGGTGCGGCGTAGACCTGCCAGCCATCGAGTTTGTCGGGGAAGGTGCAATTCGGGCCATACCAGCATATTTGCGCGCTGGCGTTGGTCTCATTGCACGCGGCATCCAGCGCGCGGAAGTAGAACTGGTTGGTCCCCTCGGCGAGCACGATGTTCGTCAACACGAAGGCGCCGCTGGCGTCGGGCAGCACAGGCTGAATCACCCAACCGCTTTGGCCTCCCAGTTCCGGCGGAGCGGCGGCAAGCAGTTCCAGTCGCGTGTCAGGTTCGGTTTTGCCACGTAGGGTGACAGGATTGGTCGCTGTCCGTCCGTCACCCCGCGGCTCGGTGTCGCTGTCGGGCGCCAACGTGACTTCAATGGTTGGCGGCGTCACATCGAGAACGAAGGTGACTTCGTGCGTCGCCAGAGTTTGCCCGCCCTGTTCCGCGCGCAGATAGACGGTCTGCGTCCCATCGCTCAAAGGTCCGCCGTGAATCGAGTTCAACAGCTCGGGCGTGATCACGAAGTGCCGCGGAGCGCCAAGGTTGGTGATCGTGAGGTAAGGTCCGCCGGGATGATCGAGGCTGGCGCGAAGTTCTGTTCCGTTCGGAAACTGCAACGCCATACCCATTAGCGTCGGGTCCGACGTAATGCCATCGAGCGAATTGGTGCCCGTATCATTCGCCAGCAGCGCGAACAGTGGCGAACGAGGCACGTCAATGCGGCGCAGACGATAGAAGCGATTGGTGATGTTCGCCTCGGTGAAGACGATGCCGTAGTTGTGCGGCGCGTTGGTGAGCGGTTGCCAGTTGTTGCACAAGTCGAGGCCCAGCTCGTCGCGGAACTCGACAACATAGTTGTGATTGCTGTCACTGAAGAACGACAACGCCAGCAACTGATTACCATTGGTCAGGGTGATGGGCGTGCGAGCGAGACTCAACAGGAGGTTGGTATCGGCGGCTGGCGATGCTTGCGCGATGGGCGTGGTGGCGCCTGCCGCGCTCAATAGTTCGATTGGAGTCGTCTGGGCTTGAGCCAGCAGAATGGACTTGTCGTCTGGAGGGCGGTTGACTGGCGCAGCCTGCGCCAGCACGACTTCGAGGGCGCGGACATAGGTGCTGACAGGTTGTCCGAGGACATTGGCCTGTGGCTCAGCCATCAGGGCGATGAGCAGCCAGGTTAGGACTCCGTGGAACGCGGTTAGTTTGGGGTTCCCCTTCATAAAATCTCTCCAAGGTGACGAACGAAAAGCAGTGGCGAGGAATCAGCGCGCTGGTGTGGCTCGACGGCGACGCAAGGCTAGCGCGCCGAATCCCGAGACGCCTCCCGCGAGCAAAACCCATGTTTGCGGTTCTGGAACGACCACAAGCTGGCCGCGAATCTCACCGCCCAAATTAGACGGAGTGTAGATGTTGATATAGGTCAGGCCCGACATCAGCGCAGTCTCCTGTTCCGCCGTCAGCGTCAGCGAACCCGCGATCTGGCCACCGCGAGACGGGTCTGCGGCAAACGTGTGAAACGATTGGAGGTTAAATAGCACCGGCGCCGTCTCGCCCACGGGCGAAGGCCCATGCAGCAGCCATGAGAACGCCGGGCTCGTCAGGTCGCTGAAACCAAAGGCGGAGCCGTAGGCGAGATTGAGGCTGAGAACTCTCGTCGCAGAATCGAAGTATAGGCCGACGCCATATTCACCCCCGGAGCCATCGCTCGCGCCAGGGATCACTTCATTGGCCGGTCGAAGGCCAATTGCTGAATCCGCCCCTGGCGGAGAGATTTCAAAATCGACGAATGCGGCATTGCCATTTAGCGCTAGCAGCTCGCACACGATGGCTGCACACAACCGCATGAAGATCCAAAGACTGCGGCGCTCGAATCGAATTATCCTCAAAGCAGTATTGACGTCGGGGAGAGGTGACGCGGAGACGAGCGCGCTCACAGAAGGACGGAACAACGCGGGTTGCATACGCTTCGAGTGGATCCTAGAAAGTGATGGCAGGATGCACCCACCGGTTGGCTTTGCAACACCGGAATCGGACCACTCGCCGCTTCTTTGCCGAGATCAGAAAAATACTCCCTTTGCAAACGAGCGGTAATTTCCTACTCTCCCGCCCTCGCTGGTTCGGACGCTGACTTCGGCAACATCCCCGGCGGAAACTGTTCAGGTAACTCAATGGCACTCATTGTTCAGAAATATGGTGGCACGTCGGTGGGCAATCCCGACCGCATCAAGAACGTCGCGTCGCGCGTCGCCAAATACCGTGAACGCGGCGATCAAGTCGTCGTCGTCGTCTCCGCCATGAGCGGCGTCACCGACGGCCTCATCAAGCTCGCCAAGGAAATCATGCCCCTGCCCAGCGAGCGCGAGATGGACATGCTCCTCGCCACCGGCGAACAGACCACCATCGCCCTCACCGCGATGGCGCTCCACGCGCTGAACATTCCCGCCGCGTCGCTCACCGGCGCTCAGGCGGGCATCGTGACCGACGGCGTTCACACCAAGGCGAAGATCGCGAACATCACCCCGAGCGAAGTTCACAAACTTCTCAATGCCGGCAACGTCGTCATCGTCGCCGGCTTCCAAGGCATGACGCCCGATGGAGCGATCACCACGCTCGGTCGCGGCGGCTCCGATCTCACCGCCATCGCGCTCGCTGCCGCGTTGAAGGCCGACCTCTGCCAGATTTACACGGACGTCGACGGCGTTTACACGACCGACCCCCGCATCGTCTCAAACGCGAAGAAGCTCGCCGAGATTTCCTACGACGAGATGCTTGAACTCGCCAGCCTCGGCGCGAAGGTCATGCAAAGCCGCAGCGTCGAGTTCGCGAAGAAATTCGGCGTCGTATTCGAAGTCCGCTCCAGCCTCAATGACAACCCCGGAACCCTCGTGAAAGAAGAAACCGCCAACATGGAAAGCGTCGTCATCCGCGGCGTCGCGCTCGACAAGAACCAGGCGAAGATCACCCTCGCCCATGTCCCGGACAAACCCGGCGTCGCCGCCCGCATCTTCAAGGCCATCGGCGATGCCGCCATCAACGTCGACATGATTGTCCAGACCGCCAGCCATGGCGCCAGCGGCGCGACCGACATCAGCTTCACGACCGACAAGGCCGACCTCCTCAAGACCAACAAGGTGCTCGATAGCATCAAGGCGGAAGTTGGCTTCAAGGAAGTCATCGCCGACGAAAAGATCGGCAAGCTCTCCATCGTCGGCGTCGGCATGCGGAGCCACACCGGTGTCGCGGCGAAGATGTTTGAAACGCTCGCCGCCGCCGGCATCAACATCGACATGATCTCCACCAGCGAGATCAAGATCAGCGTCGTCATCACCCTCGACAAGGGCGAAGCCGCCGTGAAAGCCGTTCACGCGGCGTTCCTCGGGTAGGAAATCTTTCAGCCATTTCGCGCAACGAGCGGAGACATCTCCGCTCGTTTTGCTTTCAGCACATCGAAACTACTGCGCGCCCCACTTGGTATTGCGGAGGAACGCCAGCAAGTCCGCCAGCTCTTCACGGCTCAATTGTTCATCGAGGCCCTGCGGCATCACACTGACCGCACCAGGACGCATCTCCGCGATGTCCGCGCGTGCAATCCGCATTTCCGAAGTCGGACCTGTCGCGAGCAGCACTTCACTGCCATCCTCCCGACGCAGAACGCCGCTGTGTTCCTCGCCGTCCTTCATCGCCACAATCATCGGCTCATAACTGCGTACGAAACTCGCACTCGGATACACGATCGCTTCAAGCAGATCACGCTCGCTGCGAATCTCGCTGATGCGCGTGAGATCCGGCCCCACCTTGCCACCTTGGTAGCCGATCGCGTGACACGCCGAGCACGCGGCCTTCGCACTGTTGAAGATCGCCTGACCGCGGCGGATGTCACCCTTGCCGTGCACTTCAGCCAGCAACGATTCGAGATGCGCCTTCTGCTTGCCAGCATCCGCGTTAAGCCTCTTGAGCAACTCCGCAGCGCGCTCTTGCACCGCAACAGGAAAACCAGCGATGGCCGTCTTTACCAAATCAGCGCGCATGCCCGCCGACTTCGCCTGCTTCAACGCCTCGACCAGCCGGAGGCCGAGCTGTTCGTCGGAAGCCTTTTCGAATACCGCCAGCAATCGCGTCATCTCCAGCGGGCTGACACTCTTCATTGCATCCGCGAGCGCGAGCCGCTGTTCCGCCGTCAATTTCGCCTTCACCAGCACGGAAGCCGCCGCACTGCGGGTATTCACCGGCAGCGCCGGATCAAGATTCTTCAGCGCGAATTCAAACAACACGCCATCCGCGAGCGACACACCACCCGGCACCGCGGACAATGCTTCGAGCCGAACCTCCGTGGGCGCCTTCACATCCCTTGCCACGTGAATCAACGCAGTGGCCAGCGCCGTGTTTCCGTCCTTCGGCAGTGCGAGCGACCGCACGGTGGTGACCGCTTGACGCTTCAATACCTCGTCGCCCGATTTCAACACTCCCACCACCCCAGCCAGCCACGCGGCCGGTGTCTCCTTCAATCCCGCCTGCTCCATCGCGCGCATCACATCGAGACGCGATCTGCTGGCAGCTGCGGAGTTGGTCAGCGTGGCGGAGAGGATTTGCTGCACGGCGGAAGACTTGGCGAACGACGCGAGCTGACGTTGAAGGTCACTTCGTTCGGAGTCGCTCAAATCTTTCTTGAGCAGACGCTCGCCAAAGAACCCGGCCAGAGCCTCGGCCCATTCAGGATGACGACCAGCGATCCACGACGCCGCGCGGCGCAGCTCGGCATCGCTGGAGACGAGATGCGGGACGACTTCGCCGGCTTTCAATTGCGAGCCATCGATCTGGCTGAGAGCAATCAATGCTGCACGATGACCGCGGGTGCCGACCTTTACCATCTCCGCGCGGATTTGATCTGGTGCAGCGATGTCAATGAGCGCGGCGACCGCAGCCTGGGCGAGAGCGACGTCGTCCGTCTCCGCCGCCGCCAGCAGGAGGCCAACGCTGCCGCGATCACGAAGCTTGCCGAGTCCTTCCGCCGTCAAACGCGCCAGTGACGGTGACGCCGGGTTGTTGCCTCCTGTATTCTTCGAGAGGATTTCGCGAAACCACCCGACGTTCGACGATTGGTTCTTCCAGATTGCGCGCCGCAGTATGACGTTGAAAGCGAAGTCCGACATGCCCGGCGCAGCGGCGAGGCGCTGACGGCGAGTGGCGAGCTCGGTTCCAGCGGGCTTCGGCGCGTTCGTTTTACGGACGCGATAAATCCCGCCGAGCACATCCCCCTTCGCAATCTGCGAGCTGGGGCAACAGAGCTTGTACCAGCCGCCGGTATCGACGATGAGCAGCGAGCCATCAGCGTCCTCCAACACGTCAGTGGGATGAAAATCCATGTTGTCGCTCACCACGAAATCACTGTCCGTGCTCGCGTAACTCGCGCCCTCCGGACGGAGTTGGTGGCGCGTGATCTTGCGGAGGTTGAAAAGCGACGCAAAGAGGTTGTTCTGGTAACCCGGGCCGAGCTCGGTGCCTTGGTAACGGCACAGGCCGCTGGGTGCGCCGGCGCCGAATTGCACGAACGGGTGCGCGAGTTCCGGGCTGGTGCGCTTCACGCGACCGTCGTCCAGCGCGCTGTTCTCTTTTCCAAACACAGCGCCGTAGCTCGCGTGCCCAATGCCGTCGCGCCGACCCGGCTGGCTGAAATCAATGAACGTGCTGGTGAACACCACCTCGCCCTCGGCGGTGAAGGCGACGCCGACGGGATTATCCATGCCGCCCGTCATCACCACGTCGAGGTCCGAGCCGTCGGGCTTCGCGCGATAGATGTGAGCCGCGCGATCCTTCAGCACGCGACCATTCCCCAGCGTGTGCGTTTGTTCGTCGAACGCGCCCTTGGTCCAGTAGATGTAGCCGTCCGGTCCGAGGTACGGTCCGTGGATATCATTCGCACAACCGGTCAACGTGCCGCCCTTGAACCATTCCTCGCGCTTGTCCGCCACACCATCGCCGTCGGTGTCGGTGAATTTCCAGATGCTGGGCGGTCCGGCGGCGTACACGGAGCCGTCGTGCCAGAGGCAGCCTTGCGGGAACATGACCTTGTCCGCGAAGACCACGGACTTGTCGAACACACCGTCGCCATCCGTGTCTTCGAGGCGCAGGATGCGCGCCTTGGGATTCTTGAGCTGCTCGGACGGCTTTTCGTTCGAGCCGGACGAATCGGTAACGTAAAGCCGGCCCTTGTCATCAAAGCTCGCGCTCACCGGACGCGGCGCTAGATCCGTCGTCGCCACACGCTCGATGGTGAAGCCGTCGGGCACGGTGAAGTGGTGCGCGCCGACTCGGATCTGCGCGGCACGGGCCGGGACTGGGAGCGCGGCTGCAAGGACGACGACAAGAAGTGGAACCGAAAGTTTCATGGCGAGAGCAAAGATTAGAAATTCACGGACTAAGGCGTCAGGAGCATTGAAACCAGTCCGGCGCCCGCTGTGAAAGGAAATATTGAAACTGGCGCGGAGACGGCCGCCGCCGATGAAGGACGGAATGACAACCAACATTGAACGCGAAAGTGATTTGAAATTCCACGCTGCACCGACTCTATTCCCCGCATGTTAAAGAATCCGGTTTCATTGCTGCGTGTCGTTTCGCTCGCGGAAGGCATTTCATACCTGGTCCTGCTGGGCATCGCGATGCCGCTAAAGTATGGAGCGAACATGCCGGAGGCCGTGCGCATCGTCGGCGCGATTCACGGTGCGTTGTTCGTCATCTTCTGCGTCGCGCTGCTGCGCGCCACACTGGCGGCGCGCTGGCCGATGAGCCGGGCCGGGCTGGTTTTTCTGGCGTCGCTCATCCCCTTTGCCCCGCTCTGGCTGGATCGGCGCATGAAAATCTGGCAGCAAGATTTCTCGCAGTCGTGTGAGTAACCGGCGCCCGAGGCACCCTGATTTGCGAGTTACTATTTCTCCACCACAGCGCGCAACCGCCGCACCTCACCCAGCAATCCCCGAGCAGCGTTGAGCAGTTCATTCTCCCGCGGCTCAGATTCTGTCTCCGCGTGATGAACTTCGTCAGGATCGCCGAGCCCCGCATCGCGGAAACGCCGAAGGCGATCGAGGATGAGCTCCCGAACTTCAGGGGCGTTGTCGATCCCGTGAAAGAAACCGCGGTGCATCGAGTCGCCCTGCGCAGAATGGCCGTGAGATCCACCGCCGCCCGCACCTCCGCCGGCCGTCGTCACTTCCAAATCGTAAATACCCAGCCAGCGCTGCAACGGCCCCTGCCCCACGGCAATCTGCTGGATGTTGGCAAAGGTGAGAGTCGTCTCGCTCACCTTCACCACGCCACTGCGAATCCTCAGGCTGCGATCGGTCACGATGTACCACCGCATCTCGTAATCGAGCCGCACTAGGAGGTAAGAAATGGGCAGCTGAACCAGAAACCCGACGACGCCGAGCAATTCGATGATTCCGAAGATCAGATTTACCTCGTCCGGCGCGCGTCGCCCTCCGGTTTTGCTCCAGAAGACGACAAAGATGATAATGCCGATCACGCCGGAAATTTGACGCAACGACCAAAGGAGGAGCTTGAGTTTGAAAAAGTTCGGCGCGGCGCGAAAGACCTTCACTGAACCGGGCGACCCCGACGGCGCTTCCGGCTCGGGCGGGACTTTCAACCAAACTAGCAGTTGCGACTTCAGCGACTCGATCTTCATGCGCCCGGCCCTCCGGACTTCTGGCGCTCGATCACCTCCCGCAAGGAACGGACTTCGTCACCCACTGCTTTGAGTGTTGCGACAACTTCCGCCAGCGCGGCGGAATCGAGCGTGATGGCAGCGAGATTATCGCCGGTCGCATGGTTCACCGCGCCCTTCTCCTTCACGCCGCGCATCTTGGCGTAGAGGTAGTCACGCACGGCTTCGAACTCAAGCAGTCCTTCGATGGTCATCTCGGCATTCGAACTTCCGCTGGCGGTTTGAATCAAAACGCGCCCGAGGCCGAGCCAGCGCTCGACGAGATTTGATTGCAGGTGAATATCCTGGATGCGGGAGTAGTTCAGGATCACTTCGCGCCGAAAGAGGATTCCCCAGCGCATGGAGACGCCTTCGTTGTCGAACCGATACCGCATGGTGCGATAGCGAAAGTAATGAGGCAGGATGAGAATCGGAAAGAGCGGCAGGATCGCGAGGCAACAGAGGACGTAGTAGGTGAGCAAGCGGGCGTGCGGACGCTCGATGGATTGGATCGCGGATGCGTCAACCGGCGAATCGAGTATCGGTGGCTTTTCCATGCGCGTCATCTTCCCGACGACGCCTCGAATTCAATCCGGCTGCGGGCGGATAAGCGACACAAAAGAGACCCGCCAGAACGCGTCGATGCCTCAGCGCTGCGGGAAAATCTGGTAGAGCAGGAAGTAAATCAACACGCCAGTGACGGAGACATACATCCAGACCGGCCAGGTCCAACGCGCGATCTTCTTGTGCAGTTCGAACCGCGCCTTGAACGCGCGGCTGACGGTCATGATTACCATCGGAACAATGGCGATCGCGCAGACGAGGTGCGTGAACAGGATGGCAAGATAGATCGGCCGGAACCACTCGGGCTTCTCAAAACTCGTGTGCGCCTCGCCATAAACCTTCTTCATCGAGTAGTGGTAGTAGAGGTAGGAGCACAGAAACAGCGTCGACGCGATGAGCGCGCCGACCATGCTATTCCGATGCGCCGACTGGTTGCCGCGCTTGATGAAGATGTAGCCCAGAAGAAGAAAAACGGACGCGAGCCCGTTGAGGCAGGCGTTGAGTTTCGGGAAATCGGAGAGTTCCATCGGATTACTTTTCGTCAATGAGTTGCTGAATCAGGTCAAGCGCCTTCACCTTTAGCGCCAGTTCGTCGCTCTCCAAAACCGCCCGCGCCTGGCCACGCTTGTCCACCACGACAAAGATGGTGGAGTGGATGAACAGATCGTTTGGATCCACCTGCTTGGACTCCTCCTTGTCGACAACGGTCAGCTTCAAACCTTGCACCGCGAGATCTGCGATTTGTCGCGGCGTGCCCGTCAGGAAATGCCAGCGGCCCGGCTGGGCTCCAAAGCGCCGGGAGTAGGCTTGCATCACTTTCGGCGTATCAAACAGCGGGTCGGTGGTGAGAGTGACAAAGGCTACCGGCGCCTGCGGAGGAATCGCGGATTGCAGCTCCGCCATGCGGCGGGTCATTTCCGGGCACGGTCCGGCGCAGCGCGTGAAGATGATGTCCGCCAGCCAGACTTTCCCGAGGAGGTTGGACCGCGTGATGACTGCGCCGGCCTGATTGGTGAGCGCGAAATCGGACACGGGGAACAAGACAGGCGGCGGACCTCCAGCGCCACCGGAGACTTGCTTCAACTCCACGCCATCCACGTCCGTCACCGTGGACTTGCGCTCCTTCAGGACGAACGCGACGACGATGGCGACCATTGTCACACCCATCGCGCCCCAGACAATGACCTGGAGAGATTTTGAGCTGTTACCCATGCGGGACGATAATCAGGCAGGTTAGCCGCCTTCGAGAGAAAAACAAACGGGTTGAAGGTGGCACTCACCACCATCAACCCGCTTTGAAAACCAGACAGGCAACCGTTATTCGAAAGTGACCGGAGCCGCACCCACCTTCGTCTTGAGCCAAGCGTCAAATTCGTCCTGGGGCAGAACCTTGATGATGCCCTTCATGTTCGAGTGACCGACCCCACACAGCTGCGCGCAGTTGATCTGGTAGGTATTGGTCTTGGTCGCCTTGAAGTGGATCGGGAGACGAAGACCGGGAATCGCGTCTTGAGTGAGACGGAAGGCCGGAACTTTGAACGAGTGAATCACGTCCAACGAGGTGATGGAGACGATGATGTCCTTGTTCACCGGGATGGCGATTTCCGCATTCGCGGGCAGGCTCACGTCGTCCTTACCCTCGGGATCCTGATCCTTCATCTTGTCATTCAGCTGATGGAGGCCGAACGGATTCTCAGGTGTTACCAGTGAAACATCCTGCTTGCCATACTTTCCGTCGAGGCCGGGATAACGGGCGCTCCAGGCAAACTGCTGTCCGGTGACGCGCATCAGCTGGGAATCCTTCTCAGCTGGGAACTTGTCGGCCACCCGCGCCCACAACGGAACGGCGAATCCGACCAGGAGAACAACCTCAACGGCAGCAACCGCCAGCTCCAGATAACTGGAAACGTGACTGGTGACGCCGACGTAGCTGGCCTTCGGATTACGATTCCGGCGAAAGCGCCAGACGGCGTATACGAAGTAGGCGCCCCATCCGATGAAGAGGGCAATCATCAAGTAGTGAACGTAGATAATGAATTTATCCACTTCGGCACCGTGTTCCGATGCGAGCACTGGGAGTCCAAGCAGTTTTTCCATGAATTTGTCTATTTCAAAGTTTGTCCCGCCGGCAGACCTAGGTCACCAGCAGCATTGGTGGCGGTGACTGACGCATACCGCGCCGCCCGACGCACCAGATAAAAGCCAACACCCGCCATTCCAAGCAACACACTCGTGATGCAGATCAGCAAGGTGAGAATGCCCATGTTCATGCCCTTGGCCATCGCCTCGTCCGACTGACCGAAACACGTGGCACACGCTTGCACGGTTTCCGGAGAAAAGGTGACCGTCATCACGGCCGCGATGAATGCGAATCGAATCGTTTTCACAGGTAGCTGATGTCTCTGAGTTTCTTGAGAAAGTAGCGTCCGTAAGTGATTAGGCCGATCCCGATCGCCACCGACGACACGCCGTAAATCAGGTCCGCGGTCCTGCCGTAATCTGAATAGCCCACCAGTGACCACGCACCAAAGCCAAAGGCGAGCAGCACCGAGGCGGTGATGAAAACAATATGGAAGGCTTTCAGTGACATAATCAGTTCAGTAGGCCCCAATCGGAGCCGGATGAGGAACGTACTTCGAAGGAATATACTCTCC
>CAZBIC010000062.1:0-30795 GCA_964491875.1 uncultured Bifidobacterium sp.
TACTGCCGAGATGCCGCGTGATCTCGCCTCGTCCGAGTTTTTGGACATTACGCGGTGAGCCGCGCAGTGACTTCCGCCCGCACGACGTTCACGCTAGCCGGCGAACGCTATCAACAAGGGCTCACGAGCTACCTGGATGTCGTCGACGCTCAGCGCGCCGCGTTGCAAGCCGAGCGCACGGAAGTTCAGCTCAACGGCCAGCGCGCAGTATCGACCATCCTGCTTTGCAACGGCTCTGGGCGGTGGTTGGGCAAGTCCGGGCAGAATGGAGACCGCAGCAAAAGAATGATCGAAATAGTTACGTCCCAGCTCTTTTCATAGCACTGCGCGTGAACATCAAAACGGAAGTAAATGGAGTTTTGTGGAGTTGCGATGGACCACAGCAGTACTTGAGTGGGCTCCGAGGATGCTACTTTGCCAACCGAAAATACATCCCAGTGCCAGTAATCGGATTGGTAATCGTGTATTGCCCACCCACAACGGATTGAGTAGTCGCGATAAAGCCGAAGTCAACCGGTCCCTCGCTTGGAAGGGCACTGGCAGCTTGTAGTCCGAACACAGGATAAGCGGTGCTCCATTGCAGCAGGATTTTGTCAGACACGATGTCGCTCGCGAAATGCAGCGACGGCGGTGGACAGGGCAGGCCGAAGAGTTCGAGGGTGTAGTCCGGGCAGACAACATTCGTGGCGCGAGCACTGACGAGGACGAGGAAATTGATCAGCGGCGGGACACGGAAGGAGAAGGGTTGCGTGCCGTCCGCACCGGTGTCGCCGAGGTAGTTCACACAGGGGCCGTGCTGATCGTTGGTGCCGAGGTAGGCGACGGCACCGAGGACGTTGGTGGGCGAACCGGGGCAGCCGAACTTCAACTGTGCGGTCACGCAGAGTTCGTTGGTCGTGCTGTTGGTGAAGCTGTGCGTCAGGTAAGGCACGGCGATGTCATCGGTGAAGATGTTCGTCTCCGGGCAGCGCTTCGGCGGGAAGCAGAGCGATGGGCCGCCGATGAAGTTGTGCGCGCGCAGCAGTGTGGGCGCGTTGGTGGTGAAGTGGCCGTTAACGACGAAGCAGCTTTCACAAGCACCTCCGCTGGCGCTCGCGCAGTTCGTGCTGCCCGGAACCGTGAAGGGAATGGCAAACACGCCTTCGCCGATCACGCCGACTTCCAACTCGAAGGAGATGGGCGTGCCGCAGACAAATGCCGGTGTGGTGCGGAACTGGAAGGGTGCGGTGTTTAACATCACGTTGTTCGCCGGCACGGGCGGATAGGTCGAGTGCGCCACGGTGACGAGCACTTCCGGCGTCAGGCTGCGGAGGAAGGCGTTGGTGATGGTGAGCGGAACATTGCGTCGGTTGCGCACGAAGACGTGCGTCAGCAAGCATTCGTCGGATTCCACGGTCTCATTGCCATTGCCCGAGAGGATGGGGCCGCCGGCATAACTGAGCGCGAGGTTGGTGACGGTGAGTGTGAAGTCGTTGCCATCGCCACCGACGTAACTCGCGCGCACTGTCACATCGCCGAGCTTCCGCGTCAGGCCTTCGGGCCAGCCAGAGAAAATGCCGGTGATGGGTATCGGCGAATTATTGCGCAGGAGCGTGACCACGTCGCCGTCGCGCGGCGGATATTTGAAGGCGGCGGACAGGCGCGCGTTGTCGAGAGTCACCGGGCCGTGCGCGATGAGCAGGTCATCGCCGCCGGTGGGCGACGGGCCGAAGATATCGAATCCCGCGATGCCACCACTGCCGAGCGTGAGATAAACCGCTTCCAGATCGCCGCCCTGACGTCCGGGATGATCGGCATTGCTGGCGTCGATCTGGACAACGCTGTCCTGCTCGGTGGCAGTGATGTTTCCGACCGTGCCGTCGCCGCGAAGCTGCGCGCCGCCTTTCACGGTAACCGGCCCGCCGATTTTTCCGTCCACTCGAAGCGTGCCGGCAGAGACCGTGACGGGGCCGGACTGGAACGGGCTTTGGCCGGAGAGCAACCACTGCGCGGGGCCGCGTTTGTCGAGTTCGCCCGTGCCCACGATGTTGCCGGCGAACTCGCAGAAGTTCGTGGCATTCACCGTCAACGAAGTGCCGCTGGCGAAGCCGCCCATGTCCAGCACGCCCTTACCGGAGAGAGCGCGAAGAGTCTCCGTATTCATCGAACTCATCTTCCAGAGCGCACCGTTGCTCAACGTCACGCTCGCGCTGGCGACCATCGCGGTGTTCGCGTTCGCTGATGGATTCCCAGTGCGCAGGATTGAATCACTGCCAGTGACGAAGACGTCCCCCGGTATGGCCGATCCGCGAATTCGCCACGCTTCCAGCACACCTTCCTTTACGATGGTCGGGCCGGTGTATGTGTTGGGATGAAGACCGGCGATGAGCAGCGTACCCGGTCCGGTTTTGGTGATGCCGCCAGGGCCGCTGATGATCCCGTGGCAGCACTCCGCGAAGCTCGTTAGGTTCAGGGCGCTGCTCGAAGGCACCGCCAGATGCGCCGGGCGCTGGAGCGTGATGTTGCCGCTCCAACTGTTCGAGTTAAACGAGAGGATCGAGAAAAAATTCGTGGTGTTGAGCGTGAGTGGTTCCTCGCTCACCCACAACCCGCCGCTCAACTGGATGTAGGCGTTATTGTTGACAATGGTCCCGCCGACGGCGGTGCCGAAGGCCTGCCCATGAGTGGCGACCACGATTCCCCCGTTGATGGTCAACGTGCCATTGAATGAATTCGCGGCGCGCAACCCGATTGATCCTGGACCGTCCTTCACGATGCCGGCGTTGGGAGACACCTCGACGATGTTGGCCGTCACGTCGAGGTCGAGGCCGGCATCTGCCTTGCCGACGAAAAACCGATGCGATCCAGGACTAAGAGCTATGCGACCCGAGATTGTAGAGGGAGCCGTTGGCACAGGGCGATTGACAGTAAGGTTCACGCCGGTGCCGAGATACAACGTGCCGGTGCCAGTGCGCACGCTGCCACCGTCGTTGAGTGTCACGTCGCCGCTGTATTCGTCGCGGTTGTTCAGGTCGAGCACGCTGCCGCGGTTGATGGTGATGTGGCTCCAGATTTGATCGTGACCGGAATAAACGACACGTGCCGGAAGGTAGGACGGCGAGCCGGAGCCGATGACAATGTCACTTGGCACGGCGGGTAGATAATCGTCCTTGCCGAGTTCCAAGGTACCTTCGTTCACGAGCATATCGCCGGTGAACGTGTTGACTGTATTTCCACCAAGAATGAGAATGCCAGGGCCGTTCTTGGTCAACGGACCCGTGCCGCTGATGGGCGCGAGGATGGAGAAGATGCTGTTGGATGTCGGCGTGTTGAGAGTCGTCGCCGCCGACAGCACGACGTTGCTGGAAAAGATCGCAAGGCCCGTGGTTGCCAAGGCGCCGTTCGTGCCCTGAAAGCCGCGGCCCTGCACGGTGAGCTTCCCGAAATTGAAGACGCTCTCCAGCCAGAGCGTGGCACCGTCGCTTACGGTTGTTTGAGCGCCCAATGCGCGAGAGTTCATGGAAACCAGCTCTCCGTTCCGCAAATAGACCCGTTCCAGGAAGCGATTGTCAGCACCGAGAATCAATTTTCCGGGCCCGCGCTTTTGCAATGCGATGCCGCGAATCTCCGCGCGCCAGTCCAGCGTGACACCGGGTGGGACGAAAATATCGTTCGTCGCCGAGAAGAGATCGACACGGCCGAGGATGCGCGCGGTGTAGTTGCTGGGCGTGGGCGACTTCGACAGCACCTGAAGCTGGGTGTTAACGCCGGAACCAGTGAAGTTCAGGATGCCGGGGAAGGTTCCCTGCAAGCCAGTGTCCACCGTGCCGCCGCCAAGGAATTTGAGCGACGTGGGCGTAGCGGCGAAACCGTTGAGATTCCACACGCCGCCGTCGAGGATTGAAATATCTCTCGCGCCGTTGTTCTGGAACTGGCGCAGGACAGCGATGTTCGTGCGAAATCCCTGAATCGTCACTGTCGTGGGAACGGCCGTGACATCGTTCGGCTTGCCCAGTTCGAGCACGGCTTCGGCAGCCCCAAATGCCGGCTCCACGACAACTGAACCGGCAAACGCATTTGCCGTGGGACCAGACAAGCGAACGTGTCCGCTGCGCACTTTGATGCCGCCGGGGCCGGTGATGGAGGTACTGATGTCCAACCGCGCGTCCTCGGGTCCGCTGATAGGAGCATCTGCGGCGAGCGTGAACGGGCCGTTGAGGACGACGGGCGACGGGCAACTCAGATAACCGCCTTCCATCACAATCGGCTCCGAGATCGTGATTAACGTGCTTGAGAAAACTTTGCCGACATCCAAGCCGCCCCAAACCTTCACACGCGTCTCACCAGTCGCAGTGCCGAGAGACTGCCCGTGCTCCGCGATGATCCATCCGTCGTTGATGAGAGTCGGTCCTGAGTAGGTGTTCTGGTTTTTCAGGACGATGCTGCCGAATCCTTCCTTGATGATGCCCGGAGCATTCGCACCGCTGGGTCCGAGAATGTGGCCGGAAATGTCGAGTTGGGAAAAAGCGCCGCCGTTGTTGTCGGTATAGAAGATCCGGCTCTCGTCGCCGAGATAGAGCGAACAATCAATTTCCCCGTAACCGTAGTTGGTCACGTTGCAGAGCAGATTCAGCAGCCCCTCGCCGCGAATGAAACCGTTGTCGAGGGTCAGGCTGTTGACCGTCGCGCCATTGGTGAGCGCCCACCGGGAGTAAGGTGCGATATGCATCGACATGACCGGTGGATATTGTCCGCCCTCGAGGTCGGCGAGATCACAAGGCGATTCATCGTCCACTCCGATGGTGACACGCGTTGAAATGGCCCGCGCACCAGAGGTTTTGGCGAGATATACCTTACCCCCTTTGATAAACGTCGGGCCGGAGTATGTATTGGCTGCGGTGCCGGCGAGAAAGAGCGCGTGTGTGCCGAGCTTCTCCAATCCGCCGTCGCCGACAATAGGCCCGCTGACGGTGATGTTCGTGCCGAACGTATAAACAATGAGCGTCCCCTGGTTGGCCAGCGTGACGGTCCCGGCGACGTCGAGCCGTCCGCCACGCACAGTGTTGAACGATCCGCCGCCGTTGGCGAACTGAACACCAAGGCGCACAGTGTTATTTCCGCTGTTGTGCGCGGCGGTGATGTCCGAGTTCAGCAGGACGGTGTTCCCTCGAAGTGAATAGCCGCTCGAATTGAACACAATCGACTGAACGCGGAGGTTGGAGAGATCGTTGTTATTGCTCCGGCTCACTCCTGCATTATTGAAGATCAGCGTTTCACCATCCTGCGGCACGCCTTCCGGCGACCAGTTTTCCTCCTCGCTCCAGTTCTCGCTCAGGCCGAGTCCGGTCCAAAACCGATCCGCGGCCATTGCAGGCGAGGCACCGAGGCATACAAGAAGACAGCCGAGGACGTGGAGAGTGAACAATGTTCGTCGCGCGGAAGACCGGCGAGAAAGGAAGGAATGCTTCATGGCAATGGTGCGATGGAATTGTGGACTAAGTCGTATTCAGGATCGGGAAGCCGCTTTGCTGTGGACCAACGGCAATGAAGTAAATGGGCGGAACTTGCAGCCTGTCTCCGTGGGATTCACGATGACAAGGCTGGCAAGAAAGCCCACTTCGTCCATGCCGCACGCGACCGTGATGGTCGGCGTGTCGGCGAGTGGATTCGTGAACTGCATGTCGAAGTCGGCGAACTCGTTGTTCTTACACACGGCGGAATCGCCAGCGTACAGAAGGGCAAGAAGCATCCAGTGTTTCATAAATGAGAGTTTCGTGGCTTAAACAAACCAGGGAGAAAGCAGGTTCTTCCCAATCACTTCTTTGAGATGGGAGTGAGGTAGTTCTCGACGACAAAATCCGCCAGGCTCACGCCCAGTCGCTCACCGACATCGCAAGCATGGCGGAAGTGCATGCTGCCCCAGATACGCGCTTCCTTTACCTGGGCCGCGGCGTCGGAGAAGCGCTCGAATCCCGCAGCAACGCCCGGCATTAACGGCGTGCTCAAGATGAAGGTCTGTTCGTCGCCCAATTCGCGAGCGAGCACTCGCATGATGGACGCCGTGAGCACGGAGTGATTAGAGATGTACTCCGGAAAGCGAGGCGCGAGGATCAACCCAGTCCAACTCGGATCAGCAGTCGTGTTCGGATTGCCGTCGGTGTCCGCGAGACGAATCGCATGGTGCGGGCGCCAGAGTTGATACGCATACTTCGAGTCCGCACCAATGATGAGCGCATCGCATGCGGTCATGCTTGCCAGTGCGAACAGGCGAGCGGTGTCCACCAAGCGGGTGTTGCGCGGCAACAGGGAACGTGCGACGCGCATTTCATCAATGGCTCCCATCGCCTGCCACAGGCGCGCGAGCTCAGTCTGTCGGGCAGTGCGGATGGTGCTGTCCACGCGGCCGAGTGCTTCGACCTCTTCAAGATCGGCGGCGTATTGCGGCGTGAGCAGCGCGTTTGGAATCTGCGCGCCGTAAGGTGGTCCCGGACGGAACTGCGAAGGGCTGCTCATCGCAAACGGCATCAATACGGCGTTCTGCGTGAAAACGGCGGGCAAAGTTCCATCGGCATTCGTGCCGGTAGGAAGCGACCGCCACTGGCCCACGGCGAATCCACCCATGAACGGAGGTTGCGGATCATTCCAACCATCGGTGCTGCGCAATGCGAGAATCTGGTTCGCGACGTATTCGCCCCAAGCGCGACCGCGCTCGATCGATTCACTGCTGCCGCGAATCTTCGAGAGCGACTCCGCAAGATGCACGTCGAGCGCGTTCGTGTGCGTCGGATAAAGCGTCCGCAGCGTCGTGTAAGCGGCCTGGACAGCAGCGGCTTCTTCACGCGCACCACGTGGGGCACGCGCGGTCACATAGTATGGCTCGTATCGGCGCTCGATGCCGTTCACCGCATCGAACATCGCGAGGTGAACAATCGCCGCGTGGCGGGGTTGAGCCGGGACGGGTTGCGCCGTGGCGAAGACCGCTTCCTCCAAGAAAGTATTCCATTCCGTGACCGCATCGCTGTGCACAGTGGGCCGTTGAACTGAGCGATAGAAATAATACTCGGTGGTGTAAGGGACGCGGGCTTCATCACCGACGAATGCGCCTGCTTCGGCAGGAGCAGTGCCGCCGATGGTGTTGACGCGTTGGATGTAGGTCACGCGCCCGAAGTCGCCGTGGCCTGAGGCCGACGTCGCACCCAGCAGCAGCCACGGAATCGCGCCGCGCTCCGGCGTGCAGCCCGCGATGCGAGCGCCGATGACTTTGCTCCCGTCCTTTGCTTCCCACGTCGGGCCGGCGTAGTGGATGCCAACTTCGCGTTCGTAGCACGAGTCGGCGAACAGCGTCGCTTCAGGCGCGATGAACGCCCAGTTTGTACCGCTCCAGCGGTAAATCTGCACACCGAGCGCATAGACGTGCCCATTGACGCGATGGCCGTCTGGTGCGTTGACGCTGTCGCAGATGGGCGTTGGCAGTTCCGGAGCGCTACGGCGGTGATTGTCATCGTCAGCCTTTGCAGGTGCCGCGACTGTTGCAAACGCCAGCGCGAACGCCGTGAGCGTGAGGTTGAGTTTGTCCGCCAGCCAATGGCTGCGACGAGGGGAGGTGTTTGTTGATGTGTTCATGGTCAGTTTTTGTTCAATAATGAATGTTTGGTGAATTCAGGAAGCTGTTGGCGCGTGAGTCTTCAACGCGGACCGATGGCGATAAAATGAAAGGATCCCGCCACGGCGAAACCCGGCCTGCTTGGATCCCACAGGGTCACGTTGGCAGCACCAGGGTTGACACCGTCCAGACTGGCCCAGAGTAGATAATCCGGCATCCGTTCCGCGGTAGCGGTGACGCTGGGTGTTCCTGAAAATGGTGGGTCGAATATGAGGGTGTAGAGGGTGTCCGACACTTGGGAAACTCCCACGCTAAAACCAGACCCCGAGATTACAGCACCAGTCGGGCTCACCGCGCCGCGAACTATGCGCAGGTTCTCCGTGCCCCCCGTCGCCTGGAGTTCGCCGTTCAGTCCCAGCCGGATGTCACCGCGCACGTCCAGGCGGACTTGCGGTGCGGTTGTGCCGATGCCGACCTTGCCAGTGTTGGCGACGAAGAATCGGGTCTGTCCGTCCCCGATCAGATGAGTTCCACCAGTGCTAGGACCGTCGTTGAAAATGCCCCACTGTCCGTCACTGCCGCCGTTGACCTTGATATCGCCGTTCTCGCTATCGATGCGCACGTAGGAACCGTCGCCGCTCCGCACGTCGAACTTTTCCTGTGGATTGGTCGTGCCGATGCCGACCTTTCCGGCGGTATCCACGAACACGGCGTTGTTCGGACTGCCGTCCTGAGCGTGCAGTGCGTGGCCACTCACCCCGGGCACGCTCGATGCGGTCAGGGCATTGAACGCCGTCAACGCGTACGGCGTCGGCGTTAGAGGCTGGCGCGGCGTAAGCGGAGTGAACGCTCCAACACCCGCCGGACGCACCGCGATGTCCAGCCAGCGTTCCTGCCCAGTAAAGACGTCCGATCCGAAGTTCAGCAGCACGGTGAACAAGCCATTGCTGACCGCCACAGCGGAGTGGGTCACCAGATTGCCCACTCGACTTCCATTAGTAAGTGAGGTGAATACGCTGAACAGAAAATCGTGCCTTCCGCTGGCCGGCCCACCACTAGAGTTCAGCTGACCTTGATAGGTAACGGCTGTGGTTTGAGCACCAAGTGGAGCGAGGCTCGCGAGGCCGCACAGCGTCGCTAGCAGGAGTGAAGAACGAAGATTCATAATCTTGGATTGAAGTAGTGGGCTGACCGCTCAGGGCTTGAACAAGCGATAGAAACGCCGGCCATTGGCAGGACTGACTGTGATGAACTGGCTCGTGCCGTTGTCGCTGACGGATTGCGGAGCGTTGACCCAATTCGTCGCGTTGAGATCGGAAATCTGTTGCAGCACGAAACCCGCGGAAGGCGACGGCCACACCACGCGCACGCTGCTCCCGGAAATGCGCTGGATGCTCAGGCGCGGCGCATCAGGTGTCTGCACGGCGAAGAGCGACCAGAATCCGCCGGTGAGCGTGAAGGATCCACCGGTCATCGGCTGCACGCTGGCATCCGGCTGACCGATGGTGCCGCTCAATGAGAAGTTTCCACCTGCGCTCGTTCCGCCGCCGCCATCAATGCTGAACCAATCGATGGAGAAGTTCTGGGCGGAAACAGGAAGCGAACATGCTAGAGCCAGAGACACCGCCAGTACGTGCAACACTCTCATCGCGCACCTCCTTCGAGCTGGAAGATCTCGCCGAGCAACGGTTGCGTGAGAAGGCACCTGCCTTCAGCAGTTGTTTCTTCATTCCCTTGCTGGCATCGCGAAGCGCCCTGGATCGCGTCGATCCAGACGGACCGACCCTGCGTCTCCCGAATGCCGTCCACAAAACTTCTGCCGCCCCACCGGCCTTGAGCTTTCATCGTGACGTCTCCGTTTGTTCGTTTAGTCGTCGCGTGTAGCGACACTTCGAGCGTGTTCATTGCTTTGTTATTCCTGGATCTCTATTCCGTCCGCAGGCGGAAGAACGTAGTGGGCGTGGTGCTGCCGGGCCGGATGATCTGAATCGTTGATCCGTCTCCAGTGCGCGTGTCCACGGCTGTCCAGGTCGGGTTGGTCAGGCGTGGACTCTGTTCGAGGATGTATGTAGTGCCCAATTCGGAGACGAAGCTGAAGCCGATCTGTCCGGGCGGCGCGGCGATGGGGGTAAGCCGGAGCGGTTCAACCAGACGATAACGCGCTTCGACCTGCGTGTTGCCAACGAGAACGACGGCGACGACCGGGCTTTGCGCCGTTTGTGCCTGGTTGTTTATAAACCAGCGGTCGAACACATACTGCCCGTAAGTGAACGGCGCCTGAAGTGTGACGACCTTGAACGAGGGGAACACGCGGCTGAAATCGCCCAGCCCATCCTGATGGTTGTTGATATCGGCCGGGTTCATCGCGATGACCGGCTGGAGGTCGCCGCTGACACGCACGTCTAACTCGCGCAGATTGCCACTTGTGGGCGTGAAGTCGTATTGGATTTCAAACAACAGATCATCGATGACGAAGTCGGTGTTGTTGTCCGAGGACACGTCCTTGGTCAGCAGAATCTCCGCGTGCGCCGCAGGCTGCGAGTAGAACACCAGATTGGTGAACGGCACCGGCTGTTGCTGAAGCAGCACGCTGATGAGCGATTGCTGTGCGGCGGTGGGAGTGCTGTTCACGGTCTGACCTGTGTTCGCGTCGAAGATTGCGTTCCACACAATCGGGTTTACCGCCTCTGTCTGATAATGGCGAAAGAGGAACGTGCGCCCGCCGGAGGTCAGCCGCGACTCGCCTCGATGCTCATAATTCACCCGCAAGAGAGCAAGTGAACCAACCGGTCCAGTCGGGTGCGCGGTGAGCGTGCGCGTGCGGAGATCGGCGATGCGAACGTTCTCGTCACCTGGGTTAATGAGACCGAGCTTCTTTAGATTGAGCACGAGCCGGCCCTGTTGATTGAGCTGGCGGCGCTGATCCGCATTGAGGCGATAACTCTTGGGGAGCGACCGCGACGGCCCGTTCACATTGTCGAGAGATTGAGCGACGAGTTCACGCAGCTCGTTCACGAAGATGCCCTTCAGATTGTCGAACTCGTTCTCCGTCAGAAGGTGCGACGTATTGGCCTCCACGAGCTGCTGGAAGCGCGTGAAGAGGCGTGTGAGCTGGAGGTTGCCGTTGAACGGCAGGAGCCGTCGGTATTGAAATGATTTCGCGAGGAAGTACTGATACTGCACCAGCCGGTCCTTCGCGCGACGTTCCATTTCCTTGATGTGCATTAGCGCGCCGTGATCGAGCACATTGATCTGCGCGGCGATTCGATCCTCAATTTCGTGTGTGGCGACGAGATTCTCCGCCAGGCCGGCGCTGAATGACCCGATCACTTGCAACGCCGCCGCCAACTCCTGCGCGAAACGTTCCTTGTCCGCGTTGAGCGTCGTTACCTCCAAGGTGAGGGCGATGAGATTGGTGTCGGATGCCTTGAGCTTCTCCAATTCCGAGGCCAACTCGGTATCATCGACCTGGGCCTCCTTGAATATCGCGGCCAACTCCTTCAATTCGCCGCCAAGGAACTTCGCGCAAGTGGTCAGTTGCTTGAGTTTCGCCTGACGCGTCTTCTTCACGTCGTTCGTGCCGCTGGGAGAATTGGTCATGCCCGGGGCGTTCGTCATTCCAGGAGCGTTGGTGAGAACGATGGGCGGCGCATTCGTGCCAAAGCAGACGGAGATGTTCTTGTTGGTCATGATGCCGAAGGCCTGCGGCTTGAGTGCTTTCGCGCTCTCCAGTGGTTTGTCCGGATCAATTTGCGCCAGCAACCCAAGTCCCGCGCCGATGCGACCCACGGTCGGTTGCGCGACGGGGACTAGGTCTGCGACGACCGAGAGGACCCCTAGTCCTTTCTTCCAGAACGGCAGCTTGTGACGTTCGGAGACGTTGTCGCGCGCACGCTGCTCCAGTTCGGCGAGCTTCGATGCGATGCGTCCGTTGAGCGTCCCGATGCGGAAGGTCATCGTCTCCGCCTCAGTCTTCAGCCTGGGGATGATCGTTTGCGCCGCGTTGAAGGCTGATTCCAAACGCTCGCGCTCGGCTTCGAGGCCGTCCCTGGCGTCTTCAGTAGCTTCAAGCGACGCCTGCTGGTTTGTGGCTGCGCTGTTCAGCCAGTAGGAAAGGTAAAGGATCGGGATCGAGTGCTCGATCTCGTTTTGGAACGCGAGGAAGTTGGCCTCGAAGGACAGCATCGGCACCCAGCCGGCAGGGTTACCGAAGTAGTCGAGATTCGAATCGAGGCGATGAACGAGATTCTCGATCTCAGCGAGCAACTGGTCGAGGTTCACCTTCTCCGCGAATTGTTCATCGGTGAGGTCCTCGCCCGGCAGTTCGACGCGTTGGTGGGCCCGAATCAATTGCTGATACTCCCCAAGCATCTGCCGCGTTTCGGTGATACGACCGTTGAGGTAGGCGTCCTTCGCGTATTGCAGGACACTTCGCACGGCGAACGAATGCAGCCACACACTCGCGTTCGTCTCGAACAACACCGTGCCTGCCGGCCCCGGAAAACTGAGCGGCGCGTTGTAGCTTTGGCCCGGCGACTTCGCAGCAATGGTGTCCGAGTGGGTGATGATTTCTTCTCCAAACCGGTCGTAGCGCGTGTTGCTGATACGATAGAGAAACGCGCGGCCCGAAAGTGTGCCACCGACATGATTGCCACCACGCGCGCCGCCGTTGCCGCCGGGCGCCATCGGAGACGCGAGCAAAGGAATCGTCGTGCGCAGGTTTCCTCCTGCCCCGCCCTGCCCTGGATTCCCCGAAGGCACCGCGTGTTCGCCGGACGCCGCCACCTTCTCGCCGCAGACGCTGAAGACCCGGTTGCTGAGCCGCTCTTCGTGATAGAGCATTACCGAGCTACCGTTCTCCGTGGAGCCGCAGATCGGATTGTTCGCCCGGGCCATGAGCTTGTACCAATCCGCCGAAAGGAAGTTGACCGTCAGTTCCGAGCGCCCATCGCGTCCTTCGCCCGCGGGACCGCCGTTGCCGCCGCGGAGGAAGAGACGCGAGAGCGTGGTGGGGTCTGAGAAGCGTTCGATGAAGAGGTTCACACTCCCGCCGGGATGACCGGGATCGCCGCTGTGACCGCCGTACATATCGTCCTCCCAGACCGCACCAGGCGGAACCCGCACACGCGCGCGCGGCGTGGTGTCTATTCGGCCATCGTTCTCGAACCGCATTTCACGAGCGTGAATCGTGATCTCGGTCTGCGGCAGTGTGAGCGGGCTGCGGATGATCACCTTGTCCGCGTAGAGCCGCAGTGCGCGGATGTTTTCCCGGGCGTTGAACTGACGCAGCAATTGCGCGCGATGCTCGTTCGCGAAGACCAGCGTGTGGCCAGAAACGCTCACGGTGAAAGTCTGCTGCAGCGCGTCGTTGAATGTCTCCGGCGCGTTCGGCACTTCGCTGATCTGAATGTAGTCACGGCTCTCCGCGTCGGGCATCGGACGGTCGTACTCGAGGACCGTTGCATCGGCGCCGAAGCTGTTGAGCGGCGTCACTTCAAACGACCCTTCCAATCCCTGCGTCGTGCGCAAGGCCACGGTGAACGGCAGTCGGTCCGCCGCAACGGGCGTGTATGTGAAGCGCCCGCTTGCCGCGTCGAACGCGAGCACGCCCGCTGGCGGCGGCGTGGCCGTCATCTGCAACGTCGCGCCCGGCCCCGGATTCTGCGGGTCGCCGGAATCATCCGTGTGAACGACGAGTTCCAGCGTCTTGCCCGTTTGAACGCGCTGCTCCGGCACCGCTCTGAAGTAGAACTTCGGCACCGACCGATACCTCGCAATCACCGATGCCTCCTTGCCGCCAATGACCAGCACCTGCACGTTCTCTGGCTTCAGCCAGCCGTCTACCGGACTGAGCTGCACGGTGTGCGTGCCAGCACTCAGCCCCGTGACAGTTTCATCCGAGGCTTGTGGCGCACCGCCATCAACGGACCATCGTGCGCCGGCTTCCACTGCTTCGCCTGGTTCAATGGTCACGGTGACATGACCTGGAATCGACAGATTTGCCGCCGACGTTTGCGCCGGCGAATGACGCAGGCCGAGGATCATGAGACCGCATCCGACGAGCAGGAGTTTGATCCAACGCTGACAATCAAAAGAATCGTTTTTCACAGCTTGAATAAGCCGGGCGGTGGGGAGGCTTTTCAGAAAAGTGAAAATATATTTGAGAAGAATTTCTGCGGCTCGGAACTGGAAAGCGAAGAACCTCGATGGAGACATGTGGGAAAGTCCCCAGTCAGTGGAGCACCGAGCATCGCTCGGCTTGGGCAAAGACTTTCCTCCATCGAGCCGAGCAAAGCTCGGCGCTTCATCGCGCTGCCACGCGAACCTCAATTGTGCGCCTACCAAGCCAGCCCGAGCGCTGCGAGTTCGCGACGCAACACTTCCATGTTCCAGACCTGAATGCGCCGGCCTTCGACGCTCACGGCGAGTTTGCGACCATCCTCGGTGAGCACCAGCGGGAGCATGCCTTTTGGCAATGGCAGCAGCAGCTTGAAATCGTCCGACGCATGGAGGCCGGCGGTGCGCGTATTCTTCGCCAGCCACAGCGCGCGGCCATCGGGTTGAAACAGCGTACCGGATCCCGGCAGGCCGATCATGCCGCTCGCCACACGCGTGCGTTCCCAGTTTTTCGTGCTCCAGAATTCGACCTGTCCGCTGGAGGCCACGGCGAGTTCATCGCAGCCTGGCGAGAAGCTGAAGCCGGAGATGCGCGCCTGATTGGTGAGGCAGGCGACCTGCTGAAGTTCCGGCAGCCGATAGATCCAGAGGTAGCGCGTGTAGGAGCCGTAGATGGCAAGCCAGCGACCGTCAGGTGAAACACCATTGACACCCTGCGCCGTCGGCACCCACTGATCATCGTCCGGCACCAATTGCTGCCGATCCCGAATTTGAGAACCGCGCCCCGTGGTCCACGCCACGAGATTCGAGCGAATGAAAATCGTACCGAACCGGCTGGGTCGGCGAAGTTCCAGTCGTTCGAGCGTGGGTGGTGCGGAACTGTTCGTCGCTGGTCGAACGCGCCAGTGAAAACAATTCGGATTGCCGCCGCCGCTCCCGAACAGTTCGCCGTCCGGTGTCCAGTGCGTGCGCACTTCGGCAGCGTAACCAGCGAAGGCCCCCGGACCGTCGCTGGCCAGATCCCAGACGCCAAGCCGTTCACCGCCGGACGCAGCCAGCCAGCGGCCGTCCGGCGAGAACTCGGCATGGCGCGTCTGTGGTGCCATTTCTTCAGAGATCTCCTGATGAGCCGTCGGACCTTCGAACGCGAAAATCTGGACACCCGCCCCGTTCAGAAAGGCGCAGGCGCGGCCGTCGTTGCGGAACTGCGCGATGAAGCTTTCCACATCGATGCCGAACGCGCGCTGGTTCCGCTTCAGATCCCAGCAGATCAATTCCCGTCCCCACGCTCCGGTGATCAGGTAGCGCCCGTCCGAGTTGAACGTCACACTGGCGGCCTCCGCCTTGTGGCGTCCGACCACATGCGTCTGGCCGGTGAGCGTGTCCATCAAATGAATCGTTCCGCCGCCTTCCGCCAGCGCGAGCCAGCGCCCGGTCGGATGCCACGCAAGCGCCCGAATCTGATTCTTGAAAACGTTCGAGCAAATTATCGTGCCATCCGCCGTCGCCTGATGAATCGAAGCGCCCCAGCCGTCCGTGCGCTGATACGCCGCCGCCGTCCGCGTGCCATCCGGCGAATAGGCCAGCTCCTGCGCCGTCGCATCGAACCGGCCACGGCCAAGTTCTTTTCCAGTTTCTAAATCCCATGCGACCATCAAGCCATCCGCGCCACCCGCCACGAAGCGCGGCCGATTCGGATGAAAGGCCCGTGCTTTCCACCGCGCGTCGTGAAACAACACCACGCGACGAGGCGTATCCTTCAAATCCCACACCTCGATGTCGCTGCGATACCCCATCGTGTCGTAATCGCGATTCACGGCGAGGAATCGCCCGTCGCCGCTCCAGATCGCGCTGTGGCAGATCAAATTGGTGCTGGCCGGCAGCGTCGCCAGCACGCGGTCGTCAGTCACCGAACGAATCTCCACCGGGCCGCGATGCCGGCTGACGGCAATGCGCTCGAAGGCCGGGTCCATCTGGAGGAGCGAGGTCTCGGGCAGAACCTTCACCTCGCGCTCGAAGCGCAAATCCGGAAGCGCCAGCGCCGCCATTGCCTCGCAACGCAGTTCGGCGCTGTTGGAAATCGCGGCGGCACGGCGAACCGCATCGAGAGCGCGGACGCGCTGGCCCATTTCGCCGCTGCGGACATTGGCCCGCGCCTGTTCGAGCAGCGCGGAGTAAAGCTGCACGCGTGACGCCCGTTCCGCATCTTCAGCCCGAAGCAGAGATCTCTGCGCGTGCTCCTTGAGCTCAACCTCCTTGGCTTCGCTTTCCGCCGCGACTTTCGCGCGCCAGTGGGCGACAAGCGCCGTGGTCACCGCGATCACGACGCTGATGCCGGCAACCCAGCCGATTTTCCGCCAGCGCGCCACGCGTTCCTCCAGTGCGCGCAGGTGGCGGACGCTCTGCCCGCTTTGCAACAGCGCGAGGTCGGCCTGCATTTCCTCCGCGCTCTGGTAGCGACGTTCCTTCGAGCCTTCGCACGCCTTAAGTACGACGGCGTGGAACTCCAGCAACTCCGGCGCGGCGTCTTCGGCAAACCATTCCGCCGGCACCTTCGGAAATCGATCCGGCGGATAACCCGTCGCGGCTTCGTAGAGCGCCATGCCGAGCGCGTAGAGATCGGCGGCGGGAAAGCCCGGGCCTTCCGGCGGAATGTAACCTTCCGTGCCGACGAACGTGCGGCCTTCGCTCTCCCGGGAAACCAGGCCGATGTCCGCCAGCTTCGCGTGCCCATCGACGAAGATGATGTTTCCCGGCTTCACGTCGCGATGCACCAGGCCGCGTTCGTGCAAGCGCGCCAATCCGCCAACGACGTCGAGCGCCACACGAATGCAATCGGCCACAGGCAGCCGGCTGAGGCGTTTGATGTCGGAACGGAGAGTCCTCGGCGAGTAAACCACCAGCGGCGTCAGTTCCGTGGAGCCCGTCGCATCGACCGCGTCCGCATCCAAGTCCGCCATCGGCACGGCGGAATCCGCCAGCTCCATCACATAATAGAAATAGCCCTCCGCGTTGTTCCGCCCGACGTGCAGCACATGCACCAATCCCTCCGCGCTGCGTGACACCGGCTCGTATCGTTGGATGCCGGCGAACTCGCGTTCGTAGGGCCGGTCGCTCTCAAACTGCCGCCGCCAGACAATCTTCACCGCGCGTGGGGCGCCCATGACATTGCGCGCCAGCCACACCTCACCATACGCGCCGCGACCGATCGGACGGCGCAACGTGTGATCCGGAATGGCAGGTGGCGCGCTCATGAACCTCTGTTTCTATTCCGTCTCCCGCCGCAATCGCAACACCTCCGCTTTGAACAATTTTCCCACCCGATGCCGCGCCAAATAGACCTGCATCAAGCTCACGTCCAGCTTGCGCGCCACTTGTTTGAGCGGCACCTCGCCCAGCGCGGCCATCTCGAAGATCATCAACTGCTGCGCACTAACCTTGGGACTGATCCGGCGCAAGGCGGCCTTTACGTGATTTTCCTCCCATTCGCGCTGCCAGATTTCGTCTACCTTGTCCCCCGCCGGGTCCGGAATGGATTCCCACACGTTGGCGTCGTCATCCTCCAGTGCCGACACGGGCATCGGCGGCTCCTTGGCCTCCGCACGGCGGCGGAACACCGAGATGCGCGAGCGCGTCACCCGGCACAACCACGACTTGAACGAACCGCGCGCCGGGTCGTAACGAAACTTCGGCATCCGGCGCGACAGATAGATGAACGTGTTCTGCACGACATCCTGGGCCGTGGCATCATCCAGCCCCGCCTGCCGGGCGACGCGGTAAATCAGCCGCCAATAGGTGTCAAAAAACTCCCGCCACCCGTCCTGATCCTGACAATCGCGCAACCGCGAAAGCAAACTCTGGCGCGTGGGCAGAAGCGAATCGGTGCTGGGTTCGGTCAACATAGAGATGTTCCAGCTACAATAAGCCCTGTCACCTCATACTCCTTTCAATGAAATTACGAGTTAGTTGTGGGCTCTAACTCAGAACGTCTTCAGTCCTCAGGCTGTTATCTACCTCTTAATGCGGCAGATGCGTGCAATCAGTGACTTCGAAGCTTGGTTTTAGTTTTTCATGGCCTTTGACCGAAAAGCCACAGCCGAAAAGCTTTCAACGCTAGCAAGCAATGGAATTTTCCTCGGCACTTCCTCTTGGAAATATTCCGGCTGGCGTGGACGGTCCATCGGCCAAAGCCGCGTGGTCCCATCGCCTGATCGCTGATCGCGCGTGGCTGGGAGCGACGATTTCAGCTGCGGGCGACATCAACGGCGATGGTTTTGATGACGTCCTCGTGGCAGCTCCGGTGCATTTCCAGTTCCGTTAGAGAAATCCGCAATGGCGGGGAAAGGTTCTTCTTTTCGCGGGGTCGAATCCCGGCCTCGGCACCAACCACGTCTTAAGTCTCGAGGGAGAAGATTACATGCAGGCCTACGGCCAGTAGGCCATCGTAGTCGGGGATATGGAAGGGAACGGCACCGACTTGAAGCAGAACCCCACACTGGTCTGGATCTTTGAAATCACCGGTCCCAGCCAATTAGACGCGGACGGATTGCCTGATTTCAACAGTTTTCTCCCCAGCGTAACTTTCCCGTAAGCGACCCGTGGGAGCACACACTGATTTCCAATTTCTCTGTTCGTTATCTTGAAGAAACCTCAGACCCAACTACCCTTTGGAGGCCGGTGAGAGACATTCCTGGGTAAAGACTATACAGGTCTCGTGCGATTCAAAACTGACACCATTCTCGTTGGCTTCGGTAGAGTTCTGTTAGTGTGATTTAATTTGATTAACCCTGAGAATGAGCGATATGTCTCATATTATCTTGGGAGTTCGAGAGGGAGTTAGTTCGAGTCCTTCCTCTGGAGCCATACGAAATCCCCAATAAATACCAACAAATACTGGGATTTCGGAGCTCAAAACCCCTCCCAAGACCGCAATTGACACCAAAACTGACACCAAATGGTGTCGCTGAAGTGAACTTGCGTCCGCGGGCGTAAACTCTGGCTACGCTCGTTATGGGTGACTACGACTCGTGATTAGAATTAACGAGTATGAAGTGACCGTTACCGACTGGCCCGGCGGGGAAATCGTTTCTATGCCGTGGACCGTGAGAGTCTGGAGCGCGAAAACCATGGAACCTGCGATCGTGGTGCCGCCAGGAAATTACTGGCAGCCTAAAACGAAACCGCCCGCTGTGCCAACCTCAACCTTCACATCGGACGCGTTTACCTCAACGCGCACGACCCGACTCTGATCGGGCGCACCTGGAGTCAGGTCATGGAGGACTTTTCCCGTCGCGGCAAGGAACACACCCATCAACGACGGATTCGCGCCATGCGCAGCGCGCCGTTCCAACAGCTCAAGGACAAGAAGCTGGTCGAAACCACCGGCGACGATTTCCGGCGGATCCTCAACGATTGCGGTTCATCCACCAACCATTTCCTCCGTTGCCTTCACAACCTCGCACTGGGATTGGGTTGGTTGCCCGGTCCAATCATTCCACCGAAGCTTTGGCCTGAGCCAAAATTCAAAAAGCGCCGAGGCATCACGCCAGAGGAGCAGCAAATCATTCTGAGCAGCGAACGCAATGAGCAACGGCGCCATTACTATGAGTTGCTTTGGGAAATCGGCGCCTCGCAGAGTGACGCTGCGGCCCTGACGGCAGACAACATCAATTGGAAGCATCGAGTTTTGACCTATCGACGAGTAAAGACCGGTGAACTGGCCGCCCTTCAAATCGGGTTACGACTGGAACAGCATTTGAGAAAGCTGCCAACTTCGGGCTGGCTGTTTCCAAAACTGGCGCAAGCGAAAGAATCAGCCCGGTCAGCGGAATTTTGTCGTCGTTGCCGGGTCGCGGGAATCCAGGGCGTTAGCCTGCATAGCTATCGTTACGCGTGGGCGGAGCGGGCGAAAGCGGCGGGTTATCCCATCCGTTGGGCGCAGAACGCGCTGGGTCACAATTCAAAAGTCGTTCATCTCGCTTACGCGAATGGGGTCACCGCCATTTGCCCAACGTTGGAGGAATACGAGGCGAAAGCGGCGCAATCCGTTTCATTCGTGTCGGTGGTGGACCAGCCTGCCATCGAGCGAGAGGCAAGCTGACTCATTAAGTCCCCTTCCGGATTATTGCGGCTCCACAAAGGTTGCGCGGCGGGCGATCACAATGCCGACGGATTCCAGTCACCGCTGACCGGAATCCCGGTAACCCCGAAGAGTCCACTTCACAGTTCCGGCTCATGGTCCCGATTTTTCTTTCTCCAATGCTCCACGATTGTGTCGGACGCACGAGCCAGCCATTTCAGATCGGTCCTCAGTTGTTCAACGATGGCGGTAGCGAAATACTTCGTTCCTTGACGAGGCGGATGCCCCAGTGGCTTCAGAAGCCCGGCCTGGATCAGAATAGGGATATCGTGGGGGGCAAACCCCAGAAACCACGCAGCCTCCTCCATGTTCAAACGGGCGGGAGCCACCTTGAGGCTCAGGAAATCTCGGCGTTCGGGATTCATGTTCTGATGAATTTTCTGGTTTCAAATCTGCACCGCACGGCTTCGACCAGAACGCAGTGCCCTGCTTTGCAATCGCTCCTCGGCAGTCGTGACTTCATTCGTACCATCCGCCTCCACCTGGCTCGGGGCTTGGTTTTTGGTCAGGTCAAGCTGTTCCTCGATCTCGCTTTGTCGCTGGCGGAGATGCTGGAAATGCCCCTCCTTCTCGAAGGCTGCGCCGACTTTGGTTTCGAGTTCCCTCGCCCGCTTGTGGGCATCAGCGATGTCAGCCTCCAGCCTGGTGGCTCGTTCCTCGAAACCTTGCACCGTGGCTTCCAGTGACCGAATCGTTACCAAGGCCGTGTCGGTGACGCGCGCGGCATAGCTGTTCTTACCGCGCACCACGACTTCGGCGGTGTTGTTAAAGCTGAGGCGAAGATACAAATCGAACCCGGCAAATCGACCAAGGCGCACATCATCACCCAATCGGTTCTTCACCTTTTCGGCGCGGCGAAGAATCAACTCACCGGCAATGCCGCGGTTGTTCGTTTCCTGTCCGTCCAATTCGATGAAGAACTTATCGCCAGTCGTGTCCTGCCGCACCGCCAGGTCCTGCCGCAGATTCGTGAGACGGCTGATAAAGATTTCGGCGTCCTCATGCGAGCGCCGGAGATTCGACCGAATACGATATTGCTCCTCGGCATGGGCAGACCGCAGTCGCGTCAGGCGCATCAATTCGGCGTCCACCTGCGCTTTCTCGATCACCAGGGGATTGCCGGAAGCGATGGCTTTGACCTCCGCGTAGGTCAGTGCGGCCGAGTCGAGGTCTTCGAGACGGCGGATGGTCATGTCGCCGCTCATGACCTGGGCGATGAACTTGGCCTTCGTCTCCAACGTCTGCCACATGTAGGCGTCGAAACTGCCTTCCGTGACGTAGCGGAAGATCTGAACGGTGGAGTTCTTATTCCCCTGTCGAAGAATGCGTCCTTCACGCTGTTCCACGTCCGCTGGTCGCCACGGCGCATCGAGATGATGCAAGGCAATCAAACGCTCCTGCACATTCGTCCCTGAACCCATTTTCTGCGTGCTACCGAACAGGACGCGGACCCTGCCCGCACGCACATCGCGGAACAACGCCAGCTTGGACGCGTCAGAATCAAACTCCTGAATGAAGGCAATCTCGCGCTCGGGAATGCCCATGCCCTTCAGCTTTTCCGCCATGTCGCGGTAGACCGAGAAACCTTTGTCCCTGGACGTCGAGAGATCGCAGAAAACAAGCTGAGTGGAACGCTGCGCGCCGGTCGCCTGCCAGATGCGGTGAATGCTCTCAACCGCCTGATTCACCTTACCCTGGGGCTCGTCCGGCGCGGCTGGTTTCATCAACCGAAGATCTAGCGCTGCCTTCCGCCCCTCGGACGTGATTTTCAGCATGTTGTCCACGCTGGGATCGATGCGTCCCCCTTTAAGTTTCTCAGCGCGGGCGGCGAGCGATTGGACGAACTCCTTCAACTCCTCCGTCGCTGATGCGTTGCGAATCATTGGTTTCTCCCCGTCGAGTTTCGGGCGCGGGAGATTTAACATCGCCGCCGTCTGCACGTCGGCAGACTGGCGGAACATCTGCATCAACTCCGGCACATTGATGAAACGGGCAAAGCGCGTGTTGAGCCGATACCCCGCACCGTCCGGCGAAAGTTCCATCGCGGTGACCGGTTCACCGAACGTGGCCGCCCACGAATCGAAGTGATGTAGGTGGTGCTGTTTCAGTGCCTCGGGCTGGAGATACCGCTGCATGGTGAACATCTCAGCCATGCTGTTGGCGATAGGTGTGCCCGTGGCAAACACCACGCCGCCCCCGCCGTTGAGCGACTGCACGTGGCGTACCTTCAAATACATGTCGAAGGCCCGTTCGCTGGCGGTCTGAGGCAGGCCCGCGATACGCGTCATCTTCGTGACGTAAAACAGGTTTTTGAAATAGTGCGCCTCGTCGACGAAGATACGGTCCACGCCAAGCTCCTCAAACGTGAGGGTGTTGTCCTTCTTATGCTCGGCGGCGAGGGCTTGCAGCTTGGCTTCCAGCCGTTTCTTGGCCTTTTCGATTTCTTTGACCAAGCGGCGATTCGACGATTCCGCGTGCTGGCGCTTGATCATTTCCAACTCATGAAGCTGTTCTTCAAAGAACCGTTCCTGCGTTTCGCGCGCCAGCGGAATGCGCTCAAATCCTGAGTGCGTCACGATGACGGCATCCCAATTGCCCGTAGCAATGCGACTGAAAAGCGTCTTCCGGTTCTGCGACTCGAAGTCCTCCTTGCCCGCCACCAGAATGTTCGCCCCGGGATACAACGTCAGCAGCTCGGTCGAAAACTGGCCGAGCATGTGGTTCGGAACGGAGAACATCGGCTTCCGGGCAAGGCCGAGCCGCTTCAATTCCATCGCTGCCGCAACCATGGTGAACGTCTTGCCTGCGCCAACGACGTGAGCCAGCAGCGTGTTCGGCGTTTGCAGGATGCGCCAAACGCCGGCTTTCTGGTGGCCGTGCAACTCAATGGCCCCGCTTGCGCCGGGCAACGTCAGGTGGTCGCCGTTGAACGTGCGAACGCGAGTGTGATTGAAGGTGTCATTGTAGAGGCGGCAAAGCCGATCGCGACGCGCGTCATCTGACCAAATCCATTCCTTGAACCGTTCTTTGATCCGCTCCTGTTTCTCGCGGGCAGCTTCCGTTGCCTGCGCATTGACCACCGGTTTGTCGTCCACCGTGTCATAGACCGTGGGTGTTTTGAGATTCAGGACGTCTTCGATGAGTTCGAGCGCCGTGTAGCGGTCCGTGCCCCAGTCGGTCGTGTTGGCGGTCGCGCCTTTGGCCTCCCAATTCGCGTTGAGGTGCCATGTGCCCAAGGCGTGGACGTGGCCGACCTCGACGCCGAACGGAATGTTCAGAAGCTGGTTGGTAAAATCCTTCACGTCGCTGGGCGGCAGCCAAGCCGACCCCAAACGCACATCAATCTCGGTCGCTGCCAGATCGGCGGGCTGCACCGACTTCAACGCCTCAACGTTCTCGGCGAAGCGCGGATCAGTCAGCGCAGCGGCATCGGCGACCGCTAATTTCTCCCGCACGTTGCCAGAGAGATATTGATCGTCCGTCTCCCATTCGTTCGATTGTGGGTTGCGGAAGATCAGTCCCTTCAAGTCGGGGAGAAATTCTTCGACCGGCTTGTTCAGCAGGCCCGCCATTCGGTCGAGGTCAACGCCGCCGCATTCGTTCAAGCTCACGAGCAGCGCCTCCTTGAGTGTGCCAACGGCTTCCACCGGCTGCCGATGGTGAATGGTCCGCTCTGTGAAGATGGTCGCCTTGGTCGCGCGCAGGACGTATTTCTCCCGCACCATTTCCCACGCTTGCGTCTGGGCCTGCTGCGCCGTTGATCTCTGCTGCATCAAACGTGTGCGAAGCGTGGCCATTTCGTCCTTCGTCCGTTCCTCTGCCTCCAGAAGCATTTGGTGCAGGATGCCTTTCCGCTCCAGTTCGCGGACCATCTTCGGGCGGTGTTCACGGTAGGATTGCGCGAGCTTCGCCGCTTCGTTCAGGACCCGCGCCGTCGTCTCACGTTGACGATTTATTTCCGCAATCAGCGCATCGTTGGTCAGCGGAGTTGCCGCAGCGGCATCAGGCGGCGGGTTCAAGAGCGGAGTGGTCTGGTTCGACCCGGGATGGAGATTCCAACGCGCAGAGACTTCGACGCGATGGATCGGGTGTTGTTCGTGCATCGTCCCCGGTTGATTCGGATCAATGTAGCGGCCCAGATGATAGGCGCGGACCACTTCGCCGTAGCGCACCGATTCGAGACGCTCGACGGCCGGCGGCGGCGCGGGCCGAAGTGCCACCGGCGAATGCGACGCGCATGAGGCGATGAACAGCAGTGGGATCAAGGCAAGGAGTTTCATGGTTGGTGCGGTGAGTTTGCTGAAAGCCGGTCGGCGGCAGGTGTGCCAGCTACCCCGAGACCGGGATTGCCCGGGCCTTCCTCCAGGAATGGTTTCCACTGTCCGCCGATCACGGCGTCGCTGCGGTCGATCGTTTGGAGGACGTAGATATAGAATTGTTTCCCGCTCGGCACCCGGACGTAGAACCCATCGCGCTGAATCGCGTCGTAGATGCGTTGGGCATACACCGAAAGGACTTTCTCCGCTCCTTTGAACGGCGCGTTGTTCAACGATCGGCTGTCGACGGAGCCGAAGATGGTTTGTTCCTTCTCCGTCAACGCACTGGCGGCGCACGCCAGAAACGTCGCCGCAAACAGTTTAATCTCTGCCAGATTGTCGGACTTGATCAGGCACCCGCGCAGCCCCGCGCTGCCATCGGTAATACCCCACCCTTCCTGATCGCCGGAGAACTCGCGGTCGAGCGCAATGCCTTTCAGCCGGAGTTCCTCGCCGGTCTGCCAGACGAAGGTCCAGTTGTTGCCGCTGGCAATGCGTTCGCGGTGACGGTCGGTCTGCGCGGTGCCGTGAACTTCCGTCCCCGCCGGAATCACCAGCTTTCCGGCGTGATAGATGTTCTCCGTCACCAGGCCAATGATCGGCGTTTGGATCGATGCCGAGTCGACGGTGATGACGGTTTCACAGGCGATCAACCGCCCATACGGAGCATAGGTGTCGCCGAGCATTTTTGGCTCAGGCACACCCGCCGTGGCATCTCCGAACAGACTAATCGGGGCAAGCACTGGCGGCGGCGGGTTGGGTTCAGGCCTCGCGAGATCGACTACGACTTTCGTCGGCTCATTGGTTTTCGCCGGTGCCGCAGGCCGCTCCGGTTTGGGCATCGGCGGGCGATAAGGTTGCATCGGGCGTTCGATGCTTTGCACGATTTGGGGACGATCGGTCGCATTGCTCGCAAGGCTGGTCACGCGCACGTCCATGTCGTCGCTGTTCGAGCGATCTCGAAACACGCTGAACAACACCAGTCCCCCACCAAAGATCGCCGCAAACAACAGCAGCTTGCCGCTGCCGGTCTTGAAGAAGTTCAGAAAGTCGCGCGGCTTCATGGCTGGCCTTTGGGAGAACGAGCCGGTGACACGACGGGCTCGTTGGTGGAAACGTTTTCCGGCGGAGGCGGCGAAGTCCGCGTGACCAGCACGGCAAACTCGTTCTGGAGCGACAGCTCATTCCGGCCTCCGTCGGGTGTGCCAGTGATAGCGAAGTAAACCGTGCTGTGCGACGATGAACAGCAAGAACGCCACGAGGCGCAGCAGCTCGTGCAGTTCCGCACACTTTTGCAGGAACGTCGGAAAGAGTTGTTCGAAGGTTGCCATCGTCGGGAAGATGGGAATGGTGCCTTACGGAGTCCGAAACGCCGTCGGCGCGTTGATCAGGCGGAAGGTCTGGCCGTATTTCTGCACCGCTTCGGTGAACTCGGCATGTTGCTGTTCCTTCTTCGCTTCAACCTGCCGTTGCGCTTCGTTGCGGTTGGCAACGTCCTGCACCAGCGCCGACGCGGTGGCTTGATTGATTTCGTAGTCCGTGTTGTTGAGCGCGGACGAGAGGCCGATGAGAACACCGGTCAGCTTTTACACTTCAGCGTCGGTGGTGGCGTTTTTCAGCGCCGTCGTCGTGCGGGCGATCTCTTCCTTCAGCGCGATGCGCCGCGTGGCCGCGTCGGCAGAGACGGAGAGGAAGTTGTCCGCGGTTTTCTGCACGGCTGCAACGGCGAGATAAGGCGCTTCGCGACGGGCGACCGTCGCGCCATTCGGCGTCGTGAAGGTCGTGCCGATGCCGCCAAACAGTCCGTTGGCGTCGTAGAGCATGGCCTGCCCTGCGTCCACGGCCCCTTCGAGCGCCATCAGCGTCTTACCAACTTCCGCCCGACGTAGTTCGATCACCAGCGGTTGCACAGTATTCAGCACCACGGCTTTCGGATCACCGAACAGACTTTCATAGTGCTTGAACTCATTGAGTTGATCTTCGAGCGCCTTGATCTGTTGGACCTGGTGGTTGATGACCTCCACGAACTTCGCAACTTCCTGCGCGGTGTTTATGACGGACTGAATCGTATTGGCCGGGTCGTAGACGACCCACTGCGCGCGCGCCGTGCCAGCGAGGCCCGCGGTCGCGAGCATTACAGTGAAGAGTTTTTTCATGGTATGCCTTTCGTTTCTCGGACGGGGGCCACATGCCGCCCATCACGCAAAAGGAATTACCATCAAGGCTGGGTTCGGGGGTGTAGCTCCTGCACAGGATGCTGGGAAGTCCGTGACGCTGACGTGAGACGGACGAGGAACTTCATCGGCGTGTCTGTCCGTTCCAAAAAGCGATCGGTGTCCCTTCTTTGCACTTGAAGCCACACATTTATGACCCGTGTCGTCCATCAGAGATTTTGGAGCATGGCTTTGTTGGTCCAGTGGTGGAATTGGACTTGGATCGTAAGCGTCACCCATAGCACCCACTGGATGAAGGGATCATAAGTGTCGTAGCGTAGGGGCTATGACAACTACGACGGGAGGCACAGAGATCCTGAAGACTGACGTGCTGGAGCGGATGAAGACTCCGGCGGCGCGCCGGGAGCAGTTGCTCGATGAGTTTGAAAGGAGCGGGTTGAGCGGCCAGAAGTTTGCCGAGTTCGCCGGGCTGCGTTACCAAACCTTTGCCACCTGGGTGCAGAAGCGCCGACGCCAGCGGGGCGCTTACCCGGCGCGGAATGACCCGCCCAAAGCCGCCCGGACCCTGCGCTGGCTGGAGGCGGTGGGGGACGGCGCGCAGACCCGCAGCGACCAGGGGTCGCCAGCACTCCCGGTGTTGCTGGCGGGCGGTGCGCGGCTGGAGATTTCCTGTGCCAAGCAAATCCCATTGGCGGTCGCGTTGGTCCGCAAACTGGAGAAGCCCTCCGGCGCATGCTGAGTTTCGCCGGGAGCCTGAAGGTGTTCGTGGCGCTGGAGGCGGCCGACATGCCCAAGGGGTTCAACGGCCTGCACGCGCTCATCACCGAGAAGCTCATGGAGGATCCGCGCTCGGGCGCGCTGTTCGTGTTTACCAACCGGCGGCGTTCGCGGTTGAAGATCCTCTGCTGGGATGGCACCGGACTGTGGGTCTGCACCAAGCGGCTGGAGCAGGGAACTTTTGCGTGGCCCAAGAACACGGAGCCACAGGCGACGAAGCTGCGACTCTCGCCGGAGGCGCTGGCCCTCCTGACCGATGGCGTCGATTTGCGCGGGCCGAAGCTGCGCCCGTGGTACGAGCGCGACGGTGCGTGATCGTTTCGAAACTATTTTCTCGCGGCCTTGAATAATCCTTCCTCCGCGTCGATCCGATCTCGCGCACGATGCGCGCCGACGCCAATAACGAACTGAACCTGTTGCGGGAACAGGTCGCCACGTTGCAGGCCGCGCTGGAGCAGTCGCGCCGGGAAAACGCGTTCCTGCGGCAAAAGGTTGACGTGCTCGTGCGCCGCGTCCTCGGAGCGAGCAGTGAACGGATCGATCCTGCACAACTGGAGTTGCTCCAGTTGTCCACTGTGCCGTCAGCCGGAACGCCGGCCGCCCAGACGTTGCCGGCACCTTCCGAGCCGCGTGTCTCGCGGGTTCGCAAAGAGAGCACTCCGCGCCTGCCGGAAAATCTTCCGCTCGTCGAACAGGTCATCGACCCCGAGCCGGTCAAGGCACAGCCCGAGCAGTGGCGCTGCATCGGCCAGGAAGTGAACGAGCAACTCGACTACGAACCTGGCCGCTTCCTGCGTCGCCGGGTCATCCGTCGTAAACACGTTCACCGCGCCGAACGTGATCGTGCTCCGATAATCGCTCCGCTGCCCGACTGTTTGCAGGAACGCGGGCTGGCCGCGCCCGGCCTGATCGCCCACGTGCTCGTCAGCAAATACTGCGACCATCTCCCGCTCTACCGGCAGCAACACATCTTCGCCCGCCGCCATCAAGTCCATCTGCCGCGCGAGACGTTGGCCCGCTGGGTTGAGCTTTGCGCCGACTGGTTGAAACCGATCTACGAAACCATCCGCACCGGCGTGCTTGGCGGCGGCTACCTGCAGATCGACGAAACGCCCGTCGAATACCTGGCACCGGGAAACGGGCAGACCAAACAAGGCTACCTTTGGACCACGCATCGTCCCGGAGGCGACGTCCTCCACCGCTGGGAAACCAGCCGCGCCGCCGCGTGTCTGGAAAACATCATGCCTGTCGACTTCACTGGCACAATCCAGTGCGACGGCTACTCCGGCTACCGCGCCTTCGTCCAACGCCGCGAAAAAAAGATCACCCTCGCCGGCTGCTGGGCGCACGTGAGGCGGAAGTTCCACGAAGCCGTCGAACAAACCCCGCGCACCGCCGGCTGGCTCCTGCGCCAGCTCCAACACCTCTACCGCATCGAAGCCGGGTTGCGAGATCAACGCGCCGGGCCGAACCAACGCGCCGACGTGCGCGACCACCAAAGCCGCCTTATTGTGGAACGCTTGCAACGTACGCTCGTCCGTCTCAAAGCAAGCGGTCGATATCTTCCACAAAGCCTCCTTGGCCAGGCCATCGACTACCCCCTCGGTCAATGGTCCACGCTGGAAATCTTCCTCCACGACGGCCGCGTCGAGATCGACAACAACGGCGTGGAGAACGCCATTCGCCCGACGGCCGTGGGCAATAAAAACTGGCTCTTCATCGGCGACGCCGAGGCGGGCGAACGCAGCGCGATTATCTACACGGTGATCGAAAGCTGCCGCCGTCGCGGGATCGATCCCTACACCTACCTGCGCGACGTGCTTACCCGCCTGCCGCACATGACCAACCGGCAGCTCCCCGAAGTGACCCCCGAAGCCTGGGCCAAAGCCCGTCGAACCACTGGACCGGCCAGGGCATCATAAACGTCGTAGTGCATCGCACTACGACACTTATGACTCTTGGGAACCTCCTCCTGTCAAGATGTGCTCAGCGTGACGCTTACGCTTGCCGAGCAGGCATTGGCGCAATTCCTCACGCTATCAAACGTTCTGCCTGCGTCTCCTGGGCGGTGACTACGTCAATCCCACCGAATTGGAATAGCCGGCCTCTCGGCCAGGCAACTGCATGGACCAAGATTCGCAACTCTCTTGAAACTAGTTTGCTACCCGCAATCCGACTCGAACAAATCGCACTGGCGACGAATCGTGCGGAGCCAAGATCGCCTCAAATCGGCCTGGAGCAGTTTCGCGCACGGTCACCGTTTCTAAAGTCCACGCAACGAAGTCTGGACTAGTTTCTACAACGTAGCTCGCACCAGGCAAGCCAACCCAGCGCACAGTCATCGGCCTTCCCGCAGCTGCCGCGATGTCTCCGCCGGATGCACCGCCGCTTTGTGTTAGAAGAATCTCTTCAATAAGCGGACGCGACTCCCCAATCAGAGTGAACCCAATCACTCCAGCAGGCGGAACAAACACCGCCTCCTGCACCACCACCGTTCCGATATTACCTGTCCCAAAACCACCAGCCCCGGACCCAGAGACATTGCCCAGCGGAAAGGTTGACGCCAGCTCGTGGAAGATCGCGATGCGACCACCGCCACCACCACCGCCCTGCCCGCTGCCACTACCGCCATCGGCGCGAACCTCTCCCGAACCACTCCAGCTGCGGGTGGAAATCTTGATTGCCCCGCCACTGCCGCCACCGCCGAAGCTGCTTCCTGCGCTGCCGTTTGCGACAACACGACCATCCAGGACCACATTGGCCGCAACGATTCGGATCAAACCACCTCCGCTGCCAGCCGCGCCGGAATCGGAACCACCGCCGCTGCCCACTTCGTTTGGGTCGTGCCCGTTACCATACAGGAAAGCGATCAATCCGCCGGCCGTTCCAAAGCCGCCGCTGCCACCGTAACTCCCGCCATTGCGTCTCGTACTGCCGCCCGTCGTCGTATTTCCGATCGTGCGCCCTGAATCCGTGCCATTGTCACCAGAGCGGGCACCGAGATATCCGAGTCCAGTTACGTCAATTCGGCTGACCGTATCGACGGTGAGCAGGTCGTCCGCCGCAATCTCGAGGCCGAATTCGCTGGCTGCCGTCGAGGGCGGATGAGACAGAACGCCACCGGTTGCAATCTCAATGGTCACCGCGTGCAATCGTCCCCGCCGCACTGCACGACTCTGATCGCCATCCAAAACATGAACCTTCGCACCACCACGAGCGACAAATGATCCGACGGCAATCTCCGCCGAGTAAGTTCCGTCCACACCAGCCGCAGTGAGCAGGCTGCCATCAGCCGGGTCGGTTGCAATAGTGTTTGTCGAGTTCGCAACGATACGGAACGTAGCCGCACTAAACGCACCCAACTTCAATCGCAGCCCGATTAAACTGCCGGGATTGAAAGAAGCATTGGTATCGGTAAGCACATTGGCGGCGAGCGCCGAATGAGCGCGACCCGACAGCGAGAGCATCGGCGTGAACGCCACGGGCACATTCGTCCCAAACGCGTCGATCACCAACTGCTCAAGCGTTCCAGCCGGTCCGCGCAGATAAATCGTGCCGGGAGTTCCTTCGCGGACTCCAGACCTTCCACCCACCGCCAAAATCTGCTTCGTGAGGTCGAACCCATTGGCTGACGTGTAATACACCGCGATGCGTCCGCCACCGCCGCCACCGGGCTGGCCCGAACCCGTG
>CAZBIC010000063.1:0-30691 GCA_964491875.1 uncultured Bifidobacterium sp.
CGCCATCGCGGCCAACTCTCAACTCATCTCCGGCCCAATCTCAGGGGCACGGTCAATTATGGCAGCACGTTCCTCATCCACATCAGATCACAACGCTTTTGCCGACGAAGCTGTCGCAGGGATCTCCGCCGTCGTGTCCCGGTATTCGCCGTCCTTCCAAAACTTCTGTTCCACCACCTTGCCGATCTGCATCGTGGTCCTGGATTTCATTGAACCGTTGGGAAAGTAGGCCTTGGCCAGCCCGTCCGGCTGACCTTCCTTGAGTTGCACCTCCTCGACCGGTTCACCATTGGGATGCCAGCGGCGGAACGACCCGTGCAGCCTGCCCTCGACGATCGTCGCTTCGGAGACCTTGGTGCCGTCGCGTGCCATTTGGTGCGCAGGCCGTGGGAGACACCTTCTTTGAACTGTTCGGTGACCTGGACGCGGCCGTTGGTGTAACGGCCTTCTGAAAGGCCGTGGAGCGGGCCGTTGATGACAGCGGAGCGAGAGCGCAGCGCCCATCGGCATGGCGCTCCAGCATCAGGCCGGTGAAGAGATTGGGGGAGCCGATGCGGTGGAGGCATCCTGACTTGAACCCATGATCGCTTGGCTGACAATGGTGGTCCACGTTGCTTTCGCCGGGCTCAATTCCCGCCGGAATCTTCTCCTATTCTAAAAGATGGCACCGTCTTCGATCTCATCGTCGCACACGGGCTCGCCGGCGAATCCGGACGCAATGCAATACCCAATCCGATGACGGAACTCGCACCGCAGGAACGGCGCGGAGCTACCTGGATCGTATCTTCACCAAGCTGAACGTGCACACCCAGACCGAGGCAACCCTCCTCTACACGAGCCTAAAGGACCACTCGGTAGACCGGGATTAATCGCAGCTGACTACTCGTCCACTTCGCCGAATCCGAAGATGTCGACTCGACCAACGACAGTCCGAGAATCATCGGCTGAGCCAGCTTCACTCGAGTTGTTTGCCGCCACCTACAAGAGCTGCGACATTGCCACCGTTCGGTAACCCGTGCTCGAAGTGGAGTCCCGCGTCGAACATTCGACAACGGGCGCGGGGAACAAAGACCTAAACCGTTAATCAGACTCAGCCAAAGGATGACTCATGCAATTCAGCAACCAACTTCTCATGCTTGCTGCGTTGTGTTTACATCGCTCAACTTCATCGCCGCGCCATGTCCGTTTCGACGCCTTTCGGGGCCGACTCGGTGACTTGAACCCAGTCCCTCCCGGACTCACGAACGCTGCGTAAAATCCTCAATCGCACGGACCGCGTGCTTGCGGAGTCGCACTGCGACTGGCACAACGAGGCTTCGATGAAATCGAACGCCGACAGTCCTACAATCCTCATCGCCGACGATCAGGCAGATGTCTGTGAGGCGCTACGCCTGTTGCTCAAGGGCGAAGGTTATCGGTGTCATTCCGTCAACTCACCCGCCGCAGCTCTGCTCGAAATCCGTGATCGCGAGCTTGATCTGGTGTTGATGGATCTCAATTACGCGCGTGACACCACATCGGGCAAAGAGGGGCTGGAATTGCTGGCGCAGTTGCAGGCGCTCGATCCGGCGCTGCCCGTGGTGGTGATGACGGCGTGGAGCAGCGTAGAGCTGGCAGTCACGGCGATGCGGCAGGGTGCGCGCGATTTCATCCAGAAGCCTTGGGAGAACGAACGGCTCCTGGCGATCGTGCGGAATCAGATCGAGCTGGGTCGTGCGTTGCGCAAGGGTGAAAAGCTGGAGGCGGAGAACCAGTTACTGCGTGGCGAAGGCGGATTCCAACTCATTGCCGAATCTCCTGCAATGCGTCCGGTGCTGGAACTCATCGAACGGATCGGACCATCTGACGCCAATGTGCTCATCACAGGAGAGAATGGCACCGGAAAAGGAGTTGTCGCCCGCGCGTTGTACGCGGCGTCTGCGCGGGCCAGCAAGCCGCTGGTCATCGTGAACATGGGCGGGTTCGCCGAGGGCGTGTTCGAGAGCGAGTTGTTCGGACATGTCAAAGGCGCGTTCACCGATGCCAAGACGGATCGGCAGGGGCGCATTGAACTGGCCGACAGCGGGACATTGTTTCTCGATGAGATCGCCAATGTGCCGCTGAATCAGCAGGCGAAGCTGCTGCGAGTGCTGGAGACGGGAGAGTTTGAGCGCGTCGGTTCGTCAAGATCGCGCCGCGCCGATGTGCGGTTCATTTCCGCGACGAATGCTGACCTGCGCGCGGAGACAACAGCGGGCCGCTTCCGTCAGGATTTGTTGTTCCGGCTGAACACGGTGGAGATTCACCTCCCACCTTTGCGCGAACGAACGGAGGATATTCCCGCGTTGGCCACGGCGTTTCTTCGCCGACAGGGTGGGAAGTATCGCAAGGCCATCGATGGTTTCAGTCCCGATGCGGTGGACCAACTTCGAGCGCATGCCTGGCCCGGTAATGTGCGTGAACTGGAACATGTGATCGAACGCGCCGTTCTCATGGCGCGCGGCAATGTGATCGCGGCAAGCGACCTTGGTTTGCGGTCGTCATCGGACAACGCGCCTCGTCTCGAAGACATGAGTCTCGAAGAGGTCGAAGCACATCTGATTCGCAAAACGCTGGCGCGCTGCGAGGGCAACGCACAGAAGGCGGCGGACGCCCTCGGCCTGAGCCGCAGCGCATTTTATCGTCGCTTGGAGAAGTATAAGCTTTGAATCTCTCCTTGTGGCCAGACGACTGAAGCACGAGACGCGAATTCTGCTGCTGACTTTACTGTCGGGTACGCCTGCCGTTGCGCTGTCCGTCGGTTTGCTTTGGCAGGCGGATTTTTCAAATGCCATACGCTTGACCCTCGTCGTCTTGGTGCTGGTCAGTTGGTGGGGATTTTCACTGCTCGTTCGCGAACGGGTGGTTCGACCTTTGCAGACCGCGTCAAACCTGATCTCCGCGCTGCGTGAGGAGGATTTTTCGGTGCGCGCGCGCAGTCCCCGACGGGATGATGCTTTGGGCGAATTAATGCAAGAGGTGAACGCCCTGAGCCAGATGCTGCGCGAACAACGCCTCGGGGCACTGGAAGCCTCCGCTTTGTTGCGCACGGTGATGACGGAGATCGAAGTGGCCGTGTTTACCTTTGATGACGTGCAGCGGCTGAAGCTCGTCAATCGCGCGGGCGAGCGGCTTCTGGCGCGTCCAGTGGAACAGCTTCTGGATCGCACCGCCGCGGAGTTGGGGTTGGGTGAACTTCTCAACGGCGAATCGGCACGCACCGCGTCGGTTAATCTCCCAGGTGGCACGGGTCGATGGGGCGTTCGTCGCAGTTCATTCCGTCAGGAAGGCCGTCCCCACCAACTACTCGTCATGACCGATCTGAGCCGCGCGTTGCGTGACGAAGAGCGGCAAGCCTGGCAGCGGATCGTGCGCGTCATTGGCCATGAACTGAACAATTCGCTCGCGCCCATCAAGTCCATCGCCGGCACGATGGGCACCATGCTCGCCAAGTCACCGCGCCCGGAGGATTGGGAGACCGACCTGCAAAGCGGGTTGTCGATCATTGCTTCGCGTGCCGATTCGTTGAGTCGTTTCATGGAGGCTTATGCGCGTATGGCCCGGTTGCCTCCGCCGCGCAAGCAACCGCTGGAAGTCAGCCCCTGGATTCAACGTGTGGCCGGACTGGAGACGCGTCTGAAGGTCGAAATCGAACCGGGACCGGCTCTGAGCATTCCTGCGGATCGCGACCAAATGGAGCAGTTGCTGATCAACCTCGTTCGTAACGCGGTGGATGCGACGCTGGAGAATTCCCAAGCAGACGGCGTTCGCATCACATGGGCGAAAGCCTCGGACGCATTGGAGGTTCGCGTGCTCGATTCCGGGCTAGGCTTGTCGGAGTCAGCGAATCTCTTTGTTCCCTTCTTCACGACAAAGCCGAGCGGGACCGGCCTGGGGCTGGTGCTGTGTCGTCAGATTGCGGAGGCGCACGGCGGTAGTTTGAGTTTGGAAAACGTCCGCGAAGGACGTGGATGCGTGGCGATGCTGAAGTTACCGCTGGCCTGAGGCGGAGTCCCAAAAGTGGGACGAGCTATTTTCGAAAGTGGGATCGGCACTGCTTCAACTGCCGTTCGTTCCGACCATCAAATGAAGCCACAATTGTAAAATATTCGTCAAGAACCCGCGCTCTGCGCCCACATCAAGTGCGCCGATTCAGCTTTTACAATTGCTGGCATGTGCCCTGCGAATGACTCGGCAACACTGATTGATATGGACGTAGCTCGACCAGACATTGCTCGACGAAAAAAGCGCCGCCGGTTCTTCATCGCACTCGCCGGTTTGCTGGCTGTCGCGGCGGTCACGGTCGGTCTGTCGCGATTGAAACCCGCTGCGCCGACGGTCGAGAAGGCTTCGATTTGGACGGATACAGTGAAGCGCGCCACAAGTGAGAGCCCAATGCTCCGCCAAGTGCGTGGCAACGGAACGCTAGTGCCGGAGCAGATTCAGTTCGTGCAATCGGAGACGGATGGTCGTGTGGAACGAATCCTCGTGAAGCCCGGCGCACAAGTGACCGCCGACACGGTGCTCATGGAGTTGAGCAACTCGGAATTGAAACAGGCGGCATTCGATGCGGAATACCAACTTAAGGCCGGCGAGGCGCAGCTCACGAAGCTCAAGGTGCAGTTAGAAAGCGATCGACTCTCGCAGAAGGCCGTGGTTGCGACACTGAAGTATGAGGCCGAGCAAGCGGCGTTTCTCGCCGCAGCAGATGAAAAGTTGGAAAAGGACGGTTTGGTTCCGAATCTTACTGCGCGTCAGTCGCGCGCGAAGGCGAAAGACCTTCGCGGTCGCGTGGAGATCGAGGAAGAACGTCTCAAGATTGCTGGTGAATCTGCTACAGCACAACTTGCCGCGGCGGACGCTGAACTGGAGAAGACTCGCGCCTTGCTCGCATTGAAGAAGCGGCAACTGGCGGCGCTTCAAGTTCGCGCGGGCATCGACGGCGTGCTGCAACAGATTGGCGACACCCAGATGCTGCAGGTCGGACAACGCATCACTCCCAGCGCCACGCTCGCGAAGATTGTTCAGCCGACCAAGCTGAAAGCGGAGATCAAGGTCGCGGAAACGCAGGCGAAGGACGTGCTGATCGGTCAGGTCGCGTCCATCGACACGCGCAATGGAATCATTATGGGCCGCGTGGTGCGGGTTGATCCCGCCGTCGTGGGCGGAACGGTGACGGTAGACGTTAAACTCGAAGGCGAGTTGCCGCGCGGTGCTCGTCCCGACCTCAGCGTGGACGGCACCATCGAACTCGAACGGTTGGATCAGGTGCTCTATGTCGGACGCCCGGTGCAAGGACAGCCGGACAGCACTATCAGTCTGTTCAAGTTAGTGGATGGCGGCCGCGAAGCTGTGCGAGTTCCGGTGAAATTGGGACGCACCTCCGTGAGCACGGTGGAGGTCGTTCAAGGTCTGGAAGTCGGCGACCAGGTCATCCTGTCGGACATGTCGGCCTCGGACGGACACGAGCGGATACGACTGAATTAAGTGAGACACCCAGAAGCATGAACCCCGAACCACTAATCAAACTCGACGGCATCAAGAAGGTGTTCTTCACCGATGAAGTGGAGACGCACGCGCTGGCGGAAATCCATCTTACCATCAGCATGGGCGAATATGTCTCCATCGCCGGGCCGTCTGGCTGCGGAAAATCCACATTGCTCTCGATCCTCGGCCTGCTCGATACGCCGACCGATGGCAGCTACACACTGAACAATCAGGCGGTGGCCAATCTCGACTTCGCCGCACGGGCGCGCATCCGCAACAAGGAGATTGGGTTCATTTTCCAGAGCTTCAATTTGATCGGCGATCTGACGGTGTTCGAGAACGTGGAGCTGCCCCTCACCTATCGCGGCATGAGCGCAGGCGAACGAAAGGATGCCGCGATGAAAGCGCTGGAGCGTGTCGGCATGGGCCATCGCATGAAGCATTACCCCTCGCAGCTCTCGGGCGGCCAGCAGCAGCGCGTCGCCGTGGCTCGAGCGCTCGGCGGCAAGCCGAGCATCCTGCTCGCCGACGAACCCACCGGAAACCTCGACTCGAAAAACGGTGACGCCGTGATGGACTTGCTGCGCGAGTTGCACCGCGAAGGCGCGACTATCTGCATGGTCACGCACGACACGCGCTTCGCCCGACACGCCGATCGGCAGATTCATTTGTTCGACGGACGTGTGGTGGAGGAGAGCATTGACCAATCCGCCCACTGAGATGATTCAACTCCGCAACATCGAGAAAAGCTTCCCTACCAAGCCCAGCCCGACCTACTTGCTGCGGCAGATCACGCTCGATATCGCCGAGGGTGAGTTCGTGACTTTCATGGGCCCGAGCGGGGCGGGCAAATCCACACTGCTCAGCGCGATTGGTTTCTACGATCACTCGTGGGAAGGCGAATACCACTTCAACGGCGAGCCGGTCCACAAATTGAAGCCCAAGGAACGCGCCGCGCTGAACAAGAAACACGTCGGCTTTGTATTCCAACAATTCCACCTCCTTGAAGACCTCACGGTGGCGGAGAACCTCGACATCCCGCTTTCTTATCGCGACATCAAGTCCTCGCAACGCCAGGCACTCGTCGCTGACACGCTGGACCGCTTCGGCATCGTCGGGAAGAAGGACCTCTTTCCCAGCCAGCTTTCGGGCGGCCAGCAACAACTCGTCGCCGTCGCGCGGGCCGTCATTGCCAAGCCCACTCTGCTTCTCGCCGACGAGCCCACCGGCAATCTGCACACTGATCAAGGCCGCCAGATCATGGAGCTGTTCAAGAAGCTCAACTCGGAAGGCACAACGATCATCCAAGTCACGCACTCCGAGGCCAACGCGGCTTACGGCAACCGTATCATCCGCCTGCGCGATGGTTGGATGGAGAAGTAAGCCATGAACGACTTACGCTTCGCCATCCGTCAGTTGCTGAAGAACCCCGGCTTCACCGCCGTGGCCGTGCTCACACTTGCGCTCGGCATCGGGACGACGACGGCCGTCTTCAGCATCGTGGATACGGTGTTGCTGAAGCCGCTGCCGTTCGACGAGCCGGGGCAACTGGTCCAGGTGTGGGAGGCTCCCGGACGGGGCCAACGGAATTGGGCTTCCCCGGGCGCGTTTCTCGACTGGAAAGAGCACGGCAGCGTCTTCGAAGATCTCTCGCTCCTGGACGGTCGCGAGCTGAACCTCACCGGCGAAGGAGAGCCGGAGCGTGTCAGCGGCCTGGGAATGTCGGCCAGCGGCTTGAGAATCCTGCGGTTGCGTCCGTTGTTAGGCCGAGTTTTCGCGCCGGATGAGGATCAGCCAGGCAAAGACCGGGTGGTCGTGCTCGGGGACGGATTCTGGCAACGCCGTTTCGGAGGCGATGGGTCTGTCGTCGGGCGCACGATCCAGCTCAATGATCAAAGTTATACGGTGATCGGCGTCCTTGCCCCGACGGCCCTGCCGTGGGGGCCAACGGATTTCGTCGTCCCCATTGCGGTCAGCCCCAGCGCCGTAAATGAGCGTGGTTCCCACTGGCTTCAAGCATTCGGCCGCTTGAAGCCCGACGAAACGGTGGAACGCGCCGGAACGATGATGTCGGCCGTGGCTGCACGGCTCCGCCCGCTGTATCCGGCGTGGAAGCAGAGCTGGGGTACGACCCTCGTGCCGCTGCACGAGCAGATCACGGGCAAGGTCAAGCCGACCCTGCTCGTGCTGTTCGGCGCCGTGGGCTGCGTGCTGCTGATCGCCTGCGGCAACGTAGCGAACCTGCTCCTGGCGAAGTCGGCTTCCCGCCAAAAGGAAATGGCCGTGCGAGCCGCCCTCGGTGCGAGTCGCTGGCGCGTCATCCGCCAGTTGCTGGCCGAAAGCCTGGTGCTGTCCCTGGCGGGCGCGCTCCTCGGGGTGCTGCTGGCCTTCTGGTGCGTCGGGGCGCTCCGAGGCCTCGACGTCGTGAACTTGCCCCGCGTGCAGGAACTCGGGCTTGATTTCCGCGTGCTGGGTTTTGCCGTGCTGGTGTCGCTGCTCGTCGGAGTGGCGTTCGGACTCATGCCCGCCCTCCACACGGCGCGAACCGCCCTGAACGACATGCTCAAGGACGGCGCGCGCAACTCCGGTTCCGCCGCGAAGAACCGGGTCCGCAGCGGGCTCATCGTCGCCGAAGTGGCGCTCTCGCTCGTCTTACTGCTCGGGGCCGGCTTGCTGCTTAACAGCTTCGTCCGGCTTTCCCACGTCCCGCCCGGCATCAATCCACGGAACGTCCTCACCATGCAGCTGACGCTTCCGGAAAAGAAGTATCCTGACGCCGCGCGACGGACGGAATTCTTCGAGCGATCGCTGGAACGGATCAAAGCGCTTCCCGGTGTCGAAGCGGCCGGCGTCGTCGGAAAGAGGCCGGTGGGGGGCGGGTCAATGGACACGACCTTCACCATCGCCGGGCGATCGGATGCACCACCGAACGGCCACGGCGTGGACTTCGATTTCTGCACGCCGGACTACTTCCAGGCAGCGGGAATCCCCCTGCGCATGGGGCGGTTCTTCGCATGGTCCGATAAGGTCGGTTCGTCCCGTGTGGTCATCATCAACGAAGCCCTGGCTCGTCGGCATTTCCCGGATCAGCAACCGCTGGGGCAGCGCATTCACATCGGCGCGTCGGCGGGCAAGATTGACGAGGGCTGGGAGATCGTCGGCGTCGTTGGCGATGTCCGACAGCATGGGCTGGGAAAGGATGTCCGTCCCTGTGTGTATCGGCCGCAGTCCTTTAGTTTCATGAGCGGTGGCAACCTGCTGGTTCGCACCGCCGGTGCTCCGCTGACCCTGGCTGAATCCGTGCGGAAGGCGATCCTCGAAATCGACCCCACCCAACCTGTCGCCAACATCCGGAGCATGGAGAACGCGCTCACCGATTCGATGGCTGAACGCCGGTTCATCCTGCTGTTGCTGGGCGGATTCGCGGGGACCGCGCTGCTTCTGGCCGCGATCGGTCTCTACGGCGTGATTGCTTTCGCTGTGTCGCAGCGCACGCGCGAAATCGGGATCCGCATGGCTCTGGGCGCGAGCCGACGTAGTGTGCTCCGCCTCGTGCTGGGTTCGGGCATGAGGCTGGTCGGACTCGGGATCGTTCTAGGCGGCGCAGCCGCCCTCGGCCTGACACGGCTGCTCAGCCAACTGCTGTACGGTGTGGAGCCGACCGATCCGGCGACCTTCACCAGCGTCGCGTTGCTGCTCCTGCTCGTTTCCCTGCTCGCCTCGTTGATCCCCGCCCGGCGGGCGGCGCGAGTGGACCCGATGGTGGCGCTGAGAACGGAATGAAGAGTTTCAAATCACCAATCTCAGATTCCTAAACGTCATGAGCGATCTGAAATTCGCCTTTCGCCAACTGCTGAAAAACCCCGGCTTCACCGCCGTGGCGGTGCTGACGCTCGCGATCTGTCTGGGCGCGAATCTCACCATTCTCACGGTGGTGGACGCGATTCTCGTGCGGGCGCTGCCATTTGCTGAACCAGATCGGCTTGCTGTCATCTACAACCGTTTTCCAGGTGCGGGCATTGATCGGATCGACAACTCGATAGCGAGTTACTTCGAACGTCGTGACGCCATCAAGGCTTTCGAGTCGGTCTCCGTCTATCGCGAGTCGAGTGTGATTGTTGACGTGGCCGGGAGCCCACGGCGTGTACCCATTCTGTCTGTATCGCCCGAATTCTTCGCGACGCTCGGTGTGCCGTTGGCCCTCGGGCAGGCGTTCACTGACGAGAATCTCACGTGGCGTCGGGACGAGGTGGCCATCCTGACCGACGGGTTTTGGCGAAGCCACTTCAACGCTGACCCAAATGTCATCGGTCGCACCTTCGACAACGACGGTGCGCGCATCTCCGTGATTGGCGTGCTGCCCCGCGGTTTCCGGTTCCTGTCGAGCCGGGCCCAATTCTTCCGGCCAGCCTCCCATGACCCGAAAGACCGTTCAGTCGCTCAACGGCACGCGAACCTGGATTTGCACATGGTGGCGCGCCTGGCTCCCGGTGTGAGCTGGAGCGTGGCTCAAGCGCAGATGAACGCCTTCAACGCGCAGCAACTGGAAAACGACCCGCTCAAGGAAGTAGTCCGAAAGGCCGGTTTTCAAACGACGGTCGCTTCCCTTCACGAGGACCATGTGCACTCCGTGAAAAGAACTCTGGTGCTGTTGCAGGTCGGCGTCGGGTTCCTTCTGCTGATCGGCGTCGTGAATCTGGCGAACCTCCTGTTAATCCGAGCCAACGGACGCGCCCAGGAATTCGCCGTGCGCCAGGCGCTCGGGGCTGGTCGATGGCAGATTGCACGCGGCGTTTCAGCCGAGGTGATGCTACTGGTGCTCTCCGCAGCAACGATCGGACTGCTCCTGAGCGTAGGCGGCCTTCGGGTTCTTTCGGCGCTCGGCGCGGACCAGCTGCTGGGCGAGACAATTCATCTGGATGCCCGGACGGCGACGGCGGGTTTTAGCATCGCGATGGTAGTTGGCGGTCTGCTGACGCTGCTGCTGCTGGGTTTCAATTTAAGTTCGAAGCTGGCGGCGGGGTTGAAGCTGGGTACGCGCAGCGGGAGCGCCAACCGCGGCTCACAACGCTTGTACCACGGATTTGTCGTCGCACAGGTGGCGCTGGCGTTCGTGCTGCTTTCCGGGGCGGGCTTCTTGGGGATCAGCTTGAAGCGGGTGCTGGAAACTCCGGTAGGTTTCAACCCCTCGAATGTCTTGTCTGGCCGCATCGCGTTTCCGTGGATCGGCTACACCAATCAGCCAGTGCGCTTGGCGTTTGTCGATCGGTTGCTTGCGGAGGTTGGCGCACTACCAGGAGTTTCTCACGTGGCGGCGAATACGTTGATGCCCTTTAGCGCCGATAGTTCCGAGAACGCTGTCGTTGTGGAAGGGCGTGAGATGAGTGGAGATGAGGGTTTTCGCTCGCACGATAGAGCCCGGGTGACGAGCGCCTACTGGCAGGCCTTGGACATCCCACTGTTGCGAGGCCGGCTGTTGGAGGATGCCGACCGGCATCGTCAGCCGCGGGCGTGTGTAGTGGATGAGGCTGTAGCGAAGCTCTACTGGCCGAACGAGGATCCGATCGGCCGTCGCATCACTTTCGGCGCGAAATTTGATCCGGGCGATTCGTTTGCGGTGGTCGGCATGGTCGCCGTAGCCAAGCAGACGGACATCGCCGAGCGTTCCGACAAGGGGATGATCTACGTTCCGTATGGTGTGAACTGGCCGGACTCGTTCTCTCTCGTCGTCCGTTCCGCGCTACCGGAGGCCGCGTTGGCACCGATGCTTCGCAGGGCAGTCGCGCAGTGTGATCCCGGCATGCCTCTGGATGACCTGCGTTCCTTGCAGTCACGGATCGACGACAGCCTGGTGGCGCGTCGTTCGCCGGCGGTGCTGGCAGGCCTGTTCGCTGGCGTCGCGCTGCTGCTCGCATCGCTTGGTACCTACGGCGTGCTCGCCTACGCGGTGAGCCAGCGTCAGCGCGAGATTGGCGTACGCATGGCCCTGGGTGCTCAGCCAACTCAGGTTCTAAAACAGTTTTTTGGATTTGGAGCAAAGCTCTGCCTGATAGGACTCGGCATCGGCATGGCTGGTGCCTGGGCTGCAGCGCGGGCCATGCAGTCAATGCTCTTTGGCGTGGGCGCATTTCCGTTGGGAGTCATCCTTGCTGCTTCCCTTTCACTGGCTGGTGTCGTCCTGGTTGCTGTGTTCCTCCCCTCTCGGCGGGCGTCGCGCGTGGACCCAATGGTGGCACTGAGAAACGAATAGGGAACTGGCCACTCAAACCTTTGCCCTTATGAACGATCTCAAATTCGCCTTCCGCCAGTTGTTGAAGAACCCCGGCTTCACCGCCGTGGCCGTGCTCACCCTCGCACTCGGCATCGGGGCCAACACCGCCATCTTCAGCGTCGTCAACGCGCTCCTCTTCCGTCCGTTGCCGTTTCGCGAGCCGGCGCGGCTGGTCTGGATCGCCAACGGCGCGCAGGGCGATGGCGGGCTTTCCAGCCAGACGACACGCGTGGCTAATTTCTCCGACTGGCGCAACCAGAATCAGTCGTTCGAGGAAATGGGCGCGTACTTCGCCTTTTTCGACTATCGCGGCTACACCCTCACCAGCGATGGCGAGCCCGCCCGCTTGCAGGCCGTCGGCGTCTCCGAAAGTTTTCTCGCCACCCTGGGCATCCAGCCACAATTGGGCCGCGGTTTTACCGCGGAGGAATGTCAGCCGAACGGTCCCCGGGCGGTTCTGCTGACGGACAGCTTTTGGAAACGACGTTTTCAGGGAAACCCCGGCATCGTCGGGCGCTCCATCACGGTGAACAATTCCGCCCGGGAAGTCGTGGGCATCCTGCCGCCCTCCTTCGACTTCTCCTCCATCTTTTCCCCGGCGTCGAAGGTGGACATGCTCGTTCCCTATGCGATGAGCAATGACAACGACCGGAGCGGCAACACCCTGGCGGTGATTGGGAGGCTGAAGCCTGAAGCAACCCTGCGGCAGGCGCAGGCGGAATTCGATCTGTTGAATCAGCAGATCAAGAGCGCGCATCCCGAACGCGGAACCAGCTTCGCCGCCCACATGACGCCGTTGCCTGAGAAAATCAGCGGCCAGTTCCGTCGTTCCTTCCTGATTCTCTTCGCCGCGGTGGGCTGCGTTCTGCTGATCGCCTGCGCGAACCTGTCCAACCTGCTCCTCGCGCGGGCCGCCGTCCGGCGCAAGGAAATCGCGGTGCGCATCGCGCTCGGCGCCCGCCGCTCGCGTCTCATCCGGCAAATGCTGACCGAGAGCTTGCTGCTCTCCGGCTGCGGCGCCGCGCTCGGACTGCCGCTGGCCTATCTGGCCACCAGCGCCATCACTCAATCGCGCGCCTTCAGCATCCCGCTTCTGCAAACAGTCGGAGTCGATGGACTGGCTCTCGCCTTCACTCTTCTCATCGCTCTGGCCACTGGATTGATCTTTGGAATTGTCCCCGCGCTGCAACTTTCCAGCGCGGATGTTCATTCAGATCTGAAGGAGTCGAGCCGGGGTTCCAGCCACGGCAAAGGCCGTGTCTGGATTCGGGAAGCCTTGGTGGTCTCGGAAGTCGCGTTGGCCTGCGTGCTCCTCGTGGGAGCGGGTCTGCTGATTCGCAGCTTCGTTCAACTGCTGGAGGTCGATCCTGGATTTCGATCTGAACAAGCCGCGACCTGGCGCATTGAAACGTCCAGACGATTCACCAACAACATTGAGCGAGTCAGCTATTACCAGGAATTCGTCCGGCGAATCGAGGCTCTACCGGGCGTGGAATCCGCCGGGTTGAGCGATACGCTTCCACTGGGCCGCAACCGCAGTTGGGGAGGGATCGGTGCCAAAGGGGAAACTTACCGGGAAGGCGAATATCCGAATATCTTTCCCCGTGTCGTGGACGCGGGCTACCTCAAGACCATGCGCATCCCCATCCGGGCAGGGCGCAACTTCGACGCGCAAGACACCGCCGCTGGCGAGAAGGTGATCATCATCAATGAAACCATGGCCCGTCGGTTGTGGCCCGGAAAGGACGCCGTGGGCCAGTTCGCCATGAACGGCAAGACCCCGCTGCGGGTCGCGGGTATCGTGGGTGATGTGCGGCACAGCGCGCTGGACGAAGCATCCGAACCGGAAATGTATCTGAACTTCCAGCAGACCGGCGATTGGACCGCGCTCGAACTGGTCGTCCGCGCCAAAGGGACGCTGGCCTCCCTCGTTCCGGCGGTGCGCGCCACGCTCCGCGACATCGATCCCAAAATGGACGCGAGCGGTTTCCGATCATTGGGCCAGATTGTCGATCAGGCCGTGTCGCCCAAGCGACTGATCACGCTCCTGCTTGGACTCTTTTCGATCCTCGCGTTGATCCTCGCAGCGGTCGGCATCTACGGCGTCATCACTTATTCAGTGAGCCAGCGCACGCAGGAACTTGGAATTCGTCTGGCGCTCGGAGCCACCGGTCGCGACATCTTGAAGCAGGTGATGAGCGAAGGGATGAAACCGGTCGTGCTCGGATTGTCCATCGGCTTGATCGCCTCGCTTCTGCTCACGCGAGTCATGCAATCCCTCCTCTTCGGCGTCAGTGCGACCGACCCGTTGACGTTTGGTACCAACGCGCTGTTTCTTGCCACGGTCGCGCTCCTCGCCTGCTGGCTGCCCGCGCGCCGGGCCGCACGAGTTGATCCAATGATTGCTCTGCGAACGGAGTAATCTTTTACCAATCTCCATGAAGCGTTTCAGTGAAATCGCAGCGCTGAAATCAAAACAAAGTGAAAGGCACAAGCAGTGAGACTCACAGCACGTATGCTCTCCGTCGGTGTAGCAGCCTTATTCACGGCTTACATCGCCATGACTGCTTCGACGTCAAATCAACCGGAGGTGGCCTTACGCACCAAAATCCTGGCGCTGGACAAGGCGTTCTTCGACGCCTTCAACGCCTGTGATCTGGAGACCTGGAAACGCTATCTGGCCGAGGACGTTGAGTTTTATCAGGACAACGATGATGTCACTACCAGTCGAGACGCCTTGGAGCGGTCGTTCAGATCTCGCTGCGGCACGAACAACGTCGCCAAGCTGAGGCGCGAGTTGCTCCCGGAGACGGTAGAAGTCCATCCCATCAAGGGCTTTGGTGCAGTTCAATTGGGAACGCACCGATTTTGGAAGGTGACGGCCGGCGAACCCGATCAACTGATGGCCACGCCGAAGTTTATCCACCTTTGGCGAAACAAGGGCGGGGCCTGGCAAATTACTCGCGTCATCAGCTACTCGCACTGATCCCAACAGGGGACGAACCAATCCGAGCATATCTATCCATGAACGATCTGCGCTTCGCCTTCCGCCAGTTGCTGAGGAATCCTGGGTTCACCGCCGTGGCGGTGCTCACGCTCGCGCTGGGCATCGGAGCCACCTCGACGGTGTTCACCTTGATCCAAGGTGTACTCCTGACTCCGCCGCCCTATCCACAACCCGATCGTCTCGTCTTGATCACGCCTGCGCGCGCCGATGGCCAGCGTTACACTCGCGGCTGGCCGGCGGCCCAATGGCAGGAGTGGAAGGACGAATCCAAGTCGTTCGAAGCCATCGCGGGCTATGGGTGGACGTTCAACTTTCTCGTGCTCCCGGACGGCAGCGAATCCATCGAGGGCATGGCGGTGACGCGTGAATACTTCAAGGTGGCCGGCCTTCAACCCGCGCTGGGACGCCCCTTCGATGACTCTGACACCTCGAATGGCCGTGGCACTTCGATCATCCTTGGCCATGACCTGTGGCAGCGCCGGTTCGGTGGTGACCGCAACATCATCGGGCAAGCCGTTCAGATCAGCCGCCGCTCGCAACCGTTGACGGTAGTGGGCGTGATGCCACCCGATGTCCGGTTCCTCCCATCGCCCAACGTCACCAGTGAACCAAACTACAATGTCGATGCCAAAGTGGATTTCTGGATGCCCGTCCAACCCGATCCCAATCGCTTGAAGCGACCGGACTGGAACCTCGTCGGCCGATTGCGACCCGGCGTGACGGTGCAACAAGCTCAAGCGGAGATCACCGCGATGACCGCGCGCCAGACGCGCGATGAACCGGACTTCGCGGGCATCAACGCCGAGCTGCTGCCGCTCGAGTCGCACATGAATAGCGAAGGCCGTCGCCTGCTGTTGCCAGTGGCCGGCGCGGTAGCGCTGGTCTTTCTGATCGCTTGCGGGAATGCCGCCGGCCTGCTGCTCGCGCGCGGCTTGCAACGCCAGCACGAATACGCCGTGCGCGCCGCGCTGGGGGCGCGTCCGCTTCAACTTTGCCGGCCAGTGCTGCTGGAGAGTTTGCTGCTCGCCCTAGTGGGAGGCTTGGTCGGCATTGGCCTGGCCGTCGGTTGCATTGATGTCCTGAGATCCTTGGCGGGTGCGGCCATCCCGCGCCTCGACGCCGTGCGCCTCGGTTGGCCGGTGATTGGCTTTTGCCTGGGCGCCGCCGCGGTGGCCGGGTTGCTCGCGGGTTTCCTGCCGGCCTGGCGTTCGCTCGGGCGCGATGCAGGCAACGAACTCAAAGGCGGCAGTCGCACCGGCAGTGTTGGGCGGACTGAGCGCCGGCTTTTGGGTGGCGTGGCCGCGGTGCAGATCGCCTTAACCCTCGCGCTGATGGTCGGCGCAGGGTTGTTGATGCAAACCGTGCGTTCGCTCGCCCAGATTCGCCCCGGTTACGACACGCAGAATGTTTTGACCATGAGCGTCACCGCCGTCGGCACCAATAGCGCTGCGTTCCACACCCTCGCCCTCGAACGCGTCGGCCAGCTGCCCGGCGTGAAGGCCGCCGCGTTCGGCTGGGGTGTGCCGCTGACCGGGAACAAATGGGACAACGCCACCTTTGAAATCGATGGCCAGCCAGTAACGGACGGTGTGAAGGGACAGTTGAGCCTGCCAGTGCGCTCGGTAACGCCGGACTATTTTGCGGCGCTCGGATTGAAGCTGGCGGACGGACGGTTCTTCCGTCCGACGGACGACCGCAATGCGCCCCAAGTGGCGATCATCAATCAGGCCATGGCCGTTCGTCATTTCCCGGGTGTCAACCCGATCGGGCGCATGCTGAGAACCCCGGGCAACCGGACGAATCTCATCGAAATCGTCGGCGTGCTCATCAACACCCGGACCGATACGTTGACCGACCCGGCCGAGCCGGAACTCTATTTTTGCTTTTGGCAAAACAGCGCGTTCTCAAAGCATCTGGCGCTTCGCACCCAAGGTGACCCGCATTTGCTTGCGGCCACGGTGCAGCGGGAACTGCGTGCCATCGACCCGACGGTCGCGGTGGAGAACATCAAGACTCTCGAGGAAATCCGAGCCGATTCGGTGGCGCCCAGGACCTTCGCGATGAACCTGCTCGTCGGCTTTGCTCTGGTGGCGTGCGTGCTGGCCACGGTGAGCATCTATGGCGTGTTGTCGCTGACGGTGGGTTCGCGAAGAAGCGAGATCGCCATCCGGATGGCGGTCGGCGCGCAACGTGCGGATGTGCTGCGATTGATTCTCGGCGACGGCTTGCGACTGGCGGGAGCGGGCGTTGCCTTGGGCGTCGTCGTCGCACTCGCTCTGTCGGCTGGATTGAAGACGTATCTGTTTGGCATCGGCGCCGCCGATCCGGTCACACTCTTGGGCATGGTGATCGTGGTCATGATCATCACGCTCGTCACCTGCTGGATTCCCGCGCGCCGCGCCACCCGCGTCGAACCATTGGCCGCGTTGCGCAACGAATGAAACAAAGACAGTAAATACTGGCCACGCCTTCCGAACCATGAACGACCTTCGCTTCGCCCTCCGCCAATTGCTGAAGAACCCCAACTTCACCGCCGTGGCCGTGGTCACGCTCGCACTGTCGCATCGGCGATAAAGTCCCACGTCCACACCTCTCCTCGACGCGTCGCCCGCGTCGGCAGGCCCGTCGACACCCCGCGCCGCAGCATCTTCCTTCGCGTGGGCGGCACCCTCAGTCCCTGCGCACGCCGCCACCGCTGCACCATTCGTTTGCCCGCTTCCCAGCCTTCCTGCCGCAGCAGCGCAGCAATCCGACGATACCCCCGTAGCGCGGGTGCTTCCCGGAGTGTTCCTTCAACCGGCGCTGCAACGCCTGTTCCTCTGCGCTCGCAGGCAGTCCTTGATAGCGATAGGTCGTACGCGCCAGCCGTAGAATCCGGCACGCGGCACGCGCCGAACAGATCCCGTCGGCGGTCAACCGCCGCGCGTGTTCCCGGCGCGACGCCGGGCTCAGAGCTTTTTTTCGCATACGGCCTCCAAAACCGGTTCTTGAGCAGCGACTCCGCCAGCATCTTCTTCAACTCCCCGTTCTCCCGCTCCAGTTCCTTGAGCCGCCGGGCTTCGCTCACCTCCATCATCCCGAACTGCGCCCGCCACCGGTGATACGTCGCCTCAGAGATGTTCTTCTCCTGGCACATCTCTCGCACGCTACGCCCACCGTCTACTTCCCGAAGTATCCGAATCTTCTCTTCCGTCGTATGTCTCTTGCCTTTCATCTGCCTGGTCCTTTCTTCGGCCCAGACTCTCTCTCCTCCTGGCTCACTTCGGCGAGGTCACGTCACCCTTTTGGTGTCCGATTTGGTGTCCGCGAAATGAAGTTTATCAATTCATGCAAGCTGAGTTTTTCAGATGGTCAGGGCTATGTCAGCGGCGTCTTCAAGATCAACACCGCCATCGCGGCCGTCACGATGTTGAAACTGCATTCGTTCGACGTTGGCGAGTACGGATTGAGTCCCGCTGAATCTACAACGCCGACGACGATATCGTTGGGGAATCCGCTGTCACCAGGCGTTCGAAAGCCTCAGCGTCAAGCGGTAGAACTTGTTGACCGAAGCCGTCGGGCTGATGCGAATTTCATGCTGATCGCCACCCAACGAAATCGTCGTTGTGCCGGCCGACTCGAGGAACGGGCCCGCGGCCTCGTCACTTTCCTCGAGACCAAATCGAAAACGGCTCATCAGCCCCCCGGGCCACGAGAACACGAATCGCCACTGACCCGCGGCGGGAATCAACTCAACGACGGGCGGAGATAGCGAATACGCAGTTCCACCCGGAGTGCCAAGCCGATCATCGGGAGAAGTGCCATCGAGCATTTCCTGCAGATTCGAGTAACCGTCTCCATCGAAATCTCCAAACGCATCCGCGCCCATCCCACCGAGGAACAGATTCTCCCACGAATCCGCAAGAAGGTTGCCGTCCGCGTCGCCCGGCGAGGGCATCGGCACGGCATCGAGTCCCAGCGTGATAACTTCCACCGCGAGTGTGCCCGGGGCGGCGGGCAAATCGGTGTGACCGAACACCGCGAGCCGCGTGCCGGGCAGCAACTGCAAATTCGGCGGAAACGTGCAGGGCGCGCCGCCGTAACGCCAGAGCGTGACCGGCGTGCCGGCAGTGGCGTGCTGTAGTTCAACGGGCGCTCCCACTGGTGTAGCGGCCACCACCAAGGTGAGGTTGGTTTGCGGTCGGGGCGGCATCAAAGCCAGCGTGCGGACCGCCTCGGTCTGCGCCGCGGAAACGATTATCGATAGACTCGGGAAAGCCGTGTATGAGGAGCTCAACCCCTGTCCCGCCAAGACCCGACGCAGTTGATCATACGGAAGGGTGAACAATCCCTCGTTCGTATTGTGGTGAGCCGCCGAGATACGCCACAACTCACGGGTGAAATCTCGGAGCGTACTCAGCGACTCTCCTTGTCGCGCTCGCGCATCCAAAAAACCAAACACCGTCTGCTGACTGTAGCCCGGCAGTCCGGGACCAGCGTATTGTTCGAGGGCAGTGAGATCACTTGCGGTGATGGCCCGTCGCCCTGCATCGCCAGCGCGGAAATCAAAGAGCGTGGCGTTTGTCGCGCCGTTGGTTCCGCGAGCGATCAATGCGCGGACGACGTGACGTTCAAAGAGGGCTGCCGCAAGGGCGCTCTCGGTGGTCAGCTGAGCGCTCAAGGTTGGATTCACCGCGCTCGCCACGGCGTTACTCGCGGCGGCGATCCAGTTCGCTGTTTCCGTCAGGAGCGAACCATTGCCGAAAGTGTATTCGACCGAGAACCGATTCGTCGGCGGAACAGCGATCAAGCCAATCAGCTCGCGACCAGTGCGCGAATCCGGCGACGCCACGATGTCGAAGTGATCTGAAGTCGTTTCGACGAGAAGCCGGGCGCCAGCCTCCGGAACGAGGTTCGACAGCAATGCTGCCGGATTCGTCGCACCGCTTCCGTTGAAAGGGGACGTAACGGCATCCCCCAGGAATGCTCCGCCGAGTGTGAACGCGCGCACCGCCACGCCGGATCGCGGTCGGGTATCGGTGCCGGTATTGGGATGGGGTGGCCGCGGCGAGACGAGACGATTGAACGCCGTGCGCAGGCCGGCACTGCTGGCAGGCACGCTGCCGGCGAGATTCGGATTCGTCCCGCGCGCGAGCTCTTCCAGATCGCTGAAACCGTCCCCGTCCGAATCCGCGCCGCCGAGCGGATTAAGCCCGCGCGTCTGCTCCACAAAGTCCGGCACTCCGTCGTTGTCCGAATCGAGCTCGCCGGTCGGAACATTGAACGTATAGACCGCGCGCCCCATCGCAGTCAGCGCTCCGTCATTGCCACGTCGCGCGTAGAATTCCACGGTGGCATTGGTGAACAGGAGGAAGTTGGTGGTGTAGACCAACCAGTTCTGACTCGTCGTCGTCCGATAGCGAATGTCCCACGTCCCCGGACCGTTCACCGCCAGTCTCAGGCTCTGGGCATCGCCATAACGTCCGCCAGGCGGCGCGATACGAATCTCGCCATCCACCGCGCCTACCGCGGGCCGGCCGCTGAAAACAGAGATGGAAGGCGCGTATTGATTCACCAAGCCAGTGGTCACACCGCTCAAGGCGGCGCCGAAATCACGAGTGCTGGCGGAGCCGAGTCCATTGGACGAACCGAGAAATTGCTGGCTGGTCACGCGAACCGTGGGTGCGATGCGCAGGGCGGTGCTCCAGTCCGGGTGCTGCTGAAGCTGACGCGGGCGGGCCGCAGCATTGACGAATGGCTCGGCGTCGAACAGCAGCGCGTTCGCCGCGCCGGAGAAGCGCGTGACCCGCGGCAATGTTCCGCCAGCGCCGAGCGCGTAGCCTGCCCCGTTCGCCAGCAGAATCTGGAATGAATCCGAGCGCCCGGCGCCATCGGCATTGAGCAGTGCCAGGTGGCCTCCACCCAAAGTGAGCGCACCGGAGAAATTTCCCGTCATTGATTCCACCACTCTCATGCCTGCGCTGCCGCTGAACTCGTAGATCGTGGCGTTCGTCAGGTTGGTCGAAGTCGGACCGAAGAACGCCAGCAGACGCGCGCCCGCAGCGAACGGCAACGGTTGCAACGATTGAAGCGGACCATGCAGGTTAAACTGATTGGAATTGGCGAGCTGGAGATTCAGGAGAATTTCTTGAACCTGATACTTCACAAACGAGGTGTCGCCCGGCCGGAAGAAGAGAACTTGTCCGAGTGAATTGCTGGAATCAAATCGTTGCGCCACAAACTCGGGACGCGCTGGCGTGTTGGGCAACGGCACGGCGAAGTTCAGCCGCGTGACGACAGTCCCGCCACTGAGGTCGATGATCTGGAAGTTATCGAGGCCGGTGCCGGCCCTCCGGGACATGACGCCGACTCGCTTCCCCTGCCCGGTCTTAATCTCGAAAACGTTCACGGAGGCAAGCTCCTGAGCCAGCGCGTCGTCATCGAGCACGCTCGTCGCGCCTCCATTGTTGCGGAGGAGAGCGCGCCGCGCACCGGGGTTTTCGCGCGTGCCGACGAAATAGTCGTCGAGCGCTGTGTTGCCAAGTCCCCCAGCGTCGAGAGCCGCCACCAGATTAGGTCCGACTCCCGGCGGAAAGATCGCCACAGGAACGACGCCCGCGCCGGTCAACACATCCCGGGGATCGAGACGGTTAACTCGATTCGCCTCCGGGCTCGTCACCACCACGGAATCCCAGCTCGTCGACGCCACGCGACCCACCGCGACGCCGGTGACATTCGCAATACCACTGGCGAACGGTGACTGCCATGCGAGTTCGTTGTTGGCGTTCTGAAACGCCACACGTGCGGCACCGGTCTGCTTGTCGATCACGAGCGCATCCAGCCGGCCATCGCCGTCGAAGTCACCTTCGGCAACGAACTCCACCGCCGTCTCGACAACCCAGGCTTGGCTGGTCAAAGGCGCGACGACGAACGCCGCGAAGACGGCGAAACCAAGGTTGGCCATGCGAACCACTTCACGGCGAAACGACATTTTCATGGCACCTCCATTTCGTTCGCGACGGGTATGACCTCCGCGATCTCGCCCCGTTTGTTGAATCGCACGAGAGAATAGCGATAGCGCGCACCGCGAATGAGGGGTTGTGTGTCGCGCAGATGCAAACCGCCGAAGCCACCGACAGCGGAGATTCTATGCTCCACCTGAACATACGGATCGAAGAGGAAGGTGGATGCACCATTCTGTCCCCACGCGATCGACTCCATGAGTGGCGTGACTTGGACCGAATCGCCACTGACCGCCGGGAACTCCGCATTCGGCACCTGACGACGGAACAGCACGACAGGGAATAGAGATTCGCCGAGGGAATTGGTCGGAATGAGATGGTTTGGATTCACCGAGCCACTCAACATGGGCTGGCAATTGTTCTGGACGGTCACACCCTCGTAACTGATCCGAACCACAATGTTGCTCGGACCGTTGGTCTCGCCGCACGGCAACATCCAGCTTGCACCGAAGGCGAGGCTGAAGCTGTTCCCGACAGGCGGCAGCGGACGCGCCGGCCACGGCACTTGAGGTTGCGGTGCATTGGTGGCGCGCCAGAAGAAGCTCTCCAGATTGCTCGCGTCACTTCGGGCGCCGCTGCGCATCACAGACTTCACGTGAACGACATAGTACCGGCCGATCTCCACCTCCACGGGAACCACGAAGCGATCCCCCTCTCCAAACGCCCCGCCCGGCTGCGGTGTCAGGAACCGACGAAACTTCAGCGACAACGCATCCAGGCCGGCGTTGGCCGTGACCTCCGGAAACACGGGCTGCATCTCCGGCAAGTTGGGCGGCGGAATCAAATCGAGGAAACCTGGCGCGCAATCGGCGGCGATCTCGTCGCCCAAGGCAGCGATGCTGACTTCGAACCGCTCGACGTTCACCGACGGACAGAACCAGGACAGCACCATCAACGGAGCCGTCTCGGGAGGGACGGGCGTGATGGGCGACAACTGCGGACGCGGCGGCGGGGAGCTTTCAAACGAATAGCGGCAACCCAGCCGCGTCATCGGGCTGCCATTGCCATGTTCATCCAAGGTGGTCGCGAAGTAACAGACGCGGCCGCCGCCGTGCGGAAATGTATCGTCGAGACACAGCACGGTGCTGAGCTCGGTGAGCACGCGGGAGCATATCAGTTCCAGCGGCCCATCATCAATGCGACGGTAAACGCGCAACTCCTTGCTGCCGATCGTCGGCTCCACTCTGATCTCCACCGGAAGCAACGTGCCATCCGGACCTACGGGAAAATGTTCCTCGCACGGCAGGTTCTTCGCCTGTTCCTGCACCTTCCCGGCGAAGGCAAACACAACGCGCTGATCACCTTTCACCAAACCCGCGTCGAGCACTTGAAACCCCGAACCCGAATCCGAACTGCCGTCGCCAAATCCTGCCACGGCGGTCACGAACAAATTTTGCCCGACCAACGAATCAGGCGCGTCGAAAGGATAGCTGATGAATGACCCGGCGGTACCAGACCCGAAATACAAGCGGTCCGAACTGTAGCGGGCCGAGACGTTCGTCGAACCCACCGGTCGCACCTCCGCGCGCAGTTCCATCCATTCCACCCGACGATCACCCCGCACTCCGACGATGGAGAACTGAAAGGAGCCATCACCCGTCAGGCTGTTGGGATTGCCGTTGGTCACACGGCTCAGGAAGTCCGCGTACGGCGTGAGACAAGTGCTGGTGATTGTTCCAGCAGGCGCGGCCGGGCCCACGCGATCCCGGAGGATGCCGAACGCCGGCGCGCTGTGCGGAGATAGATTCCCGCGACAAGCCCCGCTGTCTTCGGCGCGGACCGTGTACCAAAACGTCTTGCCCCGATCGTCCTTCAACGACGGCGCGCCCGGACCGGCGTCGAGATAGCTGTTCGTCGTCGCGCCAGGCAAATGAGTGACCACCGCGATCAAGTTGTTCGAGGGGTTCGACTGTTTGGTGCGCAATTCCGTGACGTTCGTCCAGCGATACACCCAGTAGGCGCGGATGCGTTCCTCATCGAGCGGCAGGTTCGGCGCCTGCGGCCACACGACGCGCAGCTGATGTCGGTTCGACGTGACCTGCCACGTGAAATCATTCAGCACATCGACGTCCCGCAACGCATCGGGCGGCAGCTGATCGCAGATCTGCACTTCGGTACCGGGCGAAACATTGCCGTCCCGACCCAACAAGTCGCGCGCCGTGACGAAGTAGATGAAGTGCGCGCCGTTGGTGAAATCGAGCGAGGTAACGACGTTCGAGCGACCGCGGTCATTGTCATCCACAACGAAGACAGTGTTCGTGTCGCCCGTGGGCGGCAGAACGTTCGCGGCCTCGGCGGCATTGAAGGTCTTGGAGGTCATCAGCGGCAGGCGATTGATGCGCCGGACCGCCGTGCTCTGACGCGCGCTGGCGTTCATGGCGTCCGGCGTGGGCGGGTTCAAGTTCCAGCCCCGCGGCTTCGCATAGTCTTCGCGCACCCGCCATACATTGTAGCCGTGCTGCAGCAGGCTGAGCCGGCGCAAGGGATCCGGAACACTCCATCGCAGCTGGGCGTTCAGGTGCCCACGCGCATCGGTTTGCGGCATGGCCACAGGTCGACCCGGTGCCGGCAACACCACTGGTGATCCAGCCGTCACCGTCACGCGACCTACGACGGCACCGTCGGAATCCGTCCCGCGATCGAACTCCCGCACTTCGAACGTCGTCGTACCCGGCGCGAGCAACGTCGCGTGTCCAAATCCCAGCGCCATCGCCACGCTGGGATGCGTGCGGGCGAGGAGCAGGAGGCGACCGTAATGTTGTTCCTCGATCAACCCGCCACGAACCACGGCGGACAATTTGTCCGACAGCGGCAAACCGGACGAAACGAACTTGCCGAAGAGCGCGTCGATGTCCGAGCTGAGAACATTGGTGTCATCACCCAGCGCCGCTCCGCGCGCGAGCAACGGAGCCAGTGTGACGGTTTCCGTTTGCAGGGAAACGATCGCGATGCGCGTGAAGAGCGTTGCTGCATTCGCATCGCCGGCTTTCGCGTAGATGGCGTGGGAGCGTCCGTTCAGCAGCGCCGGTGTGTTCGCCGTCCACAGCAGATAAGCCCAGTCACGCCCGGTGCCCGGCTCGCGAGTGGTGGTGCCGACCGTGGAGATGAATGGCCCGAGGGCGTCTTGCGCGCGGAGGAACGTTGCCTGAGAGATCACGCCAGCCAGCACGACAAGGCGCAGCAGCGCGGCGAGAAAGGCGGACGCCATCCTGAGCGACGAAATTTGGTTTCGATTCATTTTCAGTTCACGGCTCATCTGCGTCCCATCCGTCACCCTCAATGTATTTCACGCTCGTGCTGCCATCGATGCAGACCTCGAACGGCCAGAAGCCAAGGCAACCTTCCACGTGCGCCATACCCACAAAGGCCATGGGCGACGAGAGTCCAAGTCCCTGTCTCGATCCGATCAAAGTAATGTCCCCGCTCGCGCTCAGCACGCAGATGACGGTGCCGCTCACGCCGGCCTTGATGATGCCGCCGAACCGGGGGCCCTCGACGAAATACCATCCACCAGCACCGGCAATGAGACGCACTTCGAGAATGCAACCGAGGCTGAACACCGGGAACATTCCTTCCCCATAAACAAACGCCCCGGTGAACGGCGGCTGGCCGAAGATCTCCTGCGGATTCACCGCATTCAGCAGATACGGACTGACCGAGATCACCGCCGTCGTCAGCGGGGTCAAGTCACACGCCTTGCCGAAGAAGATTCCGCCGGCGATCTCCGACGATTGCCCCAGCTTCACGCGCGCATTCGCGGCGATGTAATTCTCCTCTTCACCAAAGGCCAGCGCGAAGCCGACCTGCTTAACGACGAACCCCGCAAACGAGAGCGGGCCGGTGGTCTGCAATGAACCTGCGATGCCTCGAGGGCTGCCCTCAACGAGCGTGATCTTCGTGCCGACATCCGCGCGCAGGCCGTCACTGATCCAGTCCAGCTCAACGTCCGTCGCGCCAAACTTCACCTCGGTTGCCACGCCACCATCGTAGAGACATTCCTCGGGCGTGTTCTCGGAGTTCAGCTCCTTGATTTCGAGATAGGCATTGAAGGCCATGTCTTCCGGCACCTTAAGTTTGAACCGTCCATCCAGCCGGAGCTGCCGCAGCGATTCATCCTGAATCTCGGCATGTCCTTGAAGCCGGGAGACCTCGAAGAAGTTCGCCAGAGTGTCGAGCCCCGGCGCAAAGTTGTTATCCACCTGCACCAGCGAACGGCTGATCAAATCGCGCGCCACAGTGTTGTATTGGGCAAAGAGGCTGTTCGCGGCGGAACGGTAGCCGGCGTTCGGATCGAACAGACGTTGCTTAATCGAGTTCCTCAGTGCGGCGACGCTAGGAGCGGCCAGAAGGCGACTGGAAATCTCCGCCCGGATGCGACCACGCAGCTCGGCCGCGCCGCTTCCCGCGAACGGATCGTCCACGCGATAGTTATAGTCTCCCACCTCGGCCACCACGGAATCCGACGCATCCGCCGCCGCCGCTTCGAGCAACGGGGCCGCCAGGTTCCACATGGTTTCCAGCTCATCCGCCCACTCGGAAGTGGCCTCCGCCAGTCCCGGGAGATGAGAACTGACCGAGGAGCGGGCGTTCAGCATCAAGGTGCGCAGTTGTTGGAAGCTCGACGCATTCTTCGCCAGCGCCGCTTCAACCTCCGGCCCGGCCACGCTGTCCACGAACTGCGGTGCCGAAAGGGCGACCAGTCGGCGAATCGACGCCGCACCCACTGAGCCTCCATCGAAGCCTTCGGCGTTGCTCTCGATTCCGTCGGCCACGCGACTGACCTCGCCGTGCAAGGCCGTGAACAATTGTCCACCGAGTGCCTGAACGCCGAGAAATCGAAGCCGACGTTCCACTGTGTCACTCACACCGCCGCCTCCGAGAAAGTGATTGGTCACAGTGGCCAACGCCACACCACGGAAAGCAGCGCGCTGATTCGGCGGCCGGTTCTTGTAGCCGTTCCACTGCGAAGTGAGGCTGTTCATCAAATTGTCCACGACCTCATCCACGCCAGCGGCCATCAGGAGATCGGCCAACCGCGTCGGGTTGTCGGACAGCAACGTGTCCGCTGTTGCGAGTCCATTGGTCACCGCATTGAACACACCATCGCCCGCCGCCTGTCGCATCGCCGTGGCCGCGCCGGCGCCAGTGCCAGTTTCGTCCACCAGCAGATGCGTGAGGCTCACCACCGGCAACCCTTCGTAGCGCTGACCGATGTCGAGGATGGCCTGCTTCGGATCGAGATAAGTGACTTGATGAGTCGCGGTGAGAAGCAGCAATGGAGACGTCACCGCGCGCCAGGTCTCGAACTGGCGCAACACAGGATCCCACGCCAGCGGGTAATCAAACTCCACCACGTCCAGCCACGTCCGCTTGGCGCGTGAGCGATACGATTCGCTGTCTCCACCGTGATACGCAGCCATGCTCACACCGGCAGGGAAGCCACGGTTCGAGCGGTCAAAGTCCTCGTCGTTGAAGTAGTGTTTCCCCGACTGCTCCCAGCCGAAAGCATTGGCCTGCCCGGCATTTGGCCAACCGCCCGCGAGGAAAATTTCGCCGGTGCCAGCTCCGTTGGTGCGGGCACCGCTGTGCAAATGCACCTTCATGTCCTCGAAGAATGGCACGTTCAATTTGCCGGCGATGTTCAAATACCCATTCGGTGCGAGCGCGAAGTCGTTGGTGGTGAAATACGCGGGCGCCACCGGCGTGAGCGTCCAGTCGCCTGAGCCGTCAGGTCCGGCGAATCGAAATTGCGACGGCAGATCAAACCGCGAGTCCACGCCCGGAAGGTTGAATGCAGGAGGAATGAGCGAGCCGCTCGGAAAGAATCCCAGAGTGCCCGCCAGCGGTTCCGTGACGTGACTGGCGTGCGCTCGCACGCCCACGACGAGATACGCCTCCGTCGGGTCGCATTCCGAACCAGGCTTGCCCTCGAAGCGAATGGATTGCGGCTGGATGTCGGCGTTCCAGTATTCGAGATGGCGATACGCTCCAGCGGACGTCAACTCCGCCGACTCCAGTCCGCCCGCGCAGGTCAATTTCAGCTCCTTGAACGGCAGCGTGATGTTCGCGGGGAACGGCACGCTCACGGAACCTTCCGTGCGCGAGTCCAGGTTCAACGTGTCGAGGAAGGAGAGTCCGTAGTTGTCGAACGTGAACGGATATCCGAGCAGCGTGAGCGTGGAGTCGAATGAGTTCGGCACCGCCTCATGCACGCCGCTCACGCCCGATGGGCGGACGTAATACTTTGATCGCACCGTCCGGCTGAAGGTCACGGGCACGCCGGTGATCGTGTCTTGCCCGACACCGTCCTGCGTAGCGGGCGATCGGATGTTGATGCCCGCGTAATCAGCGCGTCCCAGATTGTCGTAGCCAGAAGTCCGCGGACGTTCGATCACGGCCAGATTCGTCGCCGCGACGCCAGTCAAATGAAGGACGCCAGGGCTGTTATCACCGTCGCTGGTGTCATCCACACCCCGGAGAAAATGTCCCGGCATGTGAAAGGAAAGTTCGCTCACGCTGTTCGCCCGGTGAGCAAATGCGCCGGTGTTGGTCGAAAAACCCCACCGCACGCTTTGCGCAAGCTGAGCTCCGGGATGGCGCAGAGCGATCAAGCCGCCATCGCGGGTAAAGTTCAGCACGCGGTTGGAGGCCACCATCGACAGCGAGTTGGTAGTCGCCGTTCCGTCACAGCCCGCGCAATTCCCGGGATATCCCTGAGTGATGCCCAACACGCCTTCCAGCCGGCTGTCGGAACCTGGAGTGACGCTGTTGTTATCGACCTCCTGTCGCCCGCCATTCGTCCAGACGATGGACGGTCCGGCGGGAAAATGCGGATGAAACGCGCCGCTCTTGAACGTGGCAATGTAGCTGAGCTGAGCCACACCCTGGGACGACGCACTGAGAGTGATGTTCCCACTGAAGCCATCAATCATCTGATAGTAGCCATCGTTCGAGCGTTTGATGGCGAGCTCCGATGACGCGAGAGAATTGCTGGTCGCGCGAAGGAATGCCTCGTCCAGGAAACGAGTACCGAAAACCGCCTGACTGGCATTGGGCGTGATGGTGAAGCGATTCAGGGTCCGGCTCCACGTCAACCGTTCGCCAATGATGAGCATGGGCTTGGATTCCGTGCTGGCGACAAACGGAGCGGCGTAAACGAGGTTGGTGCGCGGTTCCAACTCATCATCCAAGCCCACATCTTGAAACACGAACTGCGATTCCATTCGTTTGGTGTCGCCGTAGTTGGTGGAGAGGCCAAACCCCGTCGGGAGATAGAATCGCAGGTCCGCAAAGGCGCCGTCCGGACTCACCGTGATTGTACTGCGGCGGATTCGAACGTTTCCGTTGGTGAAGTAATCTCCGCCCGATTGAACGAAAACCGGCAGGCTGCCACTGGCCAGGCTGGCTTCGCCGTTGGCGCGAAGCTGGAAGATGCGCGGGCCGTTCAAATCGAAATCGCGCTCCGGGGCCGCATCCAGAATCGCCCTGCCATCCAGCGCAATGCTGAGGAAATCCGATCCGGCAGGAGTAATCTGAGCATCCGGTCCGCCGATCAAATTGGTCATGGTGGCAGTCACATCACCGAAGCGCAGCGTGCCGTTGAGATGACGTAGCCGGGAGGCGGCGGTCGTGAACGCCGGGAAAGATTCCGCGGGTTGGCCCGTCAGGTTAGTCAGCGACATCGTGACCACCAGACGGTAGCGGTTGCTCACTGAATCGAGCTGCACGCCAGGCCGGAATGAAATGATACGCCCGAACGTCCGGTCACGCGGCTCGCGCGGCGTGGTATTCTCAAAGCTGAAGACACCGACTGTGAAATTGGTGACCGCCGGAATCGTCGGAATGACGGCGCCATTCGTGTCCTGCAGCTGCCAGGCAAGGCGAACCGGAACATTGGTGGTGATCTGAGCGGCGTTAAAATCGTCGCAGCGCAACACGCGAAACGTGTTCGTGACCTGAAACGACTCTTGTCCGGCGACGGAATCGATCACGTAGCTTTTCTCCCAGGAGCCGTCTTCCATCGCGCCAAGGACATTCAGCGCAGCGTCGCCACTGACCAGATTCGTAAAATGCCAGAACTGGCGGGGTGGCGTGTTGCTGAGGTTGTTTCGCGAGGCACCGCCAATCATCAACTCCAGGCGCACCCGGTAATCGGTGAGCGGTTGAAGCCGGCCAGCTGGCCGCAGCGAGAAGAGATTGGTCCGGCTGATTTGTCCGCCGCCCAGCGTTCCCGGGACGGTGACCGAATTGGTAAAGCGATAGACGGTTCCCGGAGCACCCGACTCGTTCAAGATGCTGACCGGGGTCGACCCGGCAAGGAGTTGGAGTTGATACTCCGTGGTTCGCGCTGCGGGAAGCGCTCCGTCATTCCCCCAGCGCACCACCGACCGGACTTGAACCGCCTCACGATCTGTCCCCGGGGCATTCGTCAAACTGTCCGCAGCGATCAGGAAATCGCTGGAATTGGTGATGGTCAACGAAGTAATCCCCTCGGATACCGCACCCACGGCGCGAAACCCGAACACCAGCCCCATCAAAACCAGGACATAAAACTTCATTCCAAACGGGAAGAACGGGAGAACTTGCGGAAGGTTTCGCAAGAAAGGGTAATATCTCCGGAACTCGACCACCCCCTGCCCTTCGCTCCAAATCGACGCGCATGAAGGAGCGGTCTTGCAGTCATAAACCGCCCTGTGTTTTGGTTTAGCCATGTAGGACTCCGGGTTGTGGTTGGGTGGGGACGTGAAGAAGCAGCCGACCATCATTCAGGGAAAAATCCGCCTCCATGATTTCGATTCCGATTACTGCGCGGGCCTCGACAAGGAGAAGACCAAGGAAAAGACCGCTGAATACGGCTGAGCGACCAATTGCGTTCAGCGGTTTCTGAAGAAATGCTCGCCACCAGAC
>CAZBIC010000064.1:0-30446 GCA_964491875.1 uncultured Bifidobacterium sp.
CACGGAAAGTCCGGCGCGTGGGTGAGCGAGTTGCTGCCGCATATTGGCAGCATCGCGGACGACATCGCGATTCTCAAAACGGTGAACACGGAGGCGATCAATCACGATCCGGCGATCACGTTCATTCAAACCGGCTTTCAGCAACCGGGTCGCCCGTGTATGGGCAGCTGGCTCAGCTACGGATTGGGCAATGAGAACAAGAACCTGCCGTCGTTCATTGTGATGATTTCGAGCGGCAAGGAAAGCGATCAACCGCTCTACACGCGGTTGTGGGGATCGGGCTTCCTGCCGAGTGAGTATCAGGGTGTGCAGTTCCGTGGCGGGGATGATCCAGTGTTGTTCCTGTCTAATCCACCGGGCATCGACCATCAAACGCGGCGTCGCATGTTGGATGGCATCGCGAAGCTCAACAATAAACAGCACGCGACGTATCAGGATCCGGAGATTGCTACGCGCATCCAACAGTACGAGATGGCGTATCGCATGCAGACGTCCGTCCCGGAGTTGGTGGATGTGGCTGGGGAAACGCAGGCGACGCTCGACATGTATGGTCCGGATGTGAAGAAGCCGGGCAGCTTCGCCTACAACTGTCTGCTCGCGCGCCGGATGGCGGAGCGCGGGGTTCGGTTCATTCAGCTTTACCATCGCGGCTGGGATCAGCATGGCAATTTGCCGAAGCGCATTCGTGAGCAGTGTAAGGATACCGATCAGCCGAGTGCGGCGTTGATCAAGGATCTGAAATCACGTGGATTGCTGGATGACACGCTCGTCGTCTGGGGCGGTGAGTTTGGGCGCACCGTTTACAGCCAGGGCAAGATCGAGAAGGACAATTACGGTCGCGACCACCACGGCCGCAACTACGCGATCTGGATGGCGGGTGGCGGCGTCAAGCCGGGCATCACCTACGGGCAGACAGACGATTTCTGCTACAACGTCGTGGAGAACCCCGCGCACATTCATGATGTCAATGCGACGGTGTTGCATTGCCTGGGGTTGAATCACGAGAAGCTGACTTACCGTTTCCAAGGGCGCGATTATCGCCTGACGGACATCCACGGCGAAGTCATCAAGGGTATTCTGGCGTAAGCGCAGGCCGGGACGGGAGTGACGCCGGGTGTCCTGAAATCGCGACACTCGGGGCAAGTCGAGCAGCTTACTGTTGATTGAAAATCGGGGAGGGAGTGGCTTTCGCCGGATTTGGGCGAAGTGAGCGATTTTCAGCCACTTCCGGCCTGCGGCTTTCGGGACAGTCCTCCCCTGAAATAAACTTCACCCATCAGCCGGCCGGTCTGGCACGCCGGATGCGAACCGTGCATTTCGTATGACATTCGCATTACTTGTTGGTGAGACAGAGAAGAACCTCCTTGAATTCCAGTTCAACCAATTGCTGGGGAGTACTGTGATCAAGGTGAACGACAAGTTGGTGAAGAAAAGTGTCCGCCTCTTCTCAGAGCCGATCGAAGAGAAGCATGAGCTGGAGGTGGGCGAGAACGAACGACACACTGTCTCGATCAAGAAGGAGCGCAAACTCCTGTTTGGTCAGAAGTATGTCGTTTATGTAAACCAACGCCTCGTGAAGCTCATTCACGGCTTCTAACGTCCCGCCCCTTAGTCACCAATTCATTGCACAGACGCGGACTTCGGTCCGCGTCTCTTTTTATTCCGGGATGAACGGCTTTTTTCGAGCCGGGGAATTTGACAAGGCGGAGTTGCCTCACACTCTTGCGCTCGCGCCCAAGACTCAGCTTGTCGGCGCGAATCGAAACTAAACAAAACTCTAAGGTATGTTATGAAGATGATTCAGAAACTGCGGAGACGGTTGGTCGGAGGGATGGTCTTGGCGTCGATGGCATTCATGCTCGCCGTGACAGGTGCTCACGCGCACGGATGGTCGTCCCCCAATCTGGTGGAGCGATTGGAGCGCGACGGTCGATTCAAAACGCTCCTCGCGGCACTTGAGATAGCCGGATTGAAAGGTGTGGTCGCCACGGGCGGAACGTTCACAGTCTTTGCGCCCACAGATGATGCCTTTGCGGCGCTGCCGGCGGGAACGGTGGAGTCGCTGGTGACCAATGTTCCCGTGCTTTCGGACATCCTCCTGTATCACGTGGTGGCCGGCCGTCAGTCCTCGCTCAAGCTGCTTCACACCAGCACGGCGGTCACGCTTGAAGGCAGTCCGGTGCTCGTGACCCGCGAGAAGAACAAGGTGCTGGTGAACCAGCAGAAGATTTTGCAGTCGGACCGGTGGGCGGTCAATGGAACCATCCATATCATCGACGGCGTGCTGCTTCCGCCCGCTGAAACTATCACGGTCTCGAGCCTGGTCGATGTGCTGAAGCTCGACGGTCGGTTCAACACGTTGCTCGCCGCCGCGGGTGCCGCGGATCTCGCGGGCGTTCTGTCCACGGGCGGGCCGTTCACTTTGTTCGCCCCGACCGATGCTGCCTTCGCCGCGCTTCCCGCGGGAACAGTCGAGTCCCTGATTACAAACAAGGCGGCTCTCGCGGACATCCTCCTCTATCATGTGACGGCTGGGAAACAGTCAGCCCTGCAGCTTGTGGGCGCGCAGAGGCCGGAGACGTTGCAGGGCAGCACCGTGAAGATGGGATTCATGGGCGCCTACTTCACGGTGAATGGAGCGCGCATTCTCAATCCGAACATCCAGTCGCCCAATGCCGTCATTCACGTGATTGACCAGGTTCTGTTGCCTCCGCCGCCCAAGCCGAATCTCTATGACTCGCTGGCTGCAGATGGCCGGTTCACCACGCTGATCGCCGCGTTGAATGCAGCCGGACTGGCGGACGCGGTGAAAACCGGGGAGCTCACGATCTTCGCTCCGACGGACTCAGCCTTCGCAGCTCTTCCCGCCGGCACGGTCGAGGCTCTGCTGGCGGACATCGATGCCTTGAAGGGCGTGCTTCTTTACCATGTGGTGGCCGGCGACCAGTCGATCCGGACGCTGCTGAAGGATCGTCACGTCGAGACGCTGCAAGGGAGCGATGTCTCGGTGAAGTGGTATTGGAAGCGGGTTTATGTGAACAAATCCACCGTGCTTCAGGCGGATGTCGGCGCGGCAAACGGACGTTATCACGTCATCAATCGCGTATTGCTCCCGCCGGCTGAATAACGACAGGCGCGGAACATTCACGGACAGGCGCGTGGCTCCCTGAGCCGCGCGCCTTTTACTTTCCAGCTTTCGACGCCTGCCGGATCGCGGATGCGAGTCCGTCGATCGTATGCTGTTTCGCTTCTAGGGTCGGCTTCAATCCCAGCGCAGTAATAGCCTTCGACGTTTCCGGACCGATCGAGGCAAGGCGCATTGAGGGGAACTGCTTGAGCAGTTTCGGGAGATCGAAACGGGCGTGGAAATTCTCCACCGTGGAACTGCTGGTAAATGTAATCCAGTCCGCGCCGGATTCGATCAAATTCGCCGCCGCGCCGTTGATGTCGTCGGTTTCCGGAACGGTTTTGTAAACGGCGACGTCGTCCACGATTGCGCCGAGTGCTTCGAGTTCCTTTGGCAGATCGGGATTCGCCACCTGCGCGCGTGCGAGCAGGATGCGGAGATTCTCCACGTCCTCAAACTTGTGGATCGCCGCGCCGATCTTCTTGGCGATGTATTCGTCCGGCATCACATCCACGCGAAGGTGCAGTTCCTTCAACTTGGCCGCAGTGGCCGGGCCGACGGCGGCAATGCGGAGATTTCCGAACGCGCGGATGTCGTCGTAAGCCTTGAAGAAGTAATCGAAGAAGGCGGTGACACCGTTCGGGCTGGTGAAGACGATCCAGTTGTATTCGCCAATGCCCTGCAGCACTTCCACCAGCGGCTGCCGTTCGTCCGGTGCCTGAATCTTGATGGTCGGAATTTCGAGGATCTCCGCGCCGAGTTCCGAGAGTTGCTGGGACAGCTGGCTGGCCTGTTCGCGGGTGCGCGTGACCACGATGCGTTGTCCAAACAGCGGGCGCTGCTCGAACCAGTTCAGCTTTTCGCGAAGCTTAACCACGCCGCCGATGATGGTGACGGCGGGCGCCGCGAATTTCTTTTCCGTGACGATGTCCGCGATGGTTCCCAGCGTTCCTTGAATGGATTGCTGGCGTCCAGTGGTGCCCCAGCGAATCATTCCGACCGGAGTGGACTTGTCCATGCCGTGCTCGACGAGTGAGGACGCGATCTGGCGGATGCGCTCGACGCCCATCAACACGACCTTCGTTCCGGGCGTGCGCGCGAGCTGTTCGTAGTCGAGTGCCGTTTCTTGCTTGGTTGGATCTTCGTGGCCGGTGATGACGGTGAAGCTGGAGCAGTGATCGCGGTGGGTGAGGGGAATGCCTGCGTAGTTGGGACCGGCGACGATGGAGGAGATTCCGGGAACGACTTCGAAACGAATGCCGGCGTCCGCGAGCTCTTCCGCTTCTTCGCCGCCGCGGCCGAAAACATACGGGTCGCCACCTTTCAAACGCACGACGCATTTGCCTTCCTTCGCCTTTTTCACGAGCAGTTGATTGAGCTCGTCCTGCGGGATGGCGTGGTCCTTCGCGCGCTTGCCGCCGTAGATGACTTCCGCGGTCTTGGGCGCGAGGCGGAGCAGATCCATGTTCACGAGGGCGTCGTAGACGACGACATCCGCGCGTCCAAGCAATTCAGCGCCGCGCATGGTGAGCAATCCCGCATCGCCGGGGCCGGCGCCGACGAGATAAACTGTTCCGGTAGATTTCATTGTCGAGTGAGGTTAGGACGAAGCTCAGGGCGCAGCAATACTGCGAAAGCCCATTGCGGAGCGTTATTCAGCTTTTCAGTTGGGAGGCGAGTTGAGTGCCGAGAGCCGGGGCTGAATCGGCCGGAGCTTGGGCGACGCCGCGGCGCGGACGGCTGTCGAGAAATGAAACGCCGCGGATGGAGAGTTCGTTTCCGTTCAACTCCGCCAGTGCTGCAACGGCGAGGTGACATCCGCCTCCCATCGCGCTGAGGAACGCGCGTTCCGCAGTGACGCAGGCATGAGTCTCCGTGTGGTTTAGCTTGGCGCAGATGGATTCGAGGCGCGGATCGTTTTCTCGAATCTCGATGCCGATGGCAGCCTGGCCGACGCAGGGAAGCATTTCGCTCACGCTGAGCGCGGTGGCAGCGAGACCTGGTGGAACGTCGTGGCCGGTCAATTGTCCGGCGGGCGTGATGGAGTAACCGAGGCGCTGAAGGCCGGCGGCGGCGAGAATCGTGACATCGAGTTCCGACTGGTCGGCGATCTTCTTCAAGCGGGTGCCGACGTTGCCGCGGATGGGAACGATCTTCACGTCGGGCCGCTGTTCCTGAACCTGGGCCGCGCGTCGCGTGCTGCTGGTGGCGACGACGGCACCGTGGGGTAGGGCGCGGAGCGAAAGCCAAGGGCGGTAGCCGCGCTGGGCCTGGTTCACGGGCTTAGAGCTGTCCACGTGGTTGACCATGTATTCGAGGTCGCGATAGACGAGCACATCCCGCACATCAGCGCGACGGGTGACAGCGCCGAGCTTGAGTTTGGGCGGGAGTTCGGTCGGGAGATCTTTCAGGCTGTGGACGGCGAGGTCCGCTTCGTTGGCCAGCAGCGCTTCTTCAATTTCCTTCGTGAACAAACCTTTCGGCAATTCCGCGTTGGCGAGCGATGCGGTTTGCAGCTTGTCGCCGGTGGTCTTGATGATCTTGAGGTCGAAGCTCTGGTCGGGAAACGCCTCGCGACATTGGGCGAGGATCATGTTGGCCTGCGCGAGGGCGAGGGCGCTGCCGCGGGTGGCGATGTAAATGATTTTGCTCACGGGAAAGATTTGCAGGGCGGGAGTTATTCGTGTCCGAAGGCCGGGCGCGTATCGGACGCCACTCGATCCGGGCGACGGGCGCCAAGCAGTCCCTGCGCCTTGTCGCGAATGATGGCTTCGCACTTGGCGAGCTCGTCCTTGCGCTGCTTCAGATAGTCGCTGGCGATGGCCTGGAGGTCGTCGACGTTGTAGAGATAGACGTTGTCGAGGTAGTTCACTTCCGGTTCGATGTCGCGCGGGACGGCGATATCGATGAGAAGCAACGGCTCGTTTCCGCGCAGCGTCATCATTGGACCGAGCTTGGTGCGATCAATGATGTAGTGCGGCGCCGAGGTGCTGCTGATGACGATGTCGATCTTGCGAAACTCTTCCGCCCAAGCGTCGAAGCTGACAGCGCGTCCGCCGAGTTCCTTTGCGAGCGCCTCGGCGCGATCATAGGAGCGGTTGGAGACGAGAACGCTTTTCGCGCCGCGGGAGAGCAGGGCGCGGGCGGCTTTCTCGCTGGTGTCGCCGGCTCCGATGACCATGACGTGGCGGTCCTCAAGTGAGCTGAAAATCTTTTCCGCGAGTTCGACGGCAACGGCGGCGACGGAGGTGGCGCCGCGCTGGATGTTGGTTTCGGTGCGGATTTGCTTTGCGACGTTGAATGCGCGTTGGAAAGCCTTGTTCAGCCTCGAACCGGTGTGGTTGTGCTGGAGCGCAAGGTCGTAGGCTTTCTTGAGTTGGCCGAGGATTTCCGTTTCACCGAGGACCATGGAGTCGAGGCCGGAGGCGACTTTGAAGAGGTGCTCGACGCTGTTGGGTTCCGACAGCTTGTAAATCTCGTCGGAAATCGGATCGCGATAGTCGTGGAGGTGAATGAGGAACTGGTGAAGTTCTTCGAACGCCTGCCGGGGTTCGAGGTTGGTTGAGACGTACAACTCGACCCGGTTGCAAGTGGAGAGGATGACGGCTTCGTCGACCAGGCCGGACTCGCGCAATTGCGCCAGCGTCGCCGGCACGCGCGCTTCGGCGAAGGCGAAGCGCTCGCGAAGCGTGACCGGCGCGGTGTGATGGCTGAGTCCGAGGACGAGAATCATGCGCGACGCTGGTTCGAACGACGGTGAGTTGAGCGAGGTGCGTCCATGTTTAGGGGCGCTGGGCCGCGGTCGCCGCTGGTTCCGGTGCTGGATTGTGAATGCCGCTCAGCAGGTTGCTGCCCCAAAAGGTGAGGAGGACGAAGGCGAACATTCCGACCGCGCCCCAGGCGAGCTTGCGCCCGCGCTGAGCGAAGTGCCAGCGGCTGATAAGCATTCCGGCGCAGGCGAACCAAACAAGGGCCGACCAGAGTATCTTCGTATCGCCTTTGAAGTATACGTCGTGGGTTTCCTTGAGATATCCGACGCCAATGGTCAGCCCGACGGTCAGCAGGACGAAGCCGGTGAGCATAAGCCCGGTCATTACCAGTTCGAGACGTTGAATCGGAGGCATCAGTGAGAAAATCGCCCGCGGCTTGTTGAACTTCAGGTTGTGCTCCTGCGTGAGATACATCACGGCTGCGATGGCGCTGAGTCCGAAACCTCCGTATGAAAGCAGAATCAGCGCAGCGTGAAGACTCAGCCAGCCGCCGGTGAAGACGGGTTGGTCGCCGTGCGGCGGATCAAGGCTTGGCATGAGCGCGAAGACGCCGATGCCGAACAGGATCGGGGAAGCAAACGCGCCGACGAACCGGAGGCGATTCCAAGTGCCAAGCACGAGGTAGGTCGCGACGATGGTCCAAGCGACGAAGAGGGTGGCTTCGTAGAGGTTGTTGATTGGGCAGCGCTGGAGCGAGAAGCCGCGCTGGAACATCGCGTAGGTATGGAACAGAGCGCCCCCGAGCAGGAGACAGTAGTTGATCCGATTGTCTTCGCGGAATCCGCGGCGCAGGAGAAAAATGGCGTACAGAGAACTGATTCCGTAAAGCGTTACGGCAATCATGAAGAGATGTCGGTCAGTCAACGACACGCAAGCAGGGTAGTTAAGGGTGGATTCGCCGCAAGAGGCAATTGTTATGCCCGGTTGCCCAGAACCGCGCTTTACTTGTTATCCGGCTTGAGACGCGAATCGTTTCCGGAAGTCGGCGTAGGCGAGGCGGATGCCTTCTTCCAGTTGCACCTTCGGTTTCCAGCCCAGGGCGAATAGCCGCGAGCTGTCCATCAGCTTGCGGGGCGTGCCGTCCGGTTTGGAGGTGTCCCACTGAATCTCGCCTTGGTAACCCACGACGGAGCGGACGGTTTCCGCGAGCTGTTTGATCGAGATATCGCTGCCGAAGCCGACGTTGATGAACTGTTCCTCGCTGTAGTGCTTCAAAAGGAAAACGCAGGCGCTCGCGAGGTCGTCGGCGTAGAGGAATTCGCGGAGAGGGGAACCCGTGCCCCAGCACGTGACATGGGATGTAGGCGTGGTTTTGGCTTCGTGAAACTTGCGGATTAATGCGGGTAGAACGTGTGAATTCTGGAGGTCGTAGTTGTCGTTGGGGCCATACATGTTCGTCGGCATGGCGCTTATGAAATCGCATCCGTGCTGCCGCCGGTAGGCCTGGCACATTTTGATGCCGGCGATCTTGGCGACCGCATACCATTGGTTGGTGGGCTCGAGCGGACCCGTGAGCAGGTAATCCTCTTTGAGCGGTTGGGGCGCGAGTTTTGGATAAATGCAGGAGCTTCCAAGGAACAACAGTTTCTTAACGCCAGCCCGCCAGGCGCCGTGGATGAGGTTGTTCTGGATTTGCAGGTTCTCGTAGAGGAAGGCGGCCGGTTGCTGGTCGTTGGCGAGGATTCCACCGACCTTGGCCGCGGCGACGATGACATACTCGGGTTTGGTTTCAGCGTAAAACTGTTCCACGGCGGCCGGGTCCAGAAGATTGAGCTCGGTGCGCGTTCGCTTGATGATCTGTCCGTGTCCCGCGCGCTCCAGCTCGCGGTAGATCGCGCTGCCGACGAGACCCCGGTGGCCGGCGACAAAAATGCGTGAGGTGCTGTTCATTCGTTGTATTCAACGACGATTGACGGGTTGAACGAGTGAGGATTTGCGGGACGGCTGGGACGTGTCGAACACTAAATTCTCGCGGAACTTTTCCGCTGGCCGGTGTTTGAATCTGTGTTCCGAAGGCCGAATGCTTTTGAATTTGTCATCGCAGACGCGCGTGACTAGGCTTTGGAGCAGTAAGACGAATCGAATGAACTTTATGCAATTCAATCACTCACGCCGCAGCGGCTTCACTCTCATTGAAATCATGATCGTGGTTGCGATCATCGGCGTGCTTGCAGCGGTCGCCATCCCGAACTTGATCAAGGCGCGGAAGTCATCCGCGAAGCAGGCGTGCATCGCGAACTTGAAGGCGATCGAGGGCGCAAAGGCGGTCTGGGCGTTGGAGAATAAAAAGAACGACGCCGATGTGCCGGGTGACGGGGAGTTGTTCGGTGCTGACAAGACGATTTCCCGCAAGCCCGAGTGCCCCGGTGGTGGCACTTACGATATTCGCGCTGTCGCGGAGAAGCCCACGTGCACCGCTCCTGAGCATATTTTGCCCTGATCGGTCGGGTTGATAGTTCGGCTTCGGCCGATTGCATTCCCAGTTTCTATCGCTCATGTCCCACGGCATGAGCGATTTCATTTTTACCCAACTTGCTGGGGTGTCTGTTTTGTGGGCAGCCCGTCGTTGTACGGTGTATTGGAGTTGGATGGGAGTGCATATAGGCGGATTCTCGTGATGGAGTCGGGAGGTTCCGCCTAGGTGATGAGCTTTTCGTTGTTCCCGGTCAAATCGCCTCCAAACCAATGCCTTCTCGGTCCTGCCAGAGTTCTTGGGCGGGTAAGTCCCCAACCTGAATTCCTTATGGCATCTGTGCTGCTAAAGGTTCGTTTGCGGTAAGCAGTAGGCAATTAGTGAACGATGTGCAGCAATTAGTTTAACCCGCCTACTGCTGCGTTCACGCCGTGAATGAAAGGTAACGAGTAATGAAGATTAATACGCTCCGCAAGTCGGGCTTCACGCTGGTTGAAATCATGATCGTGGTGGCCATCATCGGCCTCCTCGCCGCGATCGCGATTCCGAACTTCGTAAGAGCGCGCACCGCCAGCCAGACCAATGCCTGCATCGCCAATCTCAAGCAGATTGAAGGTGCCAAGGCCAACTGGGCTCTGGAAAACAAGAAGACCAGTTCGGACACCCCGACGGACGCAATGTTATACGGTGGCAGCCTCTACATCGCGCGCACTCCGGTGTGCCCCGGTGGTGGCACCTATACGATCGGTGCCGTGGATACGGCTCCTGCGTGCAGCTTGTCCGCCAGCGGTCACGCGCTGTAGGCGGTTGGTCTGAGGATCTGACTTGCAACAAGGGCCGGAGGATTCCTCCGGCCCTTTCGTATTTCAAATAACAGAGACGACCAAATCAATCGTGATAGCCCTCTTCGCCGTGCTCGGCGAGGTCGAGACCAATCGTTTCCGTCTCCTGCGTGACGCGAAGCGATCCCAAGACAGCCTTTACGAGGTAAACGATAAGAACGGTCGCAGCGACGGACCAGACCAGGACCAATGCCCCTGCTTTCAGTTGCTCCAGCCACAGCGTCTTGCCGACGAAAGCCTTGATGCGATCCGCTCCGAGGTTCGGATTCGCGTGCGCGGTCGCGAAGACTCCGGCGAGAATTGTCCCCAACGTTCCGCCCACCGCATGTACTCCGAAGGTATCGAGGGCATCGTCGTAGCCGAACTTCGATTTGATCAGTGTACAGGCAAGGTAGGGAATTATTCCGGCCAGCACGCCGATCAAGATGGCAGTGCCGGGTGTGACGAATCCCGCCGCCGGGGTGATGGTTGCCAGGCCCGCGATGGCGCCGGAGCAAAAACCGAGCACGCTGGGTTTGCCGCGCGTGATGTATTCGATGAGGGGCCAGACGAAGCATCCCACCGCGGCGGAGAGAGTGGTGGTGACGAAGGCATTTGCCGCGATGCCATCGGCTGCAACGGCGCTGCCTGCGTTAAAGCCATACCAACCCACCCAGAGCATACCGGTGCCGATAGCGCAGAGAACCATGCTGTGAGGCGGCATCGGTTCGCGACCGTGGCCTTTACGTTTTCCGAGCATTACGCACAGGACGAGGGCGGACCATCCAGAGGTCATATGGACCACGATCCCTCCGGCGAAATCGATGGCTTTGATAGTTGCGCCGTCGTTGGCAAGGCCGTTCAACATGCCGCCCGCGCCCCAAATCATGTGGGCGATCGGGAAGTAAACGAGGAACATCCAGAGGGTGCAGAACAGCATGATGGCGGAGAACTTCATGCGTTCCGCGATGGCACCGACGATTAGCGCGGGGGTGATGATCGCGAACATCATCTGATAAACGAAGAAGATGTTGTGCGACACCCAGTTGCTGTAATCAGGATTTGGCGCTACTTCTACTCCGCGCATGAACGCGTGCGCCAGTCCGCCGCAGATTCCTCCGGCTTTACCGAAGGTCAGACTGTATCCAACCGCCCACCAGAGGATGGTGACCAATCCCGCCAGCCCGAAGCACTGGGCGATTACGGACAGAACGTTTTTGCTTCGAACAAGGCCGCCGTAAAAAAGCGCCAAGCCGGGCAATGTCATGAAAAGCACCAGCGCGGAGGATACCATCATCCAACCATTGTGCGCCGGGCCGGGCCCCGGAATCTTAGACAACGCCTTGCCGTCGGTCGGGCGACTGCTGTTATTGATATATGCTTCGATGTCGGCGAGCCGTTGCTCCATCGATGCTTCGGGTGCATGGCTAGCGGCGTCGGCCGCTTGGGCTGGGAGGCTGGGGAGGACAAAGGCGATTAGCAACGCAAAGAAGAGCGCTTTCATCGTCAGTGAGCGGGATGGTTTTTTGGAGTCGCGATTTCCGGGGGAATCAGACGGCTTGGTCGCCCTTTTCCTCTGTGCGGATCCGAATCGCCTCTTCGATCGAAGAAACGAAGATCTTTCCGTCACCAATCTTCCCAGTCTTGGCACCCTTGATAATGGCGGCAACGGCGCGTTCGACGAGGTCATCCGTGATGACCAGTTCGACTTTGAGCTTGGGCAGGAAGTCGACAGTGTATTCGCTGCCGCGGTAAATCTCCGTGTGACCCTTCTGGCGTCCGAAACCCTTGGCTTCCGTGACGGTCATGCCTTGGATGCCGAGCTCGTGCAGTGCGTCCTTAACTTCTTCCAGCTTAAATGGCTTGATGATGGCTTCGATCTTTTTCATGGGTCTTTAATGTCTAAAGCCGCGGTGGGGACGCGAGATTCCGCAGCCCGGGCGACTAGATTGGCAAGACCTTGCACAGGCCGGATTCATCGGGCAACGCTTTTCTATGAAGCTGATTCATTGTGTCACCTGGTAGCCTCATTAACGGCTTTTTGCGAACGGCTATCTCCGAATGACAGCTGTCATTTGAGTGGGGTTTTCTGGTTTCTCCGATTGAGACTTGAGTTCCAATAGTTTACTCTTCCGCCGATATTCCTGACGTTATGTTGTTTCCGAAGTTCCTCTTGAGGCGTGTACAATGGCGATTGATCGTCGTGACTCTTTCGACGGTATTGGCGCACGCCGGGTTTGCTGCGACGCGACAGGCCAATACCTCACTGGATTTTCCACAAGATCTTTACAGTTACGCGCTTGAGGATGCCTTTCCCGGTATTGTTTTCGACGGAATCGTCGCCTTCGCCTCGCCGCCGGGTGAGACGAATCGCCTCTTTGTGGTCGAAAAGGGAGGCTCCATTCATGTCATCAATAACCTTTCCAATCCGACCAAGACCCTTTTCCTTGATCTGACGGACCGAATCGATGCTGGGGGCGAAGGGGGATTGCTGGGGCTCGCGTTTCACCCGGGCTACGCGACCAACCGCCTGTTTTTTATCTTCTATACGCTCCAGACCTCAACTGCGGCGGGAAGCGGACTGCATGACCGTCTCTCGCGTTTCCAAACTTCTGCATCGAATCCCAACCTGGCGGTGCTGGGTTCTGAAGTTCCCCTCATCACGCAGTACGACGAGGCGGATAACCATAATGCCGGCGACCTTCATTTCGGGCCCGATGGCTATTTGTATGTCTCACTCGGCGACGAAGGCGGGGGTGGTTACGATTTCAACGGCAATTCGCGAACGATCACGAAGGACTTTTTCTCCGGCATCCTGCGAATCGACGTCGACAAACGTCCGGGAAATCTCGTGCCCAATCCCCACCCTGCGTCTTCTTCGGCGTATTTGATTCCGGCGGACAATCCGTTCATCGGAGCGACCAGTTTTATCGGTGTAGCGATCAATCCTTCCGATGTTCGCACCGAGTTTTGGGCCGTGGGCATGCGGAATCCCTGGCGATTCTCGTTCGATTCTGTCACCGGGCTTTTATTCTCCGGCGATGTAGGAGAGGGACAACGGGAGGAGATCAACCTAATCGTGAAAGGCGGCGACTACGGCTGGAATTACCGGGAAGGCACGCTCGCGGCGCAAAGTGGTCCGTTCCCGGGCGCCTCGTTGATTCCTCCGTTGTGGGAGTATCCGCACGGCTCCGGTGTCATGGAGGGGATGTCCGTGGTTGGCGGTGTGGTCTATCGGGGTTCCCAGATTCCGGAGCTTCAGGGCAGTTACATCTTCGGTGACTACGCATCGGGAAACATTTGGGCAATGCAGTACGATGGCGCGAGCCTAAACGGAGTTCGTCGGCTCGCCGGATTGGTTGGCTTGGCTGCCTTTGGTCGCGATCCCTCCAATGGCGATATCTTGCTCGGCCAGCCTTGGTGGGGGCCGGTGCAGCGGTTGGTACGGAACAGTTCGACGGGATTGCTTCCGACTCGATTGTCGGACACAGGCGCATTCCAGAGCTTGGCCGCGCTAACGCCGGCAGCCGGAGTGGTCGACTACGACATCAATACGCCGTTCTGGTCGGACAACGCCAGGAAGCGCCGTTGGTTCTCGGTCCCGAAGCTAAATCAGACGATTGGATTCAGCGCGAATGGCAATTGGAGTTTTCCCACCGGCACGGTTTGGGTGAAGCACTTCGACCTCGAATTGACCAATGGCGTTCCATCCTCGGCGCGCCGATTGGAAACGCGCTTTCTCGTCAAGAACGGCTCCGGAGTCTACGGCCTGACCTACAAGTGGAACGCGGCGCAGACGGACGCGACGTTGGTTGCCGAAGGTGGACTCGACGAATCCATCGTCGTCCGCGACGGCGCTACGACGCGCACGCAGGTGTGGCGTTATCCGGGGCGCAGTGAATGTCTTGCGTGTCATACTGGCGCTGGCGGTTATGCCGCTGGTTTCAATACCCACCAACTTAACCGCTCTCGCGACGACAACGGCACCGCGGTGAACCAAATCCTCTGGCTCAGCCAGATGGGTTATTTCACATCCTCAGTGAATACCACCAACGGGCTGCTTGCTTATGCTCACTCCACGAACTTGACGGCCACACTGGATCACCGGGTTCGCTCCTACCTTGGCGCCAATTGTTCCTACTGCCACCAGCCGGGCGGAACCGGTCATGGCAATTGGGATGGTCGACTCCACACCGATTGGGCAGCCGCCGGAATCATCAATGGCTCGCTGATCAGTTCACTCGGCAACGCGAACAGTCGCGTGATTCGGCCGGGAAACCTTACGGATTCGATGATCTATTCCCGCATCTCGGCGCTTGGTGCCCGGCACATGCCTCCGCTTGGAACGAGCGTGCTCGATACCAACTCCATCGCGATGGTGGGCGACTGGATTCTTTCCGGATTGGTAGGGGCGCAAATCACCGGGGCCACGCTTGGTCCGGATGGCCGGATGAGGGTTACATTTGCTGGCGTCGCGGGGCGCACCTACCGGATTGAAGCCGCCGATGGCTTCGGTCCGTGGAACTCCATCGGATCCGTCTCTGTGGGTGTTGGCGGGGTAGGGGAGTTCTTAGATCCAACCGTCGCATTTCCGGGTTCCCTGCTCCGCGTCTATCGTTGCGCCTGGCCGTGAGGCCGCCGTTTCCGGCGTCGAAAGAAGGGGGGCATTTTTGTTTCACTCGTTCCGTCGGAAGCGTGTTTGGCGGGCTTCGAGGTCCGACATATTCGTTGCAAAATCGGGGTGACTCGATACGATGCTGCCGTTCCCGAAGTCCAGACGTGGCAACCAGTAAGATACACATATTCACTGCCGCGTCGGCGTGAATCCAGACGTACCGTATGTCCGCTCTCTGTCGTTTTTGCAGAGCCAAAAACTCCAGCAATGTTCCGATGGCGCACCGTTCTGCCGTCGTTACGTTGCTTTGGATCCTGTTGGTGCTGGTCGGTGGATTGACGGTCGGCAGCCACCCGCTGAACGCCGCGGTCCCGTTGATTACTGGACAGCCGTTGAATCGAAACGTGTTGGCTGGTTCCGACCACACGTTCCAAGTTTCGGCGAACGGCACTCCTGCCCTTCGATACCAGTGGCGCTTCAATGGCTCCGCTATTTCGGATGCGACCAATACCAGCCTTTCTCTCACTTCAATCCAAACGAACGCCGCCGGACTCTATTCGGTCATCATCACCAATTCGGAGGGAGCCGTTACCAGTTCGGTTGCCCGGCTCACGGTTCGCACGACAAATGATCCGGTCTATCCAGCGCCCCATTCTGGATGGTCGTATCTGTATGGCGGGAGCGGCATCGACGGAAGTTTGTCAGCTGCCCTGGATGGCACTTGGAATCATGAACTGGATTCGTGGTCTGGAGATAGCCGTGGCGCGGGAAATGGTCCCATCGGTGGACTGAGCAGCAGCAATGGAATCGTGACGATCGAAGACGGCGTGACGAGCGCGGCGGGCGGGACGTTCAACAATCGGCGATTTTATTTTACGCGTAATCTTGCCCAGGATTCTGCGGTGACGAACGCCGGTTCGCTGCTGGATGACGGTGTCACGCTGACGTTTCGTGCAAGGTTGACTCCTCCATCGGATCCGCTGGTGGAGATTACCAATGCGCCGAATGGTCTCATTAACAACAGCGACGGCAAGGGGATGTTCGGTATCCGCCAATCCGGTTCGTCGGGACTTCTGCTGGGGTTCAGCCTGGCGCAGGCAGTGGAAGACGTGAGTACGGCGGCCACGCACACTTTTGGCCAGGCCGGCCTGCACATGAACCATCTCAACGGAGATTCGCGGACCAATAACGTGGATCCTGGCGAACCCGGGACGCCCAATCTTCTGCCGCTGGATCCATCATTGTTCCATGAATTCTGGATCACCATCCAGGATAACGGCGCCGATTCGGGAACTCACCGCGTGTCCGTGTATGTCGACGGCGCGTTGACACCCGCGGTGTTCAACGTCACCGCTGGAACTGGAGTCGATGGTCCGGCGACGAACTATCTTGCACTCGGCATGGGCAGCACGGCTCAACGTGGCGCGGTGGACGTGGATTTCTTTGGCTACCGCGCGGGGGTTGTCTTGCCCGCGGCCTTCAATCAACCGGCTGGTATTTCCGCCGCGCCAGTCAGCCAGTTTGTGGCGCAAGGACAACTTGCGACGTTTCAGGTCGGAGTCACCGGGACGCCACCCTACAGTTTTCAGTGGTATCGAAATGGCGCTCTGATCGCCGGCGCCACCAACGCCAGCTATACCGCCGGTCCGGTGGCGGCGGGAGACGACGGCGCGTCGTTCGTCGTCGCGGTGGCGAATGAATTCAACACGGTCACCAGTTCGCCGCCGGCGCAGATTCGCCTGGCGAGTGCGCCAGTCATCACGACTCAACCCGCGAGCCAGATAGTGACCAACGGCGATGCCGCGCAGTTCACGGTGGTCGCGAGCAGCGCGGGGAATGCTTCGTATCAGTGGCGGCGCGAAGGGGCTTCACTCGCGAATGAAACCAACGCCTCGCTGACGATCTCAATCGCCACTCCTGCCAGCGTAGGAAACTACGATGTGATCGTTTCGAACAACAGTGGTTCGGTGACGAGTCAGGTCGCGACGTTGACGGTGGTGACGTTTGATTACGGTGATGCCCTGAACGCGGGATTCCAGACTGCTCGATCGAACAACGGCGCACGGCACCGGGTAGTGGCTGGAGTTTATCTGGGAGCAACGATCGACGTCGATCTCGACGGCCAATCCAGTCCGCTGGCGGATGGCGATGATCTGGGCGGCACAGACGACGAAGATGGAGTTGGCTTCCAGACCGAGTGGATTGTGGGTCAGGCGGCTTCCATTCAAGTTACCGCTTCGGTCCCGGGCGTGTTGAGCGCGTGGGTGGATTGGAACCACGATGGAAACTGGAGCGGGGCTGGAGAACAGATCTTCACCAACCGCCCGGTGTCGGCTGGCGCCAACGCGCTGTCAGTCCAGATTCCTCCCTCCGCTCTGGCGGGAGGCGGTCATGCGCGCTTTCGATTTTCGACGGCGGGTAATTTGAGTTCCTTCGGGCCGGCGGCGGACGGTGAGGTGGAAGACTACTTCATCAGTGTGACTCCGCGGGCGAACCTCGCTGTGGCGACTTCCGCTTCCGGTAATCCCGTTGCTGTCGGAATCGATTTCAGTCAGAACGTCGTCCTTACCAATCAGGGTCCGTCCATCGCAACGAGTGTCGCTTTGACGAATCTGCTGCCGGCGGGAGTGAGCTTCGTGGGCGTGTCGTCCTCGCAGGGATCCTGTTTTCAAGTGGCGGACCAAATTCTGTGTGACTTGGGCGCCATTCCGAACTCGAGTTCGGTTCTCGTGACGCTGACATTGCGTCCGACGGTTGCAGGCAATGTGCTGCTCGCCAGCCAGGTTGCCAGTGCGGTGACGGATCTGGTGCTGGCGGACAATTCCGCTTCCGCTCTGATCACGGCTCTACAGCCGCCCGCTTTCACGCTTCAGCCGCAGAACAGGACCGTCACCAACGGTTCCTCGACCGTGCTCACCGCTTCCGCATCGGGCAGCGCGCCGCTGGTGTATCAATGGTTCTTCAACGGTGCGGCGCAACCGGGCCAGACCAACGCGTCGCTCTCGATTCCGTCCGCGGGTCCGGCCAATCAAGGAAGCTATTTTGTCCGCGTCACGAATCTTGTCGGCGTGGTCGACAGCGCGACCGTCACGCTTTCCGTCCTCACGCCGCCCTCGATCCTCACGCCGCCGTCGAGCGCGACCAATCTGGCGGGCAGCGCGGCCATTTTCTCGGTCGTGGCTGCTGGTTCGGAGCCGTTGTTTTATCAATGGCGATTCAACGGAACAAATGTGCTCACGGACGAAGTGACCGCGACTCTGGCCATTCCCGATGTGCGGGTGACGAATGCCGGTGCTTATTCGGTCACGGTCAGCAATGCCGCTGGTGTGGTGGCGAGTGCGGTGGCCACGCTGACGGTGATCGAAATGGATTTCGGCGATGCGCCGGGCTCCTACCCAACCACGCTGGCGCAGAATGGTGCCCGGCACCGTTTGGTCGCTGGGATTCGGCTTGGAAACTCGGCCGATTTCGAACCGGCCGCGCTGCCGGATTCGCTGGCGACCGGAGATGATTTGGGCGGTGTTGATGATGAGGACGGCGTGTTGTTCAACTCGCCACTGCGCACTGGCCAGAACGTTGGCGTCACCGTGAATGCCTCGGTCAGCGGCGTTTTGAATGCGTGGGTTGATTTCAACCGGAACGGAAGCTGGGCGGATCCTGGTGAGCAGGTGATGGTGAATCGTTCGCTCCTGAGCGGCAATAACGCGCTGGGCTTCATGGTGCCCGTAAGCGCGAACGTCGGGCCGACTTTTGCCCGATTCCGCTTCAGCACGGCGACTGGACTGTCGTTTGTGGGCGAGGCGGCCAATGGCGAAGTGGAGGATTACGCGGTGAACATCGAGCCGGTTGCCGATCTCTCCATTCTGCGCATGACGCAGATCAATCCGGTCGCGGTGGGCAGCAATCAGGTTTACACGTTGGTCGTCAGCAATGCCGGTCCGGTGGTGGCGACCGGGGTGGCGCTGACGGATGTGCTCCCCGCGGGGCTGACATTTGTTTCTGCGACGTCCACGCTCGGCGGCTGCACGCATTCGGCGGGGAACGTCGTTTGCGCGATTGGTTCGCTGAACGTCAGCGGTTTCGCGACCATCACCATCAACGCGCTCGTAGGAATTGAGGGAAGCATCCAGAACTCAGCAACGGTGGGCGCCAATCAGATCGATGTGGTGCCCGGCAACAACTCGCTCACTCTGACCGCTTCCGCGCTCGTGCCGCCCGGCATTCTCGCGCATCCGGCGGATCAGTTCGTGGCCAATGGCGGAGCTGCTACGTTTTCCGTCTCTGCGGTAGGAACGAACCTTCGTTACCAGTGGTTGCGCAACGGGACGAATCTCGCGGGCGCCACGTCGCCCACGCTTGCCTTTCCCAGTGCGGTTCCCGGCAACGAAGGGACCTACAGCGTTCGTATCACCAACGAAGTCGGGGTGGTGGTGAGCAGTCCCGCGACGCTCACGGTATTGCAGCCGGTGACGATCATTGGCCAGCCGCAAAGCCAGACGGTCCTTGCCGGAAGTAATGTGACTTTGACCGTGACGGTGACCGGCACCGCGCCTTTGAGTTACCAGTGGGAATTTAACGGCGCAGACATTATCGGTGCGACCAGCTCGAATCTGGTGCTGAGTGGAATCCAGACCAACCAGGCCGGTCAGTATCGGGTGCGGGTCGAGAATTCGCTCGGCATGGTTTCGAGCGTGCCAGCGACGCTGACGATCTATCTGGCGCCGGCGTTTACGGTGGAGCCAGTCGGGCAGACGAATCCTACGGGCGGCGCTGTGACATTTGCCGCGAGTCTGATCGGGACGGAGCCGCTGCGGTTGCAGTGGTATTTCAACCGCACGACCGTGCTCACTGGCCAGACCAACGCGACTCTGACGCTGACCTCTCTGCTGACGAATCGAAGTGGGGACTACACCTTGGTGGCGACAAATATCGCGGGCTCAACGACGAGCGCCGTGGCCCGACTGGCGGTCTTCGACATGGACTTCGGCGACGCCCCGCCTGCGCTCGGGTATCCGACAACGATGGCGCTGAACGGGGCCAGGCATCGAGTGGTGCCGGGCGTTCGGTTGGGAGCGCAGATTGATTTTGAGACGAACGGGATCGGGAGCGTGACGGCGACGGGTGACGATTCTTCCGCGTTGGATGATGAGGACGGAGTGGTGGTTCCCGCCGGACTGTTGGTCGGACAGACGGCGAACTTCTCGGTGAACGCATCCGTCGCGGGCTTTCTCGATGCGTGGATTGATTTCAACGGCAACGGAACGTGGAACGATCCAGGCGAACATGTCGCATCCTCGCGCGCGCTTGAGGCCGGGGTGAATGCTGTTCCCATCACGATCGCGTCCGGCTCGGTGCCTGGAACGCGCATGGCCCGGTTCCGCTTCAGTACGGCGGGCGGCTTGTCCTTCGACGGCTTCGCGCCGGACGGCGAGGTGGAGGATCATCAGGTCACCTTCCAGCAGGCGATCGACATGCAATTGGGAATCATCGATTCAACCGATCCGGTTTCAGTGTCCAGTAACCTGAGCTACACCATCTCCGTCACGAATCGTGGTCCGGCGACCGCTGGGCTGGTGTGGGTAACTAATGCGCTGCCGCCGAGTTTCACCTTTGTCTCGGCGTCGCCAGCCGGTGGACAGGGCTTCTGCAACAACGTCGGAAGCATCGTGTATTGCCTGCTCGATGACATGGCAGCGGACGCGACGGCGTCGATCAATCTGACGGTTCGCGCCAATGCGACGGGCACCTACACCAACCGCGCGTGGGTGTTATCGCTTTCGGGCCTGACGGACGCGAATTTTCAGGACAATACCAACATACAGGCGACGGTGGTGGTGGGTACGCCGTTGCGATACCGGAATCCTGGGACGATTACCGTGAGTGATGCCGCGCCCGGTGTTCCTGGAAAAGGTTCGCCTTACCCGTCAGTCATCAATGTCTCCGGCATCACGTCAGCGCTATACAAGGTGACGGTGACGGTCTCGAACCTCACTCACGATTTCGCCAAAGACTTCGACCTGCTTCTGGTTGGCCCGCGTGGTCAGCATGTGCTCCTGATGTCCGACGCTGGTGCGTCGACGTTGTCGGGAGTGAATCTGGTCTTCGACGATTTCGCTCCTGATCCGTTGCCGAGCTCCGGATTTATTCCCAGTGGAACGTATCGTCCCAGCAACTACGGCCTGACTCCCGATGTTTTTCCCGCGCCAGCTCCGAGCGGGCCGTTTGGTAGCACGCTGGGCGTCTTCAGCAACACTGATCCAAACGGCCCGTGGTCCTTGTATGTCGTGGACGGAATCGTGGGTGGGTTGGGCTCTGTTCTCGGCGGCTGGGGATTGGAACTGAGCACGGCGGATCCGATTGCCGATCTCGCGGTGACGGCTGCTGCCTCGACTCCGAGCGTCGCTCTTGGCAGCAACTTGACCTACAGCGTCACGCTGACGAATCGCGGTCCCGCGATCGCTTCCGCGGTCAGGCTCACGAACGCGCTTCCTGCGGGCGTCTCGTTCGTGTCGGTGAACTCAACGCTCGGCAATTGCGCGAATCAGTCGGGGAATGTGGTTTGTGATTTCGGCACGCTTGGGGCGGGAGCCGGTGCGGCGGTATCTCTGACCGTCATGCCGAATGCTTCGGGTCTTTTGACGAACAATGTTCAGGCGTCGTCGGCGCAACTCGATCTGAACGGTACGAACAACCTGGTGCAGGTCGTGACGCTGGCGCGGCCTCTGACGGATTTGGCGGTGGCTCAGGTTCCTTCCACCAACCTTGTGTTGCTGGGGCAGAACTTCACCTACACTTTGCACGTCACGAATCGCGGCCCCAATGCCGCGACGAACATTCGATTGACGGACGTGCTTCCGGCCACGGCGAGTTTCGTCTCGGCGGTGCCATCCCAAGGGTCGTGTTCGAATGCCGCCGGCGTTGTCGAATGCGATCTGGTGTCCTTGTCCTCCGGTTCCCGGGCTTCGGTGCTGATTACCGTAACGCCCACGCTGGTCAGCGTAATGACCAACTCGGTGTCCGCGACCAGTGATGAAATCGATTCGCTGGCGACGAACAACTCCGCGACCAACGTGCTCGTCGCAAATGTTGCGGCCGATCTGGCGACGAGCGTCTCCGGAGGATCGACGACCGCGTTGGTGAACAGCGTGGTGACCTACAATGTGACAGTGACGAATCGCGGGCCGGGTTCGGCGTCGGGTGCGACATTGACAAATCCCTTGCCGGCGGGCTTCACCTTCGTCGCCGCCTCATCAAGCGTGGGAAGTTGTGAACTTAAGAGTGGCGCGGTGATTTGTTCCATCGTCGTGCTGGATGTGGAGTCGAGCGCGCAGATCGTCATTCAGGTGAGGCCGACCATTGCTGGTTTGTCCACGATGCAGTTTGCCGTCGGGGGGAGTTCGGTGGATTTCGTTTCCGGCAACAATGTGGCTTCGTCCTCCATTGAGGTGCGGCAGGCTCCGTTCATCATCACGCAGCCGCAGGGTCGCACAGTGACCAATGGCGCTAGCGTCATTCTGTCAACGGTGGCCGGCGGCCATCCGGCGCCAACTTACCAATGGAGCCGGAACGGGGTGGATATTCTGAATGCTTCGGGTTCTATCTTCACGATTCCGGTGGCGAGCGTGGCTTCGGTTGGCGATTACCGCGTGCGCGCCGTCAATAGCGAGGGGAGCGTGACGAGTTTTGTGGCGAGGGTGAATGTCATCGTTCCGCCCACGATATCCGACGTCGTTCATCAGCAGATCAATGAGGACACGGCATCGGCGGTGATTCCATTCGTAATCGGCGATTCAGACACGCCGGTGGGCAGCCTCAGCGTCACGGCATCGTCCTCGGATCAAACGGTGGTGGCGGTGTCCGGAATCTCGCTGGGGGGCAGCCTGAGCAATCGCACAGTGAGGATTCTCCCTGCGACAAATCGCTTCGGAGTCGCGACGATCACGCTGCGAGTGTCGGACCCGAACGGGATGTTTGCGGTGGATACGTTCCAGGTGACCGTGAATCCGATCAACGATCCTCCAACTTTGAACGTCCTGACCAATCTTTCGATTTTGGAGGACTCAGGGCAGCGCAGCGTGCCGTTGTCTGGCATCAGCTCCGGTGCTCCGAATGAGACATCGGTGTTAACGGTGACAGCGGAGAGTTCCGGAGCTCCGGTCTTGACCAACTTGAGCGTGGTTTATTCGAGTCCCGCGGCAACGGGTGAACTTCGCTTCACGCCGGTATTGAACGTGTTTGGAACAGCTTCTGTCACCGTCCGGGTCAACGACGGTGGGCTTTCCAATAACGTCACGCTGAGAACGTTCAGCGTGACCGTGACTCCTGAGAACGATTTACCGAACATTTCGGTGATTGGAGATATAGCAATCGACGCGGATTCGGTCTCCACACCGATTGGGTTCACGGTGGAAGACGTCGAGACGGCGGCAGATCAATTGACGGTGACATCGCAGTCGTCGAACCTCGAATTGTTCCCGCCGGGAAGCATTCAGATTCAGGGCTCCGGCACAAATCGGAGCGCGGTTCTGACTCCCGCACCGGCGCGTTCCGGGACGGCAATGATCACGATTACCGCGGCGGATCTTGACGGCGGTTCCTCATCCAGGGCGTTCCTGGTCAGCGTTCGTCAAACAGGCGAGCCGCCGGAAATCCTCGTGCCGCCTGCCAGTCAGACGGTTACGAATGGCGCCCGGGTTACATTCGCCATCACTGCCGCCGGAAGTCTGCCGATAGTTTACCAATGGAACCACAAGGGCCTCAATTTGCCCGGCGCTACGAACGCCTCGTTGGTGCTGCCCTCTGCAGGGGCGGCGGAAGCGGGGGAATACAGCGTCGTCGTCCGCAACGGCTCCGGCAGCGTGACCAGCGCGCCGATCGTGCTGCGAGTGTTGGTCCCAACCACCATCAGCGGATTGGCGCGCACGATCGATGGCCCGGCGGTTACTTTCGGTTCGCTGGTCGACCTGGTTTATCTGGTGGAATTCACCGATTCATTGGCCCCAACGGCCTGGCGCTCGTTGAAGGCAGTGACGGGAACTGGTGGACTGGTGACGGTCACCGATACGAATGCGCCTCCAGCGGGACGATTCTACCGAGTGCGAGTGCTGGTCGCTCCGGCCGTTACCTCCATCCGTCCGGTGAGCGGATCCATCGAGATTGCGTTCAGCACATTTTCGAATGTGAGCTACACTGTGGAGACTTCCGATGGGCTGGAGACTGCCTTGTGGCGTCCATTGACGACCGTGTCTGGCACGGGAGGAATCGTTGTTGTTCCGGACAACAGCCCGGAGGTTGGTCGCCGGCTCTACCGGGTACGAGTCGAGTGAAGGCACCGGAACTCACCATTGCACAGTGCGACAGAGCAGGGGGGCATCAATCAAACCCACGCTGGTGCTTTGCATCGCAACATCGCGCCGGCTTTATCGAGTATTGAATGAGTCATCTATGAACGGATATCAGGCGATTGTGGTCAGGCGCATCACGTGGGCAATGCTCATGGCCGTGGTGCTGAATGTGTCGTTGTTCCTCGCGGCAACGACTGCGGTGGCTGCGGAGAAAAAGGGACGCGCCGGTACGGCGACCGACGGGCGTGCGGTCAACTTCTCTGAACTCTCGGAGCGCGAGTCAGGTCAGCCTCGCCGAGTCAAATCCCGGCCTGCCCCGCGGAAATCGGCACCGGCCCGTTTACGCGAGACGAACCTAGTTTCCGCAGGCGCCGCTGCATCCGCCACGGTGGCGGCTGTGTCGGACACGGTCCTCTCGGCGGCCAGTTTGCCGTCGTCTCCTGCGCCATCGGCGAGTTTCGTGGCACTGCTTGATAATGCCGTGGCGTTCAATCCCGATACCCAGGGCGCAGTCGGTCCAAACCACTTGATGGTCGCGTTGAGCAGCGAGGTTAGGATCCAGACGCGGACGGGCGGGGTGATCAGCACCGTGTCGCTCGATGGATTTTGGGGCTCGCTGGGCAATACCAACGTTTTTGATCCGCGAGTGATTTACGACCCCAACCACCAGCGTTGGATCATCGCCTCGGTTTCGAATCCTGCGACCAACAACAGCCGGTTGCTCATCGCAATTTCTGAGAACAGCGATCCCACGGGCAATTGGACCCGGCATGGGATTCGCGTTGATGATGTTGACGGCGTGTATGCCTCCTCGCCGCACATTGGACTGAGCCGGGATTGGATTACGATTCAGGCGAACATGCTGGATCAAACGGGACTGTTCTACTTCAGCTCCGACATCTTCACTTTCAACAAGACGAATCTTTACGCGGGCGGTCCGGCGGCGTACCGGCGGTTCTACCATTTTCCGGCCGGGGTGCCGTTGGGAGTTCCCTTGGATGCGGCGACGCCAGTCCCGATGGTGAGCTTCGATGATTCCTATCCCACCAATTTTCTCGTGGCGAATGTCGGCACCCTTGGTGGCCTCGGACGTTTGCGTGTGTTCACCATTAGCGGGCCGATAGATGATCCTATCTTCGACGAATATGATCAGGCGCGTTATGTCGCCGCCGGTCCGGCATTCGGAAATCCTTCATGGGATTCGATCGCGCAGTTGAACGACAACCTTGCTCCGCAACTGGGAACGACTAATCGCATCTACATGGGCGACGCGCGCATGCAGAGCGTGGTGTTCCGGAACGGCGCGCTGTGGGCGGCGCATCACGTGTTTCTGCCGACGAATGCACCCAATCGCGTTTCGGTCCAGTGGTGGAGCTTCACTGCGGGCGGATCCGTTCTGCAACACGGTCGCATGGACGATCCGACTTCCGCAAAGATGTATGGCTATCCGAGTCTCGCGGTGAATCGCTACGAAGACGTGCTGATCGGCTATACTCGCTTCGCCGCGAACCAGTATCCGAGTGCGAACTATGCCTTTCACGGATATCAAGATGGTCCTGGGCGGTTGCAAGCGGACACCGTGCTGAAGGCGGGCGAAGCAAAGTTCACCGTGGCGGACAATGGGCTGATCTTGTGGGGCGATTGGAGTGCGACAATGGTGGATCCGTTGAATGACTCCGACCTTTGGACGCTCCAGGAGTATGCGTCCAGCCCCGTGAATTCCATCGAACGTTGGGGCACTTGGTGGGGCCGGGTTTCTCCGCCGACCATTCTGGGCATTCGTGTCTCCGATTCTCCGGATCCGCTCGTCGCCGGCTCCCTGGTGAATTACTCGATTCAAATTACCAACCTCTCCAGTCACATTGCCACGGGTGTTCGGATCACCAACACGCTGCCTGCGGGAGCCACGTTTATCGGAGCGACGGTTCCGCAGGGTGCCTGCGAACACACGAACGGCGTCGTCGTTTGCCATCTGGGCGATCTCGATGGTGACGCTCTCAGCAATGTCGTGGTGTCGGCCACGATTGTCGCCCGATTGAACCAGGCCGGAACGGCTACCAATCGAGTTTCCGTATTCGGTTACTCACGAGACGAAGATGCCACGGACAATTCAGCCGTGGTCACCACCACGGTGAGCACCGCGGCCGATGTTGCGTTGACCATGAGTGCGACGCCCAACCCCGCCATCCTCAGCAACAACGTCACCTACCTGCTTGCCGTGACGAATCGCGGGCCATCGGCAGCAGGGTCCGTGGTTCTGACCAACACGTTGCCGACGGGAATTTCCTTTGTCTCGGCCAGTTCCTCCCAAGGTGGTTGCGCGAACTCCGGTGGCACGGTGACCTGCACCTTCGGAACGTTTTCCGCCAACGCCGGAGTGCTCGTCACTCTTGTCGGGAGAGTCAACGTGCTTGGCCCGCAAACCAACGTTGCTCGAATCGCCTCGCTGGCGGTGGATCCGAATTCCACGAACGATTCGGCATCGATTGTCGTTCGGGGAAATACCCTCCCGCTGTTGCAGGCGATCTCCAACCGGACCATCAACGAGGATACATCGCTGGGGCCGATCCCGTTCACCATTGGCGATGCGGAGACGCCTCTCGAGAGTCTCGTCCTGAACGCGTTTTCCTCCAACCCCAGCATTGTTCCGCCGCAGAATATCGTCCTGTCCGGCAGCGGTTCCAGCCGAGCCATCACGGTGACGCCCCTGCCCAATGCGAACGGAGCGATCACCATTACGCGGACTTTGGCGGATCTCGACGGCTCGATCGTCAGCAACTCGTTTGTACTTACGATCACCAGCATCAATGATCCGCCGAGCATCACTGATCTGCCGAACCAGGTGGTTAATGAGGATGCAGTGATTGGCCCGATCGCCTTTGCCGTCGGTGATTTCGAAACACCCGCGGCTTCGTTGACCCTGTCGGGTGCTTCGTCGAATCCGGCCTTAATTCCGAACGCAAACATTCAGTTCGGAGGCAGTGGCGCGAATCGCACGGTGCGGCTCATTCCGACAACCAATCAGTCGGGAACCGCGACGATTACGATCACGGTCAGTGATGGGGCGGTGACGACGAACGATACGTTCGTGGTGACGGTCAATGCGGTGAATGATCCTCCGTCGATTACTGATATTGCCAATCAGTCCGTTCGTGAAGACACCGCAACTTCGGTGTTGTCGTTCAAGATTAGCGACGTTGAGACGCCGCTGACTGGATTGATATTGAGTGCGACTTCGTCCAATCCCATTTTGGTTCCGGTCGCGAATGTGGTGTTCTCCGGCACTGCGGCCTCACGCTCCGTGGTGGTGACTCCCGCGGCCAATCAGTTTGGCGTGGCGACGGTGACCATATCTGTGACCGACGCCAACAACGGGGTAGCTTCTGATTCTTTCGCCGTGACCGTCGTGGGTGTGAATGACACGCCGACTTTGGGTGTCATTTCGGCGATGTCGATCCCAGAGGATGCCGGTCCGCAGACCGTTTTGCTTTCCGGAATCAGCGGCGGCGCGCCAAATGAAACCAACTCTCTTTCTGTCACCGTGACGTCGAGTAAACCGAGCCTGATTCCGAATCCTCCCGCGTTTACACATCTGTCCGGTTCGACGAATTCGTTTGTCTTCACCCCCGCCGCCGATTCGAACGGCACGGCGACCCTGACCGTTACCATCAATGATGGAGGCGCTTCGAATAATATCATCACTCGAACCTTTGGCGTTACGGTCACGGCGGTAAATGATCCGCCGACGATTTCCGGCCTTTCAGATCAGTCGGTGAATGAAGATGGCGCCACGACCGCGTTGCCGTTCGTCGTGCGCGACGTCGAGTCAGCGCCCACCTTGCTCACGGTTTTCGGAGCCAGTTCGAATACCAACCTGGTTCCGGCCTCGAACATCGTTTGCGGTGGGAGCAGTTCCAACCGGACCATTGCCATCACTCCCGCGCCGGATCGTTTCGGCTCGACGACGATTACCGTGTTTGTTCGCGATGCCTCCGCGACCAATTCAGCGAGTTTCCTGCTGACGGTGAATCCGGTTAACGACTTGCCCTCCCTCTCGGTTGTCACGAATCGAACCACCTCTGAGGACGTCGCAACCAACATCACCTTCACTGTGACGGACAAGGAAACGGGGCAGGCTGCCCTGGTGCTCTCGGCAAGTTCCTCGAACCCGGCGTTGATTTCTGATTTCACTTTTGGCGGAACGGACAGCAACCGGTTCCTCGCAGTGTTGCCGGTCACCAATCAATCCGGCAGCGCGACTATTACGCTCGCGGTGACGGACAGCGATGGCGGGAGCAACACCGCCTCGTTTGTCTTGAGCGTGCTTCCGGTAAACGATCTTCCGACGATTGATCCGATTGCCGATGTCATGATCGATGAAGACTCGGGACTTCGTTCTGTCGACTTGTCCGGTATTTCCTCCGGCGCGCCCAACGAACAGCAGCCCGTCTCCGTGTCGGCTTTAACTTCGAACCTGTCGCTCCTCACCAATGTGACGATCTCCTTCGTCTCGGAGACTCAGGCCCGCGTTAATTTCGTTCCGGTTCGCGATGCCAACGGAACCGCACAAATCACGGTTCGACTCAACGACGGCATTAGCACGAACTCACGGACTTTCGCGGTCAGCATTCTTCCGGTAAACGATCTGCCTTCCATCTCCACACCCGCGAATCTTGAAATCGATGAAGACGCGACGGCGTCCGTGCCGGTGACCATTTCCGATCTGGAAACGCCGCCCGCGGGCCTGACGATTCAGGTGCAATCTTCCAATCCGGAAGTGCTCGATGAATCCGGTGTCGCCGTCGAGGGATCGGGCACAAATCGCATCGTGCGTTTGACGCCGCTGGCGGAAGTGGCGGGCTTAACTGTGATCACACTGACCGTCATTGATGGCGATAACGGAACGGCGGCGACCACCTTCGAACTCAACGTTCGCGCGGTGAATGACGCTCCCACGATCTCGGGGTTGGCGGCGGTGACGATCGACGAGGATGCGGTGGCGACCGTCCTGCCCTTCGTGGTGGGCGACGCAGAATCGTTTCCCTCCAGCCTTCTGGTCGAAGCCGCTTCTTCGAACCCCACCTTGTTGCCGTCTGGCAATCTCGTGCTGGGCGGTTCGGGATCTGGGCGCACGTTGACCTTTTCTCCTTCTCTGAATGAGTTTGGAACGTCGGTAGTGAGCGTCATTGTCCGCGAAGGCTCCGGGCCGGCTGATTTGTCCACGACCAACAGTTTTGCGATCGTGGTTGCTCCGCTGAACGATTCTCCCACGCTGGATACGATTTCATTGCTGGTGATTCCGGCTGGGGCTGGTCTCCAGTCGATAACTCTCTCAGGCATCGGGATGGGTGCAGCGAATGAATCTCAGGTTCTCAATGTTAGCGCCTCGTCGAGTGATGTGGCGATTATCCCGAGTCCCGCGGTTGTTTACACAAGCCCATTGAGCTCTGGGAGCTTGTCGTTTACACCGGTGTCCGGTACGACAGGCTTGGTCACGATTACGGTTTCGGTGGTCGAATCTGGTGGGCAGATCGCGGGCGGGACGAATCGCATTGATCGGAGCTTCACTGTGAATGTCAGCGGCCCGGGACCCGCCCTGTTGGTGGAACGCGTGAACGGCACGGCTGTCATTTCTTGGTCGACCAACAGCACGTTGAACTGGCGGTTGGAGAGTACGACGAACGTCTCGTTAAGCAGTTTCTGGGTGGTGAATCCGATTTCGCCCGCGCTGGTGAACGGCCGGTTCACCGTCACGAACACGATCGACGGAGTGACGCGGTTCTATCGCCTGCGAAATCAATGACCTAATTCCCGGTCGTCTGCCGCTCGATCTTGATGCTTTCGACTTCGGCGGCTCCCAGCTCGAGCAACGCTGCGTTGTTCACCAGTTCGAGCTGATTGGTCAGGGAGGATTCCCTCGGCACGGAAGTCTTCGCCGCCAGCCGGACCCTTTCCATTTCCCGCAGTGAAAGAAAGTCGAGGGCGACGGCGTCTTTGCTGAACCTCAGTTCATTCAACATCACCGCGTAGTGGAGCAGGCCCTGGCTTTCCCCGTGATACTGGCAGATGAGAGCATCCGTGATGTTCAGCGCGACTTTGTCCGCGATGGTAGGCAGAGCAAAGATCTCCGGCACCGCAGTGCTCAAGCGAAGAAGATCGTTCTCGAAGCGGATGAAATTATCGACGCTTCCCTGCGCGAGGCTGTAGAGATTCCCGTTTACTCCGGCCGCGTTATGGTTCAGGAGCGGCGTGACGGTAATGATCTTCGTCACTTGCTTGGTGAGCAGTCGCGTGACGAAAGATTTGCGGCCCAACCCTTCGCCTTTGCGTCCAAACTCCACGTCCCCATAAACCAG
>CAZBIC010000065.1:0-30232 GCA_964491875.1 uncultured Bifidobacterium sp.
ATCACGCTGATCTGGCACACGGCTGAACCGGCCCGCAGCCGCGTTGACTACGGCACAAACGCGCTCGTGAACGATGGTTCGTTGGTGAACTCGAACTTCGCGGCCGACCACGTCCTGACGCTGCCTCGGCTCCAACCAGACACCGAGTATTTGATCCGCGTCGAGGCCATCGACGCCGCAGGAAATGTTGCGACGACAGAAATCGGAAGGGCCTCGACCGCTCCGACATCCTCCATCCGCTGGAGCGCCGAGGACGGGACGTTCGCTCCGCCGTTGCGAATCTGGTCCAGCCCTGACGCCATCGGAGAGACGTGCGTCGCAGGTATGGATGCTGGCGGATCGGTATTATTTCCTGTCCTGATCGATGTGCCGTCGAATTACCTGCTGTGGTGCCGGCTGCGTTCTCCAGTTCAGGATGACTGGGCGTTCAAGCTCCTGATCGATGGGGAGAAATCTGAGCTTCCGCCCGTTGGCGGGGACCGGACAAGGGAGCCGTGGCGATGGATGCCTCTGATGAAACGTTCCTCCGCACTTGCCATCGGACTCCATGAATTGCGCGTCGATTCGCTTCCGTCTGGTGTAGTTCTCGATGAGTTCATCCTTACGAACGATCCGGACTGGCGTCCAGGTGAGGTGGACGTCCGGTGAACTCTACGGACGGTCGTCGCCCTTCATCTTTGCCAGCGCCTCCTCGCCGAGAGGAGCAGGATCTTTCACCTGGAAACTTTCGCTCCACTCGCGACTGAAATCGCGCTGCCACCGGGCGTTCACCGCGGCGGTGATGCTCATGGCAATCAACGCGCCCAGGCTGGCTAGCGCCATGTCCTTGTGCGCGTCCCAGATGTCCCCCTGCGTCCCGAGATACGCCATGCCTAGCTCGCCGCCGAACACGCTCGCGGCCAGCCATTCGATCAATTCGTAGAGCATCGAGCTCGACATCGTGAGATCCAGCGGCAGGAAGTAGCCCCAGAAACCGCGGACGTTGGCGACGCGCAAAAAGATCTCACGGATCGGGTAGGCGAACAGGAACCCGTAAAGGAAGTGAATGACGCGATCGAAGTTGTTCCGTTCCCAGCCGACGAGATCATTAAACGTCCGTCCGGTGAGCGCGTGAAACCACTCGTCATACGGCACCTTCGCGTAGGTGTAGTGCGATCCGATTTCATGCAGGCAGAGGAAGATGAAGATGAGCGTGTAGGAAAGCCGTGAGAACACGAACTTGTCCCGGATGAACCAGAGCACCACGGCGGCAAAAAGCACGAGCACGTTCTCCAGCAGCCAGTCCGCGCGATGGTGGGGATTGATGGCGAGGGGGATGGCGAGTGCGAGAAACAGCACGCTCAGCACCGTCATATGCCGGCGATAACGGCGTGTCATATCAGTGCGCTGGTGCCCGTGCCTGGGGTTGGGAGAGTTTTTGTTCAATCCAAGTAGACGAACTCGTTCAGGTTCAGCAGCGCGCGGCAGACCTCCGTCAGGCTTCGTTGCGATGCCATGCGCAGACAGGCTTCGAGCTCGGCCCTTGCGGGACGACGTTGAAAGGCCAGTTGAAACGCGCGCTCGACCTGGTGCTGTGGACTTTCGCCGGCCTCCGCAACCACGCGCTGACTGAAGCTCCGCGCCGCCTCAACCGCGAGCGGCGAGTTTAGCAATGAGAGCGCCTGGGGTGCGACTGTCGATTCGTTGCGCCGCGCGCACGACGCGGAGTTTTCCGGCAGATCGAATGTTTCCATGAACGGCACGCGCACGGTGCGCTTCTGCACCAGATAAACGCTGCGAACATTCTGCTCTGCCTTTGGAGAGGGATACCACCCTTTGGTCTTCGTTTCATTGTCGTCGAGGAACGCCGGGTTCGCCTGAAGGATCTCCGGCGGCAGTTCGGGCCAGACCGGCGGGCCGCCCGCCTTGTTGGTCAGCAGGCCGGACACGGCGAGCAGTGAATCGCGCAGTTGCTCGGCGCTGAGGCGACGGGGCTGGCGGGTGAAGGAGGAAGTAATCAGTGAATCAGTATTCAGTGCGTCAGTGGTGGCCGAAGTCTTCGTTCCGAATACTGATTTACTGATGACTGATTCACTGATTGCTTCTCCCCCAGAACGCTGCCGGTAAACTGCGCTCGTTACCACCAGCCGGTGCAGCTTCTTCATCGACCAACCGTTGCGAACGAACTCGCTCGCCAGCCAGTCGAGCAGGTCAGGATTCTCCGGCTGCGCGCCGGCGAGGCCGAAGTCGTTCGGCGTCGCCACCAAGCCTTCACCGAAGTAACCCTGCCAGACGCGATTCACCAGTACGCGCGCGGTGAGCGGGTTCTGCGGGGACGCGATCCAATCCGCCAGTGTGAGTCGGCGGCCCGTGGACTTTTTGTTGGCGACGGCCTGTATCTTCGCGGGGTTGGGATCGAGCGCGGAGAGAAAGCCCGGCTCCACCGTCTCGCGTTCCTGTTTGTGATCGCCCTGAAAGAGAATCTTCGTGGCGCGCACCTTGTCTTTGTCGTCCGCAGCGAACAATCCGAGCGTGAACTCGCGCCGCTGCTTGCGTAGAGCGGCGATCTCCTTTTCGAACGCGTCGTAATTCGTCTTTTCGTCGCCCTTGAGCGCGGTCTTCACCTCCTTGTCACCGGGCTCGATCTTCTTCTCGATGCCTTCGATCTTCGATTTCAGATCGTTCGTCCGTTGTGCCTTCGGGATGTCGAGCAACAGCTTCTCCTCCGACGTGAGCTTCGCGAAACGCTCATCGCGCATCCGTTTCTTGATGCCAGCCAAAATCTCGTCGCGCAGCTGGGCGAGCGGCTTGATCTTTGCGTCGAGCGATTGGTTGTGCGCGCGAATCGCCTCCTGTTCGGCGGCGAGATCCAGCGGCGTGTCATCCACGTATTTCACGGGCTCGAAGAACGCGCGAAGCCGGAAGTGATCGGCCTGCGAGATGGGATCGAATTTGTGGTCGTGACAGCGGCAGCAGCTCATCGTCAGACCGAGGAACGCGCTGCCGGTCGTCTCCGTCAGGTCCGCCATCCACTCGGCGCGCGCGCGGTCCTGTTCGTTGAACGCGCCGGCCGAATTGTCCTGTGGACCGAGCCGGAGGTAAGTCGTTGCGATGAGCGCGTCCTGCTCGGTGGCGTCCTTCGGAGCGCCTTCGATCAGTTCATCGCCGGCGAGTTGTTCACGGATGAACCGGTCGAACGGTTTGTCCGCGTTGAACGAACGGATCACGTAATCACGAAAGCGCCACGCCTTCGGGCGAAACTCATCCCAGTCGAATCCGTTGCTGTCGCTGTAGCGAATCACATCCAGCCACGCGCGCGCCCAATGTTCCCCGTAGCGCGGCGAGGCGAGCAAGTCGTCCACCAGCCGTTCGTAGGCATCGGCGCGTTTGTCGGAGAGAAATCGTTCCATCTGTTCCGGCGTGGGCGGCAATCCGGTGAGATCGAGGTAGAGCCGGCGGGCGAGCGTGCGTTTGTCGGCTTCGCGGGGAGGTGCTGTGCCGGCTGCTTCGAGGCGCGCGAGGGTGAAGCGATCAAGCGACGTGCGCGCCCAGCGTTTGTTTTTCACGGCGGGTGGCTGGACGTTTTTCACGGGCTTGAGTGACCAGAGATCAAGGCGTTGTCCGCCGAAGATGCGGACGATGGGATTACGCTTGTCGCTCCACGCGTCCCCGATCCGTTCGCCGGGCGCGAGTTTAGGCGACGCCGCGAGCGCGGCGGCTTTCGGCCACGGCGCGCCGTCGCGAATCCAGCGCTCCAACACGGCGATGTCGTTCGTGGTGAGCCTCTCCTTCGGCGGCATCTCGAGATCTTTCTTCGAGTGCATCACCGCGTGGAGCAGGAGCGAATCGGCTGGCTTGCCGGGAACCACGGCGCGGTCGCCAGATTCACCGGCTTTCAGGATCGCCTCACGGGAATCGAGCCGGAGATTGCCCTTCACCTTGTCCGGACCGTGACAGCTGACACAGCGCGATTCGAGCAGCGGCCAGACTTTCTCGGAGAAATGCCTGTCCGCATCATCGGCAGCGTGCGCGGCATATCCCGCGAGCGCGCTGGCGAGCAGCAAGATCGGACCGGCTTTCATGACACGCATCATGCCCAAGTCCGGACGCACGGGCAAATGCGTTTGTTCGAGGAGTTCGCGATCTGCTGATGCACCGATTTCCGAATCGGCGCGGGGTGAATTTTGGAGTGAAAACGCCGAGCCGAAGTTCGGCTGTCCGGCGCTTACGGTTTCCGAAACCGGTAGAATCGCTTCGGGCCGTTCGTAGTGTAGAAGTCGTAGCTCAGGGAGCCATCGAGCGCGGCGCTGACGGTTTCCTTCTGCACCCAGTTCACAAGGTTGGTCGATTCATCCACGAGATAGTTCTGTCCGGATACGCCAAGCATGCAGAGCGCGATGCCACCGCCGCCGTAGCGCACGGTGCTGACGTGAACCAGGCTTTCGCTGCCGCCGGGTTCAACATGAACACTCACCTGATTCGTGCTGATGCCGCCGAAGCTGCCGCGCAGGCGATACGAGAAGGAGTCAATGCCGGTGAAGCCCGCTCGCGGAGTATAGGTGATCGCGCTGAAGCTCTTGGTGAGCAGCCCGCCTTGCGCGGTGTTGGTGGAGAGCAGTTCGACTTCGACGGCGTCGCCCGGCTCGAAGCGGTCGTTGCAGAGGAAAGTTCCGACCGGCACTGCGCGCCCTGTGGCGGGCGACGTCGCGATCTTGTCTGGCAACGCGATGGCGTCGCACCAAGTGCGAAACGCGTAGGTCCCGATGTGCTGGGGTTCGAGCGACTGGGCGAAAACGCGGATGGTGTAGGTGCCGGTCGCGGGCAACGTGCGGCGTTCTCGGCGGCCGTTCTGGAAGTAGTTCGAGAACCAGTTCGTGCCGGCGGGCGTCTTCACTTCCCATTTCAAATAGCCGGCGAACGTCGTCGCGGCGAAGCGTTGCTCAAAGTTCACCTGCTGCCCGGCCACGCCTTCGAACGTGTAGAAGTCCTGTCCACCCGCGTCCTCGATGCGCCCGGCACCAGCGGCGGGAACGCCGTTGGTCACGATGTCGCCGATGCGCAGGGCGAAGGCGGAATCTCCGACTGGGGTGAGGCGAAAGGAATAGGTGCCGGTGCGCGTGGGGTCATTGATCGCCGGCCAGCAACGCAGTGTGTAGGTGCCGGTCTCGGGCAGGGTCTTGCGGCCGACGCTGCCGAAGAATGACGAGAACACGTTCTGGCCGCCGGGCGATTTCAATTCCCACTTCAGCCAGCCGCCGAGTGACGCCGCGGCCTGCACGCCGTCGAAGAAGACATCTTGTCCCGCGATGCCGCTGAAGGTGTAGCGATCTTCCGCACCGGCGACTTCGATGTTGCCGGCGCCCGCAGTTGGGACGTCATTCGTGATCGTGTTGCCGATCTGGATGGCGAAGGTGTCGTCGGGCGGTATCGCGCGAATCCGAAACGAGTAGCGGCCAAAGTAATTCGTGTCGTGGGCGCCCGCGATGCAGCGGATGCGATACGTGCCCGTCTCGGCGAAGGTGATTCGTCCGACGTGGCCGTTGTCGAAATAAGACATGAACACGAGATTGGTGGACGGCGAGCGCAGTTCCCATTGCAGCCAGCCTTTGAAAGCGTTGGTCACGCTGACTTCCTCGAAGAACGCGCTTTGACCGGCGACAGCTTGGAACGTGTAGAGATCGCTCGCGCCGACGACTTCGAGATGGCCCGCGCCAGTGGCAGGAACGCCGTCAGAAACGGTGGTGCCGATGGCGATGGGGAACGTCTGGTCCGCCGGCACCGATCGCAGACGGAACGCGTAGTTGCCGACGTAGGCTGGGTTGTTCGCGCCGACCCACACGCGCACGGTGTAGGTGCCGGTTTCGGGCAGCACTTTGCGCCCTTCCGGCTGGCCGGTGAAGTAGGTGCTGAAGATCGTCACGCCGCTCGGCGAAGTGAGCCGCCATTGCAGCCAGCCTTGAAACGCAGCCGCGACGCTGAGTTCCTCGACGAAGATGATTTGCCCGGCGGTGGCGGTGAACGTGTAGACGTCGTTCGTGGTTGAGCTGGGAATGTTACCCGCGCCGGGACCGGGAGCGCCGTCCCTGATGATGTCACCGAGCTGGATGTTAAACTGTTCCGCGTGGCCGATGGTGGTGACGAGCAGAAGAGAAAAACCGACGAGTAACCGGACTGCGAACGATACGAAATGTTTCATGAGTTGATACGCTGAGTTGCTGATTCGCAAACGTGAGTTGCGAGGGCAGAGCGTATCGATTCATGACGTCATGTGAATGGAACCAAAGGTGTAGGAAGCGATCACTCGCGCCGGTTCGCGAGGTGGGTCACCAGATCTTTCAGCGCGGCCAGTTCCTTCTCCAGTGATTGGATGCGCGCTTCTTTCTCCTCCACTTTCTGGTTCAACCCCTGGATGGCTGCGAGCGCCACGCCATCGGCATCGACGGTGGCGATGTGTTTGTCGTCGGGTCCAACTCCGAACGCGGCGTGGAAATCCTGCGCCATCGGGCCGATGTGGCGTGAGGAGGTGTCGGCCTTGTAGTTCCATTCGCTCAAGGGCAGCGCGACGACTTTTTCGAGCACGGCCTGCGCGTCGATGGTCTGGAAGTTCTCCTTCACGTTGCGGTCGCTGGCGCTGACGAATGTTCCGTTCACGGTCAGGCCGAGGCCGTTGAGTCGCATCATCTCGGTGCCGCCGCCGGCGTCCGCCAGCCCATCCCCGTGGGTGCCGCCTTTGTACCAGCGGAAGCCCTCGCTCGTTCCTCCCGCGTTGCAGCGGAAGTAGAGTGTGCTGGACTGCACGCCAATGCCGTACTGGCCGCTGCCGCCCCAAAGATTCAGCATCTGGCGCGTCTGCGACCCGAAGGACACGTTGCCGCTGAAACCCGCGGAGCGTGCGACGAGATCCATCTGTTGGCCGGAGCCGGCATTCCACAGCGCCACCGTGTCGACTCCGACACTCAAGCTGCCGAGTTGCACGTCGCTTCCGGCGCCGTCGCCACCGAGATAAGCCCGTTCGCCGGCGACGCCGTAGACGGAAAGAAGCCCGTCGCTCAACCGCATCGCCTCCGATCCGGCGAAGATGAAGTTGGCGCCGGGATCGAACTTGGTGTCGCTGTGGGAACCGCCGGTGAACCAGGAGAAACTTCCTGAGGATCGAAAGTAGAGATTGTCCGGTTGCAGTCCCAGTCCGGGTACGCCCAGAAAGCCGGAGGAAGAATCGAGTTTGAGCATTTGCCGGGTGGGGCCGGTGAAGGTGTGATCGCCTTCCTGAGTGCTTTGGTTGTACTGCAGGAGCGAGGCGCAGCTCAAGGTTCCGACGTTAATCTCGGGACCTGCAAAACTGGCGGCGATCACGTCTCCGGCCACGTGCAGAGTCGCGCTGGGATTCGCGATGCCGATGCCGACGCGGCCGTTCACCAGGCGCATGACTTCGAGGTCGCCGACTCGCTGGTCGAATCCGGTGCCGTTGACATGGAAGCTTAGTCCGCCGGTGAAGCCGCCGTTGTCGGTGGATTGGATGTAGGCCGGGCGCCACTCGCTACCGGTGCCTTGAGGGTCGCTGTAGAACTCCAGTCGCGCCGAGCCGAAACCGCCGGTGGATTGGAGTCGGAGCGCAGTCGGATTGTTCCCGCTATAGACGTGCAGTGGCGCCTGTGGATTCCCGGTGCCGATGCCGACGCCGCCCGCGGCGCGGATGTTGAATTGGTTCGCCGCCGTGGAATTGAAGTCGGCAATCTGCGAATCGGCCCACGTGAATGTGCCGTCGTGATTCGCCTTCGCGCGCCGACCGAGGGCGGTGGCGAAGTTGCCGTTCGCGGTGCTGGAGTCGCCTGCTGCGAGAGAGAAGAAACCGCCAGCCACAGTGCTGTTGCCGAGAGCGGTTGCCGCTGCGCCGCTGGCTGTGGTGCCGCTGCCAAACGCAGTCGCTGCCAGGCTGGTTGCCTTGGCGGAACTGCCGATGGCGACGGCGTTGGCGCCGGAGGACTCAGACAGATTTCCGCCCGCGACGGATGAATGCCCGCTGGCCGAATTGCCTGAGCCGCCGAGCACAGTGGCGAAGTTCGCGCCGACCGTGTTCGGGCGAATCGCTTCGCCACCGCCGCTGATGACTCCGCCGATGACGCCGTTGCTCGCGAGGTTCGCGGGGTGACCGCCGATGAGGTTGGGAGCACCAGCGGTGGGTTCCAGTCGCAAGGCCCGTTCTGAATTCACCAACAGAGAGAACGGCACGTTGTCCGTGGTGCCGATGTTGGCCGTGTTCACGTCCGTGCCGGAATTGCCGCCGAGGATCCAGAAGGCGGAGCCCAGCGAGCCAATGTTCACATCGTCACGACCTATGGTGCCATCGGCGATCTTCGTGCCAGTGACCGACTGGTTGGCGAGCATGGTGGTGGTGATGCCGCCGCTGGCTACGGTGTTGGCCTCGATTGCGCGGACTGCATACGGCGTGGCGGTGATCGGCTGGCGTGGAGTGAGGTTCGTATACGCTCCGCTGCTGACGCCGGGTCGGACAGCGATCTGGAGAAACCGTTCAGTGCCCGGAAAGACCGCCGCGCCGAAATCGAGCGAGGTGGTGAAGAGGCCGTTGCTCACCGCGAGATCGTTCGCGAGTAGCGTGGACCCGACCTGAACAGCGCCGGATAGCGTGGTGAACAGACGGAACTCGAAGTCGTGCAGCCCGGAAGCCGCGGTGCCGTTCTCGGCCAGCCGGCCTTGGTAGGTAAAGGCAGTCGCCTGGGCGAGGGCCTCGGAGTGGAGGGCGGAGAATTGAGCCAAAACGAGTGCTGTGAGGGGTATGACCTTGAGTTTCATGGAAGATAGTGCGCGCGAGCGCGTGGTGGTTGCGCGAGTGCAGATGGGTTGTTCAGCAAAATACGATCATGCTGTGAGAGTAAACGGACCAGACTGGCATAATCTTTCAGAAATCTCGGCAGATAGCAGCCGAAATGTAGGTCCATGAGCGTGAATTCCTTGTGGATTCCCCGTGGCGGCAGGCAACTTTCCTTGTAACCTCGCTCCACGCACGTCTCAGGAAGCAGGTGTTATGAGTAACACTGTCAAATTACCGACCTGTCCGAAATGCGGCATTCCGATTCCGAAGGAAGCGCCGCAGGGGCTTTGCCCCAAGTGCGTTCTCCTCGGTGCCGCCACGGCCACGGAACAAGGCGTTCCAGCCACGGCCACGAGCGAGATTCCGTCCATCGAACGAATCTCCAAGGCGTTTCCGCAGCTCGAAATCCTCGAACTCATCGGGCGCGGCGGCATGGGATTCGTCTTCAAGGCGCGTCAGCCACACCTGGATCGATTCGTCGCGCTGAAGCTCCTGCCTGACAAGCTGGCGAAGGACCCGCAGTTCGCGGAGCGTTTCAATCGCGAGGGTCGCGTGCTGGCAAAGCTGAACCATCCGAACATCGTCAGCGTTTTCGACTTCGGCCAGACCGGCGGCTTCTATTATCTCACGATGGAATACGTCGATGGCGTGAACCTGCGCCAGGCGATGCGCGCCGGACGCTTCTCGCCCGCCGAAGCGCTCTCCATCGTGCCGAAGGTGTGCGAAGCGCTCCAATACGCGCACGAGCAGGGCATCCTCCATCGCGACATCAAGCCCGAGAACATCCTGCTCGATGCGAAGGGCCGCGTGAAGATCGCCGACTTCGGCATCGCCAAGCTCGTCGGCGAGGACCAGCCGAACATCACGCTCACGAACACCGGAGCCGCGCTCGGCACGCCACACTACATGGCGCCGGAGCAATTGGAGAAGCCGGCGACGGTCGATCACCGTGCGGACATCTATTCGCTCGGCGTCGTCTTCTACGAAATGCTGACGGGTGAGCTGCCCATCGGCCGTTTCGCCGCGCCCTCTGCGAAGACGCCGGTGAACACGACCGTGGACGACGTTGTCTTCCGCACGCTGGAGAAGGATCGCGAGCGCCGTTTCCAGAGCGCCGGCGAAATGAAGACCCAGGTCGAGCATCTCGGTGCCGGGTCGTTAGAGCAACCCGAGGCTGGGGAAGATGCTGATGACGAGGCGCCGCGGTCGTGGCTGGAAGCCGTTTACTCGATGCGATTGGTGGGCTGGTTTCTCGCCGCCTTCTGTCTGGTGAACTTCGCCTTCCCGCACGTCACGCGACTCGGGAACAGCCCGGCGGACACTTACTCTCTCGGATTCTCGCGCCCCTGGTTGGTGAGCGTGCCGTTGGTGGACGAACACAATGTCGTGACGCGCGAATGGCGTTTCAATCCGTCGACTACGTCCTTCGGCACCGGAATGTTCGGTCTGGCGCTCGTGGCCGCGTTGCTCGTCCTGCGCCATCGCGTGCGCACCGCACCCGCCGTCCCGCGTAGCGAGGGCCGCATTTCGAATTGGTCCCTCTACGGCGCGATCGCAGTAGGCCTCAGCCTGCCCGCTCCCATGACGATTCTTGTGGCGCTGTTGACCGGGATGGGTGGTGTCGGTCCAGGTGAACTCTGGCTGGCGCTCGGCAGCGTGGCGTTACCGGGACTCGGCGGCACGTTGCTCGGCTGGCTGGCCTTGAACGAAATTCGCGAGAGCCGCGGCCGGGTGAAAGGTCTGCCGCTGGCGATGTTCGCCACGCTGTTCTGGCCGCTGACGATTCTCGGCGCGCTGACGATTGGCGTCCCAATGTTCCTGAGCGTCCCTGGCGGAGAACCGAGCGTCGCCCGGACCTTTGGCCGCTTCCTGGTTCTGCTGCTGCCGGCGGCGGTGATTGCGTTTGGCTTCTGGACCATTCACGCGACGGCGCGCTGGGCGAGTCAGCAACAAGTCCCCCAGCAACGTGGTGTACTGAAGTGGGTGTTCATCGTCGTGCTCGTCGTCGGCATGGGCGTGGTGCTCGTCACTCAGCCTGGTAAACGGGACGGTGTGAAGCCAGCGCCACAGATGTTCGTGAGCGGGACGCCGGTGGAACAACAAGAGTCGGACAGCCCTGCCTCACTCCGAGCGAACTTCCGCTTCGCGAAGGGCCACGTCGTGACGTTCCAGGTGATGCGTCGCGTCGGTGACGATGCTTACGAACCGGTGCCGAACTTCGCCGGTTACGCCGTCGCGCCGGACGATGAACGCGGTCGCTTCTCGCTGATGCTCGTGCCCCTGCCCGACTCCGCGAGCTCGTCCACCAATCTGCGCACGTGGCGCATCCGCCTCGAAAGCGAAGGCGGCGGCAGTGCGGGTGGTCCTTCGGCCCCGCTCGGCGAATTGATCTCCATGCTGCCGACGAACCATTTCCACGAGATGGAGTCGGACGCGAGCTTCGGCCTTTATCTCACGCGGGCTTATCCGGGCGCGGAGACCAACGGCATTACGCCACTCGCGGAGCTCAGTCTCGACGTTCGTTCCGTGCCGCGCGGCAAGGTCGGGGTCGGTCCGGAGAACACCTTGCTCCGACTCGGTTCCACAAACTGGGTTCCATCCCTCAAGCAACTCGCCAAGGCCAAGCCCGCACCGCGCGCCCAGCCAGGCGAAGTCCTCGCCTACCAATGGCTGAAGTCTCCGGTGGGCACGAACACGACGAACTGGATTCGCTTTACCTTCACCAACGTCGAGCTGCGCAACGAGGATGGCCAGCAATGGCTGGCGATGGGTTACCTCACCGACGTGCGCGGCGATTGCGAAGAGGTGTTCGTCGTCAACGGCAACGGCTTCAAGCCCGTGACGCGCAAGACGAGCTGGCGCTCGTCCCCGGCTGGTTCGCCGCCGATCGATTACTCCGGCATCCAGTGGCTCGTGCCGCCCGGCATCGACGCCGCCACGCTGGAATCCTTCCGCAATTCCGTGGCCGAGGCGCTGGTGGCGAAGTCCTTTGTGATTCCGGAAGGCGAGCAACGTCCACTGATTCGGTTTCCGATCGGTAAGGTCGGAGACCTGAGCGTGGGGATTGGGGCGAAGTTGAAGCTTAAGATGGAGCCAGTCGAACCTGGGCTGGTGCCACCGAATCCCGCTGATGCCTCGGCCGAACGGTGGTCGCCCAAACTGGTGCTTGGCGAAAAGCCAAACGTGAGCGAGATCCTTCAAGAGGCGAAACGCCTCACCGACGCGGGCCGTTTCGAGGAAGCGTTGCAGCGCTATATCTGGTATCACAAACACGCCTTGGAGTTTGAACCAAGCGAGTCGGCCACCCGCCTGTCGTTCGGCATCTCGTATTGGGGCGAACTGGCACGGCGTTATCCCAAGGCGAAGCAGGCATTGCTGGAGATTCGTGATCGCGGCGTGGGCGAGTTTGAGAAAGGCGGAGGGTATTTCGATCTGTTCCAAGAGATTTTGGCCATCAACCGGGAATTGAATGACGCGGACGCGACCTTGGCGCTGTTTAAGTCGATTGACGCGCGGGACAGGCAGCTTGCCCGGCAGTGCTACTTCGGCGTTGAGGATTTGCTGGTCGAACGCGGGGAATACGCGCTTTGCGCCCGCTACATTGGAAACTTTCAGCAACGTTTTCTAAATGCACGTGATGTACGGACGCGTCTCTCCGCCATCCTTGATCGGTCAGCGGGAATAGACCGCAGCAAAATGAACAGGGATGGAAATGAATCGTTCATCAAAGATTGCCGGAAGCTGGTGGAAATCCTTGTCGGCCTCGAGCGCAAGGCGGAAGCCGTGGCGATTCGCGACATGGCTGTAGCTGTGCTCAACGTGCCTGAATTGAGTTCCGCCGTGGAGGATGCTGAATTGAGAACGGCAAAGTTCCGCCAGAGTCCCCAAAAGGAGGCAGCGGTGGCGTCATCGCCACTGGAGTTTCGCCTGATTGCAGACGACGCGGATTCCACGTCGCCTGTCGATGAACTGACAGAACGCCAGCGTGACGGCTCGGAGATCAAGCACCGCGTGCTCCGGACGGTCATGCTCGATGGCTCTGCTGTCGCGCGCGCTGGCTTCGAGACGGAGCCGACCGGCACGGTTTCCATCAGCGTGGGGCTTTCTCCAGAGGGAGCGCGGCAATTCAGCGCTATCACGGCCACCAACATGGACCGGCGACTGGCCATTGTGTCAGCCGGAAAAGTTCTCAGTGCCCCTCTCATCAAGACAACCATCACCGGGGGCGAACTAAGAATCAGCGGCTCGTTTTCGACCAACGAGGCTCGGCGACTCGTTGCGGCTTTGAATCGACAGCTAGATGCGAACGCCACGACGAACCCGGCGGTAGCGAATGACTCTGTCGCAGATGCCCGCATCCGCCTGGCGCTTGAACAGCTCGATGCCGCCCGCCAGCTCTTCGAGAGCGGTCGAATCGGACGGAAGGAGTTCTTGGAAGCGGAACATCGATTGTCGGTCGCCGAAGCTCACGGTGACGCCGTCGCCATCGCGCGCGCGAACCTGACCTTCGCCAACGCTGCTCTGGCCATTGGAAAGCAGCATTTTGAGGCAGGAGTCCTCTCTGCGCCGGAATACAAAATTCTGCAGAACCAGCAGGTCATTGCAGAACTCGAGTTGAAGGAAGCGCAGAAAACCAAGGAGGCTGCCGCCAAGTGACCAACGATGCGTCTCAATCATCCGGCGCTTCCCATGGATCGCCCGCCTTCGCCCCCACACGCTGGACGCTCATCCTGCGTGCGCGGGGCGAAACGCCGGAGGCCCGGGCGGCGCTGGGCGAATTGTGCGAGGCGTATTACCAGCCGGTGCTGCGCTTCCTGCGTCGCGAGGGACGCGATGAAGATGCCGCACGCGAGCTCACGCAGGACTTCTTCGCGCGCATCTTGGCCCGCGGCGCGTTCGAGGAGGCGGACCCGGAGCGCGGGAAGTTTCGCTCGTACCTGCTCGGAGCGTTGAAGCATTTCCTCGCCGACCACCGCAAACACGAGCAACGCCTCAAACGCGGCGGCGGAGTGGCGCCAGAATCCTTGGACGCTGCGCTCGTAGGCGAACAGGAACCGATTCAAGTCGCCGATGATTCCTCGCCCGCACCCGAAGCGTTCTTCGATCGCGAATGGGCTCTGGCCGTGATGGCGCGTGCGCTGGAAGTATTGCAGAAGGAGTTCGCGGACGGCGGCAAGGCGGACCAGTTCGAGAGTCTCAAGCCGTGGCTGATGGGCGAATCGTATACCATGTCCCAGGCGGACGCAGCGCGGCAGCTTGGTTTAAGCGAAGGCGCGGTGAAGGTGGTGATTCATCGCCTGCGCAAACGTTTTCGCGACGCGGTGCGTGCGGAGATTTCCCAGACGCTGCGCGATCCGTCGCTGGTGGACGAGGAACTGCGCCACCTCATCGAGGCGCTGTCGTAGAAAGCGGAAGCGGGGCTCCCGGACGCTTGCGCGTCGCATGGAACCCCGCCGGAACGTGAGACAGAATGTTTTCCTCGCGGATTAGTTCGCCGGAATCACACGGGAGAAGTAGACCGTGCCGTCCTTGCGCACGAAGACTTCCTGACCGGCCACCGCGAAGTCGAGCAGAAGCTCGCCGGCCTTCGGAGAGTCGCTGTCGAACTCCACCTTGCCGCGCGTGCCGCCGGGGACGGTGACCACATTGATGGTGGCGCGGACCACTCCGCTGACCACGAGTTCATACGCGCCCACATTCACGTCCTCGACTTCGACTTCGAAATCTTCGTCGCCGTTGTCCTTGCGACGGAACTTCGCTTCCGCGGAAGCATTCGAGTCCGCGCCAGTGCTGATTAGCGGGAGCTTGAGCTCCGTCGGCTGGGCGACGTTGCCGGAACCGCCGTTGTCATCGGAACCATTGTCGTCCGAGCCGCTGCCGCCGGGTGCGGAGCCGTTGCCGAACAGGTGGGAGAAGATGGTGTCGCCATTGGCGTTCTTGATCTCGATGAGCTGGCCGCGCGGTTCGAAGTTCATCGGGAGCTCGCCCTTCGGATTGTCATCGCCGTAGGAGAACTCGATCTCGCCTTCCACTCCACCGACCACTGCCACTGCGTTGATGGTGCCGCGGAGCGTGCCACCGACGTAGAGCTTGTAGGCGCCGGCGGGCACGTCTTCGATTTCCACGCTGAACTTGCGGCGGCCGTTATCGCGAATCTCGAACTTCGCGTCGCCGGATGCGCCGGAGATCGCGCCGGTCTTGGCGAGGTTCTCTTCGATCTGCGTCGGAGCTTCCGGCGGGAACGTGACCGAGCCGCCGCCGTTCCCACCAGTGCTGCCGGTGGAGCCGAGCGTGCCTTCGAAGTAAACCGTTCCGTCCTTGCGGATGACGATGCTGGCGCCGGCGGGATCGAACGTCAGCGGCAGTTCGCCGTCCGGATGATCATCGCCCGCGTTGAATTCGATTTCGCCCTCGGTGCCGCTGGTGGTGTTCACCACGTTGATGGTGCCGACCACGTTGCCAGCGACGAGGAGTTCATACGCGCCCACGGGCACGTCCTCGATCTCGACGGAGAAGTCCTTGCGGGCGTTCTCGCGGATGCGGAGCTTGGCTTTCGCGGTGCCATTGTCATCCGCGCCGGTGGACGGGATGCTGAAGTTCTGGATGCTCGGCGTGGCGACGTTCACGTTCTGCGCTTTGGCGAGAAGGGTGCCGGTGACGCGGATGGCGCCAGCCTGCATTACGTCGATCACCTGACCGCGAGGATCGAAGTCGAGCAACAGTTCGTTCTTCTTCGGCTCGGTGGAGAACTCGATCTTGGCCTCGCGTCCGCTCATGCGGAGGTCGCCGCGCTTCACGCCATTAATGAAAAGCTCGAAGCCGGTGCCGGAGATGCGTTCCACCTGCACCTTGAACTCGCGTTCGCCGTCCTTGCGGGCGCGATACTCGGCTTTGCCCTTGATGGCGTCGCTGGAGTTGGTTGGCGCGAGCAGCACGCGTTCGTTGACGACGATGCCCGAGGGTTCGCCGGTGCCGGAGATGACGGCTTGCAGCACGGTGGCGACGCCGTCGTGAATCTGGAGCGTCTTGCCGCGCGGATCGAAGTCGAGCGGGTTCGAGTTCGACTTGGTCTTGAAGGAGAGCTTGCCGCTGCCCTTCTTGTCGGTGACGAATTCGCCTTCCACCACACCGCCGATCTGGACGGCGTAGGTTTTGTTGGCGTCGAGCTTGGAGACGATGACTCCGAAGACCGAGCTCGAGGATTTGATCGAGGAAACGACACGTCCAGTTGCGTCAGCGTCCACGCCGGTGTTCTGCATGGTCAGGGTGATGGCCGAGGATTCGGAGGCCACGGCCAGTGCAGGGGCGGTGAGGGCTGCCGCCATCGGCAGGACCCACAGTTTGGAACTCAATTTCTTCATATCGATTCTCTTTCTCAAATGGCGGTCCGTTTTACTTCCGCTGCATCACGACCGCCGTGCGATGCACGCGAATGACCTATTGCAGGCCGCGTGCCGTCGCGAATGACGGCGAATTTGAGGGGTTTTCCCGCGGGTTCGCCCGGGAGTGTTCCGCTGGCGGAGATGGTCGCGCGCCGGATGTTCCGGTCCCGGAACAATCGCGACGGAACGGAACACCGCGAGTGCGGCCAATTCCCCCGCGAATGAACAAGGAATAGGTTGGAACGGGAATTGCGCACCGATATAACTGATGACGTTGACGATGAATGCTGGTTCACACACAACCGCGGCAGGCGCCACGTTCTCGTGCCTGATGGTCGAGGACGATCTGGCGTTTGCCACGCTGGTCTCGCAGATCGTGCGTGAGGAGGGCGGAATTCCCACGCACTGCAAAACGATCGCTGAGGCCAGGGCTGTGACGGCGCAGCGCCAGTTTGATTTGGTGCTTCTCGACAACCATCTGCCCGACGGCAAGGCCTACGATTTCTTTGATCAAGTGAGCCGCCGCAATCCGGACGCGCCCATCGTGATGATTACCGGCCTGCCTGCCTTGAACGAAGCCATCGCCCTCACGCGGAACGGACTGTTCGATTACCTCACCAAGCCCGTGGACGCGGACGCGTTGACGGAATGCCTGCGTCGCGCGCGCTTGCGCCTGCGGCAGCGCAGTTCCGGAGCGGATACGGCGGAGTGTTTCGGCAGTTCGCCGGCGATGCGCCAGTTCCTGGACGAAGTGGGCAAGGCGGCGCGGCATCCGATGGCGACGGTGCTGTTCTCTGGTGAGAGCGGTGCGGGCAAGGACATCGCGGCGCGGACGCTGCATCGGTTGACCTACGGCGAGAAGGCGGCGCAGGCACCGTATGTGGCGGTAAACGCCGCGGCGGTGCCGGCGGACATGTTCGAGTCCGAGCTGTTCGGCGCGGAACGCGGAGCTTACACGGGCGCGGACAAGAAGCGCCTGGGCCTTGTGTCGGCCGCGCAGGGCGGGACCTTGTTCCTGGATGAGATCGCTGAAGTGCCCATGCCGCTGCAGGCAAAACTGCTTCGGTTCATCGAGGGCCGCGAGTTTCGTCCGCTGGGGAGCACGGTGAACGAAACGTTCACGGGCCGCTTCGTGGCGGCGACGAACAAGTCCTTGCGCGCGGAAGTTCAAGCGGGGCGGTTTCGCGAGGACTTGCTCTTCCGGATCGAAGTGTTCGCGCTCGAAGTGCCGGCCTTGCGCCAGCGTCGCGAAGATATTCCTGGCTTGTCCGAGTTCCTCCTCGCGCAGCTCGCCAAAAAATACGGTCGTGCCACGCCGATGATCAAAGGCGAGGACCTGGCCGCACTGCAGTCCTACGATTTCCCGGGCAATGTTCGCGAGCTGCGAAACATTCTTGAGCGCGGCCTGCTCCGAACTGGCGAAGAGGAACGCTGGCTGGCTGTGGATGCGGCGTGGCTCAAGGCAGCAACGGTCGCACCCCAAGGCCAGGCGCCGGCAAGCGTTGCGCCTGCCGCCACGACTGCTCCGGATGATTCTCTTCCAGCGGAACGCGCCGGGCTGTCGCCTCTCGAATCGCAGGAGTATAGGATGATTCGCACGGGGCTGATCGAAGCCCGGGGAGGCATCCGCCGCGCAGCCTCGAAACTGGGGTTATCTCCGCAAGCGCTGCTCCGCCGGTTGGAGAAATGGCCGGAGCTGCGGCCGCCTCCGTCCGCGGACTGATTTCGTTCCGCTTCCGGAACGGCGTTCCGTTATGGGAACGCCCCACGCGTCCATTCCCCTCGTAACATCCTGCAAATCATCGAGGCACCGACGCTGCTTGGAGAAAGGTCGGAACGCGACATGCCGGCTGGATTGGGTTATCTTCCGGCGCGTTTCTCGAACCGATGAACACTTGCAGGAACAACTGCCGCCGCGCTGGTTTGCGGCCTGGGTTGACCGCCACATTTTCCCTGATGCTGGCGGCGATGTTCCTTGCCCTCCCGCAGCGAATGGCCGCGGCAACGTTGACCGACCACTTCGCGGATCGGGAATTGATATCTGAGTTGGAGACGAACATCGCCGGGGCGAACATCGGTGCATCGTCCGAGCCAGGCGAACCACAGCACGCAGGAAAATCCGGTGGCCGATCGGTCTGGGTTTCCTGGATCGCGCCCACGAACGGCATCATGACGATTCGTACCAGCGGCAGTACGTTCGATACGCTGCTCGCGGCGTACTACTTCCGCGATGGCGACGAGCAGACGCTCGACAAGCTTCGCGAGGCGGCCAGCAACGATGACGATCCGGGCACGGAACCGGCGAGCTACATTCAATTCGCGACGAAGACCGGGCGGCGGTACGAGATTGCGGTGGATGGTTATCAAGGCGCCACGGGCGCGGTGGCGTTGTCGTGGAGCTTCATCGACATTAACACCCAGCCGCCCATCGTGGTGAGCGTGCCGGGCGATCGCGCGGTGCGCCTTGGGGATCCGGTGACGCTCACGGTCAACTTCGAGACCTCGCCCGACGCGCGATTGCAATGGCGGTTCAACGGTGATTCGTTTGGCGAGGAAGGTCCGACGTTGTTCATTCCCAGCCTGCACCTCACCAACGTGGGCCGTTACTCGCTGCGCGTTCGGATTGGTGACAACCGGTTTGAAACAACCCCCGTCGAAATTCAGATTAACTCCGAGGGCCAAACCAATGCGCTGGCTCGGGACAAGGTGTTTGATGCGCTCGGCTCGCGGCTTACTCCGGACGATTCCGGCAACGACGAACTGGAGGAAGAATCTCCCGAGGTTGAAAACGAGACGGCAGGCTCACTGATCATCGCCGCGGCTGGTGCGCCTTTCGCAGCCAACCCCGGCGTTTCCCGCGGCTACAACGGCACGCAGGTTTTCAACACCACGTATGCGACGCCCGATCCGAACGAGCCACAACACTGCGGCGTGGCTGGCGGCGCATCGTATTGGTTCGCCTACGAGGCGCCGACGAACGGGGTATTGCGTGTCGACACGATCGGCAGCGGTTTCGATACGTTGCTGGCGGCGTATGGCGTTCAACTGCCGGTGGCAGGTTACGACTCGCTGGTTCCCCTGGCGTGTGACAATGACTCGGTGGCGCCGCTGGGCGAGAGTCGCATTCAACTCCCGGTGCTGGCGGGCCAGCAATACCTCGTGGTGTTGGACGGCGTTGCCGGAGCCCGGGGCATCGCGCATTTGAACTACCAGCTCGAAGTCACCCCTCCGCCCGATACCACACAGCCCGTCCTGTCGGTCACGGAACCGACCGCGCGTTTGATGGTGGTTTCGAACGCGCAGTTTACGATCACCGGTGTGGCGATCGACAACGTGGGCGTTTCCAACGTCGTCATCCAAATTGGCGAGGGCGCCAGTCTTCTCGCCAGCGGCACCAACCAGTGGTCGGCGACCGTGGAGCTCGTGCCGGGGACGAATGTCCTCACGATGACGGCGGAGGATGCGGCGGGAAATGTCTCGGCGGTCGTTACCAGAACTGTGGTCTACGTGGCCTTCAGTCCGCTCACCTTGTCGGTCGTCGGCAACGGCTCCGTTTCCGGCGCGACGAATCAGCAAGGGCTGGCCGTCGGTCGGAGTTATTCCCTCGTGGCGAAGCCTGCGAAGGGACAGGTCTTCCGCGGTTGGTCCGGTGACGTGTCTGGTGCGACGGAGCGAATCAGCTTCATGATGCGATCCAACCTCGCCGTTACCGCCACGTTCATTACGAATCCGTTTGCTGGCGTGGAAGGGACGTTCGTCGGCTGTTTCTATCGCTCGAACGAGTTCGCGCTGGATTCGTCCGGGCTCCTGACCGTCACGCTTCGATCCAGTGGAACGTTCAGCGGTGTGGTTCAACAGCCGCAGCGACGATTGTCGTTCGCCGGGCGGTTCGATCTCGACGGGCTGGCGACGGCTTCAATTCCACGAAAGGGAACCAACGCGCTTCTGCTGACGATGAACTTGCAGTTTGAAGACGGTGGAATGATCGCGTGTGTCGTCTCCGACGGCACTTGGTCGACAACAAACACCGTCGAGAAGGCGGGATTCCATTCACGCCTTCGTCCGGCCACGAACTACGCGGGTCGTTACACGATGTTGATTCCCGGTGCGGAAGACGCGGACCAGGCGCCTGTGGGCGATGGCGTTGCTACTGTGAACGTCGCGTTGTCCGGGAGCACCACCATTGTGGGTCACCTTGCGGACGGCACCCCCTTCGCCCGGCGCGGGTCGCTCGCGTCGTCGGGTCGCGCGAACTTGTTTGAACCGCTCTATCGCGGTCGAGGAGTCTTGATCGGTACGGTGAATCTGCGGCCGATTCCGGACGCGGGCAGCGATGTCAGCGGTGACGCGTACTGGCTGCGAATGTCGGGAGCCAAGCCGCCGACTTACACGAACGGCTTTCTGTTGTCGTCCGCGATCATTGGATCAGCATTCGCATCGTCGGCCGTAACCAACCTTCTCGGGCTATCCGAAGCGCAAATGATTTTCGATCTGCCAGCCGGGGGATTGATGGTCACGAATCCGATCGCGTTTGGCTCTGGCACGCGCGTGACCAATCAGGGACCGCGCGCGATGAAGCTGACGATTTCTCCGAGCAGCGGGTTGTTCAGTGGACGGACGGACTTGTCCGGGGACGGCCCCTCCACGGCGTTCCGCGGGGCGATGCTTCAGCGTCAGCAGATGGGTAGCGGTTACTTCCTGCTGAGCAATCAGGCGGGCCGCGTTTACCTGATGCCGTGAGCGGTGGACGGACGTGTGGGATCGGAATACGTGACGTCCCGGCGGACAGTTCAGTGGTTTCCCGAATCGAGGCTCGCGATGATTTTGTTAGATTGGTGGTCCAATCCTGTTTGGTCCCTGAAGACGGATTGGTGTTTGGGTTGAAGTAGATGAATGACAATTGCAGCAATGAGTTGAAACGCACCTGCCACCGGCAGTTGGCGCGGGTTTTTGCGTGGACGATGGTCGTCCTCGTGGGCGTGGGAATGTCTCTTAGCCGAGCGGCGTCGCCGGATTTCGTTGATGATTTTGCGGATCGCGAAGTGTTGACCGACGAGTCCGGCCGCATTGACGGGAGTAATGTCGGCGCGACGCGGGAGACCGATGAACCGCGGCACGGAGGGAAAGCCGGTGGTCGTTCGGTCTGGATCTCTTGGCTCGCTCCAGCCGATGGCATCGCGACATTCGGAACGGATGGCAGCTCGTTCGACACCCTGCTTTCAGTTTACTACTTCAGTTCTGCCAATGACACGACGCTCGACAAACTGCGGGAGATTGCCCGCAACGATGACGCATCGGTGCTGGCCGCCCCGACGAGTTTGATTCAGTTCGGCGCGCGTGCTGGCGTGCTGTATCACATCGCTGTGGATGGATTTGGCGGTTCAGCAGGGGACATCCGGCTGCGCTGGGACTTCGCCAACGCGACTTCGCCGCCGCCGGTGATTGTGAGTGTTCCGGAAGATCAGGCTGTCATCGAGGGCGAGGACGTGGTGCTGATGGTGGACATGGAGACAACTCCCGATTTACGTCTGCAATGGCGTTTCAACGGCGCCTCCTTTGGCGCCGAAGGTCCGACGCTGGTGATTCCCAATTTTCAGAATGACAACGTGGGCCGCTACACGCTGCGCATTGATCTGGGTGACGTTCGTTTTGAAACCGCGCCCGTGGAACTGCAGATCAATTCCGACGGCCAGACCAACGCCCTTGCCCGCGACAAACTGATTGATGCGCTGAATTTCGCGCTGCTGCCGGACGACGACGATGATGGATTGTTCCGTGCCGCTGGCGGATTGATCGTTGCCGCGGCGGCAGGCGTTTCCCGCGGCTACAATGGATCGCAGGTGTTCAACACCACTTACGCCACGCCGGATCCGAATGAACCCCGGCACTGCGATCTCGCCGGGGGAGCTTCGTATTGGTACGCCTACACGGCGCCGGCGGACGGGACGGTGACGCTGGATACGATCGGGAGCAGCTTCGACACGTTTCTCGCGGTGTACGCCTTCAACGCTCCGCTCAGCGATTACGTCGATCTCATTCCCATCACGTGTGACAACGATAGCGCGTTCTCGAACGGTGCGGCGCGAATTGAGTTCGCCGTGCCGAAGGGCCGGCAGTTTCTTGTCGTGCTGGACGGCGTCGACGGCGCTCGCGGGATCGCGAAGTTGAACTACCGTCTCGACACGAATCGCCCGCCGGTTGCGCCCACGCTGGTGGGAGAGGCGCTGCCGATCTCCGCCGCTCAAGGCCAGGATCTGACGCTGCTTCCGCCCGTCGCTGGGAGTCCTCCGCTGAAATTTGTCTGGCGCAAGGGCAGCGAGGTGATCGATGGGGCGACAAACCGCGAGCTGGCGTTGCTGAAATTGAATTCGACCCACTCCGGCGAGTATCTGGTCACCGTATCCAGCTATCTCGGCGCATCACTGGAAGTTCGGATGCCGTTGCGGGTATTGGTTCCGCCCGAGCTTCGTATTCTGCTGGGAGCCGAGGGATCGATTCGTTTCGACTTCGAGAACGTGCCGGGTCAAACCTATCTCCTGGAGCACACGGAGGATCTCGGGGCTCCGTGGCAAACCTTTACGAATGACCTCGTGAACGACGGGGCTTCCCTGACGGTGACCAATCCCTTTACCGGGCCTTCTCACTTCTACCGCCTTCGCGTTGAGTAATCTTCGCGGCTGGCTTCATCTGGTCTCCCGACTTCCCCTTCTTCGTTGCGCTCCGTCGACGGAACAGTTGTTCCGGTGCCGGAACAGCTCCCGCGCGCTGCGTGTTCCGCTGCCTGCGTAACTCTCGCAAAATCATCGTGGCAAAGCGGCTGCTAATGGGGATTCGTCACTGCGTGGGTTCGATTCTCGATCGGCGTGTTGTGACAAAAACAAAACCAATACCGCTCTCATGAAACGAACCTTTGCGACGCTGGCCGGTGTGGTTGGCGCATTGTTGAGTCTGAATCTTCAGGCGGCCGAAACCGGCGAACTTGGATTGCGCGTTCATCGCGCGATCGAAGTCGAGTATCCCACCCAACCCGGGAAGTCCTACGCCCTGCAAGGGTCGACCAATCTCACTGACTGGAGAGATATCGGCACTGCTCTGCCCGGCACTGATCGATCCGTTTATCGCATGTTCTCCACCCGCAACGGCGGCGAGGTGAGTTACAACCATTACCGTCTCAGTGTCACGCAAGGCCCGACCAATGGTTTCGCGCCTTGGGCCTTCTCCGGTATCAGCCTTGAGATGGACGATGAACCCGGCGGTGACGTGATGAACTTCACCACCTCGACGGGTGGCACGGATGTGTCAGACGTCGATTCTGACCCGTTCAATTATCTCTACAGCCGCCTGGGTGAGAACGAAGCCAAGGCTGAAACTACCTACGCTTCCAATCGAAGTGACGTCGTGACCTTCGCTTTCACCGGTCCCGGCGTCGGCACCTGGTCGCGCGATGAGTTTCGCGATGGCAAGCTGAAGGATCACGACGCCGGTCCGTTCCGCATTGTCGGTGTCGCTACGGCACCGGGCACGAACGCCGCCGCCGTGAACCCAAACGTCATCGTTGCTCCCCCAGTCGCCGCACCCGCGCCGCCGACGTCACTGTCGAACTTGGTTTATTACTTCCAATCGTCTGGCGTCCCGGATCGCTACGATTTCATCGATGACTCCAACGGCCGCGAAGTGCAGGGCGTCGTGCAGGAAGGTCTCCCGACCAACTCGCTCGTGTATGTCTACAACGTGCTTAGCTCGAATACGGCCTCGCTGATTCTCAGCTTTGGCTACTACGGAATGGGCGGCGATCGCTACGAATGCGATCTGACGTTTACCGACGGTTCGTCCGGCCACTTCGTGCGCCGGCTCTATCGTCGCGGCGTATTGAAGGACACCGACAGCGGCGCCTTCAGCCAGAACATGCAGCTCACTCCGGGCGGCAGCTACACGCCGCCCACCGGCACCAACTCCGCGAGCGCCTGGCCCCCGGTGATTACGCCCACCGCGCCGCCGGCGCCGCCTGTGTCGTTGAACGGCATGACCTACTACGTCTACACCGCGCAGTTTCCGGATCAGTATCGCTTCGTCGCGGGTCACTATGGCTACGCGATGCCTGGCGCGTCGGCGGATTCAGAACTCGAAGTCACCGAAGGCGGCAACGTCTACATGTATACCTATACGAACCACAGCTCGAACACCGCCACGCTGATCATCACCTACGGCTACTACAACCTCGGCGGCGATCGCGAGGAATACGACCTCACCTATGTGGATGGTTCGACGGCGACCTTCAACCGCCGTCTCTATCGCGGCGGCGTGGTTTACACGAACCAGGCCGGCATCTTCAGCACGAACTCCGTTCTGCCCTACGCCTACAATCCCGGTGGCACGAACAATCCGCCGCCCGGTGATTACGACTTCGCGATGAGCACCGGCGAGTTGCTGAAGTTCAACAACGCCACCGCGGGCATCCAGACGGACAACAGCAATCCGACCGACTTCACCTACGTGCTGACCTCCACCGGTCCGGACACCGCTACGCTCCGCGTGCAGTTCAAGGCCGACAAGTGGGACGAATACGAACTGACCTACGCCAGTGCGACCGCTGGCTCGTTCGTCCGTCAGCAATATGATCGCGACGAGCTGAAGGATACCGACAGCGGCACATTTACCGCGAAAGCTCCAGCCCAGTGATGACCACGCCGAACAACATCTGAACACCATGGGTCCGCCGGACGAGCCAGAGCGTCCGGCGGATTCCTGCACGAACAAATGAAACTGACCCGCCATCAACAATCCCGGTCGCCGCGAAACATTGCGACGGGTCGGCGGGTTGCCATCGTGTCGTGGAGCGAGACCGCCTTCATGGCGAAGGTTTCTCGCCAACGAGGCCCGTCGCGAAAGTTCTGGATTCAATCGCCCTGTCCCCTCTGGCATCGTCCTTCCGTGCGCTGGACCAGCCTCACCATTCTGCTGTTGCTCTTCATCGGGATCTCCGCGCCCGCGCAATCCACCGACACGAATGCCCTTACCAGTCGCGTGGTCGAAGTCGGGGGCAACGTTGAGTTTCAAGTCGCCGGCTCGCCCGATTGGAAAGCCGCCACCAACAGTCTCGCGCTCAAGCCCGGCGATCGCCTCCGCACCCGCACACAAAGCCGCGCCGCCGTCCAGTTCTCCGATCGTAGTGTGCTGCGCCTGAGTGAAAGCACGACGCTGGAGATTCAACCGCCGCGCCACGCCGAGAAGCGCCGCTTCCGCATTCCGTTCGGCTCCATTTTCTTCTTCAACCGCGAGCGCCCAGCGGATGTCGAATTCGAGACTCCTGTCGCCAGCGGCGCCATCCGCGGCACGGAGTTTCTTCTCGAAGCCACCGAAGCCAACGGCGCGACGCGGCTCGTGTTGCTCGATGGCGCGGTGGAATTGTCCGCTGCCGACACCACCGTTTCCATGCAGAGCGGCGAGCAGGCGCGTGTCGAGCCCGGTCAGGCACCGGTGAAAAGCCCTCTCCTCGAAGCCCGCAGTCTGATCCAATGGGCGCTCTACTATCCGGCCGTCGCGAATCCCGACGACCTCGCGCTCACCCGTGACGATCGCTCAGCGTTGAACGACTCGCTCAACGCGTATCGCTCCGGCGACTTGCTGAAAGCTCACGAGCTGTTGCGCGCTGTTTCGTCCGGGAGTCCTGCTCGCGAATTGTTCCGCGCCGCCGTGGAACTCTCCGTTGGTGCTGTGGACACTGCAGAAGCTCGTCTAGCCGGCGCGTCCTCAAACGCTCCTGTGACGCGTGCCCTGCGGGAATTGATCGCCGTCGTGCGCGGCACGACGCTGACGATTGATTTGGTGGAGCCGGGCTCGTCGGCCAGCGAATGGCTCGCGCGCTCCTACACACTGCAATCCCGATTCCAGCTCAACGCCGCACGCGACGCTGCGGAGCGCGCCGTGGCTCTGGCGCCGAACTTCGGCTTCGCACTGGCTCGGCTCGCGGAGTTGCAGATGATGCTCGAAGAACGCGCCGCCGCCGGGAGGTCCGTCCGCGATGCGCTGCGAGTGTCGCCGCGGCTTGCCTCTGCGCACGCGCTCCTCGGATTCCTGCGCCTCGAAGAGAACGATCCCAAGTCGGCGCAACGTTCGTTTGACGACGCAATTGCCATCGATGCCGCGCTCGGCAACGCCTGGCTCGGGCGCGGTCTCGCTCAGCTTCGCCTGCATCAGCGCGATGAAGCACTCCGCTCGTTCCAGACGGCCGCCGCCTTGGAGCCGCGTCGCGCCGTGATGCGTGGATATCTGGCGAAGGCGTTCAGCGCGGCGGGCGAAACGAAGCTGGCCGAGAAGGATTTGCGCCTCGCGAAGGAACTCGATCCGGGCGATCCCACGGCGTGGCTCTACTCCGCGCTGCATCAATGGCAGCAGAACCGCCCGAACCTCGCCGTCCGCGAACTTGAACGCTCTACCGAGCTGAACGACAACCGCCGTTTGTTCCGCTCGCGACTTGGATTGGATCGCGACCGTTCCGTTCGTAGTGCGAATCTCGCGGCGGTTTATGCCGACGCTGGATTGCAGGAGGTCAGTCTGCGCTCCGCGGCGCGTGCGGTGAACGAAGACTACGCGAATTTCTCCAGCCACCTCTTCCTCGCGAACAGCTATCAGGCGTTGGAGAATCCGAACCGCTTCGATCTCCGCTACGAGAGCGCGCGCTTCAGCGAATTGCTCGTCGCCAACCTGCTCGCACCCGCCGGCGCAGGAAATCTTTCGCAGCTGCTCTCGCAACACGAGCACTTGCAGTTCTTTGATCCGCGTCCGGTAGGCGTGAGCACGTTTACCCAGTATCGCAGCTCCGGCGACTGGCAGCAGCTCGCGACGTTGTTCGGTTCGCTCGACGGATTCAGCTACGCGCTCGACACAGAGTACTACAATCAGCACGGGCAGGAGATCAATGACTGGAGTGAACGTTTCGACGTTTCGCTGCAGCTGAAGCAGCGCGTGAACGATCGCGATGAGCTCTACTTCCAGGCCAGCTTTAGCAACGGCGACGCAGGCGATGTCTCGCGGCACTACGATCCGAACGAAGCGAGCCGGGTTCGTCGCGTGAGCGAGGAGCAGGCGCCCAATCTGTTCGCGGGCTGGCATCGCGCATGGTCACCGGCGAATCACACTCTGCTGCTTGTGTCGCACCTGACGGATTCCTTCGAGCTGCGCGATGACGGCGTGGGCGTTTTCCATCTCCAGCCAGATGTGGCGAACGCGACGCGCATCTCAACGCCAGCCGGCGGTTTTGGTACGCGGCTCAACAGCGACTTCACGCTCTACTCCGCGGAGCTCCAGCAGATCTGGCAAAGCGCGGCGCACACACTGGTCGCAGGCGGCCGCATTCAGTCGGGCGAAGTGGAATCTGACTCCGTCCTCACGCGCACCTTAACCGGCGTGATTTCGTCCGACCAAACCGACGAACCGCTGCGCCGCGCGAATGGTTATCTCTACTACCACTGGCAGATTCTTGAACCGCTCCGGCTCATCGGCGGCTTCAGCTATGACCATCTCACTTATCCGCGGAACTCGGACTTCCTGCCGTTGAGCGACGGTGACGAATCAACGGATCTACTCGCGCCGAAGGCTGGGTTCGTTCTCACACCGTGGAGCGGTGGCACCGTCCGCGGCGCCTACACGCGCTCGCTCGGCGGCTTGTTCTTCGACAACAGCGTGCGCCTGGAGCCGACGCAGGTCGCCGGTTTCAATCAGGCTTTCCGCAGTCTGATTCCGGAATCGAGCGCCGGATTGCTCCCCGGTGCAGCTTTCGACACGGCGAACCTCAGCTACGATCAGCGAGTGGGTTCGGGAACTTTCTTCGGTGTGGAAACCGAGTGGCTCCACTCGGACGGCGACCGGACGATCGGCGTGACCACGGGCGTGTTGCCGACGCCATTCGCCGGCGCGGTGAGCAGCACGCGACAGAAGCTGGAGTTTCGCGAGCGCAACGTCTCGGCCTACGCCGCGCAGTTGCTGGGCGATGGATTCTCGATCGGCGCGCGTTATCGACTGAGCGAGGCGCAGCTGGAAACGCGATTGCCGGAGCTGTCGACCACGACAATCGATCTGGATCTCGCGGAACAGAGCGAGCGCTCTTTGCTGCATCAGGTCGCGCTCTCGCTGAACTACCAGCACACGTGCGGATTCTTCGGGCAGTGGGAATCGGCATGGTATTATCAGCACAACTCCGGTTACACGCCGGCGCGTCCGGGTGATGATTTCTTCCAGCACAACGTCTGGCTCGGCTACCGCTTCTCGCGTCGGCACGCGGAGATTCGCGCGGGCCTCTTGAATCTGGCGGACACGGATTACCGGTTGAACCCGCTTAATACCTACAACGCCCTGCCGCGCGGCCGCACTGCCGTGGTGAGCCTGCGGTTGAACTTCTGATGTCGGCGAGTCACTTAACCGCGGCTGAACATAACTGGTGAGCCGTCAGGCTTCGCTGAAGATCTGTTCTTCACTCGACGGCGTGGTCGCTGTGCCGATTCGTCTCCGCAGGTTGATCACAAATCTGTCCCCCAGCGATCGATGGTTGTTTGCGCTGAGGCAGATGAGCTGTTCGCGGATCGCGCGGGACATTTTCCGCCAGAGCTTGAGCGGAGTCCGCTGCGACACGAGGTTGCTCGCGCGATGCTTCGCATACATGGCGGCGCGGGCGCGGATGGCGTCGAGGGTAGGGAGTTCCGGCGGGCGGGCGTCGGTATCGGGTGACAGAAACGCCGCGGTGTTGCTGAGGCGGCGGATGATCTTCAAGCCGGCAAGCGCGGCAATGCGATCGAAGCTGTGCCGATCGAAGTTGAAGATGTGTCCGTAGTGGAAGATTCCGCCGGGTGATTTGGAACGGCAGGCATTGTCGAAGTCCGGCACGCGGACGTAGATGTGGCCGTGTTCGGTCAGCCATCCACGCAGGAGAGTCAGGCACTCCAGAGGGTTTCGCAGATGTTCGAGGACGTGATTGAGCCGGATGTGATCAAACTGCGCCGGTGGTTCGAACGAACAGATTTCGCCGGTGACCACGGGCAGTCCGAGTTGATGTCGGCAGAACTCGGAGTAACCGAGGTTGGGCTCGATGCCGGTCACTTTCTTGTCGAGTCCCGCCATCAGGTAGAGGAATTCGCCGCTGCCGCAACCGGCGTCGAGAACGGATCGCGTGTTCCGGAAGAGATCGCGGTGGGAAAGGATGTGAGTGGTGGCGCCGGGGAAGTAGCGGACGGCGTGCTTGAGCTTGGGGAGGAGAACCTTCTTGTAAACCTTGCGGTAATGAAGCGAGTAGAAGTTCGACAGATCCTCCTGGGTGGGGACGGGATGGTTGTGCACGAAGCCGCAGCCGCCGCACATCATGACTTCCAACGGCCCGCCGTGGCGGTCTTTGGTTTCGATGAGGAGGCCGCGAGTGGACTGGCACAGGGTACAAGGTTGTTGTTCTGCTAAATTGTTCATACGGACATGGGCATGGCCCAACGGTCAAAAGTTCTGAGTTGGAATTGGCCACCACCGATCGGGCGGGGCCGGGAATCGTGATGCCTGTGGCGCCCCGAATGGGGGATCAGCTCAGGCGGGAAGGAACTCTCAAATGAGGATGACGACCGTCTGGGCGACGGTCACCGAGGGAGCGGGCGAGAGAATGGCGGGGGCTGATGTGGCGGCGGCGAATGGGACGCGCGAAGTTTCGGTCAGCCGGCTGAAAGATGGAAAATGGGACGGGAGAAGATCGGCCGGGAGCGCTTCCGAACGCTGGCTCGATGATCGCCGGGCCGAGACCTGAGTCAGGTCGAAGTCGACGAGATGATCGGCCTCCCCGGTTGGGGCCTCGGCAAAGGCGATCAGGAACTGAGAGACGACGCAATGATCGTGGGCGGCGGATTTCCGGCCGTCAGTTTCGTCGTGGCTGAGAACCACCTCGCTTCCATTGTCGTCGAGCCGAATCGAGACGTTGTGCTGTCCGTCGATCCAGGCGATGACCGCGGTAATCGAAGGGAGAAGATGGGTGACCGAGCAGAGATGCGCCCACAGGCAAATCACCGCCAGG
>CAZBIC010000066.1:0-30174 GCA_964491875.1 uncultured Bifidobacterium sp.
CACCGGACGGGCCCAGGATGCCATCACCCTCGATCCCGATCTCAAGGATTACAAACCCGTGAGCGGCATCTCCGGAAACATCACCTCGATCGGTTCCGACACGCTCAACAACCTGATGACCTACTGGGCCGAGGGCTTCGCCAAGTTCTACCCGAACGTGAAGATCCAGATCGAAGGCAAAGGCTCCTCCACCGCACCTCCCGCGCTCATCGCCGGCACCGCGCAGCTCGGGCCGATGAGCCGGAAAATGAAGGCCGAGGAAATCGACGCGTTCGAACAGAAGTACGGCTACAAGCCCAAGCTCATCGCCGTGGCGCTCGACACTCTCGCCGTCTACGTCAACAAGGACAACCCCATCCAGTCCATGACACTCCAACAGGTCGACTCGATCTTCTCCAACACCAAGAAGCGCGGCGGAAAAGACATCAGCAAGTGGGGCGATCTCGGACTCACCGGCGAATGGAAGAACAAGCCCGTCAGCCTCTACGGTCGTAACAGCGCCTCCGGCACCTACGGCTTCTTCAAGGAAACCGCGCTCGACAAGGGCGATTTCAAGCCCGCCGTGAAAGAACAGCCCGGCTCCGCCTCGGTGGTTCAGGGCGTGGAAAAGGATCTCGGCGCCGTGGGCTACAGCGGCATCGGCTACAAGACATCGGGCGTCAAGGCCGTGCCAGTGTCATTCCGCAGCGGACCGATCACGCCCAACCAGAAAACCGCGAACAACTTCTCCTATCCCATTACCCGTTATCTCTACGTGTATGTGAACAAGGATCCGGTGAAGGGCATGGATCCGCTCGTCAAGGAATTCATCAAATACGTCCTCTCCAAGCAGGGCCAGGAAGTCACCATCAAAGATGGCTACTATCCCATCAGCGCCAAGAAGGAAGCTGAGATGATGGCCGAACTGGAGTAATCCCGCTTCTCGCACGCACACACCCTTGCGGGGCCGGGAGCCTCACGCTTCCGCCCCGCAAGGGACTCCTGCCACCAACAGCCAAGCTGGCGAGACACCGCCAACACCCTGCGATTCATGGCCAAACGCCCACCACCTCCCAAGGCCCAGCCGCCGTCCCGCCCCGGAACGTTCAGCTCCGCTCCGCGCAAGATGACGAGCCGGGTGCGTTTGATGGATCGAGTTGCAAGCGGCGTGATTCGTTTCGGGGGCGCGTCCGTCATCCTGGCAGTCGCCGCCATCTTCGTCTTCGTCGGCCGGGAGGCCCTGCCGCTCTTTCTGCCCGCCAAGGCTAAACCTGTTTTCACCGTCACCGTTCCGGAATTCACCAGCGATGCCTTCGGCGGTGTGCTGGGCGTGGACGAATATGAGACCTACGCCTACTGGCTGCACTCCACCGGCGCGGTGCATCTCGCCACTCTCGCCGATCAGAAGACTCGCACCGTTCTCAATTCTCCGTCCCTCCTCCAGCATCCCCTCTCCGCGGCCTACCGCAGTGCCGCGAAAGATCATCTCTATCTGGGCACGACGGACGGCCACGTGTTGCTGGCGCAATTGAAGTTCAGCCCCGCCTACACGGCTGCCGGGCGCACCGTCACCGGACGCCTCGTCGAGGAGAAGCTGATCCGAATCTCAACCACCGGCAGTCCCGTGATCAAGATTCACGGCCGCCATGATTCCACGGGCAAGGCTCGTTTCGCCGCGCTCTGTGCCGACGGCACGCTGTTCACCGGTTCCTATGAAGACGGCGGAGATACCGTAGTGGAACCCGTCGGCGGAAAATGGAGCATCCCCGTCACCACCCTCGCCCTCGACCTCGATGGACGCCGGCTCTTCGTCGCCACTGAAGACGGCCAACTTCATCACTGGGAACTCGATGACAGCGGCGAGAAACCCTACCGCGTCATTCCCGTCGGTAATGCCGCACGCACCTTAACAGCCATGGATTTCGTGATCGGCGATCACGCCCTGATCCTCGGCTTCAGCGACGGTTCGGTCGAACAATGGTTCGGTGTCCGCGAGAACACAGATGACGTTCTGCGGCCCTTTCACAAAATTCGCGCCTTCGATTCCCTGCCGGCTTCCGTGCAACTGATCCAGCCGTCGGGCCGCGACAAGGGATTTCTCGCCGCGTCGCGCGACGGCACGATTCATCTCGGCTTCACCACCTCAGGCCGCACGCTGCTGGAGTTCAACGCCGGGGGATCACTCAAGGGACTCGCCTACGCGCCCAAGCTCACCAGCATCCTCGCCACCACCGCCACCAACCAGATGGCCATGTGGGAACTCAGCAATCCGCACCCCGAAATATCCTTCGCCACGCTGTTCGGGAAAGTCTGGTACGAAGGCTACGATGCGCCCGAGTTCAACTGGCAATCGACCGGCGGCACCGATGATTTTGAATCCAAGTACAGCCTCGTGCCGCTAATCGTCGGCACGCTTAAAGGCGCATTCTACGGGCTGTTGTTCGCGATACCGGTGGCGGTGATGGCTGCGATCTATGTCTCCCAGTTCATGAGCTACCGCCTGCGCGGACTCGTGAAACCCGCCGTCGAAATCATGGCCGCCCTTCCGAGCGTCGTCATCGGATTCCTCGCCGGACTCTGGCTCGCGCCGATGATGGAGAATCACGTCCTCTCGATTGGTTCCGCATTCATCCTCGTGCCGGTGCTGGTCCTGCTCGCCGTGACCATCTGGCATCACCTCCCGCAACAAATCCGTTCCAGCGTGCCGCACGGCACCGAACTCGCCCTCCTGATTCCGCTCGTCGCACTCGGCTTCTTTCTCGCCACCCAGCTCGGACCGCTGCTCGAAGCCTGGTTCTTCCACGGCGATTTTCGCCAGTGGGTGTTCGACACCACCGGACATCAGTTCGAACAACGCAACAGCATTGTGATCGGTTTCGCCATGGGCTTCGCCGTCATCCCGATCATCTTCACCATCTCCGAAGACGCCCTCTCGAACGTGCCGCAGCACTTCGTCTCCGGTTCACTGGCGCTCGGAGCCAGCCGGTGGCAGACGGCCGCAAGGGTCATCCTCCCCACCGCGAGCCCGGGCATCTTCTCCGCCATCATGGTCGGGTTCGGACGCGCCGTGGGCGAGACCATGATCGTGCTCATGGCCACCGGCAACACGCCCATCCTCAGCCTCAGCCCGTTCAACGGCATGCGGACGCTCTCAGCCAACATCGCCGTGGAGATTCCCGAGGCCCCCGTCAGCGGGACCCTCTACCGCGTGCTGTTCCTCGCCGCGATTCTGCTGTTCATCATGACATTCGTGGTAAACACCGTGGCGGAGGTCATTCGCCAGCGGCTCCGTGAGAAATACAAAGCTGTGTAACTGTTATGATTCGCGAACGCCCCAGCGCATTGGACCGCACCTTCTCCCAGGGCGAGCACCTCATCTGGCTCACCGGTGCCGCTCTCGCCGTCTGCCTGCTGATGATCGCCGGATTGCTGGTCATCGTCGTCAAGAACGGCGCCGGCTACTTCCAGCCCCATCCGCTCACCCAGGCCGACACTGCGGATGGCGGAAAAATCCTCGGCGTCCTGCTCGGCACCGAATCCTTCCGGAAATTCAACGCGACCAACAGCGCCGTTGAGGATCTTACCCGCTCGCAGTTCAAGCTCGGCAATCGCGACGTTTACGGCATCGACTTCAAATGGTTCGAGCACACGGAAATCACCAACAAGACACGCCCGTCCGAGGCGGTCGCCCTGGAACGGGATGAATACGGCGATTTCTACGGCTACCTCACCGCCCTCAAGGAACAGGGCAAGGTCATTGCGGAAGGCGACGCCGCGTGGGCGGAACTCCAGCGCAAACATCCGGTGGCGCGCAGCGTTGCGGAGGAACGTTTGCATGTGCAGAAGGTCGAGATCGGCCGCGTGAACGCCGCCATTCAGGAGGCGAACATCCAGATCAAGCGCGCCGAGCGCCGGCTCCCTCCCGGCGCGGAACGCGATGCCGCCACGGCGAAAGCGCAGGCCATCATCACGACGCAGCAGGCCGAGTTCGAGAAGCTCAAGGCCCGCGCGGGAGAACTTCAAACGGAAGGCCAGCGATTCGTGGCCGTGATGCGCACCGCGGAGGGGAAGGAAAAGGAGATTCCTCTCGCGGAGATCGTCCGCGCCTTCAAACCGAACGCGATGAGCAGCAGCGCCAAGGCCGGACATTACCTCAGCAAGGTCTGGGAGTTCACGACCGGCGAGCCTCGCGAATCCAATACGGAAGGCGGCATCTTCCCCGCCATCTTCGGCACGGTCGTGATGACGCTGCTCATGAGCATCGCCGTGGTGCCGTTCGGCGTGCTCGCGGCGCTCTACCTGCGCGAATACGCCAAGCAGGGATTCTTCGTCCGCTGCGTCCGCATCGCCGTTAACAATCTCGCCGGCGTGCCGTCCATCGTCTTCGGCGTGTTCGGACTCGGCTTCTTCGTTTACTTCGTCGGCGGAACCATCGACCAGTTGTTCTACCCGGAGCTGCTGCCCACCCCGACCTACGGCACCGGCGGGATTCTCTGGGCCTCGCTGACCCTTGCCCTTCTCACCGTGCCGGTGGTGATCGTTGCCACCGAGGAATCCATCGCCGCCGTCCCACGCGGCGCCAAGGAAGGTTCACTCGCGCTCGGCGCCTCCAAGTTTCAAACGCTCTGCCGCATCGTCCTTCCGGCCTCGCTGCCCGGCATCCTGACGGGATTGATCCTCGCCATGGCCCGCGGTGCCGGTGAAGTGGCGCCATTGATGATCACCGGCGTCGTGAAGCTCGCGCCGACCCTGCCGTTGGACGGCACGTTCCCGTTCTTCCACCTGGATCGGAAGTTCATGCACCTCGGATTTCACATTTACGACGTCGGCTTCCAGTCGCCCAACGTGGAGGCCGCCAAGCCAATGGTGTTCACCACCACGCTGCTGCTGCTCTTCGTCGTGGTGGCGCTGAACCTCGCCGCCATCCTGATCCGCGACCGGATTCGCAAGAAATACCGCACCGGCGCCTTTGCCTGATATTGATTCCCGACCGCCCAACCCATCTTGTATGAGCGACTCTCTCACCTCACGCCCCCAACTGACAGTCACGGCACGACAAAACGCCGAGTCTCCCGAGGAACTCGCAAAGCGAAAGAACATCATCGAGACGGAAAGCCTCTCGCTGTCCTACGGCGAATCACGGGCGTTGAAGAACATCACCATGGCGATCCGCGAGCGCGTGGTCACCGCCTTCATCGGCCCCAGCGGTTGTGGCAAGAGCACCTTCCTCCGCTGCTTCAATCGAATGAACGACCTCATCGACGGCGTCACGATCCGCGGCCGACTCTGGATCGATGGAGAGGAGGCGTTCGGTCCGGGCATGGACGTCATCGAACTGCGGAAGAAGGTCGGGATGGTGTTCCAAAAATCCAACCCCTTCCCCAAGACGATCTACGAGAACATTGCCTACGGCCTGCGCGTAGCCGGCATCAAGGACAAGGCCACCCTGGACGAAACCATCGAACAAAGCCTCAAAAACGCCGCGCTGTGGGAGGAAGTGAAGGATCGCCTGCACGAGAGTGCGCTCGGGCTTTCCGGCGGCCAGCAACAGCGGCTGTGCATCGCCCGCGCCATTGCCATCCGGCCGGAAATCATCCTGATGGACGAACCCGCCTCCGCGCTCGATCCGATCGCCACCGGGCGCGTCGAAGACCTGATTCTCGACTTGAAGCGAGATTTCACGATCGTCATCGTCACTCACAACATGCAGCAGGCCGCGCGCATCTCGGATTACACCGCGTTCTTCTACCTCGGCGAACTGATCGAGTACGACACCACGAACAAGATTTTCACCAACCCTTCCAAGAAACAGACGGAAGACTACGTCACCGGCCGTTTCGGCTGAGCCAAAAATCACGCACCACGAATCACATTTATGTCAGTCCATTTCGCCCAGGAACTCGACGAGTTGAAGAAGAAGCTCCTCGTCATGGCCAGCAACGCCGAGAGCGCCGTCACACGCTCCATCCGCGCCTTCACCGACCGCGACGACGATCTCGCCCGCCGCGTAAGGGAGGATGATTCCATCCTCGACGAACTGGAGAAGGAGATCGACGAGCTTGCCATCAACCTCCTGGCAAAAGCGCCGCTCGCTTCTGAACTTCGCCTGATCACCGTCGCCATGAAGATCTGTCACGATCTCGAGCGCGTCGGCGACGAAGCCACCACCATTTCCCGGCGCGTCATCGAGCTGAACCAGGAACCGACTCTCAACACCGAAGTCGACATTCCGAGCATGGCATCCATGGGACTGACCATGCTAAAGGAGGCGCTGGAATCCTTCGTCGGCCGCGACACCGCCAAGGCGCGCGCCATCATTCCGCGTGACAAGCAGATTGATTCCCTCAACAAGCAGCTCCATCGCGAACTCGCCAGCTACATGGTGGAACGTCCCTCCACCATCACCCGCTGCCTGAACTTAATGACGATCTCCAAGAGCCTCGAACGCATCGGCGATCACGCCACGAACATTGCCGAGGAAGTCGTTTACCTCCACGAAGGCGAGGACATCCGTCACGATCCGAAGGTAAAAAAAGGCAGCGCCTGAGAACTGGTCGTTGTTCAAGAAACCTGTTTCACCAGAACGCTCTCGCGAACCTTCGCGATTTCCTGAACTGACGGCAGAACTCCGGCCACGCAACACGTCGCGGCCGATCCTGCAGACACGCCACTGACGAGCCACTTCTCGGGTGCTTGCCCTCGATGAATCTGGTTCGCCACCGCCGCCAGCAACGCATCCCCTGCTCCGACAGTGTTGACCGCCTTGACGGCGGGTGATTGCGCGAGCAATTCAAAGTTCAAGGCATCGTTCAACAACAACGCGCCCCGTTCGCCGAGCGAGGCGTGCACCCAGCCACGCGTCAACTTCGAGAGACGCTTCGCCTCCTGTCGGACGTCGCGGATGGACCGCAACCCGCGTCCGGCCCATTGCTCCAATTCGTGCCAGTTGGGTTTCACGAGGAACGGTCGCGCCTTCACTGCTTTGACGAAACGCGGTCCATCGCAGTCGAGCAACGTTCTCACGCCTGCGTCGTCCGCGAGATGGATTAGTTCGGCATACGCATCCACAGCCACACCACGCGGGAGACTTCCTGAGAGGATGAGGAGACTTGCTTGGGAAAGACTGCTCTTGGTCTGGCGAATGACCGCTTTCCACTCCGCAGGCGAAAGGGTTGGCCCGAGGGGATTGAAGCGAAGCTGACCTCCGGCCTGGGCCGTCACGATGACATTGGCCCGCGTCGGCTCGCGCAGGGGAACGACGTCCAAGGCGACTCGCATCCGCTTTAAGCCGGCTTCCATTTCGCGTCCGGTCGCACCGCCAAGTGGAATAAGCAACCGGGGCCGCGCGCGCAAATGCCGCAGCCAGCGCGCGACGTTGACCCCCTTGCCACCCGGCCATCGACGTTCGGAGAGAACGTCGTTCTTCTCCTCCCAACGCACCTGCGGCACGCGCCACTCCACGTCCACCGACGGATTCAGCGCGAGAACCAGCGGCTGTTTCACGGCACCTCGAAGAACCGGTAGTAGCGGGTTGGTCCGAGCGGCGCCGTCTGCGACCCATCATCCGAGAACGTCACCACGCTGTTCGTGGAAGTGATGTAATCCGGATACGGCTGCCAGTTCGGCGGGAACAATGACTCGGTGTACTCGGCCACGAAACGCGTGCCCGGCGGTGCGGTCCATTCCAAGGTCAAGCCGCTCGGCGTGAAACTGGTCAGCGTGAACGTGACCGGTGGCGCGACCGTCTTCGGCGAAAGACCTTCGACGAAGCGGAAGTAGCCGTACGGCGTTGGCAATGACACGCAGTAAGTCACCGTCGTGTTCGTCGCGAGAATGGTCGGCGACAGCGGAATCCAAGCGGTGTCGCTGAGACTCGCCTTTCCATCGACGTGATAATACACGCCCGGAACGGCCCCCACCCAACTGAGACAAAGCTGAGTCGGAGACACGATGGGCATCCCGTCCACCGTGTTGGTTCCTGCAGAAGTGAACTCGCTCGCCTTGACGGAGAAGACCGCGTCATTGGTCGAGGCATTGTAGACAGCGAGATACCAGTCGCCCGGCGTCAACGCGACGACCGAGGAACCCGTGATGACGATCAGCTCCTGATTCGTTCCGTAGTTCGCACTCTCCAGCGCGGAATTGGCATAAGTCGGAAGCGGAAGATCCTTCTTCGCGATCAAGTTCACGTCATCCGAGGTGAACAGAATCTCAAACTGCGCCCGCGCGGCGTTCGAGCTGACGTTAAAGACGAAGTAACGCACCGGGACTCCGTTGCTGGAACCCGATCCCGGCACGCTGGTGTCGTAGGAAAGTTGGTTCGTAAGCGTCAGGATGTCCGACGCGACAATCTCGGTCGCCCGCACGGTGTAGTCCGCCGGGGTCGCGGCGCGGTTGGTCACCGCGATATACCAGTCCCCAGCTACCAGCGGCGCGTTCGTGGAAATGGGGGAAACAATCACCATTTCTGCGGCCGTGCCCGCGTTGGTGCTGAGGAATGCCGGGTTCAAGAAATTGCCGGTGCACAGGCTTTGGTCCACCAGCAACTCGACATTCGCGTTCGCGTGGAACACCTCGACGATGACTTGCAGAGCGGAGGTCGAAGCCGTGTAGCGATAATAATCAATGCCGCCGGTGGGCAGCGAAGCCGTGGTCGTGACCGCGGTCTGGTTGGACAACGTGACGATGGAGTCTTCGATCAACTCGTAGGCGCGCACGCAGAAGCTCACGTCGTTCGTCTCCCGATTCACGACGGCGAGGTAATATGTGCCCTGGCGCAAAGTCACCGGCCCGGAATTGGTCAGCAGGCAAACCGCCTCCAGCCCGGCACCGACGACAGGGTTGTTCGTATACGCGACATCAAACGCCGGCGAAACCAGGAGCGAGTAATTGGTAATTGGAAGCCCATACTGGACATACAAATCGACGTCGCCACTCGCGCTTGTGAGTTCGAAGCCCGCCTGGGCCGCGTTCGACGAAACATCAAACTGGAAGAACTGGACGCCTGAATGGAGCGCGTTTGTATTGATGGGCGAAGCGGCCCCGCACTGCGCGATGCCGTCAAACAACCGCAGCACGTCCGTGCTTAGAATTTCGGTCGCACGAATCTGGAAATCCACCGGCAACACTGTGGCCGGCTTCGGCACCACCGCAATCCAGTACGTTCCCGCAGTCGGCAACGCGGCCGGATCATCCAAGTGGAGCGCGATCCATTCCCTATTGGTACTGCCATTCGCACTGAAGTAGTCGAAGTTCACCACACTCGGAGGCGGGAGTGTGAAGCCCGTTCTTACGTATAGGTCGACGTCGTCCGTAGCCCCAAACGTCTCGAAGACAGCTTGAAGTGCGCCCGGCGAAACATCGAACCGATAGAAGCCAACACCTCCGACCACCGCAACCTGTCCAGTGGATGACACACCGCTCGACAGCGCGATGTAATTGATGTTCGTGGTCAGAACCCTCACGACGACGGAGTAGTCAACGTCCACCGTGTCACGGTTCACCACGGCGAGATACCAGGTTCCAGGCGTCAGCAGGTTTGTAGGATTGAACGCTGACAATTGAATCGCCTCGTTACCTCCCGGACCGTTCGCTCCGGCGAAAAGTGCATTAGTGGGCAATGCCCCCAGCGGCAGCATCGCGCCCGTCGAGATGAACAGATCCACATTACCCGCCGGCGCCATCGTCTGGAAATCCGCGAGGAAGGCGTTGTCCGGAATCACCACCTGGTAGTAATGAACCGCGCCGGTGCTCACGGTCGTGAGCACGTTGGTCACATTAATGGTCAGCGGGGTGACGGGCCCCGAAATTTCGCGCGCGCAAATCTGGTAGTCCGGCGTGTTCGAACTGACGACGACCGCGGCGTACCAGCGCCCCGCGAGAGACCTCTGCGTCATGTCCGCCACTTGCACAAACTCCCCGAGACCCGGGTCCGTGTTAACGCTGGCGGCGACATAAAAGTTCGTGGTGGGCAGCGGCAGACCACGGCGCACATACAGATTCACGTCACCATTGGTGATGCCGCTCACGGCGAACTCGACGCCGATGGCGTTCGTAGTGACATCGAAGGAGAAGTAATCGACCGCCTGGCCGGCGTTCACCATCGAATGGCAGTTGTTCGCGCCATTGAGCGAAATGATGTTCGGCAAATTCGCGCTTTCGAAGTCCACGCGAATGCAAATCGCGTTGGTGTCCGGATACTCGTTGCGCACTGCGAGATAGAATCGACGGCCCGGTCGGATTTGAGGATCGATATCGCCGCCGACCAGAACGCCATTACGATCCGTGGTGAACCATCCGCCGCCCTGCAGTACGGTGGTGCCGCCGAGGTCATCGAATTGGAAGAAGGTATCAGGCGGCTGCTGGCCTTCGGGCAGCCCGGTCGCGTTATAGAGCAAGCTGGCGTTGCGGGACGACACGAGCACATTGGTCACAGCGCTGGCGGTCAGCGGCAAATCGACAATGAAGAATGCCGTTTCGTAGCCGCGCAAGGTCGAACAGAATTCCAGCGTGTTCGTCAGCTTGACCGCAGGAGGATTGGTGTTCACGTAGGTGATGTTGAGTTTCCAGGCGAGCAACGCCGCGTTGGTAGCCGCGCCGCCGAGACGGTTGTCCGTGATCTCCAGCATCCAGTCGCCGAATGCCTGCTCGCCAATCAGCCGGCCGAAAGGCTGCAGCGTCATCGGTTCCTCCGGCTGAAAATAAATGCCCTTCTCAACGCGCTCCTCGACTTGTTCCACCCGCACGGAATCCACCAGCAACCACTCTCCGGAGTTGGTGGACGAAAAAGTGGTGGAACTCAGTTCCAGCGTGGACTGAGCGGAACTCGCGATAAAATCAAACGTCGCGCTGGCCCACTGGCTGGTCGACGCGGACAGTCCATTGATCAAGATCGACTGGACTGGAGTGCCCGGCGCGGGGCCCGCCTGCACGCTCAACGACGGAGCGGTACCGCCCGTGGCCCGCGCGTAGGACAAGCTCACGCGATACCGCGAGCCCGCCGCGGTCGGGAAGTTCGTCAGGATCGTTGCCGTGTTCACGTTGTTGAACGCAAGGAACCGGAAACCTCCTTCAGGCAGGATATACCACGGCGCCGCATTCGTTCCGCCGCGCGTCGCCGTGACCTCGCCGGCTGAAACCTGCCAACCAGTCCCGCTGATAAATCCCGGCGAGATATACGTCGCCGGGGCATTCACACCGTCCTCGAAGCCATCCACCACTGCGGTCGCATTCGTCACGAAGTTGGTGATAAACCCGTTGAAGTTGGTGTAGGGAGTGGCGGCAAACTTGATCGGCACCTGCGCGTAGTTCGTGTCGTCGGTAAAGATGGCGAAGGTGTAACCGCTCACCAGCGTGACGGTATAATTCCACAAATTCCCCTGACGATTCCCCTGCTCGTTCATGGTGATGACGAGGTTGGTGGAATTGCCAGGACCATATTCAACCGAGAACCGGCCGCCTCCACTGACGCGGCCTGAATCGAAGATCAAGACATCTTCATAATAGACCCGCAGCGTGTCCGGGTTCTGGAAGAAATCATAATCAATATCAACAATGCCCTCCGTTTCCGTGGTCGAGATCACATTGGTCGCCGCGGCATCACTGCCGCTGTCCACCAGCGGCAAGGTATACGGCTGTTGCAACCCGAAGCCGTAATTCGACGCATCCGGACCGCCTCGATTCTCCGCCAGCAACACGCGCGTTCCACTCGGACTCACCAGATGCATCACCAAATCCGCCACCCGGGGATGTTCGATGCGCACTCCGACGTTCAGGTCTGCAATGAGGCCGGGACGATTCACGCGAATCACGGAATTTGTGGTCGCGTCATCGAAGATCGTGGTGCCACCACCGGAGCGGAAACCAATCGAAGTGCGCGCTGACAGATCGCGCTGCACGAAGGCACGGATCCTCGCATTGACCGGGAAGCCATTGGGATTGAACACGCCGATGAAATACCGACCTTGCGACAGCGGCGGCACATCGCGCCGGCCGACCGACAAGCAATCACCGGGCGGTGCAATCGTGGCGAAGGTGTCGTAGTTGCCCTGATCCGGCTCGAAGCCGCGACCGAGGTAAACCTCGACCGGACCTTCATCCTGCGTGACGCAAACGAGCAGGTTCGTGGCATCCGCCGGAACATCCACCACACTGCGCCACCAGCGTCCGGGACGAATCGTCACCAACACGCCAACTCCATTTGTGAGGTCTTCCGAGCGCGGCTCCAGGCGAATATCCAAGCGGTTTACCTGCCCGGTGTAGAACGGGGCACTGTCCACCATCGTCAACTGCCAGCCGCCTACGCCCTCCTCGCCAACGAAATTGCGCAAGGTTCCAGGCGAGTCCGTCACTGCATCGTCGGCGAATTCGCCGGAGCCACTGTCGTCATAGAGGTAGGTGACAGTACCGTTGAAAGACCGGTTGGCATTCAAGACCGAGGTGCGTTGATTGTGTTCAAGAACGCCGAAGAGGTCACCTCCGGCTTCGTGAGTCAGTTGATTTGTGACGACAACATTCTGGACGACCATCGGTTCCGTGTTGAACGCAAACACCAATCCAGCCTTTGGATCGTCGGGAGCGCCATCCGGCACCTCCACGTTCAAAGGATACCCGCGCATGTGGACGACGCCGTTCGTATCCGTGCTACTAAAAGGCGAACTGCTGGAGATCGCGAAGAAGCCAAAGTTCGCCGCTTGCTGATCCTCGGACTTCACGCCCGCGTAGAAGAACGCCGTGCTCGCCACGTTCGACAAGACGATTGATTCACTGCCGCCACGCCCCACCCCACGCCATGCCGCCGAGATGACCGCTTCGTTCAAATTGGTGATGTCTGAACTGTCCGAGACGTAAAGATCGATGTCCGCCTCCGCAATGCGTGCCTTGCCGAGGTTCGGCGGAAGGAAGGTGCGGAAGGCGATATAGTTTCCCGCTGCCGGAGCACCTGGTTCACCTACCGGAATCTGATTCGTCACGACGAAGAACTTCCACTGGTTGGTGATGCCGTTGGTGGAGACCAGATACGGCGAGTTAGCCCCAACGCGCTGGTTCAGCAAGGGAAGGCCATTCGTCACCGCTTGTACGTTCGGAGCCAGATTGACGACTGGAGCCGGCGCATCCGACACCGCAATCGAGGAGGTTGTTCGCGGATTGCCGCTGGAGATCACCAGCGCGTAATCCTGCACCACACCATCCGGATGTGCGGTCACGGCATTGATGTTCACCGCGCGCGCCGCCACCGTTACCGAGTAGCGCGTCCCCAGCGGGCGATTGAAGAGGCCCTGCAAGTAGACGTTCTCGACGTTGTTGACCGTGTCAAACGTCACCGAACCCGCCTCGACCGGATCATTGAAAATACTTCCGCCACCGATGCCGTTGCCGACGAAGACTTCGCCGGTATCGAGATTCGTCACAACCAGATCGAGATTGTTTACCAGTTTGATGCCCACGGCGGGATTTCCCGGCGGATCGGTCCAAACCAGCGTGATGCGCAACGGCTGCGTGCGCGCAGTGACCGTGACTGTGCGAGTGAAACTCTGTCCCGTGGCCAGCGCACGATCCGGATGCTGATCGTAGAGAACCATCGAGGAGCTGGTAAATATACCATCGCTGCCTGCCGCGGTGGGATTGATCGGAAGACTGTTGGTCAGATTCGCCAGTCCCCAGCCCTGACCATTGACTGAGTTGGTGGTGTTGAAATCATACGCGCTGTTCACTGAACGAGCACCGTTGATCAATAGCGCCTTCATCAAGGCCGGGCTGTTCGTCCATCCCAGATTCTTCGTGAAGAATTCCTGCATGAGGGCAATCAAACCCGTCACCACGGGCGCCGACATGCTGGTGCCGCTCTCGTAGCGGTAGTAAGGAGCGAGCTCTCCGTTCAAACCCGCAAAAATCTGCGGCTCGTTTCCGACATCGTTGGTCAGCGTGACGAAATACCGGATGTTCAGGAAGACATCCGTGTCGTTGGTGTTCGCGACCGAGAAGAACCACGTGTCAGGAACCAAACCCACCGTCGGCGCCGAGGCGCTGTTGGTCGCCACAAAGTCGGCCGCCGTCGGCACGTCCCCTACTCGAATCTGAATCGGCAGCGGCGGCAAACCACCCGCCGGCGAATCCGCGTTGGGCACACAGATGACATCCAGCCGAACGCCGTTCTCCGGAATGAACGTGGAATACAGGTTCGTGCGGCCGGCACGAATGCGGACAAAGGAAATCTGGTCCGAGGACACTTCCACGGAGCGGTCCGGTTCCACCCAGACGCCGGAACGCGTCGAGGCCACAAAGGTGCCCGGAGCCACCACGTCCGGCTTGAATCGTCCGCCATCGCCTTCCTCGCCGGGGTTCACATTGCCCAAGCTGGAGAACGCCGCGACTTCGTTGTTCGTGTCCGTCATTCCCAGCCACGGCTGGTTCGTTACGATGTTCGGGTCCACTCCGCGCCAAGTCTCGTTGGTGATCACGCGCATGTTTTCGATCGCGCCGACCGTAATGACATTCTTCGCCGTGCCCGGCGCATCGATGCCGCCCGAGCCACGATTGCCTGCCGAGAACACCGTAATCATGGGCTGAGAGCCTGTGACACCGGGCAGCGCATCCCGCACCGCCGCATCCCAGCTCGCCGCAGCCAGCGTGTATGAGCCTGAACCGAAGTAACCCCAGCTGTTATTCGAGATCAGGGCCTCAGCTGCCGCCGCCGTCTCTTGAAGGTAGGAATCCGTCGTGTCCGGCCCGAAGGTTCGGTCCAGCGGCAATGCAAAAATTTCCGCCTCGGGCGCCATGCCGCGGAAGTTCGCGTTCGTGGCGGAACCAGGGATGTTGCGCGGCGGAATCGACGGGCTGTTGGCGCCGCTGCTCGCGATCGTGCCGGCGACGTGTGTTCCGTGACCGTCGATGTCATCAAACGTCGACGGAAAATCGGAAGTTACCCGCCCCTGAAGATCCGGATGCGTCCAGTCCACGCCCGTGTCGTTGACGTTCACCTTGATCCCCGTGCCCCTCAGATTGAGATAGTTGGGAGTCGAAGCGAGGGAATTCGTAGCTACCCGCACGCGCACCCGGGCCAGATCATTCGCAATACGGCGAGGCAGCAATTTCTCGATCACTTGAACGCCCGGCAATCGCGCCAGCGACACCAGCGCGCCTTCCGGCGGACGAACCATCAGCTGCCAGCCAAACGGCGAACGTTCCTCGCCGAGCACCACCGCTTCCATCCGGGACAGTTCGCGCAACACGGCTTCGCGTTCGCCCGGAAACAGCAACAGATTCAACCGCGTGTTCGAAGGCAACGCTGTCTCCTTGACCGCAACTTCCAGCAACGCCGGATCGATCTTGTAGTACGGTTCCCACGGCAAGACTGCCTGGGCCGTCGGGAGCGCCCCCAACTGCCGGGCCACGCCTTCGTTGGCGCGCACCAGATACGCATTATTGGGAACGTAGGCGATCACCTCAGCGCCGGCCTGCAGGAGCGCCGCCCGAAACGCTTCCGTCACTGGACCGCGGGACTGCACCACGAAACTGCCCGGGTCGCCCTCCGCCCTCAAATGCGCCGGAATGTTCAGGCTCAATGGGGCACTGGAATCAATCAATGCATTGCGCAGGATCAATCCGCTCGCGGATCGGCTCAGCTGATCCACCGTCATCGTCGTGTTGGTCAGCCGGTAGGGAAAGGCCGTCTTGCGAACCTGAGCCGAAGTGTTGGTCTTCGCGGGAGCAGCCGCAGGCGCCGGCGTGGAGGGACCGGAGGTGGCATCAGCAGCGGGCGAATTGGTGGCCGCCTTGGCGGCATCGCGCGCCGCGCGATCACGGGCCGACTTGCGCTCGCCCAGCTGCCAGAAAACGGCCGCCGCCACAAAGAACAGCAGGCTGATGACAAACCAGGTTCGGGTTCTCAGGTTCATAACGTATTAAATCACAAATTCAGGCGCTGACGACAGCGATTTTCCGCCATCCCACGCGGGCACCGATCTCCGGGTCGGCGCGTTCCTTCTCGTTGGCTCGATCGAGCCGAATCGGAGTTCGCCGCTCGAATGCCGCGAACGCGTGCTCCATACGCCTCGCCCACCCGACGCGACCATGACCACTTATGGAAATGGGTCCATCCCTGTCCGGACGCTGACCAAATGCCGCCCACCGTTATTCCAGTGGGATGATGTTAAAGCTCTCCACCACCAGTCGCGGACGCCGGTAGTCCGGCCGGAAATACCCCGCATCCGCCGGGTTGTTCGATTCCCGCTCCGGAAACACCGCGCGGACCACCGTTCGCGTCGCCACTTCGCCGGTCACTTGATAATTGTTCACCACCTTAGTGTCTGGATCGATCGAGGGCCCACTCAATGGCTGATTGAGATCAATATTGTTTCCGTTGTACTGCACACCCAACCGCGCAGGCTTAAGTGACTGACCCCACGCGTAGATCACGAATCGAGGCTCACCCACTTTAAGCAAGCCAAGGATCTGCTCGTAGATGCGCTCGTAGTCGGAATCGTAAATCATCGTCTCTAACTGCGGCTGCCGGTCTCTGGCAGGGCCGAAACCAAGCGCCTCAGTTTGCGGATTACGGATTAGCGGCGAAGCCGCATTGAGTTCAGGAACCGATAGAATATCGCTCAGCTTGGTGAATTCCCGGTTCGCCCGTTGATTCCTAATTATGTTTATCGCCTCCACGATCTTCTCCACTTCGCGTTCTGGGGATACCGAAGCCGGCTCCACCGCGAGATCTCTCGCCTGAAATTCCCTCAGTGACGCTGCGTCTCTGATGACTTGGCTTCCGAGCACTCCCGAGAGGGCTGCGGACCATGCCGCAACATTCGTTTGGTTGATAGACAGGCGGCCCCGCACCGCTGAAGGATTGATGGTTGTGGTCAGCACATCCACCAACCGCCAGTCATTAGTGGGCGAGAACGATATCGCATCCCGTCCTCCGCGTATTTGTCCGCTGTGGATCAACCAATTCGGGTCACCCGGCTTCTCAGTCTTAAGATAAATTGTCTGCCATGGGGTTCCACGATGGATTCGCCCAATCCAGCCCACACTCGGAAGCGCGTGCGCGGGAAATCTCCAATCCTCAGGTGACAAAATCGATTGGTCACGGAGAGTGATGTCCAACTCTTCTGGGGCTGCATTTTGAATCGCCTTGCCGCCCCATGGCGACAACCTGCGATTCACTCGGTAGACATCTACCGGAGTCTGCAACTCAGCTTTCGTTACGGTCTTCTGGTTGCCCGGATACCAAAGGTCGTCCGCAGTGTAGTGAACCAGCGGGTCGTTCGCCTCCCAAATCAACTGCTGACGCATCCGGCGCACCGCAACGAATGGCACTTCGACGACCGACTGAGTCGGGTTCGCGAGGTCATTGGTGAAGTTGAGAATGGCATCACCCCGACTTCGAACCTGCGGACTGAAGTCCTGCCAGTCCGTCGTCCTTGAAGTCGCATCGTTGTCTTGGATGCAGATTAGGAAATGATTCGATATGCCATACGAACTCGACCGATAAGTCCGAGGATCCCAGATCTCGCGCACTGTACGAGTGCTTCCGATCGCCGTATCCGCGTTCACCAACTCCTTTCCGAAATCAAACGAACCATTGGTTCCCACCATGCTTACTGCATCAATAATGTGGTCACCATCCGTCATCATGAATGCAATGCGATTACGAACAGCCAAACCCCACAGGTTCGTCTTCCCAACCCCGGCGGCGACGTCATTTGTCTCGTTGTAGGCGAGAACCAGATTTGCCGGGAGAGCCGGCTTGAGGAAGAAGTCGTTGGTGATTCCACCGGCGGGGATGATTGCATTGAAGCCCGAGAAAATGCCCGTGGTCGGCACCAGCCCCACCTGAAAACTGTTCGTCAGCAGATTTGTTACGGAGTTACGAAGGTAGACCTGCACTGCCCGCGGATAGGCGTTCGAGTAATGGTGGCGGACTGATATCTTGAATGAATTGGTGATACCAATCTGCAACGCCTGATCTATCTGCCGAATGGTCGTGCTATTAGCGTTTTTGTAAACTTTGAGTCGACGCACCGCCTGGGCATAGGTCTCAACCGCGAACGCACTGAAGTTTGGTAACCCAGTCCGAGCCGCGATGATGAAGGGGACTCCATAGACGCAGTCATCTAGCCCCGGCTTTTCTCCAACACCCAAATCTCTCCAACGCCGAAAAGCAGGCGGAGCATCGGGTATAAACCTTGAAGCTGCCTCATTGGCGTCAACCGATGGATCCATCAGCTTGTAGTTGATCACGTAAACTGAAAAGTTAGTACCTACATCCACGGCCTCAAACTGCGGCCTGAAGACGCTGGGATAATTAGTGGTGCCTGCGACGGCATCCACAATGTTCGCCGCTTGTTGGACAATCTGGTGAATGCGCGCCGAGTAATACGGCAACCGCTCATACTGGTTCGGCAGCGTTGGAGCGTAATTCGACCCTTGGACGAAGACTGGAATCCTCAGCAGTTCATTGATTCCGCCGTTGGTCGAAACATAGGTAGGAAATTCGCGGTGAAGCAGGTTCGTGACGATTCCCAAGAACATCAACTCGCGTCCGGTTCTCCCGGTCCCAGAGTAGGCGGGAATGTTTGGGTCAGTCCAAGGCACCAAATCTGTCGCCTTGTAACCAGCAATGTTAATGAAATTAAGGTTTATCTTACCCTCGTCCTCCTCCTCCGAATCCTCGAATCCACTTTGGGCCAGTAACCGGTAGAACGTATAGCGATCATAGCTCGTGTTCGCCGCCGAAACCTGCCGCAACCGGCTCTGAAATCCGGCCAACGGCGTCGCTGTCGCATCACCAATCAAATCATGCAGAGAGAAGTAATTCGCCCGATTGCCTGTGCCCGGCCAAGCTTGCGCAGCCGGAGCGTCATTATCGAATGCAGATCCCGGAAAAATCCCCAGACCAATGAGCGGTTCATTCAGGTATTCATCAACGCCGTTGTTGGCAAAGATCGCCGTGGGCGCAGCCGGCCCAAGCATTTGGTTGAGGCTGGGAAGCGTGGCCTTGCTATTATTAGTACCTCCATAACGAAACCGTAGTAGTTCCCATGCGTCGGCGAACGCCGTGCCGCTATTCAGAGTTCCGAAATTCGTAGAGTAGATATAGGGCGAGACCGCGCTATTCCATGCGTTCGAATTCAAATCCGCAAGGAAACCCCCGAGATTCATCTCGTAGGTACCAACCCCTTGATTTCGGAAGTACCCTGAGAAGCCCGGCCCCGGATCCGCGAGCGTCTTGGCGTCATTGTGCACGCCGTTCAAGTTCAGATTACGCCCGGTTGGAACGACCATGAAAGCATAGCGGGCGATGAATTTGTTGTTTGGTCCGTGGGCACGGCGCGGGTTCTGTAAGACTCCAATCCACTGCGGATCGCCGACCCGCCAGTTGGTCACAATGATTCCGCCAGGACCCGGCTCCAAATCGGGGACGTAGCCCGAATCTTCAAACAGGCCATTCCGGTTTAGATCCAGGTAGAACCGATCATCAAGCGGCCCCCGCGGAGCGCCAGCACGGTTTGTATCTACAAAGACCGGAGGTGCCGCATCGTAGCGATTGGTGAGCCGTTGGTCAGGATTCAGCAGACGATCATAGGGAAGCGTCCGGCGAAAAGTCGGAGATGTCGGCTCATTGTCATAATTCTGGCAGCACACTGAAACCACCAAGTCCGGCCCGAGAATGTTCGGTCCGTTGGTGGCCGCGTTCTGGTTGCGGATGGGATAAACCGCCGTGATCTCCGCCTTGGCTCGTTCCAACGCGCTGTCCGCCGCGACTTCCGAATCGGTGGTGCGCCCCATGGAATCCACCGAGATCGTCTCACGCTGGGTGAGGCCCAGAAAGGCGATGGCAAGGGTCGAGATCACCGCCAGCAAGATGAGCGTGATCACCAGCGCAACGCCGCGGCGCGTTGCGAGACTGGAGACGATTCGGGAATGCGAACGTGGAAGGCGGAGATTCATCTTCTGCTTAATTGAAAGTCAGGGTACGCAACTGGGCGGTGGCCGGTCGGATGGCCACCCGCTGGCGGAAAACGTGGGTCTTGCCAACCTGTCGTTCGAGGTATTCAAGTGCCTGGGTCTGGCTTACCTCTTCACGCGCGCGGAACTTCGCCAGCGCCGTGGGTTCGAGAATGGCGAGTTCAACGTCGACGTAGGCGGGCACTTCGTCACCAAAGAACTCGTAGCGGGCACCGGCAATATCCACGAAGATGTTCGGGCTCCAACGATCGTTGGGATTCGCCGGAGGACCGGTCGGATCGATGTTCGGAAACGGAAATCCATTGGTGTCCAAAGCCCGCACATCGAAGGACACGACTCCGTCGACTACCCGATGGTAGTTGGTCGAGACGGCGTCGTAGGGGCGTTGTGAAATCTCGCTGACGGCCCACACGGCGTTGGAATTGTCGTTGGCAAGGGTGAAGCGGTTGGTCGTTTCCAGCAGGCGATAGAGCGCGCCGACGCCGTTCGTTGCAAAGACGACCCGGTAACTTATCGCGCGCCACTCATCGTTCTGGCGGGAAAGAAAAGTAATGTCCTGAAGCCAGTTGGTACGACGGGAGCCCGATGGCAGGTCCTGATAGGTAGGAGTCGCCGTGGCAGCGATTGGGTTCCCATCGGGGAGCGCAGAAGGTCGGATGAGGCAGTTGACGATGTTGGGCGAATTGGTCAACCGACATGCGGTCATCTCCTGCAAATCGCGCACGAGGATGTTCATGGTGGCGCGGCCGCCTTCCAAAATATCGACCTGGGTGGTACCAGCGCGGAAAGCGCGTTGCACCTGATAGAACATGAGCAACAGCCCGACAATGATCACCGAGAGCAGTGATACGGACACCATGATCTCGATGAGGGAGAAGGCCCGGCGCCCGGCACCCCGTCGATCGGCGATGGATTTCTGGAAGGGCAGTTTCATCACGGGCGGAGGTAGAAAAATTCGGAGTTCACCGGATCATTTACCACCTGTCGAGCGACGGAGGCACGAAAGGTTTGCGAGCGCGGCGGGGATTTGTCTTCATTGACAAATGGATACTGAAAAGTGAGGCGAATCTCCGAAAGAGACGTGGCATCCGGATACGCCTGCGCGCTCGAAGAATAACCAAAGTGGCGAATCAACGGCATTTCCTCGCCAGTCACGGCATCGAACGGCAACGCGGTGTCGTCCGGATTATTTTCCGGTGCCCGTTGAGGATCGATGACGACCCTCATCAGGTACGAAAACGCGAGTTCACGCTTAGTCGGATCGAGTTCCTTTTCGGCCGCTGCACCACTAATTGCGGTCACTTGAACGCGAACTTCACGATCCGGAGCGGAGGCTGCCCACGTTATCAAGCCAACGATGTCGGCCCCGTTCCGAAACTGACCAGCGCCGGAACCCAAGACATATCGATTTGAGCTGACGATGCTCCCATTGACCGGATTTCGCTCAATCAGCGAGATGTTTTCCACGTAACTGGTGAGTTCGTCCACGCCCACAGCCCCGCTGCGAATTGCCTCCAGCCAGAAGGTCGCGTCCTGATTGATGATCGTTTCGGAACGGTTGTCGCGCTGAACTTCGAGGCCGGCCGGGAGAATTCCAATGATGGCGACCAGCGCGAAGCCAATCACGCCAATCGCGATGGCGATTTCCACCATGGTGAAGCCCGCACCCGAGCGGCGGCGAAGCATTGAAATGGGAGAGCGGCAGTTCATCAGGAGATCAATAGAGGGCCTGGGTTTCCACCCGAGCGCGACCGGTCAATCCATCAATGACGACATGATGACGTCCGAGATCATCAGGAACATTTTCCCGAACATCGAGAGAAGTCAGATCGATGTTTCCCGCAGCATCGCGCACGTATAGAATGCTGCCACGCGTCAAAGGAATGACCTCTCCACCCAGGGCGCTATTGCGATTGCCGGGCTCCGGCGGAAGCAACCGTCCACGATTGTCGAAGCCGATGTAGGGCAGATCAATCGGCGCAGTCACACTGGAAGCCGTGGGAAAATTGAAAATGTCGGTCGCAGGAAAACCGCGTTTCGCCAAATCAGCAGGATTAGCGGCGCGGAGGAACTTATTCGTCTCGATAATGACTCCCGCCGGCAAAGACTTCCAATCCATCAAATAGCGAGCAGTTCCACGACCGGGCTGTTCCCCAACCGTGCGATTGGCGAAGATCGCGTAGGTGGTGTAGAGCCCACCCTTGAGCCGTTCTGCGAGTTTATTCTCCTTAGCACTGAGGGTGAAAGTCTGAGCCATCAATTCCGGCGGGATGAATACGACATACACCGTGGTATTGTCCGCAATGGCGCGCGAGCGGGCGTATCCCAGATGATCGACAAGCTGTCGGCCAGCGGCGACCATGGCGTTGTTTTGCCGGACGCCTTTCAGCGCCGGAAGGGAAACGGCCGCCAGCATTCCGATAATAACCAGCACCACGAGCAGTTCGATGAGCGAAAAGGCGCGTCGCCGCGATGATTGGCGGAACCCGGTTTCGTTGTTTGCTGCCAGGCGCATGGGAATTTAGCGGGAGCTCCAGCTGAGAATGTTGTCTTTGTTCTCGTCCACGTCGGGACCCTTATTAGGATCCGCGCGCCCATCAGGGCCAAATGACCAAACCAAAACTGAGCCTCTGACACTCCCAGCCGATTTACTATAGAAATCATCTGTGCAACTACCATCTTCGTTCAAATCAATGGTAATGACGTAAGGGTTTCGCCACGCATCTCGAAATACCCAGTCGGTGTTGCTCACACCGGGACCATCGGGAGACGATGCCACCTTGGCATTGATAAAAATGGTTTTCTTAGGGTTACGCTTGTGGCTTTCGTTAGGTCCACCGATGCGATCATTGGCTAGGAGTATTTCCATGATTTCCGAATTATCCGCTTCATGGCTTCCGGTGGTACCGATTTGCGGTAATTTATCAAACCGAGTAGTGCGAGTGCCAAAAGTGAAATCATTCGTGCCCGCAGCGGCTTCGGCCTGCTTGGATGCGGGATACCGATCGTAAGAAGCTTCATAGTCCTTGATGGCGGAGGCAATCATGTTCATCTCAGCCTTCGCCAGCTTGACCTTGGCCTGGCCTTTCACCTTAGCGATGGCCGGAAGGAGAATGCCGGCCAGAATCGCGATGATGGCGATGACCACCAGCATTTCAATGAGCGTGAAACCGCGCGCGCGGCGGGAGTAATTGAGGGAGGTTTTCATGGTTGAATGAAAAGGTAAAAGTGTCGTTCTACGGCAAGGAGCGAATGAACCGAAAGTCAAAGCAGACTGCTTTGAGAGCAGAGAGAAACGCGATGGTGCGGATTCGGCAGCATCGAGACTCATCGTCGAGTCCCAAGAGACATCAAGCCACTCTACGACCAAGGGGCGCGGCGAGTTACGCAGGAACGTTTGAGTGGTGTTCATGGAATCAGTCTTTCCAGTTGCCGATGACGATCTTTTTGTTGCCTACCAGAACCTCGGCCCAAAGGTCGAAAGACTCGGTGTTGTTCGTCGGGTTCTTGGAAACATAACGCCAAGGATTTGTTTCACTGTCCGAACCCGCCCCTCGGTAACCAACCGTCAATCGATACACCGGCCCGTTGGTGCTGTAGTTCTTCCCCGGGATCCCAATGTTCGGGAATACGTCCTTAGCTTCGCCGCCCGTGTTGACGATGCCTTTGATACCAAACTCCGCCATCGCAGTTGCACCGTCCAGGGGAGTGGCCGTCAGTTCATAATAGAGAGGGTTGTGCGCAGGATTCGGTGACGCCTTGGCATTGTCCTGCGGATAAAACCCATACTTCTTGTGATACGACTCAATCGCCGTCGCCACCTGATTTAACTCGGTTTGGACTCTTGCCCGGACGGCGGTCTCGCGGAAATGGCTGGCGCCGCCAATAACCAGAGCCGCCAGAAGGCCGATGACGGCAATCACCACCAGCATTTCAATCAAGCTGAATGCCGCACGGCGAACCGCAGACGTAAGTCGTCCATCCGTGTATGAAAATCGAATCATCATAATCTTTGTCGCACTGAACCGCCGTCGCGCTCGCGGAGTTCGCTCTCCATGCGTTCGCTCAGCCACTGTTTCATCATGCTTTGGTAATTGAGATAGCGGGATCGAGCCAAGCGTTTTATGCGCGCCAACATCCGCGGGTCCATGCGCAGCGTGATGGTCACTGACTCAGAAAGCTCGGAACTCGCCGCTACCGCGGAGTCCATCAACCGAAGGTCCAGCCGGTTTTCCGCCCAAAAGGCAGCTTCCCCCTCCTCGCTGTCGAAGAGCGGAACGTCGTCCCAGCTGTTAATGACATTCATGATGGTGAATTCAAACTCAGGTCGCACCGAGCGTCTGGTTCATCTTCCGTTGGTAAAAAAACTTCTCTTCTGACTCGAACGGCCTCGCGTGAATCACACGAACCGATTTTCCGTTGGTGCGATAAACGGTGATGATGCCGGCGCCATTGGCGGATACACCGAGGTTGAAATAGCGCGCTTGGGCGGAGAAACGGGGTGAGTCCGGCAACAACCGAACCGCAAAGGGATCCTCGAACGTTTCCTCGATGTCCTTGATCGAGATGCTCGTGCTCAGATTAAACGGAGGATTGTTCCAATCGAACTCCATAACGTCATGCTAGGTATATCCATCGCCGATTCATTGTCGTTACATTGTATTTACGCGCTGTTAAGTATTTGGTCAAGCGACTACTTTGGGATTTCCCCGGTTGGTCTGGAATGTCGACAAACTACCGGTGGAGTCCTGTGAGTCAACACTTTCGTCAACGCTCCCCGCTGCCCGTGAGCCCCGCCATGGCCATCCTTGCAGCGACATCTTCCGCGCAAAATGCGAATGGTCGGACGCCGATGAATCAATTCACCGAATCGAGTAAACCTTGCAGCGTAAATCTCCACCACAGTAACTTCTCTGCGTTCTGGTCGTCACCGAGTGACACCGTCCCAATTACCTATGGATCTCGCTCGCAGCATCGGACTGGGTACAGCGACGCCGCTCTATCCCGACAAGAAACTTCTTCAATACATCAATCTGAAGCTCGCCTCGCTGGGCTGCCCCACGGTGGCGGGCGACTCGGACGCTGAGTTTGAGGAACTCGCCACCGCCCTGCTCCTCCATCATCGCGAAACCGATCGTCTGCTCGCCGACTATCTCTGCCCGGCCGACCAGCGCATTCAGAGTTTCCTTGATGACTACCTGAAGGAAACTTCGACCTCCCCGAAGCTCCCGGGCCAGACTTTCGTGCTCGATCGCCACGGACTCGCCCGAGCGATGTCGCTGGCACCGGACCGGGACTTCTTCGTGTCGGATATCGTGAGCTCGTATCGCGTGCGTCAGGGCGTGTTGCATAATCCGAAGAGCGATCGCCGCACCACGAAGGGGATCTTCCACGTGACGGAAGGCGGGCTTCCGGTGCCCGACGACAAACGATCCGTTCCAGTGGAGACCTTCGCCCGCATGCTCCAATTCGCGCTGACTCCACCTCGGGAACTGATGCGCCTGCCGTTTACCTCCAGCCAAACGGAGCAAGCCGAGTGCTTCGTATCCCTGATGCTCCGCCCGCTGGTCTGTCCGGAGGTTCGCGGTTTCACCAGCGCCAAGTCGATGGAGATTCGTTTCTTCGCGCCCGGGAACCTGGTGAGCAATCTCGATTTCGTGGAAAGCATCTTCGGCAACGCCGGTGATCCGTTTCTTCCCGAAAACGATGCCGGTCTCGACGTGGAGCACTGGACCGGACACACCGGCTGCGTGATCCTCGCGCCGCACTTGGTGACCATTACCAAGAAGGCGGCCGGCCTTCCGCACTACGACGACGCAACGGAACGCCAGCGGCGCGACGAAATGTATTGGAAGAAGCCCGGCGAACTCTACAACGACGGCGGCGCTTTCAAGATCACCTGCCGTGACAAGCGCGGAGTGATGGTGACCATCATCGCCGACAACTATTTCGGTTACTGCAAGAAAGAGGTCAAAACGCAGATCAGCTACTCGGCGAATCTTTTCGGACAATGCGAGGAAGAACATGCCGGCGGCGCGCTCGTGTTTGCCAGCTACGATCTCGGGGAAGAATTCAGCGGCGATCTCCACGTTCAAAAGAGCGGCCACAGCTTTGACGAGGTAAAGAAACTTTTCGGTGAAGCGATCGACATCAAGCCCGAGGGCTACGCGATCGACAAAAAGTTTCCGGACATCGTATACGTCCCGGAGGACGTCCACTTTGATCTGCACAAACAAACCGTCAGCTGGGATGACAGCAAGCACAGCATTCGCCTCCTGCCCGGCAAAACATACGTGCGTCCATCCGGCTACAAAACGCACATGGAGAAACCTCCGGGCGGCCGCATCTGGCGCCTGGTCGGCACCGTCGCGGAAGGCGTGGTCTGCCACAAGCCCTGCACCGTTTCCGGCGGCGGCAAATCGGAAATCTCCAAACCGATCAGCGACGCCATCATCACCGGACCGGTTTTCGTCACTGACTACCGCAAAGACTTCGACCGCGTGGCCGAGTTGATCAATCGTGACTACTCGGTGCGTTTCAAGGATCGGAAGAAGAAAGACGACCGCCCCATCCTCAGCTCCGAGCGTTCACTGGGCTCCGTCATCAAACTGCTCACGCCATCCACGCGCGATTACACCAGCGCTTACAACAGTTGGTTGAAGAGCATTCCGCAGTACATCAAGGAGCTCGTCTTCGTCGTGAAGCGCTTCTACAAGCCCGAATGGGGCGACGACTGGCAGCGCCATTTCAAGGTGGACACAATCAATGGCACGCCCGGCAACGAACTGAAGTTCGACAACCGGAAGATGATGACCACCTACCTGCGTGTCGGCTTCGAGGAAGATGGTTCCTGGCGCACGTTCGGCATGCGGAAAGATTTTCAGCCGGCGATCAAGTTGCAGCTGGAGGATGACATCACCGCGTCCGTGGTGGTCCCCGCCAGCGCGCTAAAACACCTGAGTCATCACGCGAAAAATCCTGCACTGAAATTTGTCAGCAACTGCGAGTATCGCCTGTTCCAGCGACCGGACGACGCCATCCATCGCGGCTACGACAAACAAACGGAAGCAGACTTCTCGCGCACCGGGAATTTCTTCTCGAACTACGAACCGATGTCCGGCGCACAGGCGCGGGATCTGATCGATGAATCGATCGGCTTCGACAAATTCACTGAGCCGATGCAGCAGATCATCCGCACCGCGGCGTCCACCGACAAGCCGGCGTATTTCGTATCGACCGCCCATCCGCGCATTGTGGAAGGCAAGCCATCGAAGAATCCCCGTTATCTTCAGCACCGGCCCGATCTGCTGAATCCCCAATCAGTTTATCTCGCCGAAATGGCAACCCGCCTGCACCGGCGCATCCCGCTCAGCCAACCGGTCCACAACGCCGTCAGTGCGATTCTACCCGGCCGGCGCAACAACCCTCCGGAACCCGCTGCGAACATCCGTCCGCTCGCCGTCTTCAACCCGATTCACTACATGGAACTGCCGGAACTCTTCATGGAGTTCATCTGCAGCATGACGGGCAAGTCGCCGTCCACCACCGGCGCCGGCTCGGAAGGAGCCCTCACCAAAGGTCCGTTCAACGCGCTGCCGCCGATCATCGATCTCAACAACGCTCTCGTGAGCTATTTGCTCACGGGCTACGACAGCTTCGTCACCGCCGCCGGCCACATCGGCCCGAATGGCCGCGTCGATCACGACATCAGCCTGCTGGTCCCGGAACTCTGGTGCCGCATGAGCATTGAGGAACGCGATCCGGAATTCCTCATCACCGAAGGCTTCCTCGAACGCTGTACGGACTTCGATCACTTGGGAAAGAAGGTGCTCGCCAGCCGTCTCGGGTATCGCATCACACAACGATTTGTTCGCGCGTTCTTCGGGCGCCTCTTTAATCATCCTCACGTCGTGTTCCCGGACGAAATGCTCCGCCCCGAACTGCAGGACCTCGATGTCTTCGCGGACGGCATGGATAACATCATCGCCACCCAGCAACGCGTCGCGGCGAATTACTTCGACGACGGCAGCATCAACGACGCGTGTCCGCCATTGCGCGCGCTGCTGCACATCATGCGTCACGATACGTATGAAGGAAAAGGGCTCGACCACCTGGACATCCGGGCGCTCTTCACGCGGGAAAGCCTGTTGCGAAGCGACTGGTACGAAACCCGTCTGAAGACGAAACAAGTCGCGGATCAACAACTCTGGCAACGTCACGTTCGCTATCTGGAATGCTTCCTTACCAAGGCAGTCTACGCGGAAGAGGCCACACGGTTGGGCATTCGTGATCGTCTAACCGAGGCCCGCCGGACACTGAGCTACGTCAAGAAACCCTCGTACCTGAAGCAGCTTCAAGGCACCCTGGGAACTGATCCGCTTGCGCTGCGTCCTGCTCAAACCAAGTCCGCCCGAAGCAACCGACCGACCTTCCCGAAGGCCAAACTGCCCAAGAGCAAGCGGACCACCCTGCGCCAGCGGAAAAGTCTCGCCGTTTAACCGGCTTCGTGGCACGGATTGATTCATGTCCTCCACGAAATTGAATCTGGGCCTCGTCTGCGTTGCAGCTCTCACGATCGCGACCGGTTGCCGCTGCCCGTTTGCTCCCACACAATCTGCTCACGGAAATCTGCGCGACGCGCTGACGTTCCATGCTTCATTTGACGGAAGCGTGAACGCCGATTTCGCCCGTGGGGACAAACAGATTTACACCACGCAATCCTTCAACACGCGATCCAACGCGCAACCAGGATTGATCGCCAGCAACGTCACGGTCCTCGCCCGCGGCGAGGGTCGATTCGGCGACGCGCTTCATTTCACCTCCAAGCAAGGACCGCTGATCTTCTACAAGGCGAAGGACAACCTGACCTATCGCACCAACGGCTGGAGCGGTAGCGTCTCGTTCTGGTTGCAGGCTGATCCCGAAGGCGCCCTGCCCTCCGGCTTTTGCGATCCACTGCAAATCACACCACGAGCCTGGAACGACGCCGCGTTCTTCGTTGAGTTTGAGAAACGCCAGGACGTTCCGTTCCGCCTCGGCGTCTATGCTGATTACAAGGTTTGGAATCCTGATAACAGGAAGTGGGAACAGATTCCGTTTGCGGAGAAGCCGCTCCTGCATATTGCGAAGCCGCCGTTCAAGGCGGGAAAATGGACGCATGTCGTTTTCACATTCGAGAACTTCAACACGGGAAAACCGGACGGGGTGGCGCGGCTATATCTCGATGGCCAACCTCAAGGAGAAGTATCCGCGAGAACGCAAACCTTCACCTGGGATCCGGCAGCAACGCTGATTCAGATCGGTGTAGGATATGTGGGAAAGTTCGACGACCTCTCACTGTTCAACCGCCAGCTCTCGTCCGCGGAAGTTGTGACCCTCTTCGGTCTGGAACGCGGCCTGTCCGCCCTGCATTGACGCCCGGTGACGGAGTCAGATTCCGGGTGTTGGAAAAGTAATTGTTACCGTCGTTCCTTCCCCCACCTTGCTGTCGATGCGGACTTCGCCCCCGAGCAATTCCGTGATTCGTTTGGCGATGAACAACCCAAGCCCCGCTCCCTGTTGCTCGTAAGTCTGCCGATCGAACTGCATGTGCGGTCCGATTCTCGTCACCTGTTCTTGGCGCAATCCCCGGCCCTGATCGCGCACGGTCATCTGGAACTGTCCGTTTACCGGGCCCGCCGTCACCTCCACCGGATGTCCGGGCTGCGAAAACTTGAAGGCGTTGTCGACAATCTCCTCCGTTATCTTCGCGAGATTTTCCGCCGGCACCATGAGGCCAACCTCGCCGGTCCTCAGCTGCAAATCTCCCTCGCGTTTGTGAACTCGCGAGACGCGATTGCAGATCTCGGGAAGGATTTCCTGAACCGCCACCGGCGCCGTTCCCGGAGCGATCAGCGTCTTCGATTCGTGCCCCATCAACTCAATTTGAGAGTAGACGAGGAAGTTCTCGATCAGCCGATGCAACCGCAGGGCAGATTCGTGAATGAAACGCGCGGACTCGAGCACTTCCTCCGGGGGCATTTGCTCGTAGTCCTCCATCATCAAGTGCGCGAGCCCCATGATGCCATTCAACGGAGTGCGTAACTCATGCGGCAAGGCGAGTGAAAGACTCCCGCGCAGCTCATCGAGCTTCTGATTGGAGAGACGCTGAATTTCGTCCTGCTTCTCCAACCGCGCCTTCACTGAGGCCATCAACTCCTGCGGAGTGAATGGCTTGGTCAGGTAGTC
>CAZBIC010000067.1:0-28856 GCA_964491875.1 uncultured Bifidobacterium sp.
CATTACGCATCACGTATCACGCATCACGCATCACGCATCACGCATCACGCATCACGCGTCATTCGTCACTGCTCCCTCACCCGATAAAACTTTGTCCCGGTCGCTGGAGCGTCATCACAAATCTCGACCTCGGCCGGAACATCCGCCGCCGGAACGGTTGCCACCGTCTGCCAGTCGCCGGAATCCACCACCTCGCGCGCCTGCACGATGTATCCCCTGCCCTGCGCCATGAACTTGAGGCAGAACTTTCCGACCTTCAGCCCGCTGCTGACAATGCGCAGCGGCGATTCAAACTGAACCGTGAGTTTCGGCTGCGCCGAAGGATGTTCACGCGAACCAATCCGGCGCGCCGTCACCGCCGAGCCTTCGAACTGATCTTTGATCAACCAGCCGAAGTTCGCTCCCGGATTATCCAACCAACGCTGCACGTCCGCGGCAAGGTTGCCGCTGGAGAACGAAATCGTATCGCCCGCGACCGGTGCCGACGCGGAGATCGCCGCATCAAAATCGCCGCCCGATGTCGCCCACAGTGATTGTCCGAGGACTCGAGCATTCCAAGTCGCTTCACCCGCCGTGGCCGGGCTTCCCGTTCCCGTGACCGAACCGGAACCCTTGCTGCCCTCGCCCCAATCGGCGCTCAGGCGATGCACACGAAACTCCGCCGGCTCGACGAGGAACGAGGCGCGCACCACTTTCAGGTCCAGCGTGGCGGCTGTGATCCGCGCACCCGCCGGAATCGCCGCGCCCAAATCAAACTTCATCAAGGCACGCGTCGCACTGGACGCCGCGGTGTTGCCGGCAGCGAGCGATTGCGAGGAACCGAGGTTGTTGTCCGGGACCTGCTCGAACAAGGCGGTGTCGGCAGACGGCGTCAGCACGACCGTCTCGGCAGACAACGGATGCGAGGCGGCGGAAAGCAGGAAAGACGCAACGAGGACAGAACGCAGGATCGGTTTCATAAGCACATTGGAACTCAAGCCGGGAACGCACTGTCACCCAGCCTCCAGTGTGTAACTTTCCGAATGCCGCGAGGTCAATTCTGACAATGCCCAAACTGACCGCACCACGCTGCGTGATTGCCCGTAGCGGAAAAGAAAACGCCTTGAAGCACCCATACTTCACAAGCGACGCTCCACGCGTGACAACCCAAACCGACCCGCGACTCCTGCGCGCACGCGACACCTCGTCCTCCCTCGTTCCTCTCCTGATTTCTTGATCATGAAACCGCGGCATTGGTGGATATCCGGGTGCCTCGCGTTGACGGCGCTCTTCACTCTCTCCCTCAGCTCGTGTTCGACGATTGAACGCACGATTGTCGAAACGCCCTTCATCGAAGGCGCAAGCTTCGTCGGCAACAAGGCGTGTTACGAATGTCACACGAACTACACGCGCGAGTTTCCGGCCAGCGCGCACGCCCGGGTTCACGTGGGCGACGCGGCGTTGAAGGGTCAGACCGGTTGCGAGTCGTGCCACGGCCCCGGTAGCCGGCACATTGCCGCGGGTGGCGGCAAGGGTCGCTTCATCGTGAATCCCGGCCGCGATTCCACCGCGTGCCTCACCTGCCACGTCCAAACCCACGCTGAACTGCGCCTGCCACACCATCATCCGGTGCTCGAAAACAAAATGAACTGCGTGCAGTGCCACGACCCACATGGTTCGGACATCATGAAAGCCTCGGGCACCGGCCTGGCGATGGCGCGGTTGAACGACTCCTGCGCGGAATGTCATCGCGAGCAAGCCCGGCCGCGCGTTTACGAACACGCCGCGATGCGCGAGGGCTGCACGGCTTGTCACGTGCCGCACGGTTCGATGAATTCCAAAATGCTCACCGAGCGCGACGTGAATCTCTGCATCAAATGCCACGCGCAGACGCAGGGTTCGGTGGTCGGAGCCGGGCAGATCTACTTTGGCATTGTCGATCACACGGACAAGATCACGCGCGGCGGCTGCTGGTCCGCCGGTTGCCATCCCGCCGTCCACGGCTCGAACATCAGCCCCAACCTCCATTACTGAGATGAGCACGTTTTCTTGGATCAATCATGGAGCGCCGGACTCCGGCCCGGCAAGTTCGCATGACTTTCAGATGGAAGCGGACTTGGTAGGGCGCGTCGCTCCGCGCGCGCCGAATGGGGAAAGGGACGGGGGAAACGGCGCGCGCGGAGCGACGCGCCCTACCATTCCCCGGCAGTCCACAACAGTTTCGAAATGTGTCCACGTAGCGGGACCAATGTTCTTCTCCCTCCTTGCCACCAGCCTCTACGGCGCGGCGGTGGATGAAGCGAAACTGCCTCCGCCCGCCACAACACAAATCAACTTCGCGCGCGATATTCAGCCAATCCTCGAAACGTCCTGCCTGAAATGTCACGGCCCGGAAAAACCGAAGTCCGGTTTTCGGACGACGGATCGCGTCGAGTTGCTGAAAGGCGGCGAGAACGGTCCGTCCGTCCTCCCCGGCCAAAGCGCGAAGAGTCCGTTTATCCATTATGTCGCGCGACTGGTGCCGGACATGGAGATGCCGCCGAACGGCAAGGGCGATCCGCTCACGGCGGAACAGGTCGGACTCTTGCGCGCTTGGATCGACCAAGGCGTGGCATGGAGCGAAGGCGCCGCGCCCAGCAAAACCATCGCAGAAGCCTCGCCCACGCTGCGCTGGATTACCGTGAAAGGTGACGAGCGAAAGTTCCGCGAGCTGAACTGGATTCCAGACGGCTTCGATGGAGGGCTCGAAACGTTCCGTCTCCGCGAACAGATCGACGCGAACCGGCGTTTCGAAATCTCCGGACACACGCTGCGCGATGACTACGACGTGAAGCTCTCAATCGAGCACGGCGGTTCGTTCTTCGTCCGCGCCGGGCTCCAGCAATTCCGGAAATACTACGACGATTCAGGCGGTTACTACGCGCCGTTCGGCGGTCCGCTGGCGACGCTGGATCGCAACCTTCATCTCGACATCGGCAAGGCGTGGATCGAAGCGGGCGGCGTGACGCCGTTCGGCCTCAGCCTGAAGGGCGGCTACGAATATCACTTCCGCGAAGGCGAGAAGTCGTTGTCGAGCTGGATGCCCATCCAGCCGGCGCCTGACACGCGGAGCATTCTCCCGACGAGCAAGGCGATCGATGAACATCAGCACGTGCTGCGGCTCGATGCTGGTTACGATTACCGCGGCGTGCGCTTCGAGGACAACCTGCGCTACGACTACTACGATCTCGCCACGCGCAACACGACCGCGCGCACGCTGGCGGAGAGTCCGGCGCTCAGCCAACGGATCGGTGAATCCAGTCAGCAACACACCATCGCGAACGCCTTCACCGCCGAAGCTCAGCCGCGCGAATGGTTGCTCGTCTCGGCCGGCTACCTTTACAGCCACACCGACGGCGACGAATCGTTTCGTACCCGGCCGGTCGATGAGAACGGCGGCGCGCTCACCGCTGGTCCAGCCTGGAACGCTCCGCGACTCACGCTCGAACAGTCCGCGCACGTCTTCAACGCGAACGCGCAGTTCGGTTTGTGGGAACAAATGACTTTCTCCGCCGGCGCGCAGACAGAGTGGAATCGCCAGCGCGTGTTCGGCGCGATCAATCTGGACGAAATCGACCTCACCTTTCCAAACGGCATCACGAACAATCCCGGCCGCGGCTACGGCGACTTCGATCGCTTCACGGCCGAGGAGAAATTCCTCCTGCGCAACACGCAGATTCCGTTCACGGTCCTTTACGGCGAAGCTCGCTTCCGACAGGAAACCGTTCAGGAACTCGCCGGTCTCGATGCGGCGGTGGACACCTCGACGTTCAACTTCACCCGTGACACCGACACCACGCGCTTGTGGGAACTCTATCGCACCGGCTTCCAGGTTTCGCCGTGGACACGCGTCTCGTTGAATGCCTACTACCAGCGCCGGAACCGCGACGATACGTTCGACCACAACGTCGACACGCGCCCCTACTCCACCGGGCTCGGTTACCCGGCGTTCATCACGGCACGGGAAACAACCACGGACGAAACAGGCGCGCGCATTGTGCTCCGTCCCACGACGTGGCTGAAGACGACGCTGAGTTATCGGCTGGTCTCAACCGATTTCGAAACCGCGACGCACGCCGTGCCGACATTGACCGGCGGCGGCCTGCGCTCCGGCGAATACGACGCTCACATCCACAGCTTGAACGTCACGCTCACGCCGTGGCGGCGGCTGTATCTATCGTCGGGTTTTACCTTCCAGGATTCCCGCACCGCATCCGCGGACAACGGCAATCCCTCCGCCACGCCGTTCAAAGGACAAATCTACAGCGCGATGAGCAGCGCGAGCTACATCCTCGACAACCTGACGGACGTGACGCTGGCTTACGACTTCTCGCACGCGGATTTCTCGCAACCGAACCAAACCGCCGGCCTGCCGCTCGGTATGGATTACGAAAGCCATGGCGTCCGCGCCGGCATCGGGCGCGCCTTTTGGAAACGTGTGAAGGGACGCCTCGAATATCTCTGGTCTTACTACGACGAGCCGAGCAGCGGTCACTACAACGACTTCACCGCGCACGGCGTTTTCGCAACGGTGATCGTGAAGTGGGACTGACGCGGCACCGTTCACCTCAAGTTCACGCAAATGCCACAGGCGGCGGATTGACACCGCTACCGAGTCTGTTTAACTCGCCCCAAGTCCCTGTCCCGCCAACCCGGCTCTCTCGCGGTTATTCGCGTGTGCACAGGTGACTTGTCGGAGTCAGTCGTGTGCGTACCAGACAACCAACATCAACTGGAGAAATCAGTCATGAGTAAACATCCCATCAGAAAACTCGCGTCGACGCTCGGCCTGCTAGGCCTGTCCTGCGCCGCCGCCGTCTCGCAATCCACCATTAACGTCCCCGGCTTCCTGAAGTTCGAGGTGTACACCAACATCACGGGCAGCACCGTGGCCGAGCTCACCGCCTCGCCAAGCTTTCCTGGCTCCCCTGGCCGTACCTTCTACATGCCGTCGTTTGACACCCGATTGGTTTACCCGGATGACACGCATGACAACTACGGTGGCCGCATCACTGGCTACATCACGCCCACCGAGACGGCCAGCTACGAGTTCTTCCTGCGCAGTGACGACGCCTCCGAGCTCTGGCTGAGCAGCGACGACAATGCGGCGAACCTCCAGAAGATCGCCGAGGAAACCACCTGCTGCGGACCCTTCGAAGAACCCGGCGCAGCTGAGACGTCGTTCGCGCGCGAACTACTGGCCGGCCAGCGTTATGCGATCGAAGTTCGTTTCAAGGAAGGCACGGGCGGCGACCTTTGCCAGGTGGCGTGGCGCCGCGATGGCGATACCACACCCGCGGCCCAGCTGACGCCCGTCCCCATCGCGTTTCTCTCCACGCCGATTCCAGCGCGCGGCAGCATCGCCGTAACGCAACAGCCGTCGAACATCACCGCCGCCGAGAACGACACGGTCACTCTCAGCGTCAACTTCACCGCCACTCACGCCCCTGCCGCCGTGCAATGGCAACGCAACGGCGTGAACGTGCCGGGACTCGTCGGACGCACCGCCAAGTTCGGCCCGCTGAAAACCACGGACGCCGGCACGTATCGCGCGATCATCTCCATCCCGGGCGCCTTCACGAATAGCGCCACCGCGAATGTGACTGTCGCGCCGGACACCACTCCGCCTGCGATTCGCAGTGTGGTGGGCCAGTCCAGCTTCGACAAGCTGACCCTCGAGTTCACCGAACCAGTGGACGCGACCTCCGCCCTCGACCAGTTCGCCTACTCCTTTGACGGCGGCCTCACGTTCCTCGACGCGACGTTGGTGAACAGCACGACCGTGATCCTGCGCACTTCGCCGCAAACGCCCGGCACCACCTACACGGTCAGCGCCGCCAACGTCCTCGATATGGCAGGCCTTAGCAGCGGCGACCCTGGCGCGACAAAGACCTTCACCACCCTCAATCGCGTGGCTGGCGGCTTGAAATTCGAGACCTGGCTCGGCATCACCGGCACCGCCATCTCGGGCCTCACCGGCGATCCGCGCTACCCGAATTCGCCGGATGTGTCCGCCTACATCACGCAGTTCACGAGCCGCCAGATCTACGCAGACGCCAGCTCCGTGAACGATTACGGCGGCCGTCTTTCCGGCTGGATCGTTCCGCCCGAATCCGGTGACTACGAGTTTTTCATTCGCAGCGATGACAATTCACAACTCTTCCTCAGTTCCGATGAGAATCCTGAGAACGCCGTGATGATTGCGTCCGAAGATGGATGCTGCGGCCCATTCGAAGCCCCGGGCGCTCCTGAAACCTCCACCCCGAAAACACTGGTCGGCGGCAACCGTTACTACATCCACGCCCTCTGGAAAGAAGGCGGCGGCGGTGACTATTGCGATGTCGCCTGGCGCAAAGTTGGGGACACAACTCTGCCCGTGAACCTCCCGTTCATCCCTGGCTCCGTTCTGGAATCTTACGCCCCCGCAGGAACCTTCGTCGCACCCACGGTGGCCATTGTTAGCCCCGTTGCCGGTTCGGAATCACCCGTGGGCGAGCCCGTGACGATCATCGCGGATGCGACTGCCGCCTCCGGGAAAACCATCAGCAAGGTTGAGTTCATCGAGCAAGGCCGCGTGATCGGCACTGCGACCAGCGCGCCGTTCGAATTCACCTTCTACGACCTGCGCGAGGACAACCACACCATCACCGCGCGTGCCAGCGACAGCTCAGGTCAAGTCACCGTCTCCGAACCAGTGACCTTCTCCGTCGGCACGCCAGTCGCGACCGTGAAGATCGCCGCCATCGATCCGACGACCACCTGGCGTTACGATCGCTCCGGCAGCGACCTCGGCACAGCGTGGCAGCTGGTGGACTTCGATGACAGCGCATGGCCGGAAGGTCTGGCGTTGATCGCCGACGAAGGCACGACCACCGTCGAGCCGATCCGCACCCGCATCAACCGCTTCAATGATCAGGGCGCGTACGTCCGCACCTTCTACTTCCGCAAAAAGTTCACCTTCGGAGCCGTGTCACCGGAAGTGAAGCTTAAGCTCCGCCACGTCGTCGATGACGGCGCTGTCTTCTACCTGAACGGTCAGGAGATTCATCGCTTCGGCATCGCCGCCGGCGTGGTGGTCGATTATCTGACCGACGCCGCCGGTCACGAAAACATCTACGAAGGTCCGTATGACATTCCGGCGAGCTTCCTCGTGGAAGGCGACAACATCCTCGCCTGTGAAGTCCATCAATCCGGCGGCAGCAGCTCGGACATGGTCTTCGGCGCCGAACTCATCGCCACTGTTCCGCTCGTGCGCACCACCATGAGCATCGCTCGCAACGGCGCGTCCGTGAACATCTCGTGGGCGCCCACCGGCGGAACACTGGAATCCGCACCCACGCCGGCCGGTCCCTGGACCACCGTCGCGAACGCGACCAATCCGCTCTCCGTCTCAGCGGCCACCGCGCCGCGCTTCTACCGACTGAAGCGCTAATCAGCTCCCACTGAAATCACAGGCGCTGGACGTCTCATACGTTCAGCGCCTTTTCCATTTTCAGGCACGCGTTAACCCCAAAAGCCTCCGCAACTTCGCGCACTGTTCGGAGTTGAATCGCCCATCAATGACGAACGTCTGAATACGCAGCCATGAAACAGGACGCCTCCCCGCTCATCAACAAGCTCACGCTTCTCGTCCTCACCCTCATTCTCGCGTGCCTGGTGGTACTGGTAGTGCGCAGCTTCCGCGGACAACCGTCTGGTCCGGTTGTGGCCGATGCAGGAATTGAGGACACTACGCCTGTGGAGGAACCATCTCCCGTTCTCACGCCAACGCCCGCGCCGCCGGTCAAGAGAACCGTTCCGCTTGCCACAAAACCGCCCGCTCCAACCAACGCCTTGGGTCCGGCACCGATCAACGTCCCCACCGCACCTTCACTCTCCGAGGCAACTGTGGCTCGCCGGGTTTCCTATGGCCCGACCGATCATCGGCCAGCGGTGGTTTACGAAACCCTCGCCGCCAATGGCAGCGCGCTGCTTGCCGGCATGGTCACGCTCAAAGGCACGCCGAAGCCTGAAATCCCGATCGATCTCGGCGCAACCTGCGGAGCTCTTCAGGCCGAACGTGTCACCACCCGGCACTACGTCGTCGGCCCGAAAGGCGAACTCGCCAACGTCGTCGTCTACATCAAGAGCGGTCTGCAACGGAAGTTCGGCCCCGTCCAACCCGGCCCGCTCATCGATCAGGTCGGTTGCATGTTTCACCCCTACGTCAGTGGAATGGTGGCCGGGCAGACGTTTCAGGTGCGAAACTCCGACCCCCTGCTTCACAGCCTGCACTTCACCCCGAAGGTCGCAGGTAACCGTGAGTTCAACATTGCTCAGCCCACCCAAGGTCAGGCAAACACACTCTCCATCGCGAATCCCGAAATGCATGCGCGCATCAAGTGCGACACCCACCCGTGGATGTTCACCTACATTAGTGTGTTTGATCATCCTTACTTCGCCATCACCGACACCAACGGCTTCTTCCAGCTCCCCGCACAGATTCCGGCTGGCACCTATGTCATCGGAGCCTCGCACATGAAGACGACGGGGAGTGGCGACTTGACGCAGGAAGTCACGCTCCGCGAGGGCGAACAACGCTCGATTCAATTCGAGTTTACCGTTCCCCACTCCAGCGAGCCCACAAAACGGGTGGCGCAGAGCAACTGAGCCTGGCCGGACCCTGCGTCAGCCGGCCTTCACCATCGCATTCGCCTGCATGGAGGCGCGCAGCCCGAGGAACAAGCTCACCAGCACCCACGCGTGAAACGCCAGTCCGAGCCAGTGCTGGGCCAGAACCGTCAACAGCGTGTCAAAGGCGTAGAGCACCATGCCAACGATGAACGCCCACGAGTGACGCTTGCAGGCGAAGACACCAAACGTCGCGAACACTCCGGCGGCCAAGACTCCCAGCACCAGACCAATCACCTTCCCATTCCCGCCCGCCTCAGAAAGCATCGCATCAAGAAACTGCGTCGCACTAAGTCCGATGACAAATCCTCCGCCGCCACCCGTGAAGGCCATGACCGAGTTCACGAGCGACAACGCGGCCACCCAATAGTACCAGCTCCCGCCGGAACGCACGCGCTTGTCCAGTTCCACCAAATCGATCGATCCCGCCGTACCTGCTGCCACTGGGGATGCCGTAAACACCGGCGGGGTTGCTCCCACCGGTAGCAGCGCCAGCTCGGCGAAACGCGAAGCCGCCATCCACTCCACCAGGTCGCTGCGGAGAAGCTGAGTTTCTGCTGAGACTCGCCCTTCGCGGACCCAGTCCTGCAATTGTTGGAGGTTTACCGGCCCATACTCCTTGCCGTCCGTCGCGAGAATCTTGTAGGTGATTTCCATGCAAAAGTTCTTCGACCGGATGGAATCAGTGCTGAAGCCGGTCTGCAACCGGAATTCCGTTCGCCTGAATTAACGCAACGCCCGCTCGACCAGTTCCGGCAGATACTTCATCGGCACCGAGCCCTGCGAGAGCACCGCCTCGTGATACCGCGCCAGGCTGAACTTATCGCCCAGCTCGCGCTGCAACTTCTCGCGCATGCGCACGTGCGCCATGCGACCAACGAAGTAGGTACTAAGCTGCGTCGACGTCTGCTTGGCGCGGACCAGCTTCAAGGTCGCTTCCTCCTTCGACTGAAATGCGCCGTCCACCATCAGGCTGATGGCTTCCTCGTCCGTCATGTTCCCGGCGTGAAGCTTGTGATCGAGTATCGCGTTGCATACCGCGCGCAGATAAAACTTCAGCTGGTTCAATCGCAGCTGGAGATTCCCCGCGCCATAGCCTTGATCGAGCATCATCTGCTCGGTGTAAACCGCCCAGCCCTCGATCATCACGCCCGACTGCAACACACGTCGCAGGAACGACGGCGTGCGGCTGGAGTATTCGAGCTGCACGTAGTGACCGGGATAGGCCTCGTGAATCGTGAGGATCTGGAGCATGTGCTGGTTGTATTCCTCCAACAGGCTCTGCGTCCGCTGCGGCGTCCAATCCTTCGCCGGCGGGCTGATGGCGTAAAAGCTCGGCGCATCCGGATCAAGCGGCGGCGCGCCATTCAAGTAGGCGAGCGAGTTCCCGCGCTGAAATTCCGGCATCTCGATGATCGCGCAGCGATCGGGATCGGGCAGACGCAAAATGTTCTTCTCGCGAATGAACTTCTTGATCTCGTCCACTTGGGCCCGCGCGTCGCGAACCAGCTCCTCCGGCTTGCCGTGTTCCTTCGAGACAGCGGCGATCACCTTGGCCGTGATCTCACGTTTGCCCGCGCCATCCTCGACCGGCAATGGCGTCGTCGGGAAGTAACGATGCCACAGCTGGCGCGCGATCACATACATGTCGTTCCGCACGCGCGTGAACTCGTTCTCCGCATCGCGCAACACCTCGTCCGCACTCAGACCAGCGTTCAACGTGTACTCGAGCTTCTTCGCAAACTTCCGTTTGCCCAACCGCCAGTCGTCCGTCACACGCGGCATCAGATCCTTCTCCAGCCACGCCTGATATTCCTTCAACACCAACACCACGCGCGCCGCCTCGGCTTTGAGCGCAGGCAACTGCGGCGACTCACCGACGAACTCAAAGATGTCGCTCTCGTAGAATCCAATGGAGCCCTTATTCTGCTTGATGGCCGTCTCCAACACCGCGCGCGGCGGGTTCTTCAAATTCGCCTTCGCCGCCGCCACCACTGCCGGAATCCGTTTCATCCGGGCGATGACGTTCGCAATGTTTGTCTCCTTCGGCGCGCGCGACTGCGTGAGCAGGAGGAACACCGTGTCGCTGATGTATTCGTTGTAGGCCCGCGGGTTCGTGGCGAATGGTTGCGTCTGCTCGCGCACCCAGATGGCCGCTTCGAGTTCGTGGTTGAAGATGTCGAAGTTGATTCGCTCGTCCGGCGACAGCTTCTCACGGTCAATCTCCTTGTGCAGTCGCTTCCGTGACTCCTTCAAGTGCGCCAGCGATTTCGCCAACCCCGCCGGCGACAGGTCGTCCATCTGGCCATCAAACCGCCGATCGCCCAGCGCCGTCGCTTCCGTAGGGTGCAGCGCGAATCGCTCATCGAGGTAACGGCGGAAGAACGTCTCGAGTGACGATTCGGCAGCGATAGAAGGCGCAACCAACGCGAGACATGTCGCACCGGCGAGAAGGAGAATTTTGAACGAGTTAAGCATAACGATCAGGATTGAGGAGCGTGAGGTCGAGAGACGGCTTTTCGCCAGAAAGGATTTCGCTGACCAGCTTGCCGGTGATCGGGCCGAGGCTCAGGCCCATCATGGCGTGCCCGGTGGCGATGGTGAGATTCGAGAACTTCGCCGTGCGTCCGAGATACGGCATTCCATCCGGCGAACACGGACGCAGCCCGCGCCACGGCTTGATGTTCACAAAGTCGTCCGGCGTGAACTTCGGGAAATACTTCGGCACGGCCTTGATGATGCCCTGCACCCGCACGGGGTTGATGTCCTCGTTCAAGCCGGCGATCTCCATCGTGCCACCGAAGCGCAGCGTATCGCCCATCGGCGTTACCGCGACGCGCGCCTCGGTGAAGATTGAGCAGAGCTGCGGCAACTGGCGCGGCTTCGACATCGTGAGGCTGTAGCCTTTGCCCGCCTGCATCGGAAGCTTGAGGCCAAGCTCTTCGCCCACGACCGGCGACCACGATCCGCCGCAGAGGATGATTTCGTCCGCGGTGAACTTGCCCGATGCCGTCGAGACTTCCGAGACACGCGAATCGTGTTGAGTGAAGCCACTCACCTCGGTTCCCCAAACAAACTTCACCCCCATCGCATCGCACTGCCGTTTGAGCCCAGCCATGAAGCGATTCGGCGAGAGATGGCAGTCCTTCGGGAAATACACGCCGCCCGCGACATCCATCGTCACGTCCGGGTCCAGCTTCGCGATAGACTTCGCATCGAGCACTTCCGCCGGCACGCCGAGTTCATTCGCCTGCTTCGCGAACGCGCCCTCGTGATCGAGCGACTCCTGCGTCTTGCACAGCATCACGAGCCCCTTCTTCACAAGACCGAAATCGTTGCTCGGCAGCGCCTCCAATTCCTCGAAGCACGCCCGGCTCGCGAAGCTCAAGTCGCGGATCAACGGCGCGCTGCGTTCGACGTTTTTCGCATTCGACGCGCGCATGAATCGCAATCCCCACGTGATAAGATCCCAGTCAAGCCGCGGCTTGATGTAGAGCGGAGACTCGGGATTGAACATCCACTTGAGCGCCGTGCTCACCGCCCCGGGCGCCGCCAGCGGCACAAAGTGACTTGGCACCACCATGCCGGCGTTGCCGAAGGAACAGCCGTCGCGCTGTTCCGGATTGCGGTCGATGAGCGTGACGTGATGCCCGCGCCGCGCGCAGTAATAGGCGGTGGACAAGCCGATGACGCCGCCGCCGATGATGAGGATGGATTTGGAATCAGAACTCATTTGAGGGAGGAACGAATGAAAGAAAAGCGCGCCCGAATGTCGTCCGCCGAACCAATCGTCAGCCAGACGTCATACTCGAACTTCAACCCGGGCGTGATGGCGAAACGTTTCAGTGGAGCGAAATAGGAACACGAACCGTGCTCGCGTTTGCCGTCGCCGAAGCGATAGCAGGTCAACTCATCCGCCACCGGCACGAAGGCGCCTACGCCGAAGTTGTTCGTGTTCACATACGCCGCCCAATGCTCAGTGAGCTTCCGCGATTCGTTCGGCCAGCCGGGCTTCGAACGATGGACCGCGTCACCCGTCCACACGTTGGTGCCCTGATACACCAGCAACGTGTCAAACTGCGGCTCCACGAACACTGCCGGCAGCTCGTGATGAATGTTCGGATGCGCATTCGTGCCGGTGTAGGTCATGCGAAACTTCACATGCGCCAGCTTTCCGGTCAGCGCGATCCATTGCTCGAAAATGACATCTGGCATGTCCGCGCCGGTCGCCCAGTGCTTGGCCATCGTCTTCGCGTATAGCGATGCCTTCTCCGCCTTGAGCTCCAGCACCCGCGCTGGCTCGTGACGCCATCCCCCGCCCTGCACCGGATTCCATCGCCACGGCTGCTTGTTCCAAAACGATCCGTCCGTCGCGCCGTAATACGACTGCTGGACCAATCGCCCGCGGTCCCAGTGGTTGATCACGTTCTCACCCGTGGCACTGAGCGCGAGATACGCGATGCCGGCGCCGGAAGACCTCTTGACGCCTAAACGCAACTCACCGTTGTCGATGAAGACGAAGTCGTTGGTGGCACGCTCGGCGGGAGCCGAGGACACGGGAAAAACACCAAACGCCAAGATCCAAAAACCAAAGAAGCTCCAAGCGCGAAAGCAGGAAATACTCTTGGCTCGCGAAGCGATGCGTGGGTTGAGCGTCATCATCGTTATATCTCTACTTTTTCTCGGGCCAAGTATGCTCCAAGCACACGTCCGATTTACCATCAAAGGGCCGCGCAGCATATCGCGACGCAAACTCCGCAATCGATCCCGGAGGATCGTCTGAAATCACTCCAACCATGCTGTTACAGAAGTGATATGTACTGTAATACCAGCGACCGTCAGAACCACGTGCGAGAAACAGATGATCCACGAAACCATTGTTGGCGCCATGACGCGATGCGTAGACCAGAAACTCTCCATTGGTCATGACCAAGACGGTCTCTCCCGTCCAATCGACATGGTCTCCCGTTCCCATCCGCGCCTTTAGGATTCGCACCTCACTCTCGACCGTTTCATTGGTGAAGGACACTGCAGCAAGACGCGTGAGAGTCGCAGTCTTCCACTCCGCGCGCGCCCTTTGGTGCTTCAAGCTGGTTAACAACCACACTCCCAGAACCAACCCGGCGAGAACAACGGGAACAGAGATCCAGATGATCAGTCTGCGACTCACCGCGCCGGATTGGCTGGAACGGTGCAGTTGACCGAAATGGAACTCGGCTTTCATTTCCCCTTCGGCACCACTGCGTTCATCTTCTTTCGCCATTCCACCGCGCGGGCCCGGCCGGCGTCATCGGTCTGCGCGAGATTCTCCTTGGACGGAACGTAATCCACGTAGAGCGAGCGATACGCCGCTTCATCGAAGTTCGGATTCGCCACATTCGTTTGCGCCCCGATCTCCGTTCGCCAACGTGCCAGCGACTTGACCATGCGCGCAGCACGACGAGGTTCCGCGAGCGCAAGGTTGTTCGTCTCGCCGATGTCCCGCGAGAGATTGAAGAGCTCCAGTCGCCCATCCTCGTAATGCTCAACCAACTTCCATTCTCCATCGCGCATCGCACCAGCGGGTTGTCCGCCCTGATTGTTGTAGTGCGGAAAGTGCCAGAAGAGATTCTGCGAACCCTTCGCGGTCTTTCCCAACAACAGCCCACCGAAGCTCCCGCCACCAATGCCCGTCGCACTAGGCAAGCCTGCGCAGTCGAGCAAGGTCGGCAACCAGTCGGTATTGATCACCGGCACATCGACGACCCGCCCAGTCGGAATCTTTCCCGGCCAGCGAACGATCAACGGAATGCGCAGCCCGCCTTCATACAAGTAGCCCTTGCCCGCGCGATACGGCGCGTTGTGCGTAATGGTGCTGTGAGGCCCCTCGGGCATGTGAACGCCACCGTTGTCCGACGTGAATATGACGATCGTGTTCGTCGCGATCCCGAGCGAATCAATCTTCGCGAGCAATCGGCCCACCGCATCGTCCATCGCCTCAATCACCGCCGCGTAGGTCGGGTTGAACGCCCGTGCGTTGCGCTCGACGAGGTCCGCGCGTGCCGAATACGGCAAGTGCGGCGTGTCGTGTGCGAGATAGAGGAAGAACGGTCGCGCGCGATTCGTCTCCATGAATTCCTCCGCCCAGCGCGTCAGTTCGTATTCGCCCTTGCCGCCCTCCGTCGCCGATGGCTTCGTCACCGCTTTGCCGGGGCGATATACATCGAAGCCCTGGTCCGTCGGCAGAAACCCTCTCCCGCCGAGATGCCACTTGCCGATGCACGCCGTGGCGTAGCCCGCCGCTTTGAAATGCTCTGCAAGCGTCTTCTCCTCGACTGGCATTTGCTGGCGCATCACCGGATGCAGCAACTTCTGCGACACGCAATCCGGTCGGCCCGGCAGATACGTCGTGAGGTGCAACCGCGCCGGCGTCTTACCCGTCATGATCGCCGCGCGCGAAGGGGAACAAATCGGCTGCGCGCAGTACGCCGAGGTGAACCGCGTTCCCTGCGCCGCCAGCCGGTCAAGGCTCGGCGTGTGGTGTTCCGTCCGGCCGTAACAAGGCAGATCGTTGATGCCCAGATCGTCGGTAAGGATGAAGACGATGTTGGGGCGAGGCGCGGCCGCAGAAGAGGTCAAAGCAGCCGAAGCAAAAGCACCAAGCACCAAGATCCAAAAACCAAAGAAGCTCCCAGCTCCAAACTTCAATACGGTGGCCGAAAGCCCAATCGTCTTGGTGTTTGTATCTTGGATCTTGGATCTTGGATTCTGGCGTTTCATTTCGTGCCCACCGTTTGTTTCTCCAATCGCCGCTCCGGATTCATCTGCTCCAGCAGCTCCGGCGTTGGGCCGCCACCAAATTGCTTCCAGTAAAGTTCCTTGAACGGATTCACGCGCGGCCCCTTCGCGAACTCATTCACGAGCATCGGCTGAACATCCTTCCACCAGACATCGTAGTTACGCGCGAGCGATGCAACTACTTCGGGATTCTTCGACGCCACGTCGTTCTTCTCGCCGGGGTCCGCCTTCACGTCATAGAGCTGCCATTTCGGTTCGCGTCCGCCGTCCGGTGACACCAAGTGCCAGCGTGTGTTCCGGACGCTGCAACCCTTGAACTTCCAATCTTCTCGCGTCTCCACCTTGCCGTCCTTCGGCCAGCGCCCGACATGCGTCACCAACACTCTATCCGGCATGGACGCGGCGGGATCTTCCAACAACGGAACCAGGCTGCGCCCATCCACCTGCCGCTGAACTTTCCGCGAGAGCTTTACGCCCGCGAGTTCCGCCAGCGTCGGAAAGAAATCGATGTGCGCACTGAGCGCCGTCGCGTCACCCGGAGCGATGCGACCCGGCCAGCGCCAGAATGACGACGCGCGAGTGCCACCGATCCACGGCGTGCCTTTCCGGCCTCGCATCCCGGCGTTGAAGTTGGCCAGCAAACCGCCGTCCGCACCGTTGTCGTTCATGAAGATGACGAGCGTGTCTTTGTCGATGCCCCACTCGACAAGCTTCGCCAGCAAGCGGCCCACGTTGTCATCGATGTTCGCCACCATGCCGAGGAACTTTGCCGCGTTGGTGTTCGCAAACTTGCCCGCGTATCGCGCCTCGTCCTCCGGCCGCACCAGCAACGGCGCGTGGGGCGCGTTCAGGGCGATCCAGGCCAGGAACGGCTGCCGGCCTTTGTTCGACTCGATCCACTTCGTCGCCTGCGAGAAGAACACGTCCGTGCAGTATCCCTGCGTGCGCACGAAGCGCCCGTTGTGCAGAATGGTCGGATTGAAATAGGAGTTCCCCGGCGCGTCGCCGCACGAGCCCGGATACGTCTGACCGATGCCACCCGCGCCGTGGATGAACATCTCGTCGAACCCGCGCCGGCTCGGCCAATACTTCGGTTCATCGCCGAGATGCCACTTGCCGAAAATGCCCGTGCGATAACCCGCCTTCTGCAACACCTCGGCGAGCGTCGTGGCCTTCGGCGTCAATCGCTCGCGCTCGTAGATGGTATGCGTGACGCCGTTCTTGAATTCATGTCGCCCCGTGAGCAACGCGCTCCGCGTCGGCGCACAGGTGGGGCTCACATGAAAATCCGTGAACCGCACGCCCTCGCGATGAAGCCGATCCAGGTTCGGCGTCTTCAGCACCGGATGCCCATGCGCCGAGATATCGCCGTAGCCCTGGTCGTCCGTGATGATGAAGATAATGTTCGGACGAGAACCGGCCAGCGGCGAAGCCGCCGCGGAAGCTCCAAACACCAAGATCCAAAAACCGAACAAACACCAAACACCAAGTGCGACGATACCGACTGAATGCGTCTTCGGGTGCAGGACACCGAGTTCAGACGACGGCTCGCCCTCACCCCAACCCTCTCCCCCAGGAGAGGGAGCGCGGTTTTCCGGTCTTGGTTTACAAACTCTGCCGCCGCGTTCGCAACGGTATGGAGCGCGGCCGACGATCAACACGTCTCCGTCGAATTCGTCGCGCCCCCTCTCCTGGGGGAGAGGGTTGGGGTGAGGGCGGTCCAATCCTTCGAATCTCCAAGTCACATTACCACTGACCAACTTGGAGCTTCTCTGGTTTTTGGATCTTGGTGTTTGGTGTTTCAAAACCGTATTCCCCAACAAAACGGATCCTTCTCCTCCAACAACAGCGTCGCCTCCGCGTTCACAAATGCCGTGCCCGTGATGATCGGAACAACCTCGCCCTTGTCGCGATTCGACCACTTGAAACGTCCGGTGAAACTGCTGCCGATGATGCTCTCCTGCACCCACGCGTGACCCTCGGCCAGTTTTCCGTCCGCCGCCAGACACGCCAGTTTCGCGCTCGTGCCCGTGCCGCACGGCGATCGGTCGTAAGCCTTGCCGGGGCACAAAACAAAATTGCGCGAATGCCCGCCCTTCGACTGCGGCGGCCCGAACAGCTCCACGTGATCAATCTCAGGATAACCCTGCGCGTTCACGGCCTGCCGGATGCGCCAGCTCAAATCCGTCAGCCGCTCGACGTTCTTCAGCGTCAGCTCTTCGCCATGTTCTTCGACGAGGAAGAACCAATTCCCGCCCCACGCCACATCGCCGCGAATCTCGCCCGCGCCCGGCACCTGCACCACGGCGCCCTTCACCTTCCGATAGCTCGGCACGTTGCTCACAGACACCGAGCCGTCGTCATGGAGCGTCGCCGTCACCACGCCCACACACGTCTCGATGCGATGCTCGCCGGGACGGATGCATCCCATGTGCGCGAGCGTTACGATGAGGCCAATCGTGCCGTGACCGCACATCTGGAGCGGCCCGACGTTGTTAAAGAAGATCACACCCGTGACACACGACTTGTCCGAAGGCGGCACCAACATCGCCCCGACGAGCACGTCCGACCCCCGCGGCTCGTTCACCACGGCGGAGCGAAACTGGTCGTGTTGCTCGCAAAAAATCTTCAACTGCTCCGCCACCGTGCCGCGACCGAGATCCGGCCCGCCACTGACAACAACCCGCGTCGGCTCGCCGCCGGTATGGGAATCAATAATTTGGATGCGTTTCATGGGTTCAACGTAAGCTCAATCAAATCGAATCTTCATGTTGCTCGTCTTCGCAAATTCCATAAATGCCTCAGCATTTCCACGCGCATCGTCGACCGGATGATGGGTATGTCTCGTTCTTCGGAGGTGCTTGAAGTTCTGATGAACGTCGCGAACGACGCCTTTGTATAGCGAACCGAGATTTGTGGACGAGAAGCCGAAAGGATTCTTTTGCAGGAAATGATGAAAGTACCAGTTGATGAACTGCCAATCGAATCCATTGTTGTCAGAGATAAACATTGGCTTCCCGTTCGACGTATTTGTCAGCCAAGTCGCAAACTCAGCCATCGCCTCGGCCGGCGATTGAAATCCAAGGCATTCTTCACGAGTAAAGCCCGACACAGCCAAAGCCTCCGTTATCCACTTTTCCGAAACAGGACGAAGCCGGGCGTAGAATTCCTCTTTCAGGTCACCTCGGACAACGACTGCACCAAAACAGATCATCGAGTAGTCTCCTGGGATTGGCCCATCGGACTCGATATCAACCATGATGTAACTCATATCTCTCCTTTCTTTCGATTCACCTCTTCAGCCTCTTCTCAAACAGCCAGTCATACATCGCCGGCTCGACATACGCCTTCTTCCACGAGCTGTGCTTCGCGCCGGTGTATTCCGTGTAACGGACCTCGCCGCCGTGGGCGCGCCACGCCTTCACAAAGTCCCGCGCGTGCTGCACCGGCACCAGATGGTCGTCATCCGAGTGGAAAACCCAGACCGGCACCTTCGCGATGCGGTTCGTCACCCGCCGAGCATCGCCGCCGGCACACACCGGCACTGCAGCCGCGAACAGTCCGGTCTCCTGACACAGCAAGGACCACGTCGCATGACCGCCCATCGACACGCCCGTGAGATAACGCCGCGCTGGATCGAGATTGAACTCCTTCGCCAGCGAATTGGTGAGGAGCTCCAGCGCGAGTAGCAGACTTTTCCCAGGCAACGGCTGGCCACCGGGAACGATGTTGCTCCACGTCTCGCTCCGCGAACACTGCGGCACGACGAGAAAGAACTCGCGCTTGCCGCGCTTCAACTCCTCCGCGATCAAGCGCGGTCCCCAGTCGAGCGGCTTCAAGTTGTCCGATCCGCGCCCTGCCGCACCGTGTAGATAAAGGATAACAGGATAGCTGCGCGTGGCGTTGTAGTTGGTGGGCGTCAACAAGCGGTAAGGCAACGTCGCGCCAGCGTTGTTGGTGTAAGTGCGGGCGAGGAATGGCTCCTCCGCTCGAACTTCGATGACGAAGGCAATGGACGCGATTAAGAACGCAATCCAACGAAGCGCGCCAGAACAGACAAAATGCATCGATTCTCCGGAGCATCTCTCCCTCTCCGCCACGCAATGGAGGAGAGGGTCAGGGGAGAGGAGGCCTCTTGCCCCCCCCCTCTCTCTCCGGCTCTCTCCCCGCTCGCACCTCGGAGGGTGAAAGGGGCAGAGATCGCTTCTCGGTTGAACGCTCGCACTCATGTCTCGACCACCTAGTTCAATCTCACCGCACGCTGGATCCGAATCGGCGGCGTCAGGTTCTGCCCCTGCGCCGGCGACGTCTGGATCCGCCGCACGACATCCATTCCCTTCGTCACCTTGCCAAACGCCGCGAAGCCCTGACCGTCCGGATTCCGCATCCCGCCGAAATCCAGCGCCGGCTGGTCCCCGATGCAGATGAAGAAATTGTTCTGCGCCGTGTCTGGCCCGAGACGCGCCATTGAGATCGTCCCGTCAAGATGCTTCAACCCGCTGTCCCGCGTGCGCTCCAGCCGGATGGGCGCCGCGAACTCGTTCGACTTCGCCGGATTCGCCGCCGCCTGAATCACCTGAATCTTCACCGAGTTCGTCGGCTGATTCTCCTGCGTCACCGAGCGATGAAAGCCGCCGTCGCTGAACAGCCCTTCATGAACGTAGTACAGAAAATTTGTGACGGTGATCGGCGCCGCATTGCGATCCAACTCCACCTCGATGTCGCCAATCGCCGTCTGGATGAGCACGCGCGGCTTCTCCGGCACCGATTCATTGCGCCAGCGGAAGCGTGGTGACTTCGCGAAATCGTAGCCATCCAGATGCGCCCGGTCGGCAGCGGCGCGTTCCATCGGCTTCACATAACGCCACGGAATCTCGCCGAACACCTCGTTGCACAGCGCGGACAGCCCCTTGTCATATTCCTTCATCTCCGCGCGCGTGTTCACGTGGTTGTGCAACGAATCGTTTTCGCGATTGTTGTCGAACCAGTTCTGCACGCCCTCGGCCCAATACTCGTAGGGATTCGTGAAAGCGTAGGTTCCCTTCCACAAGCCGGCGTTCGTGGCGCTGTGATGCGACTCGCGCAGGCGCCGGTCGAACGTCGGGTCCACCTTGCTCATGCCCATCTCGTGAATCGCGTGCGCGAACTCGTGGATGCAGATGTTTTCCGTCGAATACGGATCGTTCGGCAGGCAAAGCAGATTCTCCTCGCCGCAGCTCACCGCCGGCGCACTCTTCGTCGCGCCCAGACCCCGCGCGCGGCGATCCCAAAACACCCGCGACTGCAGCTTGCTGTGTTCTGGAATGTCCGTGGTGTATTCCGTGTAAGCCATCACCGCGAGACGCGTCTTGTTCTCCGCCATCGCGCGGAGGATGTCCGGACGCTTGCCGAGCATCTTGTCCACAATCCACGCCGCCTCGCGCAGCGCGAAATCGCTCACGTTCGTCGAACCGACCACCGGCATCCCGCCGACATCGACATACTTTTGGTAGAACGGCGAGAGGTCGAAGTCCTTGCGAACGGCGTCAGGAACCGTGGTGACGGTGGCGGCGAGCGTTGGAAAAACACCAAACGCCAAGAGGCAAAAACCAACGAGGATTAGATGCGCAACACACAAACGAACACGACCGCCCTCACCCCAACCCTCTCCCCCAGGAGAGGGGGTGCGAACAACTTTGCCACCAGTTCCGCGACCCTCTCCGCATTTGGTACGCGTTGACACGCGGCTGTTCCGGTCCAACCCACTGCACTCACCAGCGCGCTCCCTCTCCTGGGGGAGAGGGTTGGGGTGAGGGCGGTTCAAAATCATACTCAGAACGTTCGTCTTCATCATTCGACTCCTTTCATCAAATTCCGAATCGGCTTCGCGCACAGAAGCAACAGCAGTCCGACACCGCCCGCGAAGTAAAACACTTGCATGAATCCCGCCGGCATCGCGGCTGCGTTGGCACCGCTCACCTCGCCCGCAAACAAACCGGCCAGCAGATTCCCCAGTGACACCGCTAGAAACCAAACACCCATCATCTGGCCAACCAGTCGCGCTGGAGCGAGCTTCGTGACCGCGCTTAATCCGACGGGACTGAGCAGCAACTCGCCCCAGACGTGGAACAGATACGCCGTGATCAGCCACGTCGGCCAGACCTCGCCGGACGCCAGCGCACGCTTTGAGCCGATGGCAACCACAAGGAACCCGACGGCCAGCAGCATCAGTGCGAAGGCGAACTTCGCCGGCACTGTCGGCTTAATTCCGCGGCGCGCCAGAGCCACCCACAGCATCGCCGCCACCGGCGCGAACACGATGACGAACAACGCCGGCACGGCTTGGAACCAATCCGGAGGTAGTTCATACTGAATAAGTTGAATCATGCGGGAGGTATAGCGCTCTGCAAAAAGATTTAGGGACGACCCTGCTTGTTCATATCCAGCCCAAAAAAGTGTGGACGCGATGAACAAGATAGCAACAACGACAAGGCGCTTCGTCTCAATGACATCTAGGCGACCGAACAAAAAGACCCACGAAAAATACAAAACCGCCAATCCTGCGATGACATACGCTGCACCTTTCGCCAGCAGAAGAGGATTGATAACCAGCACCCCGGTAATCGCTAGAGTCACGACGAGCGCACCCAGCGCCGTCGTCACGCCCACGAGCAGCCAGTCGCGCCCTGCCGTGTCACTTCGATGCGCTGGCTCACGGCCTATTTCACCGAGGTGGCGGCGTGTCATGCCAAACTGGATAAGGCCAAGAACCATCCCCACACCGGCGACAGCGAACCCAATGTGCCAGTCGATCTGTTTTCTAAACCAGCCACAAACTAGCGGTCCCAAGAATGCACCTAAGTTGATGCCCATGTAGAAAATGGTGAAGCCTGCGTCGCGCCGCCCGCCGCCTTCGGGGTAAAGACTCCCGACGAGCGCGCTGATGTTCGGCTTGAGCAGCCCGGTGCCGACCACGATGAACACGAGCCCGAGGAAAAATGTTTCCCGCCACGGCACCGCCATCGTGAAATGTCCCAATGTGATCAACGCACCACCAATCCAAATCGCCCGCTGCGCACCAAGCAACCGATCCGCCAGCCAGCCGCCAGGCAGCGCAGAGAGATACACGCCTGCCGTGTAAAGGCCGTAGATAGCCGCCGCCATCTTGTCGTCGAGGCCCAACCCGCCCTTCTCTTTTGGCGCGACCATGAACAGCACGAGCAGCGCCCGCATGCCGTAGTAACTCAGGCGCTCCCACATCTCGGTGAAGAAGAGCGTGTAAAGCCCGCGCGGATGTCGTTCGACGTTGTTCATTGTCCAGACCGCTTTCGTGATGGATTCGCTCCAACCGTCGCCGCGCGCACCGGCCAGTCCGCCGACTCGCTTCGCGCCGTATCGAGGTAGCGATTGATTCGCTCGACCAAATCCGCCCGCTTCGAGGCTAGGTTGTTCGTCTCGCCGATATCGCGTTTCAAATCGTAGAGCTGGAACGCCGCATTCGTTCCGGTGGTTCGAATTCCCTTCCAGCGCCCATCGAGAATCGCCGCGCTCTTGAAGCCGCCTTCGTGAAACTCGAAGTAAAGCCACTCGTGCTTCTGCTGGCCTCGTTTGCCCAAGAGCGCCGGTAGGAAGCTGACCGAATCAAGCTGCGTCGCCGGCAACTGCGCGCCCGCCACCTCCGCTGCCGTAGCCATGAAATCGCCGAAGTAGCCGACGTCCTCCGAAACCCTCTTCGCCTTCACCGTGCCTGGCCACCACGCGATGAACGGCACGCGAATCCCGCCGTCCGTCAGGTCTCGCTTGTATCCACGCAACGGCCCGCAGGGCTTGAAACGTTCCGCGTTGTGACCGCTCTCTTTGTGCGGCCCGTTGTCGGAGGTGAAAATCACCAGCGTCCGCTCATCGAGGTTGAGCCTTTTCAATTCGTCGAGCACGCGCCCCACGTAGCTGTCCATCCGCGTGACCATCGCGGCGTGACCCTTGTCCGGTTCCGGCCAGGGTTTGTCGACGTAGGGCCCAAGGTCCGGAACCTCCGCGCCGTTCTTTAGATCGCGGTTCCGCTCGTTGTTCGCGTGCGGGACGACGAGCGAGAGGAAGAGGAAGAACGGTTGCGCGCGATTCTCCGTGATGAACTTCACCGCTTCGTCGGCAAATAAATCGTCCGCATAGACCTTAGGATTCTTCGCGTAGCCGCCGCCTTGATCGCCCACCGGCACGAGGTCGTTCGGCAACGGAACCTTTTCCTCGTTGCGCCAGAGATAATCCGGATAGTGATTGTGCGCGTGATGCTGGTTCAGGAAGCCGAAGAAGTAATCGAAGCCCTGTCGCCGAGGCAATCCCTGCTCCGCCACACCAACGTCACCGAGGCCCCACTTGCCAATGAGCGCCGTCTTGTAACCCGCCGACTGAAGCACCTTCGCCACCGTCACGTCGTTCGAGCGCAGCGATTGAGCGAGCGGGTTTACCTTTCCGGCGTTTCCGCGAACGCGCGTGCGGCCATGGTGTTGCCCCGTCATCAGCACGCTGCGCGAAGGCGCGCACACCGTCGCCCCGGCATAGAACTGCGTGAAGCGCATCCCTTCGCGCGCCATCTGATCAATACGCGGCGTCTGGATGCTCTGCTGTCCGTAGCAACCGATCTCCCCGTAACCGAGATCGTCCGCGAGGATGAAGATGATGTTGGGTTTGGTGGGAACGGCGGCCGCCGCTGTCGAAACACCAAACACCAAGATCCAAGATCCAAAGAAACACCAAGCTGCAAACACCAACGCACGGATTGCGCTCGTTCGCGGACGGGAAAACACATTCGAGCCCGCGAATTTCGATTCGCTGTCGCTCAAGCTGAGGATTGGACCGCCCTCACCCTGACCCTCTCCCCCAGGAGAGGGAACGCGACGGCGACGTTCGAGATTTCGACTGCTCCATTCCGCACGCGATCCGTTCTCAACCGCGGCGCGTGACGTCTCTCCTCCAGAGAGCGAAGACGCGCTCCCTCTCCCAGAGGGAGAGGGCCGGGGTGAGGGCGAGCTCAAAATGCCAAACGCCGAGCGAGCCATTTCGATCGGAACCAACTTACGCCGGCTGCCACAAGTGAATGAACTCTTCATTTCCATTCCTCCCCGAGCACGCGCCACCGTTCCCGCATCGTCGCAAGCATCTCCGCATGCTTCGCGTCGCCGGCCAGATTTCGCGCCTCCAGCGGATCGCGCTTCAGGTCGAACAACTCCTCAATCACCGGCAACTCGTTCACGTAGCGGATGTATTTCCAGCGCTCGTTACGCACACCTTCGCTCGGCGGAATGATCTTCGGGCCGAAGTGATGTTCGTAGAGGAACTCTTCGCGCCAGCCGCGCACCGCGGCCTTCTCGACCAGTGGACGCAGCGAACGCCCTTGCATCACCGCCGGCACGGAGACGTTCGCGTAATCGAGCAGCGTCGGCGCGATGTCGATGTTCAGCGTCATCGCATTCACCTCGCGCGCGTGACGTTTCGCCGGTGCTCGTAGATCCGCGATGAACAGCGGCACGCGAATGCTCTCCTCGTAGAGGAACCATTTGTCCGCCAACCCGCGATCGCCGAACGCGAAGCCGTTGTCGGACGTGAACACCACGATGGTGTTCGTCGCCAGCCCGCCCGCCTCGAGCAATTCCATGATCCGCCCGACCTCCCGATCCAGGCCGGTGACGAGCCGGTAATAATCCTTCACCGTCGCCTGAAACATCTCCGGCGTGGCGAAACGCTTCTCCCAACGCCGGCGTCCCTCGGACTTGCGCACCGATTCCGGCAGCCGCTGGTGAAACGCTTCCGGCGCGGTGACTGGCGGCTTAATCTTCGCGTCCGCGTAAAGCGATTCATCGCGCAGGTCCGGGGGAAACTCCCGGGGCTGTCCATCACGGGCGTGCGGCGCCGTGAAGCTGATGCTCAGGCACCACGGTTGTTCACTCTTCGCGTCCCGCACAAACTCCAGCGCTTGATTGCCGAACTTCGCTGTCGCATGCGTGCGCGTCGGATCATTCGCCACGAAGAACAACCCGCCCTGCCCTGGCAGCCCGCGCCAGTAATCGAACTCCTTTGCCATCGCCTTGATGGCCGCTTCCGTCCCCACGCCGAACTTCCCGATGAAGCCCGTGCGATACCCCGCCTGCCGCAGCAACGCCGGATACGTGTTCGACCATTGCTGCGGCTTGAACGCCGTCGCGAAGTCCGCGATTCCGTGCCGCCGCTCCGCCTGACCAGCCATGATGCTCGCGCGGCTCACGCAGCAAATCGACGTGGTGACAAAGGTGTTTCGGAAGATCGTCCCGCGCTTCGCCAGCTTGTCGAGATGCGGCGTCTGCACGACGCGATCGCCCATGAACCCCACGGCATCCCAGCGCAGATCGTCCGCGAGGATGAAGAGGAGATTTGGGCGAAGGGACTCAGCGGCGAAAATAGGTGGAGTAAAAAGTGAAAGGAGTAGAACGAAAGCAAACAGCGGCTTGAATCCATGGACCGCCCTCACCCCGGCCCTCTCCCCCAGGAGAGGGAGCGCGACCACGGATGTTGAAACTCTGCAAAGCTCTCTCCACGTTCGTGCGCTTGCCGAACGCGGAGAGCAATCCGCTTCCGACTGGAACTGACGCCGCGCACCCTCTCCCCGGGGGAGAGGGCCGGGGTGAGGGCGAGCCTCAAAAACGTTCTTCACTTCCGCCACCATGCCTTCGCCTCCGCCGACGCTGCGTGCTTCCAGATGAAGTCCACGATCGGCGTCGAATCCTCCAGCCCGTGCGGATGATGCTTTACGCCCGGCTTCGCGATCAGCGTGATGTCGCCGCCGAGCTTCTTGTAACGTTCCGCGATCACGCCTGTGTTCTCATCCCACGGCACCACTTCGTCCGCATCTCCATAGACGTGGAGCAGCGGCACCTTCGCGGCAGCGAGCGGCGCGAGATTGTCCACCGGGTTCTTCGTGTAAGCCTTCGCCTCGTCGTCGTTCTTGAAACCGTATTGCTGCAACACCAACTGCCAGTCGCGGTCGCTGCGCTTGCCCTTGCCGAACGCGCCCGGCCAGCTCCGAAAATCGCACACGGGCGCGTCACCGTAGAGGCAAGCCACCTTGTCCGGATTTGCCGCCGCCCAGTTGTAGCAATAAAGCCCGCCGCGACTCAGGCCGACCAGCGCCGCCTTCTTCGCGAAGGCATGCTTCTCCGTGAGCTCGCGGTAGAACGCGTTCCAATGCGCCACCGCAGTCGGGCTGCCCAACATGTCAGGCACGGTCATGTAGACGACGTGAAAGCCGCGCTCCAGCAACGCAATGTCCGGCGCGGGCTTGTGACCGAAGAACTCGCCGTGCCACACCCACGGACGCCCCGGCGCGTCAGACTTCGGCGCGACCACCAGCACCGGCTTGCCGCCAACTTCGAAGTCGTAGCGATCGAAACCATTCCACTTCGAACGCTTGCCCGGATAACGCGGCGGCTTCACGGACTTCAACTGCTCCGCCAATTCAGCCGCCTCGCGTTCGGCGTCCGCCACGGGCATGCCCTTCGCCATGCCCGGTCGCTTGTGGCCAACCTCATTCAACCACGCATCCTTCAACACGCGTTGCTTGCGCTTCACCAACTCGAGAACCTCTGGAGCCGTCGGCGCACCGAGCGTCGCGAGCTCGAACGAATCGGCGAAGAGCGCCGCGTTCGAAACGCCGAGCGAGCGATGAAATTCCCGCGCCATCAGCCAATGCCCTTGCGTGCTCGCGTGAACACCGTCGCCCGCCAGCTTGAACCGCGAGTCATCCGCGCGACGCGACGCGAGATACGCGTTCATCGGCGCGTGAATATCAACGACCTGCCAGCCCTGCGCTCGCTGCGACACCAGCCATTCGGAGTAACGATCGAGCACGTCGTTGTAGCCGACGTACGGCTGACGATATTCATCGCGCCCGGCGGGCAGCGTGTTCGCCTTGATCGGCACGGCATCAAACGTCGGCGGCGTCACATGAATCACCCTCGCGCCCGCAGCCGTCGCCTTCTCGCGCAGCTTGAGCATGCCGTTTTTGAACGCGGCGAACCGCTCTTCGCCGAACGGATAATAAATGCCGTCGTTCATCCCGTAGCAGGCGACGAGCACGTCCGGCTTCAGCTTCGCCAATGCACGGTCGAGTCGCTCGTGGAGATCCGGCCGTGGGAACGATCCGCCTGCATGCCCCGGCTCGGACAGGCCCGAGACCGTCTCGCTCGGCAGCCCGATGTTGATGAACTCAAACGTCGCCTTGGGATCCTGCACGCGCAGGTACGCCTCTACGAACTCCACCCATTCGCCCGCGTAAGTGATGCTGTCGCCGACGAACATCACGCGCTTGCCACCCGACAACGCCTTCGCGCCCGCCGCCGCAGACGGCACGGGATTCACCGGCAGCAACACCACTCGCCGGATGTCCATCACCGCCGCGGCCTGTTTGCGCTGCGGCTTGATCGCGAGCGTGTGTTTGCCGGCGGGCAGTTCGACACGACCAATCCGGCGCGGGGTGAAGTTCTGGAAATGCCCCGTGTCCTCCACGACGAAATCAAACCGCCTGCCACCGACCTCCACCGCGACATCGCTGCCGCCGTTGCCTTTGCCGCAGCCCTGCCAGACCTCCACCTCGAAACTTCCGGCGCGCGCGACGTCGAAGGTCCAGTCCGCCCAATCCTCCGCCTTCGTCCAGTAACCGAGGCAGTTCTTATTCGTCTGCGGCTCGTAACGCATCATCGTGGCATGCACGGTCGCGTTGCTGGCGTGAAGGGTGATGGGAGAATTCGCCGGCGGCGAACCTGCCTGCCGCAGCGCGCAGGACGAGACGCCGAGCAAAACGAGGAGAAGGCCGCACGCAGCCGTGAAGGACGAAGTAAAACGTCGCAACGTTTTTAATGGGGAACGCATGCGTAGTGATTAACAGGCAGACCCGCAGTGGCCAAGGATTTCGGCGGAGCGCCGATTTCCAAATCGGCGTGTTCCGCTTCACCTTGTCCACGCCGAACCGGAGTTCGGCGCTCCATGCCTCATCCGTCTCTATCCGTGGTTAATTCTTCCCGCGCTTCGGCAGCTTCGGGCGCTTCGCGATGCCGTCGTGAATGATCTTCAGCACCCGCTTGCGCTCTTCGCCCTTGAGGATAAGACGCGGCGCGCGCACCCATTCCTTGCCGAGACCGGTCTCCTGCACCGCGAGCTTGATGTATTGCACGAACTTCGTGCTCACATCCAGGTGCAGCAGCGGCGTGAACCACCGATAAATCGCCCGCGCCTCGTCCCACTTGCCCGCGCGCGTCAGCTCCCAGAAATACTGGTTCTCCGCCGGGAACGCGATGCCGCTGCCCGCCACCCAGCCGTCGATGCCGAGGATGCTCGCCTCCAGCGCGAGATTGTCCACGCCGGTGAAGATGGCGTAACGACCGCCC
>CAZBIC010000068.1:0-27526 GCA_964491875.1 uncultured Bifidobacterium sp.
TGCGGACCGCGCAACGCCATTCGCTCAAGGGCGAAGAGATGAAAGTGTTTCGCTCGAATCAATTGGAGGTCGATCTCGTGGCGCGCGTCGTCAAAGTGAACGGCACCGAGGTCCGTCTCTCGGCGACGGAGTATTCATTGCTGCGTTTGTTGGTGCAGCACGCGGGCAAGGTTCTCACGCACCGCCAGATCATGCGCGAGGTGTGGGGACCGAACGCCGTGGGGCAAACGCATTACCTCCGCGTTTACATGTCACACCTGCGCGAGAAGCTGGAGATCGATCCGGCCCAGGCAAAACTTTTTATCACGGAACCAGGCGTGGGCTATCGCCTGGCAGAGCATTGAACGGGCAATTTGTCTGCGCTTGAGAAAGTGCCGACCTGTTTCGCTCTTGCATTAGGGGTTTCGTTCAGGCGAAATGCTTTCACGAAAATTTTCGCTGTATGGACCTCGGTGACATTTTAAGCCCCGAACAGATCTTGCCGGAAATGAAGGCTTCTAATCGCTGGGAAGCCATCGATGAGCTTATCAACCAGCTCGTCGCCTCCGGGAAGATCAAGGCTGAACACCGCGAGCCCATCACCGCTGTGGTGAAGAAACGCGAGACCTCGATGAGCACGGGGATCGGGTTCGGGATCGGAATCCCGCACGCCTCCACCGACCTGATTGGCGAGGTCGTCGGCGCGCTGGGCCGGTCGAAAAAAGGCATCAACTTCGACTCCCTCGACAACCAGCCCGTCACGCTCTCCGTTCTCTTTCTCGTTCCCCAAGGTCAGTTTCAGAAACATCTCCACACTCTCGCCAAGATCGCCAAGCTCCTTCACAAAAAGGAATTTCGCCAGGAGCTGGAAGCCTCCGCTGATGCCCAGTCGATGTACAGCATCATCAAGCGCGAGTCGGGCAAGTAAGCGGCGAAAGCGTCGCAATTGACCACTGCCCAAGGTCCAACGACCACGGAATGCCCGCCTGCCCCTCTGTAATTCGTCATTGATTGGTCATTGGTCATTGGCCATTAGTCATTCCTCATGCTTCACACGCTGCTCGAAAAACAGCTCCGCGACGCCGTCACCGCCGTGCTGCCGGACGCCGACACCACGTCGATCCTCGTCCGCCCGTGCCCCGATCCGAAGTTCGGCGATTACCAGACGAACGCCCTAATGTCCGTCGCCAAGGCGCGGAAGATGAACCCGCGCCAGCTCGCCACCGATGTCGTGGCGAAGCTCGACGTCAGCCAGTGGTGCGAGAAGGTCGAGATCGCTGGCGCCGGCTTCCTCAATTTCCGTCTCAAGACCGACGCCATCACGCAGACGCTCCAGGCTGCGTTTCGTGGCGAACACCTCTTCTTCACCAAGTCAGCCACGCCGCGCACCATCGTCATAGACTTCAGCTCGCCCAACGTCGCGAAGCCGATGCACGTCGGCCACATCCGTTCCACCGGCATTGGCGATGCGCTCCAGCGCGTGCTGCGGTTGCTCGGCCATCACGTCGTCACCGACAATCACATTGGTGACTGGGGCACGCAGTTCGGCAAGTTGTTGCTCGGCTGGAAGCAGGCCCTCGACAAGACCGCTCTCGAACGCGACGCCATCGCCGAGCTCGAGCGGCTCTACAAAGTCGTCAATGCCGAGTGCGACGCGAATCCCGCGCGCCTTGAGGAAGCCAAGCAGGAGCTGGTGAAGCTTCAGGCTGGCGACGCGGAGAATCTCGCTATTTGGAAGGAGATGATTCGCCTGTCGCAAGTGCAGTTCGACACGATCTACGGCCGGCTTGGCGTAAAGTTCGATCACACCCTTGGCGAGAGTTACTACAATCCTTGGCTCGGCAACGTAGTGAAGGATCTGCTCCAGCGCGGCATCGCCAAGGAGAGCGAAGGCGCCGTCGGTGTGTTCAGCGACGGCTCGATGCCGCCCAAGGAAGATCCGTTCCTCGTCAATCGCGACGGCGAGTGGGTCGCCGATCCCGCGCTCGTGCGAAAAAGTGATGGCGGTTTCAACTACATGACGACCGACCTCGCGACCATCGAGTATCGGTTGAAGACCTGGTCGCCGAACGAAATCATCTACGTCGTCGATGACCGCCAGGCGCCGCACTTCCGGAAGCTGTTTCTCACTTTCGGACGCTGGCAGCCCGACGCGACGAAGCGCGTGAAGTTGCGCCATGTCGGGTTCGGCAAGATCCTCGGTGACGACGGCAAGCCGTTCAAGACGCGCAGCGGCGACACGGTGAAGCTCGGCGATTTGCTTGATGAAGCCGTCGAGCGTGCGCTGAAGGTTGTCTCGGAAAAGAACCCGGACTTGTCAGAAGCCCAGCAACGGGAAATCGCACGAGTGGTCGGCATTGGCGCGGTGAAGTACGCCGACCTTCTGCCGAACCGCCAGAGCGACTACGTCTTTTCGTGGGACAAAATGCTCGCGATGAACGGCAACACCGCGCCGTATCTGCAATACGCCTACGCGCGCATTCGGAGCATTTTCCGAAAGGCGGACGAAGCCGGTGATTGGCGCGCAGCAATGAGCAGCATTCAGCTCAATGCTCCCGAGGAAATTGGAATGGCGCGTCACCTTCTGAACTTCGGTCTCGCGCTCGAAGCCGTCGGCGACGAATGCCGTCCGAACTTCCTCTGCAATTATCTCTACGAACTCGCCGGCTACTTCGCGACGTTCTACGAAGCCTGTCCCGTGCTGAAAGCGGAAGGCACCGAACGCGCGACCCGTTTGCTCCTTTGCGAACTCACCGCCCGCGTGCTGAAGCAGGGCCTGGAAGCGCTCGGCATCGAGGTGCTGGAGCAGATGTAGTTTGCCTGACCACTTGCGTTTTGGGATTCATCCGCTATCGGTTGGCGGAAACCAATTAAGATTATGCCCAACGCGAATCCCGACCTCACCAAGCACGCTCCACGCAGTCCCCGAGTCCGCCTCGGCGGCTACGCCACCCTCCCGCGCATGCTCGACAAAGGCCGCGCTGAACTCGCGGGCAAGAACGGCGAGTATCATTATGCCTGCCCGATGGACATGCGGCTGCTGGATTTTCTAGGACTCGACCCCGATCCGCTGAAGCAACAGATCGCCACTGGAAAGGGCGACGGAGAAATCCTCGCGTGGATTCTGGAGAACCGCCGAAACAAGCACACGGACATCGAAATCGCTGCATGGTCCGCGTATCAAGATCAGCGAGTGCCAACCGACCCGGAAACGCGCGAATTCTTCAACAAGCTCCACGCAAACGCCGCACCGCACAGGGAGGACATTGCGACGTGGTTCGATCTCCTGGATGTCGATGACTACGTGAGCTTCGGCGGCAAGGCGTAACGCCGCAGCAGAGCTACTCGCTGTCCGCGACCTGCCTGAGGTAATCGAAAGCGAACAGCCCCGTGCCGTGCCCGTCCGACCAGAGCGGTTGCACAGCGTAGCCACCCACCATCGCCAGTCGCGTCAGCCGGAAGGCATCGGGCGTCAGCGGCTTGTCGGGGTTCTTGTAGAGATTGCCCATGATATCCATCTCGCCCTTGCAGCCGGCACACGGGCAGTGCCGCCGCAGTTTCTCCAACTTCACAAAACTCTCGCGGCCATCGTCCCACTTGATGGCCAGCTCATCGCCGATGGTCTGAATGTCGACAGGTCGCATCGCCGCAAAAGATGCCGCGCCATTCCAACTGAAGCGACAATTGTTTCCACGACCACAACGAGCAGGGAATCGCCAGCCCAAGAACGCCTTACAGAACAAAGTTAGATAAGTCTAATTTTATTCCTTGCGCCGAATAGTCTGGCTCGACATGTTATGGGCCATGAACAGGAAATCGCTGTTGGGTCTTGCAGTCGTTGGTTGGGTTCTGGCACTGGGCGTCTTTCTGCCGCTTCGTGCTGCAGCGGAGGCGCACGTCATCAAGGTCACCACCACCACTTCAATGGTGACCGATCTCGTGAAGAGCGTCGGGGGTGAACGGGTGGAGGTCAGCGGCTTGATGGGCGCCGGCGTTGACCCGCATCTCTACAAGGCGTCCGCCAGCGACATCACGAAGCTGCAGCGCGCCGAGGTGATCTTCTACAACGGGCTCTTGCTGGAAGGTAAACTTCAAGACGTGTTCTCCAAGATGGCGCGAGTAAAGAAGCATGTTTATCCCATCACTGAGAGCATTCCCGAGAAGGAGTTGCTCGAACCGGAATCGTTCGGTGGCCACTACGACCCACATGTGTGGTTTGATCCAACACTGTGGTCGAAGTGCGTCGAAACCATCGTGAACGGCTTGAGTGAGTTCGACCCAGGCAGCCGCGACTACTTCGAAAAGCGCGGCGCGGTGGTGCGGAAGTCGATGTCCGACCTGCACCAGTGGGCGTTGAAGAAGGCCGCGGAGCTGCCGCAGGAGAAACGCATCCTCATCACCAGCCATGACGCGTTCAATTACTTCGGCCGCGCGTATGGCTTCAAGGTCGTCGGCTTACAGGGCATCTCGACCGTCGAGGAGGCCAGCCTGGCCTCAATGACCAAGCTTGTAGATTTCGTGAAGGAGCAGAAGGTGAAGGCGTTGTTCGTGGAGTCCAGCGTGTCGCCGACGGCCATCAAGCGCATCAGCCAGGACGCCGGCGTGAAAGTCGGCGGCGAATTGTTCAGCGACGCGATGGGCACACCTGGACAGATCGAGAACGGCTACGATCTCGGAACCTACGAAGGCATGATCAAGCATAACTTGAACACCATCGTGGAAGCATTGAAATGATTCAGCGCACCAGCCTGCTCACTGCCCTGACCGCAGTCGGCATCACTCTTCCCGCGAAGCCCGCGGAGAACGCCGCGCCCACGGACGCTCCAACGAGCTCACGCGATGCGTTGATCGAAACCAGTTCCGAGCGAGAGCATCTGCTCGGTGATCCGGGTGGCTGGCGAAGCTGGGCCATCGACCACGGTGTTCATGTTCAGGCGGGCTACATTGGAGAGGTTTTCGGAAGCATCTCGGGCGGTATCGAACGCGGCGCGGCCTACGGAGGGCTGGGCGAAATCGCGATCGAGGTCGATTTAGAGAAATTCGCCTCCGCGTGGCCCGGCGCGCTGTTTCGTTCCAGTATTTTTTATCCGCACGGACGGAGCCCGTCGGGGCAGCTTGTCGGCGATCTGCAAACGCTCAGCAACATCGACGCCTACGACAGCCCGGGGCTTTTCGAACTTTGGTTCGAGCAAAAGCTGTGGGACGACCGCTTCTCAGTACGCGCCGGGCAACTCGCTGCCGACGCCGAGTTTGCAGGAACTGACTACGGCGCCACGCTGATCAACAGCTCGTTCGGCTGGCCCGCGTCCATCTCCGGAAACACGCTCAACACCGGCCCGGCCTACAATCGCGCCGCGCTCGGCGTGCGTCTTCGCTCTGCCATTGGTGAACACGGCTACGTCCAAGCCGGAGTCTTCGATGGCGATTCGTTCGACAGCGCTGCTGGCAATCCGCGCGTCAATCGCCACGGAGTTCGCTGGCATCTGAGTTCCGATCAAGGCGCGTTTGCCATCGCGGAAACCGGCTGGTCTATCAATCAAGGCACGAACGCCAGCGGCTTACCTGGCACCTACAAGCTCGGCGCTTGGCTTCACACGGCGGATTTCACCGACTTGCGCGACAGCTCGCGCTCGCACTCCGGCAACCACGGTTTCTACGTCGCCGCCGACCAGATGCTCTGGCACGAAAACGACACCGACGATGAACAAGGTCTCGGCCTGTTCTTTCGTGGCGGTTGCAGTCCCGAGGATCGTAGCGCGTTCGAGTTCACCGTCGACACCGGCCTGCACTATCGCGGGCTTTTCCCGGGCCGTGACGACGATGCTCTCGCGCTCGGCTTCGCCTACGTGAACGTCAGCGACGACATCCGCCGCGCGGAGCGCACGGCCGGTGCGAGCGCCCTGTCCGATTACGAACTCGCCGTCGAGCTCACCTACCAAATCACTGTCACGCCATGGCTTGGCCTTCAGCCCGACGTTCAATGGATTCGTCACCCGGGTGGCAGCGGCGCTTTGGACGACGCGCTGGTCGTTGGACTCCGGTCTCGCATCACGTTCTGAACCCAACATGAGCACCGTCGAATCGAGCACTTCCACCAAGACGGCGGCCAGCGAACCCGCGCCACTGGAGATTCACGACCTCACCGTCTCTTACCACAACAAACCGGTGCTCTGGGGCATCGACCTCGTCGTGCCGCGCGGAAAACTCATCGGCATCATCGGGCCGAACGGCGCCGGCAAATCCACGCTAATCAAGGCCGCGATGGGCTTGCTCCCACTCAACAGCGGCTGGGTGAAAGCGTTTGGCCAACCGCTCAAGCAAAACCTCACGCGCATCGGCTACGTGCCGCAGCGCGAATCAGTGGACTGGGATTTTCCGGTCAGCGTCATGGACGTCGTGCTCATGGGCCGTTACGGGCGGCTCGGTCTCACCAAGCGCCCGACGAAGCAGGACCGCGACATCGCCCGCGAATGCCTCGACAAGGTGAAGATGATGCCTTACGCGAACCGCCAGATCTCGAACCTCAGCGGCGGCCAGCAACAACGCGTCTTCCTCGCCCGAGCGCTCGCACAGGAGAGCGACCTCTACTTCATGGATGAACCGTTCGCCGGCGTCGACGCCGCGACCGAGGCCGCCATCGTCACGCTGCTCCACGAGCTCAAGAGCAAGGGCAAGACGCTCATGGTCGTACATCACGACCTGCCGAGCGCGCGCGAATACTTCGACATGCTGCTGCTGCTGAACATGCGCGTCGTCGCCTTCGGTCCGACGGAACAAGTCTTCAACGCCGAGCTGTTGCAGAAGACGTATGGTGGTCGGCTGACGATTCTCTCTGAGGTCGCGGAAGCGGTGAGGCAGAAGTCATGAAAACGTTGTGGCGAATCCAGTTCGCGCTGTGTGTGCTGATGCTGGCGATGCCGTCTGTGGCAAACGCCGCCAAAATCAGCGAACTCGGCGACACCAACCTCGTCACGCAAGCGATCCGCTTCTTCACCTTTCAAGACCCGGCGGTCCGCTACGCGTTGCTCGGCTCGATGCTGCTCGGCATCACATGCGGATTACTTGGCAGCTTCATTGTCGTGCGCAAGATGGCGTTGGTGGGAGACGCGCTGTCGCACGCGGTGCTGCCGGGCGTGGCGATTGGTTTCCTATGGAACATGTCAAAGGATCCTGTCGCAATCTTCGTAGGCGCGACGGTGGCTGGGCTGCTCGGCACCATCGTCGTGCGGCTTATCACCCAGACGACGCATCTCAAGGAAGACACCGCGCTCGGCCTCGTGCTGGCCAGCTTCTTCGCCGTCGGCATCTGCCTGCTCACGATGATTCAACGCATGCCCACCGGAAACAAAAGCGGCATCGACAAGTTTCTCTTCGGCCAGGCAGCGTCGATTGGGCCGGCGGACCTCAAACTCATGGCCGTCGTCACGCTGCTTTCCGTCGTGGTCATCATCGTCTTCTACAAGGAATTCCTCCTCACGAGCTTTGACAGTGGATTCGCGCGCGCGGCCGGTTTCCCGGCGCAGTTGATCCACTACGCGCTGATGCTGCTGCTCGCGTTTGCCGTCGTCATCGCGCTCCAAGCCGTCGGCGTTGTGCTCGTCTCTGCCATGTTGATCACACCGGCCGCCGCCGCATACCTGCTCACGGATCGCATGAGCCGGATGCTTTGGCTCGCGGCGTTGTTCGGCATGATGGCCGGAGCCTTGGGCGCGTTCTGCAGTTTTCTCGGCCCGAACTTTCCCACCGGTCCGTTCATGGTGCTCTCGGCAAGCGCGGTGTTCGCTCTCGCCTTTCTCTTCGCACCGCGCCACGGCGTTGTGAATCGCTGGTGGCGCCAGCGTTCGCGTTCGCGACGCGTCCAGCGCGAGAACACGCTCAAGTCCATCTATCACGTTCTCGAAGCCCGCGAGTCGAAGGGCGAAGGCGTCTCGCTGCGCGAACTGGCGGAGCGCCGCCGCGAAACCGTCGAGGAAGCCGCGCGTCAAGCTGCGGACCTGCGCCGCCACGAGCTGGCGACCTTGCACGAGGAAGGAAACCTGATCTTCCTCACGCCCGCTGGCTGGCAGCTCGCTTGCGCCATCGTGCGCAATCACCGGCTCTGGGAACTCTACCTGACCAATGCCGCGCAGATCGCCGCGGATCATGTCCACGAGGACGCGGAGAAGATCGAGCACGTGCTCGGCGATGAAGTGGTGCGCGAGCTGGAGCGCCGTCTGCAGTATGCGACCATCGATCCGCACGGTCGTCCGATTCCCGGTTTCGCCGAAATGCAGCGCGGCGGCAACAGTCCAGAACAGCCGGGCGAATCGATCGGTTACGGGAAACGGTGATGAACACTCTAATTCCAGCATTCGATTTTCACCGAGTTATTGTTGCGCCGTGGACGGTGGACCTCGCGAGCTACGGCTGGATCATGCTGATGGGATTCTTCGTCGCGACAGCGTGCGGGCTGGTCGGGAATTATCTCATGCTGCGGCGCATGGCACTGGTCGGGGACGCGATCAGCCACAGCGTCCTGCCCGGGCTCGTCATCGCGTATCTGCTCGCGGGCACGCGGCATTCGACGGTGATGTTCCTCGGCGCGCTGGTGGCGGGCGTGCTGACGACCGTCCTGATCGAAGTCATCCACAAGAAGTCGCGGGTGAAACAGGACGCAGCGATCGGCATCACGTTCTCCAGCCTGTTTGCGATCGGCGTCATCCTCGTCAGCCAGTTCGCGAGCAAGATCGATCTCGATCAGGAATGCGTGCTCTACGGCGAGATCGGCAGCATCCCGCTCGACATGCCTTATGTACAGCTCGGCTCATTGGTGCTGGGGCCGCCGACGTTGGTCCGGATGGCGGTCGTCGCGCTGATCGTCGCGGCGTTGATCCTGATTTTCTACAAGGAACTCCTCGTCAGCTCATTTGACCCCGGACTCGCCTTCGCGCTCGGCATTAACGCCACCTTCGTTCACTACAGCCTGATGAGCATGTTGTCCGTGGTGGTCGTAAGTGCGTTCGAGAGCGTCGGCGCAATTCTCGTCATTGCGATGCTGATTCTGCCGGGCGCCACCGCCTCGTTGTTGTCACGGCGACTACCGGTGATTTTCCTGCACACGGTCGTCCACGCCGCGCTGAGCTCAGTTCTGGGCGTCCATCTTGCGCTGTGGCTGGACTGCTCGATTGCCGGCGCAATGGTGGTGATGGGCACTGTGTTGTTCGTCCTTGCGTGGGTGTTCAGTCCGACGCAGGGATTGCTGCGTCGACTGCTTCATTCAAGGCGCGCGGCTAAGGCGCTCGGACCACCCATCACCGAGCCCGGTTGAATCATCCGGGGCCCGTCCAAGGTCGGAAATTGACTTCGAATCAGATCACGTAACCTTCTGGTGGTCGCTCGATGCAATCGCCACTCCAGCCGTCCATCATCACCGAATGGTTCGCCAAGAACTATCCGGAACCGACGCCCGCTCAGCGCGAGGCTTGGCCGAAGATTCAGGCGGGAGGCAGCGTGCTCATCGTTTCGCCCACAGGCACGGGCAAGACGTTTGCAGCGTTCCTCGCCGTGTTGAATGAGCTCGCGCTGCTTCACGAGCGTGGTGAACTGAAGAACACGATTTACGCGATCTACGTCTCGCCGCTTCGAGCTCTAGGTTACGACCTCGAGAAGAATCTAAGCCGGCCGCTGCGCGAAGTCTTCGGTGCCGATTCGCCGATTCGCGTCGGGCTTCGGAGTGGCGACACCACCTCCTACGAAAGGCAGAAGCAATTCACGAGGCCGCCGCATATTCTCCTGACCACACCCGAGAGTCTCTCGCTCCTGCTGAGCCAGCCGAAGTGGCTTCCGCATCTCGCCACCGTCCGGTGGTTCATCGTCGATGAGATCCACGCACTCGCCGAGAACAAGCGCGGTGCGCATCTCAGCCTCAGCCTCGAACGGCTGGATGCGCTGGTCCGGATGCAACAAAACCCAGGTTTGGATCGCGGGAAAGATTCCTCCTCTCCCCAGCCCTCTCCTCCATTGAATGGAGGAGAGGGTGCCCGAAGGGCGGGAGAGGAGGCACCTTTGCAGACTGATTCTTCGGCCCCATTGCCGCGAACCCTTCAACGCATCGGCCTGTCTGCAACCGTAGCGCCGCTTTCCGAAGTGGCGCAATTTCTCGTCGGCAGTCGTGGCGTATGCGACATCGTCGACGTCGGGAGCGTGAAGCGGATGGATCTCCGCGTTTACTCGCCGCTGGGCAAGAATCCGTATCCACCCAGCGGCTACACGGGAGAGCGATTGATCCGGGAACTGGCCAAACTGGTTCAACAGAATCGCACTACGCTCATTTTCACCAACACCCGTTCCGGCGCGGAAGCAGCGACTTACTGGCTGACCAAGGCCCTGCCGAAACTCGCTGATCAAATCGAATGCCACCACGCCTCACTCGACCGCGATGTGCGGCAGGAAGTTGAGGATCGTTTGAAGCGCGGCGAACTGCGCGCGGTGATTTGCTCGACCAGCCTTGAGCTGGGCATCGACATCGGCTCCATCGACCTCGTCGTGATGCTCTCCACACCCAAAGGCGTAAGCAAGGCGTTGCAGCGAACTGGGCGCGCCGGTCACAACATTAACACCACGAGCCGCGGCTTGCTGATGGCGACGAACTTGAATGACCTGGTGGAGTGCTGTGCCACCGCGTTGCTGGCGCGCACGCGGCAGCTGGACCCGGTGCGGTTACCTACCGCGCCACTCGACGTGCTCGCGCAACATCTCGTGAGCATGGGATGCGTTCAGCGATGGACGCGAGCCAGCGCGCTTGAGCTGGTTCGCGGTGCGTATCCATATCGCCATTTGACCGAAGCCGATCTCAACGACGTGCTCGATTATCTGGCCGGCGGCGGGCGTTCGCTCCGCCAGCAGTACACCGAGGTGTTCGGAAAGATTCAGCTTGATGACGATGGATTCGAGACGAGGACTGGCGTCGTCCGGCGGGATTTGCTCCAGAACATCGGTGTCATCCCGAACGAAGGCATCTTCCGTGTGAAACTGCGTAATCGCGTGCTCGGAATGATTGAGGAAGGCTTCGTGCGCCAGCTCAAGGCGGGCGACGTGTTCATCATCGGTGGTCGCGCGGTGAAGCTGGAACGCCTCGGATTCATGGAGTGCTTTGTCGCCCGCGCGGACAACGCGACTCCAACAGTTCCACGCTGGAATGCGAACAAGATGCCGCTGACCAACAAGGTCGCTGAGGAGATCGTGAAGTTCCGAAGCGAGATTCGGAAGCACCTCGAAAGTGGCGCGACGGATCCGTTGGCCGATTGGATTTCGAGTCGTCTCGATTGCGGCGCCAACAATGCGCGCATCATTCTTCAGATGTATCAAATGCAGCACGCGTTGTCGGAGATTCCGACCGCGGACTTCCTGCTGATCGAGGAGTATCTCTCGACCGGGCGCGAGGCGGGCGACGTCGTGGAAGAAATCAAACGCAACCGCCGCGCTCGTGCACAGAGCCGATTCGACCAGACGGCGCGCCATTACTTCGTTCACTCCCTCATCGGCCGCGCTGCCAATGACGCCCTTTCACGCGTCGTCGCGTTGCGGCTCAGCCGGCTGCGCGGGGGCAACGCAGTGGCGACTCCGAATGACTACGGCTTCGTGCTCACCGTTTCAGCGGAGCAGCGATTTACTGCGGAGGACCTGCCGGTGTTGCTGCGACCCGAGAACTTCGCCACGGAACTCGACGAGTCGCTGATGCGGTCCGATTTGTTGAAGTATCATTTTCGAAACGCCGCGCAGACCGGAATGATGGTTTACCGGAATTTCTTCGGCGAACAGAAGTCCGTGCGGAAACTCCAGTGGTCGGCGGAAGTGATCTTCAATGTGCTGCAGCAGTATGAATCAGACCACGTGCTCCTGCGCGAAGCGCGCCGTGACGCGGTCCACACCTATCTCGATGTCGATGGTGCGCTGGGTTACCTCAAGGCAATCACGTCGAAACCGGCACGCATCGTTTCCGTGAACCAGGTACCGCCTCTGTCGTTTGCGATGTTCGCCACGAAGATCAAGGAGGCGCTGATGGTGGAAGATCCGCGCGAGACGATGGAACGACTGTTTCATTTGTGGTGGAACAAGCTCGGCGGGACGACGGAAGCGGGCGAGCCCGCGACGGTGACAACTGACAGCGTCGATTCGAGCTCATGAACCATGGCACGCTTACACTAGCGCCGGGCATGCTCGCTGACGCGCGGCGTGCGCTTTGGATGCAGCACGAGCAGGTGCTCGTGGTAGCGGACCTGCACTTGGGCTACGCATGGGCACAGCGTCACGGCGGACAGTTGCTCCCGCTTTCGGCCCGCGATGAAACCCTTTCCACGCTCGTCGCGCTCCAGCTGGATTACGATCCGCGGACGATCGTGTTGCTGGGAGACATCGTGCAACGCGCGGTGCCGGTGCCGGAACTGAAGGCGCTGCTCAATGAACTGGTCGAGGAGTTGTCACGCCGCAGTCGCCTTGTGCTAGTGCGCGGGAACCATGATTTTCAACTGGAGCGGTTGCTGGAGCAAGCCACTCCAAAAGTGGAGTTGGGGAGGCAGTTTCAATCTGGCAGAGACGTGCTGGTCCACGGCGATTGCGAGGTCGAGGGTCCGTGCGAGGGGCGCGTCATCATGGGACACGAGCATCCTGCGATTCGTTTGAACGACGGCGTAGCCACGAGTCTGAAGTGTCCGTGCTTTCTCGTGAGCGAGAACGTGGTGGTTTTGCCCGCGTTCTCGCCTTGGGCCGCAGGATCCCCAGTGGGCGACGGTGGATTCATGTCACCGATCGCGCAGCGCGCCTGCTTCACGCGCGCGGTGGCGATTGTCGGACAACGGCTCCTGCCGGTTCCGTTACAGTAGTTCGAGCACGCGATGGAGCTCGGCGTCGGTGTTGTAGAAGTGCGGCGAGAGGCGGATGTAACGCTGCCCGGCTCGGCTGGCGCGCAGGCTGGTAATGACGTTGGCTTCGGTGAGCTTCGCGTGCAGCGCAGACATGTCACCATCTGGCATATAGAACGTGACGATGCCGCTCGCGTTCTCCGACGGTGCGGAACCACCGAGCACGGCGTAGCCCTTGGCCTGCAGTTCAGGGACGAGAAAGGCGCGCTTGCGGAGAAGTTCTGCCGCGATGTTTTCGATTCCGTAAGAGAGGAGCAGATCCATTCCCGCCTGCAATCCTGCAAGCCCGACGAGATTGGCGGAGCCCGCCTCGAAACGACGGCTGTCGGGCGGATGAACAATCTGTTCCTGTGCCACGAAATTCGCGCACCGGACGTTGTGCCAGCCAAAGACGGAGGGCTTGAGCCTCTCTTGGAGTGCTTTGCGGACGTAGAGAATGCCAGCGGCGCAGGGGCCGAGCAGCCATTTGTGCGCATCGGCCGCGAGGAAATCGACGTGCTCGACGGTGGTGGGAAACGCGCCCAGCGTTTGGATGCCATCCACGCAGAACGGAATGTTGCGCGCGCGGAGTTGTTTGCCGATACCGGCGATATCGATGCGCCAGCCGGAAACAAAGTGGCACGATGCCAATGCGACCAGACGGGTGTTCTCGTCGACCTGACCGATGACATCGATGTTTCGGATGCGTCCCAGCTCGCGGATATTCATCAGGCGGACTTGCACGCCTTTGTCAGCAAGCGCCATCCATGGATAAACGTTCGACGGGTAATCGTCGTGGTAGATGAGGATGTTGTCGCCTTTGCGGAAAGAGAGTCCAGCCGCCACCATGCTGAGGCCCAACGATGTGGGACCGACAAACGCGATTTCGTCGGGCTGGGCGTTGAGCAACTGAGCCGCCGTCTGGCGCACCTGCTGGATTCGTGTACCGGGAAACGCTTCTTCCTGATCGCCGAGAGCCCCGAGCAGGCTGTAGTCGGTCATGGCGTCGACAACCCGACGGGGCAGTGGACAGACGCCGGCGTGGGCCAGAAAGTTTTTGTGCTCAACGACGGGGAACTCATGCCGCCGAAGCTCTTCGTTGGAATGAAGTTCAGCGATGGTCATGCGCAAATGCGGGCCATGGACGGGCGTTTGGTGATGTTCTGCATCGCGGGTTGTATAGCGGGAGAGACGGGTGGAGGCGACAAATTACCGCTCGCGAACCGGGGAAAATACGGATGAGCCGAGCAGGGAGTGCCACGCTTGACCCTTCACTCTCGCTTGGAGTAGGTTGCGCACACAGAACAAATAACAAACAAAACAAAAACATGACAGGATTCAACGCCACTGACGGCTTCCAAATGAGCGAGAGCACTCCCTACGTGATCGAGCAAACCGGACGCGGAGAACGGGGTTACGACATCTACTCGCGGTTGATGGTGGACCGCATCGTTTTCCTCGGTTCGCAGGTCAACGATTTCATCGCGAATCGCGTCATCGCCCAGCTGCTTTTCCTCCAGATGTCTGATCCGAAGAAGGACGTGCATCTCTACATCAATTCTCCCGGCGGCAGCGTCACGGCTGGTCTCGCGATCTATGACACGATGCAGTTCCTCACGTGCGACGTGAACACCTACTGCATCGGTTCCTGCGCGAGCATGGGCGCAGTGCTGCTCTGCGGTGGCACGAAGGGCAAGCGTTTCGCCCTGCCGAATTCTGACGTGATGATTCACCAGGTGCTCGGTGGCGCGGAAGGCCAGGCCAGCGACGTGGAGATTCGCGTCAAATACATGCTGCGCCTCAAGCACCGCCTGAACGGCATCATCTCCAAGCATACCGGCCAGACCATCGAAGTCGTCGAGAAAGCCTGTGACCGCGACAACTTCATGACCGCTCAGGAAGCGAAGGATTTCGGCCTCGTCGACGAAGTCGTCAAGTCGCGCAAAGAAGTGCCCGGCATGCCTGAGAAGACTTCAGAAATTCCGTAAACCCAACACAACGATTCCGCTCACCAAACCAGAAATATGGCCCGACCCACGAATCTAACGCTGTGCAGCTTCTGCGGGAAATCTCACGCAGAAGTGAAAAAACTGATCCAAGGACCGGGCGTTTATATCTGCGATAACTGCGTGCTGCTCTGCAAGAGCGTGCTCGAAAAGGAGCTGGCTCCTGAACCGAAGAAATCAGCTTCGCCTCACACCGTTCCCAAACCGCTCGAGATCAAGAAACATCTCGACCAGTATTGCGTCGGCCAGGAACACGCGAAGAAGACGCTCTCCGTGGCGGTGCACAACCACTACAAGCGCATCCTGACCGAACCGGCCGACAAGAAACCCGATGAGTGGTCAAACTCGAAGGATGTCGAACTGGAGAAGAGCAACATCCTGCTGATCGGCAACACCGGTTCCGGCAAGACCCTGCTGGCCCGCTCGCTGGCTCGCGTGCTGGATGTTCCCTTCGCGATTGCAGACGCCACCACGCTTACCGAGGCGGGTTACGTCGGCGAGGACGTGGAGAACATCATCTTACGCCTGCTCCAGAATGCGGACTTCGATGTGAAGCGCGCACAGAAGGGCATCATCTACATCGACGAGATCGACAAGATCGCGCGCAAGACGGAGAACGTTTCGCTGACGCGCGATGTGTCCGGCGAAGGCGTGCAGCAGGCGCTGCTGAAGATTCTTGAGGGCACGATCTGCAATGTCCCGCCGCAAGGCGGACGCAAGCATCCGCAACAGGAGTACATCCGCGTGAACACCAGCGGCATCCTGTTCATCTGCGGCGGCGCGTTCGTTGGACTTGAGAAAATGGTGCAACGCCGCCTGGGCAATCGTGTGATGGGTTTCGGCGCGGCGGAGAACGCGAAGAAGTTCGCCGAGATCGATCGCCACGAGATCCTGCAATACGTCGAACCAGAAGATCTGATTCAGTTCGGCTTCATTCCGGAATTCATCGGCCGCCTGCCGATGGTGACCGTGCTCGAACAGCTCACTGAGGATCAGCTCGTCTCCATCCTCACCGAGCCGAAAAACGCGCTGACCAAGCAGTATTCCAAGCTGATGTCGATGGAAGGCGTGGAACTCGAATTCACACCCGACGCGCTTCGCGAACTGGCCGGCATGGCCATCAAGAAGGGCACCGGCGCCCGTGCACTGCGAAGCATCCTGGAGAAGCTGATGCTCGACGTGATGTTCGACGTGCCGAACAGCGACATCGTGGCGTGCAAGATTACGCGTCAGGTCGTGTTGGGTGAGAGCAAACCCGTCCTGCGCCGTAAGAACGACAAAGCCGCAGCGTAATCCAGAAAGTTTAAAGCGAAACAGACCGTGATGCTCGATGCGTCACGGTCTGTTTGTTTTCGAAAGAGTGATACCTGGCTTCAGTGATGCCAGCAGCGGTAGATGAACGCCGGCGGGAGATTGCGCCAGACAATGGGCGTGACCTCGACTTTGGAGAAATGGTTGAACAGGCGTTTCCGAAAACGAAGCGAGGTCGGCAACACCTGGGCGTGAACGTAGGCAAACGTCGTGAACAAACCGCCGGGCGCGAGTGAATCCACCACGGCATCGAAGATCTTGTTCTGCGTCGCCGGCAGCATGTTTCCCCAGGCAAGCCCGCTGACGATGCAGTCGGCTTTCCGGGTGGAGTGTTGCTTGAGATACTTGGGAAGGCGTTCCGCAGAATCCGCGTAGACTTGGAGCTTCGGGAAGCGCCGGCGCAGTTGCAGGACGTTCATCTGGTTCAGTTCCACTGCAAAAAATCGGCTCTTCGGATTCATCCGATCGAGAATTAGGCTCGTGAAGGCGCCCGTGCCCGGCCCGATCTCCACCACCATCTCGCGGTTTTCCAGCTGGCAACCATCCACAATCTTCTGCGACAGCGCCGGTGAACTGGGCCAGAACGCGCCGACCTTCAGCGGCTCCCGAAGAAAGGCGCTGAAAAATTCCCATCGCCCGGAACTTGTCACCCGCGGTGCGGAACGTGGGTGGGCAGACCGCGCGCCCGCGTGGGTTCGCTTCTCGGGGCGTCCCTGAGCCAGGACGGCGCTTCTGTTACTCATAATCAGTTTATTATCCACGGGATGCGTCCGCGAAGCGCGGCGCCGGAGCTGGATCGAAACAGCCGCCACGGTGTTACCGATCCGGCCACCGAAAGTAAAGCGATGGTTCTGTCTTTGACCGGTCGGGACGGGGTCGTTTCACGCATGGAATCCGGCGACTACCGGCTTGAGCTTCGCCGGGATTTGACGATCCTCACCGGGTGCAGCTTATCCGAGATATTCATGCGTCGCGCCAGCCCGGCGGACGGCCCGTCGTTTCCTTCGAGTTCTTCCCGCCGAAGACCGACGAAGGTGACCGAACTTTGTTCGAAAAGACTCTGCCGGCGTTAAAGGTATTGAAGCCGGACTTTTGCTCCGTGACCTATGGCGCCGGAGGCAGCACGCGGGAAAAAACTCTCGGCATCACGGAGCGAATTCAGAAAGAGCACGATCTGACCGCAATGGCGCATTTGACCTGCGTCAACGCCACCAAGGAACAGATTCGCGATGTCGCGCTAGATGCCCAGCGACGCGGGATTCGAAATATTCTCGCGCTGCGCGGTGATCCGCCCGGGGGCGGGGAATTCAAGAAGACTGAGGGCGGCTTCGAATTCTCCTTCGAACTCGTGAAATTCCTCAAGGAATTGGGAGGATTCTCGATCGGCACAGCCGGCTTTCCCGAAGGCCATATCTCCTGCAAGGAAGGCAAGAAGGTCGACTGGGAGCGACTGAAGGCAAAGATCGATTGCGGCGCGGATTTTGTCGTCACTCAGCTTTTCTTTCACAACGAGGACTTCTTCGAGTTTCGCGACTACCTCAGCAAACTCGGAGTCCGGGTTCCGATTTGTCCCGGAATTCTCCCCTTAATCAGCGGCGCTCAGATTAAACGCTTCACTGCCCTGTGTGGCGCAAAACTTTCGCCTGAACTCGTCGGACAACTTGACCGGTTCGGCGATGACGAGGCCGCATCTACGGCATTTGGGATTGAGTACGCTACGAAGCAATGCGAGGAACTCTTCCGCGCGGGCGTGGAATCATTCCACTTCTACACCTTGAACAAGGTGCATTCGACCACGCAGATTCTGAAAAACCTTCGTTGGGCTTAATCGAAGCTCGTATCGAAGCCACCAACACCTAAAGGGTCAGTCAAAGGTGTTTTTACAGATTGCGATTCTACTGCCTTTCGGCGATTCGATTCACTTTCCGCAGTTGCCTTTGAGAGACTCAAATCTCGATTTAACCCAGCTTCGGAACGCCGATTCCTCGCCGTCACATCAGAGACCTTCTGTTTGCCCGGCGACTTTGCGGAAGCTTTCGATTGTTCGATCGACCGATTCTCGGAATCCGCCCGCTGCTGCCAATACAGGAGGTGACTGAGATGCGTCTTGGTCCCCATGTGAAGGCGATTCGCAATCCACTGTAACGTCATCGTCGTCTCGGTCCGAAGACGTCGCGCGATCTGGAGTTTATGAGGATCTCCCTTCTGCCGCAGCTTCAGTTCGACTTCAGACCACAGCGCTCGCCGCAGTTCCTCATCCAAAATTCGAGCGGCCTTCGCCTCCGACGCTTCATGGATCTCCTCCCCGAAGTGATGCCCGCGCGCTTCGCCTTCCACCTTCGCGAGCAATTCTGACCGGAACTGTTCGTCGCCGAAACACCATCCTCGCCGCACTCGTTCAAACTCGATGTTGCTCTCAGCGTGTCGAGCCTCGGTGCGTTGCTCAAACTCCGCACGGCCGGCTTCATCCAAACTTTGGATTCCCAATTCCCCAAACAGGCGATCGCCGCGCAGCCAGCTCGGGCGAGCTTCAAGCGCTGCCAGGTGAAGCGGGAAACTGCTCCAGCGATAGTCGCGGAGAGGCGATTCCAGAGCGATCAACTTTGCGCGCACCGGATTCAAGTGAACGTAGTCGCACACGGTTCGCAAGTAACCGCCCTGACCGCCGACCAGCAACGACTTGTAACGTCCCGCAAATACGTGTCCCGAAAGCCGGTGACGGCGGTTGAATCGCGCCGTGTAGGTGCCAAGAAACCATTTCATGCCGGCGACCAAGTTCGGCTGAGGCGTCTCGACGACGAGATGAAAGTGATTCGGCATCAGACAGAACGCGTGAACTTGCCAGCCAGTTTTCACGCATGCATCCGCGAGCGTTTGGAGAAAGGACTCGCGATCCACGTCGTCGCGGAAGATGTCTTCGCGCCGATCGCCTCGACTCATTACGTGATAAATCGCTCCGGGATATTGAAGGCGTAGCTTCCGTGCCATGCCAGAGGTTTAGCCGATGAACGATCCAAGTCAATCGCTCAATACGACTGACCGACCCCAACTTATTCCCGAGCTCGGTAGAACCGATTCGTCGCTCCGGATGCGCTTGTGTCGATGTACGGCATGAGACCGTTCGTGTAGGCGAGGGTTCCAAGGAAGGTCCAATTCGTCAGGTTCAACGAGCTTTCAATGGTGTAGGTGCGGTTCGGTGCACCCAGAATGAACAGGCGAGCATGACCATTCGGCAACAACTCCGGCCCGCTCAGGGTTGGTTGGCCGAGTATGGAAAGCGTCGCCACCGCACTCGTCACCGACGCGCCGACATTCGACACCACGACGCGATAAGCGCCCGCGTTGGCAATCTGCGCGTTGGTCACCGTGTAGGTCGAGTTCGTGGCGCCTGGAATTCCGGCTCCCTCGAAAGACCATTGATAGCGAAGAGGCGCCGTCCCGCTGGCACCGACCGCAAACGTCGCGTTCACCCCGGCTTCGACTAAAAGGCTCTGCGGTTGATTGGTGATAGCGGGCGGTTCCACCACAAGGATCGCTGCCGTTGCCGAGGCGATTCCCGGGGCAAAGTTCCCCGAGTTCGTGATGATTACTCGATACGAACCGGAGTCGGTGAGCGTGAGGCTATTGATCGTGTACGAACTCGTGCGGTTCATCGAAACGATGTTCGTCAGAATCACCGCGCCCCGACGCCACTGGAAGCCCATTGGCACCGAACCGTTGACCACTATGGTCAACGTCACCGGGGAGCCGACCAAGTTCGTCGATCCTTTGAGTGGAACCGCCACCGTCGGCGGAACCTTGACCAGAAGTCGCGCTGGCTGACTCGAGACCGACGCAATGTCATCAGTCACGACAGCGAGGTACGTCGCTTCATCCGCAAGCTGCGCGTTGTTGATCGTGAGCGCGGGTAAGTTGGCTCCGGGAATCTCAATACCGTCTTTCTTCCACTGATAACGAATCGCCCCGGTGCCGCTCGCAGCGACTGTAAACGTGACATTCGATCCGGGACTAACAACGAGCCCGATGGGATGCACCATGATCTTCGGCGGCACCACGACCGTAACTTTTGCGGAAGAACTAATCGCGAACCCCGCGCCGTTCCATACCACCACGCTGTAGCTCGCGGAATCGAAACCGCTGACCGACGGCAAGGTGAGCGACGCATTGGTAGCGGCGGCGATGGGGAAACCATTCTTCCGCCATTGATACTGCAGAGGCGCCGAGCCATTCGCGACCAGCGTCAACGTGACATCCTGACCAGGAATCACCGTGGCATCGACTGGCTGCGTCACCAACGAAGGAGCGCTCAGGCCGCTGGCGGAAGAATTTAGATCCGTCCCATCGAGATATTCCTCGTAATTGCTGTGGCCATCGCCGTCGCGATCCTGGCCGGCATCAGCGGCATTGGCATCACTCAGTGCATTTGCCTGCTCCCATTCCGCCGGCAATCCGTCCTGATCCAAATCCACAAACGTGCTGCCCGTGACATTCGCTCGACCCGCCGAAGGCGACGCCGCCTTCCAACTGGCAGGATCATTTCCGTACGCATACGTGCGGCGACGTTGGAGCGATGAACCGGCGCCATCCGCCTCTGCGGGCCACGGGTATGAATCGCCGTAGCTCACGCGATCCACCACCACATACGGCACGTAACCCTGTTCTGGTCCGGCTCCCTGCGGCGCATCGGGCATCTCCACGATCACCTCATCACCGTCATTCGCAAGCCGTCCCGTGAAAGGCCCGAACAACGGAACGCTCGTCGCCACGCCATACTTGGCGCGGAAGCCAGCAGTCGCGGCCGTGTCCGACAGCGGATCGAAATGCACGAGCAACCCATAAGCACGCGGCGCGATTGAGACGCCGGTCGGAAATCGGAATGAAACGCCACCCGAGATCCTCCACGTGTTGGTCGCGTGCGCCGGATCGAAGAGTGACACCGAAGTGCCGCTCACATTGTGCAGCTCGATAAACTCGTGTTCCGCTAGCTCGGCATTGGTGGCACCATCCGTCGGACGATACATTACCTCGCTAATCACGATCGGCCCCACCTTCGCAGCCGCGTTGTTAGCACCAACTCCCGTGTGGAACTCCGCGACATTTGCCGGATTGTTCACCCCAAAACTTCGCGCGACCAACGCCCCGAAATCTTCCCCGACGCTTGTTTGGATCCGGCCAAACGACACCCCGTTGACCTGCGGACCGAAACGGAACGTGGATCGATAACCGGTCAGATTCCCGCTCGCATCCGCACCGGACAAGTACACCGAACCGCCGCGTGAGGAGCTGAGCGCGAAACCACCGGCGCCGGTTCCAAACTGAATCTCGTAGAAGACCCGGAAACCTCCCGCGGCCACTGTCGTGCCGTCGGCGATGCGATACTTCTTCAGGTCCCGCCGGCTGTCGCTGAGGTAGAACCCACCGATGTCGATCGATTGCGCCGAACTGTTTATCAGCTCGATGGCGTCCTCCAACGGCGGATCCGTGTGGCTCAGCACTTCGTTGATTGCCACGCCAGGCATCGGGAGGTGGTTGCCAGATCCCGGGCTGGGTGTTGTATAGAAAACCACGATGTTTCCCGAACCATCCGGCAATCGCCCAGCGCTGACGCCAGCCGGGAGCACAACGAGATCCGCGCTGTCGATCATCACCAAATTCGTCCCATACAACCGCAGCACATCGCCGTAGCGGTTCAGGTTGAAAGGAACATGATTCCTCCCACGGCCGACATCACCCGAAGCCTGCAGCTTCACAAAATCACCTGCGCCGACAAACGAGAGCGGCGCGAGCTGATGCTTCGTCACGCCAGCGATGGACGGATCATCCGTCACATACAGGCCAGCCAACGACACAGGATCGGGAGCCGGGTTGTAGATCTCAAACCAATCGTCTCCCGAAATATCTTCCGACATCCATTCGTTCAAACGAACCGCCGAGGCCGCACCCAAAACCGCCGCAGTGGCGTTGGCGGCATTCGGTGTCGGCGTCGCAAGCAAACGCCAGGCATCGCCAACTCGGCCGATGCTCCGATCCGCGATTTGCAAACCGTAATCCACGGAATCAATGCGCACGCCAGCTGCATTGAAGAGGTACACTCCGCCGCTTTCAGCTGAGAGCGAGAAACCGGTGTTCAGGTCTGAGCCGGACGCGGTGGAAGGCGCGCGGTCACTGTCACACCAAACACGTAGGAAGCCGTTCGCAGGAATCGTCACGCCGGACGGAATCACCCATTGGCCCGCGAAATTAAGCGAGTCCGAGAGGCTGAGGCCAGTGAGATTCAGCGGCGCAGCGGTCGGATTCGCGAGTTCGATCCAGTCTGAGTATTCAGCCCACGGGGAGAGCACCGATTCATTGCGCGCCAGCACTTCGTTCAAGACGGGACCGCCGACCGCAACGACGTAATTGCTCGCGCCTGGGGATGCGCTTCCGAGGAAGCTGACAATCGTCGCGCTGCCGTTGGGCAGTCGTCCCTGCGTGACCGCTTCGGGCTGCGCCCCGTAGTTCACGGATTCGATGAGCGTCGTTGCGCTATCGAAGAGAGTAAGACTGCTGCCCGCGGCGGCGAGTTTGAAATCGACATGGTTCGCACCACCGTCTTCATCAGCAAACAACTGCACAAATCCGCCCGGCGCGAGGAATGACAGCGATCGGATCTGGAAGATGGATCCGCCCGCGCCGAGATAGACTCCGCGCAACGCGACGGGCACTGAACTCGATCGATTGTAGAGCTCCACCCAGTCCGGCGATCCCGGAGCCGCGTTCGCGAGCCATTCGTTGATCGAGAGATTGGACTGCGCACCGAGTGTGGCGGCGGCATTGACCGCGGAGGGCGTCGGCGTGGTGAGCGCCCACGATGAACCCATGCGACCGATCGTGAGGTTCGGAACTTGATTGCCAAAGCTAACCGCATCGACGCGCTGCGTCTGTGCGTTGTAGAGAAAAACGTTGTCGCCTTCGCGATCCAGCGCGAAGCCGGCGTGAATTCCAGGCGTCGTGTTCGTCGACGCATCGCACCAGATGACGAGGTAACCATTCGCCGAAATCGTGGTGCCGGCTGGGAAGACAAACTTCCGCGCGTTCCCATCGTCGCTCAGGCTCCAACCTTCGAGATTCACTGGCGCCGCCGTGGTGTTTCGCAACTCGATCCAGTCCGGGAAGGTCCCGACATTCGGGACGGCGGAAGGATTGTCCGCGGCGACTTCATTGATCACGATGGCGGTCGGTGGCGCTGCAGGATTCGCCTGCCCGGGCGAACCATTCCCGGCACTCGCCTGCCAGTTCGCGGGATCAGAACTGCCCGCCGTCACATCGATCATCTCGAGCGACGAACCGCCGCCATCCGCAGCCGTTGGCCAGCCCGCCCCGTCGCGATACGAAACCGAGGTCAACGTGCGCCCGGCGGCATCAAGGACCGCGATGCGCTCGCCGCCGTTGGCCAGCGAGCCCGAGAAGTTTCCAGCCACAATCACGCCCGGGTAACGCGCTGCGAACGCCGTGGGGTTCGCGTTGTTGGCGAGCACGAGGACGGCACCGGGGTTCAGCGTGGTGTTCGGCGCAAACACGTAGGTGACGCCATCGAGATACGCTCCACCCAAGTCCACCGGCTGGTCACCGACATTGCTGAGCTCGATAAATTCGTAAGCATCACCGCCCACAGGGTTGTAATTGATCTCGGTGATGCGAAGCGGCGACGCGAGTTCCGCCACGGTAAACGTAGCTTCGTTGAGCGCGCTCCAGTTCGTTCCGGAGAGAACGCGGGCTTTCACCAACATCGAACTAGCCACGGAAACGGGCGCGCCCGAATAAACCTGCGCGTGTGGCGATACCGCGCCCGAGCCGTAGAGGCGTGGGTCCGATCCGTTGGTCGTGTAGTAGATCGTGCCAGCCGGGGCCGCGATGGTCAGATTGAAGCCCGATGCGACCTTGCCGCCATGTTGGTTGAACGACGGCGCGACAACAGACGGATACCAGCCGCGGGTGCGGAACTGAGTCAGCAAACCGCTGCTCCGCGTAGAGAACTTGAAGCTCGAATGCGAACCGGCGGTCGCCTTGTATCCCATGACCATGTCGCGCTCATCGTAAAACGAGACGTTACGCGTATGCGGATTGTTCTCGCGGCCCGGACCGACATCGCCCCAGCGGGCCGATTCGCAGACGATGGCCGTGTCGATCGTCTTGAGCATCTTCATGAACATGTCCGCGGCAGGATTGCGCTCCGGAAACGCGGGATCGTAGACAGGATTGGCGGCGTCGACGTAGAAAATGCCGTCATTGAAGAAGTGTTTATGAATCCGGTCCGCGAGCAAGATCTTGAACTCAGCGTTCAGCAGGAGGCGATTAAGGATCGCAGTCGGATTCGATCCGTTGTTGTCGCTCAGAACCGTAAAGTCACTGTCCACCATCGTGTGCTCGGAATCCCACGCGTGGAAGCGCCATTGACCACCTTTGCGATGTGACGCGTAGAGGTTCTTGTGATCCCAGTCGGTGTTGTTCGCCCAGAAGTTGATCAGCAGGTAATCAACAAGACCGGGGACATCGAGCTGGTTCTGCAGAGACTGGTAGTTCGCGTTGTTGGCGAGACCGGCGTTGATCGTACTCCACATCGTGGTGTAGGAGGCGCTGCTGCCATCCACCACCTGCCCGGAGTCGTGTTTGAACACATCGTAATCCGTGCTTTCGCCGCCGTAGTAGGACGCCATGAAGTTCGCATCCGGCCGCTCGTGAATGAAGTAGAGTCCCCAGTAGAGGCCGTTCAGGTAAACATGCACGAAACGCCCGTGGTGCGAACGACCACCGACAAGGTTTTGCAGATTCGCCATGAACTGATCGCGCACGTAGAGCGCACGCGTCCGCTGCGTGTCGTTGTTGTTGTAGTTCCAGTAATTGTTGTGCCCGCCGGCGAGGAGCAGCGTGTCGAAGCTGTCGACGGGGGAATCTTCGAAGACCTTGTACTTGAGTTTCGTGGCGCCGAACTCGCCCTGGAAGAACAGTCGCAAGCCGAGCTTGAGCGACTTCCATTTGCTACCACCCGTGCTGGAATCATCCGGGCTGGTCTGACCCTGCATTTCGAGTCCGCAATCAATCTGGAATCCCTCCGACCCATCCGCCGTGATGAACTCCGCGCTCACCGGCTTGCGGAGAAACGGTTCGCGCCGGACGTAAACACCTTCCGCGGCGCTGAAGAGGTAGTTCACATCGGTAACAATGGAGACACTGGGAATCGCCGTCAGACCCTGCAACGCGAGCGCCCGGTAATTGTTTGTGGTGTCATTCAATACCTGCGGATCCATCTCGTAGTCCGCAGGATTGATGTCGTTGCAATTGTTAAACCCGGTGCATGGAGAATCCCAAATCGAAGGAAACCCCGGTTGATTCGTGGATTGCGTAAGCACGTACTCGGGGAAGATGTAGGTCCGGGTAGTGACGGTCGAGGGAACCATTCCCGTCCTGAAGGAGGCCGCTCGAATAGTGGTCACACCCTTGTTGGGAAGCCCCGCCACCACGATTGGCGAGGTGTAAAGCTCGCTTGAAGCAGTCGGAACTTTTCCATCCAAGGTGTACCTCACCTCGGCGCCTGGAGTCTCCGAGCTCAGCACCAGATTGAATGACTGATTGAAGAATCCACTTTTCACCGAGGCATGGGGCGCTAGCGCGAATCCACTAACCGCACTTACCTCATTGTTCGCACTACCCGGCGTAAGCGTCGAGAAATGCGTCAGCGAACCGCCAGTCGTGCGCCCGTAAGAGATATCCGCCCGCTGGTCCGGGTAGTTTATCTCATTCACAGCAACCCTCGGGTATTGGGCGTTAAAGAGCCCAAGATAACCTTCGCCGGAAAGCGTGAGGCGAAAGTTCGTGTGATTTGTCGCGTTCGAGGCTGTCGTCTTCCGGTCTTTTCCAGACGCAAAAACAATCAGATGCTGCCCCGCACCGAGCGTGATACTCGGAAAAACCCACTGGGATGGTGTCGACGGGTCATCGCTGAGCGACCATCCATTGAGATTAACGGGCGCAGCTCCAGTATTACGGAGCTCAATCCAGTCCTGCTTCTCGCCATCTGAGTCTTCCAAGCTACTGAGATTCTCTGCGAGCAACTCATTAATCACCACCGTGGTCGGGACGGAAGGATTGATGGTGTAAGACCACCCACCACCTGCGAAATGATTCTGAGCCGGAGAGACATCCCGAATTCCATGGTTTGCAGCCCAAGTTACCACCGCATTTCCGCTGAGGGGTGCAACAACGTTGAATCGATATCGATTCTCGCCAGTTGAGGTTAAGGTACCCGCTGGAATGTTGTTCACCTGAAGGTCGATCGCATCAACACCACTAACCTGCTCACTGAATTGGACCTCAATCGAAGAAAGACTAGATACTACCGAGTTTGACGCAGGTTCGCTGAGGGCAACGACGGGGGCAATTGAATCCACAAGATTGTAAGTCCAAGCGCCTGCGGCGTCCATGGGATCAAACAGACCTCCCGAGGCGTCCGTAATTACAGCATCGGGATCGAAATTCACTGTCACCAATCCAGAGGCTGGTTGAGAAAAGTAGAACGTTACGACCGTGTTAGAAACGGTCATGAAACTGGCTGGCTGATCGTTTATCGCAAAATCCGACGCCTCAACTCTAACGATCGGGTCGGAAAAGGTGATCGCGACTTGACTCAAACCACTCACAGCAGAGTTCGGAGACGGGACTACACCCAAAATAGAAGGCGTGGCGCTTTTGGCCGGTGCAACGGAGAAAAATGTGGCTAGTAGTGTAGCGGCCGCAATCCAAGAATATCGCATAGACAAATGGGCAAGAGGGTTACCCTTTTTATACACATCCCTGTGGCTTTGGGTAGCTCTGCTTTTCCAAAGTTATCGTCGATCTTGATTTAAGGATAAGGCATCTCGGAGAGAGATTGAGGTGGGAGATAAAGCCCAGGTGGGCACCGAAGGATGGGGCAACGAACGGTGGGAAAGAAAAAAGCCCGAGCCTAAGCTCGGGCTTTTTATTGAAAGAATGGCGGCAACCTACTCTCGCGGAGTCTATAAAACCACTACCATCGGCAAGACTGCGTTTGACGGCCGTGTTCGGAATGGGAACGGGTCGGACCACAGCTTTATGGCCACCATAAAATTTTAAAGAACAGAGACTGTTCTCTGAAAACTACACATAGAAATTGAAAAAGGGATTCTCAATTCGCGAGTCGAAATCGCATTTTTTTCTCAAAAGAGAAAGAAAAGCGATCAAGCCGCACGACCAATTAGTATCAGTCCACTAAACATCTCGCGACGCTTACATGCCTGACCTATCAACCGGGTAGTCTGCCCGGGGTCTTTAGGGACTTGCGTCCGGGAATCCATA
>CAZBIC010000069.1:0-26960 GCA_964491875.1 uncultured Bifidobacterium sp.
GGTGAAACCGATGGCGAGTTACCACATGATTACGAGCGACAAGGACGGCACGGTGACCGATGTGCGCAGCACGGCGCTGTCGAGCGGTCGCATCAACGGCGGCTTCTTCGTCTTCAAGCGTTCCATCTTCGATTATCTCCGAGAAGGCGAGGAGTTGGTGGAACAGCCGTTCCGTCGGCTGATCGAGAAGCGCGAGTTGCTCACGTATTCCTACGATGGCTTTTGGGCGTGCATGGATACGTTCAAGGAGAAGCAGCATCTCGACGAAGTTTACACCCGTGGTAGCGCGCCTTGGGAGTTGTGGCGGAAGGACTAGGCTGTAACCTTTGCCGCCATGCAACCGGTTCGCTTCGACCAACTGAAACGCATCCTCTGCCTCGGCGCGCACTCCGATGACATCGAGATTGGCTGCGGCGCGACTATTCTCAAGCTGACGGAGGCGAATCCCGGCTTGGAAGTCACCTGGGTGGTGTTCAGCGCCGAAGGCGTGCGCAACGCCGAAGCAAAAGCCAGCGCGAAGGCGTTCCTCAAGAAGGCCGGGAAGACCAACGTGCTCGTGCAGGATTTTCGCGGTAGCTTCTTTCCGTATCAAGGCGAAGCCATCAAGGCGTTCTTCGAAACGCTCAAGCCATTCCAGCCGGACGTCGTTTTCACACACTATCGCGACGACCGGCACCAAGATCACCGCGTGTTGTCGGATCTCGCTTGGAACACCTTCCGCAACCACGTCGTGCTCGAATACGAAATTCCGAAGTATGACGGTGATTACGGCTCCCCAAACTTCTTCGTACCGGTGACGAAGGCGCAGCTTCAGCGGAAGGGCAAGCTGTTGATGACTCACTTCAAATCGCAGTCCACCAAGCACTGGTTCACGGACGAACTGTTCCTCGCCACGCCGCGCATCCGCGGCATGGAATGCGCATCGCCGACACAATACGCCGAAGCGTATTACAGTCGAAAGATGGTGCTGCTGTAGCTCTGCTTCGAGGTTGAGTGCCGAAGGAGGGAGTTTCTGTCCGGGCTTCGATTGACAGATGGAAGGGCACGGACGAGGGTGGCCTGCATATGCTTCCCTGTTCTGGTGCGCCAAGGTGTATCCGTGGTCTCTGGGTGTTAATGCTGGCCATTGTGCCACGTCTGGCGTTCGCCATTGAGCTGGACATGAGTTTCGATGCGGGCGAACGAGCGGACGGTGATATTCACGCCATCGCCCAGCAGACGGACGGAAGAATAATCCTCGCGGGAGAGTTCACGACGATCAACAACGTCTCCCGGCCTCACGTGGCCAGATTGCACCCTGACGGAGCATTGGACTTTAGTTTCAACACGGGCTTGGGGCCTTCGTCGTCTGTCTTTGCAGCAGTGGTTCAGCCGGATGGGAAGATCGTCATCGGTGGCGCGTTTGGCATGGTGGATGGCCAGGTTCGTCCTTATCTGGCACGACTGAGATCGGACGGTTCGCTAGACGCGGACTTCAACACGAACAGTATTTTCAATGGCGTCGTGCGTGCACTGGCGTTGCAGACTGACGGACGAATCGTGGTGGGCGGCGAATTTACGGACGTGGGAGGGCGTAGCCGAGGGCGGATCGCCCGGCTCCTCGCAAATGGATCTTTGGACGAGACCTTCGATCCGGGCACGGGCGCGAATGGCACTCTGCGGGCACTCGTATTGCAGCCGGACGGCAAGGTCATCATTGGCGGTCGGTTTACGAGTTACGATGGAGTAGAGCGCGCGCGGGTCGCGCGAGTGCTGACGAGTGGAGCGCTGGATGCCGACTTCGATCCTGGCACTGGTGCGGAACGACAGGTGCGGGCGTTGGGGCTGCTCCCGGATGGACGAATCTACGTTGGCGGGGAGTTTGAGATATTCAACGGGGCGAACCGCTCGTCGATTGCACGGTTGTTTCCGAACGGCGGGCTGGATCCGGGTTTCGATCCAGGGGTGATGGAAAGCGACGAAGTGCAGACGTTGGCGGTCGAGCCCGACGGGCACGTCTGGATCGGGGGAATGTTTCAACAAGCGGGAGGGCAGCAGGGGCCTCTATTCGCGCGCCTCAATCCGTCCGGCGCTGCTGACCCTGACGTTACGTCCGCATTGAACGAGAATTTGCCGGGAGATGAAATTCATACCGTCCTGCGGCAAGGGGACGGATTGATGATCGTGGCGGGAGAGTTTCGCAGGGTGAATAGTTTTACTCGACAACGTCTTGCGCGATTGATTCCGCTCGAAACGCCGCCCCTGTTCCGTCTTGGTCTGCCGAGGGGCATACCGGGAAACGTCATCGAAGGAAGCCAACTCGTATTCTCCGTCGACCGAATCGGTCCTGCAGACCTTCAAGCTCGTGTGGATTTCGCCACACGGGAGGGCACAGCAAAGGCAGGAGTTGACTTCATTTCATTGGCCGAAACGTTGACGTTCGCGCCGGGCGAGATCAGGAAGGAGATCACCGTCTCCCTGCTGCCTGATCTGGTGTTTGACCCGGCAGAAACCTTTTCGATCTCATTAAGCAATCCGGTGGGCGCGCAGCTCGGAATTCCCTCAACTGGGACGGTTGAGATTGTTGAGGCCAGCCCCGTGATTCAATTCACCTCAAGGTCGTATTCAAACGCCGAGGCCCCCCACGTCCAGACTACGGATAATCAAACGATTTGGATCTGGTTGCGGCGGGAGAACGTGATGCATTTCCCGAATCTTGCGGCGCGCGTGGAGTATGAGATCGATTCAGGCACGGCGGTTCACGGGCAGGACTTCATGGGAGCGCTCCGCGGCGTGGTGGACTTTCCAGCGGGCGTTCATGACGCGTTCATTTCCCTGACGCTGGTCAATGATGGCCTCCCGGAACCGGCGGAAGCTTTTTCCGTGCGATTGCTGAGCGTGACAGGAGCGGTGTTGAATTCGAACAACGTGGCGACCGTGACCATTCTCGACGACGACGGTCCAGTGACCTGGGCGGCATCGCGAACCGCCGTCTCCGAAAGCCGTGCCACTGTGGCTGTGGAGATTCGTAGGAATGACAACGGGCCGGATCCGATCACAGTTGAGTATCAAGTGAGTTCCGGCTCTGCGAACGCCGGGGAGGATTTCATCGCTTCTACAGGAAGCGTGACTTTCGAGCCGTTGGAAAGAGCCAGGACTGTAACCATCCAGTTGTTGGACGACTGTCGCATTGAGCCGGATGAAACGGCCATCCTCACGCTTCGGTCCGTGGAAGGCGGCGCGGCCTTGGGCGACGAACGAAGCGCGAGCTTGGTGTTGTTGGACAACGAGCGCGCGGGAACATTTGATCCGGATTTTAGTCTCGGCGATAAGCTTGGATCGCAACCCAATTACCCGCTCGCGATTGACAAGGAGGGGCGCGTTCTTATGGCCGGCACGGGACGCATCGTGCGTTTGCTGCCAGACTGGCGGGAGGACTCGGGGTTCGTGGCGACCAGCTCGAACTTTTTGCCACTCGTCAACTTGTTCTTCGCCCAGTCCGTGCGTGTGGAGCAGATGCGGTTTCCATCCGACGGCGGAGTTTTGATCGCCTGTCGCCGGGATTTCTTTGGGCCTGATGTCCAGGTTGCCTCGAATCATGTTGTGCGACTGAAGGGTGACGGTGCGTTGGACGAGTCGTTCCGCGTCGACAGCCGGGTGGTTCTGCCGCCGGGAATTTGGTTGTTTGGCGGCAACATGCTCATCGAAACACAATCCGATGGTAAAATCCTGGTGACAGGTCACGCGCTGGATTCGAGTGGTGCGAGCATTTCGTCCGGGCTTGTTCGGCTGCTATCTGATGGCAGTTTGGACGAGAGCTTCCACGCCGGCCTGGCGGTGAGCTTGTCTTGGGAATTTCCGCAAATTGCGGATCTGAAAGTCATGTCTGATGGCCGGATAGTGCTCAGTGGCAGGTTTCTGTTGGGGGGAACCAATTTCTCTGGAGTCGTCCGACTGACTCAAACGGGAAGTTTTGATTCCACCTTCGTGCCAGTGGCTTGTCAGTATCGAGCTTCGAATGGTGTGTTTTTTGACAGCGTGCCGGCTTCGCTGGCGGTGCAGGTGGATGGACGCATCGTAATCGGTGGAGGATTCGCGCGGGCCGGTGGACTTTTACGCCTTGGTCTGGCGCGGTTGCTGGCTGACGGAGCGGTGGACCCTGAGTTCGATCCTGGCGCAGGCGTGAACGCCGATATGGATGTCGTTGTTTATAGAGTGTTGTTGGACGAACTTCAGCGAATCATCGTGACTGGTCCGTTGGCGGGTGCGCTGGCTGGACCGAATCAGAAGATGATTCGGCTGCTCTCGAATGGAACTCGCGATCCGCAGTTCAGCATGAACGAAGAAACGTCCATCTATAGTCTGTTGGATGTAATCCTACTGCCTGACCATAATCTCCTGACGAGTTGGGCTTACGACGGCCTGCGGTTGGTAAATGGCGATTCGGCTCCGAAGGTTTCCGTCAGCCGGATGCCCGGAGGCGGGCTGATACTCTTGACTCCCGCCATCACCGGAGATCGTTACACGCTGGAGCGAAGCTCAGATTTCAAGACTTGGGAATCTCTTGAAACCAAACTATCCACCGAATGCTCCGTTGAGTTTCTTGTCCCCTCATCAGTCCCGCCAAATTTCTACCGCCTGTTGCGCCAATCCGGTCCATAGATGAGAGAGGATGAATTGACTCCACTCGGTCCTGCTCCTGTGGCAGTTTCCCGAAATGATTCTTCTCCTCGGGGCCAGCGGCTACATCGGTCAGGCGTTTGCGGCGGAGCTGAAACGCAGGATGGTCGACTTCACGCCGCTCGCGCGCGCTGAGGTGGATTATTCCCGGTTCGATGTGCTGCTGAAGTTTCTTCGCGAGCGCAAGCCCGCGTTCGTGATCAACGCCGCCGGCTACATCGGGAAGCCGAACGTCGATGCCTGTGAGAACGCGAAGACGGAGACGTTGCTTGGGAACGTCGTGCTGCCGGTGACGATCGCGCACGCGTGCTTGGAAGCCGGCGTGCCGTGGGGTCATGTCTCGACGGGTTGCATTTACAACGGGGCGAAGATTCGCGATGAGGCCGGGAACTGGCAGTTGGAGCCAGAGCTCAACAAACCGGAGGTTCGCGAATTGTTCCTTCGCAGTCCGGAGCGCTTTCGTGGTTATACCGAGGATGAGGTGCCGAATTTCTCCTTCCGTCATCCGCCATGCAGTTTTCACAACGGCACCAAGGTGCTCGCGGAGGAAGCGATCTTTGGAGTCGGTCAAAGCTACATCTGGCGGCTGCGCATTCCATTCGATGAATTCGACAGTCCGCGCAACGCGCTGACTAAGCTTCAGAAGTATCCGAAGGTGTACGAAAACGTGAACTCGTTCTCGCATCGGGGGGATTTCGTTCGTGCGTGTCTCGATCTCTGGGAACGTCGCGCGCCGTTCAGCATCTATAATGTCACCAATCCGGGCGGCATTTCGACTCGTCAGATCGTGGAGAAGATTGAGCGCATCCTGAAACCTGCGCGCCCGTTCGAGTTCTTCGCAGACGACAATCAGTTCTACACCACCGGCGTAAAGGCCCCGCGTTCGAACTGCATTCTCGACACGACCAAGCTGCTTTCTGCGGGTGTCAGCATGCGCCCGGTGGGTGATGCGTTCGAGGATGCGTTGCTGCGCTGGCAACCCGCGGTGTGATTCCCGAGTGTTGTAATTCCGAATAACCGCTTGCCTGAGTCGTCCGACTTGGGACTATTTCATTCGCATGAACCACCGACCGCAATCGACCTCTGGCTTCGCCATGAACCTTCTTCGTACTGTCCTTCTTTTCCTGATCGCGGGTGTTCTCGCTCCGGCGCTTCTGCGCGTCGCGTCGGCTCAGAACACGAACTTCTTCGAACTCCTCGACGGCGATCGAGTAGTGATGGTGGGCGACACGTTCATCGAGCGCGAACGCGAATACGGGATCCTCGAATCGCTGGCCACGACGCAGTTCCCGGATCGCCACGTCACCTTCCGCAACCTTGGCTGGAGCGCGGACACGCCGCAGGGGCAATCGCGCGTCGGGTTCGACCACAGCAAGCCCTCCAGCGAATGGTTCAAGCAGTTGACCAACTCGATCGCGCAGCTCAAGCCCACGGTCATCTTCCTAGGCTACGGCATGGCGAACTCCTTTGCCGGCGAGGCTGGATTGCCGACGTTCATTGCGGACCTGACGAAGCTGATGGACTCGATTCAGCAAAACGCCGGCACCACGCCGCTGCGCTGGGTGATCTTCAGTCCGGTGCCGCACGAGACGTTGCCCGCGCCGCTTCCTGATCCGGCGAAACACAATGCGCAGCTCGCGGCCTATGCGAAAGCGTTGAAGGACCTCGCCGCGCAGCGTGGAACACATTTCGTGAATTTGTTCGACGGCATCACTGCGTCGGTCAAACAGGCGGCCAACGTCAAACAAACTCCTATGCCGGTCACGGACAATGGCATTCACCTGAACGGCTATGGCTATCGCGTTGCGGCGAATGTGATGGCCACGGATCTCGGCTGGAAACGCCGCATCTGGCGCTACTCTATCACGCCCGGCGGAAAGATCCGTCAGGGCAGCAACGGTGGCCAGGCGACCGACATTCAGATGACGACCGAGAGCCTGAGTCTCACGTTCAAGACGGATTACCTCGAACTCCCGCCGTGGCTCGAGGGCGAATTGCCGCCGGTTCTCACCTACCAGGCCAATCGCCTCCAGATCATGGGGCTGAAGGAAGCGAACTACGACGTGCTGATGGACGGTCAGTATGTGATGAACGCGAACGGCAGCAACATGGCGAACGGCCTGATCTTCACGGCTGGACCGCAGCTCGCGCAAGTAGAGGAACTCCGCCAGACCATTCTGAAGAAGAACGAACTCTTCTTTCACCGCTGGCGTCCGCAGAACAACACTTACCTCTTCCTCTTCCGCAAACATGAGCAGGGCCAGAACGCGAAGGAGATTCCGCAGTTCGATCCGCTCATCGATGAACAGGAAAAGAAGATCGCCACGATCCGCACGCCGAAGGCTCACAAGATTGAACTCGTGAAGAGCAGCGGCGGCGTCCGCCCGCCCGCGACGCTCGTGAAAGCGAAGCAGCCCGCGCGCACGATGGATCTCACGCCGATGCCGCATCCCCAGTGGGAGGTGGACCCCAATCTCGAAATCTCGCTCTACGCCGAGAACCCGCTGCTCGCGAAGCCGATTCACATGAACTTCGACGAGCGCGGCCGTCTCTGGGTCGCGAGCAGTGAAGTGTATCCGCAGATCAAGCCCGGCCAGGAACAGACGGACAAGATCATCATTCTCGAAGACGTCGATGGCGACGGCAAGGCAGAGAAGTCCACCATCTTCGCCGATGGTTTGCTCATTCCCACCGGCATCTTGCCCGGTGACGGCGGCGCTTACATCGGGGCGAGCACCGAGCTGTTGCATGTGAAGGACACGAATGGCGACGGCGTGGCGGATCAACGCCGCGTGGTGCTCAGCGCATTCGGCACGGAGGACACGCATCACATCCTGCACACGTTGCGCTGGGGCATGGATGGGCAGATGTACATGAACCAGTCCATCTACATCCACACGCACATGGAAACGCCGCACGGTGTCACGCGCCTGAACAGCGGCGGCATCATTAATCTCCGCGTGCCCACGCTCGAAGCGGGCATTCACATGAAAGGCATCGTGAATTCGTGGGGCCACATCTTCGACGACTTCGGCCAGAGCTTCATGACGGATGGCGCCAGCTCCGGCGAAGTCGGCCAGGGCGGCCTCTGGCATGTCATGCCGCAGGGGATGTATTTCACCTACGCCACCGCGCGCCGCATTTTGAAGAGCGTGAGCCCGGCGTCGTATCCGAAGTTCGCGAGCCTCGAATACATCCGCAGCTCGCACTTCCCGGACGACTGGCAGGGCAATGCGGTGACCTGCGATTTCCGCGCGCATCGCGTCGTGCGCTTCGCCATCGACGACAAGGATTCCTCCTACGTCACACGCGAGATGCCAGACCTCGTCCGCACCAAGGACGTCGCGTTCCGTCCCATCGACGTGAAGGTCGGTCCCGACGGCGCGATCTACGTCGCCGACTGGTCGAATCCGATCATCCAGCACGGCGAAGTGGATTTCCGCGACCCGCGTCGCGACCATGAGCACGGCCGCATCTGGCGCATCACGCACAAGGGCCGCAAGCTCGCGCCCAAGCCGAAACTCGACGGCGCTTCAACGAGGGACCTGCTCGCGAACCTCACGTCGCCCGACCTCTTCACGAAGGAACAGAGCCGTCGCCTGCTCAAGGAACGTGGCGCAACAATTCTTCCGGAAGTGAAGACTTGGGCTGCGAAACAAACGTCCGAACAAAACCAGCTCGAAGCACTCTGGCTGCACCAGGCCGTCGATGTCGTCGAGCCGAAGCTGCTCGACCAACTGCTCAACGCGAAGAACGGCAAGGTCCGCGCCGCCGCGGTGCGCGTGCTCGCCTTCTGGCAGGAACGTTCTCCGGCGAACGCGCCGTGGCAGGGCTGGCCGACCGCGCCGCTGCCGCTTGCTCGCACCGAGATTCCCACCGCGAAAGCGCTCGAATTGCTCGCGAAAGGCGTGGCCGATGATCATCCGCGCGTTCGCCTCGAAGCCCTCCGCGCCCTCGCCCGAATCCCGACCGCTCAAGCCGCCGAGCTCGCGCTCAGTGCGATGAACAAGCCGCTCGACGAGAAGCTCGAGTATGCGCTCTGGCTCACCGTGAACGATCTCGCTGAACCATGGCTCGCCGCGCTGAAGTCCGGCGCGTGGAAATTCGAAGGCCGCGAGAAACAGCTGGAGTATGGCTTGAAAGCCATCGAACCCGCCCAGGCCAGCGCGGTGCTCGGCCAGCTCATCGGCGACAAGCCGTTGCCGAAGGACGGCTCCGGCCCGTGGATCGACCTCATCGGCCAGGCCGGCACGGCGAAGGAAATGCGCCGCTTGTTCGATCAAGTGCTCGCCAATGGTTTCGACGATGCCGCTACGGCGCGCGCGCTCTTGGCGTTGAATCAAGCCGGTCGCCTGCGCAACACCAAGCCAAGCGGCAGCACAGTCGAAGTCGGCTCGCTCTTCGCCCACGCGAATGAATCCGTCCGGCTCGAAGCCGTTCGTCTCGCCGGCGCATGGAAGAATCTCGGGAAATATTTCCCGGAACTCGGCAAGCTCGCTGGTGGTGCGAACACGCCGTCCGCCTTGCGCGACGCGGCATTCGCCTCGCTGCGCGACATCGGCGGCCAGGGCGCCATCGACAGTCTCACGCCGCTCACCGCGAAAGGAACAGAATCGAACATCCGCCGCACGGCCGTCCTCGCGCTCGCCGGGCTCAAGCTCGACAAAGCGTTGCCCGCCGCCATTGAACTCCTCACCGAAACAACAACCGAAGCCGACGCACTCGGGCTCTGGCGTTCGCTGCTGAACATCAAAGGCGCCGCGCCCGCGCTCGCTAAAGCACTGCCGAAGTCCGGCATTCCGCAGCCCGTCGGCAAGGCCGGTCTCCGCGCGGCTCGCGAAGGTGGACGCAACGAGCCTGACTTGATCCTCGCCATCACACGAGGCAGCGGACTCGACGAAGGCGAAGTTTCGCTGACCGCCGCCGAGCTGAAGCAACTCGTGAACGACGTGGCGGCAAAGGGCGACCCCCGACGTGGCGAGGTGATTTATCGAATGAAGGAACTCTCCTGCGTCGCGTGTCATGCCATCGGCGGTTCCGGCGGCAAGGTTGGCCCAGACATGACGAGCATTGGCGCGAGTGCGCCGGTCGATTACTTGATCGAGTCCGTCTGGTTCCCGAACAAAAAGATCAAGGAAGGTTACCACGCGGTGATGGTTGAGACGAAGGACAGCGAGGAATACTCCGGCGTGCTCGTGCGCGAGAGCAACGAGCAGGTGGTGCTCCGCGATGCGGTCGGAAAAGAGATTAGCATCGCGAAGAACAACATCGCCAACCGCCGCATCGGCACACTCTCGCTCATGCCCGCGGGATTGCTCGATGCGTTGAATGCGCAGGATCGCATTGACCTCTTCCGCTTCCTCAGCGAGCTCGGCAAGCCGGGTCCGTTCGACGCCACGAAGAGCTCCATCGCCCGCACCTGGCGCGCGCGCTTCGCCCAGCACACGGACGAACAGGTGGGCGAGGACAAGCTCGTCAGCGCCGACGTGACGAAGAATCCGTGGGGCTACATCTTCGCGAACGTGGACGGAACCTTCCCCGGCGAGCGCCTGAAGGAACTCTTCCCGCACGGCGGTTACAATCGCGCGACCGTTACTGCCTTTTACGCCGCCGCGCAGCTGCAAGTGGCGCGCGCGGGCAAGGTCACGCTCAAGCTCTCGGGCGCGGACAATCTCCCGCTCTGGATCAACGGCAAGCCGCAGAAGCCCGGCGCGGAACACACCGTGGAACTCGCCGCCGGCACCCACACCATCACGCTGCGCGTCGACCCGAAGAACCTCCCCGCCGGCTTCCGCGTGGAAGCGAGCGAAGGATCGTTCTTGAACAACTGATTCACGCGAGTGCCGCCGGCTCGAGGTCGGCGGCACTCGGCTGGTTTTCCAAATTCCCATCTCACCCACTCGCTGCTAGGTTCCGGGCAGAACGTTATGCCTTGCCCAGAATTCTTGCCGCGTTGGACCTCTCGGCTTCTTCCTTTCGCGTTTTCGATCGCCGTGCTCACGCCAGCGCTGCTGGCGAACGCCGCAATGGTCGACGTTCCGGAGTTCGGCCTGCGGGTGACGAGCGGTTTCCGCGTCACGCTGTTTGCGGATGACAATCTCGCCAGTGACATCTCGGCGCTGACGTTGGATCCGGAGGGCAACGTCGTGGTGTCCGGGCCTGGTTACGTGCGCACGCTGTTCGATCGGGATGGCGACGGTGTGGCGGATGCGCGGGAGGATTTCACTTCGCTGTCCACGGGAGCAATGGGGCTGTGCTTCGATGGCGACGACCTGATGGTCGTGGGCAACGGCGCGCTCTGGCGCTATCGCGACACTGACGGTGACGGCCGAGCGGACGGCGCGCCGGAACGATTGCTCTCGCTCGCGCATGGCGAGCACGGCGGTCACGCGGTGCGCAAGGGGCCGGACGGCGCGTGGTATGTGATTGGCGGGAACGACAGCAAGTTCGACCTCGGTCAGGTGAATGCCTTCACCGTTGCGGCGAAGACCATCGAGGGTGGCGCGTTGCTGCGGTTGGGACGCGACGGGCGCCCGACCGAAGTGGTCGCTCACGGCTTCCGCAATCCCTACGACTTCGACTTCAATCCGTACGGCGACATCTTCACCTACGACAGCGATTGCGAGCGCGATTTCTTCCTGCCGTGGTACACGCCCACGCGCATCTACCAAGTCGCGCTCGGAGGTCATCACGGCTGGCGGCTCGATGGTTACCTGCGCAGTTGGGCGCGGCGCGAATACTTTGCCGACACGGTTGATATCCTTGCGGACATGGGTCGCGGCTCACCGACGGGCGTGGCGTGCTACGACCACAGCCAGTTCCCGGATTACTACTACGGCGGACTCTTCGCGCTGGACTGGACCTTCGGTCGCGTTCATTTCCTGCCGCTGGAGAAGCTCGCGAATGGAGCGAACTCCGCGACGGTGCCGGAGGTCTTCCTCGAATCATTCGGCACCGCGGGCTTCGCGCCGACGGATGCTGTGGTCGGTCCGGACGGTTCGCTCTACATCAGCTCCGGCGGACGCCGCACGCGCGGTGCGGTGTATCGCGTGCAATACGTCGGCGACCCCGCGCGTCGGACGCTCGCGATGACATGGCGCCAACGTTCCTTCACCGAACTCCGCGTAGTGCTCGACTCGCCGCAACCGCTCGAAGCCTGGTCGCGCGCGATCTGGCAACCGCTCGCGGAGAAGCTGGGCCCGGAGCCGTTCGAGGTGGCCGCGATGGAAGGCCGCGCGGCGATTCGGGATCGCGTGCGTAGCATCGAGATTCTCACGGAGCTTCACGATGGCTTGAGCCAGCGCGTCGCGTCGGTCTGCGCTGCGGCGAACGTTCCGCTCGTGCGCGCGCGAACGGCGTGGTCACTGGGCGTTCGGCCGCTGGACGATTCCGGCGCACTCCTGCTCGGGCTCACACGCGACGCGTCGCCACAAGTGCGCGCGCACGCGTTGGAATCCTTGAGGCAACAGTTCAGCAAGCTCCCGCTCGCGACCGTGCAACAGGCCCTCGCGGCGAACGTGGCGTATCCGGACAAACGCGTTCGGCAGGCGGCGGCCTTGCTGGCGCTGCAGCTGCCGGACCCGGCTTGGAACGGACTCTGGGCGCAGCACGCGAACGTGTCTCCACAGGCGCGACTGACGCTTTCGATGGTTCATGTCTGGCGTGGCAATTCCTCCCAGGTCAACAAGGCGGCGGCGGATGCGGCGCTGGGCGTCCTCACTCAAACGGGAGTTGCAGAGCAACGGATCGATGCGCTTCGGCTGATCATGCTGGCGCTGGGAGATTACCATCTAAAGGAGCCGCCGCTGGAACTCTACACCGGCTACTCCACGCCGCTCTCGCTCGAAGCCGAGCGCGGACTGGAAAGCCGTCTACAAACTGCGCTCGCGCGAGTCCTCCCGTCAGGCAACGCGACGCTCGATGCCGAAGCCGCGCGCATGTTGTCAGTCATCGAGGCGTCCGATGCGACGGTGCCGCCGAAGCTGCTCGCGCTGATTCACTCGGGCTCGTCGGCGACGACGGATTTCCATTACCTCATCGCGTTTTCGCGGCTGAAGACGGCGGCGGTGACGAATCACACGGCGGCGGTGGCTGGCGCAGTGTTGGGGCTCGACCGCAAGTTGTCCGGCCAACAACAGCGCACCAAGCAGACCTGGGACACACGCCTCGGCGAACTGGTGGCCGTGCTGCTGAAGAACGATTCGCGCCTCGGCGACGTGCTGCTGCGTCACGCGGACTTCGCGCGCCCGGCGCACCTGCATCTGGTGAATCTGCTCGGCGCCGAGCGACGGCTGGCGGCGGCGCGGCTGTTCCTCACCGCCGTCCAACGGAATGCAGCGTTCGCGTGGACGGAGCCGCTCGTGGACCTGTTGTCCGTGCTGCCGGACGCGGAGATTCATCCGCTCTTCCGGCGGCAGTTGAACCAGGTCGCGCTGCGGGATCGCTTGCTCATCGAGCTATCGAGCAAGCCGCTGCAACCGGACCGCGAAGCCTTCGTCGCGGGCCTGGGCTCCGTGCGACCCGAGACGGTGCGCGCGTCGCTCACGGCGCTGCTGCAATTGCCGGCGGATTCGCTGAACACCAAGCATCATCTCGCGGCACTGCGGGCGTTGCGCGGTTTGTTGAGGGAGCCGAAGGAACAGTCTGCTCGCGCGAATGCGTTGGCGCTGCTGACGCGGTTGACGGGCCAGAAGTTTGCCGTGCCGGAGCCGGCGGCGGATCTGGCGAAGGCCTACTGGCCCGTGTTCGACTGGTTCGCGGTGAAGTATCCTGCGGTGGTCGCGCAGCTCGATGCGGCGGATCAGGATTCACCGGCGCGCTGGGCGCAGCTCTACAAGAGCACGCCGTGGACTCGCGGCAACGCCGCGCGTGGCGAACAGATCTTTGCCGAGCGCGGATGCGCGGTGTGTCACAGCGGGTCGAAGCTGGTGGGGCCGGACCTCGCCGGGGCGGCTCAACGGTTTTCGCCGGAGGATTTGTTCAACGCGATTGTCTTCCCGAGTCGCGACGTGGCACCGGCGTATCGGATGACGACGTTTCAGTTGCAGAACGGCGAGGCGTATTCGGGCATCGTGGCGTTCGAGTCCGCCGATGGCGTGATGATTCACACCGGCATGGGCACGACCCTGCGCCTGAACGACGCGGACATCGCGAGCCGCCAGCCGAGCGCGTTATCCTTCATGCCCGCCGGATTGCTCGGCGGCACCGGCCCGCAGGAACTGGCGGATTTGTATGCGTATCTGAAGACGCTTCAGGCGGGGCGATGAGTTGTTGGAGCGCACGGAAGGGCGGGAATCCTTCCCGGCTCGCTGCCTACATTTTGTAACGCTTTGGGCGTTTGAGTGGCGCAACTGCGACGATGTTGTATGTGTCGCTGAACTCGTCCACTTGTCCAGAAATGAGGAAGTAGAGATTGCCACCGTGCTCGTAGAGGTCTCTAACGCGGGATATTGGCACTGGCAGCGGGACCGTTGGATAGTATTTCTCCCACCATTTGTTGAACAGATATGTCTTCCGGGTACGAGGATCGTAAACCTTTTGTCCTTCGTTACTGCCGACGATGGCGAATCCCGAGTCACTCACCTGTTCTGTCACGGAAGGGCGAGCATGGAGGTAAAAAAACGTCCGGTTGTACCAAATCGCTGCACGGAGGTTCCTCATTCCTCCGATGAATCGGCCATTGGGCGATATGCAGTAGGCACGATTGTTGGTTCCGCGTGTGGATAAATGAAGGACTTTGCCGCCTTTCAGGCGCATCGGTTCGAGTTTGTTGTTGGAAAGGATATGAGTCCCCGCGAACTGCCTGCCGTCCCCGGAAGCTTGCTCCAGGACAATAATTGTATTTGGAACCGTGTTGGATGCGCAGGGATACCATCCGGTGGATGGATGCCACAGCATTGAGACGGGGTTTCCGTCCGTGAGAATCATCGGACCACCAGAGAGGGAAATCACATCCCGTGGCTGTGAACTTGAAAATACCGCGTTTGTAATGATGAGAAGATCGTTGGGTGCTGAGCGGGTCCACAAACTGATGTCTCTCGAATACCCATCGTCATATTCTGCGGCGAAATATTCGCCATCCCGCGACATGCGGACATCTTCGCCATCTTCAATCACACTAAAATGATCCGGCTGATACGCTTGAACATTGGTCCCGGCAAATTGATATATGACAGCCGTCCCACCATGAGACTGTGCGAGCACGACGACTGTGCCATCGGAGGCGACGCCCACCTTTCGGAATGTGTCATCAATGTTCTCGCTGCTGTACAAGAGCGTCTGTGCTTCAGCGGAGTAATCAGACGCAGTCAGCAAGAGCAACAAAGCCACGAGGCTGGCAATGCGCCTAATGTGTCCGACATGGAGTCTTCTCATCTGCGACGAGGCTAAGGTGTCCATCCGAGTGCTGCAACCTCTTCGAGGTAGAAGAATTCGTGGGCGCGTTCACCTGGGGTAGCGCGCGACGCGCAACCCCAGGCTGATTGCCTTTGCCCTGTTGGGGCATCGGAGAACGCCAACGGCGTTCCAGCATTCAGCCCAGCGGTTGCCGAGTCCGCGAGGCTACCCTGGGTAATGCGTTCCAGAAGATCGCGCTACCCCAACGGGGTTGCGGCGGGTGACAGGGAAGGAGTGACACAACCCCGTTGGGGTAGTTGATGATTCGTCGGACTTGGACCCAGGGTAGCGCGCAACGCGCAACCGCTGGGCTGAGTGCCTGAACGCCGTTGGCGTTCCCTGCGGGATGGCGGCCCTGTGGCAGCAGCTAACGCGATCCGGCGCGCAACGTAATCAATGCGACGGCGGGGGCTTTCAAGCGGACCTCAATCGCGCCGATGGCGACGTTGGTGCCGCGCTCGATGGTTTCGAGATTGCGGTCGGCGTCGAGCACGCGGATTTCGTGGAGGGTCGGCTCGCGCCACGGGAGGTTCCGCAGTTCGATGCGATGGAGCGATTCGGTGCGGCCGGTGTTGCTGAGGAGAAGGGTGGCGTGTCGGCGGTCGGGTGAAAGACCGGCGCTGAGGGTGAGTTGGTCAGGAACGGTGCTGGTGGTTGCGACGCGCTGGGCCGCATCGAGCAGTTCGCGGAAGGCGCGCATCGCGTGGAAGGTTTTCAGCGGAACGCCGTTCTCGTTGAACAGGCCGAAGCCGCCGACTTCGCCGTGGAAGAAATTGGCCATGTCGAGCGGGGCGTCCTGCAAATTCAACAGCGCGGCGACGATGAAGGCTGCGCCGGGCGCGCCACCCATCTGGTCGTAGAACTTCTGGCGAGTCTCGGCGGTCACGGACTTGGAGAGGCCGGCCCATGAGTTATTCGGGAGATAGTTCCATTCGTTGAGATGGCTCTCGGTGCGCGCGAAGCCGTGGCGGTCGAGGAGCTGGCGGATGGCGCGGGCGCGCTCGGCGAGTTCCATCGGGCGATCCGAGTAGCAGTGCCAGGAGAAGAAATCCAAGGGCACGCGGTCGCGGCGGCAGAGTTCGAGGAACTTCAGCACGAACTCGGAGGGGACGAACGCGCCGTGCTCGAACTTTCCGGAGTGACCGAAGGCGGGTCCGCCGACCTTGAGCTGCGGGAACTGCTGTTTGATCTCGCGCGCGGCGGTGGCGTAGAGCTGGAGGAATTGGTCGTCGGTGCCGGTCCACATGGCGGGGCGGTTCTCGGGCTCGTTCCAGATCTCCCAGTAGCGGATGTCGTGGCGGAATCCGTTCGCCCAGCCTTCGTTGTAGTGGCGGATGATGCCGAGGCAGATTTGCGTCCACTTGGCGAAGTCGCGCGGCGGATGGACGAAGCGCTTGGTCTTCGTGTGCTCGATGCTCTCGCCGAGGCGGAAGACGATCTGCGCGCCGCTCGCACGGATGGCGGCGAGGTATTCGTCGGTGAGCGTGAAGTCGTAGCTCGCGGGCTGCGCGGGATCGGCGTCGAAGTTCGGGAAGACGGTGTGGATGTCCACGACGTCGGGGTTCGGCCAGTGGCAATCGTGCAGGCGCGTGAAGGGAATGCCGAGCGCGCGATGTTGCTCGGTGAGGTCGAGCAATCCGCCGCCCACGAGCGGGCCTTTGTTGATGCCGTGGAGCGGGCGAAAGGTACCGTTGGTTTTGGCGAAGTCGATTTCGAGGGGGGCGGCGAAGGCGGGCGGGACGAGGGCGAGCAGGAGGGTGATGAAGGCGAGGGGGGGGAGTGAACGGAGCGCCGGCGTCCTCGCCGGCTTTGGACGCACGAAGATCTTAAGCCGGCGGGGACGCCGGCGCTCCGGTTCGCATGCAGAACCTGCGTTTCTGTGGTCGACTCGACTCATTTCTCAACAGAGATCAGAGTCTCCTTACGTCGACTCCTACGAGTGGTTGATTACACCTTCGACACTTCCGGATGCACCCACGGCGTGCGGTAGGGGCGGCGCAGGAGTTTATTCGCTTCCTTGTCGTTCACGACCTGGCCTTTGGCTTCGTCCCACTTGAGCGAGCGGCCGAGCTGGGCGGAGATGTTTGCGAGGATGCACGCGACGCTGGAGATGCAGCCTTGCTCGATGTCCGCGACGGGCTTGCCGCGCGAGGCGATGTTGGTGAGCAGGTCCTGCATGTGGACGCGAATCGCGGAGGCGACGTGGCGCTCGAGGTCCTTCTCGGTTTTGTCTTCGGGGAACTTCTCGTATTCGAAGAGCGCCTCGCCGCTGACGGTGGCTTCCTTTTTGCCGCGCGGGATGAACTCGAAGCCGTTCACGCTGGCCTTGAGCGTGCCCTTGTCGCCGTAGATGAACGCGGCCCACGGATACTTCGGGTCGGGCGCTTCGCCCCAGGAGCGATGTGTCCACACGACCGGCATGCTGCCGAAATCGAACGTGGCCACCTGCGTGTCGCTGATGTTCGCGCGCGCGTTCTTGTCCATGAGAATGCCGCCGTTGGAGCTGATGGTGGTGGGCATGCCGAGGTCCAACATCCAGCGCACCATGTCGAGCATGTGAACGCACATGTCGCCGACGATGCCGTTGCCGTATTCCATGAAGGCGCGCCAGCCGCGCGGGTGAACGATCTTGTTGAAGGGCCGCATCGGTGCGGGGCCGGTCCACATGTCGTAGTCGAGGTAGTCTGGCGGCGCGATGTCCGGCGCGGTGGCGAGCGTGTCGCGATTGCGCATGTGGTAGTAGCAGCAAATCTCCGCGTGGGCGATGCGACCGAGCAAACCTTCCTTGATCACTTTGTTGCGCGCATCAATGAGGTGCGGCGTGCTGCGGCGCTGCGTGCCGATTTGCACGACGCGCTTGTACTTTCGCGCAGCAGCGAGCATGGCCTGGCATTCGACGACATCTACGCCGATCGGCTTCTGGCAGTAAACGTCCGCGCCGGCTTTGCAGGCCTCGATCATCTGCAACGCATGCCAGTGGTCGGGAGTGGCGATGAGCACGAGGTCGAGGTCCTTCTCCTTGAGCATCGCGCGGTAATCGGTGTAGGTGCGCGGCTTCTTCTTGGAGACTTGCCGGGTGGAAACGATCTCGGCGGCGCCTTCCAACATCTTCTTGTCCACGTCGCACAGCGAGATGACCTCGACGGGGGCGATCTGGATTAGTCGGAGCAAATCACATTTGCCATACCAGCCTGTGCCGATGAGGCCGACACGTTTCTTCATGTCGCCAAACTCGGCGGCGTAGTGGGGGAGGGCGGAGAGTGCGAGGGCAGCAGTGCCCGTGGTCTTGAGGAATTGGCGGCGGTTCATGCGGCGGTTGTAGCGGAGGGAGGTTTCCGACACAAGCCGCGAGCGTGGCCGAGTTCAGAAGCGCCAGTTGACGCCGCCGTGGATGCGGTAGTCGGGAACGTTCTGGTAGCCGTTGTTGGCGATGTGCAGGGGAATGTCGACGCCGGCATTGCCGCTGAAGCGTTCGCCCCAGGTGAAGCTGAACTGCGGTCCGAGATACCACGCGGTCATACCGGTGCGGTTCGATTTGCGACCGAGGATTTCGTCGCGCGCCATGGTATCGTAGACGGCGAGGGCTTGGAGATTGAGTGTGCCTTTCTCCTGAAGCAGCAGATACGCGCCCGGACCGCCGGAGATCATGAGCTGATCGCCGAAGCGGAATTCGTAGTCGCCTTTCGTGCGCGCGTAATACTGAAACTGGCTGTTGAAGAACCAACGTTGCCAGCGGGTGTTCAAGGTGAGGCCCGCGATGCCATCGTAGGAGCCGGACCCGGCGGAGAGTTGGTGCTGATGAACGCTGGCGATGGAGTGGCCGAGAGGATCGTGCGGTGTGTTCGGCGGGAGCAGGCTTTCGTAGATGAGCGTCTGGTCGAGTTCGTCGCGGAGGCGATCGGTGTTGCCGGTGGGGAGCTTGGCGCCGCCGAGCAGGGTGAGGACGATGTCGTAATCCATTTCGCGTTTCTCCCAAGCGGTCCACCGCGCGATGACGGAGATGTCGCCCAGTCCGGATTCGCGGCCGGTCTCGGTTTGGACGGTGGGAGGTCCTCCGGTGGAGTAGATCAGATCCGTCCGACGAAACGAGCGATGCACGAGCGGAATGTTAAGGCTGACTCCGAAGCGCTTGGAGAAATTGTAGGTCGGGACCAGGTGCGTAATCGCGCTGTCGAGCTTGTCAGGATTGGCGGGGTGAACTTCATCGCCGTCGAGTTGCACGGTGCGAAACGGGATGAACTGCTCGGAGACGGTGAAGAGGAATCCTGAGCTCGATTCGCCGCGGGTGCTGCTCGCGCTGTAAACGGCGCAGAGGTCGCAGGCCAGAGCAGCGGGTGCGGAGATGAGGAGGAAGAGAACAACTTTCAGCATGGGAAAACTCACGGCGTCACCCTAAGCCGGTAGAATCGGTACCGGTTCGTGCGGGTGTCTGCGATGACGTAGTGATTGGGAAATGGCACCGCCGGGGCGATGAACAGATTGCTCCACGCGGCGTTGGGGGAAGGCGTGACGATGCCATTCGTGGCGCGCGCCACCGCGTCGATGAACTGCAGTTCGTATTTCCGGTTCGGCTCGGTGTCGAAGTGGACGGTGACCAGATCGGTGAACAGGAGTTCGATTCGATCGATTCGCGGCGGGGCGGTTTGAGCGGCGATGATGCGGGTGGTTCCCAGCATTGCCATGGCAAGGCCGAGAGCGCATCTGGCAACGCGTTGAAATGGCAGCGAGAACAACATCATTTTCAAAAACCGCGAACGACTTTCCCTGCCACAGACGGCTAGGGCGATTCTCGATGCTGCGCGGTGCCGGTGATCAGGGTCAACTGCGCTGCGTGCCGGGGCGCTACGGGTTTTCCCGCAACGGCGCTGTGACGGGTTGGGGATCGTTCCTTGACGCTGGGACCGATGGCCGGTCTGCTGGACGGCAAATCGATGATCCATTCCATGCGTTTCTGGCTTGCTCGAACTACGATTGGTTTCGCGTTGCTTGGCGCGCTGCTCGTCGCGTCGTGTTCTGAAGAACGGAGTCGCTCGGAGTTGTCCGTACTCGCGGCTCAGAACTACGCCGTGACGGGCGTGGTGCGAGAATTGAAACCGGATGGACGCACCGTTGTGATTCGGCACGAGGAAATCCCGGGCTACATGGAGGCGATGACGATGCCGTTTCGCGTGCGCGACACGAATGAATTGCGCGGCATTGCACCTGGCGACGCACTGAGCTTCCGCCTGAATGTCACGGACGACGCGAGCTGGATTGACCAGGTCCAGCGCACTGGGAGTTCCGGCGTTACGGAAACGCCCAAACCGCCGACGTCACCGACGACGTCCACGAACCAACCGGGCGCGTTCAGTTGGGAGAGCATTCCCGAGTTCGCGCTTACGAACGAGTTTGGGCAGCCGGTGCGGCTGCGCGATCTGAAGGGACGCGCCGTGGCGATGACGTTCTTCTTCACGCTTTGTCCGTTGCCGGAGTATTGCCCTCGTCTCTCGAAGAACTTCCAGGGCGCCCAGGCGAAGCTGAAGGCGATGGCCGGTGGCCCGACGAATTTTCTGCTGCTCTCGGTGTCGTTCGATCCGCGCGACACGCCGCAGGTGCTGCGCGCTTACGGTCGTGCCTACGGCTACGATTCGAATCACTGGAGCTTCATCACCGGCAAGCCGGAGCATATCGAGGAACTGGCGAGCGGTTTCGGCGTGAACGCGAAGCTAGAAGGCGGTACCTACGATCACGGATTCAGCACGGCGATCTTTGACGCAGCGGGGAAGCTTCAAAACATGTGGCCGATCGGCGGTGACCTGACGGATCAAATCGCCAGCGACCTCGTGAAGGGCGCGGCGGCGAAGTGATTCGCTCGCGGGCGGAACGAATTCGCACCGGCGGTGTCTAAATTGGTCAGATGCGGTGGCAAGGCGGGCGCGAGGGCGTTTGGCGTTGCCAGATGTAGGGGCGGTTCGTATAACGCCAGCGTTTCAAGCAGCCAAGCGAATCATGGACAGCACCAAGCGCGGCCCGACGAGGATGAGGTGGAACTCAGCATTCCAGCAGCACCATCATCTCAACCCATCTCCCGTTCACCTTCCCGCACCGATGCCTCGGTGGATTCTATTCGCACTGGTGGCGCTGCTGACGTTCTCGACGGCTCGCGCGGCAGTGCGGTTCGACATGTTCGTGGGCTACGACGGCATTGTGCCGGTCGGCAGCTGGTTTCCGATTGCGTTCGAAGTGCAGAACGACGGGCCGCCGTTCATGGCCACCGTCGAGATTTCGCCGGGGCAATTTAACTCCGCGCAGAATCGCACGATGGTCGTGGAGTTGCCGACGGGCACGACCAAGCGCTTCCTTATTCCCACCTTCAATGCCGGTAGTTACTACCCGACCTGGAGTGCGCGACTGCTGGACGAGAAGCGCCGGGTGCGCGCGGAGACGACCAGCCAGCGGGTGCGCCGGTTGAATGAAGCGGTGGTGCCGCTGGCGGCGGCAATTACCCGGGTCGTTCCGACGCTGCCGGAGCTGAAGACAAAGCAGGAAGATCTGCGACCTGTCTTTGGCCGTCTGCAGCCGGCCGTGTTCCCGGACAACCCGCTCGCACTGGAAGGACTCGATACGCTCTACCTCAGCTCCGAACGCGCGCTGGAGCTGAAGGCGAATCAGGTGGGGCCGTTGCTCGCCTGGTTGCATGGCGGCGGGCACTTGATTGTCGGGCTGGAACAGATCAATCACCTCAGCGGCTCAGGCGAATGGCTCAAGCAACTCCTGCCGGTGGATGCGGCGGGGATGACCGCGGTTACTGCGCACGACGGATTGCACGCTTGGGTGACGAGCGACCTGCGATTCGATGGCGCGTCGCGATATGCGGAACGGGCGAATCGCGGCAACAACCGCAATCCGCCACCGATGTCCTCACCGTTCGAACGTCTTCCCTACGATTCGGAGTTCGAATCTGCGCCCATCCAGGCGATCACCGGAAAGCTTCGCGAAGGCCGCGCGCTTGTCACTGCATCGGGCACACCGCTGATTGTCTCCGTCGAGCGGGGCAGGGGACATCTCACGACGCTCATGTTCGCGCCGGAACTCGAGCCATTCCGCTCCTGGAAGAACGCGCCGCACTTCTGGGCAAAGATGATCGACCTGCCTCCGGCGCTGCTCACCACGGAATCATTCAATCAATACGCTGGCCGGCCTGTGGACGGCATCTTCGGCGCGATCATCGACAGTAAACAGATTCGCAAGCTGCCCGTCGGCTGGCTGCTGCTTTTGCTCGTCGGGTATCTCGCGGTCATCGGTCCGCTGGATCAGTATTGGCTCAAGAAACTCAACCGGCAGATGCTCACCTGGCTGACGTTCCCCGCCTATGTCGCGTTCTTCTCGCTGCTGATCTACTTCATCGGCTACAAGCTCCGCGCCGGCGAAACGGAGTGGAACGAACTGCACGTCGTCGACGTGATTCCGCACGGCGACTCGGCGGACCTTCGCGGACGCAGCTTCGGCTCCATCTACTCGCCGGTGAATGCCCAATACATTTTCGCGAGCGAACAACCCTTTGCCACGCTGCGCGGCGAATACGCGGGCAACTACGGCGGCGGCCAGGAAGGCAGTCGCTCCACGATCGAACAACGCCCTGCTGGCTTTCGCGCGCAAGCCTCCGTGCCTGTCTGGACCAGCCAGATGTTTGTCAGCGATTGGTGGCGTCAGAGCGAGACGCCGGTTTCACTCACCGTGAGTGCGACCGAGATCGTGGTCGACAACAATCTCGACGTCCCGCTCACCAACGTGCGTGTGGTGATCGGACGCGACATGCTTCAGCTGACGAATGTCCCCGCGAAGGAGAAGAAGGTGTTTCCCCGCCGTGGAGCGCCTTCGACGGTCCTGGAGACTTTTGTGCGGGACCACGCGCAGCGTTTCTTTGGAGCCGTCAATGCCCGGCAACAAGCCTTCGGCAGCGATGAACGCTCGCGCCTCGGAGATCCGGTGGGCGCGGCGATAGCGGCCAGCTTTATCAAGCTGAACGACACCCAGAACAGCTACGAGAACTTCAGCTGCCCGCCAGGCTTTGAGCTCTCGCATCTCACGGATCGCGGGGACGCGGTGCTGCTCGCGTGGCTGCCGAATCATCTGCTCACCCAGCCGCTCAACCAGTTCGCCGCTGTGCGCGGCACGAAGAACACGCTGCTGCGCGTGGCGTGCGAGGTGAAGAAATGAAACACATGAGCGGTTATCAGATCTTGGTAGCAGCCGAAGTGACGAGGCTCACATGTTCGTTCCATTTGTGAAGTCATGGCGCTGAGAAAGAAAATCGTGATTGGACTAAGCGCTGCACTGGTGGCGGTGTTCGTTCTGGTGGTCTACCTGATGGTTTCTGGGGCTGGCGGGATTCGTCAGCAATCGAAAAAGGCGCGAACAATGGTGCAATTGGACGCGCTGAAGGAGGCAACGACTGCCTACTTCGGAGTATACGGGCAGTGGCCGGTGACGATGAAAGACCTCTCCTTCAATCGATCGAATGTTGTCTTCGTTTCTCCCGCTGCGCCGTGGAATGACGGATGGGGACGTTCATTCAACTACGCTTTTCCGTCGAACGGCAACGGTGCCATCGTAAGTCTCGGGCGCGACGGTTTGCCCGGTGGCTCTGAATTTGACGCCGACCTGAAGGTCTCTTTCCCATGATCGCCCATTTTAAATTCATCCATCTCCATCCACTGATTCCATGAGCGCTCCTCCTCTCCCCGCCGTCCAGACCCTCGGCCTCACGCGCAAGTACGGCGAGATGGTCGCCCTCAGCGCGCTCGATCTCACCGTGAACCAGGGCGATCTCTTCGGCTTCATCGGCTCGAACGGCGCGGGCAAGACCACCACGCTGCGCATCCTCGCCACGTTCCTCACGCCCACCGCCGGCCAGGCGCTTGTGCTCGGCCATGATGTGGTGCGCGATGCCGACGCCGTCCGCCACGTCATTGGTTACATGCCGGACTTCTTCGGCGTCTATAAGGACATGGAGGTGACCGAGTATCTCGATTTCTTCGGCGCTTGTTACAAGATCCCGACCGCGCAACGCGAGAAGACCGTGAACGACGTGCTGGAGCTCGTCGGTCTCAGTGAAAAGAAAGGCGCGCTCATCGGTGCGCTCAGCCGCGGCATGCAGCAACGTCTCGGCCTCGCCCGCGTGCTCATCCACGATCCCAAGGTGCTCTTGCTCGACGAACCCGCCTCCGGCCTCGATCCCCGCGCGCGCATCGAGATGATGGCGATTCTGCAGGAGCTCCAGCGCATGGGGAAAACCATCATCATCAGCTCCCACATCCTCAGTGAACTGCAAACCCTCTGCAACCGCGTCGCCATCATCGAGCGCGGCAAGCTCATCTACGCCGGCCCTGTGCAGGGTGTTCGCGATCACGCGTCCAGCGGACGTGTCGTGTGGGTGAAAGTATCCAGCGACCAAAACCGTGCCATTGAACTGCTCAAGGCGCGGCCCGAAGTCAGCGCCGCTGAATCGGAGGACGATCACGTCAAGGTGACGCTGGTGAACCACGACATCGACCACAGCATCATCGCTGAGACGCTCGTGACCGGTGGCGCCAAACTGACGGAACTCCGTGAAGATGAACTCGGACTCGAAGAAGTCTTCCTCCGTGTCACGCGGGGTGAAACGCAGTAGCGACGTGATGAGTGAAGCGCGATGCGTGAGATGAACTTGAACGCCACATCACGCATCACGAATTGCGAATCATTCGCCGCATGACCTTCCTCCCCATCGTTGATCGAGAATTGCGCGTGGCGGCGCGGCGGAAGGGGACGTATTGGTCGCGGATCGGGGCGGCGGCGCTTGCGGTGTTCCTGCTGGCGATGGTCATGGCGATCTCGGAGATGGGGCGACGTGGCGGCATCGCTTTCGGCAGTCAGCTGGGGATAATCTTGTTCTCGATGTTCTCCTGGCTGAGCTTCGCCTTCGTCAGCGCGGCTGGCGTCTTTCTGACGTCGGATTCCCTGAGCGAGGAGAAGCGCGAGGGAACTCTGGGGTTGCTCTTCCTGACGGATCTGCGTGGCTACGATATCGTGCTCGGGAAATTGTTCTCCCACTCGCTGGTCGCGACCTGCGGGTTGATGGCGGCGTTTCCGGTGATTGGCATCGCCTTCCTCCTCGGCGGTGTGACTGGTGGCGAATTCTGGCGGCTGATGCTCGTGTTGTTCAACACCCTCTTCTTTTCACTGGCGGTCGGTGTTTTCATTTCCGCCATCAGCCGCGATGCGCAGCGCGCGATGACCGGCGCGGCCCTTTTGTTCGGTCTGTTCGTCGCGGTGTTCCCGATGATCGATTGGTCAATTGCGGAGTGGGACGCGACGAAGTTTGAACCGCGGTTCAGTCTCGTGAGCCCCAGTTACGCGCTCACGGAAGCCCGGTCCACCCAGCTCGCGAATTTTTGGACCTGCCTGGTGTTCGTGCATGTTCTTGCCTGGGCCTTCCTCGGCGCGGCGGCGTGGCTCGCGCCGCGGCGCTGGCAGGAGACGGCATCGAAGGAGAAGGAAGGTTCCGTGTCGCGCGCGCAACGGTGGCGTTTCGGCTCGCCGAAGAAGCGCCGGACGCTGCGGGAACGCTGGCTGGCGGACAACCCTGCGCGGTGGCTGGCGGGACGCGATTTGTGGATGGGACGCTTCCTCTGGATGGCGCTGGTCGGCTTCATCGTAGTCGGTTTTCTCCTGAGTGTTCGCCGCGCCGATTCGAATGTGCTGGCTGGCGTCTCGCAAGGATCCGCGGCGTTCTATTCGTTGCTGCTGAACCTGTGGGTGGCTACGTTCGCGACGAGGTTCTTCATCGACGCGATGCGCACCGGGACGATGGAGCTGCTGCTTGCGACGCCATTGGAGCCGCGACAGATCGTTCAGGGTCAATGGTGGGCGATTCGACGAACCTTTGCCGGGCCGTTGCTGGTGCTCGTGATTTTTCAAGCGGCGGCCACGTGGCTCCAGATCGAGCAGAACCTCGCCATCAACTTGAAGAATAATCCGTCACTGCAAACCAATCAGCAGTGGATTCAGGAGATGTATGCCGGACAAGTGGTGAATGCGGTGTGTTCGATGCTCACCACCATTTCCGGCCTGATCGCGGTGGCGTGGGTCGGTATGTGGATGGGGCTGGTGAGCAAGAAGGCGAACCACGCGGTCATCAAGGCGGTGGTTCTCGTGCAAGGCCTGCCTCCGATCATCCTCGGCTTTGCGACCTTCGCCTTGCAGATCGGTTTCAACGTCATGGGCGGTTACCGTGCGTGGTGGATTCCTCAGTTGATTATGTCCGGGGTGGGAATCGGCGTCGACATTGCCTTCATCCTCTACGCGCGACGCCGGCTGAGCCGGGACTTGCGCAGCGTGGCGGCCCGGGGTGCGGATGAAGCGGGTGGTTCTAGGTTTCGCTGGCTCAAGTTCAGCCGCGCGAAGGCACCGACGGCAGGCGCTGTGTCATGACCTTCTTGCCGATTGTCGAACGGGAACTGCGCGTGGCGGCACGCAAGGTCACCACGCATCGGATGTGGCTCATCTCGGCGGTCTGCGCGAGCGCGATCTTCTTCGTCCTCTTCGTAGCAATTGGCGGCCCGTCGGGCATCCGCCAGGCAGGCAGCCAAATCTTTGTCGCGATCAGCATCCTGGTATTTGCCTTCACACTGGTGGCCGGTGTGTTTCTGACGGCGGATTGCCTCTGCTCGGAAAGAAAGGAAGGCACGCTGGGGCTGTTGTTTCTGACCGACCTGCGCGGGTACGACATCGTGCTGGGCAAGCTCGTGGCGACATCGATGGTCGCGTTTTACACCGTGCTGGCAGTGATTCCAATTCTCGGGGTGCCGCTGATGATGGGCGGTGTGACGGGCGCGGAGTTCGGTCGAACGGTGTTGGCGCTGCTGACGACGCTGCTGTTCTGG
>CAZBIC010000070.1:0-26363 GCA_964491875.1 uncultured Bifidobacterium sp.
GCCGGCCCGACGAACTCAAAGGCCAGGCCCTCGTCGCCTTCGTCACCCTCAAGACGGGCGTCCAGGCCAGCTCCGAACTGCGCGAACAATTGCGCGCGCATGTCGGCAAGGAAATCGGTCCCGTCGCCAAGCCCGACGACATCCGCTTCGCCGAAGGCCTGCCCAAGACCCGCTCCGGCAAAATCATGCGCCGCCTGCTCAAACAGATCGCATCCGGCACGGAGATCAAGGGCGACACCACCACGCTCGAAGATTTCAACGTCCTCGCCCGCCTCGGCAGCAGCGAGGAGTAGTTTCCGCAGCTTCCACGCCTTTTCCTCCACCGGGTGGAGGAAAGGGCTGGGGATTTCTCAGTCTCACCCGAGACTCCGAACCTCGATTCGAACGATTACGTCTAATCGCGACGGCGCTTGATCGAGATGGAGGAGTCTGCGTTTACGGTTACGCGTACGTCGCCACCAAGATTTTGAGTGACGTAACCGTCGATGTTGGTCTGAACAAGCGTCGGACCCAGTTTCATCTCCAGCATCAGCTCGCCATCCTGCTGAATCCAGAAATCACGGCGCTGCGCAGCCGCAGTCCCGACTGTACCAAACCTTTCCTCCACACCGCCTCCGTAAACCCGCACCTCGTGAAGGGGCTGCGAAGAATCGTTTCGGATCTGGACAGTGTAGCGAGTCTTAATAACGACGACCCGGTTAAGTATCACTCCAGCGACGGGAAAATTGATGACAAGCAAGCCCGCGCTGAGCAGTGCTTTGAGCCAAATGCCGGCTCGTCCGGACGGCGAGTTACGAATGCTCAGCCAACAGAACCTCCCCAAGGCCACCGCCCCGATGCAGAACGAGATGAATCCAGCGACCAACGTGATGATTCCCGCCGTCATCAACCAGTCCTGTCGCGTGGCCACCCACGCCAGGAAAATGCCGACGCCTGCGACCAGCGGAACAATTCCGCAAAACAGTGACAGGCGGTAGGCGCGGTTCATCGAGTGTTGTGAAGTTCTCTTAGCGGCCGCCCGTTCTTTGAATCGGAACTGACTTAAGCAGTATTGCCTCCGACGCATTTCCCGCCGAATCTGTCGCATACACCGATGCGTTCCCCGCCACCGGCAGCACATAGACGTCGCTACGTCGATCGTAAGTAATAGAGAGATTCGCGTTACTCGGAATGCGAACGACCTGTATACGCGCAGGATTCTTGAAGGGGCCATACCCAACGGATTGCGAAGTATCGTTGACCCAGATCGAGAGAGGGCGCCCGCTGTTGTCTCGTCCACGAACCATATAGCATGCTTCACGATGCCGTGTCATGGCAGGCGCATCTTTTGGTTTGATCGGGTAGGCTCGGACATAAGGACTGTCCCGATCAACTACTTCCACCCACTGACTCCAGTTGGTTTCATTCCCGAAACGGTCGGCAGCTCGCCACATCACTTCCGTGAAACCAACGGAGAACACGCCCGACATTCCGCGGTGATCGGACCGACGCAAGGAAAGGACAGGTGTCGAGCAGTTATCGCCTACTTCTGGCAGCGCAAGCGGAACCCTGGCCCAACCCCGCCCCGGCGTGTTTGTCACAATTACATCAGGTGAGCACACCATCGTGGGAGGCTCGGCATCGGCTACGACGCGAATCGTCGAATGGCAGACGTTCGAATTGCCGGTCGTATCACGCACTTCAATCCGAACGGAATTGGTCCCGATAGCGACACGGCTGATTAAAGACAACTGCACGCCGTTGGAGGTCACGCCCGACACCACGGTCTCGGTCTTGACGCGCTTTTCGTTGATGAACCAATGAACCGTGACTGCGTCTCCGTCCTCATCGCTGATCGAGGCAGACACCTCTGCAGACACGCCACGGCTTGGCGGACAATCGATGACCACCGGTTCACACAATGCCCGCGGCCGTTGATTTGTAGGAGCAGAAGGATCGGCATTGAATTTCACTTCTCCCCACGCCACGGGATGATCCCCGTTCATAAAATGCTGGAAAGAGGCGTGAAAGGAGATGACGTGATTCGTATTCGCGCCGCCGTACTTCACTTCATGAATCTCGAATCGCCCTCTTCCATCAAAAGCACTGCCGATCCCCAGAGCCGATCGGTAAGGATCGCGGAATACCGGCACGTATGGCCCTGCATCTTCAAAGACTCCGGGAGTCAACTTTTTGCCGCCAGGAAGCGCAAAGCTAACCTCTAAACCATCAAGCCCGTTCGTTGAGGCAGACACGACGGCTACTCCATTTGAGTACAAATCGTACAAGGTGATAAATCGCGAATTGCTCTCGTCCAGAAACAAAGTTCCACCTGAACCTGGGTAAATCCCAGGTTCAGTTTGAAAAAAGACAGACAAATCCCCCTTCACATCCACGAGTGTAGTCGCAATGTCCACTACGGACGTGGCAGACATCAAAACCAGAGTGACTCGGTGGCGTCCAACCTGACCCGGTCCCGGAACCCAGCGAAACTGACCATCCGTCGGGCTTTGCAAAACAAGCTCCCCTCCGACGGGTGACGAATCGAGACTAATGGTAGGAATCTGTCCTTCACCTCCCAAGGCCTCATCGAAACTGACCGGGAAGATAAGCTCCTCTCCGATTGAAACACTCTGATACAGCGGCATCGACAATTCGATGGACGGCTCCATGTTGTACTTCAGCTCCCCACAAAGCGTTGGAACGGCCTGATAGGATTCATTCTCGAAAGTGGCCCAAAGCGAACTCAACGCACCATTCGTTCCGTAGGCGATATGTTTGATTCGGAAATTACCCGGCAACCCAGACCGAGACTCGCCAGTAATGCCCAAGGAAATCAAAGGCTCCGAATTAATATGATAGTTCAACTCCGGCGCTGCCTGGTAATAGCCCGGCTGGATTACCTGCCCCAATGGCGCAACCAGCATCAGATCAATCCACTCGTGGTTGGCCGCCAGTTCGGTTGAGTCCAACGAAAACTCCACAATACGCCTAGTCCCGCCAGCACTAAATCGATATTCGGGCTCGCGGTAGGTGACAGCTGAAATAGGAGTCGCCCCCGGTATCTCGGCATACTCCAAGCGCAAAAAAGTTTCTGCACCGCACAACAGACCCGCTGACTGGAGCATTGCCCACAGAAAAATCCCCAGTTGAATGAATCGGCCACCTTGCATATCTACCTTTTAAGCCAGCAGGGGATGAGGAGTCAATATCGTGACAGAGCCATCCTCAACTCGTTCCGACTTCGTTAACTTCAACTCCGTATAGACGCAACGGCGACTCTATTCGGATTAGAACCGTATTGCGTGCCTCATAGCCAACGAAGAATCATGATCCGGACTATGAATTGAACTGATCTTCCTTCGCGCGGAAGAGGACGTTGAACGTCGTCATCGAGCCGTAGCTGCGCGTGATGTATTGCTGCATCTCCACCTTTTCTGCGTCGCTCAACTTTTCGTGCGCGTTGATCTTCTGTTCCAGCACGCGGAGGTTGTTCCGGATCATCACGATCTTGTGGAAGAAGACTTCCAGCGGCACTTCCTTGGTCTGCAATGTCGGGTCAGCGGGATGTAGCACCATCTTGCCGTTGTTCCAGCGGGCGAGGAGTTGGTCGGTGACAGACTCAGGCTTCTCCAAACCCAGCGCGCGAACTGCGGCCTCGGCAGTTTCCTTCACGAAGAGCGCGAGCGGCTGGCTGAGTCCACTCACGGCCACCTGCGGTTCGGCAGGCTCGAGTCCGGCAGCGACCGGCTCGACGGTGCGCTGGCCGTCATCGAACCGCACCTCGGCGGTGTGTTCGGAAATGGTACGGACCGTGCCGACTCCGTATTGCGGATGACGAACCTTCATGCCGACGTGCAGCGCTTCAATCTTCATGGGCGAATCCTTTCAAGAGCGAGGGCGAAACTCAAAGTGTTTGTGGAACGGCAGTCATCCAAAGGATTCATAGGGATCAACCCAGCGCGGCGTGTGGCAGCAACAAAAACGCGGCAGCCGACGGCACCGCAGAGATAGGAAGGACGCAGAGAAGAAGGTTCGAAAAATTTCTGCGCTCTTCCCGTCTCTGCGGTGCATCCGTTCGACTCACGCCGGCTCAAACTTATCCTGCGGCGCGTTGTAACGGAGCTTGGTCAGTCCACGTTGTTTAGCCAGGTCGCCGAGGAACGCGGCGATGAGGCGTTGTTGATTCCGTTTCTCCTGTTCGATGAACCAGCCGAAGAGCGGCATGGTGAGAAGCAGCATCCAAATCCACGGCAGGTCCTTTCGCACCGTGCTGATCAGCAGCACCTCAAATCCCAGCGCGGACCAAAACGCGAGCACGGCTAGTAGGGACCACTCCGCGCGGAGCCGGCAGCGGAAGAGGCGCTTCCCGCCGGCGAAATCCTCGGTTGCCGTCGTAAGTTGCAGGCGACTCCAGCGATTACCAAAGAGCTCCACGTCATACTCACTCCAGCCCGTATCGGTCTTGCTCGCCCAGCCTTGCTGATCCAGGCGCAGCACGATGCCGTTCACCCAGTCGATCCGATTGATCGCTCCATCGCCCCAGAAGTAAAGCCGGTCGAGCGATTCGCCGGAGTCGCGCTGCTGGAGCAGTTCGAGACGCTCCCTTGCCGCAGGCGGGGTTTGCTGCAAGCCGAGGCGCCCCTGATAACGCGCCCAGCCTCGGGCGATCGGTTGCAGGAAAAAGAGCAGCGCAACCAGCGGACGCGACCACCATTTCTTTTTGCTCTTCGGCAAGTCCGCTTGCCATGCCGCCGCGATGCAGATCAGCAGCGAAAGGATCGGACTCGTCAACGCCACCGGCAGCAGGAACGTAAATGGCACGGAGAGCACGAGCAGCGGCAACGTGATCATCACGTGATACTCCATCGACGTGCAAAGCATCAGCGTCCACGCCGGCGGCGCGGAGTAGAGCGTTTGAAAGAATCCCGTGGCGAAGACGCCGTGATAAATGACGGAGCGCCCGATCACGAGACCGAACTTCGACGCCGTATAAATCTGCCCGCGCCAGATGCTGTTGCCGACCGAATTGAAATACTCCGGATGCTTGCGCACGAGCATCGCCTCCGCCTCGCCGTAGCCGCGCTGCTGCTTGAGATACGCCTTCACCGTCGAACGCCGGTAATGCCAGACGAAGCCCGCGGGATTGAACCCGATGCGGTAGCCGCGCTGTTGCAGGCGCCAGCAGACATCCACGTCATCGCCGGCCTTGGTGAAAATGGGATCGAACCCCGCAATCTCATCCAGCGCCCACTTGTAGAAAACCATGTTGCAGCCGGGAATGTGCTCGGCGAGACGGTCGCTCAACATCACGTGCGCGGGACCGCCGGGCGAAACGAGCACCGCGGCGGCGACGGGCGAATCTTCCGGCGGCAGGAAGTTGTGGCCGCCCATACCGGTGAAACGACTCGTGAGCAAATCGCCCACGATGTAGTAGAGCCAATCTTCGTCGGCGCGACAGTCGGAGTCGGTGAAAGCGACAATCTCGCCGGTCGCAGCGTTAATGCCCGTGTTGCGCGCCACGGACAGACCGTGATTCGTCTGCCGGATGTAGCGGATTGTTTTGTAGAGCGACGCAATCTCCGGCGAGGAATCCGTCGAGCCATCGTCCACGAGAATGACTTCGTAGTTCGGATAGTTCAGGCGGACCAGCGAATCGAGGCAAACCTTCAGCGTGCGCCCGCCGTTGTAGGACGCGACCACGACCGACACTTTTGGATAATGCGAGAGCGGAAAGTACGGCGCGCCAGCGAAGGCTCGCTTCACGGTCGCGAACGATTCCTTCTTCCTGCGATCCTCCGTCGTCAATCCCATGAACCAGTCGTTCACGCGATTGCCGCCCACCCACCAGTCGTCCGTGTAGGCGAAGACGACAAGGCCCGCGAGCCCGCCACGGAACGCCGCCTCGATCTGCCACGTGAGCATCTCGCACTTCTCGGCTTCACCTTCGCGCTTCGAGTCCACGCCGAACTCGCCGAGGATGATCGGCTTCGTATCCGCCTGCATCTGGAGGCGCGCGAGATAATTCTCGAACGGCCGGCGATGGTGCAGGTAGACGTTGAAGCAGAAGAAATCGACGTTCTGCGGGCGCAGGAACTCCGTGGGCGGATAATTCGCGAACGTGCAGAGGCAGTCCGGATCGATGTCCTTCGCGATGTCGATCAGTTCCTCGATGAAGTCCGTGACCTCCGCCGCGCCGCTCCAGCGCACGATGTCCGGCGGAATCTCGTTCACCACACTGTAGGCGAAGACCGCCGGGTGGCCAAGGCACGCCTTCACGACACCGCGCACCGCTTCCCGCGCCTGTTCCTTCGTGCGTTCGGAATCGAGGAAGCAATGGTTTTTCGGCCACGGAATGTCGACGAGCAGCTTCAGTCCGTGCTCCGTCGCGAGATCCAGCAGCCAGCGCGGCGGCGGCATGTAGGTCCGGATGACGTTTGCACCCAGTTCCGCGATGAGGGTGAAATCCCGCGCCGTTTCTTCCCGGGAGGGAAAGCAGGTGCCTGCCTCGCCCGGCGCGAACGGCCCGTAGGCCACACCCTTGGCGTAGAATTTCCTGTCGCCGAGCCGGAAAAATTTGCCATCCACGCGAACGCGCGGAGGGATGGAGGAAGCGTCGGACATGAAAGTCAGTTCCGGCGGCAGTCCAGATTCGTCATACGGCCCAAGAGCTAAACAAAAGCCCGGTTCAGGCGCAATAGCGTCGGAACCGGGCGTGAAAGGGATGGCGGTAGGTTACTTCAGTTCCACCGAGACTTTGTTCTTCTGAAGGATCGTGCCCTCGGAGTAGTAGAAGTCTTGGAGTGACTTATTGTACTCGGTAAGTGCGCGAATTTCAGCCGCGCGGGCTTGGGTCAAGCGATCCTGCAATTCGAGGACTTGGAAGTTCGTGCTCTTGCCGTTCTCCAACTTCTTCTGCTCGGCGTCCAGCGCTGCCTCGGCGAAAACTCGAGCCTCGCGACTGGACTCAATTGCGGCGAAGGCACTCCGGACCTTCTTCGCCTCGGTGTCAATCGTCCGGACGATGACCTCCTCTGCCAGTTTCAATTCCATCACCGCTGCGTCGACCGCGATCTTCTGGCGATTGTGAGCAGCGCGCTCGGATTTACGGGAGAGGGGAATCGTGAGCGTCACAGCTCCGCCATAACGGGGAAACAAGTTATCCCCCACGGCATCATATGAGTCATACACTGTCGGGGCGGACGATCCTGACCGGCCGTACGTGCCTTGCAGGTCCAAGGCAGGATAGAGCTGGTTTTTCGTGTATTTGAGCTGAATGTTCTCCTGCTCAATCGACTGCTTCTTCAGCAAAAAGTCAGGTCGCTGCTCCAGCCCAGTTCGCCAGCTCTCATATACATTGATCTGTTGAGACATTGCCAGGAGCTTCTCCGAAGGTTCCAAGGTCGTGGTGTGGACAGAGCTGAAATCTGAGAAGATCAGTCCTTTTAGCCGATTCTCTGCTTGTTCCGCATCAGACCGCGCTTGAATCAGGTCTGTCCTCGCTGTGGCAGCTTCCGATTCGGCCTGTTTTTCATCCAACGAAGCAAGAGTGCCAGCCGCGACTTTCTTTTTGGTCTCCGCAAGGAATTGGTCCTTCAGCTGGAGAGCCATCTCACGGACTTTGACCTGATCGCGTGCCTCTATCAAATCGTAGTAAGCCAGTGAAGTCTCTCGAACGACCCCCATGATGGTGTACTGCAGATCGAGATCAGCTTTCTTGATCTCAATCCTAGCAATTCGCGAATTTGCACGTGTTCCATCTATCCAAAAATCTTTTAGCAACGGCTGAATGACCGTCACATCGACTCGGGTGCCGTATTGAACCGGTAGGTTGACATCTACAGCGGATTCACCATCAAACCGGTCGATTCTGCTGGTCAACTCGTAGCGGGTGCCGGTCGGAAGCAGACCACTGAACCCGGCTTGATACCGATTATTCCATGACTGAGCGCCTTCAAAAGTTTGATTCAGCGTGGAATCATAAAAACCAGGTGCCCGCGAATAGTTATGACTCGCACTCGCTCTAAACTCCGGATCGTAGGCTCCCTGAATCTCCTCCAACTGCAAACGCGCCGTTTGCGGGGTAAAATAGCCGAGCCTGATCGTGTAGTTCTGCTGGAGCGCCCGGCTCAGCGCTTCATGGAGGCTGATGGACACCGTCTTGGTGGTCGCTCCGTTCTGAGCGACCGCGGTCAACGCGCCGCAAGACGCAATGGCAATGCACGAAAGAAATCGTTTTCGCATGGTGCGGCGGACATTGCCGGATTCCCCCTTGGTCGTCAATGGATCGTAACACATTTGATACCTCCTTTGTGGATTGTTAATGGCTGTCGCTATTCAGACGGGACGCCATTGCTTTTATTGAAACAATTTTGCCACAAAGTTTACTCGTAGCGGAGCGATTCCACTGGGTCCAGATTCGCCGCCTTGTAGGCCGGATAGGTGCCGAAGATGATTCCCACCACCGAGCAAATCGCCAGGCCCAACACCGCCCAATCCAAGGGCAGCACTGGCGGCATCTTCAGGAGGAATGCCGTCGCATTTCCGCCCAGCACGCCGAGGATGACACCCATCACTCCGCCGACTTCGCAGAGCACCACCGCCTCCATGATGAACTGGGTCATGATGTTCCGCTTCTTCGCCCCGACCGCGCGCCGGATGCCGATCTCGCGTGTGCGCTCCGTAACAGACACGAGCATGATGTTCATGATGCCGATGCCCGCCGCAATGAGCGCAATGGAACTGACCGCCGCCACGCCGTAACGCACCGTTTGGGTGAAGTTGTCGAACTGCGCGATCAACGAATCATTCGAGAACACTTCAAAGTCATCCTCCTTGCCCGGCTCCACCTTGCGCGCCGCCCGCAGGATGCCGCGCACCTGCTCCACCGTGTCCTCGTAGACTGCCTGGTCCCGTGCCTGCACGAGAATGGTGAGGCTCCGCCAGGTGCGACCATACCGGTTCAATCCGCTCGTGAGCGGAATCACCGCAAAGTTATCCTGCTCGCCGCCGAGAGCCGTCCCGCGTTTCTCCAGCACGCCCACGACGCTGTAGTTGATGCCGTCAAACTTCACGCGTTCTCCCAGCGGCGAGCCGAAGGGGAAGAGCGACTTCGCCAGTCCCGCGCCGAGCACGCAAACATCCGCAGCGGAATCGAGATCGGATTCGAGCAACGCGCGGCCATCCGCCACGAGCCAGTTCTTCGCGGGGAAACATCCAGTGGTGGAACCGAACAACTGCGTCTCCGGCACGGACTTCTCGTAACGCGACGAGACTTCACCGCTCCAGAAGGATTGCTCGATGCCGACGTTCAGTGCGAGCGAAGCGCGGTCGGCCACCAGCTTGCCGTGGGCGAAGGTGATGTTCTTGCGGCGCCAGAACTTCTCGAAGCCATCGGGCCCGCCGAAGTAAACGCCCGGCCACTTCTGCACCGCAAAGGTGTTCGCGCCCAGCTCGCTCAGCTCGGACTCGATGTTCTTTTGCAGAACGCGCATCGCCGTCATCACCACGATGATCGAGAACACACCCACCAGCACGCCGAGCAGCGTGAGCGCGGAACGCAGCTTGTGCGACGTCAGCGCGCTCATCGCCATCAGAAAGCTCTCTTTGATCTCAGCCGTATGCATCCAGTTAAAATTCCTATTCGCAACCTCACGCATCACGCATCACTCGTCCCGCTTCATTCATTCCTCAGCGCGTCCACCGGGCTCATGCGCGCCGCGCGCCAGGCGGGCAGAAAGCCGGACACCAGCCCCGTCACCAGCGCGACGGTCAAGGCCGCGCCCGCGGCGGTTAGCGACATTTGCGCCGGCAGGAAGTGGTTCATCACCAAAGTCAGCGGAAACGCAATCGCCAGCCCCACCAATCCGCCGAGCAGACAAATAGCCGCCGACTCGATCAGGAACTGCAACAGGATGGTTCTTCGCCTCGCGCCGATCGCCTTCCGGATGCCGATCTCGCGCGTCCGTTCCGCCACGCTCACAAACATGATGTTCATGATGCCGATGCCGCCGACGAAGAGTGACAGGCCGGTAATGAACAGCCCGACCGCTGCAATCGTTCCGGCGACGCGATTGAACGTGCTGATGAAATTCTCCTGCTGATTGATGGAGAAGTCATCCTCGTCGCCGGGCGGGACACGACGAATCTTGCGCAGCACACCACGCAGCTCCTCCTCGCACTCCTTCAACTTCTCCAGGCTCACCGCCTTCACCTGCACCGTGGTGAACGGACGTCGCGTGAAGCAGGCGAGCATTTGCTTCACGGGGATGAACACCTGGTTGTCGAGGCTGAAGCGCCCGAGAAAATTTCCCTGCGGTTCCACCACGCCGACTACTTCAAACGGGAAGTCGCCGAGACGAATCGTTTTACCGAGCGGCGATTCGAGCAGAAACAGATTCGAGGCCACGCCGGATCCGATCACGCACACCGGGCGGCCGCCGGACACTTCCGTGTCCAACAGGAATCGTCCCTGGGCGAGCGTGACATTTCCCGTGTATTGAAACTGCTCCGTGGTGCCAATCGCCCACACGCGGCGCGAGCTTCGCTCCTTGTAGCGGACGGGCGTACCGAATTCCGTGTAAGGCGCGATGGCGCGCGCCAGCGTCATCTGTTCTTCCAGCGCCTTGATCTGCGAGAGCGAGATCTCCTGCCGGCTCTGGGCGCGCATCCATTCCGCGTGCGAACGGATGAACCAGGAAAACCGGCTTACATGCAGCACGTCCGTGCCGAGCGCCGAGATGCTGCGCAAAAAGGCGCCGTTCAAACCGGTAATCGCCGTGCCCATCAACGTGACCGTCACGATGCCGATCACGATGCCGAGCGTCGCCAGCCCGGAACGCATCTTGTTCGCGCGAATCGCCCCGCCGGCAATGCGAATGCCTTCGATGAACTCGGCGGAGAGTTTCATGACTTCGCGGTGTCCGCAGGCTGGGCCGCTTTCCCTCCCGCTGGCCGAACCGGGTTCTCCACCCGTTCGTCACTGGCGATCAATCCGTCGCGGATGCGTAGAATCCGCCGCGCGTGTCGCGCCACGTCTTCCTCGTGAGTCACTACGATAATCGTGTTCCCTTTCTCCGACAGCGCCTCGAACAAATCCATGATCTCCGCGCCGGTCTTCGAATCCAGATTCCCGGTCGGTTCGTCCGCGAGGATGATCGAGGGCTTCGTCACCAGCGCGCGCGCGACGGCCACCCGCTGCCGTTGCCCGCCGGACATTTCGTTCGGCCGGTGATGAACCCGATCCGCGAGCCCCACCTGGGTCAGCGCCTCCATCGCGATCTGTTTCCGCTCGTGCGCCGGAATCCCCGCATAGATCAAAGGGAGCTCCACATTGTGCAGCGCGTGGGAACGCGGCAGCAGATTGAAGGTCTGGAAGACGAACCCAATCTCGCGGTTGCGCACGTCGGCGAGCGCGTTGTCATCCATCTGGCTCACGTCCGTGCCGTTCAAATCGTAGCGACCCGAGCTCGGCGTATCGAGGCAGCCCAGCAGATTCATCAGCGTGGATTTGCCGGAACCGGATGGACCCATGATCGCCACATACTCGCCGCGCTCAATGTTCAGCGACACCTCGCGCAGGGCATGGATCGTCTCGCCGCCCATCTGGTAGCGGCGGGAGATGTTTTCGAGACGGATGAGAGACATGGCAGGCGAGAGTCAGCCGTTCACTTCTTCTCTTCCTTTTCCTTCTCCGGCTCACCGAGCTTCACCTTCTTGCCATCCTCCAAGTCGCGGCTGATCGCCTTGTAGCCGCCGGACACCACCTCCTGCCCTTCCTGCAAGCCCTCGATAATCTCCGAGTAATCCTCGTCGCTGATGCCGCGCTTCACCGGCGCGGAACGCACCGTCTCGCCGTCACGCAGGAACACCACCTCAACCGGCTTGATCGCTTCGTTGTTCTTCCGCTCGGAGACAGGGGAATTCGTCGACCTTGCGGCCACTTCCAACGTGTTGGTTCCGCCCTTGTTGCCGTCCTTCTTCGGCAGACGCGTCGTCACGCTCTGGATCGGGACGCTCAAAACGTTGGTGCGCGATCGCGTTTCAATCTCCGCCGTCACCGACATGCCCGGACGGAACGTCTCCTTGTCCTTGATGCGAATCTTCACTTCGAACCGAGTCGCCTCCTGCCCTTGCCCGCCGCCGCCGCCACCTCCACCGCCGCCGCTCGAACCTTGCCCACCGAGCCCACGCGAGGAGTTGGCGATCTCCGTCACCTCGCCCGTGAACTTCCGATCGCGAAACGCCTCCACTTCCAGGCGCGCTTTTTGTCCGATGGCGATCAGCACCACGTCCACCTCGCCGATGTCCACGCGCGCCTCCATCTCGTTCAAGTCGGCGATCACCATCACCTCCGTGCCCGTCATCATCGCCGTGCCGACGACTCGTTCGCCCAGCTGCGAGTTCAGTTTGCTCACGGTGCCGGTAATCGGTGAGACGATGGTCGTCTTGGCCAGCTCCTCCTCTGCGCGCTGGAGGGAGGCCTTCGCGACGTTTACTTGATGTTCGGACGCCTGGAAGCTCGCCTTCGCCACCTCGGCGGCCGTCTTCACTTCGAGATACACCGAATCGGAAATCAGCTTGTTGGCGAGCATCGACTTGTTGCGTGCCTCCTCAATCTCCGCCTTGCGCAGGTTCGCAGCCGCCAAATCCTTGTTCGCCACCGCCGCCTGATAACTCGCCTCCGCGGACCGTTTGCTCGCCGCGTAAAAATCCGGCTTGATGCGCAACAGCAAGTCGCCCTTCTTCACCGACTGCCCTTCTTTCACCGGCAACGCGATGATCTCGCCGCTTACCTCCGGGCTGATCTTCACCTGCACCACGGGATACGCGCGGCCATTCGCCACCACCAACTCCGTCAGATCGCGCCGCTGCACTTTCTCCGTCTGGATGGTGACCACCTCATCCTTTTTTCGAAATTGGAACCACCACGCTGCCGCGCCGCCCGCGAGGATCAGCGCAACAACGACGAGCCAAAACTTACGTCCCGATGATTTTGCTTTGCCGTTGGACATGGACATTCTTCACTCAACACCGCAGGGGTTGATCAAGTTTCAAGTTTCTCTTGGACAGTGCTGGGCCAGAGTAGTTACGCGGCAGCGCACGACACAAGACCATTGAAGTAAAGTCCGACCCGAGCCCGGTCCGAAATTCTTCCCGATCAATTCCGGTCGTTTTCACCACAACCAGACAGACACCGCGCGCCGCCCGTTTGTATGATCGGATCGCAAATAATTCCCAGCTGCTGCCAGCAGGGAGCCTCAGCGCGCGGCTGAACGTCCGCCGCGACAAATCGGAATCGTGGTGCGACCGACGGAATCCAAAGCTTGCCCTCCGCCACGGTTCCTCGTTTCCTTTCCACATTCACCATGACCTGGACGCAGAACTACGATCCACTCGGCAGCGCCCTGTTCTCGACGGTCGTCGCCGCGCTGCCCATCGTGGTGCTGCTCGGGGCGATTGCGTGGCTCCACATTCGCATTCACTTCGCAGCGTTGCTGGGGCTCGGCGTGGCGCTCGCCGTGGCCATTGGCGCTTACCACATGCCCGTGAAGGCAGCGGCCGCCACGACTCTCTTCGGCGCGGGCTACGGGCTGTTTCCGATCGGGTGGATTATTCTCAACCTCATCTTCCTCTACCAACTCACCGTCGAGAAAGGTCTCTTCGCCGTCCTGCGCGGCAGCCTCGCGAATCTCGCGCCCGACCCGCGCGTACAAGTCATCCTCATCGCGTTTTCGTTCGGTGCGTTCTTCGAAGGTGCGGCGGGCTTCGGCACGCCCGTCGCCGTGACTAGCGCGATCCTGATTCAGCTGGGCTTCAAACCGCTCGCCGCGTGCGGGCTCTCCCTCATCGCGAACACCGCGCCAGTGGCTTTCGGCGCGCTCGGCACTCCGATCATCGCACTGAGCAAGGTGACGGGCATTGATGAACTCTCGCTCTCGCAAATGGTCGGCCGGCAGCTGCCATTCTTCTCGCTCCTCGTCCCGTTCTGGGTCGTGTGGGCTCAGGCCGGATGGCGCGGAATGCTCGGCGTGTGGCCCGCAGCGTTGACCGCCGGAGTCTCCTTCGCGGTGCCGCAGTTTCTGGTGTCGAACTTTCACGGACCGTGGCTGGTGGACATCGTCGCGTCGCTGACCTCAATTGGCGCCGTCGTCGCGCTCCTTAAGTTTTGGCAGCCAAAGGACGGCTGGAAACCGGCGGACGAGGCGGAGGGCCGGTCTCCGACCCGGCGCGACTCTGGATCCTCGACCACTCACGCCGGGCCGGAAGCCGGCGCTCCAACTGGCAGCGCTCCCACCCCCGCCCTGCTCCGCCGCGCGTGGACGCCGTGGATTCTCCTAAGCGTGCTCGTCTTCCTCTGGGGCATTCCGGCTTTCAAGAAGTCGGCGGATAATCTCTCCGCGCCGTCCTTCGTAGTTGCCGGACTGCACAACGTCATCCTGCGCGACTATCCCGTCGTGCCCAAGCCGACCATCGAGAAACCAACGAAGCCCGAGGAAGCCGTCTTCAAACTCAACTGGCTCTCTGCCACCGGAACCGGAATTCTCGCTGCATCCATCCTCGCTGGGTTCATCATGGGCTTCGGCCCCGGTGGACTCGCGCGCGTCTATGCCCAAACGCTCTGGCGCGTCCGCTACTCGCTCATCACCATCGCAGCGATGCTCGGGCTCGGTTGCGTCACGAAATACTCCGGCACCGACGCCACGCTCGGACTCGCGCTGGCCAAGACCGGATCGCTGTATCCGTTCTTCGGCACGCTGCTGGGCTGGCTCGGCGTCGCACTGACTGGCAGCGATACCGCGAGCAACGTCCTCTTCGGGAGCCTTCAGAAAATCACCGCAGAACAAACCGGCATCAGCCCCACGCTCATGGCGGCGGCGAACAGCTCCGGCGGCGTCATGGGCAAAATGGTGGACGCGCAAAGCATCGTGGTGGCGAGCACCGCGACGAATTGGTACGGCCACGAAGGAACCATCCTGCGCTACGTTTTCTTCCACAGCATCGCGCTGGCTGCGCTGGTGGGCGTGCTCGTCTACTTGCAGGCGTATGTGCCGCCCTTCACCAGCATGGTGGTGAAGTAGCTCGAAAATATCCGCGCCGTATCCGACCAAAGTCGGATCTTCCCACCGGGGTTTGGCTTCTCGCAGCGCCCGTTCTTACCCTAGAGTCCGACCGTGATTCCCGTCAGTGCATGGTGCCGAAGTTTGTTTCGCCTGAAGACCGCCCTCGTCGCAGGAGCGGCGCTCGCGTTGGCAATCACGGGTTCTCTCGCCGCAGACAATTCTTCGTCCACTCCGCTGATCGCCACCAATACCGCCCACGTCAGCGCCATCCTGCGTGACCCAGCGCAAACCAACGACGTCCCGGCGCGTTTTCAAGGAACGGTGATCTACATTGACCAGCGCGCAGCGATTGGCGTGCAGGACGGATCGACTGGCGTCGTCGTTCGCCTGCCGTCGCGAGCCGCTGTCCCCCGTCTCGCCGATCGCGTCGAGGTCGAGGCAAAGATTCGCTTCACCTCAACCAATTCCGAAACCACGCTCACCGCGAGCAAACTCACCGTGCTCGGTCCGGGCAAACTTCCCGAACCCGCGCGGCCGTGGCTGATTGGCGCCTTGAATGGCATCAACGATCGCCAGTGGGTCGAAGTGGAAGGCGTCGTAATGCAGGCGCGCCTCGAAGGCGAAACGCTCATGATCCACCTCACCGATGAAGTGGGCTGGGCCGTCGCAGCCATTCAAGACTGGCGGGGCGACATTCCGCTGACCAACTGGTGGGGCGCGAAACTGAAGATTGGCGCCGCGAACATCGGCCGCGGCTATCGCGCCATTCGATCGCCCTCGCCCCAGTTCATTACCGTCCTGCGAACGGGCACCAACGCGCTGTTCGCCGCGCGGCTGGTCGATGCCCGCCAGTTGCGCGCCACCGGTTCAAACAGCGCCGACCGCGTGCGCGTGAGCGCCACCGTGTTGAAGGTCGAGGAGGACGCCGTCTTCCTGCGCAGTGGAGGCGTCGGCCTGCGCGCGAGTTTTCTGCAACCTTATGCCGCAGGCTCCGCCGATCCCGAGCGTCTCGAATTGATCCCGCGCAGGATTCCGAAACTGGTTCCCGGGGACGCCGTGGAAGTCGTCGGCTCTCCGCTGCGGACCAAACCGCATCTTTCGCTCAGCTTCTCTTCCTTCCGAACGCTTGGCACCAACACGCCGCCGGAACCACGCGTCGTCGTCTCCAGCGAGATGCTCAGCGGCAGCGCGGCGCACGATCTGGTTCGGATCTCCGGCCGCCTGCTCTCGCGCGTCCAGACCACCGTCAACAAAATCGCCGCCGAGACACTCCGGCTTGAAGATGACGACGGCGAATTTCAGGCCGTGCTCGAATCCAGCCGTGGCGGGCAGCTGACGTTTCTCAAAACAGACGATCACGTGGAGCTGACCGGGATTGTGCTGCCCTCGCCCACCGACCCGCCCTATCTGCTCCGACTGCGCGAAGCCGCCGACGCGCGATCGTTCGGCGAATCGCCCCTCGTCGCCCGGCAACGTTTCTGGCGGACCGTCGGAATTATCAGCACCCTGTTCGCGTTCGGCGTGGGCTGGATTGTCATGCTGCGACGTCAGGTGAACCAACGCACCACCCAGCTGCGCAAAGCGAATGACGTGCTCCAGCGCGAAGTGGAGGATCGCAAGCGCAGCGAGCGCGTGCAACATGCCGCCTTCGGCATCTCCGAGGCAGTCCATACCGCGGAGGACTTGAAGAGCCTTTACCAGAGCATTCATCGCATCGTGAAGAGCCTGATGCCGGCGGACAATTTCTTCCTGCTCCTGCACGATCCAGTGAGCGACCTCCACGCCTACGCGTATCACGTCGATCAGAAAGATCCCTGGCCGCAGCCGCGCAAAGTTTCGGGCGGTCTCGCCGGCTACATTCTGTCCACCGGCCAGTCCCTGCTCGCGGATCGCAATTCCATGACCGACCCGGCGAACCCGTGGCATTTCGTGTCCGGGACTCCGTCCGCCGTCTGGCTCGGCGTGCCGTTGATCGTACGCGGCAAAGCCATCGGCGTGATGGCCGTGCAGGACTACGACAATCCGCAGGCTTACAGCGAGGAGGAGAAACAGATTCTCACCTACGTCGCCGAGCAGACGGCACTCGTGATCGAACGCAAACGTTCTGAGGCGGCGCTGGCCGAGAGCGAACAGCGCCTGCGCCAGTCCGAGCAACGGCTGCGCAGAACCTTCGACGCCAATCCCGCAATGATGACGTTGACCCGCCTCACCGACGGAAAGTTCATCGCCGCGAATCCCGCGTTCCTCAGCGCCTTCGAATACACCGAGGCTGAAGTCATTGGCCGCCTGGCGAAGGACCTCAATCTCTACGCCGAGCCGCAGCAGCGCGTCGAATTCGTGGAACTCCTGCGTAAGCACAGCTCCGTTCGCGATCGCGAGCACCGGCTGCTGACCAAGTCTGGAAAAGTCATCACGCTGCTGGTGTCGGGCGAGGTGATTCAGATCGATGGCGAACCCCACACCCTCTCAGTCGGCATCGACATCTCAACTCGCAAGCAAGCCGAGCAGGACATCCTCCGCGCCCTGAACACCGAGCGCGAACTGGGCGAACTGAAGAGCCGATTCGTATCCCTCGTCTCGCATGAGTTCCGCACGCCGCTCGGCATCACGATGAGCGCCGTGGAGCTGCTGCGGAATTACCTCGACCGCCTCTCGCCGGAGAAGCTCAAGGAACTGCTCGAAGACATCTATTCCTCCACGCTGCGCATGTCGGGCCTGATGGAACAGGTGCTGTTGCTCGGGCGCGTCGAGGCCGGAAAAATCACGTTCAAGGCGGCGCCCATCGATCTCGCCACGCTCGGAGGCAAGCTCGTGGACGAAACGCATTCCGCCACCAACCGCCGCTGCCCGGTTCGCTTTCACGCGGAAGGCAACCTCGCTGGAGCGATGGCCGATGAAAGCCTGCTGCGCCACATCTTCTCCAACTTGCTGGCGAACGCCGTGAAGTATTCCCCCGACGGAAGCGAAGTCACCTTCTCCGTCCAACGCGATACCTCGCACGCGGTGTTTTCGATTCAGGATCGCGGCATTGGAATCCCGGAAGCCGACCACGCCCGCCTTTTCGAGGCCTTCCACCGCGCATCAAACGTGGGACAAATCTCGGGCACGGGTCTCGGCCTGATGATCGTGAAACGCTGCGTGGAATTACACCGAGGGGAAATCTCCTTCGTTTCGCGGGAAGGCGAAGGCACGACCTTCACCGTGCGACTTCCGCTCTTCGAAACTCTGTAGCCCGCCCTTCGCCGACCGGTTGGCCGGACTACTTCAGCGTTTTGGGCGATGCAGGCGAAGCAGGCCCGCGCACCAACGATGCCTGGGCCGCGCCGCGTTTCATCGTCTCGGACGCAAAAGCGTAGAACGCTACCCATGCCTCTCTCGTTGCGGGCGTGAACTCATCACCCAGCGACTCTTCAAGCATCGTGAACATCGCCTGCCCCACGGTCGCGTAATGCTCATCGCGCGCGCCGTAGCCAGAATGTCGGGCACCGGAATCAATCAGCTCCGTTTCGAGAGCACCGGGACAGCTGGTCAAACTCAACGCCAGCCCCAGCATGTCCATCAACTTCGCTGCTTGCGTTTCAATGTCGCTCTTGAACAGCGGCCTCAGGCTGGGATCCAGCTCGAACAAACGGCGATAAAAAATCAGCGCAGCGACCTGGGATTGTTGCTCAACCCGGCCAAACGATCGTCGCAGCAGATGAATCTGATCAGCAGTCATGTGAAGATGACACTACGGGGCGATGCGGATCCTCGCGATCCGACTTTGGTCGGAGTTCCGCCGGACCGCTGTCTCCGACCATTGTTGGATGGCCAAGCTCCGCCGCCTGTGCCTCAATCAGCCCATCCGATACCTATGAGCGCCAAAAAGATTTTGATCATCGAAGACCAGGCTCCCATGCGCCGGAACATCGCGCTGCTGCTGGAGATGGAAGGCTTCAAGGTCGTCACCGCCGAGAACGGCGCCGTGGGCGTGGAAACCGCCAAGAAGGAACGGCCCGAAGTGATCATTTGCGACGTCATGATGCCCGAGCTCGACGGCTACGGCGTCGTGCAATCGCTGCGGGCCATCAAGGAATTCGCCACCACGCCATTCATCTTCCTCACCGCCAAGGGCGACAAATCCGACATTCGCGTCGGCATGAATTTCGGCGCCGACGATTACCTGACGAAGCCGGTCATCCGCGAAGACCTGCTCGCCGCCGTCCACGCCCGGCTCGCCCGGGCCGAAGCTGTGGAGGAGCGTCTCGAAGCCGCCGCGCAGTCTAGTGGTGGCGGATTCAACCCGGACTTCAGCTCTCCCGGTCCTCTCCAGCGCGAGCTGAACCTCACCGGTCGCGAGGCGGATGTCCTGCTCTGGGTCGCGCAAGGCAAGAGCAACGCCGACGTCGCCGCAATTCTGGAAATGAGCGAGAAGACGGTGAAGCAGCACATGGGAAGCGTCTTTCAGAAGCTTGGCGTCGAGGGACGAAACGCCGCCACCATTCGCGCACTGGAAGTCCTCTCCAACCGCCGCTGACCCGCGCCGCAGCGACTACATCTTCATCGAGTCGACCACCCGAACCACAGTCGGGTTGATCACCTTCAGCAGCAGCTGCGGCCAGATGCCGAGCGCGAACATCAGCACGATCGCCGGGAGCACGATAAGGCGTTCCTTCAGCGTCAAATCCGGGAAGCTTTTCCCCTGCTCCGCCAACGGCCCGCTCCAGACTCGTTGCAGAATCGTGAGGAGGAAAACGGCCGTCACCAGCAGCCCGATCGCCGAGAACGCTGCAGCCCATTTCGCCAGCGGGAAGACGCCCTTGAAAATCAGGAACTCGCCGATGAAACCGTTCAGGCCGGGCAATCCAAGCGACGCGAACAACGCGATGCCCATCAGCCCACAAAAGACCGGCGCGACCTTGCGCAAACCGCCGAAGTCATCGAGTCCGCGACGCCCGGCACGCTGTTCGATCAGTCCGACGAAGTAGAACAACGCGGACGCCGTGATGCCGTGGTTGAACATCTGGACGATCACGCCGTTCAGAGCCGCAGCTTTCTCGGTGGTCCATTTTGGATCGCTCCCGGTGAAGCTCGCGACCGCGAACACGCCGAGCAGGCAGTAACCGAGATGGTTGATCGAGGAATAAGCCACGATGCGTTTGAGGTCCTTCTGCATCATCGCCGCCCACGCGCTGAACACAATCGTCGCCACCGCCAGCCAGAGCAACGGCGTGAGCATGATCTGCATTTCGTTCGGGAAGATCGGGAGCAGGATGCGCAGGAAACCGTAAACGCCCATCTTCGACATCACGCCGGTGAGCACCATCGACACACCCGTGGGCGCTTCGGAATACGTCGCGGGCAGCCAGGTGTGGAACGGCCAGACCGGCACTTTCACCGCGAAGCCGAGGAACGCGCCGAAGAAGATCACCAGCGACAGCGTGCGCGGCGAGAGGTCATACCAGCCGCCGATGCGGACGTTGAAGAGTGACGCAAGTTCGCCGGAACGACCCATCTCCGCCAGCTTGATCAGGTCGAAGCTGCCCGAGACGAGATAGACCGCGAGCATCGAGAGGAGCAGAGCCACGCTGCCGACCATCGTGTAGATGAAGAACTGGTTCGCCGCCGAGGAACGCTGCGAACCACCCCAGAGCTTGATCAGGAAATACGCTGGCACCAGCGTGAGTTCGTAGAAGAGGAACCAGTGGATGAAATTCAGCGCAGTGAACGCACCAAACAACCCGGCTTGGAGGAAGAGCAATAGCGAGACGAAGGCTTTGGTGTTTTCCTCGATCCGCCACGCCGCCAGCAAACCGAACGGAACGATGAGCGCCGTGAGCAGCACCATCAGCAAACCCATTCCATCGATGCCGAGGAAATACTCGACGCCGACCGACGGTATCCAGCCATAGCGTTCGACGAACTGGATCTCGCCCGAGGCCGAATTGAACTTCGACCACACCAACGCCACCACTCCGAGCGCCAGCGCATTGAAGAAAAGGCCGAGCCCCCGCGCGAGCGAGCGCTGCTTCGAGCCCAATCCAGCGATAATCGCGGCCCCGGCCAGCGGAGTCAGGACGAGCAAAGTCAACAGGTAGTTCATTTGCACCCCCAGATGAAAAAGAGCGCGCCAATCGTCAGGCCCAGCGCGAGGACCCGCAGGTAGCGTTGGACCTGGCCGTTTTGCCAAAGCGAGAGCAACCGGGCGCCGCTCTGGAAACCACCGCAGCCTTTGTCAAAGCCGAGGTTGACGACGAACTCATCGATGAGTCGGTTCGCCCAGGAGAAGATCAGCGTGACGAGCGAGACGAAGCGCACCGCGCCGTCCCACACCACGTCATCCAGCCAGCGCGAGGCGCGAGCACAGGCGGCGTTCCATGCAATGACGGACATCTCATAGAGCTCGTCGATGTAGAACTTCCCGCGCAGCGTGGCGAAGGCAGCGGGTTGAAGTTTCTCGAGCGGGTCGAGTTCGTCCGCAGTCTTCGGGCCGCGACGTGAGTAATAAGTCCAGCCGAGCCAGATACCGCCCACTGAGATGACGGCGGAGACGAGCATCACAGCAATGGTGCCGAGCTCAATCGTCGGCGTGAAGTGAACGACGTGGCCGCTGAGATAGCTGTGGAACCACGGCCAGACCGGCGTGCCGAAGATGCTGAGGAAGACCGCGCACGTCGCCAGAATGCCGAGCGGGATGGTCATCACGGGCGGCGATTCGTGGGGCGCGTGTTCTTCGTGGGAGCCGACGTGAGGAGTCTCCGACTTCCCTCCGTCATGCTCGGCGGAAGAAGAGTGAGCCTCGTCACCTCGGCTCCTACTTGTTCCAAAAAACACGTACCACATCTGCCGCGTCATGTAGAACGCGGTGAGGAACGCGCCACACAGGCCCATTAGGAACGGCCACTTGCTTGGTTCCCACAGCCACGCGGCGTGCAGGATTTCGTCCTTGCTCCAGAAGCCGGAGAACAGCAGCGGGAATCCCGCGAGCGCCAGCATGCCGATGGCGTAGGTCGCGAAGGTCACGGGCATCAGCTTGCGCAAGCCACCCATGCGCCGGATGTCCTGTTCCTCGTGGCAACCGTGGATGACCGAGCCGGAACCGAGGAAGAGCAGCGCCTTGAAGAACGCGTGCGTGAGCAAATGAAACATACCGACCGCGACGCCGCCCATACCAAGGCCCATGAACATGAACCCGAGCTGCGACACCGTCGAATAGGCAAGGATGCGCTTGATGTCCGTTTGCGCCACGGCGACGAGCGCAGCGAACAGCGCGGTGATGGCGCCGATCCATGTCACAACTTGCAAGGCCGGTGTGGCCGGCGGCAATTGATGCGCGGAATGATCATTGTCGACCTTGGCTCCGCCCGACTTCGCCTCGGCGTTGAGCGCGACTTCAGTGAACTTCGGCTGCGCAGCGGCTGGCTTTTCAGCAGCGTGTGCTGCGGCGACCTGGGCGGGCGGCGAAGTGTGGGCGAGCGACTCCGGCGTGGCGGACATCAGCGGATAAACGCGCGCGATGAGGAACACACCGGCGGCCACCATCGTTGCGGCGTGGATGAGCGCGCTGACTGGCGTCGGGCCTTCCATCGCGTCCGGCAGCCAGACGTGCAGCGGCACCTGGCCGGACTTGCCCATCGCGCCACAGAACAGCAGCAGCCCAATCGCCGTGCTCAGGCCCATGCCGATCCAGGTGGATTGCGCGACGAGCTTGGCCAGCGCGGTTTGCTCCATGCACCCTGCCCCGCCGTCGTAGAAGAGCAGCGTGCCCGTCTCCGCACTGAGCCAGAGAATGCCGAGGAAGAAAAACACATCGCCGATGCGCGTGGTGATGAAGGCTTTCTTCGCCGCCGCCGCCGCGCTCGGCTTGTGGAACCAGAACCCGATGAGCAGATAGCTCGCGAGCCCTACCACTTCCCAGCACATGAAGAGCAGGAGCAGGTTGTTCGCGATGACGAGGCCAAGCATCGCCGCCGCGAAGAGCGAGAGGAACGTGAAGAAGCGCGTGAAGTTGTCGTCGTGCGCCATGTAACCGACGCTGAAGATGAAGATCAGCGTGCCGACGAACGTGATCATCACGAGCATCGCTGCCGTGAGCGGGTCGAGCACCCAGCCAAGCTTGAAGGTCGTCTCGCCGAGCACGAACCAGTCGAAGTTATGCGTGAACCGTACCGCCGGGTCCGCAAGCGTCTTCACTAAGCCGGCGCAGGAAAGGAAGAACGCGAGCACCATCGACCCGATGGCGAGCGACGCCGACGCCGTGCGCGACGGACGTTTCATCAACGCGCTCAACCCCGCCGCCAGCAGCGGCAGCGCAGGAATCAGCCAGAGGTATTGGACAAAGTCCGTCATCAATTGTGCTGAGACACAATGGTCTCTTTTAGTTTCCAGAGCTTCTGAGCGAAGTCTTTGTTTCGAATGCGTTGCTGCCCCATGCCCATGTTCATCTCGACTATCGAGTTGAGTTTGGTTTCCACGACGCAGATATCATCAAAATTGATCAGTGCCGAACAGATCGCCGGAACATAGGTGTCATATTCATCATCTGGCCAATCAGGATCGCTCAGAACACCGATTGGATCCCATTCGATCAAAACTTGTCGAACCGCCGCAGCCAAACGGTCATACATTTCACGTTGCTGGTCGTGCGCCACCATTCACCCCTTCATCGAGTCCACCTGATCGAGGTTCGTGGTCTTGTAGTGTCGGTAAATCGCGATGATGAGCGCGAGGCCGACGGCGGCTTCGGCGGCGGCGATGGCGATGGCGAAGATGACGAACATCACGCCGTGCAATGCCTCCGGGTTCGGGCTGTAGCGCCAGAAGGCGATGAAGTTCAGGTTCGCCGCATTGAGCATCAGCTCGATGCCGATCAGGACGAGGATGGCGTTGCGCCGCGTGAGCGCGCCGGCCAAGCCGATGCTGAAGAGCAAGGCGCTGAGCAGGAGGTAGTGGTGGAGAGGGGTCATGGTTTCGACTTCCGTTCCTGCATCGCGATGATGACGGCGCCGATCATTGCGGCGGTGAACAGCAGGCCGATCACTTCGAGTGGCAGCACGTAGTCGGTCATCAGCTTTTCGCCGATGGCGCGCACGAGAGCCTCCGGCTTAGGGTGAGGGATATACACAACCACCTCGCTGGAGATAATTGCGTTCGCCATTGTGAGGAAGGTCGCGACGGCGATGCCAATACCCCAGCCTGCGCCGGTCGTCATCGGAGCGGGCGGTCCGGGCTCGGCGCTGCGCGTGAGCAGGATGGCAAATACGATTAGGATGGCGACCGCGCCGACGTAGACGAGGACCTGCGCGAAGCCGACGAACTGTGCGTTGAGTTGAAGGAAGAGCGCGGCCAGTCCCGCGAAGGTCACGACGAGGCTCAGCGCGCAGTGAACGAGATTGCGCAAGGACATCGCCGCGATGGCGCTGCCGACCGTGAGTCCCGCGATGATGGCGAAAGGGAGAGTCATGAGTTAACCACGGATGGACTCGGATGGACCCGGATGGGGAACAAACTGATTAACCGCGAAACACGCCAAACACACGAAAGGGCGACGGAAAAAGACAGCGACGAAAGACGGAAATCCTCGGAATTCCATCCGTGTTCATCCGTGTTTATCCGTGATTGAACCTCAGCTCGCATAACGATATTCGCGTTGACCGACCTTGGCTTTGAAAGCGCGGCCAAGAAGCAGATACGGCACAATCAGGATTCCCGCGCAGACGATCCAGCGCACGACGATGTTCCAGCCGGCCAGCCCGGTGAAGTGCCAGAGGCCGGTGACGACGATGTTTAGCAGCGCCATTGGAAGCATGAACTTCCACGCGAAGTTCATGAGCTGATCGGCGCGCAGACGCGGGACGGTGCCGCGGATCCAAATGTAGATGGCAATCATCGTGACGAGTTTGCCCATGAACCATGTCCAGCTCGGAATCCAGGTGAGCCACGAGAACGGCGCGGTCCAGCCTCCGAGGAAGAGAGTGATGCCGAAGCCCGCCACGGCGAAGAGGCCTAGGTATTCGCCGAGAAAGAACAGCGCGAACTTGAACCCGGAATATTCCACGAAGTATCCCGCGATGATCTCCGACTCGGCTTCCGGCATGTCGAACGGCGAACGGTTCGCCTCGGCCAGCGACGAGATGAAGAAGAGGATGAAGCCCGCGAGTCCCCACGGCGTGAAGACGTGCCAGTGGGCGATGGTGCCGGTGTATACGTTCTGCGCCTCGACAATCTTCGGTAGCGAGAGCGTGCCGGTGACCATGATCACCGCGACTCCGGACAAGATAAGCGGCAGTTCGTAGCTGATCATCTGCGCGATGGCCCGCATGGCGCCGAGCAGCGAATATTTGTTGTGACTCGACCAGCCCGCCATGAAGAGGCACAGCTCCGTCGCCGATCCGACCGCGAAGAAGAAAAGCACGCCGGCATCGAGATCGAGGGGAACCATGTTGCGTCCGAAGGGCAACACCGAGTAGGCGAGCAACACGGGCACGACGAGCGCGATGGGCGCGAGGAAGTGGACGACCTTGTCCGCCGCGCGCGGCACCACGTCTTCCTTGATGAGCGCCTTGATGCCGTCCGCGATGAACTGGCCGAAGCCGGCGAGCCGGATGTTCGTGAGCGGAATGCCGACGCGATTCGGGCCGCGCCGGTTCTGGATTCGCCCGAGGCCCTTGCGCTCGATGACGGTCGTCAGCGCGAAGAGACCAGGGAAAACCATCAGCACCGGCGTGATCGAGAGGAGGATGGAGGCCAGCGGCTGCCAGGCGTCCGGGAGATGGCCGACCAGCCAGTGCTTGAGATGCACGAAGAGTTGGTCGAGTTGTTCAGCCATCGGTCAGCCTTATCCGTTTTCAGACGATGGAGACAACCACGCACGAGCCGGCATCTGGTTCGGATCGAGAACCATGATGCCGCGTGGTGTTTCCGAATCGGCACTTTGCCTACCTGTTCCCACCGCGAAAAGCGAATGATTTTTGAACGGTGAACATTTCGCGGAAGGAATCCGAGTGAGGCTGGCGACGCTCGCCGGTCGAATGTTGAAACGCCTTCGACAAGATGTGAGTTGCCTTCCGCCATCGAGCGCGCGTTTGGTCGGCGCCCATACGAGGACGGCGGAGTTCCAACGCGCCGTCGTGACGGCGTTTTCAATTCAAGGATCGAACAGGATTGATATTGAACGAGCCGGGTATCCGTGTACATTTCGCATAATCATGTTGGCTATCCTACCAATCTGCGCGCTGTTCGCTGATGCGGCGGGTGGCATCGCCGGAATGAAAAACGGAGACCTCATCGCCGCCTTGCTGCTATTGGTCCTCGGCGTCGCGCTCGGTGTGGGCGTCACCTGTC
>CAZBIC010000071.1:0-26254 GCA_964491875.1 uncultured Bifidobacterium sp.
AGGACGGCTTCCAGCCGCTCTACTTCGGAGCGGGCATGAGCCACCGCATTTGATGCGGGAGGTGTCCGCCCGCCGGCCGCAAGCTCAAGCCGGAGACGCTCGCGACGCGCTATGGCCAGGGCGAGGACGTCTTCTCTTGCAGCCGGCTCATTCGACAAAGTCGCCAACTGCGTGTCCTCAATCAAGGAATCCAAGACCAGTCCCTTGAAGCGCAGCACCGCGTTGGCCAGCGGCCGGGCATCATGCGGCGCCACGGCGGCGAATAGTGACAACCCGTCGGATGTTCCCTGCCATGACAAACGGTCCTGCTCTGACGAGAAACGCAACACGTTCCCCCACAACTTCTCCAGCATGGGTTGCAACCGGGCCGACAGTTGCAGCGCGGCTGTGGGACGAGAACGATCCAGTTCGAGCAGGGCAAGATCCCTGGCTGTGACGATGGCATGTCGGATGCCATGTCGCTCGAAGTAGCCAAGAGCGCGTTCGTAAAGAGGGGCGGCGGCTTCCAGACCACCGCGCCGATGCAGAATGTTGGCGTGCTGGAATGCGGCGACCGCCTGGACATGCCTTTCCGGCCCCCTGATGTTGTCGAGCCCGGCGCGGGCGGTTTGAATCTCGCTGGCGGCGGCATCGACCTCGCCTTGGGCCAGCAGTGTTTCTCCCAGAAGCAGGCGGGTCATGGCGGTTTGAGGACTGGCATCTCCCAACGCGGTCCGGCGGATGTCGAGCGCGCGCCGTATCAACCCGATGGCCTCTTTGGGATGTCCCGTCTTTTGCGCGCAAATGCCCGCTTGTTCCAACGTCGCGGCAATTTTGGGGTGATGAGGGGGCAAATGTCTGGACTGGATGGACAGGGCTTCTTCCAGATGGTTCCGCGCCAGATCAAACCGGCCCAACACAAGCTGGAAGGTCGCAAAATCCACCAGCGTCTCGGCCAATTCCGGCTCGCGTCGGCTGTCTTTACGAGCGACGACCCGCCTTCTCGTCAAAACGTCGGACAGGATGGCGTGTGACTGTCCGAGGGATCCTTGTGCAAGCGCCAGTGATCCCAGACGCTCGCGAAGGTCCAGCGCGAGTCGATGTTCTGGATCTGGACTCGGTCCGAGCGAGGCCAGTGTTCGCTCATATATCCCAATGGCACCTGTTAAATCGCCAAGCGACTGGAGACGATCCGCCTGATCGGTGACCAGGACGCCATAGACCGGGTGGTTGCGCCGCGCGGGGGATTCCAAGCGCTTCAGAAGATCTTCAATAATGCCAAGGGCAGCCGCGTGATCTTCGTCGAGCGCCAGCGCCTGGGCCAGATTCCGCCGGATGACGATGACATCCAAATCATCCGGTCCGCGCTGTTCTGAAAGGGAACGAATGCTGTTCTCGTAAATGGCGATGGCTTCAGTCAACTGACGCTGATCGCGCAAGGCGGAGGCGAGATTGTTCTCAGCGATGAGCCGGTTGGGAAATTGCGGTGGAAAGTTCGACAGGATCGTCAGAGCCTGCCGGTGTTCCGCGACGGCCTGCTGGATTTTGCCTATGCTGCGGTGAAGCTCGCCGAGGCTGGTCAATGCGTTTGCCCTCGTAAGCGGTTCGCCGTCCGACGGCAGGAGTTGCAAAACTTCAACCCACTTGCGTTCGGCACCCAGGTTGTCTCCAAGAGATGCCAGAACGATCCCCTCGTTCACCATCACGAACGCGCGTCCGGTTTCCTGGCCCGGCAGCTTGGCGAAAATGGCCTGCGCGCGAGCATAGCATGGCAGTGCATTGGTCAGCAGCCCTTCGCGACGATACGTTTCACCGATGCGATTGATGATATCAGCGACCAGTTGATGGTTCTCGCCCAGGGCGTTGGTTCGCACTTCCAGGCATACCTCCAGAACTGCCCGCGCTTCCGCGTGCCGCCCCAGCATGCTCAACGAGTCGGCGATGGTTCGTCGGGCATGATCGGTGTCCGGCGCGTTGCGCCCCAGCTCTTTTTCAAGCAGTTGGACCATTTCACGCCGGAGCCGGAGACCTTCCGACCACTGGCCTTTCTCTTCCAACTGACCGGCTTGTAAGGCAATGGATTTCGCTTGTTGGATGATGGGTTGCACTTGTGCGCGTGACGGTGGAACCGATGAAACCATGAGCCAGACAATCGTAACGACCCAGACCCACGGCCGATTGCGCCCGCAGCCGGAATCGACCAGTAACGAACGCCGCTTTTTCACACCGACAGAACAGAGCCGACAGACCTTCGCGGTCAAATCAATTCTGATTTCGTGCAACGATGAACGGAAGAGGAGCGGATAGGAATTACGGGCACAATCACCGCCCGGCACGACCACCATGACAAAACATTCAAAAACCTCACCACTCAGGGAAGATGCTGGCCCGCATTCGTCTTGCATCCACCTGCTGCAACAATTGAGTAACTGCGTCCACGGCCAGGACGAAGTCCTGCGTCGTCTGGCCGATGCCGTGCAGCGGCGCGAAACGGATGTGATCCCGCAGCGCGGTCCGCGCGACGCCTTTTTGTTCGCCGGCCCGACCGGCGTGGGCAAGACGTTCCTCGCTGAACGGCTGGCAGAGGTGTTGTTCGGATCAAATTGCTTCGAGCGCTTCGATTGCTCGGAATTCAAAACCCTGGAGAAATACGACGAACTGCTCGGCCGCCGCTCCGGTGATCGCGGGCGGCTGGCCCAGGCCCATGCGCGCACCCCGGAAGGAATCTGGCTGTTCGACGAGATCGAGAAGGCGCACCCCGACTTTGTGCATCTCTTCCTTCAGGCTGTCAGCGCCGCGCGGATCACCCCGGCCAACGGGAAGACACTCGACTTGTCCCGGCTCTACCTGATTGTGACGACCAATCTCGGTTCGGCGGCCATCGTCGGACGCGAACATTTGCCCTTTGCCAGCCTCGAAGCTCATGTGGCCCGTGCCGTGGAGAACTGGCTTCGCCCGGAACTGCGCGCGCGATTCGGAAAGCCGTATGTGTTCCGGCCGTTGAGCCGGGAGTGCCAGCAGCGTATTGCGGAGGACGCTCTGGATAAAATCGTCCGGCACAATCGCAGGTTGGGCCGCGAGATTCGGGTTGCCCCCGAAGTCATCCCGTTTCTGATGTGCCGTGGCTATTCGCGTCGGCTCGGTGCCCGCCCGATGTTGCAGGTGATTGATGAACTGGTCGGAAACCCGCTCAAGGAAGGATTGCTGGGGGGAGGAACGGGAGCGGGAACCCTGATGGTGGGAGGGGATCATCTCCAGTTTGTGCCATGAAAACTCGAGGGAAACTTTTTGAGAGCACTCTCGTTTTGATTCTGGCTTTCGCAGCGAGGCTGGTTCTTCCAACTCCGAACCATTGGTTCGCGGTCGCAGGACTGGCCCTGCTGCTCGTCAGTCTCTGGCTGAGACCATGGCTGGGAGAACGCGTCTGCCGCCTCAAAGGATTGGAATGGGATCGTCAATCGTTTTGCCGGGGCTGGTTTATCAGCGGCTCGACCGGTTCAGGCAAGACGTTGAGCGGTTTACGGGCCTTGTTGTTCCAAGTCTTTCAAAATCAATCCGGCTTCGGAGGACTTTGCATCGACGACAAGGGCACGTTGCACGAAACCTTGGGCGAGATGGCGGCGCATTTCGACCGGGCCGAAGATGTCATCCTCCTGCGCGTGCAAGCCAGGGACGGTTCAGGGCCACCGGCCTGCCGCTTCAACCTCATTGGGGATCGCTCCATTCCTGCTGCGACCTACGCGCGCTGTATCGTCGATACGGCAAGCGCCCTGGGACAGCGGCGCGAGCAATCCTTCTTCCGATCCGCCGCGCAGATCCACATGGCGCAGGCTATTGAGGCCCTCATCGCGGCGGAACAAGAGGTGACCCTGGCCAATGTCTATCACCTTTTGACCGATGCTGATTATCTCAAGGATGTGCTGGCGGTGCTGGAGTGTCGGACCGAGGCCAGCGCGCTGGTGCGGCATTTCCAAAAGTTCATGGCCCAGCCGCCGGAACAACTGGCGGGCGTTATGGCTTCCGCAGGCAACTACCTGCACCACTTCACCAGTCCGGCCATCGCCGAGGTCTTCTGCCGTGATAGCACGTTCTCACTCGCCGAAGTAGATTGCGGGAAAATACTCTGTCTGGCGTTGCCGCAGAAGTTTCAAACCGAGCGGCGTTACGTCGGCACGTTTCTGAAACAACTTTTCTTCCTGCATGCGCTGCGGCGGTTCGATCTGTCGCGCGAGGAACGGGACGCCAGGAACCTGCTGCTCTTTCTCGCGGACGAAGCCCAGCACTTTCTGACGGTGAGTGAAGATGGCGGGTTGAGCGATCATTCCGTGGTCGATGTGGTGCGTGAAGCAGGCGTGGCCTTCATCGCCGCCACTCAGAGCAGCACGTCGCTCGTTCCGGTGCTGGGCGCGGACAACGCCAAGGTGCTGATGCTGAACCTGCGTAATCGCCTCATATTCGCTGCCGCCGACGAAGAAGACGCAAGGTTGAGCGCGGAGTTTCTCGGCAAGCATTGGAAAGACGAATACTCGGAGACCAGCGGGGCGGGCAGACAGTCCCGCACGCGGCACCGCCGCGAAGCCTACCGCATCGAGCCGCACACCCTGCGCGAGATGAGGAATCACGAATGCATTCTAGTCCACGCGGAGAAGGGCTTCCGGCGTCGGATGCTCCCGCCCATCGAACCCAGTGGCAGGACATGCGGCTGGTTTCGACGATGGTGGTTCAATCGTTGAATGCCTGGAGCGAGTTCGAAGCGTGAAGACCTGAGTCCGATCAAACGGTGACTTTCGAGGCGGTTGATACTTTGCGACCGAGGTTGGTGGTGGCACCCAATTCCGGTCGGACGCGACCTTGGGACAACTCGATGGCGCTCAAACGCGCGCTGGTCTCGCGCACTGATTGCAGCAGCCCCGCCCGATCATCGGTGAAGACGCGCACCCGATAACGTCCTCGCGAAGCACTCACATAAAACTGCTCGCGGCTGGCTGCGCGAAAGGATTGGGAGGAAGCGGCCAGATAAACATGATCCACCGTCTTGCCCTGCGCGCCATGACTGGTGACGGCGTAGCCGTGCGTGAAGGAGCGAAAGCCCGATGGAATCTTCCTGCCATCGGTCAGATGGATCGCGCCCCGCGCATCAACGCTGCTCACCGTGACCAACTGGCCGTTGATCAAGCCCTGACGTCGGCTGTTAGCTTGCAGGAGCAGGCGTTCGCCGGGTGCGATGGCCAGCGGTCTGGCCTGTGCGACATCGAAGCATGCCGCCTGTTTGCGGGTGATCGTTTCTTCACGGCCATCCGCTTTGCGCACGGAAATCTTCACCCCATCCACCGCCGTGACCCGCGCCCAATCGCCGGGCGCAAAATGTTTCGTGCGCTGATGGAAGCGCAGAATATGGCCGGGCCGGTAGTTGCGCGCGTCCCGGCGCTGCGCCTCGGTCCAGTCAAGCGATTCATGCGTTTCCACGGTGCGCTCATTCTGGCCCAGGGCACCTGCGGCTTTGAGCCGGGCGCGAACCGCGCCGGTAACGTCTGCAATCTCGCGCCAGGTCGGGGAGACGATGAGCGCGGATCGTCTTGACTGGAGCGAACGGACAAACTCCCGCGCCAGGGTTTCATAGCGTTGATCCTTCGACTCGACCACGGCCCCGAGACGGTTGAGTTGCTGATACCCCTGCTCGATCTGTCCGGAGGCGATCCTGGCGACGGCTTCGCGATACGCTTCTGGCTTCTGGCGCATGATCTCGTTCAGCGAGGCAAAGCTCAGGCGACTCTGAGTTTCCAGCACGCGCAATGCGTCGCCGGCCTCGACGCTGTGATGCTGCCGGGTGTCGCCGGACAGCACGATCCGGCTGCTTTGAGCCTTGGCGACACGAAACAGATCGTGCATCTGCCGGACTGAAAGCAGACTGGATTCATCCACGAGCAAGACCCGGTTGCGGAGTTCACGTTGAAGCATTTCGTCCTGAAGCAGGCGCTGCACGGTTTGCGCCTCGCGAAATCCTTCGCGCCGCAACACATCGACCGCTTCCGTGGTCGGCGCGCACACGAAGACACGGTGACCGCGCGACGCCAGTTCGGAGACAAACGCGGTGAGCAGCGTGGTCTTGCCCGTGCCCGCTCCGCCGCGCAGGCCGATGATCCCGTCCGAAGTTTGAAGCATGTGCCCCAGCGCCCGATACTGCCCTTCGGTCAAATCCGAACGCGGCGAGAGTTTTGTGACGAAGGGACGATGGCGGCCGGTCTGCGCGTTCACCCACGCGATGAGTTCGCGTTCCAGGCGCATCGTCTCGCGTGTGGTCAGGCGCTCGCCCACGCGCACGAATTCTTTTCGTTCCGGCAGGAGCGCCCGCAGTTCGTGATCACGCACGTCACCGCGTCCGTGGATCAGCGCCTCGCGCAACAGTTCATGTTCCGTCACGGCGGACGCCCGTTCAAAAAGATGATCGCGCGCGTGATCGAGGGCTTGCGCGGGGGTGATCTGACCCGCTTCGATCCGCCTGTTGTTCGCCAGGCGGACGGTTTGCACCAATGCCGCCAGTTCATCCGGTGAAATCTGCGCGCGTTGCCAGGCGCGAATATCCTCCTCCGATCCAGCCGCCGCTTTCCTGGGCCGTGTCTTTCGAGCCACGGTGGACCGTCCGTTGTTAGTCAGCGGGCGGCCGAGGGTGGCTGCGAGCTTTGCTTCCGCCGCTTGAATGGCCTCGCTCCGTTTGCTGAAGCGCCGGATGAGTTCCGGCGAGACGCCATCAATCTCAAACCCGTGGCGTGTGGAGCGCAACCGGTAGCCTAACGCCTTCAAGCCCGCCGCCAGTTCGGTGCGATACACTTCGGTGAGGTAAGAGAGTGCTTCATAAATGCGTCCGGCCTGGAGCGCCTTCCAGCGCTCTTCGACCGAATCCCAGGTCGCGTTGAAGACGACGAGGTGGGTGTGCAGTTGCGGATCCAGTGCGCGCGAGCATTCGTGCCGGAAGGTGGTGGCCACCATTTCTCCTGTCAGCCGATCTTCGTTCTGGTTGTTTCGTCTCACGCGTGTCGCCGCCAACGACTCCAGTCTTTCGATGGCCACCTGGCAGGATTCGTCGTGCAATTTGAGCAGGCGCGGATCACCCGCGAGGAGCGCCATGATGGAAACGCTCTTGGGAGCCGAAATGACGAAATCATAGAACACCCTGCGGTCGGCCAATTGCAGGGCGGTCAACTGGCGTCCGGTCACCGGATGAAGGTTGGCGCACAGTCGCTCGAACTCTTCGGTGGTCACAGGCTGCCTGGAGTCCAATCCCAGGCGTGCTACACCATGACCACACCAATGTCCGGGTGAATGCGTCGCCAGCGCATCACCCCTTCCCAGGTGCTCTCGAAAATAGAGCCGGGCGGCGGACAAATTCTTCTGCGGTCGGGCGGTCATCATGGCGGTGCAATGGGGGGGCCGCGCCACGGGGGTTCAAATCGCCCGTCCGTCATGCCTGCCCGCCGCTGTATCCGCTCGCCGCCGGGGGAGTGTTTCCAGCCATCACACGTCGTCGTGGGTCATCCCAGTTTCGTGAGGGGCGACTGGCAGAGGGGGGAAGGAATAATCACGCGGGGTTCCCCCATTGCCGTCCTCCTCACTGCTCTCAATGTTCGACCACCGCATGCCGCTTCAAATCGACTGCATTCCAGAACTTCAAAGCGCCTAAAACACTCGTCCCTACGCCATTGACAGCACCAGTCCACCGACCATGTCACGCTGAGTATCTACCCGTCCTGCTGATGTCTAATCTGCATCGAGACACCATCCCCGCTCGATCTACTCCGACTTCGTTTGCAGCAATCCGTCCACCGTTACCAAGCCTATGGATTACTTGCGATCCTCTGCCAAATGCGGCACTCAATCAGGAACAACCGGGTGAAACAAAATGTTCAGCGAGTTGATGAAAAAGGCTTCGGAATACGCGCGTTTGAACTCCCTGCCCAAGCATCTGCACGGCGGTGGCATAGTGGCGCGTGGAAAGTTTGCAGCCATGAATCCTTTCAATCTCCGCCTGTCGTAGCAGGCGCGGGCCGAACTGGGTCCGCACAAACGGCCCGGTGTTGATCTTGTGATAAGACTTGGGGATCACCGGCAGCTTCGTTTCCGTTCCGTCCACCACCGTGAAGGCAAATCCGTGGCCGGCCGCCTGGTGACGGGCGCTGTGGGCGCGCAACCCTTCGATGGTGCGGGCGATGCGCTCGGCGTCGGCCCGGTCCCTGGTCTCGTCGGGCACGTCGAGAAAGTCCGCGACTCGGGCGGCGCAGGGTTTTCCCGGCACACGCAGGAGGAACGATCGGTCCAGCGTGGCAATTAGCACCCATCGTTTTCGATCCTCGATCTCGCCCCATTCGAGATTGGGTTGCGCGACGGAGACGTTCACCTGATACCCGAGGCGTTCGAGATGAGTCACCACGAGATGCCCGGCCAGACTGGTGCCGAAGGCAGGGACGTTCTCCAAGACAATGGCGGCGGGCATCCGCTCGCTTACAAGGTTGAGCACGGGCAGAAAGAGATCGCCCGAGTCCCCCGCTTCCGGTTTTCCGGCGAGCGACTTCTTCGCCCGGCCAAGATTGGAATGGCTCGTGCAGGGAATGCCTCCGACGAGAATGTCGAACTCCGGCAGTTCGCTGGAATGGAGCGAGCGAATGTCCGATTGAACGAGAAGCGCATCCGGGTGTTTACCCTGCCATTCGTCGGCGAAGTCCGGCTCGATTTCAACGCCGGCCACGACGTTGAATTGCGTGTTGGAAGAAAGGGCCACCGTCATCGTGCCGCCGCCTGCGAAAACTTCCAGCACTTGGAACGGCGGTTGCAGCGTCCTGCTTCGCCCAATGGCGAAGGCACGGGCGGACGGCGTGACTTGGATGCGCTCGAAAGAGGCGATGATTTTTACTTCCGAGAACCTGGCGAGACCATCCAGCAATGAATGGCTGGCGAGATCGATGATGGGCCGTCTTCCTCCGGCTGCGGCGCGGCTGGAGACATGGTTCTCGCCCAGAACGGCAGGAGTGAGGATCAGGCTCTCCGACTGGCTTTCAACTGCCAGCGGAGTGCCGTGGGAAAAGCCCAGCCTGTCCAGCCGCTGTGATTCAATCCACAGGCGGGGTGTGTCGCGGTTGCGCCCAAGGCGTTGGATGGCCAGCAGGTTCATCGTCTCAGACTCCCTGCTCCAGGGACTTCAGCGCAAAAGCATCGAAGAGCGCCTGGCGCGTGGCTACGGCAAACGTGCCGCCACGCTCCAAGACCGCGCGTTCGACACTCGATGCTCCATTCAATGCCTCATCCTCCATGCGCCGCCGCTCTAAAGCCGAACAGGACTGCCAAAATTGCTTCACGATCTTTTCCCGTGCGATCCGTTTCTGCTCTTCCTGGGCCATCGCCTCTCTCGCCTTCTCCTCCTCCCGTGCCCGCCTGGCCGCCGCCTGCTCCTTGCGCTTCACTCTTTCGGCTTCGCTCAAAAATTCCTTGGGCGGCGCATAGTCGCTGCGGATGGAACTGATAAGAAACCCGGCCGGGTTTACGGAAACGCTCCGATGCTTCTGCGCCACCAGCCAGTCAAACACCTCCAGTTGCGAACGAACACGCTCGGGCGGTTGTCCCGCAACCGCCTCTCGCGCTGCTGTCGGCGACACGCCGCGCCGGATGAGGCCTTCGCACAACGCGTCCACATCGACCGGCGGTGGCGGCGCTGATTTCTCCCGGATCGAACCGGCGCAGGCTTTCTCGAACACGACGCGCCATTCGCCGGACTTCACCTTTAGAAACCGCTGCGTGTCCGGCAGCGCCACGAGAAATCCCTGCCGTTCCAGTTCCCCGATGCCCGTCTTGAGTTTTCGTTTCAGATTGGCCGCGTCGGAGTAGTTGCGTGAGAGGCCGACATGCTCCCAGCAGAGTTCCTTCAGGTCGAACTCCCAGCGGGAGCGGTGGAAGAACCGTTTGTCGAGAAACCGATACAGGCGCTTGGCGACCGAGCTTTCGAGCCGCTTGAAAAAATCGAAGTCGATGCTCTTGAGGTTCCCGGCCTGGAAGCTGCGAAAGACTACGTCGTTCCACACAAAGGTGGAGAGTGGCAGTTGCGACTGTCGGCCGGATTTCTTCTGCTGCCGCACTCTCTCCCGCTCATAAAGCGTGACGTTGTCCAGGATGTGAAATTTTTCGCTGGCCCAGTTCTGCTCTCCCCGATCCCACCAAGCGTTCTGGTAATACAGTGTCACCCCCACCCAGCGGTTCAGTGATTTTTCCAGCCGCTCGTAGTTCTTGCTCTCATCCGCCCAGCTCAACAGCCGCAGGAACTGGTAACGGGTGAAATGAACCTTGCGGTCGGAGAAATGTTGCAGCTTGGAAAGCTGGATGAGACCAAGCAGCACTTCATCATCCAGCGCGGTGGGCAGCCCGAATTCCTCGGAACCCGTGATGGTAAGCTGGCGGACGACCATCTCGCCGCGCGCCGAATCCCACACGCGGTCCTCAAATGACAGGCTCTTTTGTCCCGGCGGCAGCCGGTCGGCGATGGCGCACAGTGGAAACTCGGCGAGGTTCAGCTCATCCTTGGCATCAAGCACCCGCGTTGGCGAAACCTCCCTGTCTTCATCTCCTGTCATCTGTCCCTCATCCATGCACCATCACCTGAGTTGTTGTTCTTTTAAGTTAAGAACAAGGTTAATTGTTATGGTCCAAAATCCCGAATCGTTTCAAGGAATTGGACCCGCTTTCCCTGCCTCATTTTCCGGTAAAAGCTGTCTCGAATCCCGGTGAGCCCTGCTTGGTTTCCCGGTAAAACCTGTCTCATCTCCCGGTGAATTCCTGCCTCGTTTTCCGGTGCGCTCCTGTCTGGAATCCCGGTGGAAACCTGCCTCATGGTCCGGTATAGCAAACTGTGACGTCGAACGCCAGTGACCGGCGTGGAAAATTCGTCCCGACTGTCGGCTTCCGCCTGCTTTGAAGAATAGAAACGAGCAACTCAGATCTGGGCGCGAGGCGTTTCTCCTCAGCATCGACCGGTGATGAATCGTTCAGCCTGGCTTGATGTCGGCGATGCACAGTCGGTATCGAAATCCCGTGCCTGAAGCCGGGTTTGATCCATCTCGTTGAAATCTTGTTTGCGAGCATGCAAGCAAGCTTGCAAGCGGGCCTACATGAATTCATGCAGGCAAACATGCAGTCATGTAAAGATGCCCTCTTGTGTGAAGACTTGCTTGCTTGTAAACAAACGTGCAGGGGCAAATTTTCCGGGAGGACACATGATCTACGCATTGACCAATTCCAAGGGAGGCGTTGGCAAATCCACTCTCTCCGTGCATCTGGCGGTCTGGCTCAAGGAACAGGGAGCCAGCGTGGCGCTTGTCGATTGTGACGTGCAGGGATCGTCCTCCGTCTGGCTGCACGAAGCCGAGCCGGACATGGGCATCTTCCGGCTGCAAACACCTGACGACATTCTTGAACAGGTGCCGGGTCTGCAATCGAAGTTTGATCACCTGGTCATCGACGGCCCGGCGGGTCTTTCCGAAGTCACGCGCACCATCCTGCTGCTCGCGGATGTAACGTTCCTTCCGTGCGGCCCGTCCGTTCTGGATCTGCGGGCGGCCAACGACGCCATCCGGGTGGTGCGCCAGGTGCAGCACATCCGGCACGGCCTGCCGAAGGCGCTGCTCGTGCCGAATAAACTTCAAGTTCGCTACCGGCTGAGCGTCGAGTTCATGGAAACCGCCCGGTCCCTGGACATTCCCGCCACGAGCGGACTGCGGCTGAGACAACCTTACGCCGATGCAGCCGGCCAGGGCACGGCGGTCTGGCGCATCAACACCGCCGGAGCGCAGGAGGCGGGGAAGGAGATTCAATTACTTTTCAAGGAGCTTGCAACCCATGACACAATTGCAAAGACGACCGATGAGCCTCGCGCTGCGAACAGTTGATCTGCCGCCGGAGATGCTGGCCTTCGTGAAGGAGGGGACTCCCAAAAGTCCGGCGGTCGCAAAGGACGACTTGACGTCTCCTCCTGTTCAGCAAACGGAGAAGATTGAGGCGGGCGGCGAAATTACGGCGACGCCGGAACGACCAACCAGAGCGCGCGCACCGAAAATGCGGAGCGCGGAGTCGCCGTCGGCGGATTTTCCTGTCGGCCTGGTGTCCCTGAGCATTCGCGTGCCTTTGGAGATCACCGAAGGACTCGTGCGGGCGTCGGCGGATCGCAAAATCAAACGCCTTCGACCCTGCACCCAGCAGGAGATTGTGACGGAAGCGATTCACCGGTGGCTTCACCAAAACGGCTATTCAAACTGATTCGATCCAGCGGGCCATGCGTCAACGACCCGTTCGCCATCGACAGAATCGAAGCAACCGTCGGGTCAGTCGGGAGATGCGGGACTGGCGACCGGGTTTCGTGGTGAGCGCATCCTCGATGAACGTCACAAACAGAGGGTCGCGAAAGTGAGTCGTCCGTTCCCAGACCGTGTGGGGAACCGGCAGGGCAAAGAACGCCCTGGCATCGGCGGCGAGCAACGGAAGATCGATCAGGCTGTCACCCCGCGCCATCAGCCATCCCGTGCTGAAATGGACAATGACCAGATTCAAGAATTCCTCCTCCGCCACTGAGATCGGCATGCCGACCAAATCAACCTCGTTCTGAAAAATCCGGGCCAGTTCCGGGCGGCGATGTGCGTCGCTCCACAGTTCACGGTGATGTCCGACCAGGGTGAGGTAGTCACCCATCTTACGCTCACGGCGGTCACGGCGAAACGAAGCCCACGCCAACCCCAAGCCTCCGATGATGCCGAGGGATTGAACGAGATCGAACCAGTGTTGATCGAGCCAGGAAAAGAATGCCGCCACCGGTCAATCCTACCACGGCGGCGGCTCCGGCGAAACAGCTATACCCGGCTCGGGATGTCGGCGCGGGCAAGCACCAGCGTGCGGCGGGGAACGGAGACCATGCGCTCGGAGGGACCGCAGCCCGAACCTGGTGGCAGCCAGGCGATGCCGGCGTCGGTGATGTCAGTGCCGATGATGGCAAAGTCGCCGGTCTTGAGTTCGAACAAGTCGGGGCAGCCGCGACCACCGGCGCACATGTTGATGTTGGATTGAGGGCCAAGTTTGCGGAGGATCATGGATGTTAGGGAGTTGATGTTGACAGTTTGTACTGAGGTTTCATGCGGAGCGCGGCTCGAAACCGCCGCCCGTCATTCGATTCCACTGAATGTGTGGATTTCACACGCATCAGATAAATCAATTTGCTGCAATGTCAAGCGTGCTGGATTCACACGCTTGAAAAAGACCAGAAAGAACAGGGCGCGAAACTGCGTCGGGCCGCAGGTGCGGCTGGCGCGGCTGAAGGCGGTGCCCCCGATCAGCCAGGAGGATCTGGCGGGGCGGCTCGCGGCGAAAGGGGTTCTGATGGATCGAAGCGCAGTATCCCGGATCGAATCACAGGAGCGTTACGTCATGGACTACGAAGCCGAGGCTTTGGCAGATGCGCTGAAGGTCTCCATTTCCTGGTTGTATCATCACGAATGATTCTCCGGACAGCGCGGGCGGAAGCCTGTTCATCCGGCTTCATCGAAGCCATGCAATCAAGCACGCCGGAGATTCAAGGGTGGATGCCGCGTTTCACCTGCAACGCAAGGCGCGCTTCCGCGACGCGCAGCCGTTCGTCGAGCAGGGCGTCGGAAACCCAAAAATCCGTCGTGCGCAAACGGGCGAAAGTTTCGCGCAGGTTCAACCAGCCCTGAAGAGCCGCACGTTCCAGCAAACCCACCGTGCCGATGGGTTGCAACTGACGCTGGGAAGCCGCCTGTCGGCCAAGTTGTTCATCAATAAGGATCAAGTCCGCCCGCAGTTCGGTCGCCAGATTGATGGCGGCTATTTCTCCGGCATGCAGGCGCTCGATGGCTGGATTGAGAATGGGAGCGCGGACGATCAGCCATGATGGGTGAGTGACCGCCAGTACCTGGACTGCCGCCGGACGTTTGGGACTGGCCAGTTCTTGAATGACTTCGGGCGGAGTCGCGACGGTGCCGAAAAGCCGGGGCAGAATCGAAAGCTGATCGATGTTGGTGAGCGCCACCAGCGGCGAACTGTCCGCCACAACGATCATCGGCGGGTGGGGCCAAGGACTTTGTCAAGCGTGGCGCGGTCGGCTTCCAGATCGGCGAGGGTGATGCCTCCGGTGGTGACCTGATGGTGTTTGAGCAGCGCGTCAGTTTCAAAGCGATCCAGCCCCAGGGTTCGTCCAAGGTCCGCGTGAGAAAGCCGGCCCTCGCGAAACAAGGACACGGCCAGAGCCTCCCGCGCGGTGCGGCTGGTTTCTCCGGCGGTGGCTTGCAGGGCGCGCTCCAAGTCCGGTGGCAGGTCGATGGTCAGCGTCAAGGTCATGGAGGATAGTTTACCACGAATCGAGGCAGGACAGCAAGGTGTTGGAAGAGTCCATCGCACGACGGAGATTCCAGAACCCGATGTCCACTACTCAAAGGGCCAAAGTCAGTTCCAGTTCAGGCCCTTGAGCCAGGGACAGGGCGGCGAGCTTCTCGTGGCTTCGAGACATCCTAGGGATTGCGTCCGCCAGATCATCGCAGACATACCAGCGTGTGGTGCCACGGGCACGGGAGGCTTGCACGTAGGTGAGTTCACGATCCGTCATCTGGCCACCGGTGAGGATGAAGGAACGTTCCACCGTCATGCCCTGAGCCTTGTGCGTGGTGAGAGCGTAGCCCAGGCGCAGGTGAGGATACTGTTCCGCATCGACCTTGATCCTGCGCTCGTCGTCCAGATGAACGGAGAGGATGCTGCCTTGAATGGAGTCAACCGTGCCCAGGTCGCCATTGAACACTCCGAGCGTCACTGAATTCCGGGTGAAGAGCACGCGGTCCCCGGCGAACATCGTGTCCGGCCCGATCTGGACCGGTTCCATCCCGAGCAGACCCAGAGATCGGCGCTCATGTTGAGCCAGGCGGTTGAGTTCGGCCACGTCTGTCGCAGTGCCGGCGAGCATCAAGCTGTGCGACAGATCGGGGAGCGCCTCCCGTTTCCAATCTTCCAGCAGCCGGTCCATCGCGGTGACCGCATGAAGAGTTTCCGTTACAAGGTCACGCTGCCGGTAGGGGAGGAGGGCTTCCCCGGCGCGACCAAAGGCGAAGTCCTGCACAGCCTGCCTCGCCCAATCATCGCGCTGCCGTTGAATCTCCACCAGCCGGGAGGACTCAAGGTGACGCGCCAACTCGGCAAAGAGCCCGCCCAACTCGATGGCCTGAAGTTGGCGAGAGTCCCCGCACAGGGTCAGGGACGCACCCGAGCGTGAACACATCTCGACAGCGCGGGCCAGTTGGCGGCTGCCAATCATGGACGCTTCATCCAGCACGAGAACCGAGTTGTGATCGAGAATGCGCGTCCCGTGCCGAAGCTCGGCCAGCAAACGATGAACGGTGGTGCTGGGGATGCCTGTGGCCTGGGACAATCCTTGAGCGGCTTTGCCGGAAAGCGCCGCGCCATGAACAACAAGTCCTTGCTGCCGCCACACCTCATGCGCGATAGCGAACAAAGTGGATTTGCCCGTGCCCGCCAGCCCCTGGACTACGCTCACTCCGCCTTGAGCGGCGCAGACATGCCGTAGCGCCGCCTGCTGTTCCCCAGAGAGATGATGATGAGAGGCGATGGCGTCTTCGAGATATTGAGAGGGCAGGAGTTTCCGGTGTGTCTGCATTGTCTGAGCGGTGGTGATCGCGCCGGACTCTAGCGCCAAGATTTCTTTGGTCGTATACTGAGGTTCGCACCGGAGCAGACCAAGGCGCACCAGTTCAGGCGCGGCGAGAATGCGATCGCTCAACGTCAGCACGGCATCCGCGCCGAGTCCCCGGCCCTGACAGCATTCCGCCACGGCTTGAATGATCTGACGGGCGGCGAAGTGGCTCTCGCGTGTGGTAAGCTGCGCCAGCGCCTCGGACTGTGCGGCTGCTTGTTCCCATTCGAGCTTTCGGGCCGGGAAGGGAGCGTGGAGCAACCACGACAGTTCTTTCGCGCTCCAGTGATGCCCACGTCCAATATGTCGCCATTCAGTAAAGAGCTCTTCGCGTGGTCGGGTTTCCTTTTTCTGGCGGGTCGCAAAATTGGCGGCCTCCGCCGCTTTGCCACCGCTCTGACCGAGCCTTGCCAATTCAGTTTCGATGGCCGCGCGGCGTTTGGAGAAGAAGGCCATGAGATCCGTATCGACGCCGAGCAGTTCAAACGCGCGGTTTTCCCGACGACAGCGCAGCCCCAGTTCCTTTTCAAGGCGTGCGGCGAGTTCCGCCCGGAACAGCGCGCCCGCCGCCATCTGATGGCGATAGAGCCCCTTTGGCTCAAGAGTCCCAGTGGTTCCATCGGCTCGCACCCCGATGTTCAGCAAAATGGTATGAACATGGAGCTGCGGGTCTTGCGCCCGGCTGGTCGAGTGCAGGAACGCGGCGAACACCAACCCGGCAGTTTCGTGAACACGCCCGTCTTCACCGCGCCGACTGACGGCGCCGACCGATTGGAGGTAGGCCACGCCGGAAATGACCGCCGAGCGGACACAAGCTTCGATGTGTTCGCGCGTGGCGGGTTCGGCCTGGCTCCAGGCCACCGAAACGGATTTTGGGACGGACCAGGTCAGATCCCAGCCTGCGCGCCGTTCCGCATCGGCGTTGCGCACGAACTTCTTTTTTCCATCGGCCGAGAGGCCGTGAAGAAGATTTCGAAAATGCGCTCTTTCGACCTCGCCGCTCAAGCCCAGCGCGGAGGCTCCCTGGCCCAGCCAATAGCCGGCAGGTTCATGACCTGACGCGTAGTAGTCATCGGTCGCCGCGAGCGACAGGTAGTATTCGCCCTGACCCGCCTTGATCGCTTTCGAGATGGTCAGCACCCTTCTTCGCGCTCCCCAACACGGTTTGGCAGGTTAAAATGCGTGGGGTGTGGGATCATCAAATCACCGGGATCTCGCTCCATGAAACCGGAGGAATCAAGACGAGGTTCGCGGAACATCAAGCGACTCGTGAACAAATCGCCGCTGCCAGACCGAGATTCAAGGCGTCGTCGTCCGACCACGGGCGAAGGTATTGGTGCGACTCGGGCCGGGGGATGAAGTTGGGGATGGATCGGTCGGGAGATTTCAAATGATCCGCCAGCCACTGGCCGGTGAGATGATCGCGAAACACTCCGGTGACAGGGCTGACGAACACTGCGGTCAAACCCTGTTCGGGTGAAGTTTCCGGCAGATCAAGAAATTCAGAATCGAGGATCAACTCGCGTTTGATGATGCCGTCTGAAAACGACACCCCGGAACTGCCGCCCTCCCGCAAACCAACGTCCCGGAAGTTTCGGCTGCGGCTCCGTGATTGGCGGGTTTCGATGAACTCGCTGGTGCCGACCAGTTGCGAGGCCCACCGCGCGGTCTCTGGACTGTTCAGTCGCAAGATGGCCTTGGTGTTGCACTGGCCCACCAACTCATCGGCCACCTCCTTGCCATAGACATCGCGAAGGCCGTTGATGTCCTGAAAACCGAGCAGCACCGCCGCTCCTTTGCTCCGGCCCTTGGTCATCAACGCGGAAAGGCCGTCCAGCTTTCCCGCCTGCCGGACTTCATCCAGCAACAACCAGGTGGTTCGGGAACTGTCGGGCTCCACTTCCGGCTGCGCGAGGATGAGTTCGGAAAGCCGTTTGAAAATGAGCTGGTTGATGGTGTCGATGGCGGCGCGATTGTCTTCATCGTTGCCCAGAACCAGAATCGATTCGCTTTGCAGCCATCGTCGAAGACTCACGCAATGTTCAGCCCGGTCCCAGGTCGCGGCGATAATCTCGTAAGGAGCCATGCGCGTCAGAACAGTCGAGAGGATGTTTTGAAACGTCGCGGTGTGTTCGCTGTATTGCATGAGGTGACGCGTCCCCTCGCTGGCCCCGAGCACCTGCTGGAGCAAGGATTCGCTGCGCAGAATGAGAATCACCTGACGCAAGGTCCATCGCCTGGGCGCTTTGAGGATGAGCGCCAGAAGCACACCGTGCAGGAGATGCCGGGCGGCATTGGAGAAGAAGGGATTGGCGTCATGGGCGGCCTTGGGAATGAGCAGTGACGCGGCCTGAAGTGCCGCCGCCGGAGATGTCACATCGCCAGCCATGTCCCAGGCGGCACAGCGCGCATCCAGCGGATTGAGAATGTGGAATGGGGCGGAGACATTCATTCCAGCCAACAAGGAAAGGATGTCCTGTTTGGCATCGTAAATCAGGGCTCGCTGATTCAGGCCGGAACCGATTCGTGGCAGCGTCGATTGCATGAGAAGCCGTTGCAAAATGGTCTTGCCGCTGCCGGTTGCTCCGACCACCGCCAGGTGGCCGTAGGCGACGCGGTGCGGGAGAAGACATGCGCCCAACCGAATCGAGTCCCGGCCAGCAGGCAAACTTTCCCGCACCTGCTTCGCATCCCGCAACGCGCGGCCCCGTCGATGCCGCACGAACACCTGCGGACGGCGCAAGCGCCATCTGCGAAGAACAGCCACGGCCAAAATGCCAACCGACAACGAGCCGCCCAGCAGCCAGAATCGAACAGTCGTTTCAAAGAACATCACAAGCCTCCCCTGGCTCAATCCGCCGATTATCTCACACACAGCCGCATGCGCCAGACCCATGCCGCGCTTTCGAGGAAATCTTTCGCAAAATCATCCTCATCGGTTACTGTGGCGCTTGAAATAGATCATTCGCATGTCGCGATACGTTATTTGGACAGAGGACGAAAACCTCGAAGTGTTCACCGGCTTCGAGGAGGGGACTGGTTGTTATTTCCTCACCATCGCCGACGTTCGCACCTGCACCGGTGAAGCCGGGAGCTACTTGTTTCATAACTACGACCATCATCCAAGCCTGGGCATGACGCTGGCAGAAGTCGCCTCGGTCCTCGCACGCTTCGAATTAAGCCTGCCAGCGACGCTCCATCAACAACTAGAACAGGATGGTGGTGCCGCGCAACAAACCGCAAAGTTGCACGATGCGGGAGAGCAACAGCCTGGTGATTTGACGTGGCAACGCGCCTGCTAGGTCTGCCGTGTTATTCAAGGACCAGAGTCAGCACGTCGAAAGCCTCCTGCGGGCGTTTCAACTCGTGGAGCGCGTAGGCATGGTCAATCAATGTCGTCATGACACTCGGACCGGAACACAAGTCCCGCATTTGATGCCAGGCGGAATGCGTCTCTCAAATGACTTGCCAACGAGAATATGAAACGTTCAGTGGTTGAGCAACGAAGCTTTGAAACCGCCGGCGGCAGGATCTCGATCCCAACTCGCTGCGCCGTCTTGTTTGCTCACGGTCCCGTGCGAAAATCACCGATTTTTTCAACCATCGTTTGTCACGATCCGGGACCGATATCAATTCCAGACACGCGCGTGAACAGTGGGAAGCCCGCCATTCCAAACTTGCGATAATGGTAGGTTATCGCAAGAAAGGGGAGTTCCCTCGTCGATTTTCCAGCAGTTTCCCTCTACCGAAAACTTCATCGAAGATTCAGAATGAAAGGCATCTAGATAGGAGGCCTTTCATCAATGGTGACGAAGAGATCGGTTTCATTGCCCACTTCCGTCGGCGACGCGTCGGCTCTCGTCCCTGTTGAGGATCTACTTAGAGAGGCTCAAGAAGCGGCGCGTCACGCCATGCCCGTCAATACGCTGCGAAGTTACCGCGCAGATTGGCGAAGCTTCGCTGCTTGGTGCGAACGCAGAAGGCTGCCATCGCTCCCGGCCGCTCCAAATTCCGTATGCGCCTATCTGGTCGCGCAAGCGCGCACGCTCAAAGTATCAACCCTTCGTCGTCGGCTCACCGTCATTGGCAAGGTGCATAAGATTCGCGGCGCAACCAATCCGTTGGATGACGAGCGAGTCCGAAAAACCTGGCGCGGACTATTGCGCACGAAGGGCGAGGCACAATCGCGTAAGGCACCGCTGCTGATAGATGATCTCAGGAGGATGATGAATGCGATGCCAGATACCCTCACTGGGTATCGAGATCGGGCCATTGTGCTGCTCGGGTTCGCGGGTGCGATGCGTCGCAGCGAGTTGGTGGCGTTGGACATTGCCGATCTAGAACTGACGAAGGATGGATTCGTGATGATGCTACACCGGAGCAAAACTGACCAGACTGGCAAAGGTCGGAAGATTGGAATTCCATTTGGTCAGCACAAAGAAACATGCCCGGTGCGAGCTGTTCAAAAATGGATCGCGGAAGCCAAGCTTTCCGACGGTCCTATCTTCCGCAAAGTAAACCGATTTGGTCATGTTGAAGAGAATCGACTCGTCCCCTACTCGGTGGCCCTGATTGTCAAAAGTTCGTTCAGTCTCATTGGTAGAAATCCACGGCGCTTCGGTGGGCACTCCTTGCGTGCTGGGCTTGCCACCTCTGCTGCAATGGCGGGCGTTGAAGAGCGTTCGATTCAAGATCAAACCGGGCACAAGAGCCTCAAAGTGCTTCGCTCCTATATTCGCGATGGGAATCTTTTCCGGAACAACGCGGCAGGAAAGCTTGGGCTTTGAAGAACCTGGCCGATCCGTCAGGATTGAATCGCAATCCAATCTCCCTCACGAGAGCCGATACTGGTTACTGTCGGACGTCAAAAGGAGCTTGCTCCTGCTCAGTTCGTTGAAGTCAGAACTATTCGCTGAAACGCCGCTTCAAAGTGCTCACGTCCATCCCGAAATACATTGCCAATGCCGCCATGCGGAGGCCCTCCTTTCTAGTTACAATCCGAGTTCATCTACTCCGGAATGCCTGTGCGCGTATCATAGATTCGCTTCGAAACGGATCGATCTTTCAATATGCTGGGGAAACTTTGACGCGTGAGCCGCGGGCGCAAATTATAGGCGACCACCATCGTTTTGCCACAGATGGTCAAAGTGTTGGTCCTGCCTGCCAAGCAAGTGGTGTAATCGTTCGCGGAGCACTCCGGACATGCACGATCAAGATCGACCGGACTGCTGGTTGTTTTTGCCCATGTTGTTCATGCGCAAGCGATCGAATTCGCGGTTCACGCTTCCCTGACTGTCAAAGCCCTTGGAACTCAGCGCTGCCACCTGGCGCTGTAAACTGGCGTAAGCAGTGCGTCAAAAATCTCGTGCGTTTCCGGGACGAGCGCGTGCGTGGCGAACCTTGATACGGCCCGCACCTCGGCCTGAAGCTTGGCACATTCTCCCCGCCCCGTATCAACTTGCGGAACCTTGCGACGGCTCAATCAACTCCTGAGTTCACGTGCTATACAACCACTGGCAATAGGTGGTGGGCTATTGCCTGACAATGCTTCTCCGATCTGCGTACGACCGAGCGAGAACCGATTGGCGTGGCGGCGAAATCGCCGGACTTCTGGAGTCGCTCCACGCCATCAACTATCACAGCCTCGCCGGAATCGTCGCCGAATCGGCGAGCGATTGACCAGCGCCCACTCGCCCGCCCCAGCATCGAAAGGGCTGCTCAAATCTCCCCTTCAAGCGTTCTGCAAAACCCTCCGATAAACCTTGGGCCAGAGGGCCGGGAAAGATAAGGTTGAACAACTTCCCGGCATCAGGCATCTATTAGCCGTGCAGACGATCAGAATAACAATGGTTTCGCTGGTGGCACTCGCCTGGGTGCTGCTGACTTCCCATTGCAAGATCGAAGCAATGCCCGGTTTCGAGTTCCTTCGCTGCGCGACCGACATTCACGCGCCTGCCGAATCAGAAAGTGGCGGTGACCCGTGCAAAGACACGGGCTGCTGCTCGATTGAATCCGCGCAATATCACGCCCCTCGCCAGCATGAACTCGCACCGGTTGTCGTGCTTGCCATTGTTCCGGCGGAAAATTTTGGCGTCGTCGAGCATTCCCTTCCCAAGGAAGTCAGCCTCGGCATTCTGACCGCTGCTCCACCAGAACTACCAACTTCCTGGCAGTTCCTCTCCCGCACGGCGCTTCCTGTTCGTGCTCCTTCGCTCGCTTCGTAATTAGTCCTCGCTTCCGCTGAGGGCTTTTCCCGTTTCAACAGGCGCTTTGTCGCGCCCTCAAGTCTCGTTCTGTCGTGGTGTCCTTTCCGTGTTTGACCGTGTTTGAATTTATGAAGCTGACAAGTTCCTTGCCGTGGCCTCGCCAATTCGCTGTGGCGGCGCTCACCGTGATCCTGACCGCCCCCGTGGCGTGGGCGCAGGAGTCACCCTCCACCACCAATGTCCCGCCTGGCGCATCGCATACACTCGATGCGCTGGTGGCCGAGGCGTTGGAAAAGAATCCCGAACTCAAGTTTTACGACGCGGAAATCACCGCTGCGAAGGCCGGACGCAGGACGGCCGGACTGCTCGCCAATCCGGAACTGAGCGGTGGCGTGGGCCAGAAGCGCGTGACCGGCGGCGGGCTATCCGCCGAGGGCGTCGCGTGGTCGGTGTCCGTGGTGCAACCGTTCGAGTGGCCGGGGCGCATCGGACTCCGCAAGGCCATTGCGAACCACGACATCGAACTCGCGCATCTTGGCTATGAGCGATTCAAGATAGCGCTCGCCGGTCGCGTGCGGACGCTGGCCTACGGCCTGTTCGCAGCGCAGGAAAAGTCCACCGCGGCGACCGAAGTGGCCGAGCGGTTCAAGGCACTGCGTGAAGTCTTGGTGCAACGCGATCCAGCCGGCCTCACACCGTTGCTCGAAACGCGTGTCATCGAAGCGACCGAGTTGAACGCTCAGCGCAAGGCCAGCGAGGCGGCTTTGGCCACACAATCGGCGTTGCTGGAACTGAACCAGCTTCGCGGCGTTTCGCCCGACACGCGCCTGGCCATCAGCCAGGCGAATCTCTCCTTCCGCCCGCCGCCCCAAGATCGCAGCGCGCTCATCACGCTGGCGCGGACCAACAACTTCGAGTTGCGCGTCCGTGCGGTGGAACTGGCCCAGCAGGGTTTCCGCGTGGACCTCGCGAAGAACGAGCGTTTTCCGTCCATCAGCGTTGGCCCGACATTCTCGGAGGAAAACGCCGGCGACCGCGAGCGCATCATCGGCGTCGGCATCTCGCTGCCGCTACCGTTATGGAATCGGAACAAGGGCAACATTGAAGCCGCCGCCGCGCGCCAGATTCAGGCGGAGGTTTCGCTGAACGTCACGGAGCGCGAGATTCAGCGGAAAGTCATAGAAGCCGCGCTGACCTACGAGACGAAGCTTCGCGAGATGGCGAAATGGCGTCCCGACTCCGTGCAGCATTTCCGGGAAGCCGCCGAAGTCGCCGACCGCCATTACCGCCTTGGCGCAGTGCCGATCTCCACCTACGTCGAGTTGCAGAAGCAATACCTCGATGCCGTCGAGGGCTTGCTCGACACCAAGAAAGAGGCGCTCGAAGCGGCGGCGCAACTCGAACTGCTCACTGGCCTGCCGTTGCCGCTCTCGCAAATCACCCCGACCGAGGAGAAGAAATGAAGGCGCTTCGCTCCATCGTGCTCCTTTCCGCTTTGCTGGCAGCCGGCTCATTATTTGTGGGTTGCGGCCACAAGGAAGGCGACGGCCACGACCACGGCAAAGAAGCCGTCCACGGTAAGGACGACGGGCACGGCCACGAGGAGGAATCACCCTCCGGCGCTTCGTTCAAGGCCGGCAAGGGCGTTAGCGTGACCGAGGAAACCAAGAAGCTGCTCGGGGTCGAGGTCGCCGACGTGACCGACCGTAAGTTGCCGAACCAGATCCGCCTCACCGTCCAGGTCTTCGGCGAGAAGCATCATCACCTGCCCAATCCCGAAGACCACACGGGCTGCGACGTGCATGGCTCGGGTTTCGTGTCCACCAACACCGCCGCCGTCTTGAAAGCAGGCCAGCCCGTGGAACTGCTAAAGAACACGAACGCCCCGCTGGGCGGAGTGGTTCTGGCGGTCCAGAAAGCTCTGGCGCTCGGCGAATCAGAAGTCGTCATCGGCGTGTCGAACGCGACGGCGGCGCTCAAGCCCGGCGAATTCATTCCGGCGCGCATCAAACTTCCGCGCGAGGAAGCCGTGCCGGTGATTCCTCAGTCGGCGTTGCTCCGTACGTCCGAAGGCACGTTCGTCTATGCCGTGAACGGCGACGCCTACTTCCGCACGGCGGTCAAAGTCGGCACGGAAGCCGACGGTTGGGTGGAAATCACCGACGGTCTTCTCGCAGGCGACCAGGTCGTGACCAAGCCAGTGCAAACCCTCTGGCTCATTGAACTGCGCGCGACCAAGGGCGGCGGACATTCGCATTGAACGGCGCAAATCTCGAAACCGGCATGACGAACACAGCCAGGCAACAGAGCGAGTCAACCGCCCGGCGCGCGTGCATCCTCCATGCGGAAGATGATCGGTTCACTTCGACGTCCATCGCGCGCTTGCTGACTCTGAAAGGATTCCTAGTCGAAAGCGCCACGAATGGCCTGGAGGCGCTCACAAAACTTCTAGCCCAGCCTGCCGCCTACGATTTGATCATCACCGACCAGTCAATGCCTTCGCTGACGGGAGTGGAGTGGTTGCAGGGCATCCGGGACGCCGGTTTCTCCGGCAAGATCATTGTGTTTGCCAGTTCGCTGCCAGGCGAGGTGACGGTGCGCTTTCACCAACTGGGTGTGGAACGGATTCTCAGCAAAAGCGGGAGTTTACAGGCCCTGCTCGACGCGATTGACGAACTGGTGGGTGAATCCACCGGCGGGAAAGGAGGCGTTCGTGGATTGGAGAACTGAGAGGACACAGGCGCATCCAGAATTTACACCTGCGGAATCATTGCGGCAATTTGGCGCGCGGCGGGTCGTTTCCCAAGCGGGAATGCTTCCCCACGTTCCCGCGACTCCTCGGCGACCCGTTCGCGCGCCTTACGAAGTTTTCTCCAACGAGCTGTGAAAGGATGAAGCCATGAAACTCATAGCTCTATTTGCGTTGTGGTGTGTGGCGCTCGTGTTGACCGGGTGTGGCTCGACTGCACCGCGCCAAAGCGCGAGGCGCGGTCCCGTATGGGTTCTGCCCGCGGTTCCCGCGCCCCCGGCCACGCCGACCGCATCGTCGAACACCCTGCCCACCGCCGCGACAGTCCCGGCAGCGGTCGCCGCCGTTCCGACCAACGCAAGCGTGCCCGCAATCCAGACCAACACTCCGCCGCCGGTCGCAAACGTACTGAGGCTCGCGGACATCAAGGAGATGGCCGGCAAAGGCGTGAGCGAGCAGACCATCCTCAACGTGCTGCGTGCCTCGCGCGCCATTTACACGCTCACGACCCAGGACGTGACCGAGTTGCAGGAAGCGAAAGTAAGCCGCGCCGTCACGGACTACCTGCTCTCCACGCCGCTGCTCTACAAGGACGACCTGCTCCGCTCTCGCGCTTACTACTATTACGCGCCGCTCTATCCAGGTTACTGGCACTGGTCGTTTCACGACTTTCACCACGACGTGCATCACTACGACTCTCATTACTCCTACGGCCACGGCTCGCATCATGGCGGCCTTCACCACTAGAGGCCAGGGCACACGATTATGAAAACAACATCAAAACCAAAAACAGGGAAGCAGCCTTCGGCGCAAAATCTGCAAATCGAGTTCCATGACGGACAGGCCCACGAAGTCTGCATCGCCGGAACATTCAACGACTGGCATCCCGCGACGACCCCGATGCTGCACCTGAGCCACGACCGCTGGGTCAAGGTGCTGGCGCTGCCGCCGGGCCGCTACGAATACCAGTTGGTAGTGGACGGGAAGTGGGTTTGCGACCCGGCGGCGGCGGAGAAAGTCCCGAACCCATACGGCGGCTTCAACTCCGTGGTGGTCTTGCCGCCGCCCGCTTCCCAGCCCCGGAGGCAGCCATGAAAAAAATCGAAGCCATCATCAAGCCTTTCAAGCTGGATGAAGTGAAGGACGCGCTCACCGCCCTCGGTGTCGAGGGCATGACCATCACCGAGGTCAAGGGCTTCGGGCGACAGAAAGGCCACACGGAAATTTATCGCGGCAGCGAATACACCGTGGATTTCCTGCCCAAGCTTAAAATGGACATCGTGGTGGCGGACGAAAAAGTGGATGGCGCGATTGCTGCCATCATCGGTGCGGCCCGCACCGGCAAAATCGGGGATGGGAAAATTTTCATCCTGCCATTGGAGCAGGTGATCCGCATCCGCACCGAGGAAAAAGGCGAGAGCGCGCTTTAAGACCTGCCCATGAATTCTGTGAACATCCAGCTCCGGTCCATTGTGGCGTGCCCGAATTGTGGTTTCCGCCAGGAGGAAACCATGCCCACGGACGCCTGCCTGCATTTCTACGACTGCCCGCGGTGCAAAACGCGGCTCAAGCCAAAGCCCG
>CAZBIC010000072.1:0-26177 GCA_964491875.1 uncultured Bifidobacterium sp.
TTGAACTCTTTCGGATCATCAAGGCCAAAGCCAAGGCGCGCCTGCTCCAGGAACCGGATGATTCCGTTGTAGAGGAGGAGGACGACTTGAGCAGGGGACGCAGTCTTGGTGGCAACCTGGCGGTAGGACTGCCAGGCTTTCATCTGTGGCGACATATGGTGCGTTCTCAGGACGAGGAACCACCACCGTCGGCCTGCATCTGAATCGCCAGCAGGTTCGAGATCATCCGGATCGTTTCCGGCGGAGGGTAGTTCACGTCACTGACCAGCTTGGTCGCGCGTTGCACCACGTCGTCGCGGGTTTCCGGCGTATTGTTCAAAGCAGTCGTCAACGCGCGGCTGTTCTCAAAGGCCACCTCATCCTGGGCGATCTCTGCGGCGCGCTGGTCCGACTTCACCGTATACGGCGACCGAATCGGGTCCAAGTTTCTCAGATGGAAACTAATTTCCATAAGCATCATTCTTTCTGGCAGGCATCCGTGCTCGTTACTTCACGTTGGAGTTGGAATCGGCACATTCCACCATTTACTTAAACTATTTTGTAGCCATCGCTCTCCCCGGCATCGTGTGCACGACCGCGTGTGCTGTATACCGGCCAAACCGGCGGGGCGACTGCAACACGCTCCGCGAGTCCGACAACGAGGAACCCGTGTCGGGATTTCCATCCAAGTGCCGGGAAGCCGCAGCGGCGACCGTGGGAACCCGCGCATCAAAAACCTCGTCAATCGCCCACAGAATATGCGGCTCATCCGCATCGATCAGCTTCATGCGCCAGCCGATCAATAGCGGTTCATAGGGTCGATACTGGGTGAGTTGGGTGAACAGCACGGCATCCACGCCGAACTTGTCCCGAATCTTCTCGAAGAACTCGATTGGGAGCTTCTCCTCCGGAGTCCAGGCCGTCCGGCCAGTCAGCAACCGCAGTTCCTCCGAAGTAACCGAAACGACTTCAAAGCGGCGCACGCGCGCGATTTCAGCGAAAACGATCGGCTCCAGCGTTCCACGCCCGAAGGCCATGTCCCCGTCGTCAGATGCCACAGTGACAGGCAACAAGGCGACGCGACGAATCTGTTCCGGCAAGGCAGCGTCTTCGCGAAAGACATTCGAGGGCTCGTAGCTGGGAGTCAGCGCCTGGGCAAACATGGAACGCTTCGCGCATCCCCCGGTCGCCATGGCCAGAAGCGCGACGGCAAATGCCACAAGCAGCGGCGTCCACGAAGGCCGCTCTTTCGACGTCGCCAGCACGCCGCCGACAGGTTGCAAGAATCGAGTCATCGCACACCTGTCGGTGCGATACCAAAATACTTTAGGAGAAAATTAGCGAAGCTCTCAGCCAGCGTTAATTCTGGAGAGATACTGAAGCTGCTGATTGATGTTCTGCTGCGCCGTTTCCATCGCGACGAATGTGGCAATCAGCTGTTCTCGATTGCTCTGAACCAAGCGCTCCTGATCGTTGATTTGGTCGGTCAGGCTCTGGACCTGAGTGTCAAGATTGTCTTGCTTGGCGGGAAGCGTACCGTCGTCTCCGACCGTGTTTTCGAGATAAGCAGCCAGCTGTACGGCCAATCCGTCCGTTGAATTGGTGAACAGCGATTTGACCTCGCTAAGATTGTTGGCCAGGGCTTCCTCGAGCTTGTCCGAATCCGAGAGCGAAAGATTGTTGTTATCGCCATTGGTCGCAATCCCGAGCCCTTCCAATCGTTTGATCGTTCCCGTCAGCGAGGAGAAGGTCGCGGTCACCATACGGCGCAAATCCGACGCGATCGAGTAGGCTTCGCTTTCGGCCGCCAACGTTCCCGCCGTCACCTTCCCGGTGGCGTCCGTGGTGCTGGCGGTGTTGGTGTCGATGATCGCCTGCGCCTTGTTGTAGGCGTCGATGAAGTCCGTGATGACTTTACTGATTGCATCGGTATCACTCGACACGGTCACCGTCGTTTCACCGGAATCGACCACGGCGATCGACAACCCTTCAATTCCCGAGGAGTCTTCGGTGATCGTATTGGAGTGGCTCGTTAACACACCACCATCGTTGATCTGATAGCGGAGATCATCTCCGCGATCCAATGTGCCCGTCGTCAAACCAGTGGCCTCCAGGAAGTTTCCAGTAACATCCTCCAGCGCGATTCCCATGTCGCCGGTAACCTTGTTGGTCAGCAGGAAGCGATCGTTGACCGTGTCATAACTCGCCGTAACGCCCGCATCCGAACTGTTAATTCGACTCAGCACATCCGAGATCGTGTCCGTGGCGTCATCAAAAGTAATCTCCACGCCGTTGATCTTGAACTTCCCCGTCCCTCCGCCGTCGGAGATTGTAGTACCTAGATTCGCGCCCGTCAGCGTCGCAGAGAGATTAGCCGAACCCAGTGACGAAGAGCTGGTAACCGTATCCGTTCCGTTGTTCGACAGTCGCATCACGGACAGAAAGTTGGACGAATCCGTCGCGCTCCCGAGCACGATGGCGCTGTCGCTCGCACTGGTCAGCGAGATCTTGTCCGTGATCGGATCGTAGATGCCCACCACATCTCCGCTCGTTGCCGTTGAGATCGCGTCAAACACCTCTTGGAGAGTATCGTCCGCTGAGATGGTCACCTGCTTGCCGTTCACCGTAAACGTGCCGGCCGTGATTGCACGCGAGAACGAGGCGTCCTCCAGCACCACTCCAGAGACATCCGACGTCGCACTGAGTGAACCGCCGATGTTGGTGCTGCCCAATTGCACAGCTGCAGTCGCCAACTGGCTGATGTTGATCTTGTAAGTCCCCAAGGCGGCGCCCGCCGCAGCACTCACCGTAGCGATATCCTCATCAGATGAAGTGGCCAGTCGTGAATCGAACAGGTCGCTGTCGTTGAGATCATCCACGCGGTTTTGCAGAACGCTCAACTGGGTCGCCACGCTGTCGTAAGCGGTCTTCCGGGTCAGGATGGACTGCTGCTCCGTGTACATTCGGACCTGCGGAGTCCGCTCCACCTCAACGAGTTGGTCCACGAGAGTTTTCCAATCGAACCCCGATGCCAGCCCGGACAATCCTAAATCAATTCCTTCAGCCATAACTCAAATTCGTTCCATTTCTCAGCAAAGCCTTTGCCACACTGTAGGATTTATTCATCCCACAAACGAAGACTCGGGCGGCACCAAAGCGCCGCCCGAGCTGCTTACCGCGATACGAACTGCGCGCTTTAACTGAGGAGCCGCAGGGCGGATTGCGGAGTTGCGTTGGCCTGCGCCAACATCGCCGTGCCTGCCTGGACGAGGATGTTGTAACGGGCGAATTGAGTACTTTCATCGGCCACATCGACGTCCTTGATGCGGCTGTTCGCGGCGCTGAGGTTGTCGCGCAAGACACCCAACTGTTCGTTGGTGTAGTTCAAGCGGGCAATGTTCGCACCGAGGTTGGCGCGATCTTCGGCCAGCTGGGTGATCGCAGATTTCACTGCTGTCAGGGCACTGGCCGCACTGGTCGTGCTGGTGACGGCCAACGAGTTGAGCGCCGTATACTCGGACGCGCCGAGGTCCACCGCGTTCATCGCAAACGTATTGCCGTCGCTGTCTTCCGTGACATTCAACGTCGATCCAGAGAACAAGCTGACGCCGTTGAAGTCCTTGTCAGCGACGTTGCTGATGTAGTCGTCCAGCTTCTGGAACTCAGCGTCATACAGCGTGCGGTCCGCGTCCGACTTGGTCACGTCCTGTGCCAAGATGGAGAGTTCCGACATACGGTCGAGCGCCTTCGCCACCTTGCCCAGGAATCCGTCCTGAGTCTGGGTGAAGGAGATCGCACTGCCGACGTTGTTCTTGGTGGCACCGATACGATTGATTTGTGCATCAAATCGCATGGAAACCGCCAAACCGGCAGCGTCATCTTCTGGCGAAATAATCTTCGAACCAGAGGACAAACGTGCCAGCGACTTGCTGAGCATTGAGGACGATTCCGAGAGCAAGCGGGAGCTGCTCTGGGCCGATACGTTAGTATTAATAACCATACAATCCTTCCGTAGATTACCCTTCGGAGAGAAGGGCTTTCAGTTAACGACATCCATGCCGCTCGCAGGCCATTAAAAATGGGCGCCCGCGTCTTTCCCCGCCAGCTTTAGTGGCTGCTGGCTGCCAGTGTCTTTCGACTCATATACCATCGGCACAACTACGGATTGGTTTAGCAGTATTCTCCACCACCGCTGACATCGCCGCAGATTGTGTATTGCCTTGGTCGACACGGTTCACTACGCATTACGCATTACGAACTGCATCAGCCATATCCGCAGAGCAACAGGCCGCATCACGCGGCGGGTTCTACCGCTGATTTTCGCGGTGGGTTGCCTTTCCTGTTCGCCACAAGAACCCCGCGCCGATCTCGTGATCGCCAACGGTGCTGAACCCGGCTCGCTGGATCCGGCCACCTCCAAGGGACTTGAAGAACTGCGAATCGTGATGGCCCTGTGGGAAGGCTTGATGCGAGTCGACCCGAAAACCGCCCTGCCCATTCCAGGACTCGCCGAACGCCACGAAGTTTCGCCCGATGGCAAGGTCTACACATTTTATCTCCGGGCCAACGCCAGATGGTCGACTGGCCAGCGCATCACGGCACACGATTTTGTTTACTCATGGCGCCGCGTCCTCGACCCGGTAACCGCCAGCGAATATGCCGGCCAGCTTTTTTACCTGAAGAACGCCGAGGCATACTTCAACCGCACGCTCAAGGATCCCAATGAACTGGGCGTGCGAGCACTGGACGATTCCACTCTCCGCGTCGAGCTCACCAATCCAACCCCGTTCTTTCTCGGCTTATGCGCCTTTCAAACCTTGTCTGTCGTTCCGCGCGACGTTGTCGAAAAGCACGGCGACGATTGGATGCGTGTCCGGCCACTGCCGGCCAGCGGGCCATATCAGCTCGAACGCTGGAGCCTCAATGATCGCGTGCGCCTCCGCGCCAATCCTCACTATTGGGACGCCACGAATACCCATTGCCAGGTCGTGGATCTCCTGCCGATCCGCAGCGCGAGCACGGCATTCAACCTGTATGAACGCGGCGGTCTCGACATCATTTGGGACAAGGAGCTGATTCCCTCCGAGCTGTTCCCCATCCTGCGTCCACGGCCGGATTTTCACAGCTTCAACTACCTCGGGACGTACTTCCTGCGGTTCAACACCACCCGCAAGCCTCTCGACGATCCGCGCGTTCGCCGGGCGCTGACCATGTGCATCGACAAGCAGCGTCTCGTCGACAAAATCCTCAAAACCGGCGAGGTCATTGGCTCCCACTTTGTGCCACCCGGAACCGCAAACTGTCGCTCGCCGGAAGGTCTCGCCTTTGACCCGGAAGGAGCGCGTCAGTTGTTGAAGGAAGCGGGCTATCCCAATGGTCAAGGGATGCGGCCCATTGAATACTTGTTCGAGTCCGTTTCGGGCGGCGGCTCAGTGCATTCCAAGATCGGCGTGGAACTCCAGCAGATGTGGCAACGCGAACTCGGCATCAAGGTCGAGCTGCGCCAGATGGAAAAGCAGGTTTACCTCGCGGCCCAGCGCTCGCTCGATTACGACGTGAGCCGCAGCACCTGGATTGGCGACTACAATGATCCGAACACCTTCCTCGACCTGTTCCGGTCGAACAACGGCAACAATCGCACCGGTTGGAAGAATCAGCCCTACGACGACCTCATGGATCAAGCGAGCGTCCTGACCGATTTGGATCAACGCGCCGATCTGTTGCGTCAGGCGGAATCCATTCTCGTCCGTGACGAAGCGCCCATCGCTCCGCTCTATTTCTACAGTGGCTTCAACTACCACAACCCGGACCGCATTTCGGGCATCCACGGGAATGTGCTCGATTCGCATCCGATCAACGCGATCCGCGTCAGGAAGGAACCAGCCCGGTAATTCGTAGCCATGTTCTTCCTCAAACGCCTTCTTCTCCTGATCCCGCTACTGCTCGTCATCAGCTTTCTGGCGTTCATCATGATGCGACTCGCGCCCGGCGGACCGTTCGACTCCGATCGTGCTCCGGCCTCTCCCGAAATCGAGCGTGCCATTCGCGCCAAGTATCGGCTCGACGAGCCCGTGCTGAAACAATACGCCCACTACCTCGGCGATCTTGCGAAAGGCGATCTAGGTCTCTCCACCAAGTATCGCAATCACACCGTCAACGACATCATCGTCAGCGCCCTGCCCGTCTCCATGACGCTTGGTGGACTCGCCTTCTTCTTCGCGCTGACGCTGGGAATTCCGTGGGGCGTGGTGATGGCCGTGCAACGCGGGCAATGGGGCGACTACTTCTGGGGCCTGCTATCGCTCCTCGCCGCGTGCATTCCCGCCCTGGTTATCGGGCCAATACTCGTCCTCAGCCTCGCCGTGAAAGCCGGCTGGTTTCCGGTCGCGCTCTGGGAAAGCCCGCTCCACGTCATCCTGCCCACGCTCACATTAGGACTGCTCTTCGCCGGCAAAGTCGCGCGCCTCGTCCGCGAGAGCATGACCACCACGCTGCAATCCGAGTTCATCACCGCCGCCCGGGCGAAGGGCCTGAGCGAATCCGAGATCCTCATAAAACATGCGCTGCGACTCGCCCTGCTGCCCGTCGTTTCATTCTCGGCACCGATGCTGGCCGATCTGCTGACCGGATCCTTTGTGGTCGAGACGATCTTCCAAATTCCCGGCCTCGGCGTCTTCTTCGTGAACAGCTCGCTTAACCGCGATTACCCGCTGCTGATGGGCCTCGTGCTGCTCTACGCCGGGATGCTGCTCTTCCTGAACCTGCTCGCCGACCTGTTGCTGGCGAAGCTCGATCCGCGCGTGAAATACGAATAGATGACTCCGAATCAGCGAGCCTGGATGCGCTTCCGCCGGAATAAGCCGGCGGTGATCAGCCTTTGCCTCCTCGTGGCGCTGATCCTCCTCGTCGTTCTCTGGCCCTGGGTCGCACCCTACTCTTGGGAAACGATATCCGACGCCCAGTTCCAGCCACCCTCGGCAAAGCACTGGTTCGGGACCGACGTGCATGGACGCGACCTGCTGACGCGTGTCGTTTTCGGTGCCCGCGTTTCGATGCTCGTTGGGGTCGTCGGCGCCGGCGTGGCCTTCGTCATCGGCGTGGCCTGGGGAGCGGTGTCCGGCTACGTCGGCGGCCGGATCGATGGCATGATGATGCGTTTCGTCGATGTGCTCTATTCCCTGCCGTCGATCATCTTCGTCATTGTCCTGCTCACCACCTTGAAGGAAGGCGCGACGAAATGGCTGACCGCCACCCTCGGCGCAAAAGCTGCCGCGCAAGCACCGATGTTGCTCCTCTTCGCCGGACTGGGAGCCGTCTCATGGCTGACGATGGCCCGCATTGTCCGCGGCCAGGTCCTCGCATTGCGCAACCGGGCCTTCGTGGACGCCAGCCGGTCGTTGGGCGCCAGCCACGCGCGCATCATCTGGCGACACATCCTCCCCAACGTCTGGGGCATCGTCATTGTCTACCTCACCCTCACAGTTCCGTCGGTGATTCTCTACGAATCCTTCCTCAGCTACCTCGGGCTCGGCATTCAGCCGCCGATGGCCAGCTGGGGCTCGCTCGTGGCAGAAGGCGCGGGGCAATTGAACCCCATCCGCATCTATTGGTGGCTCGTGGTTTTCCCATCCGCCATGCTGGTGACGACCCTTCTGGCCCTGAATTTCCTCGGGGACGGCCTGCGCGACGCCTTCGATCCAAAGGGACAGATCTAGTTTTCGAAATTAAATCTTGAGCCGCAGACGGCGGTTTGGCTTAATTCGGTTTCCTTTTTAGCGGGAACATGTTGGTAGGTTATCCAAGTGGCTAAAGGGTGCAGACTGTAAATCTGTCGGCTCACGCCTTCGATGGTTCGAATCCATCACCTACCACCATCTTCTTCCTCCGACTTCTTTCCCCGCCTTCCACGGGAATCCTTCGACCAGCAATACTTCACGAACGACCCCAACCCCGAGAAACGATAGCCAGGATCGACGTAGTGCTGGATGACATAAAAAGCAAAATAGTAGAACCGACAAAAGCACCACACGGTCAGCGCCAAAAGCGCGGCCGTTCTTAAACTGGGAGACTCGATCAAAATCAGCGCCGCCGACAACCCGCCGAGCACGAGGAACAACCCGCCTTTCAATTTTATCCAGAACGGATCGGTGAGATCTTTCATAGGACAGGCTTCACAAGACAGACCGCCAACGTCAGGCCCTTCAACCAATAGACCAACCCGGCTCGATTTCGGCATCCGGCGATGTAGCCGAAACTCCCTTCAACAACTTCCGCTCGGCCAGCACGCCAATCATCGCGGCGTTGTCAGTGCAGAGACTTCGTTCCGCCAGCCGCAAACTCACGCCCGCGCGATGACACTCCTTCTCCAACCCCGCCCGCAACGATCGGTTGCACGTCACTCCACCTGACGCCGTCACACACTTCACGTTCAGACGCTTGGCTGCCCGCATCGTCTTTGAGACCAAAGTCTCGACAATCGCCGCCTGCACGCTGGCGCACAAATCCCGCAGAGCCTTGCCGTCTTCGAGCAAGGCAGGGTTCTTTTGCAGGAAATAACGCACCGACGTCTTCAACCCCGCGAAACTGAAATCATCGTTTGCCTCGCGCAGCAATGGGCGCGGGAAATCAAACGCCTTCGCGTTTCCCTCGACCGCCAGCCGGTCCATCTCCGGCCCGCCCGGATACGGCAGCCCGATCAACTTCGCCACCTTGTCAAAGCACTCCCCGGCTGCATCATCCAACGTAGAACCCAGGACCACGTGATCCAACTCCGCGCGAACGTGAACCAGCATCGTGTGACCGCCACTGACGATCAGAGAAACGTTCGGTTCGAATAACTCGAATGCCGCTTGCGGCGGTTCGCCAGCAATCCATGGCGAATACAAATGCGCTTCGTGATGGTTCACGCCCACGAACGGCTTTCGCAGGGCAAACGCCATCGCCTGCGCAGCCTTGAAACCGATCATCAATGCATTCGGAAGGCCCGGCCCCTGCGTCGCCGCCACCGCATCCAGCTCCTTTACCGTCACGTCCGCCGACCGCAGAGCCGCTTCCGTCACCGGCTGCCAGTTCCGCAAATGCTCACGAGTCGCCAGCTCCGGAACCACCCCGCCGTACTCCGCGTGGAGCTTGATTTGCGACGACACGACATTGGAAAGCACCCGCCCGTCACGAATGACCGCAGCGCTCGTTTCATCGCAGGAAGTTTCGACGGCGAGGAGGATCATCGACGGTATATCAGGCAAAAGGGTTCGTGAGCGAACCAAGTTTCCGATTAGAAGCCAGGTGTGACCAAGCGATAGTATCGGGTGGCGCTAGGCACCGAATCCACCACGCTTTCCAGCCGGTTTGTTTCGCGGGCAGCCACTCGAAGAAGCGGCTGCCAGCCTTCCGGGGCCACAGCGTCGCGGGACTGCACGAGATAAGTCTTGTTCGATGACGCATGAAATTCAATCAGTGCTCCGCCAGTATCACCCGCGATCCGATGGATGCGAAGCTGATTCAACGAATCATGTGGATCAGTTCCCGCAACAAATTCGTCAGCATTGTTTAAACCGTCTCCGTCAGGATCAGACAAGGCGTCAGTCGCATCCGTGGGATTCAGTCCGTGAACACTTTCATAGGCATCCGGCAGCCCGTCACCATCGCTGTCCGGAAGCACAGTCAAGTTCGCGCGTGAACTGAGCACGGCTGCGGTCAATGCATTGGATACGACCACTACATAGCTCGCGTCACGCTGGAGGAGTGGAGTTTTGAAGAACGACACTCGTCGGTCCGAAAACTCGGTCGCGACCGTAAGATTGTTGGACCGCCATACGAACAATAGCGGCAAAGACGCCGTATTCGTTACTCCAACGCTTAATGTCACGCTACGATTAGACGCGACGCTTTGGCTCAACGGCTGTTGAACGATCAAGGGGCGGATGGCGACCACAAGCTTGGCGGTCCGGCTCGTGGTCGCTCCGAATTCATTGCTGAGGATGAAATCATATAGCCCCGCCTGCTCAGCCCGCACATTGGTGAGGGCGAGCGACAGACTGGTTGCTCCCGAAATCGGCAGCCCATCATGTCGCCACTGAATCGTCAGCGGCGACATTCCCGTCGCTACACCAGTAAAGGAGGCATTTGCTCCGAGAAGGACAGTCCGATTCGTCGGATGCTCAAACACAACCGGCGCAAGGGTCCGAACATGAGTTACCGGGGAAATCATAGATGTGTTTCCGCCCGCATCAGTGGCCGTCGCCGAGTAGTATCGGTTGCTCACGGTCCATCCCGCTACATTCACCGAGAACGCTGCCGCTCCATCGGAGTCCGTCACTATGGCAACTCGCTCCACAAAACGTTCCGGCATCCCAATGCCATTGGTCGCAACCGAAGCACCCGCGAAGAACTCCAGATCATAGGTACTCAAGGGTGCGCTGCGAAGAATGCCGTTGATCAGCGTGGCACCATTGGTCGCCACCACTTCACTAATCTCGGGGTAGTTTTGGCGGTCATTGGCCCCCGCATCGACATCCCCGAGGTCATTCGTTTGCAGGAACCGCCCAAGCACGACGGGTGAGAAGACGACAGAAGAAATCAAGTTGCTCCGAATTGTCACTCCATTGGCTGCGCGAATAGACACATCATTCGACGCGAGCTCTTGAACCCATACGCCTTCACACATGTTTGCCATCAAGTTCCCTTCGATCAGGCAATCCTTGAAAGCAATCGCACCTTCATACGGGGTCTGAATCAAGACGCCGATATCCTGCTGGATTGGCGCCAGCAGTGGCGTAGTTCCGTCCGCTGCCACGCCGATGTAGTTGCCGCGAATGCTGATCCCGGTAGACGTGGAGTAGATATTTATCCCAGCGCTCGCATTCTCAGATCTGCTGGGAAAATTGGGCCGTGCCACAGCCAAAACATTCCGCCCCGCGTCGGTCGCGGACCCTATCCAAACTCCGTTGGCGGTACGCACTGTGATGGCGCTCCAGCCGTAAGCCAGCGAGTGCGTTCTGCCAGTGGAATCGACCCCGATAAAACTACCCAGAATCGATGTGTCGCGAACAGTGACAGCGCCCACTTCCCCCAGTCGGATGGGAGATCCACCGTTCCCAGCGATGACATTCCTATCATCAAGCGCCTCCCCTCCAATACGATTGCAGCAAATATCAAGTTCCATACAGCAAACGCCACCCACGCGAACTCCAATGAAATTGCCGAGCAGAACATCCACTGAACCGGGAATCGGCTGTTCATAGCCAAGGAAACATCCGGCCACCACATTGCTCGAACTCTGAATCGCGATCGCCGCCGCAAACCGGCGCATTCGCAATCCTCGAACCACCGAATCACCGGCCCGAATGACCAATCCATCGAATAGTTGCGCCACCCCATCCAACTCCACGAATCGGACGGCATCATCTAAGGTCAACGCAGAATTGGGCCTTGAACCGGGCTGACTGAACCCATCGACCTCCAACGGATCGTCAATCGTCGGAAGTTGGGTGGTAACTCGAATCACCTTCAGCCCATCGCCCGGAATATCAAACAGGATTCGGTCACGCCCCGGACTCTGATTTGCCGCCAGCAGCGCCTCGCGTAAAGATCCAGGTCCTGAGTCATTCGTGTTCACCACAGAGAAATCTGCTCCTGCTGTTGGTAAACGCAGAGTCACAAACAGGAACAAGAACATGGGTGCCAGACATGCTCGACCTCGGGTTGAAAGCCACGGGCACAACCTTCTTTTCATGGCAGGTACACTACCAAATCGCCGAGACACTCGCCAACGCTTTCTGACCGATTTCAGAACGCCTTTCAGCCGGAAATCAAACTCAGAATTGTAACGATGCAAGGTGTCGACTCGAATTCGCGCCCGAAGGCGCCTCTACCACTCGGAGCTGACCTGCCTGCTGGGAAAACGAGTTGCCTGAATCAAGACCGCTTACTCCACCGTCACGCTCTTGGCGAGGTTGCGAGGCTTGTCCACGTCGCAGCCGCGGGCCACGGCGATGTGGTAGGAGAGCAGTTGCAGCGGGAGCGCCGCGAGCAGTGGATTCAGCGGCTCGATGGTCGGCGGGATGAAGATCACGTCGTCCACCTTCTTGGAGATCTTGTCGTTACCCTCGGTGGCGATGGCAATGATCGGTCCCTTGCGCGCCTTGATTTCCTCCAGGTTGCTGAAGGTCTTTTCGTAGAGCGGATCGTTCGGGATGATGAACACCGTCGGCGTCTTCTCATCGATCATCGCGATGGGGCCGTGCTTCATCTCCGCCGCCGGATAGCCTTCCGCGTGGATGTAGGAAATCTCCTTGAGCTTGAGCGCGCCTTCGAGCGCGGCCGGGAAGTTGTATTGACGTCCGAGGAAGAAGAAGTCTTCCGCCGACGCATACTTCAGCGCGATGCGACGAATGGCTTCATTCTGGGCGAGGATGCTTTCCATCTGCTTCGGAATCGCCTCCAGCGCGCGGATGATCTGCGCGCCCTGGCTGTTCGAGAGCATGCGGATGCGTCCCATCAACAGTGCGAGCAAGGTCAACACCGTCACCTGCGACGTGAACGCCTTCGTGGAGGCCACGCCGATCTCCGGTCCGGCGTGCAGGTATATGCCGCCGTCCGATTCACGTGCAATGGTGCTGCCGACGACGTTGCAGATGGAGAGAACTTTGTGGCCACGACGCTTTGATTCGCGCAAGCCCGCGAGCGTATCCGCCGTCTCGCCGGACTGCGTAATGACGAGCACGAGCGTGTGCTTTTCGATGGGCGCGTTGCGGTAGCGAAACTCGCTGGCGTATTCGATCTCGGTCGGGATGTGAGCGAACTCCTCGAAGAGATATTCACCGATCAACGCCGCGTGCCAGCTCGTGCCACAGGCGGGAATGACGATGTGGTCCACTTCGCGCAATTCGGCGAGCGTCATGTTCAGCCCGCCGAACTTGGACGTGGCTTCGTCGTGATCGATGCGACCGCGCATGGCGTTCTCCACGGTGCGGGGTTGCTCGAAAATTTCCTTCAGCATGAAGTGCGGGAAGTTCCCGCGCTCCGTCGCCGCCGCGTCGAACTCCAGCTTGCTGATCTGCACGCGCGCGGTGTCGTTGCCAAGATTCGCGACGTTGAAGCGGTCCGCAGTGAGCGTCACCACGTCATAGTCGTTAAGGTAAATGACCTCACGCGTGTGCGAGGCAATGGCCGTCGCGTCGCTGGCGAGGAAGTTTTCACCCTGGCCAACACCGACGATGAGCGGCGAGCCGCGTCGGGCACCGATCATCACGTCAGGAAAGTCTGAGCACACCACTGCGATGCCGTAGGCGCCGATGACTTCGCGCAGCGCGTTCATCACGGCCTGGGCGAGCGGATGCGTGTCACTTTTTGTCAGCGGATGCGCGGTCTTGGAGTCCGATTTGAGCAGGTCGTAGTGATGCCCGATGAGATGAGCCAGCACCTCCGTGTCCGTCGATGACTTGAAGGTGTGTCCTTTGAACTGTTCCTTGAGCCGATCGTAATTCTCAATCACGCCGTTGTGGACGACGGCGATCTTTCCGCTCTCGTCGTAATGCGGGTGCGAGTTCTCATCGGACGGCGGCCCGTGCGTTGCCCAGCGAGTGTGGCCAATCCCAATGACCCCCAGGAGCGGCTCGGCCACCAACAGTTTGGCCAGACCTTCGTCGATCTTGCCTTTCTTCTTCCGCGTCTCGACGCCCTTGTCGCGCAGCACAGTGATGCCTGCGCTGTCGTAACCGCGATATTCCAGCCGCCGCAATCCTTCGAGGATGACCGGGGCCGCCTGTTGTTTACCGACGTAGCCAACGATGCCGCACATAAGTCCTTATATCTTGTCCAAGCCGACGCAAAACCAGGTCGCCGTGACCCGACTCAGTCGCCCAAAAGCGCATCGCCATACATTCAATGCGCGAACGTTCCATTCCTTATCGGATGCCGCTTGCCCTACTCAAGGGGCGCAAGGTATAGAGGAGCAGAAGCCGCCCGCAAGCCACGAATTTTATGCAATCTCAAAGCAAACGAATGTCGCCCAACACCAGCAACGTGCTCGCCGTCATTATGGGCGGTGGAGCCGGCACGCGCTTGTTCCCGCTCACCAAGGAGCGCTCGAAACCCGCGGTGCCGCTCGCAGGAAAGTATCGTCTGGTCGACATCCCGATCTCGAATTGCATCAATTCCAACCTCAAGCGCATCTACGTTCTCACCCAATTCAATTCCGCCTCGCTGCACCGTCACATCTCGCAGTCGTACAAGTTCGACCACTTCTCGGGCGGCTTCGTGGAAATCCTCGCGGCCGAGCAAACCCCCACCAGCTCGTCCTGGTATGAAGGCACCGCCGACGCCGTGCGCAAAAACCTCACGCATTTCCTCAATCACGATTTCGAGTACCTCGTCATCCTCAGCGGCGACCAGCTCTACCGGATGGATTTCCGCCGCATCATCTCGCAGCACATTGAGTCCTACGCAGACCTGACCGTAGCCACGATTCCCGTGCCGCGCAGCCAGGCCCAGGGGCTCGGCATCATGCAAATCAATGAGGAGAAGCGGATCGTGAAGTTCGTGGAGAAGCCGAAGGAGGACGCGGTCCTAGAGTCACTGAAGATTCCGCGCGAGTCGTACAGCCGGCTTGGCATCGAGGGCGACGAAGATTTCCTTCTGGCCTCCATGGGCATCTACGTCTTCAACCGCGATCTCATCGTGCGGTTGCTCGACAACAAGCACACGGATTTCGGCAAGCACATCATACCGGGCGCGATTGCCAATCACCGCGTGTTTTCCTACGTCTTCCAGGGCTACTGGGAGGACATCGGAACCATCGGCTCGTTCTTCGAAGCGAACCTCGATCTCGTCAGCGAACTACCCCGCTTCAATTTCTTCGACATGGCCGCACCGGTCTTCTCGCGTCCGCGCTTCCTGCCGGGGACCAAGATCAACGGCGCCACCATCGATCACGCGGTGGTCAGCGACGGCTGCATCATCAATCACGCCACCATTCGCCACTCGCTGGTTGGCATCCGCAGCATCGTGGGCAACGGCAGCGAGTTGAACCGCGTAGTGCTGATGGGTGGTGACTACTACGAAAGCCACGCGAGCATTGTGGAGAATGAGTTGATCGGCAAACCGCGCATCGGGATCGGTCAGAACACCCGCGTCGAGAACGCCATCATCGACAAGAACGCGCGCATTGGGGACAACGTCGTCATTACGCCGGAAGGCAAACCGCGCGAAGTGGATCATCCTCTCTACCACATCCGCGACGGCGTCGTGATCATCCCGAAAAACGGCGTCGTGCCGCACGGAACGGTGATTTAGTTCACACTCTCCCAACACAAAAGCGCCGCTGAGTTGAAAACCCAGCGGCGCTTTGCTTTTCAGCAATGAATTACCACGCGCGTTCGATGGAGCGGCGCTTCCAGAGGAACTCGAACATGTTGCCCTCGTGCGGCTGGTCCCACGAGATGGCCATCGTGGAGACGGGGCCAATGTTCAGGCGGTCGATCTCCGCGAAGCCTTCCAGTTCCTCGATGAACTTCGGGTCTTTCGTGATGGCCGAGCAGGCGAGCGTGTAACCGATCTTGTGAAGCATCTCATTCTGTGGACAGGTCACCACGCTGGCGTAGGGGCAGAGAAATTCCTTGTTCGCCAGCGGATGCGCGAACGAATCGCACTGCACGATCGTCGGCCGCATGTAAATGCCGCCTTCGAAGACAACCTTGCGCGGACCGTTGCGATACTTTGCGGTCACGTCCACCGCGCCGGGAGTCTTGAGTCCGTCTTCAATCTGCGCGTCGATGAAGTCCGCCATCTTGGGATTCGCGAAGCCGGACAGGCGCGCGTTGGGGTCTTCAGGCTTGGTCGGCTGCACCGGACCGAGCTTCTGCGCGAGCGCGTCAGCGATCTCGGCGGCGTATTTGGGCACCACGACGGCCGAGGCGTTGATGCAGGAACGTCCGCCGTTGTCGCTGATCGCACCGGCGATGACGTCGATGTAATCGCGCCAGTTTTCGATGCAATCGTCTCCGATGACGAACTTGCTCCAACCCGGACCGTGCAATTGGATGGCCGGGTTGTTCGCGTACTGAGCCATCGTGCTCTTGTCGCCGAAGATTAACGCGCGTCCGCAGTTGTTCAAAATCGTCGCCGCACCGTCGTGGTCAGTCGGATAGAAACCGAACGCCTCGGCCGGCACGCCAGCGCCAATGAAAGCCTGGATCAAACGATACGGCGTCCATGGCTCCTCTTTGCCCGGCTTGATGACGACGGGCGTCTTCAGCGAGATGGCAGGAATCCAGAGCGAGTTCACTGCGGGCGAGTTGCTCGGCATCACGAGGCCGAGCGCCGAGCAGGTTGGAAAGAAACTGAGCTTGGTGCCGAACTGTTCGCCCCCGCCGCTGTCGAGGATCGAGAGGTCCAGTCCGCGCGAGAGGCCGTTCAGCACAAACTTCATGTTGGTGAGCGCGAAGTGAACCTTCGTCATGTTGCGCTTCACCATCACGTGCGGCAGGCCGGACGTCTGCGAGAGCGTCTCGATGTATTGCTGCGCAGACTGGGTGTGGCCTTTGTCTCCGAAAGGCAGCGTGCCGTTGAGGAAGAGCTCGCCGGCCTTGGCGCTCATTTCCATAAGCTGCGCCACGGTGAACTTCTTCAACGCGGCGCGCGCGGAGCCTATCTTGGACAGGTCACGTTTGACGATGCCACCGTTGACGGTCGAAACCGTGGCCATCACCTCGCCGGTGCGGTGGTCTTTGACCTCGTTCTTTTCGAGGCTCTCGTAGCTGCGGCCGAGTCGGAGGACTGGAATGTGCGGGACGTTCATACTTCAGCAGGATTTTAATGGGTGGCGGGCTTGTCGCTCGGAGGCAGGACGCCGGGTCTCGAATCCGGAACCATCGTGCTCATGGCAGTGACTTCCGAGAGGTTGATCATGAACTTGCCATTGGGCTTCACCGGCTTGCCTTCGGAGTCCGGCGGCACAGCCATGTCATAAATTCGGCAGGGCTTCACGTTCACGTCCAGTAGCTGCATGAAGTCCTTGAACAACTGGTCGTTCTCGAGCGCCACATCGATGTAGCCCGTGCTGTTGTTCAGGCCTTTGACGTAAATGGTGTAGTAGAGCATGGCGTGACGGCCGTTGAATTCCCAACGAACCCAGCCTGAGGCTTAATACACGCCTTCGACAATGTTCTTTTCCATCGCGCCGAACGGACGCACATCGCCGACGCCATCCCAGGCATAAGGCGCGCGTGGGGCGCGGCGGATAACTTCGTCGCGTTCAAGGAAGCGCGGGCAGAAGAATTCCTTCGTCAACGTCGTAAGCTCGACGCGGCCCCATTCGCCGTAGGCGACGGTCTCGTCGGTCTTATTCGGATTCACCACACGCAACACCGCACGCGGCTGAGGCGCGTAGTAGGTGACGCTGAAATTATCTTCAGGCAGCAACGGCACGCTCGCGGCCAGCCCCATGAGCGTGTTGCCGTAAGTCGGATAAAAGCCGATGCGGCCTTCGAGCAGTTCCTCGACGATGAAGCGCACTTCCTGCGGCTTCATCGACGTACCGCCGCAGAACACGCCGCGAATACCAGCGTCATAGAGGTTCACCTTTTCAGCAATCGCTTCGAGCAGCTTTGGGGTAGTGAACAGGCCGCTGACCTTGCGATGCTTGAGGATGAGCGTCGCCTGATCCACGACGTGCGCCATGTATTGCTTGGCGACATCGAACTGCTTGTTCGAGATCAGCTTCTTCACGAAGCGCGGATCGAGATCGATGAAGTAGCACGAGCTGCCGCGCACGTTCGCGAGATGTTCGATGGCGAGGCGCAGACGACGCGGACCGGTCGGGCCCATCATCAACCACGCGCCGCCGCGCGGGAAATGTTCGTCGGAGATCTTCTCGCTGAACTCGGAGTAATCGACCTTGTAGTCGTTCCAGCCGATGCGCTGCTTCGGCATTCCAGTAGTGCCGCCCGTTTCAAAAATGTTGAACGGCTTGCCCTTGAACTGCGCCGGCACCCAGACCTCGGGCTGCTCGTCGCGCAACGATTCATCGGCGAAGTGCGGGAATTTCAGCATGTCGGCGAAGGTGTTGATCTCCTTGCGCGGATCGAAGTTCTTCTGCGCCCAGTTGAGCCAGTACGGGCAGCCGGTCTCGGGGCTGAAATGCCAGTTAATGATTTCCTTCAAGTGCGCGTCGAGCTGGACTTGCGCGGCCTTGATGGCTTCCGGGGAAACAGTCGTCGTCATGTTCTTAAATCAAATTTCAGGATATGCGCCGAGAGAGGAATGCAAACCGGTTTACTTCGCGTCAATCTTCGGCACTTCGTCCTTCGCCGTCTTGCTGCTGTCCTGGAAGGCGTAGAGGTAGCTCTGGTTCAGCACATACATCACGCCGTTCGCGACGATGGGCGTGCCGTAAACCGGGTAGCCGAGGTTCACTTCGTTGATCAGCTTCTTCTCCTTGCTGGAAGCGAGCACCGCGAAGTCGCCGTCCTCATCGCCGACATACACCTTGCCGTCCGCGACGAAGGTGCTGCCCCACATGTGCGCCTTCATGTCGTGAACCCAGTTCAGCTTGCCCGTGTCCGCATCGAGGCAATGCACGAAGCCCGAGAAGTCGCCGATGAAGAGCAGGCCGTTCGAGGGATCGATAGATACCGTGCTGATGCTGCGCTTGATGCCCTTGTAGTCCCACACGAGTTTGGTTTTCGTCACGTCGCCGGTGCCGGTCGGATCGATGCACAGCAAACGGCCGACGCCTTCGCCGTGTTCGGGATCCTGGCCGATGGCGACGTACACTTTGCCCTTGTAGAACACAGGCGTGGAGTTGATCTCGCTCGGGCCTTCCGCAGCCGGATACTTGATCGGTTTGCCGTCCTTCACTTTGTACTCCGGCGGGACGCAATCGAACTTCCACGCCGTCTTGAGAACGTTGATGTCGCCTTCCTTCACCGGCTTCGAGTCAAACGCGTAGAGCACTCCGTCGCCGCCGCCAAAATAAATCTGCCACTTGCCGTTCACTTCACCAGCACCAGGCGACGACCATTGGCCGTGCAGGATGCGCGGGCCGATCTGCGCGTCGTCCTCGCCTTCGAGCGCGCCAGTCTTCTTATTCAGCGCGATGAAGCTCGGGGAATTCGGTGAAGGCACGTTGACGTGCGTCCAGTCCTGCCCGTTCGACGTGGAGACATAAATCAGGTCGCCGAGCATGAGGATGTTGCAGTTCGAGGCGTTGTGTGGGAACACGCCGAGCTCATCCATCATGTCGTAACGCCAGACGATGTCCGCGTCCTTCGGGCCGGGCTCGATGGGCGCCTTGCCAGTGTCCATCACCATGTATTTCGCCTCGTCCTTGTAAGGACCGTCGTTGCCATCGGCCATGCCGTTGATGTCGAGGCAGAGCACTTCGCAACGGCTCGTCACGATGTAGAGGTATTTGCCGTCATGCACAGGTGAGGAGAACAGGCCGAGGTTTTCCCAGTCGTTCACCTTGCCGGACTTCAGCTTCGGTACCACGAGCTGCCAGAGGAAGTCTCCGGTCTTCTCGTCGAAGCACATCAGGATCGAGCGGTCGCCCACATGCTTCGGGTCGCGCGGCGTCTCGTTGTTGGTGCCGACGAACACCTTGCCGTTGAACACCGTCGGATTCGCGTAGCTCTGCGAACCAAGCTTCACGACCCACTTCACGTTCTTCGTGGTCTTGAGATCGATCTCGTCGCTGCCGGACTTTGGTTTGCCGGCATCGAACTCGGTCGGCAAACCCTTCGCGGGCGAATACATGTTGCGGCCGAGGTCGCCGCCGCCCCAGGACGGCCAGTCCACGCCGGAAGTCGAAGTGACGAGGCCGCACGCCATCAGCGCGGCAGTGAAGAGTGGGAGTGATTTCATGCGTTCAATAGTTTGAGCGTTGGCCAGTTCGTTTCAAATTTCAATTCGCCGTCACCACAATGTTGTCGTGATACGTCCGCATGTCCTGCGGCGCAAAGGAGAAGATGCCCGGGCACCCGGTCGGATGCGCCTGCTTGTGGGGCACTTCTATCAGCCAGCCTTCCGGCTCCGGATCGCCCTTCTTCCACGCCTTCGCGCGGACCACGCCGCTGCCGTCCGCCGCCACATCCACGCGGGACTTGATGCGATACCACGCGTTAGCGCTCCACTTGAACGGAACCGCCTGCTTGATGCGTTCCTGGTTCGAGTTCACTTCGAGCTCCTGCGAATTGCCCTTCAGCACGATTATGTAGCGCTGGTTCACCACGCCGGCCTCGGACATCTTGCGGCGATTGCCTTCGCTGAACACGTCCGCCTCGATGGTGTAGTTCTTCATGTCAGGGTGTCCGATAAAGATCGTGCCGCGCTGGAAGAGCTTGTTCTCGATCGTCTTGCACAGCGCCTTGGTGCTGCCCTCGCCCGGTGCCTGGCGGACTTCGAAGCGGAACCGCGCGCCATTCCACGGCAGCGGCGGATAAGTGTACGGCGTCGGCGGCTCCACCGAGTTCGTCGTTGTGTTGCTCAGCTCGAACGATTCAAAGTCCTGCTTCAGCGGCAGAGCCGAGGCGATGCGGACCTTGATGTAGCCCTTCAAGTCACCAAGCGTCGCTTGAAACTGTCCGGCGCTCGGGACGTTCACGCCTTCCGTGACGAGCACGCCGCTGTCGTCGAACTTCGCCTTTGCATACGCCTTCACGAGCGCCGTCGGCGGCACGTAGCTTTCCCATTTCGGAGATTTCACATCCACGCTCTCGTCCACCGTGAAGCCATTCGCGTCGAGCGAACGAATGCGGAAGCTCTGCTTGTCGCCCGGCTTAAGCAACGATTCATAGGGAATGATCTGGAGCTGCTTCGCGACACCGGCCTTCGGCCACGGCGTTTCCTCCGGCTCGGGCGCGAGACCAGGATTGTTCCCCTTGCGACCGAACGCGTAGAGCTTCTTGTCGGTCTGGATGTAGAGCTTGCCGTTGTAGCCGACCGGCGAGCCGTAGCAGCGGCCTTCGAGCGTAGCGTGGCTGAGAATCTCGCAGCCCGTTGCGCCCGGCTTGATGACAAACAGATCGCCGTTGCCGCCGGTGTCGCCACCGGTCGCCGCGACTTTGTCCGCACCCTGCGCTGACGTATACATCGCGACGTAGAGCTTGCCATCCGCGTAGAACGGCGTGCTCTGGCGCTGTTCGATGCCGAGCTTATGCTTCCAAAGAACCTTGCCGGTGTTCGCATCCACGGCGCAGAGATCGCCTGTGCCGTTCACCTCGTAAATCGTGTCGCCCACCAGCACGGGCGACGAGGCGAGTGAGCCAACTTCGTTGCGCCAGACTTCCGCTTGCTTCGGCACGCGAATCTCGGGCACGAGCGGGTTCGTTTTCGTGACACTTGTGGGAATCTTGTAAGCCGCCATGCGCCCGATCTCGGAGGAATCGAGATTCTCCGACTCGTGGATGACGATGAGGTTGTCCTTGTGACGAATTACGGCCGCGTTGATGCCGCCCTTCGCGCCGGCCTTCGCCACGAGCACGCGCCAGAGCGGTTCGCCAGTGCGCGCGTTGATGGCGAGCAACGAGCAGTCGCCACCCGCGGAATAGAGCACACGCTTGCCCTGCCAGAAGTCGAGCCACGGATGCGAGAAGGTGTTGTCCTGCGGACGATCCCCGGGAGCGCTGCTCCAGACAAGGTCACCCGTCTTCTTGTCGAAGGCATAGAAGCGGTCGCCGGCCGGCCCATGCGCGCCCCACGCCGAGGTGATGCCGCGCGTGATGACGAGATCCTTGTCGATGATCGGCGAGGCCGTGCGCGCATTTGGGAAAGTGAGCCGCCCGTACTCTTCCATCAACGAATGTTTCCAGAGCAGCTTCCCGTCCGCGCTGAAGCACATCAACAAACCCTGCGTGCCCTGCACATACACATTACCCGTCTCGCCATCGACCGACGGCGACGACGTGGAGTAGCGGAGATAAATGATGTCGGAGAGAAAATCATTCTCGCGATGCTCCCAAAGCTTTTTGCCGGTCTCCGCATCGAAACACGACACGACCTCCTGCAAGTCAGGTCCCTCACCGAGAAAGCCATTGATGTAGAGCTTGCCGTTCGCGATCACGGGCGAAGATTGCCCCGGGAAATCCGCCGTCCACAGCGCGGCTTGGGCGTCCACCTTGTCCGGCAGACCCTTCTCCATCGACACCCCGAGATGACTAGCGCCGCGCCAGTCCAGCCAGCCGCGCACCGGAACTGCTGCAAGCGAACCGCTGGTGAAAAGCGAAAGAGCGAGGAGACTGGCGACGTTCAAAAGCGACCGTTTCATAATTTTCAGGCGATGGCTGACACGCATTCCACTGTCGACGTTTGGGCTGACGACAATCCAGCCCGTGAGACTGAGCGGACTATTGAGCAGGCCCCGGAAGTTTGCAACCGGAATAATACCTACACGTATCAATATGGTGAGCATCTGGTTCAGCCGGTGGCCGAGCCAGTGCCGCGCATGAAATTCCCATTGCGTTTGGAGTTCGATTCGCAAGACTCGCCCCCGATTTTATGAGCAAGAAAAACGGTCAAAATCTTTCGAAGAAGTTCGCTTCTTATCCGCGTCTGAATCCGTTCGGCGTCGGCAAAAACATTTCCGCCGCCGACCTCATCGATCAGTCGATGCTCGCCTACAACGGCGGCCGTCTGCGCGAGGCCGCCCAATTGCTTGCGCGCAAGATGCTGCCGGACGACGGCTATATCGGCATGTCGCTCACCGGCGCCCTCACCCCAGCAGGCCTCGGCAAGAGCTGTCTGATTCCGCTGATGAAAGCCGGCTTCGTGGACTGGATCATCTCCACCGGCGCGAATCTCTACCACGACCTGCACTTCGGCCTCGACATGCAGTTGCACTCCGGCACGCCGTTCCTCGATGACACCGAACTGCATCAGGAAGGCGTCATCCGCATCTACGACGTGCTGTTCGATTACAACGTGCTGCTCGATACCGACGCCTTCGTGCGCGAAGTCATCCAAGGGCCGGAATTTCAGAAGCCGATGGGCACGGATGAATTCCACAACCTGCTCGGCAAGTACGTGCACGCACGCCAAAAGAAACTGGGCATCAAGGACAGCTCGGTACTCGCCACAGCGTACGAATGCGGCATTCCGATTTTCACCAGCAGCCCCGGCGATTCGAGCATCGGCATGAACGTCGCCGCGATGGCGTTGCGCGATTCGAAGCTGATGTTCGATGTGAACCGCGATGTCAACCAGACCGCGGGCATTGTTTACCACGCGAAGAGCACGGGCCACACGAGCAGCGTGTTCATTCTCGGCGGCGGCAGTCCGAAGAACTTTATGCTCCAGACCGAGCCACAGATTCAGGAAGTCATGGGCATCCAGGAAAAGGGTCACGACTACTTCCTCCAATGCACCGACGCGCGTCCGGACACCGGCGGCTTGAGCGGCGCGACGCCCGCGGAGGCCGTGAGTTGGGGCAAAGTGGATCCCGACAAGCTCCCTGACTCCGTCGTTTGCTACACCGACAGCACGATCGCATTGCCGTTGCTCACCGCCTACCTGATGGCCCGCGTGAAGCCGCGCAAGCTGAAGCGTCTTTACGCTTCGCGCGACGTCATCCTCGGCAAGGTGCGCTCGAAGTATCTCTCGACCGGCACGGTCAGCAAAGTGATGACGAGCCGCAAGATCGCCAAGCGTGCGAGCAGCGTGGGTTTGAAGAAGTAATCGACTTTGGAAAAGCGCAAAGCCCGGCGCCCACGCGTCGGGCTTTTTGCTTTGGGACCAACCGAAAAGCAGCGACGACCAGCGCCTGCATTCGCCTCTTGTCGGACGAGGGTCGTTTGTTACTCTGCCGGCTCTCATGCTACGACACATCATCGCTTTGGCCGCACTGGTCGTGACTTGCAGCGCCATTTACGGCGCTGAGCTGACGTTTGATTTTCGCAATGACCCGGTTGGTCAGATGCCAAAAGGCTTCGTCTCGACCCTCGCGGGAAGCGGTTCACCGGGCGAATGGAAAATCGTGGAAGGCGACATTCCGTCCCTGCTGGCGCCGTTGTCCCCCAACGCGCCGCGAACCACCGGCCGGGGTGTCCTCGCCCAGCTTTCCCAGGACGCGACGGACGAGCGTTTCCCCATGCTGATCTACAACGACGAGACGTTCGGGGATTTCACGCTGTCGACGAAGTTCAAGCTCGTCTCCGGCAAGGCCGAGCAGATGGCGGGCATCGCGTTTCGGATTCAGGACGAGAACAACTATTACTACATTCGGGCCAGCGGACTCGGGAACACGTTCTACTTTTTCAAGATCGTCAACGGCGTCCGCAGCGCGCCGATCGGGAACAAGATGGAGATCGCCAAAGGCGTCTGGCACGACCTGACGATTGAATGTCGCGGCACGACCATCAAGGCGATGCTCAACGGCAAACCCGCCATTCCTGCGCTCGACGACAAGAGCTTTTCCAGCGGGAAGATTGGATTCTGGACGAAGTCCGACTCGGTCTCCCACTTCGGCGACACGAGCATCAACTACAAGCCGCGGGAGACGCTGGCGCAGGTGCTTGTCGCGGACGCGTACAAGAAATACCCACGGCTGGAACAGCTGAAGATTTTCGCGCCGACCAGCGGAACCACGAACGACATCCGCATCGTCGCCAGCCTCGACAAACAGGAAGTTGGCCTGCCCGCGCCGTTGGAAGCCTCGGAAGTGATCGCGAAGCGCGGCTATTACTACGCCAGGAACAGCGGCGACGTGGTCCTCACCCTGCCACTCCATGACAACAACGGCGAGAAGATCGCCGCCATCCGGCTGGTCATGAAATCGTTCGTGGGCCAGACCGAGAACAACGCCCTGGCGCGCGCCATGCCCGTGGTGAAAAGCATGGAAGTGCGCATTCAAACACTGCAGGATTTGCTGCAGTAGCGCGCCGCGTTCGGGCAACGCGCGCAGGAGTTCAAAAAAGTCGCACGGAAAGCGCGACTGGATGCCGGCCGGCTCGCGTGTGCGGGCGGAACAGCGGATCCAGTGGACAGCAACGAGAGCGTTTGCACGGCACGGGAAGTTTGCCGCGCGACGCTGAAGTTCCGACGGTCCATGAAAGCCACAGCGTGTCGTATTCGCAAAGCCGGCCAGTCCCCTGCCGGAGTTTTTCCATTCCCACCCTCCACGACGTGGCGTCCTTGTTACTACGGAGCTTTTCTCTTTTCCCATGCTGCCGATGTGTAGGCAGTAAGTAGTTCCAATTGTTATGAAGAAAGCTGTATTCATCGAACGCGATGGAATCCTGAACGAGGTTCAGGCCGGACCGAAAAATCAGATCATCCCTTTGACCCTCGAAGAGTTCAAAGTGAAGAAGGAGGCCGACCCGGCGTTGCGCAAGCTTAAGCAGGCGGGATTCGTCCTGATCGTCACCACCAACCAGCCCGGCCTGTCCCGCGGTTACCTGAACCGTCGCGAGCTCGATCGCATGCACGACATCGTGCGACGCTGCTTTCCGATCGACGACCTCATGGTGTGCCCGCACGACGAAGCGGACCACTGCCCGTGCCGCAAACCGCGCCCCGGCCTTTTCATCGAGGCGGCGTTCAAGTGGCATCTCAACCTCGATCACTCGTTTGTCATCAGCGACAAGTGGCAGGATGCCGAGGCCGCACGTACCGCAGGCTGCACCTCCTTGCTTCTGAAATCACCGTGGGTGGGAAATGTTCATCACGATTTCGTGATGAAGGACATCGACGCCATCGCGGAGAAAATTCTTTCCCTCAAGCACCAGGTCGAGTGCGTCTGAACTAGAACTTCACGCCGATGGACGACCGGATCTGCAGGTCGTTCTGTCCGACCCCGCGCGCGGTGGATGTTTCGTAGGTGTCGATGACGGTCAGGTTCAGCGACAAATTGCTCTTCAGCCAGTAACGCAGATTCGCCTCCATCCTCAGGCGATACGAATGCAGGTCCGCCAGGTCCGGAAAGTATTCCACCTTTTCATCAAACGAGAAATTGGCTCCGATGTTCCACCGGAGATCCTGGGCGAGCCGCTGGTTATAAGTCTTCTCCTCCCTGCCACCCTCGAAGTCCTGCACCTGATAGTGGAACCCAGCCTCCACACGCAGCACGAAGTTGGTGCGCTTGAAAAGATGGTATCCCAGCCCGGGACCTACTTCATATCGACAGTCGACCAAACGGATCTCGTCGTAGCCAGCGCCGCCAAGGTTGTAGATGTAGCTTCTTGGCGTCAAATCCCAGTCCGTCTTCA
>CAZBIC010000073.1:0-25827 GCA_964491875.1 uncultured Bifidobacterium sp.
GATCGGCGCGACGGGCGTTCTCGGCGGCGCGCTGGCGGAAGGTCTCGCGGCGGCGGGAGCAAAGGTGGCGGTTCTCGGTCGCAATGCGGAGCGCGGGGAGGCGCGAGTGAAAGCGATTGCCGCGAAAGGCGGGACGGCGGCCTTCTTCAGTGCGGATGCCATCTCGCGTTGCAGCCTCGGCGAAGCGCACGAACAGATCGAAGCCAGGCTCGGTGCGCCGACGATTTTGGTGAACGCTGCGGGTGGCAATGATCCGAAAGTGACGGTCACAACGGACCACGCGTTTGAACAGATCAAGCTGGAGGACTGGCAGGCGAACTTCGACTTGAACTTGGTCGGTGGCGTGTTGCTGCCGTGCCAGGAGTTCGGCCCATTGATGGCAAAGCGGGGACGCGGCAGCATCATCAACATCGCGAGTGTGTCGGCGCATCTGCCGCTCTCGCGCGTGGTCAGCTATTCATCGGCGAAGGCGGCAGTACTGAATCTCTCGCTCTTTCTCGCGCGCGAGTGGGCACCGAAAGGCGTCCGGGTGAACACGATTACTCCCGGCTTTTTCCCGGCGGAACAGAATCGCAAGCTGCTTTTCAATGAGGACGGTTCGCCGACGCCGCGCACGAAATCGATTTGGGGCCACACGCCGATGGGTCGCTTCGGCGAATCGCAGGAGCTCGTGGGCGCGTGCGTATTTCTCGCGAGCCATCAGGCGAGCAGCTTCGTCACGGGCACGGACATTCGCGTGGACGGCGGTTTCCTGAGCCAGACGATTTGAAATCCATCTTCAACACGATATGAGTGCCTCGCTTCCATTGCTCGCCTCCGCGCAGCCAGCCAATCGCCTTGTCACTGCTGAGCAGGTTTCCGAAGTCGTCACGAAGGCGTTGCCCGCCGACAGTTATCGCGGGAAGCGGGTTCTGCTTGTCATTCCTGATGGAACGCGCACAGCTCCGGTGGGCTCGTTGTTCAAGGCGATTCATGCGGCGATTGGCGGCGTGACCAGCAAGCTCGACATCATCATCGCGCTGGGCACGCACCAGCCGATGAGCGAGGCGGAGGTTTGCGGACGCTTGGACATCACGCCAGAGCAGCGCACTGCTGAATACAAGCGCGTCGAGTTTATCAACCACGAGTGGGATAATCCCGCGGCGTTGAAGGAAGTCGGGACAATTTCCGCGGGCGAAGTGAGCGAGTTGACCAATGGGCTATTCTCGATGGACGTGCCAGTGGAGATCAACAAGCGCGTCTTCGACTACGACCAGCTTATCATCGTGGGCCCGGTGTTCCCGCACGAGGTCGTCGGTTTCTCGGGCGGCAACAAGTATCTGTTCCCTGGCATTGGCGGCCCGCGCATTTTGAACTTCTTCCACTGGCTGGGTGCGATGGTGACGAACCCAATGATTATCGGGAACAAGTGGACGCCCGTCCGTCGCGTCGTGGACAAGGCCGGTTCGCTGGTGAACGTGTCCAAGCTCTGCTTCTGCATGGTGGTGGCTCCGGACAAGTCGCTCTCGGGATTGTTCGCCGGCACGCCGGAAGGCGCGTGGGACCACGCAAGCGAACTCTCGAAGCAGATTCACATCACGTATGTGGACAAGCCGTTCAAGCAGGTGCTTTCGTGCTGTCCTCCGATGTATGCGGACGTGTGGACCGGCGGCAAGGCGATGTACAAGCTCGAGCCCGTGCTGGCCGATGGCGCGGAGTTAATCATCTACGCGCCGCACATCACTGAGGTGAGTGTGACGCACGGCAAGACGTTGCTCGAAGTGGGTTACCACTGCCGCGATTACTTCCACAAGCAATGGGACAAGTTTAAGAACTATCCTTGGGGTGTAATTGCGCACTCCACACATGTGCGTGGTTTGGGGACGTTCGAGAACGGAGTGGAGAAATGCCGCGTGCAAGTGACGCTGGCGACGCAGATTCCAGAAAGCGTCTGCAAGAAGATCAACCTCGGCTATCGCGATCCAAACAGCATTCGCAAGGAAGACTTCCAGAATCGCGAGCATGAAGGCGTGCTCTTCGTGCCGAAAGCGGGTGAGATGCTTTACCATCTCAAGAACCCGCCGAAGTGGGCGGGCGGGAAGTAGGCTCGTAGGTCATCTGGGATGACGTCGCGCCTGAAACTGGGGCGTGCAGTCTGAGGGCGAATTTCAGATTGTCCTGCCGTGTGCGTTCCCGTTAACTGCCTGTGATGGTGGTTATGTCGCTGAGCATCCCGGATGAACTGGATCGTTGAACTTGGAAAGATCTGGCACTGGATCGTTGCTGTACTCACGGTTGTGCTTTCACTTCTGGCCGCCGGACACGCGATCCTCCACAAGCGCGATTCGCGCGCAGCGATTGGCTGGATCGGCTTCATCTGGTTTGTTCCGCTGATCGGAGCAGTCACTTATTTCATCTTCGGTGTAAACCGTATCAAACGGCGGGCTATCTCGCTGCGCGGCGAGCAGGGCCGGCATTCTTCGAAACCGCACGCTGACGGCGTGGCTGCCTTCCCACTTGCCGTCGCGCTCCCGCACAGTCGGCTTCAGCCGGACGGGCTTGCCCGCGCCACGGCTGGTGTTTTGCCGCGTCCTTTGTTGCCTGGGAATCGGGTGGAACCGCTCGTCAATGGTGACGCCGCGTATCCCGCCATGCTGGACGCTATCGCTAATGCGCGAGAAACCATCTCCCTTTCCACCTACATTTTCGATCGTGACGAGGCCGGCCTGGCATTTGTGCGAGCCTTGGGTGAAGCGGTGCGACGCGGCGTGGAGGTTCGTGTCTTGATCGACGCCACGGGAATCCGTTACTCGTGGCCCTCCATTCTTGGCGAGCTGCGTCGTGAAAAGATTCCACACGCCCGTTTTCTCAGGAGCTTCCCGCTGCGGCGCCTGCTGGAGATGAACCTGCGGAACCACCGCAAAATTCTAGTGGTTGATGGGCGTATGGGGTTCGCCGGAGGCATGAACATCCGTGCCGGGCACTGGCTGGAGAAGAAACCGAAATCGCCCGTGTGCGATCTGCACTTCCGCTTCACCGGGCCGGTGGTGACGCATTTGCAGGAGGCGTTTGCGGACGACTGGTGCTTCACCACCCAGGAAGCCTTGCAAGGCACTCGCTGGTTTCCGGCGCAGGAACACGCCGGGCACGTCATTGCTCGCGGGATCACGGATGGACCCGACGAGGATTTCGAGAAGCTGCGGTGGACCATTCTCGCTGCTCTGTCCACTGCGAAGGAATCCGTCCACATTGCCACTCCCTACTTCCTGCCCGATCCCACCATCATCGCCTCGCTCAATCTCGCCGCTGTCCGCGGCGTTGAAGTCAACATCCTGCTGCCATCGCATGGAAATCTACCCATCGTGCAGTGGGCCTCCACCGCGCTCTGGTGGCAACTGCTTGAGCGCGGATGTCGCATCTGGCTTTCGCCACCGCCCTTCGACCACGCGAAGGTCTTTGTGGTGGACGGCGCATGGTCGCTGGTTGGATCAACCAACTGGGATCCGCGCAGCCTGCGCCTGAACTTTGAGTTCAATGTCGAATGCTATGATGCCGGTCTCGCGCGCGAGTTGAACGATTGGTTTTCTGCGCAGCTCCAACGCAGCCGTCAAACCTCACTTGCGGAAGTGGACAGCCGGAGTCTTCCCATCCGGTTGCGCGCTGGTGCCGCCCGCCTGCTCAGTCCCTATTTGTGAGGGTCGTGAACGGAAAACGAAAAACGCGGGTCGTGTGACCCGCGTTCGTTCGTTTCCAAAGTTTGGTCCAGGTCAATCAGTGGCTGCAGCCGCAGCTGGGGCCGCAACCTTCAGCCGGGAAATCTTCCATGGTTGGCACGCGACCGAGTTCAAACGTCTTGCTGACGTATTGCATTACGGACTCCTGAATCTTGTGCATCTGCTGCTGGGCGGTCAGAAAGTTTGCGGCCACCGGATTGTTCAGCAGGAGCTCGCGGTTCTTCTCGAACTCCGCGATGGCATTGTTGTCCAGCGGCATGCCCATCTGCTGTTTCTGCTGAAGTTCGTCGCCCTTCTCCATCACGAGCTGATATTGGGCCTTGGCGGCGTCGTCGCCCATGAAGGCGTCGATGCGCGTGCGAATCTGGCGGAACTCCGGCTGGTCGATGATGGTCTGGCAGAGCTCTTTGGTCTGCTGAATGATGGCCGTTTCTTCAGTGGTTGCTTGCATGGGTCAGTCGTGTTCGTTCGGTTCGTCAGTTACGTTTATCGCCGAGTTCGCCGGCTCTTGCCTGCCTACGAGCGACAGACGTCAAGACTACAGCATGGAATCCACGGTGAGGCAAATAATTGCTTGGAGAAACTATGCCGACGGCGGTGGTCCGAAATACGGAGTGAGCGCGGCGACCAGTTCCGCGGGAAGCCGTTTCGGCTTGTCGTGCAGTGAAGTGCAGACGTGATGCGTGGTGCCTTCGACGAGAACAGCGCCTTGTGCGTTCCTTACGCGGCAGGCGAAGGTGAGCCGGATGCGTTCGGCCTCCGTGATCCACAGTTCGACCGTCAGCAGATCGTCATAGCGGGCGGGACCTTTGAAGGTGAGCCGGCATTCGATGACGGGAAAAATGGTGTCCCGCTCCTGCAGCGCCGCGAAGGTGTGGCCGAGTTCGCGGAAGAATTCCCCCCGGGCAAGCTCCAGGATGTCGAGAAACCGCGAATGATACACATGATTCCCGACGGTGCAGAGTGAGTAACTGACTCGATGTTGGAAGCAATAGATTAGTCCAGACACGGGACGAGGGTAGAACGACCCTGGAATGTCGCCAATTGATTTTCCCTGTGGCGCGAAACGCCTGTCGCAGGCTACAACTTCCGCGTCATGTATTCGCCGACGCTGGATGAATTTCAGAAGCTGGCCGCCCAGGGAAACCTGATTCCGGTCACGCGCAAGCTGCTTGCCGACTTTGAGACGCCGCTCTCCGCCTATCGCAAGATTCGCGGCCAGGGCGAGTCGTTCCTCTTCGAGTCCGTCGAGGGCGGTGAACATCTCGGCCGTTACTCCTTCGTGGGCTGCAATCCGCGGGCGATCATTCGTCAGTACGGCGGTCGCATTGAAGTCATCGAAAACGGAAAGGTGGTGGACAAGTTCGCAGTTCCGCGCGAGCCGCAGCCGGACTGCGACAAGTGCGTGAAGGACGGACTGGAAGTCGTGGAGCTTGTGTTGAAGAAATTTCGCGCCGTGCCGCTCCCCGGTTTGCCACGCTTCACCGGCGGCGCCGTCGGTTTCATCGGTTACGAATTCATTCACGATGTCGAACCCGTTGTTCCGCGTCCGGTTCATGATGAGCTCAAGACGCCGACGATGTATTTCCTAATCGCGGACGAATTGCTGATCTTCGATCGCGTCGCACAAACCATCACTGTGCTCGTGAATGCCGTGGTGGACGAAGCGGCGAATCCGGCCGAGGCCTACGAGAACGCGGTCGGCGAGATCGAGCGCCTGGTTTCGTTGCTGGAGCAACCCATCGAGCACGCGCCGGTCACGGTTCCGACCGAGCTGCCGAACGTGCCGTTCGAATCGAACGTTTCGAAGGACAAGTTCTTCGCGAATGTGCTCAAGGCGAAGGAATACATCACGGCGGGCGACATCATTCAGGTCGTCGGCTCGCAGCGGTTCTCCACGCCGGTCAAGGCGGAGCCGCTGGATGTCTATCGCGCGGCGCGGTCCATCAATCCATCGCCCTACATGTTCCTCCTGGAACTGGAAGGCTTCGCGCTGGTCGGCGCCTCACCGGAGATTCATGTGCGTTGCGAAGACCGAAGCGTGGAAATTCGACCCATCGCCGGCACGCGCCGTCGCGGTGCCACCGTGGAGGAGGATCTCGCGCTCGAAAAAGAGTTGCTCGCCGATCCGAAAGAACGCGCCGAGCACGTCATGCTCGTGGACCTCGCGCGAAACGACATCGGACGCGTGTGTGATTTCGGCAGCGTGCAGGTGAAGGACTTAATGATCATCGAGCGCTACAGCCACGTGATGCACATCGTGTCGCAGGTGGAGGGTACGCTTTCGAAGGACAAGACGCCTTACGATCTTATGCGCGCCACGTTCCCGGCCGGAACGCTGAGCGGTGCGCCGAAGATTCGCGCCATGCAGATTATCTCCGAGCTGGAGCAAACCACGCGCGGGCCGTACGGCGGTTGCGTCGGCTACTTCAGCTTCAATGGTAATCTCGACTGCTGCATCACGATCCGCACGGCGCTGCTGAAGGACGGCAAAGCCTACGTGCAGGCGGGCGGCGGCTGGGTGAATGATTCCACGCCCGAGGCGGAGTATCAGGAGACCGTCAACAAATCCAAGGCGATGCTGAAAGCGGTGGCGATGGCGGAAGGCTTCGCTGGCGTGCAGTGACGATTGGAACTTGGACTCTGGCGCCTGATTCCCTACTTTCCCTCTCACATTTTTTAAAACCTGAACTACATCTATGAGCGTTCTTATTGTCGGCTCGACAGCCTTGGATTCCATCAAAACCCCCAACGCGGAGAATCCGCGGCTGCTCGGTGGTTCCGCGAGTCACGCGGCGGTGGCGGCCAGTTTCTTCGCGCCGGTGAAGATGGTTGGTGTGGTGGGTGATGATTTTCCGAAGAAATACGTCACGCTCTACAAGAAGCACGGCATCGATCTTCACGGTCTGCAGGTTCAGGAAGGCAAGACGTTCCACTGGGCGGGTGAGTACGAGGTGAACATGAACAACCGCCGCACGCTCCTCACCGAGCTCGGCGTGTTCGAGAAGTTCACCCCGCACCTGCCCGAGCCGCACAAGAAGAGCGAGTTCGTGCTGCTCGCGAACATCGCCCCGGCGCTCCAGCATCATGTGCTCGACCAGATGTCGCGCCCGAAGTTCGTCGTCGCCGACACGATGGATCTCTGGCTGAACATCGCGCTCGACGACCTGGTTCGCCTGCTCAAGCGCATCGACGGCTTCGTGCTCAACGACAGCGAGGCGCATCAGTTGACGAAGGAAGACAACGTCTTCGCCGCGATGAAGAAGCTCCACAAGATGGGGCCGAAGTACGTCATCATTAAGAAAGGTTCGCACGGCTCCATTCTCTCCGGCCCAAAAGGCGCGTTCATCTGCCCGGCGTATCCATTGTCGAAGGTGGTCGATCCGACGGGCGCGGGCGACAGCTTCGTTGGTGGCATGATGGGCTACCTCTCGACCGCGCGCGGCGGCATCGACGCGAACATTCGTCGGGCGATGATCTACGGCAGCGTCACGGCGAGCTACTGCTGCGAAGGGTTCGGCCTGACCCGCACCACGAAGGTGAAGCGCGGCGACATCGACAAGCGCGTGAAGGAATTGGAGTCGCTGACGAAGTTCTGAGCGGCGCGGCAGGGTCGAATGCCGGTGGCGCCGCTTAAATGCCGGTGGCGAGGCGCAGTTCGCGTCTTTCGCGCTGGCCTTGGATGGTCACGATGGCCGAGCGTTCCCGTACTTCGACGACGAGGATCTTCACCCGCTCATTGCCCACTTTGATCGTCGCGGATTGCCCGGCGGAAAGTACCGCATCGTTGATTACTGCCTGCCGTTTCTTCTTCGAGGAGACGATTTTGGAAAGCACGAGATCCGCGCGATTGGTCTGCGCAGAGGCGGTCGAAGGCTGGACCCGTTTGGGCGCGGCTGGCTTGCGTGTCGCAGGCTTGGGTTGCGGAATGTCCGAAGGCGGACGGAGCAGTTTTTCCACTTCGGTGATGAACGACTTCGGGCCGCCGTTCGCGTAGTTCACGTTGCCGAGTCGGTTGCCGGTCGAGTCGATCAAAACCAGCGTCGGGAAACCTTGCACTTGAAATTGTTGCGCCAGCTGCTGGTTCGCCTTCTGCGCGGCGGGAGTGAGCGGCTTCCGTTTTGGGAAATCCACTTCGACCAGCACGAGATTGGTTTGCGCGTAGTTGGTGAAGGCCGGTTTCAGAAACACATCCTTCCGCAGCTTCATGCACCAGCCGCACCAGTCGGACCCCGTGAAGTTCACGAGCACCGCTTTGCCCTCGGCGCGCGCCTGCGCCTGCGCCTTGGTGAGGTCAGTGGACCAACCGGCCGATCCGTCACTGCTAATGGCGGCGAGCAGTAGGAGCGCGGTGGTGGTGAACAGCGGGAACAGCTTCATGAACTACCGGGAATCGGATGGCGCGCGCAGGCCGGTCGGAATCTCCTGCAAGTCCGGTTCAGCTGCGAGCAAGGTGTTGATGCGCCGGACGTGAGGCGCATTGGTCCGCGTCGTGACGCTGATCGTGGAGATCAATGGGGCAGGGGAGAAAATTTGGTTGGTAACTGTTGTAGTCGGAGCCGTCGCGGGGATGGCGTTTGCGGGCGTTTGCGTCCGGGTCATTGACGGCAGAATGATCGGCGCGAGCGTCAGCGCCGGAGCGTTCGTGTTGGCGCGAGCCTCGAGTTGGTCTGCTGCACGACGCAGCCAGTTCGCTGCAGTGGCAGGATTCTTCTCCACACCGCGCCCCGAGATGTAGCATCCGGCCAGCGTCAGTTGAGCTGGAATATGATTTTGGTCCGCAGCCTTTTGATACCACGCCACGGCGTTCGTGAAGTCCGACAGCGCGACGTAGAAATCCGCGAGCTGCGTTTGCGAGCGCGGGCGTCCGGCTTCGGCTTGGGAGCGGACGTAGTTCATGTCGGGCAAATCCTCCTCGTCGTCGGCTCCGCCCAGATGGAGATCCGTGCCGCGACACGGGAACTCCAGAACTCCGGTCCCGCTGAGGCACAGCAGGCCGAGGATACACGCCATCCAGTGACAGGTTTTACATCCGGCCATGCATCAGTTATCGGAGATGCGCTGGCCCTGCTTAACGCACCGGATGTGCTTTCTGGCTTCCGAAAAGTCATGGGCGTGAAACCTCCCATTTCTCGCCAAAGAAGCCGGCGTAACGAATCTGCTCAGACGAACTTCCCAGTTCGGTTACGGCGACAATCGCGAAGTCTGGCAGCTTGGGCGTCTGCTGTGCGTTGCTGGCCGCTCCTTCGCGCCAAAAGGTGAATCCACTGTTGATGACGACGTAGCGGTCCCGGTTCAGCGGGTTTGGATAAATGAACACCGGCGCGCACTGGGTCGATGGAAAAGCCACCGTGCCGATTTGGACTCGCGACTTATCCCAGCGCACCGGAAGCTGGTTCGCGATTCGGCCGAGCACGCGATGGCTCTGCGGGTCGCCAAACAGGATCAGGTGATGTCGGGCGATGTCATCTTCCGTCACCGCAAGGTCGGATTTCAGCCGGACGTCCCCGCGGAACTGGGCGCGCCATTCGTTCGTGAATCGGGCGAGTTCAGCCATCGCCCATTGGTGCACGGCGGGGTTCATGGGCTGACCGGTCGGTTGAACGACGAGGAAGCTGTCCATGAACGCATCGTCGATTGGTCCCTGAAGACCGTGACGCTTTCGCAGTTCACCGTCCCGTTCAGTACGAACTTGTTTCCAGCGGCTGCCGCGTTTCGAGAAGCTGGCCGTTCCATTGCCCGCGTCAGATCGGGGAAAGGAAAGTCGCTGGTGATCGATCTGAAGCGTCAGGTCGGTCTCGCCATTGATCGAGCGCACTGCTTGGGGTGGGATCGTCAAGGTGAGCTCGGTGACATTGGTGGTAGCCACCTTCAGTCCGCCCTCGACGACTTCCGCGTCGACGCGCGCGCGTTCCCAATGGCGTTCCATGGCGTCGACGGTCACCCACTTGTTGCGATTGTAGCGAAGCGTCCAGGTCGTCAGGCGAACGCGGTCCGGCCACGGATCGTTTCCGCGAGCCATCAACGAATCGAACTGCCGGGCGAGCTCTAGCTTGGTCTTCGGTTCGTATTTGTGCTCCACGCCGGGGCCGATCAGGTGGGTGAGCTCGAGCCCTTCCGCCTTCATCGCGCGCGCCATGACGTCCGCGGCCTGCTTCTGTTTATCCAGCTCACCGCTGTAGGCGATGCTCGGGAGGTTGAACAAATTCGCGGCGTAGTCCGTGGCGTCGTAGAGATGCCACAGCTTTTGTTCGAACCACGCGGGCTTCGGCTCCTTCGCGAGAGCTTTCGTATATTCCGCCGTTTCGGCAAACCCGGCGCCCGGCGCGGCGGCGGACCAGAATCCACCATGATGCGCCGCGAGATGCCACGTGCCGGCTCCACCCATCGAGAAGCCGCGGATGCCGAGGCGCGAACGATCGATGGGGTATTCCGTCGTCGCGTGCTCGAGGGCTTCGAACACGTCGACTTCGCCCGCGAACTTGAACGCGTTGCAGTAACGGCCGTACGGATGAAGCACGAAGGAATCGGCCGGCGCGAAATCTCCGACGGAACGCAAACGGTCGCCGAGGAACTTGAGCTCGGTCAGGTTGTTGTCACGACCGTGCAGCCAGACATCGAGCCGGTGCGTGCGTGCGGACTCGGAAGCGAAGGAAGCCGGCACAACCAGCCCGTAAGGTTGAATGGAGCCATCGATGCGCGAGACAAACCCGCGGACGACCAGCCCGGTCGCCGTCTGCCAGGGCGCGCGACCTTCCGCCAACTGCGCGGCACGCGTGCGTCCGAGCTTCAGGAGAGTGCGCGCGATTGAGACATCGTTGCTGCGGAGAAATTCATCATGCACCAGCGCCCAGTGGACGGCTTTGTGAAAGATTTCGATGTCCGGCAGCAACGCCAGCGCGCGCGGTTGCTGGCGAAACTGGGTTCGCAGCTCCTCGATGCTCGTCCGCAGCGCTGCGGTGCCGGACTCCAGTTCAGTGCGAACCTCGGGCTGAATCTTGATACCCTCAGGCGGCGCGACGCGACGGTGGTTCTGTGCCTGCAAAATCGCGTCTCCGCTCATCATCAGCCAGCTGACGACGAGGACGACGAAGATGTGGCGTGCCCGAACCATTTTGCGTGGAGTGAGTGAAGCGCAGGATCCGCGGTGCCGAAACTAAAAGTTGTTCACAATCGTGCGTTGAGGAATCCGACGCAGTTCCGAATCAATCCGCTCCAGTTGGAAGCTGCTTGAGCGCCTCCCAGCCCAGATGTTCCTGTGCGATGCGCTGGTGGCGGGCGAAGAGCTGCCTGGCTGGTTCGGCGCAGTCCTCCAACCAGTCGCAAAGCAGCGAGTCGACTTCATCGCTCGCGTCACCCGAGCCTTGGACGGAAGCGAGACTCAGCAGCCGTCGGTAGCTGGGGAGATGCGGCTCGATGCGCGGAAGGTCCCGGCGCTCTGCGTTTCGACTGGCCTGCTGTGGAATGCGAAGTCCCTGAGGATCGAGATCGCCGAAATACAGGACGCGTCGATGACCACTGAGCTCCTGAAAAATGTCGGCGAGATAGCGAACGCCATCGATGAACCGATTGCCGTCGCCGTAGACGACCGCACTGAAACAAGCGCGGTCAGAATTCCAACGACAGAAGGAATGCCACGTCGCAGCATTCTCGATAACAATCAATGGCTTTGCCTTTGCGGCTGCCGGACCGCGCTTCCAGCCCAAGGGGACGCCGATGACTTCACATCGCAGATCGCGCCGTTCGCAGAGACGGCCATCGCGGAAAAGCGCGGAGCCCAGCAGCTCATCCAACCGCTTCTCGTCGCCGAAAAGTTCCAGCGAGCGTTCCTTGATGGGCACAATGTCGCGTTCGCTCACTGTGGACTTGATGAAGTCATTGATCCGGCTGAGTTCGGCGAAGGAAAGGTTCAGACGCGCTTCACGCACGAAGGTCATCGCCGGTTCCCACAGATACTCGCGGATCAACCGAGCCTCTTCATCGGTCGGCGGAACAAACCCGAATGCCTCGCACCACTTTGGTTCTGCGCTCAGCGGGATGACCACGCGCTCGATAAGGTGCGGCTTGTATCGAACGGTTTTCATTTCCACCCAACCGCCCGATGCCAATTCTCGTATCTCCCGCTCGGCATCGCCGCGCTCGATCGCGCTGGTCAGTCGGGCGTCTTCGAGCAGGTCTTCCCACCGGCGGGAAAAGGGTCTTGCGCCTGCATTCGTAAACCCGCCTCGAACCCGCAGCCATTCGCTGAACAGCATCCGTCCGACCAGTGAACGGGCGGCTTTCATGCACGGAGCGCCGAAACCCGATTCGGCGCGATGAACCCATTCATGACAACGCCTCCATCGCGTCCGCCATCGTGGTGAGCAGCGGGATGTTCGTGATGCGCGTGACGTAGCCTTCGGCGTCGCGCTCGACCTCCTTCTGGCACATCACCACCGTCTGCGCGTGCGGCACCATCACGCCGAGTCGCTCCGGCGGAAACGCCATCACGATCTGCAACTGGAAATTCCGCGCCAGCGCGAGGCAGTCCTCGATGCCGTCGCCGGAGAGTTTCGAGAACGCTTCGTCCATGACCACAAGACCGAGTTGCTGCGAGCGCGTGGACGTGCGGTCGCCGCGGTCATATACGCGACGGAATGCGGCGAGCATCGAGATGAAGAACGGCGCCTGGCTTTCGCCGCCGCTCAAGTTACGCCCGGCACGGCTCATCGAAATGGGAGGTGCGTCGGGCTTGTCGGCCGGGACCATCTCCAGGTCGTAGTGATGGTAATTCCGGTAATCGAGCAAACGCCGCGCGCGGTCGTCGCCCTGATCGGGAGCGTTCACGGCGCGCATCAGTTCATCCTTCGCCCGCTGCACTTCGGCGTCGTGAAAGGCGGCCATCAAAGGATCGGTCGCTTCGAGACCGGAGCCGAGCAGCGTCCAGATGAGGCCGTAGGCGGTGGTATCCTTCCGCTGGCTGATGCGATAGCGGAACTTGCCGACCGGTTGGCTGAGATAGCGGTCCAGCAGGCGAATCGTGTTCTGCGCATCGGTGAGACGGCGGTTCAATTCGTTCAGGACATTGTCTTCGAGACGCCGCTCCCATTCCTTCTTCCGGTCGGCGGCGAGCTGTCGGGATTTCTCGAGCTCCACGGTTTCCAGCACGCACAATCGGGCGCTCCACGCTTCATTGGTGTCGTCGTCAGCCGGGAACTCCGCCTGATACTCCGGATGACGCAGCTGGCCTTGTTCATCGCGGGCCGAGGCAAGCAGGACGCGTTCGGCATTTCGCTTCTGGCGCGCCTCGGCGGCCAACGTTCCAGCCTTCCCGGCGGCTTCCGTGATCGCTTCGAAGCAGCCGTTCCATTTCGGGAACTTCGCGCGCCACTGGTCGCGGCGTTGTGTGAGTTCGGCATCAAGGATGCCGCTGAATCGCCGGCTGAGTTCGATGCGGCTGGCTTCCACCGTCACGCGCGTTTCCTGAATCTCCTCCTGCGCCGCCTCGAGCGCTTCGCGATGCGGGCGCGTGCGCAAGTTGAACTCGGCGTTCGACTGCATCAGGCTGCCGACCTTGCGATCGAGCGCGGTCTTTTGGTCCTCCAGTTCCTTGAGCTTCTTCTGACGCGATTCGCGTTCCGGCGTCATGAACAGCGCCATGGTTTCGCGGACGCGTCCGAGGTCGGCCTCCAGTTGCGGCAGCTGCGCGACCTCGGCGGCGCGGTCGGGCAGGGTGCCGTCGGCGAGACCGCCCTTGCGGCCGGTGTCGAGCCACGTCTGCACATCGGCGAGCCGCTGCTTCAAAGCCTCGAGCTCCGAGCGCGTCTCGGCTTGCTCCTTCTGCTTCGCGGCGCGCATTCGCTCCAGGCCCTCCTTGCCGAGCGTGAGTTCGACTGAGCTCGCTGGCTTCAGACGACGACGCAACGGCGCCTGTTTGTAAATGCCCTCGGGCGTGATCGCGCGGCCAGCGTCGGTCGATTCCAGTTTCTCGACGGAATCAACGCACATCACGTCGCCGAGCAAATGCTCGACGTACAGGCGCGCGATCGGATGCGCGACTGTGACCTTGCTGAAGAGCGAGCCGTCCTTCGCGCCGCCGCGGAGCTGTCGCACTTCCGTGGGATTCAGCAACGACTCCGACTCGCGGCCGGGCGGGGTCTTGCGGAGGATGTCGAGGGCTTCGCGGTAATCGACGCTTTCCTTGACGACGAGCGCCCAGCGATTGCGGCCGAGGAACAATTCGAGCGCGGGCCACCAGCGTTCCTCTTGCGGCTTCACTTCGATCAAGCGGCCCAGTTGCTCGACGCGTTCGCCGAGCTTCTGGCGCGCGGCTTGGAAGAGCGGGAAGGAACCCGGCGCCTGGCCTTTCGAGAGGTTCTCCAAATCCTCCGCGAGCTGCCGCAGTCGCTTCTCTGCGCCGGCAATGTTCGAGCGCAGTGGCTGGGTGAGTTGTTCGACAGCGACCCAGAGTTCATTGAAACGCGACGCGAGCTTCGGAAGCACGTCGAGACGTTCGTGGTCGGTGCCGGAGCGCAATCGGGCGAGCAGGGAATCCTCCACGGCGAGCGTCTCCTTCAATCCTTCGAGTGGTAACGCGCCGCCGTGTTTCAGCCATTGCGTCCAGCGATAGTGCCGGTCGTCGAGCTGTTGCTGCGCAGACTTGCGGGCCTCACGCAGGCTGTTGACGCGCGTCTGCAGTTCCCGTTTCTCGCGATCAAGCTGATCAATCTTCGCGCCGTCCGGGTCTTTCTGAATTTCAAACCGCACGCCGTCCAGCAGCTTGCTGACGTTCGCGGCTTCCTGCGTGGCGGCGTCGAGATTCTTGAGATCGTCTTTGTGCTCGCTTTCAAGGCGTTTCAACTCGGCGGTGTGTTTGTCACGACGTTCCTCGGTCTGCACGAGCTTGAGCGCGTGACTGACGTGATGCAGGACGGCTTCCTCGCGGCGATTGGTTTCGTGCAGGGTGTGTTGCTCGGCGATGCGCCGGAGGAACGCGGCTTCGTCCTCCTGTTTCTCGAGCCGCTTGCGCGTGTCGTCATAGGCGCGCAGCGCGGAGCGGACTTCGCGGACGTCGATCGGGCTTTCTTCAAGTATGAATTCGCGAATGAACTTCTCGACGTTTTCTTCCACCTCGAACGCGATGGCTTTCGGGAACGTGCGGTGGAACGCGGCGGAATCGAAGTTCAAGTGGCGCGGCGCGGCCATCTCTTCGAGGTAATCGCGCTGGCGATTGAAGAGGCTCTCGTTGCCGTATTCACGACGAAGCCACGAGCGGAAGGCGTCGTCGGCAAGCATCTTGCCGTCGGGCGCGATGGTGGCGTAGTCGAGCCGATCGGGAATGCAGAAGTAGGTTTGCGTCGGCGCGGAATCCGGACTCGCGTATTGGAGACGGATACCCCAGGTCTCGCGCTGCGGCTCCTTGCGTCCGCGCGCGGCGGGTCGGGAGAACTCAAGCGCCACGAGAGTGACGCCGCTCTGCCGCAGGAAATGACGCTGACCATCGCGGGTCTGGTTCGTGTCGCCGAGGCAATAGCCGACGAGATCGCGGCCCTGCTTGTTCCCGGCGGCGGCGCGGTTCGCGCGCCAGTGTTCGCCGAGCAGGACGTATTGAATCAGGTCGAGCAACGCGGACTTGCCGGTGCCGAACGCGCCGGAGATGAGGACGTTGTCATCCACATCGAAGATTTGGCGGAAGCCATACCAGTTCAGCGCGATGATGCGCGTGAGGGAAATGCGCTGGCTCACGGCGTCGTCTCCTTCTCGCTCAACGATACATTTGCGGGCTGCTGATACAACGCCACCTGCTGTTCCCAAGCTTCGGCATTCTCGAATGGAATGACGCGGGCGAGCGTGGGCAGGATTTCAACCTGTGATTCGCCGAACTGAGTGGTCTCCTCGTGCCACTGCAGGCGGACGAGCCGGCGGTTGCGGAGCTTGCTGAGGATGTCGCGCAATTGTGCGGGCGTCGGGAGTTCGACTTCTTCGAAGTAAAGTTTCAGGCGCTGCCAGATTTCGTTCGTGGTGACGACGACGGCTTCGACCGAGTGTTCCATGCGCGCGTCGTGGTAGATGCGCCAGAGGGTGAGCACGAGCAGCGTCTCGGCTTTGTTGAAGCGGGCGATGAGTCCGCAATCGCCCGGGACGGGACGGAGATAGAAAATGGGTTGGTCGCCATCCGCGAACAGCTGGAGATTGAGCGGGGCAAGATAATCGCCCAGCTCGCGCTGGTATTCGCGGGCAAGCAGGTAGAGCTCGCGATCGCGGCCGGTGTGGCCGAGCAACGCACCGTGGGCGAGCAGCTCGGTCAGGATTTCAGAAAGCGACACGCGATCGTCTTCGCGGATGCGGTTCCAAGTTTCAAAGGTGGGCCAGGGTAGTGCCATGTCAGGAGATGCGTTCCAAAGTAAATCGTTCCATCAGCCGGTCCATTTCGGTGTCGCGCGGGATGCGATCCGGTTCCGTGCCGAAATCCGCGCGCGCGGCGTGAACGCGCCAGCGGACGTTGCGTTGCGCGCTGCCGGCCGGGCCGCGGTCGAACGCGAGCACGGCGAGCAGGTCGAGGAAGTCGTCTTCGATCGAAACGTGGAGCTCCTCGGTTGAAATCCGCGCACCTTTCTTAGGGAGATGTTTCTCGACGAAGCGCGCAGCGCGTTGCGGCGTGAGGATGGTCAAGTTGCGCCGGCGGATTTCGTCCATCGCGGTTTCGTTATCGGCGGAGTCCGGCGGTGCGGCGAGGGAGAGATCGACCTGGGCGCGTTGCTTGCGCGGACGCGAGAGCGAGTCGAGTCCGTAGAAGATTTCGGCGGTGGGCGAGAGCAAGGTCATGCCGGGCTCGTTGGCGAGATCGGCGAAGGATTGTCCGGCGTGCTGGCGGCCCGCGGCGTCGAGATACGCCTTCACTTGCTCCTGCTGACGCCCGCGCATTTCGGTCTGGTAGCGGTAACGCGCGGCGGAGAGTTTGCTGAAATCCGCCATGCGGCCGTCGATGAGTCGTTGCTTGATGGGAATCGTCGCGAGCTGACGTTCCAGTCGCGACAGCATGCGTTCGGCTTCGGCGTAGGCGGCGGTGGCGTCGAGATCGAGATGCTTGGCGAGACCTTCGGCGAGGCGCTGCTTGGTGAACGGTTCGTAGAGCGCTTCCTGCACGATGGACCGGGCCTGCACGAGGCGCGGAAGCAGGCCGGTCTCTTGCAAGGCGTCGTAGCAAAGCATGTGTTCGCCGGCGTGAAAATCGACGAGGAACCGTTGCAAGGTTTCCTGCGCGGAGCCGCTGGCGCGTTGGGCGGTTTCCTCCTGAAGAATCAGGGTCTCCACGGCGTGCATCTGGTCGTCGGCGCGTTCGGCGCGGGCGAGGAGATCTTTTACGCTCTGACGCATTTCTTCGGGACCGAGGCGATTCGGATCCAGCGCGCCTTCGCGCAACAGATCGCCGCAGAGGGAACGCAGCGTGGCGGAGAAATCCTTGAGCTCGGCGGGACGGTTCTCCGCCAGTTCGGCGAGCAGATGAAGGAGCCGTCGCAGGGCAGGGGTGATGAGAACGTAGTGTTCGTCGAGGCTCACGCGTCGCGGCTGGAGCCAGCGGGCTTCGATGAGCTTGTTGAAGAATTGCGCGGCGCGTTGGTTGAGATCGCGGAATTTTCCGCCCTCGTCTTCATCGAGCTGGACCTCCGGATGGCGAACAAGGACTTCGCGGATGAGCACGCGTGCTTCAGCGTGAGGAACCTGCCCGCCGTCGTCCGCCGCTTCGATCAAGCGCTCGGCGCAGTCGACATAGATCGCCGCGGTAGGCCGGCTCAGGGGACGGAAGAATCCACCCCCGAGAAACGGCGCGAGCTTGGTGCCCAGCGACACAGAGTCACGGTCAGACATGGCATGATGAAAGACGGCAGCGGCGAAGAATCAAGGCTGCGCTTTCTTCGAGAGCAGATAGGCCATGAGGTCGTTGAACTCGGCGGGAGTGAGCAGGTCGCCGAAGTTCTCGGGCATGAGCGAGGTTTCAGACTCGCGACGTTCGGCGATGTTCTTCTTCGGGACGGTGAATTCCTTGCCAGTCACATCGGCCAACACCAGCACTTCACCCTCTTCGCGACGGAACAAGCCGCTTGGAGCTTCGCCATCTTTCAGCTCCAGCTGCGTGGTGCGAAACGCGCCGTCCACATTGCGGTTCGGATCGAGGATGTCTTCACAGAGCCGTTCGAGCCCGCGTTGGCCGATGCCGTTGAGCTGCGGACCAACGTTGCCTCCTTGTCCATCGATGCTGTGGCAAGCAACGCAGCTTTTCGCGAAGACAAGCTTGCCGGCGTCCGGCTTACCAGGCGCGGTTGAGTAGGCGGCGCGACGATCCGCGATGAGTTTGTTGCGGGCGTCGTCGGGCGGCGGGAGTTTGGCGGTGAGTTTCTTCAGGCGCGCTTCCCAGTCGTTGGGTTTGGAGTTCTTCAAGCGCGTGTTCACGCTGTTGCGGTAGAGGACGCGCGGCGAGATGGCGCCGTTTTCCATTCCGGTCAGCAACGTTTCGGCGCTGAACTTCGCGGCGGCCATCGTGATGGCGATGGTTTCCTGCTTCTTCAACGGCAGTCGCTTGATGGTGGCGAGGACCGCGGCCTGGGCGGCGGTTGAGTTTTGGCCGGCGAGGATTCCGGCGACGCCTTCCTGATAGGCGATGGAGCCGTAGTTGTCGTTGAGCGCGCCGGAGAGGACGCGAAGTGCGTTCTCCGAATCGAGCGCGACCCACGCGCGAGCGAGCGTGGTAACGGCGTCGGCGGAGGTATCGCCAATCTGCCGGCCGGCGCGCGGCGAGAGAAACTCGGCGAAGACGGGCGCGGTCTCCTTCATCTGCAGGCGGACGGCGGCTTCAGTGGCTCCGGTGAACCATTCGCGCATCTTGCGCGGGGAGAATTCAGACGGGCGTAGTTGCGGAAGCTGCGGCTCGAAATCGCCGAAGGCAATCCACGCGTAGGCGCGGCCTTCATCGCCATCGACCGCCTCGATGTGGACCCGCTTTCCGGCGTGCTCGGGGAATTCCCACGTGATACGTCGGGCGGTGTCATTCCGCGGCGCAGGAACGGTGGCGAGAATCTGACCGTTCTCGTGCAAGCGCAGGCGGATGAAGTTCAGTCCACCGGCGGCCTTGTCCGGGAAGCCGTCGTGGCCGCAGAGCCAGAAGCTGAGGTTCGCGGGCAGTTGGAAGTCAGGCGAACGCAATACACCGGTGACATCCTCGCCGCCGGGAAGACTCGACGTGAGCTGGCGCTTCTTGCCCGTCGTGTCGGAGCGGGTTTCGATGTCCCAAGGCACGATGTCGCTGGGATTCGGTTCGTAGGGCAGCGCCTGCCAGGAGTGATATGTGTCGAATGCTGAGAAGAACTTCCAGACAAGGTTCGTGCCCCAGGCGCGGATGCTTTCGGGACGGGCGCGGCCGCGTTGTTGGAGGCCGTCATCGATGGATTTGAAGAGCGAGAACTGGCGTTCGAGTTCAAGGTATTGATCGAGGCCGGAGGAAGTCGGAATGCGCTGGCTGGCGAACTCGGCGAGCTTGCTGAGCTCGTTCTCCGGCGCGTAACGGGCGGCATGCTTGAGGACATCCGCGACGGACGGCTGCGGGTTCTTCTGCTTTGAGAGTGTGGGAAGTTGCTGCAGGAGGAACGCGGCGGCGGCTGGGGTTTTCACCGCGACGGCGACGTCGGTGATGGTCGCAACTTCGTCATCGGACAGTTTCTCGGACGAGAGACTGCGGAAGTTTTCTTCCGGGACGAGGTGGTCGCGGAGCGACTTGCGGGCGACGTAAAGCAGATGCGTGTCGTCCTTCGGCACACGTTGGATGAGCGCAAGCAACGGACGGATGGCATCGAAGCTCGGGCTGTTGCCGAGCGCTTCGGCAGCGCAACGTTGCACGAGGCCGTCAGGATCATTGAGTGCGGCGAGAGCGAGTTTGTGGAGCGCGGGCTTTAGCGCGCTTTCGCTTGCCTTGCTGCTGGACGCTGAGGCGGTTTGAAGGCCGCGCTCCGCGAGAATGCGCATCGCGTGCGTGCGGACGAGGCGATCGGTGTTCTTGGCCGCAGCAGTCACCGGCTTGTCGTCACCAGCACCTAGGCGTTCCAACATCCAAAGCGCGTGAACGTGCTGGAAGGCGTTCACGGGCTTAACGACGGCCTGCTTGAGCGCGGAGATTGCGTCCTTGCCGACGCGGTCGTGGAGTTGATCCATCGCGAGACGGCGACGCGTGAGATTCGGATGCGCGAGCTCGGCGACAAGTTCCTTGGCAGTGGCTTTCGTGAAGTCATAGGGCTGATGCAGCTTCGCCTTGCCGTCGGCACCTTTGTAAACGACGCGCCAGATGCGGCCGCTCTCGCGGTCACGGCCGGGGTGCGTGAGGGGAACTTCGTAGTGGCCGATGATGCGATTGTAGAAGTCCGCGATATAGAATGCGCCGTCGGGAGCAACTTGCGTATCGACCGGGCGGAACCACGGATCGTCGGTCGAAACAAAGTTCGGCAGCGCACGCGCGATGCGGGTCGAACCGTGCTCGGTGATGCGGTCGCGGAAAACGGCGCTGGCCATCACGTCGCCGAAGAAGAAGTTTCCGTGGAATTCAGCCGGCCAGAGATTGTCGGTGTAGATGGAGACGCCGTCGATGGCGGTCGAGCCGCGCATCTTCTCCATCATCGTGGGCACGAAGCCGAGGCCATCGTGCGGCTTGCCGAAGCTCGGATACCAGCCGCCAGCGAGCAGTTGAAAGAGCGGTTCACTGTGGCAGTCCGAGGAGAAGAGGCTGCCGGATTCGTCGAAGGCGAGGCCGAACGGGTTCACCTGACCGTGCGTGTGCTGCTCGATGCGAGATCCGTCGAGGCGAATGCGATAGGTGTTGCCGGAGTTCAGATCGACGCGGCTGCCGTCGCGCGCGGTGACGTGCGAGTCATTGTTGAAGCCGTGCGTCGCATACAGCCAGCCATCGAAGCCGCGCCGGAAGCTGGACTGGTTACCGTGCGTGTCGCGTGTGTGATCGAACGGACCGTAGAGCGGCTCACGTTTGTCAGCCTTGCTGTCGCCGTCGGTGTCCTCGAACAACCAGATGTGCGGGATGGACCAGACGATGGCTTTCCAGGTCGAGCGACCGTCGGCGTTCTTGCTGTAGAAGGGGTAGATACCGATGGGGATGTTCAGTCCGCCAGCAAACTCCGTCATCTTGCGCGCGCGACCATCAGGTCCGAAGTCCTCGAAGATCATCAGACGGTCGCGGCCCGTCTTGTTCGTCGCGACCGCCCACGGATATTCAATCGACGTGGTGACCCAAAGCCGGCCCTTCGCATCGAACGCAAGGTTCATCGGCTTGTGGATGTCCGGCTCGGCGGCTACGAGCTGAATCTCAAAACCGGCCGGAAGCTTGAAAGCTTTCTGCTGTGCGGCTGGCGTTTGCCACGGCGTTGGCCGCACGCCTTCGGCGAAGGGGTCGGCGGCGCACAGGGGAGCGATTGTTGATGTGAGAAGCGTTAGAATGACCAGCGGCCAACGGGTTATGTGGGGCAATGTCATGGTAAAAGAGTGCCGGTCGATAATGCCCAAAACGGACGATATGGCGAGGACTTCTCTTCACTTGACTGGATTCCCCGGCTGCGCCTTTAGGATTTGGCACGAGTGAGGTTGATGATCCGGATTGTAGCGAAAAGATTTGGCTAGGTAACTAAATGCGTATCGACGACCGGGAGGGCGGAAACCCCGGAATTGTTTCTGGACAGAGCTTCAACCCATAATGCCCTGCCCTTGTGGTGATTACGGGAGAAACCCTCGTTTGAGATTAGATCTGGCGTTCGCGTTGCAGCGAAGTGAACGAAATGCTGCTTATCCCTGCGATTTAGGATATTACCGTAGATCGCGGGGAAGGTTTTTCGAGGAAATTCCACAGGCTGGCGGTTGAAAGGAAATTGGTATGAGCTAGGCTACCCTGTGGCGAACGATTGTAACGGTTCAGAACTGTTCAAAATAAACTAAAAAAAAGTTGACACTAGTATCCCATTTTGCGACAGTCTCGCCACACACAGAACACCAAAAACACAAACACATGAGAACAAAAGCACTCCTCCTTACGGCTGCACTCGGTCTTGCCGGTGCCGCAACCTCAATGGCGCAGGCGGTTTATTCTGTCAACGTCGTTGGTTACATCAATCTTACGATGAAGCCTGGCTTCAATCTGGTTGCAAACCAGTTGAAGGCCTCTCCTAATAACAAACTTGATACGGTCCTCCCGAGCGCTTCGATCGCCTCTGCGGTCTATAAGTTTTCTAACGCTACTGGGAATTTTTCGATTGATTACTCCGATGGATCGGCTTGGTTCACTCCCGAAGGTGAGCCTAGTGCTACGACTGTTTCTCCGGGTGAGGGTTTCTTCTTTTTCAATCCGGATGCGACTGATGCATCTGTGACGTTGGTTGGTGAGGTTTCGACAGGGAATAACTTGCAAGTTTCATTACCGACAGGGTTTTCCTTGGTTTCGTCGATTGTTCCTCAGGATATCGCTTTGACAGCTGCGAATGGCTTTCCGCAATCGGTAGCTTCGCAGTATATGCCGTACAGCAACGCTACTGGAGCATTTGAAATCTACTTTAATGATGGCACTGGATGGTTCACCCCTGAGGGTGCGCCTGTCGATGCGACTGCTAAGGTCGGTCAAGGCTTCTTCTACTTCAACGCGGCAGGTAGTAGTGAGAATTGGACAAGGTCCTTTAATCCAAACAATTGATTCTTGCTGGTTGCTTTGCTTTAGTAATCGAATATTAACCCTCTAAAACATCAATATCACATGAAAAAAACAGTACTGACATTAGCAATTGTAGCTTTGACTACGGTTTCCTCGTTTGCTCAGGGTTTAATTGGGCTGGGAAACAGCTTCCTGACGCCAATTAAACTTCAGCCGGCAACTGGCGCGGCTCGTAACGCGACTGCGGGTGATGGTTTGTCCATCAGTGTATATTTTGGGCCTGCTGGAACTGCAGCCGATGCACTAACTAAAGTCGAATCCGTGCAGAATGTAACCATTGGCTCGACTGCTGGAGTTTTAATTAGTGGTTTGGGAGCTGTGGCATTGCCGGTTGAAGGTGGTGAAACCGTATCCCTTCAATTACGTGCGACAGCTGGTAATGGTCTATATTATGGGGAAACCCGAGTTATTCAAGTTAAGCTTGCCACTGCCCCTGCTGCTGGTACTCCGGTGTGGCATCCGAGCAACACCTCGGTCTTCACTCCTCTGACGCTGGCCGTTGTTCCCGAGCCTTCCACGATCGCTCTCGGCGTTCTCGGCTTGGGTAGCTTGCTGCTCTTCCGCCGCCGCAAGTAATCGTCTCTGATTCTACGCAAGGGCCGCTCGAAAGAGCGGCCCTTTTTGTTTTCTTCCATCGCAATTAATTGGAAACCTGCAATCCGAACTAATTGGATTACTCTTCGCAAAAAGACGCTGGCACATGACGAACGACCTGTTGTAAGAAGGAATTGCTCCAGTGATAAAACGTCGTGATTTGCTCGATGAACCCCAAGGGTTGGAGTCCCTTCGGCACTACGATTCTCTAGATGCTCAACTCCAGCAGGCGTTGGATGATTTGGTCGCTCTTGCTGCGCATATTTGCCAGGCTCCAATTTCCCAGATTTCGTTTGTCGATGAGCGGCTTCAACGACTGATATCCCGATTTGGCATCGCCCTCACGGAGACTTCGCGTGACTTTTCATTTTGTGGTCATGCGATTCAGGAACGCTCTCTGTCTATTGTTCCTGATGCATCGCTGGATGATCGATTCGCGGACAATCCACTTGTTACCGGCGATCCGCACATAAAGTTTTATGCCGGGGCTCCATTGGTCACCCCGGAAGGTTATGCGCTCGGTGCATTGTGTGTCATTGATCGAGTGCCTCGTCAGTTGACTCCTTCGCAACTCGATGCGCTGCGTATGCTGGGACGGCAAGTAATGTCTCAGCTTGAGTTGGGCCGACAGAAGCGGCGGCTGATGGAAAGCGAGAGAATCCAAGCCGCCCTCATCAAGAATTTGCCGGGCATGGCATATCGGTGTTTGAACGAACCGAATTGGACGCTGACTTTTGTCAGCGCTGGCTGCGAAGGATTGACCGGCTATTGTCGCGAGGACTTGGAGATTGGCGGTAAGGTTAGCTATCGGAGTCTGGTCCATCCTGACGACCGCGACTGGTTATCGAAGAAATGCGAAAAGTCTTTGGAGTCGGGTCTTCCGTGCGATAACGAATATCGAATTGTTGCGAAGGACGGTGGGGTTCGATGGGTTTGGGAGCGCTTGGTTGGCACTTATGGCGCGGACGGCAAGTTGTTGAGCATTGAGGGATTTGTTCAGGATGTCACCGACCGTCGGCGTGCCGAAGCTCTGGTAGTCGAAGGCCAGGAGCGGTTAATGCGCGCCTTGGAAGCGACTCAGGATGGCTTTTGGGATTGGGATATCTCCACTGGCGTCGTGCATTTCAGTCCGCAATGGAGGCGACTTCTGGGGTTCGCTCCAGATGAAGTTCCTGCCAGAGTCGAATTCTTCTACACGCTGATTCACCCCGATGACGTGGAGCGCATCAAAAAGGTTTTGGATGACCACCTTTCGGGAAGAACTCCCGTAAAGCAGGACGAAATTCGGCTGCGAGCCAAATCGGGGGAATACCGTTGGTTTCTCGACCGCGGAAAGGTGGTTGAGCGTGATGCCAAAGGTATGCCAAAGCGCATGGTGGGCATCATCACAGATGTCACAGAGCGACGGCTGGAGTCGATGGCCCTAGCCGAAAGTCAGAAGAGGACTCGACTGCTGGTGAAAGGTGCTGGTGTCGGGTTGTGGGATTGGGATTTGGTTACCAACGCAGTTTATTTCTCGCCAGAGTGGAAGCATCAGTTGGGGTATGGCGGCGAAGAATTGCCCAACGAATTTTAGGAATGGGAACGCCGGCTCCATCCTACCGATCGAGAGAGGATACTGGTGATTGTTCGAGATTTCCAACAAGGCAAAGCACCCATCTATGACGTGGAATTTCGCATGCTACATAAGAACGGCAGCTGGCGGTGGATTTGCGCCCGCGCCGATTTGCTGCATGACTCGTCGGGCTGTCCGATTCGCATGATGGGATGCCATTTCGACGTCACAGATCGCAAGCACGTCGAATCGCAGTTGCGTCAGGCGCGGAAGATGGAGGCAATCGGCCAGCTGGCCGGTGGTGTTGCTCATGACTTCAACAACATTCTCGCGGCAATTGTGGGTAATGCTGAACTGGGCTTGGCTGACTCGGACCCGCGGCACCCGGCGCATGAAAGTTTGCTGGAGATCAAGCATGCCTGCGCACGCGCTGACCATCCCCCTGAGATTAGGCCGGAGCTGAGTTGAGAGTGGGCTGCGGCCGGGCCGGTATGCATGCCTGTCCGTATCCGACAATGGCACCGGGATGGAGTCTTCAGTGATTGAACGTATCTTCGTCCATTTTTCACCACTAAAGAGCCGGGGCGTGGAACAGGCTTGGGGCTGTCGGTGGTGCATGGAATTGTTCAAGCGCATGATGGGGCGATATCGGTCATCAGCCAGCCAGGACAGGGTTCGACGTTTCACGTTTTCCTACCTGCGGCACTGGCCAATCAGGAGCTGTTGGAATCCACAGCCCCGCAGGTGCGGCGAGGGCACGGCCAGCGCGTTCTTTATATCGACGACGAAAAGACACTCGTCGATACGACGACGCGGATGCTTGAACGGCTAGGCTATGAGGTAGCCGGATTTACCCGACCGGCTGATGCGATGCAGGCATTCCGCGAAAATCCCGCGCGCTTTGATTTGGTGATTACCGACATGAACATGCCTCAGGCGTCAGGCCTGCAGGTGGCTGCCGATTTCCTCAAACTCCGCCCGAAGCTTCCCATTCTGCTGAGTTCTGGCCGGGTGACGGAAGATCTGCGTGATCGTGCTCGCGCAGCTGGCATTTCGAAAATTCTCCATAAACCCAATTCCATTGAGGAAATTAGCGAGGCGGTGCATCGTTTTGTTGTCCTCCAAGGCGCCTGAGGTGGCTTTCAGCTGCTTGTCACAGCTGTCCCCACAACTGGTGACTGGTTGCGGCCGAGGATGCGGATTGGTGTCGCCTCAGAAACGACCCGGCGACTCCT
>CAZBIC010000074.1:0-25444 GCA_964491875.1 uncultured Bifidobacterium sp.
TACCGACTCGATGATCTCACCTTGAAGGAAGGCAACACCACGGCGGCGCGAATTATCTTCAACCGCTTCCGCGATCGTTTGAATCAGCAGAACGATTACGTCCAAGAGTTGTTGAAGAAGGGCAAGTTTGATTTCACCGGCAACGATCGCTTCGTCACCGATCGCAAGAAACTGCCGAGACCTTCGAGCATTGAGGAAGCCCACAAGCTGTGGCTTGACCGTCTGCGCTACGAGTACCTGGCCGAGAAGCTGAACAAGGTGACGCCGGAGGACATCGTCAAGAACCTTGGTCGCCGGTACACCCGAGTGCTCAGAATGATTAACGAGTATGACAATGATGACGTGTTACAGATCTACCTGACCGCACTGGCGCGCGTTTACGATCCGCACTCGGACTACATGGGCAAGTCGGAGTTGGAGAACTTTTCCATCGGCATGAAGTTGTCTCTCTATGGCATTGGCGCGTTGCTTCAATCGGAAGATGGCATTTGCAAGATTCGCAGTTTGACGGACGGCGGGCCGGCCCAGCGCAGCAAGCTGTTGAAGCCCGACGACAAAATCATCGCCGTGGCGCAGAGCAATCAGCCACCGGTAGACGTGGTGGACATGAAGTTGAACAAAGTGGTGGAACAGATTCGCGGTCCCAAGGGAACGGAAGTCCGTCTGACCATCATCCCGGCGGATGCGCCGGATTCCAGCGTGCGCAAAATCGTCAGCCTCATTCGCGACGAGATCAAACTCGAGGACTCCGCGGCCAAGGCGAAGATCATCGAGATGCCCCTTTCCCAGAAGAGTCCGTCGGGAGCGACCTCTACGCGTCTGGGCGTTATCGATCTTCCTTCCTTCTACTCGGGCTTTGAACTGGAAGGCCGGCGGGGCAGCGGCGAGCAGAAAAGCACCACCACGGATGTGGCCAAATTGATCCGCAAGCTCGTGAAGGAAAAGGTTTCCGGGATCATCCTCGATCTGCGTCGCAACGGCGGCGGGTCTCTTGAGGAAGCGATTAACCTGACGGGCCTTTTCATCAAGGAAGGCACTGTGGTGCAGGTCCGAGATTTCGACGGACGAGTCTTCAAGGATGAAGATCCGGACAGCTCGGTGCTCTACGACGGACCCCTGATCGTTTTGACCAGCCGGTTCAGCGCTTCGGCGTCTGAGATTCTCGCCGGCGCCTTGCAGGATTATGGTCGCGCTGTCGTGGTGGGAGATTCGTCCACCCATGGCAAAGGCACCGTGCAATCCCTCCTCCAGCTCAAGCCGATCATGCGCAACAACGGCATCTTCATGACCAACGATCCTGGCGCGCTGAAGGTCACCATCCGGAAATTTTATCGCGCGAGCGGCGCATCCACCCAGCTCAAGGGCGTGGTGCCGGATCTCATCCTGCCTTCCGTGAACAACTACATCGAAGTGGGGGAGGGCTCGCTGGAGAACCCGCTGGAATGGGACACGATCCCGGCGGCGAACTTCGAGAAGGTGGGGCAAGTTGAGTCGCATTTGGCCGAGCTCAAGAAACGGTCCGATGCCCGCATCGCGAAGGACAAGGATTTCGAATACGTGCGCGGAGAGATTGAGCGCTTCCGCAAGGCGCAGGCGGAGAAGAGCGTTTCGTTGAACGAAGCCGTCCGGTTGAAGGAGAAGAAGGAGAACGACGATCGCGCGAAGGCTCGCAAGAAGGAACTGGCTGCCCGTCCCGAGCCGGTTTGGAAAGTATACGACATCACCCTGAAGAATGCCGGCGAGCCCGGACTTCCGGCTCCCACGGTCCGTACCAATACCACGGCGTCGGCATCGGCTGCCTCTGGCGAAAAACTGGCGAAAGTCGATCCGAAGAAAACGGACGCCAAGAAGGCGGAGAAGCCCGCCGGGCACAGTGCTGGCGAAGACGACGAAGAGGATCCGGATGCGACGCCGGTGGACATCGGCCTTGAGGAAGCCAAGCGCATCCTGATGGATTACTCCCAGCTTCTGGGCAACGGCAAGGGTGTGGCGGTGACAAAGCCGAGCTCGGCATCCAGTCGGTAGAAGTGTTTGCTGTCGGTTGATTGGATCGAACGGCCTGCAATGAGTGTCGAGACGCTTCCTGAAGTCGACGAGAAGACGAAGGAGAAGGTCAAAGACGCCTTTGAAAAGGGCTGGCACGTCATCGTCTGGAATGACCCAGTCAACCTGATGAACTACGTCGTGTTTGTGTTCATGCGCGTGCTGGGATTCTCCAAGGAGAAGGCCACCAAACACATGCTGGAAGTTCATCACCAGGGCAAGAGCGTGGTTGCGACGGAGACTCGTGAGAAGGCGGAGTTGTATCACCAGCAGATCCAGTCTCACGGCTTGAAGGTTACGCTGGAGAAGACGTCCTGACCCATGCGTGTAAAGCGGGAAAGCGAGTTCGTCGTCGTCACCTTCAATGTGCTGGAAGGTCGCTTCTTCGATCAGATTCTGGACCGAATTGCGGCGACGTATCGCGCGAAGCCCGGAACACTCAGCGGACCTACCGAGGAGGTTCTTTACTCGACGAAAGGTTGTGCTGCGGAAACGACGCTCGAGGAAGCCGGGGAATGGGCGGAGCAATTGCGCGGTTTCAAGTCGTCCCGCCTCACCTTGATTGATGACTGGTCCAGCCAGCTGAAATCAGGCGGTGCGCTCCGCGTTCATCTCAAGGTAAAGACAGATGACGCGCCGGCCTTCATTGGTGCCGTCAATGATCACCGGCTGATTGCGGCGGCGGAGCACGAGATCGGTGAGGACGAAATGAGCCTTCGTGACCCGTTCGAGATGGCTTCGCTTCCCGACGAGCGACAGGGTGCGCTGATGGAGATCCATTTCCTGGCGTGGATTATGGAGGAAGTCTTGCACGCGCTGGAATCGTCCTGACGAGCGCTTCCGAAGTCGGCTCTTGCCAAGCCCACGGCAGGGTGAGAATAAACCATCGCCGAAGCGGGCAATGACGGATCAAGCCCCGGGAGGGGAACTGCATTGCCGGAATTCTTCGGCACAGACCGTCAACCGCCGATATCAATCCGGAAACCGTGTCATCGTGAAATCCGCCCCTCTGCCCCCCAATGAATCCGAACGTCTCGCCGCTCTCAAGAGCTACGCGGTGCTCGACACGCAAGCCGAGCCGGCTTTTGACGAACTGACGCTCCTGGCGGCCCGGATGTTTTCCACTACGATCGCCTTGATTGGTTTCATTGATGAAACGCGGGAGTGGTTCAAGTCCCGCTGCGGCCTGGAACATTCAGAGATCCCGCGCGACGTGTCAATCTGTTCGCACACGCTGCTGGAGCCGCAGGGGTTGGTCGTGGACGACGTCTTCACGGACGAACGCTTTTCAGACTGTCCGCTCGCCTCCGGATCGCCATTCGTGAAGTCCTATGCCGGTATCCCGCTGACCACCAATAACGGCGTGGCGATCGGCACGTTGTGCGTGATGGATGTGAAGTCGCGACGTTTCTCGCACGACGAGATGGAGGCGCTGCGCATTCTGGCGCGGCAGGTAATGACTCAGCTCGAGCTGCGCCGTCATCTCGACGAGCTCGCGCACACCATCGAGCAGCGCCAGCGGACCGAGCAGCGCCTGAAGACGTCGGAGGCCTTCTACGAGACGCTAGTGGAGACCTTGCCGCAGAACATTCTGCGCAAGGACATGCAGGGGAAATTCACCTTCGCGAATCGCAAGTTCTGTCAGTCAGTGGGGCGTCGCGTGGAGGAGGTTCTGGGCCGGACGGACTTCGATCTGTTCCCGCCGGAACTCGCCAGCAAGTATCATCGTGACGACCTTCGCGTGATGACGACGAAGGAAAACCTCGACACCGTAGAGGCGCATCAGGGGCCGCGTGGCGAGCGCACGTTCGTTCATGTCATCAAGACGCCGCTGTATGATCCCTCGGGCGAAGTCATCGGCGTGCAGGGCATCTTTTACGATGTCACTCAACGAAAGCGCATTGAGGAGGAACTGGCCTACGAACGGGATCTGCTGCGTGCGTTGCTCGATTACATTCCGGACCGGATCTATTTCAAGGATGTGAACTGCCGGTTCATGCGCTGCAGCAAATCGATGGCGACACGCCTCGGGTTGAAGGATGCGCGGGAAGTGGTGGGCAAGACAGATTTCGACTTCCACCCTTCGGAACAGGCTCAGGAGTATTACAACGATGAGCAACGCATCCTCGTTCACGGTGAGCCATTGATCAACAAGCTGGAGCGGCAGCTGGACTCAAATGGAAATGAAATCTGGGCGTCGGTGACCAAGGTTCCCATCTACACCCAGTCTGGAAGCATTGCCGGTTTGGTGGGGCTCTCTCGCGATATCACGCAGCTGAAGCAAACCGAGCAGGCGCTGCGGCAGGCGGAGGAGAAGTATCGCGCCATCTACGAGAACTCCGTCGAGGGTATTTTTCAGACGACACGGGATGGTCACTTCCTCAGCGCGAATCCCGCACTGGCGCGGCTGTACGGTTACGGATCGCCGGAAGAACTGGTCGTGGCGCTGACGGACATCGAGCACCAGTTGTATGTCGATCCGACCCGGCGCGATGAATTCAGCCGTTTAATGCGCGAACGTGGAGAGGTGAGTGGTTTTGAATCCCAGATCTACAGAAAGGATCGTTCCGTGATCTGGATTTCCGAGAGCGCGCGCACGGTAAAGGATGCGAACGGAAACTTCCGCTACTACGAGGGCATCGTCGAGGACATCAGCGTGCGCAAGCAGGCCGAGATCGAGCGTGAGAAGGCGCGCGAGGCAGCGCTGGAAAGCGCCCGAACCAAGGCGCAGTTCCTCGCCAACATGAGCCACGAAATCCGGACGCCGATGAATGCCATCACGGGCATGACCGGGTTGCTGAGCGACACGCGTTTGACGAAGGAGCAGCGCGAGCATGTGGAGACGATCCGCAATAGCACGGAAGCACTCCTCAGCATCATCAATGACATCCTCGATTTTTCGAAAGTGGAAGCGGGCAAGCTCTCGCTGGAGGTGATCGAGTTTGATCTGCGGGAAGCGATCGAGAGCAGTGTGGAGATGCTGGCGGAGCGGGCCCACAAGAAGAACATCGATCTGGCCTGCTGGATGGAGCCGGACGTCCCGGCGCAATTGCGAGGCGACCCGGTCCGTCTTCGCCAGATTCTTACGAACCTCGTCAGCAATGCGGTCAAGTTCACCGAGAAGGGCGAAGTCCTGGTGCATGCGAAAATTGCCCGGGTGGAGATTGGGCAGGTGCTTGTTCGGTTTGAAGTCACGGACACGGGCATTGGCATTCCGCCGGAGGCGTTGTCGCGGATTTTCCAGGAGTTCACGCAGGTGGATGGTTCCACGACGCGCAAGTACGGCGGCACTGGACTGGGGCTGACGATTTCGAAGCAACTCGTGTCGTTGATGAGCGGCGAGATCGGCGTGCAGAGCGAGCCGGGGAAGGGATCTACGTTCTGGGTGCAGATTCCGCTCGAGTTGCAGGCGGCCACGCCGGAGTTGTCCTTGCCGGCTCTGCATGAGTCGTTGAAGGGATTGCGCCTCCTGCTGGTGAATCATACCCCTAGTTTGCAGCGCATCCTGCACCAGCAATTCGCGGTTTGGGGAATCGTCGATGAGCATGCGGCGTCGAGTGTCGAGGCGTTGCAAATGATCGTGCGTGCGGCTGAATCCGGGGATCCGTATCCATTGCTGTTGATCGATGTCGATCTGCCGGTGACGGACGGACTTTCCCTCGCGCAGACGATCAAGAGCGATGCCCGGCTGGCGGCCAGCCGGATTGTCATGCTCACGACGCTCTTGAACCGGCTTTCCACGCAGACGATGAAAGCGACGGGGATCGCCGCGTGTCTGGTGAAGCCCATCCGCCAGTCGCGATTGGTGGAATGCCTGGTCGATGTGATGAGCGCCAGTGGCGCGAGTTCCTCGCTCGGGCCGGAGGCCACCACGGAAGCTCCGGCGATTTTGCCGAAGGAATCCAACGTTCGCATCCTTCTGGCGGAGGACAATGTCGTCAACCAACGTGTTGCGTTAAAACAGCTAAAGAAGTTGGGGTTTTCCGCCGATGCCGTCCTAAATGGGAACGAAGTTCTTTCTGCGCTGCAGAAGGTTCCCTACGACATCATCATCATGGATTGTCAGATGCCCGAGATGGACGGCTACGAAGTGACGAAACGCATTCGCCAGAGCGGAAGCGATTCCTACATCCATCTCCGGTCGGCTCCCTACATCATCGCCCTGACAGCCAATGCCATGCGCGGCGACCGGGAACGGTGCCTCTCGCTCGGCATGAACGACTATCTCACCAAGCCGCTTCACGTGCGCGATCTCGAGTCCGTCCTGCAGCGGGCGTTGCTCCGCATCCAGCCCGCCAGCGTCGCGCCGGTTCCCATGCCCGAGAAGCCGCTGCCGGATCTGCTCGATCGAACAGTGATCAACGGCTTGAAGGAACTTCGCGAGCCGGGACAGCCCGATCCGCTCCGGGAATTGATCGAACTTTTCTTCCGGGACGCCGAGCCGCGTCTTAAGCAAATGGACGACGCTGCCGCGGCAGGCGACATGGCCAGGCTGGGCGCCGCTGCTCACACCTTGAAGGGAAGCGCGAGCAACCTGGGCGCGAAACGACTTTCCGCCCTGTGCGCCACGCTGGAGAAACAGGGCAAAGCCGGAGATGCCACCAATGTCACTTCGACCCTTGGCGAAGTCGCAGCAGAGTTCGCGGCGGTTCGGGAAATACTTCAGAAGGAACTTCAGTCCTAGTTTCAACTTCATCACATGGATTCCAACCCTCAGTCAGAAATCCCCGAAACCTTCGCGCGTGTCTTGCTGGTCGAGGATGACGCGGCGGTGGGTGAGATGCTACGGGATGGGTTGTTGACGGATGGCGTCGAGGTGGATGCTGTTTCTTGCGTGCGCGAGGCGATGCAGCGTGTTCGCGAGGGAGGTGTCGATCTGGTGTTGCTTGACCTGGGATTTCCCGATGGAGATGGATTCGAGTATCTTCAGGCGTTGAAGGAAGATTCTTCCCTGAACGGCGTTCCCGTGATGGTTTTGACGGCAAAAAGCTCGGTAAATGACAAGGTCAGGGGGTTCGATCTTGGCGCCGTCGATTACGTCACCAAGCCGTTTGATTTGATTGAGCTCCGGGCACGAGTGCGCGCGGTAATCAAGGTCCAGCGTCTTCAGGAGCAGCTGCGCGAGGCCAACCAACGGCTGGATGGTGCGCGGATCGCCGCCGAGGAGAATGCGTCAGGCAAGGCGGAGTTCCTCGCGACCATGAGCCATGAGATTCGCACGCCGATGAACGGTGTGATCGCCATGACGAGTCTCTTGATGCAGACGGATCTGGCCCCCGACCAGCGGGATTTTGTTGAAACGATCCGCACGAGCGGAGAGTCGCTGCTCACGATCATCGATGACATCCTGAACTTCTCGAAACTCGAATCCAAGAAGATGGAGCTGGAGTTGCGCCCCATGGATCTCCGCCAGTGTGTGGAGGAAACCCTCGATCTTCTCGCGTCGCGCGCTTCGGAAAAGAATCTCGATCTGGTTTATCAAATTGCGACTGACACCCCGACCTCCGTTTCTGCGGACAGCACGCGCATTCGGCAGATTCTCGTCAACCTAGTCAACAACGCGATCAAGTTCACCACCTCGGGCTCTGTTGCAATCAGTGTTTCGGCAAAGGCCCTGACCGGTTCGGCAGAGCAGGGCGCCGTGGTGCGCGAGTTTCATTTCTCGGTGCGAGATACGGGCATTGGAATACCTGCGGACCGCATCGGGCGTTTGTTTCGGACCTTCAGTCAGGCGGACAGCTCGATCACTCGGCAATACGGTGGAACTGGCCTCGGCCTCGCGATCAGCAAGGGATTGGCCGAACTCATGGGCGGACGGATGTGGGTGGAAAGCACGGTCGGAACAGGCTCTGCATTTCACTTCACTCTGCCGCTCCCGGAGTGCATTGGTCTGACTTCATTCACCACCCGGCCGATTCCCCCGGCGCTGGCGGGGCAGCGCGTGTTGGTGGTGGAGGATGGCGCGGCTAGCCGCAAGGTGTTGTCCGAACAGTTGGCGCAGTGGGGCATGACTCCCGTATCTGTGGAGACTGCACAACAGGCGGTTGATGAAGTTGGAAAACTTCCGGGTGTTGCTCTCGCCATTGTGGATTGTCAATTGCCTGGACAGGGCGGCGCAAAGCTCGCGGCGGATCTGCGGAAGCATCGGAATCATCATTCGCTTCCTGTGCTGTTGTTGAATTGGGTTGGAGCGCCGCTGGATACCGGAGATTTGCCGGCATCGCATTGCGTGGTGGTCACGAAGCCCGTCAAACCAGCCCAGTTACAGGTCGGAGTGGCTCAGCTTCTCTCTGGCGCCCGGCCCACGGTGGTGAAGAAGCATCAGCCGGTCTCGAAGCTGGATGGAACGATGGCTGCGCGTCTGCCCCTGCGAATTTTGCTCACGGACGACAACGTCATCAACCAGAAGGTTGCGCTGCGATTGCTTCAACAACTTGGTTACAAAGCTGACACCGCGAACAACGGTGCGGAAGCCGTTCGGGCGGTGGAGCAAAGTCCCTACGATGTCATCCTCATGGACGTGCAGATGCCGGAGGTGGACGGACTGGAAGCCACTCGCAGGATTCGTCTGCGTCAGAAAGATCCTGCGCCGAGTGAAAACTTCCAACGCGACATCATCATCATCGCGATGACGGCGAACGCGATGCAAGGTGACCGGGAGAAATGCGTGGCGTCGGGCATGGACGATTACCTGCCCAAGCCGGTGCGTCCGGAAGCGCTCCAGACGATGCTCGAAGCACATGCAACGCGGCTTCACGCGAATTCAAAGGCGCGCAAGCTGGCTGAGGAGGAATTGAATCCAGCTGCTGAGGTGGTTGAGCCTTCGGTGGAGGTTCCCGAGTTGAAGGTGCTTCCGCGGCCTGTGGATGCCTCGCCGGTCATTGAGCAACCTCCGGTGGACATGGAACGATTGAACGACTTTGCCGGAGGCAGTCTGGAGAATTACAACGAGTTGGTCGCACTCTACATCAAGCAAACCACCGAACAGCTAGATCAGATTCGCACCGCCATTTCGGAGCGAGACGCGGAGCGGATGTCACGTCTCGCGCACAGCTGCGCTGGAGCCAGTGCCACCTGTGGAATGGCTGCCATCGTTCCACTCCTTCGTCAGGTGGAGTATCTCGGGCACGACGAAAAGATCGACGAAGCGTCGGTCATTCTACCGTCCATCGATTTGGAGTTCGAACGACTCAAACGTTATCTCGAAACGCAGAAACCGATTGCCTTGGCAGGCTGATTTTTAACCGCCCTATGAAGAAAATTTTGATCATTGAGGACGACGCGATAGTTGCGCACATCTATCGCAGCCGGCTGGAAAAAGAGGGTTACACCGTGGAGGTGTGCGAGGATGGGCAGGCAGGCTTCTATCGGATTCACGAGTTCCATCCGTCGGCGATCATGCTCGACCTGATGTTGCCCAAGATGAACGGCGTGGACATCTTAAAGAAGATTCGGGCCGAAGGAGAGTTCCGCCAGACGCCCGTCGTCGTCTTCACCAACGCCTACGTTCCAAACATGATCCAGGAAGCGATGGCTGCCGGTGCTTCGCTGGTGTGCAACAAGGCGACGCTCACTCCTCGCCAAGTTCTCGATGCCTTGGCGAAGTTGCTGAATGGAGCATCGGTGACGCCGGCACCTGAGAAGATTCTTCCTCTCGCACCGGCATCGACGGCGAGCCCGACCGCGCGGCGTGGCGATCCGCTTTTCCCACCTGCGGCTCCGAGTGGTTTTGAGGGAAGCCCACCGCCCCAGCGTGGATTTGTCACTTTAAACGACGTTGAGTCAACGTTGCCCGGTCTTGGACGCGCTGCGGTTCCGAAGGTTTCGAAACAGTCTCCATCCGTAACGGAATCCTCGGAAGACGCCGCCTTCCAAGCGGAGCTCGCCGAGGCGTTCAACAGCGCCAAGATCGACACCATCTCGAACCTGCGCAAACATGTTCACGGCTTCACGAAAACCGCGGATGACACTGTGCGAATGCAGGCGTTGCTTGGACTTTATCGAAAAGTTCACTCGCTGACCGGCAGCGCTGGAATCGCCGGCTTCACTGCCGTCTCCCAGTTCACCGCCGCCCTGGAGGTGCTGCTGAAGGAGCTTTACGACAAACCGAAGAACATCAATGCATCCACGATGCGGACGGTGGTGTATTCGGTTGATTTCCTTGCCGAGTTGTTCAAAAGCAACACGCCTCAATCGGAGCCGATCTCCACCTCGGGTATCCTCGTCGTCGATGACGAGATTCTGTCCCGCCGCGCCGTGACCTATGCTCTCGAGAAGGCCAACCTGAAGTGCGTGAGCGTGGAAGATCCTCTAGTCGCGCTCCAGCTTGCCACGGAGAATGCCTACGACTTGATCTTCCTCGACGTGCAAATGCCCGGCCTGGATGGCTTCGAGCTATGCTCGAAGATTCGCGCGCTGCCGACCAACAAAACCACGCCGGTCATTTTTGTGACGAGCCTCACCGACTTCAAGAGCCGCGCTCGTTCCAGTCTCAGCGGTGGCACCGACCTGATCGCGAAGCCGTTCATGTTCATCGAGCTCGCCGTCAAGGCTCTCACGCATGTGATTCGCGGGCGGGTGGTGTTGCAGAAGATGGCCGCTTAAGGCGCTGGCGCCTGCGGCCGCCTTTGACATTCGTGCGGGGCATTCCTAACCTCGCCTCATGGAATGTCTGCACGCGCCGTGGCGCATCGAATACATCCTTTCGTCCAAGCCTGCCCCGTCCGAGGTCAGCCTCTTCTCGCGCATTGCCCAATCCAGCGATGACACGAGCCATCACGTCATCGCGCGCGACCGAACCTGTTACGCGCTGCTGAATAATTATCCCTACAACGGCGGCCATCTCATGGTCGTGCCCTACAAGCAGGCTGCGGATTTCTCGGAGCTGACGGATGACGAAATGCTCGACCTCATGAAGCTCATGCGTCGTTGCCAGGCGGCGCTTACGAAGGTCATGAAGCCGGACGGCTTCAACATCGGCGTGAACCTCGGCAAGGTCGCCGGCGCCGGCATTGCGGAACACCTCCACATCCACGTCGTCCCGCGCTGGAACGGCGACACCAATTTCATGCCCGTGCTCGCGCAAACCACCATCGTGCCCCAGGCATTGCAGGAACTTGCTGCGCAGCTGCGCGCTGCCCTCACGCTTTAATCCCCCTGTCTCCATGCCATCTGAAACACTTCATTTCGAGAACGCCCGTTTTGCCCAGCAATTGCTGAACAATGACGCCCACACCCTTCACACGCTCGAGCAATCCCTCGGCATCAAGGCCACCACGCGCGAGGGCTGGATCAAGATCGAGGGTTCGGAGGACGCCATTGCGCGCGCGAAGCAGCTATTTCAAGTGCTCGAATCGTCATTGAAGGCGGGTCATCCGCTGCGGGGACGCGACTTCTCGCATGTGTTGAACGTGGTGCAGAACGAAGGCGTCTCCGCGCTCAAGGAGCTTTACTCGGAGAAAATTCTGACGTCGGGCAAGAAGGCGAACGTTGTTCCCAAGACGGTCGGCCAGAAGAATTACGTTGAGGCCATTCGCAAACACGACGTGAGCTTCGGCATTGGCCCCGCCGGCACGGGCAAAACTTATCTCGCGATGGCGATGGCGGTGGCCGCGCTGCGGGAGGAGAAAGTTTCGCGCATCATCCTCACGCGGCCGGCAGTGGAGGCGGGTGAAGCACTCGGGTTCCTGCCGGGCGATCTTTACGAAAAGATTGATCCCTATCTCCGCCCGCTGCTGGACGCGCTGCACGACATGATGCCTGCCGAGGACATCGTCAAGAATCGCGAGCGCGGCGTCATTGAGATCGCGCCGCTGGCCTATATGCGCGGACGCACGCTCAATCACGCGTTCATCATTCTGGACGAAGCGCAGAACGCGACAGCCGAGCAGATGTTCATGTTTCTTACCCGCCTCGGATACAGCAGCAAGGCGGTCATCACGGGCGACGTGACGCAGATTGATCTTCCGTCTAACAAGAAATCCGGCCTCGTCGAAGCCAAGCACGCGCTGAAATCCGTCGAAGGCGTCGCGATTGTCGAGTTCAGCAAGCGCGATGTCGTTCGTCATCAGCTCGTGCAACGCATCATCTCGGCCTACGAGGAACATCGCGGTCTGACCCAATGAGTCACACGCTCTCGCTGCGGAACCGCCAGCGGGTGCGGCGCGTTGATACCCGCCTGCTGCGCCAGTTGACGCTGCATGTTCTCCGTCGCGAACTGAAGATCGGAACGTTCGAACTCGCCATCCATCTCGTCGGCGCGCGGGAAATGGCCCAGGTGAACTGGGACTTCCTCCAGCACGAAGGCTCGACGGATGTGATCACGTTTGATCACTCCAGTCCGGAGTTTCGAGTTCCGGATTCCGAGTTCCGAATCGCGGACGGAGCGGATGAATCCAAAACTCGAAAACTAAAACTCGAAACCGGCCTTCACGGCGAGCTTTTCATCTGCCTCGACGACGCGGTGAAGCAGGCTCGCGAGTTCCGCACCACCTGGCAGGGCGAACTTGCCCGGTATGTCATCCATGGATTACTGCACCTCTGCGGCCATGATGATCTCTCGCCCGGACCGCGTCGCACGATGAAGCGCGAGGAGAACCGGTTGGTTCGGCTGGTCGCCAAGAAGTTCGCACTTGATCAACTTGAGCGCCGGGAGGCGAAAGCGAAAACGCGCCAGCCGTCATTGCTGAAACCCACTTCGAAACGCTGACTCGTGGACTGTCGCGCCAACGGCATCATTCTTCGCACCCGTCCGCTGACTGAGACGAGTCTCATCGTTCAATGGCTCACGCCCGATCTCGGACGCATCGCGACCGTGGCGAAAGGCGCGCGGCGCCCGAAGTCCCCCTTTCGCGGCAAGCTGGATCTCTTCTACGAATGCGAATTCAGCTTCGCGCGCAGCCGACGTTCGGAACTTCACGCGCTGCGGGAGGTGACTCTGCGCGAGACCCACACCACGCTGCGCAAGGATCTTGGCTGGTTGGAGCAAGCCTCCTACGCTGCCGCGCTTATCGAGCAGACGACGGAAACGGAAACGCCGCTGGACGGATTCTTCGAGTTGTTCTCTGGATTCATCACCGCGCTGATAACGCATCCACCACAGCCGCAAGCCGTCTTCGCGTTCGAGTTAAAGGTCCTTGGCCAACTGGGGTTGCAACCAGACCCGAACGCGTCAGCGCTGACGCCCGGGAGCAGGGCGATTGTTCAGAAACTAATCGAGCTGGATTGGGCTGCCATGGTGTCGCTGAAGCCAAGCATGCTTCAGTCGCGGGAGATTCAGCAGTTCCTGGGTGTTCTCTTGAATCAGCACGCCGGCAGGCCTGCGCGAGGACGCGAGAGCGCTTTGGCGTTGAACTCGTGAATCGTTAAATGAGGTTGTGATTCTGACGGCTCGGCGCGCTGTCTTGTTGAAACCCGCGTTGCTTCCTCCCGCTCAATTTCGCCAGGGGTCGCGTTTGGTGACGCGGAAAGTGAGGACGGTTCCGGCGTCATCGAAGAGGACCTCCAATGCTTGCACTTCCACCCGGTCGCCCACGTTGTAGGCGTCAGCGTAGTACCAGAGCACGAGGCGGTGACCGGACAGAGTGAGTTCTTCGGACCAATGCTGGCCAAACCACTTGGCGAGTTCGACGCGGGTGGTCTTTTCGGGAGTGATGCGAGCCAGTTCTTCCGCGCTAAGTTTGCGTCCGGTGCGCCAGAGAGTGCGGTCGATGTCCGGCCGAGTGTGGCTGTAGAGATGTTTCTCCACGACACCGGCGGGATTGAAGAGGACGGAGAGGATGAGCAGGTTCGATTCGTCACGACGTGGGCTGGCGAACCCGTTCGGATCGTAGCGATCTGGTTCGTACAAGCGCTGGTAAAGGTAGAGCGTGCGGCCTTCCGGGCTCTTCATCATTTGCATTGGCTCGCCAAAGACCTTGTCGATCTCCGCCTTCGAGGTTTGTCCGTCGCGAATCTGATCGACGGCGGATTTGGCGAGTGAACGGCCCGGGGTCTCGCAGCCCGCAAGCAAAGCGAGGCAGAGCAACAGCAGGCAAGGCAGGGGCATGAACTTCATGATCGCGCGTGGTGCTTGACCGGAGAATTGTCGGTGAATTCTGGGGCTCGAATGCTGTGCCGTGACCTCACTTCACAGTGTAGCACCAGAGCGAACCATGCTCGCGAATGTAGAGACGGCCATTAGCGACCACTGGATAGGCCCAGGCTTTCTCCATGGGGCTCGAGCGCTTTGGTGCATCGGACGGGGTGAAGCGGCCATTTTCGCGGTAGCCTTCCGGGGATGCCTCCACCAACGCCACTTCGCCGTTCTCCCCATGGAGATAGAGTTTACCGTCGGCGGCGCAAAACGAGGCGGCGCCGATCGCGCGGTCTTCCCATTTGATTTTACCGGTCGCGAACTCGATGCAGAGCATCGCTTGCGCGGTGGTGCCGTAGAGGTAATCACCGACCTTAACGCTGCCGCCGATGGCGGTCGGAAGCTTCGACTCAAAGTAGAGTTCCTGAGCTTCCACGCCGCCGTTCTTCGCTTCGAGTTTCACCGCGCCGCCGCCGGTTCCAGCGGAGCCGCAGTAGATGATGTTCCCGGATGCGGTGGGCGAGGGGATGTTCGCGCCGTATTTGCTGACGGCTTTCGCGAAGCGCCAGAGAAGTTTGCCGCTCGACGCGTCGATGCCGACCAGGCCCTTGTCGATCATCTGCACGTATTGCTTCACGCTGCCGGTGGTGACGACGATCGCGGACGAGTAAGCCGCGCCGCCCGCTTCAGGAATGGCGCATTTCCAGAGCACGTCACCGGTCTTCTTGTTGAGCGCGACGATGGTGGCCTCGGTGCCGCCGGGACTGCACACGATGGTGTCGCCATCCACGAGCGGTGATTCCGAGTATGCCCACACGCCAGCCTTGCCGCCGAATTCGGTGCGGAGATTTTTCTGCCAGCGAATCTTGCCGTCCTTCGTGCTGACGCAAGCGAGGTCGCCATCGGAACCGAACGCAATCAGATCATCGCCAACGACCGTTGGTGTCGAGCGCGCGCCGGGGAAGCTGGGTTTCTGATTCGGATTACCGACCATGCCGAGCTTCGCGGTCCAGAGCGTTTTGCCGTCCGCGGTATTCAGGGCGCGCACAAACTCGTTTTCCAGGCCCTCGTTGCCGAGTAGATAAATCCGGTCGCCGACAATCGATGGCGTGGAATAACCAGTGCCGGCCTCAGTGATCTTCCAAGCGAGCTTAGGACCTTCCTTCGGCCATTCTGCGAGCAGGCCTGTTTCCTTCGAGTGACCGTCGCGGGCCGGGCCTCGCCATTGCGGCCAATCGGCGGCGTGGCTTGAGGCCGAGACGAGGGCGGTGAGAATCGCGCAGAGAGCGAGGCGGGAGCATTTCATAGTGTGAGGCCGATTCCATTCCTCGCCCGCCCGATTATCAAGCGAAAGATCGACATGGGAATCAGGGTGTCCCCGATCCCTCGCCGCTCATTCTCCCCAGCGTTTCAGGAGGTCGTTCTCTATGTCGAACAAATCGAGCACGCGGCCGACTGTGTGGTTCACGATGTCGTCGATCGTTTTCGGACGGCCGTAGAAGGCGGGAATCGGCGGCATGATGATCGCGCCGGCCTCGGTCGCTTCGAGCATCGCCTTGAGATGACCGCGATGGAATGGGGTTTCGCGCACCACGAGCACGAGCTTGCGCCGTTCCTTCAGCATCACGTCGGCGGCGCGGGTGAGGAGATTGTCCGCCTGGCAGTAGGCAATGGACGCCACGGAATTGATCGAGCACGGCAACACGACCATGCCCATCGTTTGAAACGATCCGCTCGCAATGCTCGCGCCGATGTCTGCCGGCGAATGGACGACGCTTGCGAGCGCGCGGACGTCATCGGGCTTCCAGTCCGTTTCCTCGACGATCGTGCGCTCGGCGGGCTTCGTCAGGACCAGGTGCGTTTCGACGTCGCCGCGTTGGCGCAACACCTCCAGCAACCGGATGCCGTAGATGACTCCGGACGCGCCCGAGATGCCGACGATGAGGCGTTGTTTCATGAAACTTGATCGGTAACTCGCCCTCACCCCAGCCCTCTCCCCCGGGAGAGGGTGCGTGAAGTTGCTGTTTGGACTCCGGAACCTTGTCGCCACGTCTGGTAGCGCGTGGAGCGCGGCAGGCGCCTTTCGTTGGTCGGTGATGATTGTCGCGCTCCCTCTCCTGGGGGAGAGGGCTGGGGTGAGGGCGGTTCAATCATCACAGCCGTCATTCTATTCGGCCCGGCGCATTCGCAACTATTACTTCCCGCCGAGTGAGCGCGTTACGATTTGCTGCGCTTCGTCCACGATGCGGCTGAGGTGTGCCTGGTCTTTGAAGCTCTCGGCGTAAATTTTGTAGATGTTCTCCGTGCCGGAGGGCCGCGCGGCGAACCACCCGTTCGCGGTCACGACCTTCAATCCACCGATGCTCGCGTTGTTGCCGGGCGCCTTGGTGAGCTTGGCGGTGATCTTGTCACCGGCAAGTTCCGTGGCGGTGACCGCTTCTGGCGTGAGTTTTTTGAACGCCGCCTTTTGCTCGGGTGATGCGGGCGCGTCGATGCGCGTGTAACACGGCGCGCCAAACTTCGCGGTGAGCTCTTGATAATGCTGGCCGGGATCCTTGCCGGTGCGTGCGGTGATTTCCGCGGCGAGCAGGCCGAGGATTAATCCGTCTTTGTCCGTGCTCCACGCGGTGCCATCCATGCGGAGGAAGCTGGCACCGGCACTCTCTTCGCCTCCGAAGCAGATGGAACCATCGAACAAACCGGGTGCGAAGAATTTGAAGCCGACCGGCACTTCGAGCAGCTTGCGGCCGAGGTCGGCGACCACACGGTCAATCATGCTGCTGCTCACGGCGGTCTTGCCGACGGCAGCGGAGGTGGACCATTTCGGGCGATTCGCGAGCAAGTAGCGGATGGCAACCGCGAGATAATGATTCGGGTTCATCAAGCCGACCGAACGCGTCACGATGCCGTGGCGATCGGCGTCCGGATCGTTGCCGAAGGCGATGTCGAACTGGTCTTTCAGTTTCACCAGACCGGCCATCGCGAACGGGCTGGAGCAGTCCATCCGGATCTTTCCGTCGTGATCGATAGTCATGAACGAGAACCGTCCGTCGACGTTCGGATTCACCACGGTCAGGTTCAATCCATACTCGCGCTTCAGAGGTTCCCAGTAGTTCACCGCCGCGCCACCGAGCGGATCGACTCCGATCTTCAGTCCGGCGGAACGAATCGCCGCCATGTCGATCACCGACGAGAGATCCTTCACATAGTCGGTCGCGAAATCCTGCTGATGCGTGGTGCTCGCCTTAAGTGCGGATTCGTAGGCGATACGCTTCACGTCCTTGTTGCCGCCACGGAGCAGCACATTCGCGCGATCCTGAATCCACGTCGTCGCGTCGCTCTCCGCCGGACCGCCGTTGGGCGGATTGTATTTGAAGCCGCCATCGGTCGGCGGATTGTGCGAGGGCGTGATGATGAGTCCATCGGCGAGACCATCCTTGCGTCCGCGGTTATGCACGAGAATCGCGCGCGAGATGACGGGCGTGGGCGTGAAGCCGTCGTTCGATTGGATGATCGTCTCGACACCGTTGGCGGCGAGGACTTCGAGCGCGGTGCGTTGTGCGGGCGTGGAGGCGGCGTGCGTGTCCTTACCCATGAAGAGCGGCCCGGTGTAGCCCTGCGCCTTGCGGTATTCGCACGCGGCCTGCGTGATGGCGAGGATGTGCGCCTCGGTGAACGTGCCGTCGAGTGGCGTGCCGCGATGGCCGCTGGTGCCGAACGCGACCAGCTGGTTCGGATTCGCGAGGTCAGGCTGGCGCTTGTAGTAATCGGATTCGAGCTTGCTGAGATCGATGAGCAGGTCCGCAGGAGCGGGTTTGCCGGCGAGAGGATGCGTGGCCATAAATTGTGTCGGAGTTTTAGCGGGTCGCCGGCTGGATGTCACTCCACGTCTCTTGCTGAAGCGGCCGCGCGAAATCCGTCTGCCACGCAAGGGATGAGCTGTTCTGGCGGAACGCTGCTACTTTGGCGTCACTGGCGGAGGTTCAACTACGGGTTGCAACGCGGCGGGTTTTGATTCCTTCGGCAGCGTAACAATGAACTCCGCGCCCTCGCCTGGCTTGCTGGCAACCGTTACTCGACCATCGTGCGCTTCGACGATCGCTTTCACCAAGCTCAAGCCGAGGCCGAGACCGCGTTGGGAACGGCTCTTGTCGCCGCGATACAGTCGCGCCCAGATCTTGTCCTGCTCCTCGAGGGGAATTCCCATGCCGGTGTCCTTGAACACCGCGACGACCTGGCCGGGTTCGTTGCGGGTGGTGACGGTGACGCGTCCACCTTCGGGCGTGTACTTAATCGCGTTATCGAGCAGGTTGGCGAAGACTTGGCGGACACGGTTCGGGTCCACGGAAACCTCACACGGTTCGAGGAAGTCGCCACGCACGCCTACCTGCCGTTCCTCTGCGACGTATTCGTACAGCTCGATGACTTCGCGCAGCAGCTTGCAGAGATCGATGCGCTCGCGCTGGAGCTTCATCATGCCGGCCTCCGCTTCGGTGATGTCCATGAGCGTGCTGAGAATCTTCATCACGCGCTCGGATTCCTCGACGCAATCCGCGAGCGCCTCGTGCGCTTCGTTCGTGACGGAGCTGTTCTGCAACGCGGCTTCTGCGGTCACTCGCAGTCGAGTGAGAGGGGTGCGCAGGTCGTGCGCGACGTTGTCCAGCGACTCGCGCATGGCGCGGATAAGCGACTGGTTCTTGTCGAGCATGGTGTTGAAAAGCCGCACCATTTCGTCGAGTTCATCTTCGGATCTCCGCGCTGGCACCCGGGCGTCGAGATTGCCGGTGTGAATGATCGAACGCGCGGTGGCGACGATCTGGCGGACCGGCAGCATTGCGCGATGTGCGACAAACGCCCCGGCGACAAGGCTCATCAATAACACCGCGACGCCGGCGGGAATCACCGTCTGGCGGAACGGTTCCCACAACGTTTCGCGACTGCTCGTGCTGCGACCGACGATCATGCCGCCGCCGTTGGCGAACTGCACGCGGACAAATGCGAGGTCGCGCTGGGCGTCCTTCGGCACGCGCGTTATGTCGGACTGTTGCCAGACGCGGCGCACGGTGCCTTCGAGCCGGAGGTTCCCGAACTCCTGCGGCACGACCATGTACTCCACCACTTCGTACGGCGACATCACGCTGACGAAGAAGGATTTTTCGTCGGAAGGATCGTTGTCGGCGAGCACGCGGCGTTTGAGTTCCGCGAGGCCGCGCGTTTGCAGGACGTTGGCGTATTCCTTGGCGCGCGACTGGATGACTTCGATTTCCTTTCGCTCCAGTTCCTGCGCGACGAGATAGTACATCAACAGCAGTACCATCGCCGTGCCGACGGCGAAGAGCAGCGTGTACCACAGGCTCAGCCGGACGCTGACGCGGTTAAGCAGGCCGGAGGGCATAGCCAACGCCGCGGATGGTATGGAGCCGCGTCTTCTCCGGATCGATCTTCGCACGCAGTCGATGCACGAGGACGTCGACGACGTTTGTCTGAGGGTCGAAGCTGTAGTCCCAGACGTGTTCGAGCACCATCGTCTTGGTCACGGTGCGGCCGACGTTGCGCATGAGGTATTCGAGCAGCGCGAATTCGCGGGGTTGGAGATCGAGCGTCTCCGCGCCGCGCGTGACCTGGCGCGTGAAGAGATCGAGCGTGAGGTCGCCGACGGTGAGCTTGGTGGGCTCGGTGGTCTGCGACGCGCGACGAATGAGCGCCTGAATGCGGGCGAGCAATTCGGAAAAGGCGAAAGGTTTCGTCAGGTAATCGTCGCCGCCGGCCTGAAGCCCTTTCACGCGATCGTCCACCGACGCCTTCGCGCTGAGGATGAGGATCGGTGTGCGAAGTCCCTTGCTGCGGAGGCGCTGGATGAGACTCAGGCCATCGAGCTTCGGCAGCATGAGGTCGACAACGGCGGCGTCGTAGGAGGTGGTCTCCGCCATGACGAGCGCCTCTTCGCCGTCGAGGTAGTGGTCCACGGCGAAGCCGCTTTGCTTGAGCCCGTTCACGATGAACGAGGCAATCTTCTTGTCATCTTCGACAACCAGGATGCGCATGACTGCGCCCAGCATGAAACAAGGCGGGCAGCTTGTCCAATTGCCAGTGAGTGACTGGAGCGCCGGCGTCCTCGCCGGCTAAGGACGGAGGCAGGTCAAAAGCCGGGGAGGACGCCGGCGCTCCGATGCTCCGAACGCTGACGATTTGGAGAACGTTACGGCTTCAGATGCCGATCGAACCACACGCCGAACTCGCGGATGTCCAGCGGCATGCTCAGCCAGCCGTGCTCGCCGCCGGGATGCACGCGAACTTCCACCGTCCGGCCCAGCTTCAGAGCGGCGGCCTGAAACCATTCGGTTTGTTCCAGCGGAGTCAACGTGTCGGCGTCGCCGTGGTAAATCAGCGTGGGCGGAAGATTCGTCGTGATGTGGTAGATGGGCGACGTTTCGCGGCCAACGATCTTCCACAAAGCCATGTTCGTCGCGGCGGCGCCGAAGCCCTTCACAAAACTCTTCGGTGGACCGCCATCGCCGAGATTCTCAGTCGATTTGCCGAGGTTAAGCAGGTCGGTCACCGGATAGAAGATTGCCACGGCTTGGACCGCGCTGCTCTCGCGGTCGACGGGATCCTCTGCGTTGCTCGAACCGGGACCACCGCGCGTGGCGAGCATCAGGCTGAGATGTCCGCCCGCGCTGCCGCCAGTGACGCCAAGGCGATTCGGGTCCACGCCATATTCCTTCGCGTGATGCCGGATGAAACGTACCGCGCGATGCATGTCGTGGGTGATGTCCATGATCGTCGCCTTTGGTTGCGACACGTGATAAACGGGAAACACCGTGTAGCCCCGCCGGATCAACGGCGCCGCCATCCACTCGCGGAATGTTCCCGGCTTGCCGGATTTCCAGCCGCCACTTACGAGCAGCAAGACGCCGAGTCCGTTCGGTTGGTTGGGACGCAGCACATCGAAGGCGAGCGTATCCTCGCCGCGCTTGCCGTACGGAATCGAGTTCGTGCGATGCACGGTCGGCGTGAAATACCACCACACGCTACCGACGACGATCGCGAGCACGAGCGCAATGGGGCCGAGTGTCCAAAGCGTGCGTCGAAGAATCAGCTTCCAGTTCACGGGCTACTTCGCTGAGGTCAATCGCAGGTCCACCATCATGTCGGCGGCGATCTTTTCGAGCTCCGCCCGGAGCTTCTGCGGGTCGCAATTCGCCGGAACGAGCAGGCGCGCCTCAGCCTTGAACAACGTCTCGCCGGACATCGGTGCGCTCGTGCATTCGGTGGAAAGCTCCTCGACATTCACGCCGCGGGACGCGAGCGCGGCGGTCAATTGGCGCACAATGCCCGGGCGATCGTGCCCGACCAGATCGAGGTTCATCAGATGCTGGCCCTGCGGAGCGGGCTGGTCGTTGTCCGGCCGCATCGTCACGGCGAGCCCGCGTTCGTTGAGTTTCTCGAGGGCTTTCGTGAGGGCAGGCAGGCGATCCGAAGGCACGAGGACGCGGAGGATGCCGGCGAACTCGCCACCGAGCCGGCACATGCGACTCTCCAGCCAGTTGCCGCCATGTTCCGCGACGAGGCTAGCGAGCGACTCGACCAGTCCGGTGCGGTCCTTGCCAAGGACCGTCAAAACGAGGGGTGTTTGCATGCGCCCAGTAAAAACGTCCGGGCAGCGCCGGCGCAAGCGATTCGTTGTGCGGCGATGGTGCGACCGATGTGAGATTGACTCGTTAAGGATGGCTTGCGACGGTCCCTTCATGCTCCCGTTTACCATTCACTCCGGATGCCGGAAGGCTCTTCATCTGACCGCTCTCGCGTTGACTTTGGTGGTGTCGACTGTCGCCAGGGCCGACTGGCCGGACTTCCGCGGACCCAGCGCCAACGGCCACGTTTCAGTCGGTGACAAAACCGTGGGCCTGCCGCTCGAGTGGAGCGAGACGAACAACATCGTTTGGAAGACCGCCATCCCTGAAAAAGGCTGGACGACACCCGTCATCATGGGAGGCCAGATCTGGCTCTCGAGCGCCACGCCGAACGGTCACGATTACTTCGCGATCTGCGTGGATGAGAAGACGGGCAAGATCGTGTTCAACGAAAAGGTGTTTCACACCGACAGCCCCGAACCGCACGGGAACGGCGCCTCGATGAACAGCTACGCGACGCCGTCGCCGGTGATCGAACGCGGCCGGGTTTACGTTCATTTCGGGAGCGCGGGCACGGCGTGTCTGAACACCCGGACCGGCAAAGTGATTTGGAAACGAAACGATCTTCCGTGTCGTCATTATCGGGGTGCGTCCGCGTCGCCCGTGCTTTTCGAGGATTTGCTGATTTTGACTTTCGACGGAGCCGACCAGCAGTACACGACAGCGCTCGACAAGAAGACGGGGAAAACAGTCTGGCGAACCGACCGTTCTGTGGCGTGGAACGACGAAGGTTCCAATGATCGGATGGTGCGCGAAGGCGATCACCGCAAATCCCACGGCACTCCGTTGATTGCAAATGTCGGCGGGAAGCCGCAGTTGATCAGCGTCGGAGCCAAGGCGTCGTACGCTTATGAACCGCGCACCGGCAAGGAGCTGTGGCGCGTCGAGTACAATGATTTCTCCAGCGCGCCCCGGCCGGTCTACGAGAATGGGCTGGCCTACATTGTCACCGGATTCACCAAGCGTGAACTCTGGGCAGTCAAGCCGGACGGCCGGGGAGTTGTGACCGATACCCACGTCGCGTGGAAGGTCGGCAAAGGGATTGGAAGATACGCAACGCCCGTGATTGTGGACGGGCTACTCTACACGGCGGTGGACGAGAGCTTCGCGACGTGCATCGACGCGAAGACCGGTGAGATCGTGTGGAACGAACGTATCGGAGGAAAGTACGCCGCATCGCCGATTTACGGAGATGGTCGGATTTACTTCTGCAGCCAGGACGGCACCACCACGGTAATCAAGCCCGGGCGCAAGCTCGAAGTGCTGGCGAAGAACACGCTCGACGGCGGATTCATGGCGTGCCCGGCGGCGGACGGAAAAGCGTTGTACCTGCGCACCAAGACGCACCTGTATCGAGTGGAGAACCTGAAGAAATGATACGTAACGTTCCGGTCCTGGGACTGGTCAATCGACTGGAATACCAATGCTGATATGAACCGCTCGAAATCGCTCATCGTCGTTATCGCTTTGCTCACGGCTTCTTTGGATTTGTTCGCGCAAGCTCCCTCGACCAACCAGCCCGCCCCGCGGAGACCCGGTGGATCGGAGTCGCGTCCCGAGCGCAACAATCTTAACGACGCCTTCTACAAGTTGGGGCCGGATTCGCTCCCGATGGAGGGCGTGCCGAAGGGGAAATACTCGGAACCCAAAGTTATCAAGTGCGAGGTCTATCCAGGGACGCAACACACCTACTGGGTCTACGTCCCGGCCCAATATGATCCATCGAAGCCGACGGCCTTGATGGTCTTCAACGATGGCCAGGCGTTCATGAAAGACACCGGCGATGTGCGCGTGCACAACGTTTTGGACAACCTGATCTATCGCCGTGAGATCCCCGTGATTCTGGGTGTGTTCATCAATCCCGGTCGTCGTCCGGACCAGCCGGAGCCGCCATCCGCCGGCGGAGACTGGGGAGATCGCACCACCAATCGACCGGAGGAATACAATTCGATCAACGACAAGTATGCGCGCGTGATCGTGGATGAATTGCTGCCGGCGCTGCGCAAGGAATACAATATCTCGGACGATCCGGAGATGCGCGGCATCGGCGGGGCGAGTTCGGGTGCGATCGCCGCCTACACCGTGGCGTGGCATCGGCCGGATCAGTTTCGGAAGGTCTTCAGCTTCATCGGCACATTCGTGAACCTTGGCAATCGCGGCGGAAACACGCTTTCCGATCTGGTGCTGCAAACCGAGAAGAAGCCATTGCGAATCTATTTGCAGGACGGACGAAACGACAACCGCTTCGGCTCACGAGGGGAGAATCCAAACGAACGCGACTGGTTCTACAACAACGTGAAGCTGGCGGATGCGCTGACGAAGAAAGGCTACGATCTGAACTTTTCGTGGGGCATGAACAATCACGGCCAGAAAATGGGCGGTGCAATCTTCCCTGAAATCATGCGCTGGCTCTGGCGCGACGCGCAGGTCGTTTCGACGGATCGCGAGGACATGGTGGAAAGGTCGCTGCGCGCGCCGTTTCAACCGACAAGTGAAACTCCTGCAGGTTCGAAGTGACGCCTTATAGGTGCCTTAGTCGCGAATTGGGCTGCGTTTCCAGAGCAGCGCCGAATCGTAATCCAACAACATTGGCCGCACCCCATTGTTCCATGCTCGTGACCTAATCACCGACTTCCAGAACGATGGCGCCCGGGGCGATGCGCAGGCTCTTGATTCCTTTCCAGTTGGGAGACTGGCCGGGGCCGCCCATCGCATCGGCCAGCAGGTTCTTCCCTTTCACGCCGCCCAGCCATTCCTTCGGCAGGCTCAATCCAAGGACCGACACATCTTCGAGCATCGCCACCGGCGGCTGACCGGCGCTCAGGGAGATTTGGAATCTTCCGCGTGCGCGGAACATGGTTCCGCCGAACATCGGGAAATCTTTCGGGATGGGCACGGCGAGGTAGGCGTTGATGGCATCCGCATCCAATTCGATTCGCACGGTTTCACCCAGGTCGGTATTGGCGTTGAGCAATCCGTTCAACTCGCGCTCGGTCAAACGCAGTTCCTTGCCGCCTGGCTGATAGACCCGAGCCGGGGGAAGCGCAGGCGTAGGTGGGGTAGGAGGCTTCGGATTTGCCGGCTGAACCAAATCCAAACGCTCATTCGCTTCCAACGGAGCTGCGTTCCGCATCGCATCCATCTTCGTGTCCACGACCTGCTTTTCCTCCGCGGAAAGCACAACTGGCTTGATCGGGCGTTGAATCCACCAAATCGTGATGGCGATAGTGGCGACGATAATGAGGAAGAAAGCCAGCACACCTCCGAGGCCCCAGAGCCACCAGCGCCGCGGTTTCGGTGGGGTAGTGCGAAGTGGAGGGATGGGAGGATTTTCGGGAAGCGGCGTTGAATCCGTCATGCGACGACGGTAGTAGGCGCCGATTGAACTGGCAAGGGCACCCTGCCGACTTGCCGATTTGTCACCCTGCCGAGTTTAGCAAGTGATTTCTCGCGACTCAGGCAGGGACCGCATAAACGAAAAGAAAGCGCCGTGCTGGCGAACCAACACGGCGTTTCGAAAAGTCGATGGGAGACTAACGCGTCTGCAGATTCTTCGCCCCGTTCACCGTCGAGTTCACGCGCAGGCGCAGGCCGTTCAGGCGGATGAAGCCCGTCGCGTCGTCCTGGTTGTAGG
>CAZBIC010000075.1:0-24020 GCA_964491875.1 uncultured Bifidobacterium sp.
GGCCTTGGCCTCCCTCATGCTCAAATCCCTCTTTCAAAGTCCATGACAGGCTCTAATGTAATCGGCGTATCCGCCATAGGTGGTCACGCCGCCGCTCTTGTGTTCGATCCAACACCCGCCAAGTGGCCAATCAGTGTCCAGCGAGAGGGGGAAACTGTTAGGGTTTCTGTTCCCGGATTGTACGGTCGCTTCTACATTTTGGAAAGGGCAGCTGATCTTTCCTTCAGGCAATCAGAGGAAGTTTCGCGAGAACGTGGCAGGACTGGTATAGTTATCCTGAAAGACGAAGCACCCAGCCGCACTCAAATTTTTTATCGTATCCGACGTGAGTAGGAAGCAGTCCGCATTGCGACCAACCTCTTGAGTCCGCTCTGGCTTGCGCTGGCTTACGCTGAAGACCAGGGCAGACGCATCAAAAAACCACCTGAGGTGGTGAGGCCATATTGCCTTGTACTTTTGAACAGTGCGTTTAGATGAGAAGGGATGCGCCTGCGTCCAAAAACTCAACCTGATCGCGCCGGCACTCCTGGTTCAAGGCTTTGGTTTATCGGCGTCTTTGTTGTCCTCGTCGGATTCCTTGGGGGCGAACAGTTCGAACATGCGGACACCGAGGTAGCCGAGCACGCCGCAGAGTCCGAGAATCACGCTGGTGGTGATCTGGCCGTCGATGTGAAAGAGGCGTTGCACGCCGATTTGGCCCAGGAGCACCAGCACCAGTCCACAGAACGCGCCGGTGGCAACGCGTTTCCACGGATGCCGGGTGCGCGGCGGATGCCAGGTGCGGACGAGTCCGCCCAGCGCCCCCAGCACGATGCCGCCGAGGATGATCAGAGCGTCCTTGTAGCGCTGGCGCACGGGCGGTTTGTCGAACTCGACGGTGAAGAGTTGATCGCCCACAGCATCGGACTTCACGGTGATCTTCGCGTCCGGCCGCTCGTCGGAGCATTGGATGGAGATGTCGCGGCAACCGGAGTTGCCCGCGGTGGTAATGACCACCGTGTTGGTGGCGAGCTGGATGCCGGGCGTGCTCAGCAGGCGCAGGGTGATGGGCAGGAGTTTCTGCGCTTCGGCCGCCGCGGAGGGGGAACGGAAACAGAGGCCGAGGAGTCCCTCAAACTGACTGGTGACCGGGTTCAATACCATGCGTTCGCTCTGGAGTGCGACTTCAATGTAGCCGGTAACTTCCCGGCCGTTCACGACGGTGCGGACTTCATCGGGCAGGCGGGAGCGGTTGGTGGACAGCGGAATGGAGGCGACGGGCGTGCCGCGCGCCACATACACATCCGTGGGTTTTAATTCATAGATCTGGTTGGTGCCTTCCCGCCGGGTGAACACCGCCTTGGTGAAGGTGTCGCCCTTCCGCACGAGGAGTTCGGTGTTCATCGGCACCTTGACGTTCAGCTTCTGATCCACGGTGGCGACGGTGACCTTCGGAGCGACCCGGTTGGTGGCCATGAGTTGCAGAGCGGCCGAATTGATCCGCAAGGAGCGTGACGTGAGAGTGTCCGCCGCGGACAGATGGCCACACCACACCATGACGGCCGAAAGAAGGAAGAGCGCGGTCGAGGTTTTCATGGGAAGATCGTTTTGGTGGAGCTGGCGTAACGCGCAGCGCCGGTGGTGTCAAGGATTCGCCAATGAGACGGACAGATGAAATCGGTGATCCGCGAAACACGCGAAAGACGCGAATGCCTCCGTGAGGAGTAGCATCGGACGTGTGTCCGATCTAATCCGGGTGGAGAGATCTTAACGATGGGTGGGGCGCGTCGCTCCGCGCGCGCCGGTTGGACGTCCTCGCAACGAAATGGCGCTCGCGGAGCGACGCGCCCTACCCGCGATGTCCTGAATTGAGATTCAATCGTCGCGACTGAGTTCTTAGCCGGCTGAAACGAGGACACGACGGCGTGAAATGAACTTTGAGCCGCACGGATGAAAGCAAAGCGTTCCCAGGAAATTCTTCGCGTGCCGAAAGGACGAGCCGATGGCGCGAAATGAAGTCGCAAGGTCGCCAGGGAGGGTCGCAGAGGTTTCAAGAAGCTTTCAGCGTGCTCAAATGTCCGGAGAGACACGCCAAAGACGCGCCCGTGTCTCTCAACTGGACACGGGTATTGCTCAGGAGGACGCCAGTGCCTCCGTACGGCGCGCCGGTAGGGCTATCGAATGGCATGAAGATTCGAAATGGACCGAGGCCTGTCGGAAATCAGACTCACGAAGGCTGGCGTGAGCTGAACTCCTCCGTTACGATCGAGACACTATGAAGATGGGAACTCTGTTTGCCTGGTCGGTGCCGGAGCTGCGCAAGATGACTGGAGCGCAATTGCTGCAGGCGTGGGATGCGTGCACGGAGTTTTCGCGGATGAAGATTTACCTCCACATCATCCTGCTCATGGCCTGCTGCTCGGCCATCTTCAACTTCGCGATGTGGATCAACGTCCATTTCCTCGTCGACCTCATCGGACTTGCGCTCGGCCTCACCGTTCCGTCGAACATTTATTTCTACAACGTCTTCACCCCGCGCCGGGCTGCGATTCGCCAGTTCATCGAGGAGAACTGGGAACAATTCAACCGGTAAAACGCCGGCCGCCACCATCGTCCGGGAAGGTTGCGTGAAGGTTCAGCGCTCGATAGCGTCTGACCCATCGACCTGCTATGAAGACGCCACGACTTCCCGCGCTAAGAGCCTGTCTAAGGCTTTGCGCCGCCCTCCTTGTTGTCCTTTCCACGCAGCGTGCCGAAGCGGCGAATGCGTTTCAGCTCCCGCTGCGTTCGCAGACGGAGACCGCGAAGGGCGGCGGCGTCTGGCAAAGCGCTGAGCGCACCGTGAGCTGGGACGCGACGAAGACCGCAGTCGTCATCTGCGACATGTGGGACAAGCACACCTGCGCCGGCGCGACCCGCCGGGTCGCCGAGATGGCCCCGCGCATGAACGAGCTGGTGAAGCAGGCGCGCAGTCAGGGCGGGCTGATCATTCACTGCCCCAGCGACACGATGAAGTTCTATGAGGGCACACCACAGCGAAAGCTCGCGCAGTCCGCACCCAAGGTGGAGACGCAGATCCCGCTGCAACGCTGGTGCTCACTCGATCAAACGAAGGAGGCGCCGCTGCCCATTGATGATTCGGACGGCGGTTGCGACACTGATTCGCCAAGGCCCAAGGGCGCTCCGTATCCGTGGACACGGCAGATCGCGACGATTGAGATCCACGACGGTGACGCGATCACGGATTCGGCCGAAGCCTATTACCTGATGCGCCAGCGCGGCATCACCAACGTCATCGTGATGGGCGTCCACCTGAACATGTGCGTGCTGGGGCGACCCTTTTCCATCCGGCAGATGGTCAACCAGGGCCAGAACGTGGTGCTGGTGCGCGATCTCACGGACACCATGTACAATCCGCGTCGCGCGCCGTATGTGGCACATTGCGTGGGCAACGATTTGATGGTGGACCACGTCGAGCGCTTTTGGTGCCCGACGACCAGCAGCGTGGCGTTCCTAGGCGGAAACGAGTTTCGCTTCGCCGAAGACCAGCGCGCGCATGTCGTAATGTTGATCGGCGAGGACGAATACAAAACGTGGGAAACGCTCCCTGCCCTTGCGAAGGAGAATCTCACGTGGCGTGGCCTGCGGGTGTCGGTGATTGAGCAGGACGCTGCCAACAAACACCGTTTCCCCGGCCTGACGGCGGCGTTGCGTGACGCGGATGTGTTGCTCGTCAGCCTGCGCCGACGCGCGCTGGCGAAGGCGGAACTGGCGGCGGTCCGCGCGCATCTCGCCGCGGGCAAACCGCTCGTGGGCATTCGCACCGCAAGCCACGGCTTTGCGCCGCGTCGGGAAGACCAGGCCGAGGGGGAAGCGTGGATGACTTTCGATCCAGAAGTGCTCGGCGGCAATTACGCCGGCCATCACGGTCACGGGCCGAAGACAACAATCCGCTCAGCGCCCGGCGCGGAGAACCACGACTTGCTGACGGGAGTGAACATGAACGACCTGATCGGTAACGGTTCCCTCTACCGCGTAAGTCCGCTCAAGGAAGCCGCCCAGCCGCTGCTCATCGGCTCCATCGAAGGCAAGCCCGCGGAACCCGTCGCGTGGACGCACACCTACGGGGAGAAGAAGGCGCGCATCTTTTACACTTCGCTCGGTCATCCGGATGATTTCGCGAACGCCAATTTCCGCCGTCTGCTGCTCAACGCAATCCAATGGTCGCTCGGACAGCCGGTCCTGCCGAAGGAAGCCAATCTCGCCCGCCCATGAAGGACATCCTGACCGCCGCGATTCTCCTCGCGACATTGCTTCACTCCGCCGTGGCGCAGACGCCAAAGGCGGAGACGAAACTGATCGAGTCGCAGTTCTCCGGTCATCCGATGGCGGGACGGACCAACGCGTTGTCGCCAGCGGAAGCAGCGAAGACATTCACCGTGCCCGACGATCTCGAAATGGAGCTCGTGCTCGCGGAACCAATTGTCACCCAGCCCGTCTTCCTGAACTTCGATGAGCGTGGCCGGATGTGGGTGGTGCAATATCTCCAGTATCCAGCGCCAGCGGGATTGAAGGCCGTGAGCCGCGACAACTTCTGGCGCGCGGTGTACGACAAGGTGCCGGAGCCGCCACCTCGCGGGGTGAAGGGCCTCGACAAGATCACCATCCACGAAGACACGAACGGCGATGGCACCTTCGACAAGCACAAGACGTTCGTGGACGGATTGAACATCGCGACCGCTTGCGCCAAAGGTCGCGGCGGCGTCTGGGTGTTGAATCCGCCTTACCTGCTCTTTTATCCCGACCGGAATGACGACGACGTCCCCGACACCGATCCGGTGGTGCATCTGGAGGGCTTCGGACTGGAGGACACGCACTCCGTCGTGAACAGTTTGCGCTGGGGACCCGACGGCTGGCTCTACGCCGCGCAAGGCAGCACCGTGACGGCGAACGTGCGGCGCCCGGGCGAGACCAATGTGGTTTATTCCCAAGGCCAGAACATCTGGCGCTACCATCCCGAATCAAAGCGCTACGAGATTTTCTCGGAAGGCGGCGGCAACGCCTTCGGTGTGGAGATCGATGACAAGGGGCGAATTTTCTCCGGCCACAACGGCGGCGACACGCGCGGTTTTCACTACATGCAGGGCGCGTATCTGCGCAAGGGCTTCGAGAAGCACGGTGAGCTGGCGAACTCGTATGCGTTCGGCTACTTCCCGCACATGGAAGGAACACGGGGCGAGCGATTCACGCACAACTTCGTCATCTACCACGGCGGCGCGCTGCCGGAACGCTACGCCGGAAAGCTCTTCGGCATCGAACCGTTGCAAGGGCGCGTCGTCCTAAGCGACATCACACCCGTCGGGTCGACGTTTGCCACACGCGATTTGGAGCGAGTGGTGACCAGCAGCGATTCCTGGTTCCGCCCGGTGGACATCAAGGTCGGACCCGATGGCGCCATCTATATCGCGGACTGGTATGACCGGCAGGTCACGCACACGCGGAATCAAGAAGGCTACATCGACAAGGAACACGGGCGGATCTACCGTTTGAAGCGAAAAGGAGCCAAAACGTCCGCGAAATTCAACCTCGCGAGACTCAGTGCGGTGGAACTCACTGAAACCCTTCGCCACACCAACCAGTGGTTTCGTGAAACCGCGTTGCGCGTCCTCGCCGATCGACGGGACACCACCGTCGCGCCGGCATTGCGCCGATTGGTCGAGTCATCGCGCGACCAAATCTCGCTCGAAGCTCTCTGGGCGCTGCATCAGTTGAATCAACCGCTCTCCGCAGACCTGGTGGCCGCAGCCGTCAAGCAGCGCAACGAACCCGCTCTCACGTGGATGGTTCGCCTGTTGGGCGATCGCAGCGAAGGCCATCCGCAACTGTCGTCGCTGTTGCTGACTCTCGCCTCCAGCCAGACCAATGTGGAAGTTCGCGCGCAGATCGCCAGCACCGCCCGCCGCCTGCCGGCTCCGACCACACTTGCCGTCATCGCGTCGTTGTCCCGCCGTGCTGAAGATGCGGATGATCCCCGCATTCCCCTGCTCTGCTGGTGGGCGCTGGAATCGAAATGCGATTCCAACCGCGAAGACGTCCTGAAGTTGTTCGGTAATTCGCCCGTCTGGTTCCAGCCCGTGATCGAGAGACATATTCTTTCCCGACTCATGCGCCGCTACGCCGCTGCAGGTTCACGGAAGGATCTGCTCACGTGCGCGAAGTTGCTCGAACTTTCACCGTCGACGAAGCACACCAAACTGCTCATGACAGGTTTCGAAGAAGCCTTTTCCGGCCGCTCCCTGACCGGACTGCCGGACGAACTGGTCGCCGCCATGGCCAGACACGATGTCGCGTCGGACGCCCTGAAGCTCCGCACCGGCGACCCCGCAGCGACTCGACGCGCGCTGGAAATGATCAAAGACGAACGGTCCAGCGCCAGGCAACGCCAGCAAACGATCAGCGTGCTGGGCGAGATCCGCCCCGCGGCCGCCTTGGACGCGCTCCTGGCCATCGCCGACCGCGACGCGAACCGCGAGATCCGCAAGGCCGCCCTGACCGCCCTGATGGGCTACGACGATGCGCGAATTCCCGCCACCGTTCTGAAGGACTACAACGATTACCCGCCGGATGTGCGTGCCATTGCGCTGGGCTTGCTGGCCAGCCGGGCAAACTGGTCGCTCGCGTTGGTTCACGCGGTGGACAAAGGACAGATCAAGGCCGACGCCGTCCCGCTCGACGCCGTTCGCCGCATGAAGCTTCACCCGCCGACGGAACTGGCCGCGCTCATCGCCAGGCTTTGGCCTCGCGCTGGCGCCGCCACCACTGCCGAGATGCAACAGGCCATTCAGCGCTTGGGCGCCGTCCTTCAATCCGGCACCGGCAACCCTTACGCCGGCCAGACGCTCTTCAACGCGAGCTGCGCGTCATGTCACACCTTGTTCGCCCGCGGCGGAAAGGTCGGCCCCGATCTCACGACCTATCAACGGGGCGACCTCGACACGATGCTCCTGCACATCGTGAATCCCAGCGCGGAGATTCGCGAAGGCTACGAGAACATCCTGATCGAAACGAAGGATGACCGTTCGCTCACCGGGTTTCTGGTGGAACGTGACGCGAAGGTCATCGTGCTGCGCACTCCCGACGGACAAAACGTCACGATTGAGCATTCGAACGTGGCCGAAATGCGCGCAGCCGGAATGAGCCTGATGCCGGAGGGTTTGCTCGACACGCTCAACGAACAGCAGGTGCGCGATCTCTTCGCCTATCTCCGCAGCACCCAACCTCTCGCAAATTAGAGGTCACAGTTTCAAGAGACGACCTTCGCGCCGAAGGTGGACGAATAACTCGTCCCAAGACTCGAGCGAGTTACCAGACTTGGAATGGATATCCGCCAGCGCGCTCCGTCGGACAAAGACAATCGTGTCAGCGCCGTTACCAAATGGCCGGAACTGGCGCAGCATCCAGCGGGGATCCATCGTTCCCAAACACCCCGTACCAAGGTTGGTTGCAGCGATGCCTCCGACAACGGAGCGGTCCCTAAGTGCATCGAGCACACGACGTAACGTTTCGCCCGACAACACGGCTCCGCTTCTCAATCCGAGAACGATCTCCCCGCGCTCCCGACTTGCGGGAGAGACCATTCCCGGAAGAACGTCCATTTGAGACTCGACGGTCACGTCGCAGACGCCCGGCAATGTTCGCAGCCGAGCCGCCTCCGTCTCAGTCGAGGAATCATCAGCGCCAGCGAGGACAATTGAAACATCTCCGGACGTCGCGACCGGCATCCACGACTCTTGCACGGATTGCTCGCGCCACAGGACGCCAGCGCCGACGCCAGCCCACATTAGTTTGTGAATCATCGTCAGCATCGACGCCACGACGCACTCCGCCGACGGCACCGCGTAGAGTCCCAGCAGCGTGATCGCCGCCATCTCGCGCACGCCAGCTCCAGCGACCGTAAATGGCAGGCAGCTGATCGTGGTGATCGCCGGAATGGTCCACGACAACTGACTCCATGGAAGTTGAGGTCCGGCCACCGCGTACAGGTTCAGCGCGAAAACCGCGCTCAGCCCCAAATGCCCCGCCGTCGCAATGAACAATCCGCTGCTGGTCATCTTCGGCGAGAGCAGTAATCGCCCGCCGCCAGCGCGCAGTGCACGAATGAGTCGCGCCAACGCGCCTTCGCCCGCGGGTTGCCAGAAAGTGACCACCATCACGGTCACCGCGATCAGGACGATTCCCAGGACAACCCAGAAACCAGGACTTTGGAACGGAACGTTGCCCAGCGAATCGAGTCCACCGCTCACCGCAGCCAGCGCCCAGGTGAAGACCGCGAGGAGAATCGCGCCCGCCAGACTCAGTCCCCGGTCCAGCGGCGCAGCGGCGAGGACTTCTGGCAACGGAAAACGAAACCAGCGCGCGTGAAACGCGGACTTCGCTGCGTCGCCACCCGCCATGCCGAAGAAGACGGTGAAGAAGAAGTGGCCAACCATCGCGAGTCGCCAGCTGGCCATGGGATGAACCGCCCGATTCACCGCCAGCAGCGCCAGATGCCAGCGGTTCGCCTGGAGCGCGAGGGCCACTCCATAAACGAGGAACGCCAGCGAGCTCCACAGCAGGCGGGTTCTCTCGAGAGATTCGCCGAGGGTGCGAAATTCAATCTTGCGGAAGATCAGCCAGAGCAGCGCGACTGTGGCTGCGATGCACACCAGTCGCGTCCACGAAAACCAAGGGGCAGCGCCAGACCTATTCACCGGCTGAGAATTGGGATCCACCGCCGCAACATCAAGCCTTCAGGCAGAAGAGGAAACGTGAATTTGACCAGCACACCGGGCGTCAGGAATCTTACGACAAATGCGACATCACGCTCCTAATCCTGAACACCTCGCGTTGACCCGACGGGAATTCCTGAATCGTTGCGGCATGGGCATGGGCGCGCTCGGTCTGGGCGGTCTTCTGGGCAATCTCGGCTTCACCAACTCCGCGGCCGCCGACGGGTTTACGAATCCCATGCTGCCGAAGGGCTCGCACTTCCCCGGGAAAGCGAAGCGCGTGATTCACATCTTCGCCAACGGTGGCGCGTCGCACGTCGACACCTTTGACCCAAAGCCGTCGCTCGACAAATGGAACGGCAAGGAGATCCCGCTCCAGCTCAAGACGGAGCGCAAAACCGGCGCGGCGTTCAAGTCGCCCTTCAAGTTTCGCCAGTATGGTAAAAGCGGCATCGAGGTCAGCGAACTCTTTCCACACGTCGCCGAGAGCATTGATGACATCGCGGTGATTCGGTCCATGTACGCGAACGTGCCGAATCACGAGCCGTCCCTGTTGCTGATGAACTGCGGCGAAGCCCGGCAGGTGCGACCCAGCATGGGCTCGTGGGTCACCTACGGATTGGGCAGTGAGAACCAGAATCTTCCCGGCTTCATTTCCATGTGCCCGGGCGGTTATCCGATCCAGGAATCACAGAACTGGCAGTGCGGTTTCCTACCGGGTGTTTTTCAGGGAACTTACATCAACACGGAGCACACGAAGATCGAGAAGCTGATCGAGCACATCAAGAACAACTACAGCTCCATGCCGGAGCAGCGCGCGCAACTTGACCTGTTGCAGACGCTCAATGCCCGCCACCGAAAGAAGCGCGCGGAAGACGCGCAGATCGAAGCGCGCATCCAGTCATTCGAACTCGCGTATCGCATGCAGATGGATGCGACGGATGCCTTCGATATCTCCCGTGAACCGGAACATATCCGCAAGATGTACGGCGAAGGAACCCAGGCGCGGCAAATCCTCATCGCCCGGCGGCTCGTGGAACGCGGCGTGCGCTTCGTGCAGGTCTGGCACGGTGCCGGTCAACCGTGGGACAACCATGACGACATCGAAGTCGGCCATCGCGCCCTCGCCAAGCAAAGCGACCAGGCAATCGGCGCGTTGCTGAAGGATCTCAAGCAACGCGGCATGCTTGAAGACACGCTCGTGATCTGGGGCGGCGAGTTTGGCCGCACTCCGACGGTGGAGCTACCCACGCCCGGCAGTAACGCCGGCAAGATCAACGGTCGCGATCACAACCACTATGGCTTTACCATGTGGATGGCGGGCGGCGGCGTCCGCGGCGGCTACGTTCATGGGGCGACGGATGAGTTTGGTTTCGCCGCGGTGGAAAAGAAAGTTCACGTCCACGATCTGCATGCGACGATCCTCGCTCTGCTCGGCTTCGATCACGAAAAGCTGACCTTCCACAGCGCCGGCCGTGATTACCGGCTGACGGATGTTCACGGCAATGTGGTGAGGGAACTCATCGCGTAGTCGCGGACCGCCATTCCAATCCTCCCTCGGTCGGAACTCTCGTCTCGATCGCACTTCGGCATTAACCGTCTCTGTCGCGAAACAAAAGCGGGGACGAGCTTTCGCCCATCCCCGCTGGTACGACGCTTCGTATCTCTTTAATCGAGTTGGACGATACGATAGAAGCGCTGTGGGTTGGCACCAAGATTGTCGGGTACCGTCAGCGTGTCGCTGTTGGCGAGGATCGCGCTGCCCAGCGGAGTCCAATTCGCGGCGCTCAGCGAATCCTTGAACTCCACACGATAGGTTTTCCCCGCCAGCGTGCCGAAGCCCAGGCTGACATTCCCGCTGCCGTCATTCGCAATCACCGCGCGAGGCGGAGTGCGGACAACAATCGTGAACGAACGCGCCGCACTCAGGGCGGGCACACCGTTGTCGGTGACGCGAACGGTGATGACGTTCGTGCTCGGCACCTGGGCGATGGTCGGCGTCCAGCCGAACTGGCCGGAGACGCTGTTGATGGTCGCACCGGCTGGCGCACCGGCATCGACGCTGTAGCTGAGCGTCTGCGCTGGGAAGTCGGAATCGCTGCCGACCGCCGTGAGGGTGACGGTCTGGCCAAGCGTGACCACGCGATCCGCGATTGCCGCCAGTGTGGGAGCCGCGTTACCGAGGCCGATGGTGTTCGGTCCGCGTGGGGTTGGCGTGGTCATGTAGTAGCGAGTCTGCGCGCCATCCGCGAACCGGCCTTCACTGATTTCGTTGGTCTGGGAACCGAAGCTGACGCCATCGATGAGCGTGAAGCCGTTCGGAGCGAAGAGGCCGAGCTGCTCGCCGTCGCGTGACAGCTGGAAGCTGACATGCAGGTCAACGCGATTGGTCGAATTCTGCGACGCTTCGTTGTCCGCCCAGACGAGGAGGAAACCGCCCGCCGGGATGACGTAATGGCCATTCGCCGGGATCTGGAATCCAGCTGGCGAAAGCAAACTGTCACTCAACCAGTATCCGCCGAGGTCGACTGCGGAAGTGCCGGCGTTGTAGAGCTCGAACCAGTCGTCGAAATCGGCATCTGCCGGGTCCGCGATGCTGTTGGTGTTCGATGCCATCCATTCATTGATGAACACGTTGACTTCGCGCGCCTCATTGGCCGCACCGGGGGTGACACTGAAGAAGATCTGGCGATCAAACGGCTGGCCGTTCGGGAAATCGCCGTAGGAAAGATCCGGCGCGACGCCCGCGTAGTTCAAGTAGTCAGTCACCTGCGGCTGGCCGAGTACGAGGCGAACGAGCGCCACCGATCCGGTGGAGCCGCCCAACCGGAAGTTCGTATGAAGATCCGTTGCCGTGCTTTGTCCCGGCTGACCGTCCGCCCAGATGACTCGAAATGCCCCCGGGGCAATGGTGCTGCCGACCGGGAACTGCCATTGGGTGAGGTTTGTGTAGTTGTCCGCGAGATAGTAACCGCTGAGATCAATAGTCGTTCCACCGGCATTGTAGAGCTCAATCCACGGTTCGCGTTCGCCCTGGTTGTCGACGACGCCAGTCAGGTTATTGACCTGCAGTTCGTTCACCCAGAGGTCATCGTAAGCCGGGAGCGATTGGGCCACCGTGTTGGCCGTGCCCGGCGTCCACAAGGTCGGCCGGAAACCATTCGTGCTGTTGAACAAACTTCCGGGCGTGGTGCGGATGGTGACGATCGAACCGTTGGTGCTCGGCTTGAACCAGAAGCTCAGCGTGCAGACTGTGTTCGAGGGCAGCGCAGGAATGAACTGCCGCCATGCCGAGCTGGCACCGCCAACGCCGGCAGCGATGATTCGCGCGGCGGAATTGCCGGAGTGAGTCACTTCGGTGGTGACCACGGAGTTGCTGTGATTACCGAGAATCGCCCACGTGCCGGCGAGAGGTTCTTCGAAGCCACCGTTGGCGATGAGGTTGGGTCCGACTTCCGGCTGCGTGCCAGTGACCAGCGTGAGGTCATCCAGAACAACATCACCCGCTGAGTTCAGGAAAACCAGGAGGTTGGTGCCCGGCGAGGCGCCGCCCTGAATCGTTCCGGTGTAGGTGACATAGCGCCAGTCTTCGCGATCCGCCCAGTTGCTGACGCGGCTGTTGTCCTCGGACGCATCAATCAGCTGGAGCGAGGGACCGAATCCGTCCGCGCCCGCTGGCCATGGCAAATCATCGTCATACTTCACCTTGTCCACCGTGACGTAGACAAGGTTGGTGGAAATCGTAGTTCCGTTGGTGGAATAGACGAATGTCGGACGTTGCAGCGTGATGGTCTCACCGCCCGCATCGAGATTGCCCTCGAATTGTCCGGCAGCCGCGGCCGCGCCGGGGAAGGCAGTCGTGTAAGCGGCACGATTCTTGGCAATGACCATGTACTGGCGGTTGGTGATCACGTCGCCAGTATTAAAGTTGAAGTCGATCCCGTTGATCCGCCAACCCGAGAGGTCAAACGCGAAGGATGAGTTGTTGAAGATCTCGATGTAGGACGCATCCGGAACCTGCGGATTGTACATAATCTCGTTGATGACGAGGGATGATTCGGGCGTGGCGATCGGACCCGTGTAGTTCACCGTGATGTTGGTTTGGAGTCCCGGAATTAGAGTGCCGGCAATGGAAACAGCCTCGACTCGCAGCTGGCTCGTAGGCTCACTGACCACGACTTGAACCACGAACGTCTTCACGTTCGACCAAGTGACCGGATACTCAATGCCGTTCACCCAGATGGTCCGCACCTGAACGGGAGCTTCGCCGGTGATGGTGACCAGGTTGTTCGTCGTGGTGATGTTGTTGGTGCTTGTGATCCTGAACACGGCAGCTTCTTCCGCAGCGACCGTACCGAGAATGCTGCTGCGGGCGGTGGAGACAAACGTCTTGATGGAAGTCGGCGCCGTTGCGTTCACGCCGCTGGCTTGATACGCCGCAAACTTGGAGTCCAACACCGGGTCAAGGTTCGCCGGCAGGAACGCTCCATTGCACAGCTCCTTTAACGCCCGCAGATACATGCGGCGGAACTTCGGATTGTCGTAGAGCTTCGTCATGTTCGCGCCGCCACCAGAGCTGACAAAAAGGTTCTGGCCAGCCGCCCACGACCCGCTGTTGCCGAGAACGATGTTCATGTCCCAGATCATCAGCTGCCATTTGCCGTTGGTCGGTTTGTAGCCATACATGTTCTGGGAGTTCTGACTGCCGAAGTGATCCCAGTCGCCGACGGAATGGTGAACCGCGAACGTTCGCATCCATTGTTCCACGTCGACGATGCCATCCATGTTGGCGGCGTGCGCCGGACCGGCCGGCGTTTCAGCGGCATCCACCAGCGCGAACACATCCGAGTAATCATTGGCCGAGCCTTTGACGGCGCGGGCGAGGAAGTTGTTTCGATACGCCGCCAGCTTGTGAATGGTGACGCCATTGGAGACCGTGGTGAACTTCGAAAGCGTGCACCAGCGTGCATTCGCAAATCCCAGCGAACGACCGTTACCGTCGTCGACTTCAAACCACGGTTGCAGCTTGTAGAGATTACCGTCCGGGTCATCGGAGAACCGCGACTCGACCACGCTGTTGCCCGGGGTCTCCGTGTCTTCCATCAACTGATTCGCGCCACCTGCACGAAGTCCGTTGAAATAGAAGTTCACCGCACGGCGATAATTCCACGGCAGGCCAAGCTGGCGCGCGAACCAATACGCCGTCTGCTCGCGTTGGATAAGCGCATCGTCGAACGGTCCGTTGCCGGGCGCATGAACCTTGTTGAGGTTGTCCGTGCCGAGGAACAGGTCGTCTGACGGAATGTCGATCGAGTAATGACCCGTCGTGTTGGGATTACCGGAGAACTGGTGATACGGACTCCCTGCCCATTTCACCGCGGCAAAGTGGATGGCCCGGAAATTTCCATAAACAAACGTAAGCGGCACGCGCTCGTTGCTCAGGGCCGGACGATTGTTATACGTCTGGAAATGGTAATCCGTCATCCATTGGCGGTAGGTGCCGAATCCCGACGAAATGACAGGATCGCCAAAGCGAACCAAGCATTCGAAAGTGGTGGTCGAGGCGCCCTTCGGGAAACTCACCGTCGCCGGAGAGGTCGCAGCGTCGGTCGCCTGAACGTAGAAAGGAACGAGCACGCCGCCCGCCTGTCCAGGAATCGCCGCGCTGTAAACTCCGTCGCCCGCAACCGCATCGCCGCCAGTGCCGGCATCGTTCATCGCCACCTGAGCGTACGTTGTGGCGGGGTCGATGCGATAGCGCACCGCCACCGACTGGATGCCGTCCGGATCGTTGACCCGGGCCGTGACCACGACAGCTTGTCCGGCCGCCGGAACCACGGGCTGATGTGTGACTTCATAGATCGCCGGCGCCGCATTGTTGACCGCGCGACTGTTCCGCGCCCCCGGCGTGCCGAGATTTGAAGGCAACGCAAGGCGGCCGGTCGCTTCGGCGTGATTGCCGTGCAAACGGAAAAGCATCTCGGGCCAGCCGCGAAGCCAGCGAACCTTCGCCCGCAAGGTGACCGTGCCCGTCGGAATTGGAATCGGAACCACGCAGCGATTGTGAATGGCATCACCACGGGCGCTGGCGCGGAGGTAGAGGCAACTGCCACCGCCGAAACCGCCGTTGTTCGTCACGGACGAACGGATGTGAGTGCCGCGGAATTGCCACGTCCCCTGCCCGTTGGAGAACGTCGAGTTCGCCTGCGAGATGAAGTTCGAACTGCTCGTGGCCGGAACCAGTTCGAGGTCGTCGACCAGATACTCGCCTTCACCCAGCGCCAGCACTTCGAACAAATTCGCGGTGCCGCTGCCGTTGTTCATCAAGTCTGTGGCCTGAATAGTGGTCCAAGGTGACTTCGCAGATTCATCGCTGTCCGCCCAGTTGGAGGCCAGCCGACGATCGGCTTCGGCGTCCACCAGTTCCAAGCTGCTGCCGCCTTCGTTGGCCCAAGGGCTCCATTGCCCGCCGGGCGCGTAGGTAACTTCGTCGACGACGACGTAGACGGTATTTGTCCGCACCTGACCTTGGGAGTTGGTGGAGATAGTGAAATCGGGCATGGCCAACGCCACACGTTCACCGCGATTCCCGAGTGAACCACCGTAATTACCCAGCGTATTGGCCGGGTTGAGATTCGGATAATTGGTGAGCATGCGCGACGCGTTCTTGGCGATCACCAGATAGCTGTCCGCCGCGAGCACAGTGTTGGAGGGGAACTGGAAATCAATCCCCGACGTGAACCGCCATCCGGTGAGGTTCACTGGTCCGGCACCGCGATTGTAGATTTCGACATACTCATCGTCGTTCAACGCGGAGATGGGCTTGTACATGATCTCGTTGATGACGATGTCGCGGGTGAGCGTGCCGGCATTCGCCGCACCGGGCGTCGGCGAAACGAGCGGGTAAATCGAATCAGCGCCATTCGGAAAGCGGCCGGACGAAACGCCCAACGCCTGCGCTTCGAAGCGAATGGAGTCGATGACATGCGTGGCGTCCGCGGAACGGAGATAAATCGTCTCACCACCGGAGCTCAAGCCGAAGCCCAGTTCCGTTTGGCTCACCACGAGGAAGCCGCGCGCAGGGATCTTGGTATTCGCCGGGAAGGCAAACTTGTTCGTCGAGGGAGAATCCGAAAGCGTGCATCCGGAAATATCCACCTCGACGTTCGAGTGATTGTAGAGCTCGACGAAATCCACCGTCTCGGAGTTCGCAAGGAATTCGTTGATCGTCACCGAACGCTGCGGCGAACCGCGATACGCATCGTAACCGCCCGGCGAGCCGCCCACGCGGGCGCTCTGTCCCCAGGCTTGCACGTAACCTTCGCCGTACGACGGACGCGCCAGCACCAGCGAGTGCCCGGCGCCGTCAGCCGACGCGGGCCACGGCGCGACATTGTTGTATTCGATCTCCAGGAGAACCGCGTCCTCCTTGGTTCGGAGCCGGATAGTTCCAGTTTCCTTCAGTGAGTTGGTGTACGGCCCCCAGACGCCGCTGATTCCGTAGTGCGCCTGCACATCGCCGGGCACCCGGGCGATGACCCGATATTCGCCGGCGCGGAGAATCGTGTTCGCCGGGAACGTGTAATCAATGTCACCGGACAGCCGCCAGCCGCTGATGTCTTCGAAGTAAGGATTCGAGTTATAGACTTCGATGAACTCGAGGACGTTGCTGTTCGCGTTCGGCAACGGGTTATACATGATCTCGGTAATCGCGATCGGCGTCCGTCGGCTCGAAGGTCCGGCAGGCTCCACGTCGGGCAGTGAATTCTCCACGGTCGCTCCGGTGGTCTGCGTGAAGTCGCGGAACTGCGCCGTTGTCGTCGGCGTCGCGCTGCTGCTCGCCACGCCGGCGCTGACCGCCATGCCGAGGAAGACATTGGGCGCCATCGCGTTCGTCGCGATTCCCAGTTGATACCACGCTGTGCCGTCCATGCTCGCGTAGCCGATGAAGATGTTTCCGGCGCGCTTCAGGCGAACCCACGTCTCCGGGTAGTTCACGGGATAAGATCCCGCCGTCAGCGTGGCGCCACCGATCGTGCTGCGCCATTGGAAGAAAGAACCACTGACGCTGGGCGTCGCGAAAACGGAGGAGTGGCGGCTGTTGGGCTGCAAGGTTTCCCGTGCCATGAGGCCCGCGCGGCTCCAGGCGTCCGCCAGCGTCAATCCGGCGACCCGGACGCGATAGTCGAAGTCACCTGAGACTTGTTGGTAATTGAAAGTGAACTGATCGGATCCACCGACGATGTTGGTTCCGCCGGCCGTAATGTTGTAGCCGCCGCTCGCGGCCGACACGCTTCCCACCTGGCCCGGAGTGCCAATGTCCTGCGCGAGGAACTGACCGGAGGCGAGGGTGAACGCCACCTCGGAATTCGCGAGCACGGTATTGGGCGTCACGGCGCGATCGCGAACGTTGTTCACGGTCAGCGTGTAGTTCACCGACTGCGCGATCGGCGAGATGACGAGCGCAACGGTCCGGTCGTCATTCGTCATGTAGGCGCCAGAGACTACAATGCCGCCGCTGACCTGATAGTTGGCGACGTTGGTCGCGCTGGCCGGTTCCACGCGTTCTGAAAACGAAACAATCACCCGGTTATTCGTAATCGAACCGGCGGAGATAATCGTGGGTCGAACATTATCCGGTCCGCGGATCACACCCAGCGAGGACATCGTCAGCCCAAACGCCACATCGCTGCTGGTGGCACCGGACTGGTGAACTTCCGCCGCGAGAACGTTTTCGCCCACCACCAGGCTGCTTGCGGGAATCTCGAGGCTTTCTGGAGTTCCTTCAGACCCTTGGTTTTCCGCGAGCGTCGTCGCGTTCTGCCCGGCCGCAACGCGCAAGCGCGCCACTTCAGTACCGTTCGCGTAGAGCACTAATCCGTCATCCACTGCAACAGTCGTCGCGAGCGCGCCCGCCACTTGATCAGCGGTTGCATTGAATCGACCGCGGAAATAATAGGTGATTACCTGCGGACTGCCCAACGCCAGTGGTGTGCGAATCGTGTCCGGGTAGGCCGCCGTCTCAAGGCCCAGGATGCCAGGGCCAGACGGCCAAGTCGTGTCATTGAAGCCAACGTCCTTCCATGTCGTGCCCAAGTCTGTTCCGGACTGATTGTATTTCCACGTGGCGCCGTAGGCGACGAGCGTGTTGGTCGTCGTTCCCAGCACCACTCCCGGATCCACGAGGAACTCGATATCGGAACTGATCGCCACCCCCAGGGCGTTGCTCACCACCACCGAATAGATCGCCTCGTCGGCGGTCTGGACGTTGTTCAACGTCAGCGCCGCCGCCGTCGCTCCGGAGATCGGCTGTCCCGCCTTTCGCCATTGATAGCTAAGCGGCGCGGTGCCATCGGCCACCACAGAAAACGTCGTGGTGCCGCCGATGAAAACCGTACGGCCAGCCGGCGTGGTGGTGATCGTTGCCGGGCCTTCCGCCGCGAACGAACTTGTCGCGACACCAGCAGCGAGGAAACAGACGGAAGCGAGGCATCCTGCCAGGAACTTAACGTGCATATTTTTCAGGGTGGTTGTGGGGTGGTTGAAACTCAGAACTCCGTCCTTCCGCGTGTGAGATGTTACATTCAGGTTACGCCCCTGAAGCATACGTTCACTGCGGAATGACAAGGGAGTCAGCACTTCAGACGGGGTGGTTTGTACCCTTGCCTCTTCGCGGCGATCCCAGCGCCACTACGACAAAGATACGGCTGGCAGAGTACAGCTCGAAACCAGAATGGTTCGGATACGACATACTGTTTGGGTTCGGGAAGAAAGTAATAATCCCCCCCTCAAAAGTCCAGAATATGTTCCGCGCCAGCACTGGAATCTCGGGGCACTGGACCCGCTTCCCACGCCGCCGGAGCCGCAACGGCGAACCAATTCAGGCCGGTAATTTCCGTGACGTATCGCGGGCCCTCGGCCAAAGATGCGCCATGGCCATTCTATCCCCGAAACAACGTTCCGAAGCCCTGCGCCGCGTCCCGGATTGGAAGCGCCGGGCCCAAATCATCCGCCGCACCTTCGAGTTCAAGGACTTCCCGTCCGCGATCCGTTTCGTCAACGCCATCGCCAAGCTCGCCGAGAAAGCCTGGCACCATCCCGACATCGATATCCGCTGGAACAAGGTCACCCTCGCCCTGACCACCCACGACGAAGGCGGCCTTACCGCCAAAGATTTCGCCCTGGCCGAAAAGTTCGATGCGCTCGGAAAAAAGGCCCGTGCAAAATGAATCATCTGACTCGTGACGCGTAATCAGTGATCATCGCCCCGCCCGCAACTTCACCATCACGGATCACGGATCACGAATCACGCCTCACGAATCCCCCGTCCTGCGCCCCATGCTCGAAGTCCATAAACTCTTCCGGAATCAATTCGGGCATCCGCCGACCTACACCGTCCACGCCCCCGGCACGACGGAACTGCTCGGGAACTATGCCGACTTCCACCACGGCCTCGCCCTCGCCATGGCCGTCGACTGCAACGTCTCCATCTCGGTCGCCGCACGAACGGATGGCAAAGTCGTACTCGCAACTGGCGCCGCCTCACCGCCCGAGACATTTTCCATCCTCGAAACTGAGCCTCACTCCGACTCGTCCCACGCGCGCCTCGTCAAAGCCATGCTTCACGACCTGCGCCAGCGGCAGGCACATTGCAGCGGTTTCAGTGCGGCCATTCACAGCACCATTCCTGCGGGTTCCGGGCTCGGCAGTTCACAAGCGCTGATGATCGCCATCGCGCTGGCGGTGCGACAGCTCCATCCCTTCACGCTCACCGCCACCGGCGTCACCGTTCCGCCGAAACGCGCCGCAGACGGAGCGTTGCCGCCCCTCAGCAACATCGAGAAACTCGAAATCGCCCGCACCTGTCTGCTCGCTGGAAACACCTCGACTCCGGAGCACTCGGGATTGCTCGCCCCGGTCGCGTCGCTCTTCTCCAAGGCGTTTCACGCCGTGGAAATGGATTGCCAATCCTTCACCATTGAACCCGTCCCGCTCATCGGCGAAATCGCCTGGGTGCTCTACGACACCGGAATCCGCCACGCCGAAATCGACAAAGCCATCAATGACCTCCGTGCCGAATGCGACGCCGCCACTCGCGCGCTCGGTTTGAAATCCCTTCGCTCCGTCGACGCGTCCTTCCTTAACGCCACCCGTCAGCGCCTGACCGAACGACAGTTTCAGTGCGCCAGCCATCTCGTCGGCGAAACCCACCGCGTGGTCGCCGCGACCCGCGCCCTGCGCGACGGGGACTTCGCCCAGTTCGGACAGTTCATGTATCAAAGCCACGAGAGCTCGCGCAACTTGTTCGGCAACAGCTGCGCGGAACTCGATGAACTCGTCGCCCTCGCGAAAATTCACCCCGGCTGTCTCGGCGCCCGACTCACCGGACGCGGCTTCGGCGGCTCGACGCTGAACCTCGTTCACCGAGCCCAGTCCGACAGCTTCGCCAAGGCCATCTCAACCGTTTACGAAAAGCGCACCGGTCTCAAGATCACTCCGCTGATCTGCAAGCCCGCCGACGGCGCAACTTGAGCTGGTAACGCATACCGCACTCCGATTCGGCGCGTTGACCGGTGATTCTTGAATCAGCGATTCCCTCCCAGCCGATCCAGCTCACCGCCGCCTCCAACCGCACCCACTCACGACCGCCCGTTTGACCTCTTCGCTGCTTTCCCGCTAAGCTCAGCGCATGGCGAATTCTTTCGGGCACTTGTTCCGCATCACCACTTGGGGCGAATCTCACGGGGGCGGCGTCGGCGTGGTGGTGGACGGCTGTCCGCCCAAACTCAAGCTCACCGAGGCTGACATCCAGCCCGACCTCGACCGCCGTCGGCCCGGACAGTCGAAGATCGTCACGCCGCGCAAGGAGAGCGACACCGTCCAGATTCTCTCCGGCACCTTCGAGGGCAGGACGCTCGGCACGCCCATCAGCATGTGGGTGAAGAACGAGGATCAACGCTCCGAGGCTTACAACGAGATGGCGTCGAAGTTCCGCCCGTCGCACGCGGACTACACTTACCACGCAAAGTTCGGCATCCGCGCGTGGCCCGGCGGCGGACGCACCAGCGCGCGCGAAACCATCGGCCGCGTCGCGGCTGGCGCGATTGCGAAGAAGATTCTCAAGGAACAATTCGGCGTCGAAGTGCTCGCCTACGTGTCGCAGGTCCAAAAGCTCACCGCTGAGATCGACCACGAGCGCGTGACGATGAAGCAGATCGAATCGAACATCGTGCGCTGCCCGGACGTGAAGATGGCGGAGAAGATGATTCGGCTCATCGAGAAGATGCGCGGCGCCGGCGACAGCGTCGGCGGAATCGTGGAAGGCGTGGCGCGCGGCGTGCCCGTCGGCTGGGGCGAACCGGTCTTTGATCGGCTCGAAGCGGATCTCGCGAAGGCGATGTTGAGCCTGCCCGCCTCAAAAGGTTTCGACATCGGCTCCGGCTTCGGCGGCATCGCGCTCACCGGACTCCAGCACAACGACGCGTTCCGCATGAAGGGCGGCAAGGTCCGCACCGTGACGAATCGCTCCGGCGGCATCCAGGGCGGCATATCCAACGGCGAAACGATTTACTTCCGCGTCGCGTTCAAGCCCGTCGCCACCGTCATGCACGAGCAGGACACCGTGGACGTGACCTACGAGAACACCACGCTCAAGGGCCGCGGCCGTCACGACCCCTGCGTGCTCCCCCGCGCCGTCCCGATGGTCGAAGCAATGACCGCACTGGTACTTGTCGATCACGCGCTGCGTCACAAGGCGCAGTGTGGGTAATTTGACGTAGCCGCCGAGGTAACGAGGAGGACGTTTAGAACGGGCGACCCATCCGCCTCCTCACGTCAGCGGCTACACTTCACCGTTACTTCCGCAAACCCCGCGCGGCCGCCCTGCCCTTGCCCGAACGTCGTCGTGGTTTGTCAGCTTTCGAGCCGGGCTTTGGACCACGGAAGCTGCGCTTGGGCGGGCCGCTTGCCCCGCTCTTTTCTTCCGTCGCCGGTCCCTGCTTGAACCAAAACTTCGGGCGCTCAGGCTTCTTGCCCTGCTTGGAGCCGGGCTTTGCGCCGTTGCGTGAGCCGCCCTTCTCGCCGGGCTTCTGTCCGCCGCCAGCCGGCTTCCGGCCAGGATTGAACTTCCGCACCGGCTCGATGGTTTTCGGACGCGCCTTCGGCACGATGATGATCGGGCAGCCTTCGTAGCCGAACGCCGCGCGCATCTGGTCCGCGAGATATTTCTTGTACTGGTCGGAGAGCATCTCGTCGCGATTCACGAAGAGCAGGAAGGTCGGCGGGGCTTCCCGCACCTGCGTGGCGTAGTAGAACTTCAGGCGATGCCCCATGTCGCTCACCGGCTGGCGCCGCTCGACGGCCGAGTGGAGAGTGCGATTGAGAATCGCGGTCGGAACTTTCTGCTGCAATTGCGCGGCGACGTAGCGCACGGCTTCGAGCAGTCGATCGAGATGAAAGCCCGTCTGCGCCGACGTGAAGATGACCGGCGCGTAATCGAGGAAGAACAGCCGTTCCTGCACCCACTGGCCGAACTCGCCCAGCGTGGTCATCATCTTGTCCTGACCTTCCGTGCGCTTCTTCGCGACGCGTTTAGCGATTTCCTCCTCGCGCGCTTCCCGCACGGAATCCGCCACGAGGTCCCACTTGTTGATCACGACGATGCACGCGCGACGTTGCTCGACGATGATGTCGGCAATCTTCTTGTCCTGCTCGCCGATGCCCGCGACGGCGTCGATCACCAGCACTGCGATGTCGCAGCGTTCGATGGAATCTTCTGTGCGCTTAACGCTGAAGAACTCGACCGAGTCATCCACCCGCCGCGATTTCCGCAAGCCGGCGGTGTCGATCAAAATGTATTTCTGGCGCACACCGTCCGTCTCGACCTCGAACGGCACATCCACGGAATCGCGCGTGGTACCAGGAATCGGGCTGACAATAACGCGCGTGGAGTTGGTCAGCGAATTGATGATGGAGCTCTTGCCGACATTCGGCCGGCCGACGATGGCGATCTTCAACGGGCCTTGGCGCCTCGGACGCAGCTTCGGCGCGTTTTCGTCGGCAGGTTCGCCAGTGGTCTCGGGTTCTGGTTCAGGTTCAGGCTCGGGCGTTGCTTCGGGCAACGGCAGATACTTCGCCGCCTCGTTCATCAGGTTCTCGATGCCTTCGCCGTGAATCGCGGTGACCGGGAACAGCTTTTCGAAGCCGAGCTCCGCGAACTCCGGCACGCCGGACTCGGCCTTGGCGGTGTCCACCTTGTTGACGGCCACGAGCACGGGCTTACCGCTCTGGCGCAGGCGTTGCGAAACCTCGCGGTCCAGCGGAACGATGCCTTCCTGCACGTTCACGACGAGCACGATGACGTTCGCGGAGTCGATGGCGATCTGCACCTGGTCAAACGCAGCCCTGGTGATCACGTCGTCCGCCTTCTCGCCGCGGAGCAGCCCGATGCCGCCGGTATCAACGAGAGTGAAGGGCTTGCCGCGCCACTCGGCTTCGGCCGTGACGCGATCGCGCGTAACGCCCGGCATATCATGCACGATGGCAATGCGCTTCCGCACAATACGGTTGAACAAGGCCGACTTACCGACATTCGGGCGACCAACAATGGCAATCAAACCAGACATGCCACAAGCATGGGCGGAGAACGAAGCGGGTTAAAGGCAAAACATTGGCGAAGCGGAAGCCGAAGAATTTTAGCCACGGATGGAACACGGATTAAACACAGATAAGGAAGGGACGCACCGGCGCAGCAATCCGCCTGAGAACAATTACCAATCTTCATATCCGTGTCCTGTCCGTGTTTAATCCGTGGCCAAAAAGTTAAATTATCATATCCTCAAATCCTGATTTGATGATTTGACTGATTCTACCGACCAAGTCTATAGTCTGCCGTGGTTCCGAGACCGCCGATAACGGTCTGGCAGCCGAATGGAATTCGCATGAGCACGATACAGAATACAGGTCCGCAACTCGAAGCACTCCTTCGCCAACGCATCGCCATCATCGATGGCGCGATGGGCACGACCATCCGCACTTACGGGATGAAGGAGGCGGACATTCGCGGCACGCGCTTCGCGGACTCGAAGAAGGACCTGCTCAACAACGGCGACCTGTTCTCCATCACGCAGCCGGCGATGATTTGCGACATCCACCGGCGCTTCCTCGAAGCCGGCGCGGACATCATCGAGACAAACACTTTCTCCGCCACGAGCATTGGTCAGAGCGAGTTCTTCGTGGACGACCCGCGCGAGCACGGCGGGCGCAAGGATCCGG
>CAZBIC010000076.1:0-23403 GCA_964491875.1 uncultured Bifidobacterium sp.
CGCCATCGCGGCCAACTCTCAACTCATCTCCGGCCCAATCTCAGGGGCACGGTCACTTGCTTTCGCTTAGGGAAAGGATGGAAGAATTCCTCTCGCAGGTGCCTTCGATTATCACTGATCGCGGGGCTATACTGTACCAACGCTCAAAGCTTGCTCCGACCTACCGTCATCAGTTCTCGCAGTGATAGAAGAAACTTTACATCGAGATTTCCGCCCACCTACGGAGCGAAAAGCACTTGCAAGCAAGCCGGGAGAAACCTAGCCCCGCCGGGAAGATATTTACGGTTGGCGGACGCGATACAACTTGTGATTCCCATTCGTAAGCATCACGTCTGTATCAACGAAATCGAAAGCACCCGAAAACGCATTCGTAGTAAATAGTGTCGTCCACGTTAGGGCTTGATCGGACGTCCGCGCGGCCTGAACAGTCAAAGGCAAATTTGGTGTTCCATTCACTCTCAAAGTGAATTGAACATTGGGGATATGAGGCAGAATGCGGAGCCCGTCCAAAAAATCAGCCACGTAGAGACGGTCGTTCGCAACATCAAACTTGCTCGGGAATCTTGATGATTTGTCGTCTGCAAGGAGAATGCATCGACTAGGATCGCTGGCATCGAGCACTTGAAATCCTCGAGAACCGCTTGCCACATACACTTGGTTGCCACGAACGCTGACTCCTACAACATCACCACCGCTGGTGTAACTTCCGGCGAATTCGGGTTCCTCGGGATTTGTCACATTGATCATTTGCAAGCCACCTGAGACATCAGCGACGAATGCGAAGCTCCCTGTCACCGCCACCTTTACCGCCCTATCCGGAGTGTCGTAGCGCCCAAGGAGAACGCAGTTGGTAGGATTACTCGCATCGAGAACCAATAATCCAGCCGTTCCATAGGCGAGGTATATCAAATTGCCCGACACTGCCACCCCAAACGCCGCCGGGCGCGAGCCAGGACTAGTTCCGCCATACTTGTAACCGCCGACTAGAATCGCGTTTGTTGGATTGCTTACGTCGACGATCTGCAATCCGTCGTTGTCGCTCGCCAAGTAAGCGAACCCACCCGACACCGCCAAGTCAGCCACAGCGACTGTGGTGGAGAGTCGACCCACTCTGGTCAAATTAGTTCCTTCGTGGAGGTAATAGACAGCCAAGCCCGAAACCCGCAACCCAGATGGACGAGTGCCCACTGGACCAATGGTGTACGCATAGCCATCGGATAATTCGATTCCCAGTATATTGTCATTGATACCTCCCAAATGCACCGGAGAAGAAGGTTCGCCAACGTCCACTACCTGGAGCCCGGCGGCTTCGTACGCAACGTATGCAAGATTTCCATTCACAGCCACATCGCGTACTGCACCTGTGGTGCCTGCGCTGGCAGCCGCGACACAATTCGTGGTTCCAACATCCACAACAATCAGACCGATCCCGTTAACCGCTAAGTAGGCATAGTTCTGCGAAGCGGCCACGTCCCAAACGGTCCCTGTGTAAAACTGGTCACGCGCAAACACTGGGCTGTCCGGGTAGCTAACCTCCGCTCGGATTGGGTGGGCCGGGTCGCTGACGTCAATAATCTGCATTCCGTTATCCACAACCACGTAAGCGTGACTTCCTGAAATCGCTAAACCGCGAAGTGATGGAATTTGCAGATTTCCCAAGAGCTGTTGGTTTGCCGGATCACTGATGTCAACGATGTTGAAATCGCCCCCTTCACCGGTTAGGTAGGCAAGGTTTCCGGAGATTCTCACCCCGTTACAGCTTCCCCCCGCGTTCCACTGCTCGTTCCCGCCAACAAAGACCGGATGCGCCGGGTCACTGACCGCAACCACCTCGAACCCTTGATTGCTCGCATTATTGGCCAGATAAGCGTAGCCGCCTCTCACAACTAGATCTACGGGACGACCAGCAGCTGAGTAGGTTCCGACTAAGGTTGGCAAAAACGGGTTCTCCACATCCACAATCCGCATCTTGTTTCCGGTATCCAGCACATAAGCTAAGGTACCTTCCAAAGCCACTTTGACAGCATCCCCGACAGGAAGTCGGAGAGTTCCTACCGTAATCGGATTCGCAGAATCGCTTACATCGACGATTCGCAAACCAATTTTCCCATCAGCGAGGTAAGCATATTTCCCCGAAGCAACAACGTCGTAAACGGCACCTTTAGTAGTATTACCTCCAAGCCGCCTGGGAGCAGATGGAGTGCTAATATCAAATATTAGGAGCCCAGCTTCACGAAGACTAACATACGCACGGTTACTTTCCACGCATACGGCCCAAGCGTTTCCAAAAGGCCCAAGGGACCAAGCACCTCGCCGAAGCGGCTCAATACTGGGCGGAGTGGCAAACGATTTGATCGCCCATAACATAAAAATGCATCCACAAATGAAGTTGCGCAGGTTCGCTAGTGGAATTGGAATTCTCATGGCTATCTTTTCCTTAGGTCAGGTCGCTCCGGCTGTCAAGCTGGCAAAACCAAACCAACCTCACTCTAGTTCTCATTGGTTTTCATTGGCCCAACGGTTGGCGAATTGCTAGAAGCGTGCGGATTCCGTCATGACCCGATATGAAACAACGCTCCGCCCTGCTCTTCCTCGCAGTGACCGTCCTTGCTGTGTGCGCCTCCCCTAAACACGCCATGGCTGAGACGAATCAATCCGTCGCCGCTCGCTGGCTCGCCAAAGCCGACCTCGCCTCGCCGTTCCAGGTCCCGGGAAACCGACGCGCGTGGGAGAGTCAGCGTCGTCAGGTCCGCGCCCAGCTCTGGAATACCCTCGGCAAACTTCCGCCCCGTCCGCGTGTTCCAACGGTGAAGATTCTTTCCCGCGAAGATAAAGGTGATTTCACGCTCGAGAAGTTCGAGTTCGATAACCTCGCTGGTTCCACCGTGCCCGGTTACCTGCTCCTGCCAAAGAATTCTCCCGGAAAAGTCCCGGCAATTCTCTACTGCCACTGGCACGGTGGACAGTATGACATCGGGAAAGAGGAACTTTTCCGCACCAATGCCACTCCTGTCGCCGCGGGTCCGGCGTTGGTCAAGCAAGGCTACGCCGTGATCGCCATCGACGCGTATTGCTTCGGGGAACGCAACGGCGCGGGTCCGGGCGGTCCTGCCGAGAAAGGCTCGGCCGGAGAAATGACCGCGAGCAAGTTCAACCTTTGGGTCGGTCGTTCGCTGTGGGGTATGATCGTCCGCGACGATTTGATGGCACTCGATTACCTCTGCTCGCGTCCCGAGATCGACGCCACCCGCGTTGGCGTCACCGGCATCAGCATGGGAGCTACGCGCACCTGGTGGGCCATGGCACTGGACGAACGGTTGAAAGCAGGAAGCGCGGTCTGTTGCCTGACGCGGTATCAGGATCTAACCACCGCCGAAGGACTGAAGTATCACGGGATCTATTACTTCGTTCCCGGGATGTTGAATTACCACGACACCGAAGCCGTGGTCGCTCTCGCCGCGCCGCGTCCCCTGCTCTTCCAATCGGGCGAGACAGACGCGGGTTCACCCGTCGAAGGCATTCGCACGATCGAGAGCGTCGTCCAAAAAGCCTACAAACTCTTCGAGCGTGATGCGGACTTCCAGAGCAAGATTTATCCCGGCGTCGGACACGTATATCTGCCGGAAATGTGGGATCAAACCGTGCAATGGCTCAACGCGAAGTTGAAGCAGTAACCGGTTTCTCGATCGGGCGAATCACAGCGCCCACGACCACGGTGCCCGATTGCACGACAAACGCCAGCACTCCCTGACGACCATTCTCCATTTCAGCGCGCAAGCCGGGAATCAGCGCATCCATCTTCGCACAAGGCGTCCGCGGCTCGTAGAAGTGAACAATGGCCTCGCCAACTTGCACATCGTGTCCAGCCAGCGCCAGCAAATCGATTCCCGTCGTCTCGATGTTGGATCGAACTTCCCCAGCACCGATCATTTCGATACCAAACGTTGTCGCGTGATCGGCGATCATCTCGCGTTCGATCAGCGTCACTTGGCGACGGCTCGGTTGACCCGTGCTGCGACTCTTCCGGCCGAAGTATCGCTTGTCCTCCTGAATGCCCTTCCCGGCGATGAGATGAATCTGCGCCACCTCAGTCAGTGGAAGCCCACCTTTCGGACCATGAATGTGGAGCGAGGGGACTCGCCCGGATGACGTCTGCGACGCGGTCACAACTTCACGGTGCCGGCGGCGACTGCGCGGAAAGTTTCCGGAACTTGTCGGTCACATACCACATGTTCACCGGCGAAAGATACTCGGGCCACTTCATCTGCCTCACACTCCCGTCACCCATTGCGTAGTTCGAACGTCCTCCGCGCTGAACACGTCGGGAGTTTCCGTGGCGCGCGTCTTCGATCTGCTTCTCGGGTGGTTGCATCGGGTCCAGCAGGTCCATGTGCTTGTTGAAATCGCTGCTCGGCTTTTCTCCAAGAACGATCGTATCTGAAGGGTCTCTCATTGAGGACTCCGGAAAACCAAACGGCCACTTCCGACTGAGATACTGCTCCCACTGCGACTGGCTGTTCGTTCCTTTCACGTTGCTTAGCGACTCCTGAAAATGATCGTTGAACCCGTTCAGGATGTAGCTCCGCGGCGCGTAATCCGGATCATTCACCATGTCGCCGGCCGGGTCGCCTTCGGGACGATCCGTGGGGCAAACCAGAATCCTTAGATCCTCATATCCCTTCCAAGTGCGCTTCGGCCAGAACGGCGAACTGCGTGGAGGAAACTGTCCGTCGTTATCATCCGCATAAAACGTGAAGGCCAGTCGAAGCTGCTTGAGATTGTTGGCGCAGGCAATACGGCGTGCCGTCTCCTTTGCCCCGCCCAGCGCCGGCAAGAGCATCGCCGCGAGAATTCCAATGATGGCAATCACCACCAGCAATTCGATCAGGGTAAAGCCACCGACAACCACGGCTTGGCGCGGAACATTCCGCCGCTTCACGACCTGCCCAACGTTCATGCGTTCCTTCACAAGTATGAATGACATCATGCGTCCGCGGGCCATTCAAAGCGATTTTTGTAAATATCCCGGCATTTCCGCTTCCGAACCCCGCTCCAGTTCGGTAAACAATCGCCATGCTGCTCTGGCGCGAAAAGATTCCCGACGACTGGCTGCCGCGGATGCTCGACAACCTGCCGGCAGTTCTCGTTGACCACGCCCATCTCGAACGCAAGGCGGCCACCACCGCCATCAACCTCGAAAAGTATCGCGATCTGTTTCCGCATGTTGAAGAGCTGAACACGATTGCCATCGAGGAGTTGCAACATTTCCAACTCGTCCTCGCACTCCTGAAGCGCCGCAGTATCCCCTTCGGCCAGCCTTTCCCCAGTCCCTGGATCAGCGGATTGATGCGCTCCATTCGCAATGGCTCTCGGCAGCAGGTCATCGATCATCTCATCTGCTGCGCCTTCATTGAGGGACGCAGCTGCGAGAAGTTCCAGGTGCTCGCCGCCGCCCTGCCTTCGATCGATCCTGAGCTCGCCCAATTTTATGCGAGCCTCGTCGAGTCGGAAGGCAATCACTACGCCACCTATCTCATCATGGCCCGGCACATCGACGAGGCCGAGACGGAACGTCGCATGGACTACTATCTCGACATTGAAGCGAAGCTCATTCGCGAACGTCACGACGAGCCAATCCTCCACTGAACCATCGCCGTAAAACTGAGATTTCCGGCCGCGCTGGAATTCGCTGAGATGCCGCCCCGGGCCGCTGAATTGTTACGGTGAGGTTTAGCCATGGTGACGGGAGAGCAACAATTGCGCGAAAAGCCGTTTCCATTTTGACTCCAGTGTCCGCCATGTGGAATAGGGTGGGCATGAAAAATCTTTGCGCATTGCTTGCGCTCACTTTTTTGGTCGGCTGCACCGGCGCTCACAAGGAAGGCGTCTCCCGCTACGATGACTTTGACGCGGTGAAGGTGGATCAGATGGTTGGCAACAGCATCTCAGGAACGACCTTCGAAAAGACCATCATCTGTTTGAACGCCCGGCGCGAAACGCGACGCGTCAACGCGGCGACCAACGTCAACATTGTCACCGTCACCAACGCCGTGGTCACCGCCGTGACCAACCAGACGATTTCGCTCTCCACCAACCTGCTCTACACGGTGATGACCAATCTCGCCGCGCAAACGCCAGCGCCGGGCGCCACCACACCGGAAGCGGAAGCTGTTGCCGTAGCCACCATCGAAACAAATACCATCGTCGCGGTGACACCTGCCGGTGCTTCGCTGAGCACTAACATCACGGTCTCCGTCGCAAACAATCAAACCGGCACCGCCTCGCCGAACCAGACCGCTGCGAACGCCCAGCAGGTCCGCACCTTCAACAGCCAGATCACCACCGCCTCGAACAACCTCAGCATCTCCCTGCTCACCAATCTGGTGATCACTGGCGAAACCAACATCGTCATCGCCTACGTGACGAACTACACGGTTGGCCAGATCACCAACACCCTCGTCACTCCCACCAACTTTCTGGCGCGCGACTACTTCCTCTACACCGAGATGACTCCCCCTGCGGATTTCACGCTGCAATCCGGTGAATCGCTCGTCCTGCTTGTGGATGGCGTGCGCTACGGGCTGACTCAAACGCCGTCGGCCGGAACATTTTTCGGCCGCAAACGTTTCACCTCCGGACTCTACCGTGTCTCTCCCGAGACCTTGGTCGCAATCAGTAATGCTAAGGAAGTTCGCGTGCGCTTCAAAGGCGTGAACGGAACGATCGAACGCAGCATGAACGCGGGCAGCCGGCAGAACTTTAAGGATTTTCTCGTGAAGTATTTCGCGCCCGAGCCCGTCATCGTTTTGCCCGCCAAGAAAGTCGCCGCAGCACAATAAGCCGTCACCATTCCATCCCTTTTCCCACGACATGAAAGCCCCAGTCATCATCCTCGGCCTCATCTGCGCCGCGCTCGCTTTTGGACTCTACAAACGGAACAGCAGCGCGAGCACCGAAGCCGAACAAGCGCTGAAGCAATACGAGACGATGTCCAATCAAGTCGCCGAGCTGCGCACCAAGCTCGCACTTGAGCAGGGCACGACCGCTCAACACTCCAGCAACGCCACCTACATTGTGACCAAGCGCACCAGCGATCTGCTGCAGCTGTCCAATCGCCTCGTGCAAACAGCTCTCCTGCTCAAGTCCGCCGAAACTTCGGCCCGCGAGGCGAATGTCAGCTTGCAGACGAAAGCCGCTCAGATTGCGCTCCTCGAGTCCGAGCGAACAGAACTCCAACGCCAGCTGGAAATTATCCCTGAACTCCGTCGCCAGGTCGCGGAAGCCAGCACGAAAGCCACACCAATTGCGACGGAACGTGACGCGCTGACTCAAGAGAACCGCCGGCTCGTACTCGAAGTGGCGGACTACTTTCGGAAGCTGAATGATCCTTCATTCCTCAAGCTCCAGCTGGAGCGCGCGGAGCAGGACATGGAAACGCGGGTTCGCCTCGCCAAGGCCGGCGCCGGGGTCACCGTTGACAAGAAATCGCGACTGGAACTTCAGCCCGACGGCACCGTTCGCGCCATCGTCGCACCAAAGGCCAACTAACCTCGGCGAGCCTGTTCTGCGTCGAGCAGATTGCCGGCGAGCTCTCGGGCGCGTTCGATGAGCGGCCGGTCCCGAAGCAGATCTCCAAAGCGGAGCGACGGCATTCCGCTTTGATTCTGACCGAGGAACTCCCCCGGCCCGCGCAAACGCATGTCCGCTTCGGCGATTTCAAAACCATCGTTCGACTGGGCCAACACTTCGAGACGATGGCGCGATTCCTCCGACTTCGCTTCCGCCACCAGCACGCAGTATGATTCGTGGGCACCCCGCCCTATGCGGCCGCGCAATTGATGCAGCTGCGCCAGGCCAAATCGGTCCGCGTTCTCGATGACCATCACGGTCGCGTTCGGCACATCCACTCCCACCTCGATGACCGAGGTCGCCAGCAGCACTTGAATCTCGTTCGCGCGAAACGCAGTCATCACGCGTTCTTTTTCCTCAGCGCTCAACCGGCCGTGCAGCAAGGCGACTTTGCTCGGCGCAAACTCCTTTTGCAGCTGTTCGAACTCCTGCGTGACCGCTTTGATCCCAGCCTGGGAATCGCCTTCATCAACTCGCGGGAAGACAATGTACGCTTGCCGGCCTTCCGCGATCTTCTGACGGATGAACTCGTGGACCTTGGGTAGCAGCACGCTACTGCGGACGAAGGTGCGAACACGCCCGCGACCAGTGGGCATCTGATCGATGACCGAGCTGTCGAGATCGCCGTAAATCGTCAAGCCAAGCGTTCGCGGGATCGGCGTGGCCGTCATCACGAGCAGATGCGGATATCGACCTTTGCGCACAAGTTTCTCGCGTTGGGCGACCCCGAACTTGTGCTGCTCATCGATGATCACCAGTCCCAAGCGCTCGACCGAGTAGCCGGATTCAATGAGCGCGTGAGTGCCAATGGTGAGCGAAACAGCCGGTGGTTTCTGCGCCGTGGCGTCTGGCTTTTGGCGGGGCTCCACCTGCCGTTCATCTCGTGTCTTTCGGCTACCGGTTTGGAGCTCAACCGGCACACCCAGCTCGCCAAACCACCGTTTGAAATTTCGATAATGCTGCTCGGCGAGAATCTCTGTCGGCGCCATCAACGCCACGCTGTATCCGCTCTCAATCGCCATCAACGCGCAGCATGCCGCCACCACGGTTTTGCCCGCGCCGACGTCGCCCTGCACAAGACGACGCATCGGATACGCGCCGCCCATATCGCGTCGCAACTCGCGCAGCACCTTGGTCTGCGCCGCAGTCAACTCAAACCCCAGCAACTTGAGGAAGGGCTTGATCAAGCGATTGTCTCCAGCACACGGCAGTCCTGAAGCTTGCGCCTGGAGCTTTCGGCGACGCCGCTGAATTGCAAGTTGAAGCTCGATGAATTCATCCAGCGCTAGGCGGTGGCGGGCGATCTCGACATCCGGCAACTCTTGCGGGAAATGCAACATGTGGATCGCGTTCGCGCGGGACGGCAAGTCGGGCAGCAGCAGTCCAGGATGAGGTTCCGACACCGCTTCTTCAAAACGGGCCAAGGTCCGCCAGATCAGCCCACGCAAGAAACGCTGCGGCAATCCTTCGGTGAGAGGATACACCGGCGCGATGCGATCGATGTGAATGAGAAGCTCTTCCCCGCCTTCGATCACCTCGGTCTCGGGATGATCGATGGTCCGCGGTTTCAGTGACTTCACCTTGCCATACACCATGACTTCATCGCCAACGGCGAAATAGTTCTCCATGTACGGCAGGTTCCACCAGCGGCAGTGAAGCCGCCCGGTCGCATCCTCCAGCACAAACTCAAAAACCGACTTGGTGCGCTTGGCAAACGTCTTCAGCCCTTGGGCGACGATTCGCCCGCGGGTGGTCGCGGAACGCCCCTCTTCCAGTTCACGAATCTTCAGCAAGTGCCGGCGATCTTCGTGCCGGTTTGGCCGGTGAAGCAGAAGATCGTTCACCGTGAACAAACCCAAACGCGCCAGCTGAGCCGCACGCTCTGGCCCGACGCCGAAGAGCTCCGTGACCGGAGTTTCGAGAGGAGGCAGTGACGCTGTCGGCATGGACGGTTTATAGGAGAAGCAGGTGAGGGCGGGAAGCGGGAACGCCGCCGCGATTGCAATTTTGCAACCGCACCAAGCGCGAGCTAGTTCCAGGACAAGTCATCCGGCGCATCCGCGATCAGGCGATATTTCCAGCCCTTCTCGGCGAGAATCAGTTTCCAAAGCTCGTCCGGCTTCGGATAAAAGACATGCTCGACCGTGGCCGGATGCGTCAGCCAGGTGTCACGTTTCATCTCGTCGTCGAGCTGGCCCGGACTCCATCCCGCGTATCCCGCGAAAACCTTGATCTGCCGGGTGGGAGAAAACGAATCCGACACTTCCATGAGGTTATCCAGCGAGTGATCAAGATGGAGATTCGGAATCACGTTCGCCTCGGGAATAAACGAATCGTTGTGCAGGAAACTGAGCGCCTGCGGCTGGACCGGGCCACCAAGGAAAAGCGGCAGCTGCTTCAGAGTCGCCGGCAGTTTCGCGACGACCGCTTCGCCGATCTTGTTGCCGGTGACGCGATTCAGGACGAGACCAAACGCACCCTCCGCATCGTGCTGGCAGATGAGGATTACGCTGCGGTGAAAGAAGGATCCCTGAAGCCTGCCGTTATCGAGCAGGAGCTTGCCTTTGAGAGACTGGAGTTTGGACGGCATGATTACCCGTGCGAACGCAGAAAGCATGTTCAACTTTCACCCGCTTCGCAACTCCGTTCCTAAAACGTGCTCCTTTCGCGGCCCGTTCCACACTCAATCCCGGCTACTCGGCCACCATCAACTTCTCCCACAACTTTTCGTTGATCAGAACTTTGTCGAGCAGCTTCGAACTGTCGTCCGAACGCACAGATTGTTCGCAGTTGATGGGAACGGTGATACGGAACGTCGTCCCTTTGCCTTCCGTGCTTTCCGCTTCGATCCGGCCACCGTGATGATGCACGATGAAGTAAACTGCCATCAAATTGATGCCGTACTCGAGAGGACTATCGCTGCGGAGCGCAAAGGGATCGAACACAAGCCGGAGCGCCTCCTGCGGCAGTCCCGGCCCGTTGTCGCTCACCTCAATGACGATTGAAGGCGCTTCGTTACCCACCACCGGCTTGACGCTGGCGGAAATGGTAATCGCTGAACCCGGCGGAAGACTTGCGATCTCATCCTTCAACAGCAATTCGAAGAGCCGGCCAAACTTCATTCGATCCACCGTCAGCACCGGCAGAACTTCGGAAACGGAATTCTCAACTTCCAACTGGCGGCTGCCCAGACTGGATTGCAATTCCGCAACCACCTCCCGAATCAGGTGGTTCAAGTTCACCTGATCCTTGAACACATTGGTGCGCTGCTCTGACGCGGCCCATAAATCGCGCAGCATCGTGTTGATGCGGTCAATCTGGCTCTGCGCCTTCTGATAATAATCCTTCCAGAACTCAGGATTTCGCAGACCGTTCAAATCGAGATTCTCTTCTTTCAGTTTGGTCGGAGCCAAATCGAGGAAGGTCTTTACGGCCACCAAAGAATTCCGGACGTGATGACTCAAGCCCGCCGCCAGCAGGCCAAGGCTCATGATCCGGTCTGCGATCATTACGCGATGCAGGACGGACATTTTCTCCTGCAACAGTTGATCGCGCTCACGTTGGACAATGAAGAACTCCAGGCCGCGCTTGAGCGTCGTCTCCAACTGCGGAGGATCCCACGGCTTGGTGACATACTTGTAAATCGAGCCCGTGTTTACCGCGGCAATGGCGGCATCCATGTCCGCATACGCCGTCGCGAGGATTCGCACGATGTTCGGACGCAGTTGACGAGCTTTCTCCAGCAGCCAGGTTCCTTTCTCACCCGGCATCCGCTGATCGGTCATCAGGATTGCAATGTCGTCCTGATGCTTCTGCAGGAGTGCGTAACCTTCCTGCGCATTTGGGGCGGTAAGAATACGGAAATGTTCCTCGAAGGCGCGCGCGAAGTACTTCAACGACTTCTCCTCGTCGTCCACATACAGTATCGCGAACTTCTTGTAGTCGTAAGTATGTTCCATGGCCTGTTGCCTTGTTACGGCTGCAAAGCAGTCTGTGGCTGGACCGCCGGAAACTCCAGCGTGAACTCGCAGAATGCGCCGGGCTCGCTTCTGGCGGTGATGCGGCCGCCAAAATCCTTCATGATGCGATAGCAGATGCTGAGGCCCAGCCCCATGCCCTCGCCCACATCCTTCGTCGTGAAGAACGGATCAAAAATCTTGTCCATCACCTCGGGCGTGATTCCCTCGCCATTGTCGCGAATCGTCAATCGGCTCGTCTCCCGCACGACTTCACCCGAAATGACAATCTCCGGTTTGCCCGACTCGAACTTCTTGGTGCGAATCGCATCAAGCGAGTTCTGAAGCAGGTTGATCAACACCTGGATCACTTTGTTTTTATCGGCCCACACGACTTGGGCATCGGATAGATCGACCCTGAGCTCAACCTTGTTTTTCCATTCCTGGCTCAGGAACCTCAACGCCGAGACGACCGCCTCCTGCGCATTCACTTCCTCCATTCCCCGTGAGCCCGGGTGAGTAAACGTGCGAAGGTCCGACACAATCGACTTCACTCGATGAATGCCTTCCTCGACATCCTTCAATACCTCCGCATACCCGTCGCGGTCCATATCCGGAATCAACTTCGCCTTGCTCCTCAGCGTATAAAGCCCCGTCGCGGCGAAGTTGAGCGGGTTGTTAATCTCATGAATAATGCCCGCGCTGAGCCGACCCAACGCGGCGATCTTTTCAGTTTGCACCAACTGGGTCTCGGTGTCCTTCAACTGCTCGATGGTCGTTTCCAGTTTGTAATTCTGATCGGCGAGCTTGCGTTGGAAATCGTAGGACTCGACGAGATTTTTCACCCTGACATGAAGCTCCGTAGTCGAGAACGGTTTGGGGAGAAAATCGCTCGCCCCGGCGCGTAGCGCGTTCAGCTTGGTATCCTCGTCGACATGGGCAGTGATGAGCACAATTGGGGTGTTGCGGGTGGCAGACTCTGATCGAATCTCCCGGCACGCCTGAATGCCATCCTTCTCCGGCATCATCATGTCGAGAAGGATAATGTCCGGGTGATACTCTGCCGCCTTGTCCACCGCCTGCTGCCCGTTGGCGACCGTGATGACATTGTAATGCGGAGCCAACTCCGACTTAAGGAACACCAACATGTCCGGCTGATCGTCCGCGATGAGAACCGTCGAGGCATGCTCGTTGCCCGGCGAGTCCCCTGATACCTTCGCCGGCGCCACGCGATCGAGAACCGGCGCGCCAAAAAGATTCGCCCGCTGATAGAGATTTGTCAGCCACTCCTGGCTCGAGACAGTGGCTTCCGCCTTTCCGTCCGCAGCCGACTTCGTTCCACCTTGAGAAGCAGGTGCCGGAGACAAATCCAGCGCTGGCACGGTTGCTGGTTCCACACCAGGTTCCGGCGCGATAAACGGCATTCTCGCGGTAAACGTCGTTCCCTTCCCTTCAACGCTCTGGACGGAAACGTTGCCGCCATGCAGCTCCACCAACTCCTTCACCAGAGCGAGACCAATTCCGACGCCCTGATATTTACGCCGCGCGGAACTATCCACTTGGAAAAAGCGTCCGAAAACATTGGGCAAGTCTTTCTCCGGAATTCCAATGCCAGTATCCGCGACTCGCAAAACCAACTCCTCACCCTCTTTATCCGCGCGAAGCTCAACGCGTCCGCCGACGGGTGTGAACTTGAGCGCGTTGAACTGGAGGTTGAGAACTATCTTCTCCATCTTATCCCGATCGAGCATGGCAACGCCGACATCGGGCGCAATCGTAGCGACTAGATCAATCTTCTTATCCTCGGCCACCTGACGGGCAGCGCTCGCCATTCCATTGAGGAACTGCTCCAAAGCCACCGGTTCACGACGCGCCTGCATGACACCCGAGTCGAGACGCACCAAATCCAGAAGGTCATTAATCAACTTGAGCAGGCGGAGGCCATTCCCGTGCATCGTTTTAAGAAGACCCACCGCATCAGGCCCCAGCGCATTGGAATAGCGCCCCATGATCGTCTCGAGCGGAGAAATCATCAGCGTCAACGGCGTTCGCAACTCGTGGCTGATGTTGGCGAAGAACCGGCCCTTGATTTGATCAAGTTCCGTCAGCTTCTGGTTGCTCTCCTCCAGTTGCCGTTTGTTGGCGTCGAGTTCGAACCGAAGGGCGAATTCCCGGAAGCGCTGCTTCTGGGCAAAGTAAGTCCCCACAATCACGATGACATCCATCAGCGTGATGAAATAGAAGTTGTTAACGAAAATCCGACTCTCGGGGACGCTTCCCTGAAGAAGTCCAGCACATACGTATATCACAACGACCAACGCACAAGCGATGACGCTTTCCAGCACGGTCCAGTGAAGAACCGCGCCCACCGCAAGCAGGACCAAGTTCAGCCCGGCGTAATATGGAGAGGCAAATCCTTCCTCCACCGCGATCATTCCCGCTATCGCAACAACTGGGATTAGAGGCACCACGACCCCCAGGAAGCGCACCATCTTCTGGCCCACGGATGTCTTCAAAAAGCCCAGAATCAACAACGCTGTGATAGACGCGGCAATGCGCAGGAAGAGAAACGGCACGACATGTTTGTCGTAAACAAACCAGTCAAGCAATGTTCCCGCAGGCATCAGAAAAATGACGAGCAGACAGCCAACCCTTGTATTGGCAAGACGCTGGGTTCGTTCGTAGGAACGATATGAATCCAGCAATTCTGCGTTGACGTTGTTCCGGCCCACGTTACGGAGTTTCCACCTGCGGTTTGAAGATTTCGCTGTAGATGTTCACGCCCGTGCAATCGGACGAAACCTTCATGTCCTCAACGTTTGCACCGACAGGATTCGTCGCCAGCATTTCATCGGCAGTACGGTAGATCAGATGCCAGTCCATGATGAAATCCATGACCATGGGCCACGGATTGGAGGAATGAACGTTGGTCGTCAACAGCAATCCTCCGGGTCTGACCAGCCGATACAATTGCGTCGAGAGGCGCCGGCAGACCGCGTCCGTCAGGTAGTCATAGAGTCCCGCACAGTAGACCAGGTCATACCGGGAATCACCCTCTCGAGCAGTCTCGGCACTGGCGGACGCCTCCTTTAACACTTGGTTCACTGATTTTTTGATGAAATCAAACTGCGCGGCACGGTGATGCGCCTTCTTGATCGCCATTATTTTCGCTCGGGCATACGTCAACGTTTCTTCATTGAAGTCGACCAAAACAAAGTCTGCACCATCTGAGTGGGCGCGGCTGGCGAGATACTCCTGAAGTTCAAGCGCCGGTCCGCAACCCAAATTGTAGATGCAAGCGCGACGCCCCTCGGCCGCCGCCTTGATGACAGCTTCATCAATCCTCTCTTGCAAGAACTGTATGCGATTCCGGTGCGCCTCCGCCGGCGGCTGCCTGAGAAACCAGAGATTGACCAGCTTCGCATAGAACGTCGGGCCTTCGAAGGGATCACGGGAGATCATGTTGACCATCTCGTAGTCCCCTGCATAGCCAAGCGGCTTTCGGTAAGTCCGGTAAAGAAATGGCGAGCACAGGAGCAACGGATGGAGCAATCGGCGGGCAAGGATCCGATAGGCAGGCCGGCTCCTCTCATCCGATTTGGTCGCCAATATCTCGAAACGCTCGAAGAACTCATTCAGCATCGCCGTGGAGTCCTTCCCCATGTTGTGCAAAAGCGCTCGCATCCGGGAATCCTGCCGATCACTGGCTGAACCCTTGGTACCATCTTCGATCGGCTCACACCAAAACCTGAGATCCCCGAGAAACGTCTGCAGTTCGACCAGCAAACTTTTGAACGCAGGATCAACGCGATAAAACTTCTGCCAGTGATTGATGTAATGCCGAAAGGCTTGAGAGCCATCTTCAGGCTCGATATTCCAGGTCGGCAGCCTTGGGTGGACCCAACCCTCCTCGATCGTAGCAACACAGACGGTTTGCGTTCCCATCTGGGTCACCGAGGTCAGCGTCGCACGCCCCGCGTATGTCGTACTGTCGTTCAGAGAGAAACGGAAATCGCCCAGCACTTGCGAACTTCGAAGCGCAGCGTCTGGAGCAACCACTTCAAAAGTGATCTGGTGCCTTCCCACCTTGAGCGGCGTCGCTTGAAGTTCAACGCCCGCCTCATCTTTGAAGCCAATGGTGCCGTATAGATCTGCAATCATTACGAATGTACTGAGATGCCACCCGCTGCCATCATCTCCCGAAGCCGGTTCTTTGTTATCAATCGAGCCTTTAACACCGAAGTCGGTTACCAAACAGTGAAGCGGTTATCATCTCTTCATTGATGGCATGGGACGTTTTCTAAAAACGGAGAGTCGTCATCAAAATGGCCGCCCAGGCGTTACGATCTCCTTCGGACCCTCCGGGATGAGCCACCCATTGAATGCTCGGCTGAAGAGTCCACCATGCAGTGATTTGCCCCTTGTAGGTCACTTCGACCACTCCTTCGTAATCCACTTCCGAAAATGTTCCAGGAACCACGCCGTTCACCACCCGCTGACCGCGGGCAATGTCATCGCTCATCCACATCCAAGCGATGGATGCACCGAGCGAGTCGTAATCACGGGTTGGAATGAGCCCTTTGTAGACCAGTCCTCCGTCCAGCGCCCAGTCGACCAGGTTTCGATCTGTCGGCGCCCAACCACCTCGCACGAACGCCCCCAGCCCTTGCTTCGCAGGATCGCTCAATTCCCCTTCGCGATAGAGGAGTTGATCCACGGTTGCATACACGCCGTAGTTGCCGGAGTGCGTGGTAGGCCCCGGACCAGCGCCAACGAACGCCCGGAGCGTGTTGTAGTTGTCGTAGAAATCATCCGTGTGGTAATAGCCTCCCAGTTTCACATTGCCCGGCAACCCTGTGTCTTCCTTCTCCGAGTTCCATTTGTAGCCGCCTTCAAGGTAGAAGAGCGCGCCTTCCTGGTTGTTCAGGTTGATGCGGGAGCCGGATGAGGACCGATCCGGGTTTCCATCGTAGACCGCGACCTGCGTGTAGCAACGCGATGTGGAATCCCACCTCAAACGAATACCCGGTGTCGCCAGCGGCGAGGCAGGCAACGCGTGTCGCCCCGCCGGATAACCAGGAATATCGAACAGGTTAAAGTGAATGGTGGGGAAGAAGTAGGTCTGGTTTACGAAGATCTGGGCGTACTCCGGTTTGATGAAATCTTGATCCACCGCGAGTTGTCCGAACTTCACGGCAATCTTGTCACTTGCCAGCTTCTGCTCGTAATACAGCTCCCATAAGCGAAACGCGTTAGGGTAATCGATCAGGTTGACCTTGTTCAAGTCACCGATGTACTCGTCCGAGAATGGCTTCTCGCCGTGCAGCCACAGACCGCCCGCATGAAAACGTCCGCCTTCGAATCCAATGAGCTTTTCCGTGTGAAGATCCAGAGTCATGGCGAACAGCCCCTGGTAAACCGAACCGCGTTTGCGTCCGCCCTCGATCACGGATGGCACGGACCCGAAGTAAAAGAACTCAAAGTCCACGCCGTTTTCGGACAGCCATGAGCGCGCTCCGCCCCAGGTGCCCAGCAGGTAGTCCTGCTCCAGAAACTGCATGACAGCGGACTTCTCCTCCTCGGACGCGGCAGTCGCAGGCGGGACCGCCGCGCAAGCCAAGGCGCAAAGCCCTGCCAGATGTACAGCGGTTCTTGAGTCTTTGGTGTTTTGTTTCATAAATTCAAATTCCCCTCGTCTCGCTGGTGAACAGGCTGGTCACCATGCCGCGCAACAGCCTCCCCACCGTGACAAAGTAGCTGCGTGTAATGTCGGAGGAGAGGAACGCCAGATAGACGTCGTTCGCCGGCATCGAATTGTTGGAGACGAAATAAAGCGACTTCTCCGTGGCGCGATACTTGGCTTTGTAAAAGGACAATCCCTTGAAGTTGTAGATGTCGTTCCCGTAGCGTTCGCTCAATGCGAAGAATGCCTTGGTGGACGCATCGTCATTGAACTTCCCGTCGCCCAGTTTCACAAACGGAGCCAGGCACAAATTGATCACCTCGCGTCCTTCGGCACGGAACTGTTCCGCAGCCACCATGTTGATGGCGGTCGCAAGCCGGCCGAATCGTTGCTCATCACAACGCGAGATGTTCGCCGAGTATCCATAGGGCTTCCCGTCGCGGTACATCGGGTCGTAGAAGATAAACCCTGCCACACGACCTTCGCGGTCGTAGGCAACAAATTTGCGGACATCCTCCTCAAAAGCCAGCACCGGTCGTCGCGCGTAGATCCAGATCTCGCGGTCGTTCACCTTCTTGTGCGCAATCCATCGAGATGAAACCACGTTCAATTGCGATTTGCTGACCTTCTCAATGTCCTGCTCCTCGCGGATAGTTATCCCTTCGCGCTTTGCCTCATTGCGGGCGCGTTTGATCAAATCCAGATCCTTCCAGTTGCCGAGCGTGTTGTACGTTTGAACGGGAATTTCCGGTTCGTAGCCGACGCAATTCGCCTTAAATCCCATGTCCCGCAACGCCGCCGCCGCCTGTTCCGAGACGACGGCAAAGCACGTTTGCGGCGCAAAGTCAGTGAAAGCTCTGACCACCGCCGGCAGATCTTCAGGAGCACAGATTGGGTCCGAAAGCGCAATCCGCCGCCCCTGACGCGCGAACACCGGATGAGTGACTGTGGTAAACGCCACGTAGCCCTTTGGGTGAATGAAGTATTCCATTCCCTCCTGAAGCGTGGCGTAGGAAAGCGCCTCGCGACCGTGGTATTTCAAATAAGGCGAGAGCAGAGCCCACTTTTCGTCCTGCCGCAGCGCCTTCGCATCCTGCCCGTGAATGATCCTGTTTTGCATTAGCCCGCCCGCTATGCTCACTGTCCGTTGATTTCGCCGTTACGCCGCGAGATTCTCGATTGCCCAGTTCGCCGTCAGTGAAAACACCTGTTCACGATTCCTGTCGAGATGTCCCACATGGCCGTTGCCCGGAATGATATGAAGCTGCTTCTTGCACATCAAGGCATTGTATAAAATCTGTGCCGTTTCCGGTGAGTCCACCTGATCCTCCTCGCCCCACAGGACCATTGTCGGGATGCTGATTTGCGACACGCGGCTGAGCGTATCGACGAAGAATGATTGGGCGGCGCCGGGAAGCGGGAACGACCGGAACGCCTCTGTTGATCGCGGGTCGGCGCGCAAACGCCGGTCCACTTCGGGATCAGAAGCCATACGGATGTCCTTCAACATTCCCAGCATGGAAAGCCGTAGCTCCTTCCTCGTCAGCGTTCGCTTCAACCAACCAAACGCACTCAAGCCTCTCAAGACGGTCGCGGCGAACCAGGGCATTGAAGTTCTCACCGTTGCATCCAAGGCGACTAATGCCTTGAGCCGCGGTTCCACCAAAGCCGCCTCCAGAATGGCCGTGCCGCCGGAGGATAATCCGAACGCGCCAATTCGATCCCCACCGACACTTGGATGTTTGGAAAGAAACTCCACCGCACTTCTTACATCAGCGATCCACTCGGCCATGTTGACGTGAAAACGCTCGCCTTCGCTTGCCCCGTGCCCGTGCATGTCGATTGCCAGTGCAACAATGCCACGACTCGCAAGCCGTCCGCACAGTTCAGTGTAGTTTTCTTTGAATTCCCCGGCACCGTGGCAGACAATTAGAGCTGGGCACGCGACTCCTTTCTCGGGAAGGTAGAGTTCACCGACAATCTTCTCAGTCAACGAGAGCAGCTCAATAGTTTGCTTCTGCACGGACATCAGCTTGGTTGAGAAAGCGGTTTGAATGCCATCGGCCCTCATTCATTAAGAACCAAGGTAAACAGAAAGCCTCTAAATATGCTTGGCATCAACCTGTTGCAGTCCAACAAGGCGCCCGCTTTTAGTGAGAACTATCTGGGTAAGCTGTCAAGTTGCCTATCCGCAGTTGTTCGGACGGGCTGTTTCTACCGGGTAGTTTATTCCCCAGTTCGTCAGCATCTGGATTCTTCAACGCCGAGCGCATGGGATAAACGTGATTTCACTCAAGGCAGTTGCCGTGAATGGATTCACGAAAAGTTGAACTCAGTCGGGGTTTGCTCTTTGCCGGCGGAAATGCCAGTCTGAGGATAACGACCGCGTGAGCAACTGCAGCAGCTCACATTGCATAAGGTCCGGACGATAGCAGGAATGTTCACTCAATAGTTGTCATGGTCACAGCGACAGCCAGCAAAGCAATGGAAGGCTTGGAAGGCGGAAGCCCGTCCGGCAATCTTCCAGAACTTCTTGAACAATGCCACGTCGCGGGGATTGTTGTAGTTCACTCGAATTTCACTCTCGCCACGGTTTGTAGAAATGCCCGAGAGATCCTGGAGCTGAACGAGGACTCGCTCACCTTCGATCAGTTGCCCCAGGCGCTGAAGAAACTTCTGCGGGATTCATTCACTGGCGACGAGATTTCCGCGCGACTGCAGATTCCCTCTCCTCTCAAACCATCAGTGCAGCGAAGCTTGAAGGTTCAAGTGAACCCGATTCTGGACAGCACGGGACGCGTCCAGAGCGTTGCTGCTATTTTGCAGGATTTAACTCCCGCCCGCCAACTCGATCAAAACCTGCGGCAGATGGATCGTCTGGCCAGCATCGGCACTCTGTCAGCCAGCATGGCGCACGAGGTGAAGAATGCACTCGTCGCCATCAAAACCTTCGTTGATCTGCTCATCAGCCAGAATCAGAACGCTCAACTCGCAGAGATCGTGAATCGGGAGATGAACCGGATCAATTCCATCGTCAGCCAGATGCTTCGCTTTGGCGGTCCGGCTCGGCCGAAGCTGGGAACCATCCACATCCACCAAGTCCTGGAACAGTCGTTGAATTTGGTACAGCACCATCTTGAAGGCAGGAAAATCAAACTCGAACAAAACCTGGAAGCTTCGCCAGACACGGTTCGAGGTGACACCTATCAGCTTGAACAGGCGTTCATCAACTTGCTCTTCAACGCGCTGGATGCCATGGGGGCCGATGGTTCGTTGCAGATCGCTACGCAGATTCGCATTCCAGATCGCGCCTCCGGGCTCACCTCTCCGATCCTGCAAATTACCATCAAGGACAATGGCATAGGCATTCCGGCTGAAAATTTGGGACGCCTCTTCGAACCGTTCTTCACAACCAAGACGAACGGCACCGGACTCGGGCTCCCGATCACGCGACGAATCATTGAGGAGCATCGCGGGACTATCGCCGTTTCTAGTCAGGCCCACCACGGAACGCAATTCACAATCACCCTCCCGCTGCTGGCCACTCACCAACCGTGAGGCGCCATCAGACTCTGTCGGGAGAGAACAAAGCTTTCAGTTCGCCACTGCCTGACAGAAACTTTCCTCCGTCAATCACCTTGGCGAATTGTCCTGCCTTCCAGCGACGCAATCTGTAGAGCGTCGCAAACGCGAAATCCGGCGCTGCGCCGCCCTGCCCTCCGACCAATTCTCCGCCACGCCGGACATTATCGATCATCCACGCGGTCGTCCGGAGGTGATACGGGTTGCGCTTCACCTCACCCACGTGAAACGTCAGAGCCGTGATCATGTCGGTGACGTCGGACACGCTCAGCTCCACCATTAAGTTCGGCGTATCCATCGCGCCCCAGAACTCGGTTTCCACTGTGAGGCAGGAAAACTCCGGCCCGAGACTCTTCAGCGCATCCACCATCAGATGGTGAGTTCCGATGTGCGTCGCATTCCAATCGTCATCGTGGGGAAACAAAATCGCCGCCGGCTTGTGTTCACGAAGAATATTCGCGATGCACTCCACCTTGAGCGCCCATTCCGCCGACTTGTCGACCCGAGTCTTGGCATTGATCCCTTCCAGCCCGCCCTCGCGCGTCGCTACCAGTCCGAAACCGACGTAATCACAGCACTGCTCCAATTCCTTCCAGCGCTCGCCTTGCCGCGCCTTGTTGCTGCCCTGAGTCACCGCCACGTTGATCGCGTTCCAACCCAGCTCCCGTTTCAGTCGCAACGCGAGCCCGCCAATGATCACCTCGTCATCGGGATGAGGTGAGAAGATCAACACTCGCGGCGCATCAGCCGATGGCTTCGCATGAACTGGCATCGGGAAACCGCCCAGCGGAAACTGCTTGCCGCGCTCCAAGTGCTGCGCGAGCTCAGCGACGAATGTGGCGTAGGGATTCATGGCTATTTCGGGATCACGGGCAAACTCGCCGCCGCCATGGCCTGGCCGTGACGCTTCGATTTCTCGTCCGGCATCTGCAACGCAATCTTCGACGCCAGTTCTGGAAACTCTTTCGCGAGCACGGCTTTCGCGCCATTCAGAATCACCTCGCCGCCCTTGCCCGTGGTGACACGACCGAGGATCAGCAAATGCCGAACGTCATAAAACTCCGCGTAATGCGCAATCGCATAGCCGAGATACGTCCCGATGGTCTGATAAATCTTCAGCGCGCGTTCGTCGCCCTTCGCCATCAGTTTCTGAACCTCGACAAGTTTCTCTGGCAACGGCAGCTTCGCGTCCATCTCAATGCCCGCCTTCGGAATCAACCGCCCCACGCATTGCTGCGAGAAGTATTGCACGCCGCAACCGTAGTCGCCCGACCACTCGTCGACTGGCGCACCCGGATTGTAGTCCACCGGCGCAAATGCCAGCTCATTCACCCATGACGTGATGTTCCCGTCTGGCGTCACGTAGCCAACCGCCTGACTGGATCCGAGCGCGATGCCGAGCACCGAGTTGTCATTGAGCGACATCGAGCCCGCCAGCGCCGTCACTTCACCGTCGTTCACCACTTCGAACGGGATGTTGTTCCAAGCCTTCTTCAACTCGAAGAACAACGTCTTCACGCGCGAGTTGAACAGTGCCTCCGGCACACCTCGGAAAAGCGAGGCCACCTGCACCCGATTGTTCACGAGCACGCCCGCCGAGCTGCCGCCGATCGCATCCACCCGCGGCATGTGCGCCGCAGCGCGCTTCAGCGAGTCCATGATTTCGTCAAAGTGCCACTGTGGATCCGTCTTGGTGCGCGGATCCCAAACCGTCTCATCACTGAAGACCGTCTGGCCATCGATCACCGCAGCGACTTTGCGATCGCTGGCGCCCAGGTCGAAACCGATGCGGCAACCATCGAGATGTCGCCCGAGCGGCGCCGTCATCTCCTTCGCCGCCGGAACTTGGTCCGGTGCAACGATGACCACTTCCAGCGCCTTCTCGTAAACCTTGCGTCCGATCAATTCCGCATCGAACCGCCCGGTCGCCGAATCCCGATAGTGGGACTGCAGCTTCGCACCCAACTCCGCCGGCCCGCTGAAATAGACTTTCCATCCACCGCGCGCCCACAGAAGGAATTTCACGAGCCGTTCGAGATACAGGAAATTGCCGGCCGACTCCGGCAAACTCGCATCCGCCACGATCGTATCGAAGCGGGAGACGCCGCCATCAGCACGTTCAAGCGCGATTCGGACCTCGATCGGCTTACGGGCGGCGGCCTTTCGAAAGGCGCGATTGGCGAGCACGGCAGGTCGGAAATCCGGATCGAGCACCGGCGAAATCACGGGCGCCACCAAGGCGAGTCCGTTGTTAATTGAGACATCGTTCTTCATGAAAAATCGGGAAGGCGATTCTTAGGCAGCGCCAATTCCACCGGCAAACCTTTTCGGGGTGTAGCCCGGCGATGAACCACCCCACGCAAAAGTGTTACCGCCCGAAGTGCCGTCGTAGGAAGTGCCGTTTTGGGGGCGAAATTGGGATCGTAGTTTCGGATGCTCTTACGATCTCAATGTGGTGAAAGTGCCGTGGAGCGCCGTCCAAAAATGCCTCGACGCTCTGACCGTGCCCCTGAGATTGGGCCGGAGATGAGTTGAGAGTTGGCCGCGATGGCG
>CAZBIC010000077.1:0-22984 GCA_964491875.1 uncultured Bifidobacterium sp.
GCCGGCGACGAAGAGACTTTGGCCACCGCGCGGACCGCTGGCGCGGGCGCGGAACGCGGGGACACTGGCGACGACATAGAGCGCGCTGTTCGATCCGATGACGGTGCCGGGCTTGAATGTGAATTCGATGCCGCCCGAGATTTTCCAGCCAGTGAGGTCGACCGGGAACGACGTGCCGTTCGTTACGATCAGGAATTCCTCCGCCTGATTGCCGGAGGCGGGATTCACCTCCACGCTCGCGATGGACACGCTCACGTTCGGCGGTTGTTTGGTGGGGTTGGCGGCGCCGACTCCAGCGATGGTGGTTCCGGTGAGGTACCCGAGGCGCGGGGCGAGGTAGTTGGTTTTGATGCGGTCCGCCGCGTGCGCGAGCGTGTAGGTGGTGCCGCCGAACGCCGCGTTCGCACCCCAGCGCGCTTTGTCGAGCGTCACGTCCGGGCTGATGACGGGCACGAGTTGGTCGATGCGGCGCTGGAAGTAACCGGTGGCGAGCACATCATCGGACAAGGTGCGAATGCGGCGCAGCAGCATCTCGCGCGTGCGCGGGACGTTCACGATGGCTTCGATGAAGCGATTGTACTTCGCCGCGTGCAGCATGTAGGGCCGCGCGCCGATGAACGGGTGGCTCGCGCAGGCGGGCGCATTCACGTTCTGAAGATTATAAACGATGGTGTCGGTGTTGAGCGCGTCCGGTCCGAAGGTGAGGTCTTGATCCCACGGCAGCATCTTCCATTCGCGCGTGCCCTCGGTGTCGCGGTAGAGGAAGTGGTTCTTGTCGCTCGCATCAATGTTCTGCGTGATGGCGACGGTGGCGAGGAAGTTCACCATGCCGGGCACGTCGATGTTGTCGAAGACGTAGCTTTCGAGCGCTGCGCCGGTAAGGCCGAGTCCGGCAAGGAACGCCTGAAGGTCGGCGTTACCTTCGGCTTTCCGCGTCTTCTTCTCGAACGACGCGGTGGTGTCGTAGGAGGAGCCGGGACCGCACTTATAGAAGGAACCGTTCTCGTCGAGGCCGACGCGGCGGAGGAAATCCTTGTCCGGTTGCTCGGTGTAGACGGTGACATTGTAGAAGGCGCCGTTCTGACGGAGATGCGCGAGGAAGCAGATGGGTGAGGGAAGACCGACGTCGCGCTGGTGTTCGTAGACGAGCACGGAGCGCAGGTAGGATTTGTCGGTGTAAGTCGTGTTGAAGTCGAACTCGGTCACGCGCGGCTTGCCCGGGTAGAGCTCGAACTCGTGGTCTTCGTTGAACTCGATCTTGTAGCTCTTCTTCGGCCAGCCGATTGACGTGCCGCCGCGAATGCGCACGAAGAGGTTGTCGTAAAACTCGCCGTTGTAGAAGAGGGAGCAGCGTGTGCCGGCGCTTGTTTCGGCGGCCGCGGGCGTGGCGACGAACCAGTGAAACACGGGCAGGGCGGAATTGATGGCGGGATTCGCGACGACGGTGCCGAAATACTGATCCGAATCGAGCGGGTCATTGAACAACGGCGCGCGACTTGTGTGGCCGAAGGCGTCTGTGGCGGTGACGGCGTAGCGAATCATCTGGCCGTTGGTTGAAGCGTTCGACGGGATGGTGCCGCCGAAGATGCCGTCGCCCGCGACACCATCGCCGTGCGCCCCGTCGTCGAGCATGGTCACGGCGACTTCGTTGGAAAACATCACGCGGTAACGCAGGGTGACGTTGGTCACCGCGGCAAACGCCGGCGTGATGCGCGCAGTGACGATCAGGTCGTCGGCGTCGTTGGGCACGTTCGGCGAATGTTTCACCTCGGTGATGATCGGGCCAAGGACATCCACGCCGGGAAGGTTTTCCCTGCCGGGCGTTGGGGCGGTGAAATAGACGAACGTGCTCGTGACGGTGACGGTGGAGAGCGCGTCGAGCGTGGGCGCGATGAAGAAGTCCGGATCGTCCGCCGCAAGGTTCAGGGCCTGGAACGCGAGCACGTTGGTGCCGGCGACGATCAAGTTCTCGAACTCGGCGAGGTTGAAGATTTCCGCGACTTCGCTCGCGGATTCCGGCGCGGCGGCGGTGGCGGCGGAATTCCAGTCGAGCGTTTCGGGTGCATTGCGCCGCGCGACTTCCTGGCCGTTGAGCCAGACGACAAATCCATCGTCGTAACGCAGGCGCAAAATCCAGCGGCGGTAGAGCGCGGGGTTATCCACGACGAACGGAACGCGGATGAACGCGGTGGCGTTGTTGCGGAACATCGTGTCCTTGAGGTTGGTGCTGATGTCGGTTTCAAACGCGCCGCCAGCGGTGCCGAGTGATTGGATCTCCTGAGGCGACAACGCGCGGTTCCACACTGCGAGGTCGTCGATCATGCCGTCCCAAAAACTGTCCGCCGTCGCGCCGCCATTGAAGACCTTGGCACCAACGGCAAGATTCGCTGAAGTTGGATTTGGTAGCGTGCCCGAGTAGGGAGCCGATGCGACTTGAATGCCGTTGCGGTAGAGACGTTCGGTGTTCGCATCGAGCACAAACGCGACGTGTTGCCAGCTTCCAATCGGGAGTTGGGGAGTGCCTTCGCGCAGGCCGTAGTCGGCGTTGTTCTGGCGGATGAAATTGCTGAGATCACCGCCGGTGTCCTGTAGGCCGAAGTGAAAGTGGCTGGCATTTCCGCCCGGCCAGTTCTTCGCGATGGTCGCCCACGTCGGCCGCGAATCCGCCCAAACCCACGCCGCGACGGTGAGCGTGGTGGTGGACTTCGGGTAGTTCGTGACGAGCACGTAGTCGTTCAGGGGCGCGCCGCGGAAGTTCAGGGCGCCGCCGTGCTTGCCGCGAACCCATTGCGAGTTGTCCGCTGGGAAACTCCTGAGTCCACCAGCATTGCCGAGGCCGGAGGAATCCGCAGCGGTGCGCCCGTTGGTTTCATCGAACTTCCAGTAACCGGCGAGATTGTTGGTGAGATTCAGCTCGGCAATCGAGCCGCCGGCGAACCCGACGCCGCCGGTTGCCGTGAGCCACGTCGTGTCATTGAAGGAAGGCAGAATCCAGTTCGTTCCCAAGCTCGCGTCGCCGGGGACGAAAATGCGACTGCTGGCGTTGGTGGGCACGAAGATGTTCAGACGCGCGCCGCTGTCGATGCCGTAGGAGACATCGCTGACCTGCGGCGGAAACGTGGGAGCGTATTGGGAAACAATCGTCGTCCCGTCACCGCTGACGAGCGCTAGGAATTCACCTCCGCCGGACAGGCGGAAGTTCGTGTGCAAGGGCACGCCTGGCGTGCGGCGGTTCTTACCCGACGCGAAAACAACAAGGTGCGTTCCTGCCGGGAGATTCGTGGCGGGGAACTGCCACTGCGTCAGGTTCGCCGGACTATCGGTCAGCGACCAGCCGAGGAGATTCACGGTGGCCGGGCCGGTGTTGTGTAGCTCAATCCAGTCTGAGAACTCGCCATCCTCGTCAGCCAGCGTGCGGCTGTTGCTGGCCATGAATTCGGAGATGACGACTTCGCTGGACGCGAACGACGGGGTGATGCAAACAAGCAGTCCAAGCAGGCGGGTAAACAACGTGGTTTTCATGGGGAGTTTGAACTGAATAGAGGCTGACTGATCGAGGAGATATTGACGAGGAGGAATTCTGGGCCTGAAGGGAAACGGAGTCCTTGCGTTTGTTGACCTTGGCGTCGGCGTGGGATACACCTGCCGCGATGTCAGAAGCGCCTGCCCCGGAACCCGCCTCCGCAATGAAACCTAAGGCGCCACCTGCTCGGAACCCCAAGCCCGCGACTCCGCTGCACACGCGGATTTTCATCGGGCTGGCGATTGGTGTGGTCGGCGGCATTGGAGTGAACCGGGCGTTGGGCGGGGAACATCCGGCGGTCAACTGGATTCTCTCGAACATCACCGAGCCGGTCGGGCAGCTCTTTTTGCGCGTGCTGCTGATGACGGTGGTGCCGCTGGTTTTCTCGTCGCTCGTGGTGGGAGTGGCCGGGCTCGGGGATATTCGCAAGCTCGGGCGCATCGGCCTCAAATCGTTCATCTACTGCGCGATCATCTCCGCGATCTCCGTTCTAATTGGGCTGGGACTGGTGAATGCAATTCAGCCCGGCAAACGTATCGCCCCGGAGACGGCGGCTGGGCTCCAGCAGCGTTACGGTGCGGACGCCGCAAAGCGGGTGGAGGACGCCAAGAAAGGAAGCTCGACGGATTCAGCCGCGATGCAGGTAATCAAGACGTTGATTCCCGCCAACCCGGTTGCTGCGGTGGCGAGCGAGACGCCGAACATGCTGCATTTGATGTTCTTCGCGGTGGTGTTCGGCGTGGCGATCACGCTCGTCGGCGCCGAGCGAACGGGTGCTCTGTTGGGGGCGATGGACGGATTGGCTGCGGTGTCGGCCAAGATCATCGATCTGATCATGAAATTCGCGCCGTACGCGGTTGCGTGTCTGCTCTTTAATAATACCGCGCGGTTCGGATTGGACCTGCTCGCAGCGCTCGGCTGGTTCGTTGTCACTGTGCTGCTGGGTTTGATTCTGCACATGGTGGGGACGTACTCGCTCTCCATATGGTTCCTCTCCCGCATCTCGCCGCTGGAATTCTTCCGCCGCATCAAGACCGTTTTGCTCACCGCCTTCTCGACTTCGTCCTCGGCAGCGACGCTTCCCACGACATTGCGTGTCTCCGAGGAAAACCTCGGAGTTCCGCGGGAGATTAACAGCTTTGTGCTCACGGTCGGCGCCACCGCGAATCAGAATGGCACGGCGCTCTACGAGGGCGTGACCGTGTTGTTCCTCGCGCAGCTCGCGGGTGTGGACCTGACTTTTGGCCAGCAATTGATGGTGGCGTATCTGGCGATTCTCGGGGGAGTCGGCACGGCGGGAGTGCCCAGCGCCTCGATCCCGTTCATCGTCGTGGTGCTCGCCAGTATCAATGTGAACCCGACGTTGATTGCCATCATCCTCGGCGTGGACCGTATTCTCGACATGTGCCGGACTACATTGAATGTCGCTGGCGATCTCACTGCTGCCACTTATGTCGCGAGATCCGAGGGCTACAGCCTGTTGAAATATCCGCCCAAGAATGAAGACGCCTCTGTTCCGAGATAATGACAGGGTTTGAAAGGCAGGGATTTGCGCCGTCGGAGGGCTTTTCCTGAAGGATGCAAAAAAAGTAAAAAAACTGTTGCACCGAAGAGTTCGGCTGATACAGTTCGCGTCCGCTTTCGTTCGGGAGCGGACTTTTTGTTGAACTGAAAATATAAAATCGTTCTTTCTATGGCTGGACAACGCATCCGCATTCGCCTGAAAGCCTACGACCACCGGGTCATCGACGCGTCGGCTCACGACATCGTCGAGACTGTCAAGCGCACGGGCGCTCGTGTGGCCGGGCCAATCCCTCTTCCCACTCGCGTGGAACGTTTCACTGTTCTGCGCTCACCTCACTCGGACAAAAAGTCCCAGGAAACGTTTGAGCAACGCACGCACAAGCGCCTGCTCGACATCCTCGATCCAACTGCCAAGACGGTGGATGAGCTCAAGAAGCTCAACCTCCCCGCGGGCGTCGACATCACCATCAAGATTTAGCCCCTATGCCACTCGGATTACTCGGAAAGAAATTGGGCCATACCCGCGTTTATGATGCGAATGGCACTGCTATTTCAGTGACGGTCGTGCTGGCAGGGCCGAACCGCGTCATTCAGGTCAAGACCCAGGCGGGCAAGGACGGCTACAACGCCGTTCAGCTTGGTTTGGTCGATCAGAAGGAACAACGCGTCACCAAGCCGCTCCTCGGTCACTTCAAGAAACACAGTTCCACGCCGGTCAAGAAGGTGAAGGAATTCCGTGATTTCTCCAAGGAAGTGAAGCCGGGCGATGTGGTGGGCGCGAGCCTGTTCCTCGTCGGCGATTTCGTGGACGCCATTGGCGTGACCAAGGGTCGCGGCTTTGAGGGTGTCGTGAAGCGCTGGAGCTTCCGTGGCGGTGATCAGACGCACGGTGCAAAGGGCTGGAAGCGCCGTTCTGGCGCCATCGGCTGCCGCTTGTTCCCTGGAACGGTCAACCGCGGCATGAAGATGCCCGGTCACATGGGTCAGATTCAGCGCACCACGCAGAACTTGGAAATCATACAGGTTCGTGAAGACGACAATTTGTTGTTGATCAAGGGTTCCATCCCGGGCTCCGAAGGTGATTATGTCATCATTCGTGAGGCCAAGAAGATGAACCGCGAAGTTGTGGCCAAGAAGCGCGCGGAAGCCGCTGCGAAGGCCAAAGCCGCACCCGCCAAGAAAGGTGCCGCCAAACCTGCATCCGCCAAAAAGTAAACGACCATGAAGCTTACTGTTAAAGACACCAACGGAAACCAGCAGGGCGAATTCGAAGTGAAGTTCGAACTGGTGGAGAACGGTCGTGGCACCCAGGCGGTGCATGATACCGTCGTCGCTTACCAGGCTGCCCAGCGCATGGGCACTGCCTGCACCAAAACGGCTGGCGAAGTCTCCGGCTCGAACAAGAAACCCTGGCGCCAGAAAGGCACCGGCCGCGCTCGCGCGGGTTCACACCAATCCCCGCTGTGGGTCGGTGGTGGTGTCGTGTTCGGTCCGAAGCCGCGCGACTTCCGCAAGAAGGTCAACGCCAAGACCCGTCAGCTCGCCCTCCGCAAGGCATTGAGCGAGCGTTTGAAGGCTGGTGACGTTCAGGTCATTGCCGAGCTCAAGCTCAGCTCCCCGAAGACGAAGGGTTTCACCGCCATTCTCTCGAAGCTCGATCTGAAGGGCACCACCCTCGTGGTAGACTCGGCGATCGATAACAACGTTCGCCTCGCTTCCCGCAATGTCGAAGGCGTGGAAGTCGCCACGGCGGACAACCTCAACACCTATCAGGTGCTTCGCCCGAACAAGCTCGTGCTGACCAAGAGCGCGTTCGAAAAACTGGAAGCCCGCTTGAAGGACTAAGTCATGAACGCATTTGAAATTATCAAGACCGCCCGTCTGACTGAGAAGGGCACCCGTCAGGGCTCCAAGTATAATCAGTACACGCTCGTGGCCGACCGCCGCGCCAGCAAGCCCGAGATCAAGAAGGCCGTTGAAGAGCTCTTCAAGGTCAAGGTGGTCTCCGTCAACACGCTCAACGTCCGTGGCAAGGCCCGCCGTCAGCGCACCGCTCAAGCGGGTCGCGACGAGAGCTGGAAGAAGGCGATCGTCACGCTGAAGGAAGGCGACAAGATCGTCCTGACCTAAGCCCGGAATAGAAATTTACGCGAGAGCGAACCGGGCAACCGGTTCGCTCTTTTTCATTTGTTTGTCAGTTTTGGTCCCGAAATGTTTTCACACTTGCGCTCTCATTGATGCTGGATAGCCTCTCGCCGCTTTATGAATTACAAGATTAGCTGTCGCGCCGCGTCACTCTCGCCGTCACTCACCTTGGTCATCGATTCGAAGGCGAAAGCCATGAAGGCTGAAGGGCTGGATGTCGTAGGCTTCGGTGCAGGCGAGCCGGATTTCGACACGCCGCAGCACATCAAGGACGCCGCCATCAAGGCGCTCAACGAAGGCTTCACGAAATACACGCCGAGCAGCGGCATTCCCGAACTGCGTCAGGCGATTGCCGACAAGTTCAAGAAGGACAACGGCCTGACATACAAGTCGAGCCAGATCATCGTTTCCAACGGCGGCAAGCATTCCTGCTACAATGTCATCCTCGCGACCTGCGAGGAGGGCGACGAAGTGATCATCCCCTCGCCGTACTGGCTGAGCTATCCAGAGATGGTGAAGCTTGCGGGCGCGACGCCGGTGATTCTCACCACGACGGACAAAACGGAATTCAAGGTCACGCCGGAACAGCTTCGTACCGCCATCACGCCGCGCACGCGGCTCTTCGTGCTCAACTCGCCGAGCAATCCGACCGGCAGCGTTTACACGCCCGAGGAGATCAAGGCGCTCGGTGACATCTGCGTCGAGAAGGGCGTGCTCATCATGAGCGACGAGATTTATGAGCATCTGCTCTATGACGGAGCCGTGCACAAGTCCGTCGCGAGCTTCTCGCAGGCGCACTACGACCACACAATCATCGTGCATGGTTTCGCGAAGGCATGGAGCATGACGGGCTGGCGACTGGGCTTCCTCGCGGCGCCGGAACCGATTGCGAAGGCCATCGATGCCATCCAAAGCCACAGCACGAGCAACCCGACGAGCTTCGCGCAGAAGGGTGCGGTCGCTGCGTTGACAGGTCCGCAGGATCATTTGAAGGGCTGGCTCGTGGAATACGCGAAGCGCCGCACCTATGCATGGCAGAAGCTGAACAGCATTCCCGGCATCAGTTGCGTGAACAGCAAGGGCGCTTTCTACCTCTTCCCGAACATCTCCAAGCTCGGTCTGAAGTCCGCCGACTTCTGCGCGCGTCTGCTCGAAGCGGAGAAGGTCGCCGCCGTGCCGGGCATCGCGTTCGGCGCGGACGACTATCTGCGCATCAGCTACGCTACCAGCCTCGCGAACATCGAGAAGGGCCTGAACCGGTTGGAGAACTTTGTGAAGGGTCTGAAGGCCTGACCTGACGCCCGTAACTCGGAGCTCATTCGTTGCAGTAAATCCTGTTGCCTGCCGTTTTGGTTTTCGCCACGTTCGGGCGTTCGGTGGTTTTTCACCTTCAACCAAACAACAGAGAAAGGCGTCGGAATTATGGAAAACGATTCATCTTCGGGACTCGGCTTGCTGGGCGGTTTGTTTGCGTTCGTCATCGCGGTTGGGCTGTATGTCTTCGTCTGCTACTGCCTTAAACTGATTTGCGAGAAGACGGGCCACCAACCGGGCGTGCTCATTTGGATTCCCATCGCGAACCTCGTCCCGCTGCTCACCGTGGCCAAGTTGCCGATTTGGTTCATCGTATTGTTTTTCATTCCGTTCGTGAATTTCTTCATTGGCATCTACCTGTGGGTGAAGATTTGTCAGGCGCGTGGCAAGTCCGGCTGGCTGGCAGTTCTGCTATTCATCCCGGTCTTGAACATCGCGTTCCTGCCCTATCTCGCGTTCTCGGAGTAGCTGGCCGGCGGCGACACCTCGCGTCGCTTTCAGCCCAGGTCCGACTCCCGATTCCCGACTTCCCGGATAAATCCAGTTCAGAGCGTCACGTTAACCGCCGATGTGGTTAACGTGAATCAGTGCAGCTCTCTGAAGTGAAGGGATCGCGGGATGAGTATCCGAATTTTACTTTCCATTTTTCTGCGGGGTTTGGTCGCGACCGGTGCGCCGGTGGTCGACGAGAAGTTTGATACGCTGACGATCGGGAAGGACACCTTCACGAACGTCACCGTGCTGAACAAGACCCGGACCGATGTGTTCATCAGTCATTCCAAGGGCATGGCCAGCTTGAAGGTGAAGGATCTCGATACGCCCTCGCAGCTCAAACTGGGCTACCAAATCGAGCAGCCGAAGCAGACCAAGACCGAAGCCATCAAGCAGACCATGGCGGGCATCACCGAGATGAAGGAAGATCCCCGGGTGCAGGCTGCCGAGGCTGAAGTGTTCGCCCGCTTTAGCGAGGCTCTCGAACAATTTGATCCCCGAATCTTTTACGGCTTCATTGCGGCAATCATTCTCGCCTACCTGTCGTTCTCGTCGTTGTGCCGATCCATCTGCTTGAAGGTGGCGAATCCGCCAAAAGATCTCATTCCGCTGGTGTGGCTGCCGTTGCTCAAACAGCTGCCAATGTTGAAAGCGGCGGGAATGTCGCCGGCGTGGATGCTCACCAATCTTGTTCCGGGACTGTTTCTCGTCACCTACGTCGTGTGGAGTTTCAAGATCACGCAGGCGCGAGGGAAGCACGTTGCCACGGCGGTTTTCCTCTTGCTCCCGGTGACCAATCTCTTTGCGTTTCTCTACCTCTCGATGTCGGGTGGCGCGGCGGAACCGGTGGGCGATCGACGCAATATCATCTCTCTTCATACCCCGCAGCGTCGTGAGGCGGCCTAGTCCGTTGCGGGCGGTTGTGTGCGGGATTCCATTTGCCTCAGGCGTTTCCACAGTTGCCAAGCGGAGGCGCTATCAGGTAGTTCTCTCCGCGTATGGCCACCGTTTCCGAGCAATTAAGGCTCGCCCGCGAACAACAGCAACTTGATGTTTATCAGGTGGCCGAGATTACCAAAATCAAAACGGACCACATCCGCGCGCTCGAATCCGGTACCTACGACATCTTTCCCGCGCCCGTCTACATTCGCGGTTTTACCCGCACCTACGCGACGATGCTGAAGTTGGATGTCGCCCGTCTTCTCGCGGATCTCGATGCTGAATTGTCCCGCGACGAGCGGTTCCGCGATCATCCTCCGTTGACCAACACACCCCGAAGTCCACTCGATTACGTGATGCTGCAGCTGTCCCGCATGAACTGGCGGGTGGCGCTTGGATTGGTGGGCGGTCTGGTGGTCATTGTCGGCGTCGTCATTGCCGTCCGCAGCCGGTCCCATACTCCCGCGGATCCATTAAAGGATCTTGGCCCGGGTGTTTATCAGCCGCGGCAGGAGAAGAAGGGCGAAACCCTCCCGTTGCCGGTCACGCCGGCTAAGCGGTAAGCCAGCGGAACTGGTCCCCATCTGGCTGAATTGTCCTTCGTCTCGATTTTCCCGCATTGCCTTGCTGTTGCGGCTTCGCGTAAGTTTCGCGTTCCTTGATGAAGACGGACAAAGCAAACCGCCCCGTTCGCGTGGGCTTGATCTCCCTCGGCTGCGCCAAAAATCTGGTCGACGCCGAGATCATGCTCGGCTCGCTGATGAAGGGCGGCGTGGAGATCACGAACGACGCGACGCAGGCCGACGCGCTGATCGTGAACACCTGTTCGTTCATTGATGCCGCGCAGGAGGAAAGCGTGGACACGATTCTCGAATCCGCCGAAGTTCGCGAAGCCAATCATCGTGGCCAGGCTCTCATCGTTTCCGGCTGTCTGCCGCAACGTTTCCGTGAAGATCTCCCCAAGCTGCTGCCCGAAGTCGACGCCTTCATGGGCATTGATCAAGTGGCGCAGGTTGGCGAGATCGTGCAGCAGGCGTTGAACAACCGGGCCGGCAAGATCGCTTCGCCGCCCAAGGCCAAAGCTGCCAAAGGCAAGGTTGCGGCGAAGCTGGCAGAGATCGACAAGAGGCGTCCGGCGTCCGTGCACGATCACGAGGAATCGCTGCGTGGCTCCGACAAGTTTGGCAAGACCAAGACTCTTGTCACGCCGACGGCGGTTCCAGCCGGTCCGATTCTCGACGTGACGGCGCGCCCGACGTTCATTCCGGATTTCGGCACGCCGCGATTCCGTCTCACGCCGAAGCATTTTGCCTACGTGAAGATTGCAGAAGGCTGCAATCACCCGTGCAGCTTCTGCATCATCCCGCGCATGCGCGGCAGCCATCGCAGTCGCACTCAGGCCGACATCGTGCAGGAAGCCCGGCAGCTCATCGCGGATGGCGTGAAGGAGCTCAACCTGATCTCCCAGGACTCGACTTACTACGGTCTCGATCTGCGCGCGAACCACAGCCGCGCGATTTCGTCGCCGGAGAAGTTTAACGCTGCGGCGAAGTCCCTGCCGGCGGACGCCACCACGCTCTGCACGTTGTTGCGGGAGCTGAATGCGTTGCCCGGAGATTTTTGGATTCGCTTGCTCTACACACATCCGGCGCACTGGACGGATGAGCTCATCCAGACGATTGCGGACTGTCCGAAAGTGGCGCGCTACGTGGACATGCCGTTGCAGCACATCCACGAGAACATGCTCGAGCGGATGCGTCGCGAGACTTCGCAGCAATACATCGTGGATTTGATCGCGAAGATTCGCGCGGGCATTCCGGGTATCGCGATTCGCACGACGTTCATTGTCGGGTTTCCGGGCGAGACCGAGGCGTATTTCAAAACGTTGCTCGATTTCATTCGCGACACGAAGTTCGAGCGGCTTGGGGTGTTTTCCTACTCGAAGGAAGACGCGACCCGCGCTGCTGGCATGGCCGGGCAGATTCCTGATGCAACCAAGCAGAAGCGTCGCGAGCGCGCGATGGCCGAGCAGCACAAGGTGGCGGTGCTAGTCTCGGAATCGTTTGTTGGTCGCACGATCCGGGTGCTCATCGAGCGCGAGGCAAATGCGAAGGAATTGACGGGTGCGAACATCAGTTCGTGGGAACATGGCTTGATTCGCGAGGCGGACGCGCACACGGCGCAACTCAAGGGGCGCTATCTGCTGGCGCGTGGTGAGGCGGACGCGCCGGATATCGACGGGCGTGTCTACGTTCGCGGAAAACTTGCGGTTGGACAGTTCGCCCGGGTGAAGGTTATTGGCCACACCGATTACGATTTGATTGCCGAGCCCGCATGAACCTGCCGAACAAGCTCACCGTTTCCCGGTTTGTTCTCACTGCGATCTTCATGGGTGCGGTGTTTTGGCGCTCGCCGTTAAATGACACCCTCGCGCTCTTCCTCTTCAGTGTGGCGAGTTTGACGGACTATTTCGACGGCAAGATTGCACGCAGCCGGAATCTTATCACGAACTTCGGCGCGCTGATGGACCCGCTGGCAGACAAGATTCTTACCTGTGCCGCGTTCATCGCGTTGGTTGAACGTGGGCATTTGGTGAACAATGAAGTGGGAGTGAAAGTTCACGCGTGGATGGTCATCGTCATCGTTTCGCGCGAACTCGCGATCACTGGACTGCGTCTGCTCGCGGCGACAAAGCAGCTTGTCCTCGCGGCGGAACGTTACGGCAAGCACAAGACCATTTCGCAGATGACCGCCATCATTGCTCTGCTGATGATGGACGCGTGTCCGGAGTGGGGGCAGTGGGCGAAGGTGGCGTTGATGCCGTGGCTGCCGTGGTTCTCCCGAGTTGCGCTGTGGATTACGGTTCTGCTCACGTTCACTTCGGGGGCTCTGTATCTCTGGCGGAATCGCGAGTTGTATCTGCGCGACATGTAATTCTCCCTCCAGGCCATGAACGCATCGCCGGGATCTTCTCCACTGCTCGCGTCTGTAATTGGCGGTTGGGAGGCAGTGTTTCTCGTGGTGCTAATCTTTACTTGGTTCGGCGCTCGGCGCTTGCCAGAGCTGTGGTCTGGAATGAAGCGCGCAATCGAGGAGTTCCAACGCGCGGTGCGTGAAGTCACCCATGAGATTCGCGGAGAGGAAGTTTCCGGCGAGGTCGGACGCGAAGATGACTGCAATGCGCGGCGCGATGAGTTATCCCTTTGGTTGGCGCAGGGTTTCGATGTGGGGCGAATTCCATTTGCCCCCGGCACGTTTGGATCGCTCGTTGGCGTGCTTTGGTTTGCGTTCCTCCTGGTGCCGGGCAGCTTGTGCCTCTATGTCATCGGGATGTTGCTGGGTCTGGCCGCATCTGTGAAATATTGCGGTGAGGCGGAGCGAATTCTTGGAGAGCAAGATCCAGGATCCGTGGTGCTCGATGAAATCGCCGCGATCCCGATTTGTTTCCTGCCTTGGGTGTTGGTGGAACTTTGGCGACTGAATTCTATGCCGCCGGTCGAACTGTTCTTCTCGGGCAACAGCCTGTGGAAGGCGATCGGCGTCTACGTCTTGTTCCGAGTGTTCGACATCTGGAAACCGTGGCCGGTGCGGCAGATCCAGAACCTGCCGGGCGGTTGGGGAGTGACCGCGGATGATGTGCTCGCGGCGTTCTACGTGGGGTTGGTCAGTCTGTTCTTTGTGCTCTGACAGCGCGGACGACTCCCGACTTTTTCCTGTCCTTCGACGCCGCGTTTGCCCCACAACTTAGCCATGTCGTCTGCTTTACCGCTGCTCAAGCTGGAGAAAGTGTCCAAGTCCTTCGTGGCCGCAGAAGGCGCGGCTCCAGTGACGGTTCTTCGCGAACTCAGTTTTGAAATTGGAGCCGGCGAATCGGTGGCGATCATTGGTCCGTCCGGTTCGGGGAAGAGCACATTGCTGAACATCATCGGAACGCTCGACCAGCCCAGCGCGGGCAAGTTGTGGCTCGATGGACGCGATTTAAGCCAGCTGAACGAAAACGAACTGGCACTCGTGCGGAATCAACAGATCGGCTTCATCTTTCAATCTCATCATCTCCTGCCGCAATGTTCGGTCATCGAGAATGTGCTGGTCCCGACGATCGCGGATAAACGCGCGGGTCAGGCCAAGGACGTGACGGTTCGTGCGGAACAATTACTGAAACGAGTTGGGCTGGGCGACCGGATGCATCACCGACCCGGTCAGCTTTCCGGCGGTGAACGGCAGCGGGTCGCCGTGGTGCGCGCGCTGATTAACCAGCCGAAGCTGCTGCTGGCGGACGAACCGACTGGGGCGTTGGATCGTGCGTCGGCGCAAGGATTGGCGCAATTGCTGGTGGAGTTGAACCGCGAGGAGAAGGTGACCTTGATCGTCGTGACCCACGCCATTGATCTCGCCCGGCAGATGGGGCGGTTGGTGGAAATGCGTGACGGTCAGCTGGTTTCCACTTTGGGCTGAGGTTTTGGCCGGGCCATTATCCGCAAAATTACGCAAAAATAACCCTTGCCATGAATGGCTATTCGGGCAGGGTAGCGGGGTCAGTTAGATAGCCTGTCGATTCAAGGCATGGAAAATCTTCAGTTGAACGTGATTCAGTGATGATTTGAAACCCGGCGGTCGGGAACAGCCCAGGAAGAGCAGTTAGCATCTAAGTAGATAAATCATCATGAGCACGAAACTGTATGTTGGGAATCTTTCCTTCAACACCACCGAGAACGATTTGCAAGACGCGTTTGCCCCTCACGGCACCGTCGCCAGCGTCGATCTCATCATGGACAAAATGACGGGCCGTTCCCGTGGTTTTGCCTTTGTCACCATGGACTCCCCTGAGTCCGCCAAGGCCGCGATTTCCGCGATGCACGGCGCGCAGCTGGATGGTCGTCCGTTGACGGTCAACGAAGCTCGCCCCCGTGAAGAACGCGCCCCCCGCAGCGGTGGTGGCGGCGGCGGCGGCGGCCGCAGCGGCGGCGGTGGCTACGGTGGTGGCGGCGGACGCGAGCGCAGCAACCGCTACTAACCTTCGGGTTGATTTCAGGGTGCGGGGTTCGTGAAAGCGAATCCCGCGCTTTTTTCTTTTGAGTGTCCGGACGATTTGCCTGCTGGCGGTTCCGGATAACGGCAGACCACAGCAGGCGCGAGTCGAATGATTTTGCAGAGAGAATTGAATGAGCCAGCAGGAACAACACATTGAGTTGGAAGGCCGGATTTTGACCGTGCTCGCGGGAACCATGTTTCGCGTCGAGCTCGACAACAAGCATCAGGTGCTCGCCACCATTTCGGGCAAGATGCGCAAGCGCTTCATCCGCTTGACGGCCGGGGATCGCGTGAAGATGGAGATGTCGCCCTACGACCTGAACAAGGCGCGCATCACTTACCGTCTCGGTTAATCGAGCGCTACGCCGGCGCCTGTTGACTGCGGCGCGTCAGCCAGCCGGCCAGCCACGTTTCCATCACCAGCACGACCAGCGCCGCCACCAGCAGCCAACGCCAGAGCTTCTGACGTTGCTCAAGCTCGGTGGCCTGTAAGTTAAGTTTCTTCTCCTCGTCCGCTTTCGCGGTCTTCACTTCAGTCGTCTGCAAGGGCAGGCGTAATCTTTCCAGCTCCTCCAGCGTCATCGGGCTGGTCCGGCTTTCGGCAGGATCCAGGTTCACCGCGAAACGTTGAGTCGAAGTTCCGGAAACGATCCTATAGATGACGGGAAGTTCGGTTTCAGAGAAGCGTCCCGGTGCCGCGAGCTTGGCTTCGGAACCATCGGGCTTGCGGATGGAAAAGGACTGAGCGGCATTCGTCGCCGTGAGCGGAACCGAATCACCCACGGCGTATTGCGCCAGCTGCGCCTTTACTCCGCCACTGAGATCCAACAGAGAGAAGAGCAGGGGAACAAACTTGGAGGAGAGCGCGAGCTGGCTGTCAGTCGGGTTCCATCCGGAGGTCAGCACCAGGAGCGAACCTTTGCCCGCTGGGATCTGCAGCAGGGCGGGTGCGCCTTTGTCGAATCGTGCGATGATGCGCGCGTCTTTGAATTGCGACGCGTCAATGCGCCGATGTTTCCAGAAGTGGATCTTCGTGAAGTCGCTGAATCGCGGATCGGAAAACGGCGCCAGCAGCGGATGTTCGAAATCGAGCTGTCCCAGCAGGGCGTAACTTCCGCCTTCGGATTCTTCTGCCGCGACGCTGCCGAGTCCGAGCAGATCACCAATCGTTCGGGACGAGGCGATCGATTTCATGACGATCAAGGCTGGCTTGCCGGCGGCGAGGAATTCGCGGACGGACGCCGTGGCTTCAGCGGAAAGAACGTCGCCGATGACCAGCAACGGAGCACCGAGAACATCTTCTGCGGGCAATGGCGCACTGGCCGGGCGCGCGATGACTTGAACGTTTTGACGGCGAGTTTCAGGAAACGCGCGTTTCAGATAGTAAAGCAGGCGCTGGGAATCCCGAGGGTCGTCGTCGCCGACGTAGACGACTTTTATCTGATCGGCCTTCGGTGGCACGTAGTGGACAGCGTTGTCGAATTCCTCTTCATCTCCAGCGAGGCGGAGGAATTCTGCTGAGGTTCCAGTGGGAGGCTTGGGCGCGGTGAATACGCGGTTCTGCCCTGGCGGCACGTAGGCGTCGACCGGCGTGCCGGCGAATCCTTTCTCGCCGGGGCGCGCCCAGCCAATTTGAAACTGCTCGCGTTTCGCATCGGAAGCATTTGTGACGCGAAGTTTGATGTCGTTGTCGCCGGCGGGCTTGCCGGAGTCTTCCTGCTCGGCCAGCACTTGCAGACCGGCGTTGGTCGGGCGTTTGGTTGCGACGGTTTCAACGGTAACTTCGATGCCGCGGGGCCAGTCGAAGCCTTGCAAGCCGTCCAGCTTCGCTCCTTCCTGCAGGTCGGAGATAATGACGATCTTTCTCGGGCCGGCGGATTTCTCCGGCGCATTCCCGGAGTTGTCTTCCAGCGCATCGACGGCGGCGAGCAATCCGTGACCTATGTGCGTGCCGGACCAGCCGGGTTGGGCGGCGGCGATGCGTTCCAAGGCTACATTGACGCGATCAGAGGAGGGGGTGGCGGACCATTGTTCAAAACTTAGAAGCGGGCGCGCGGTTCGATCGAAAAGATAAACTGCAACTGAATCAGCCGGGGTGGCGCGGCGAACGGCAGCTTCCGCTCGGGCGCGGGCGTCGGCCCAGAGTCCGTCGCGACGCATGCTGGCGCTGGCGTCGAGCAGGACGACCATGCGCTGGCCTTGGCCGGCAGCATTGTCGGCGGCCACGGGTTTCTGGATAAACGGCCGCGCGAAGCCCAGCGCGAGGAGGGCCAGTACCAGGCAGCGGAGCAGGAGTAGAAGGATGTTTTCCACCTTGCTCGACCGAGTGACTCGCGGCGGCGTGGGTTGGAGGAACATTAGCGAGCTGAAGGTGACTTTCTCGCGCGAGGTGCGGCGAATGAGATGGAAAATGATCGGTGCAGCGACCGCGAGCGCGCCAACCAGGAAGAGTGGAGCGAGAAAGCTCATGCACCGCCAATTGAGAATCGAATGCGGGGAAATGCAAACGGCAAATGATTAACTGGCTTGAATTTACAGTGGGGGATCGGCGTGGCGGGGTGTGAATTCAAATTCTCAATTGCAGAAACTTCTGGATTGCTTGGGTATTTGGGTTTTGGCACTGTGTCGCCAATTCCAAGAGGAGCGAGGATTGCTCCACATTTTGTATGAAGCCAATGAGGTCAAATCCTATCTTTGTTTTGTTCCCATGCGTTGCCCTGATCATCGGATTCATGTCGGCGACGGCGGCAATTGCTCAGCTTCCGCTGATCGTTCGCGGTCCCTATCTCCAGTCGGTGACGACGAGTAACATCATCGTCCGGTGGCGAACCGATCTGCCGACGGAGAGCCGTGTCCGCTACGGCTTGACTGCGTTTTCACCAACGTTCGAAGTTGCGCGAACTGAGTTGGTCACGGACCACAGTGTGACCTTGCCGGGGCTGACTCCTGAGACGCGGTACTTCTACTCGATCGCGGCGGGAGTCCAAGTGCTGGTCAGTGGCTCATCCTACACCTTTGTCACCCCGCCGACGGTCGCCAAAGCCACGCGCATCTGGGCACTGGGCGATGTGGGCACAGCCAGCATTGGGAGCTCTGCGCCGCATCTGGTTCGCAACGCGTATGCGAATTATACGGGAGCGCGTGCCACCGATGTGTGGCTGATGCTGGGCGATAATGCCTATTACTCGGGAACCGATGGGGAGTATCAGGCTGCCGTGTTTGATGTGTTCCAGGAAATGCTCCGGACGACGCCGGTGTGGTCGACGATTGGGAATCACGAGACGTATTCGGCAACTCCCGGTGGCCAGATGGCGTATGACAGTATTTTCGATCACCCCGTGGATGGTCGGGCCGGTGGCGTGCCTTCTGGCACGGAACGCTATTACTCGTTCGACCATGCGAACATCCACTTTGTCTGCCTCGACTCCGAGCTTTCGAGCCGCCTGCCCGGCAGCCCGATGTTGACCTGGCTGGAGCAGGATCTCGCGTCGAATGACAAGGACTGGACCATCGCCTACTGGCACAGCCCGCCGTACAGCAAGGGCACTCACGATTCCGACGCTGAGGGGAATCTGATCGATATGCGTGAGCGTGTGGTTCCGATTCTGGAGGCCTACGGAGTCGACTTGGTCTTGTGCGGGCACAGTCATAACTATGAGAGGTCGTTTCTAATTAACGGTCACTACGGTCCGTCCAGTTCGTTGCAATCCGGCATGGTGCTGGATTCCGGCAGCGGTCGAACGGAAGAAACGGGTGCGTATCTGAAGGCCACATCGGGCGGGGAAGCGGGACGCGGCGCCGTGTATGTGGTCGCCGGGAGTTCTGGTCAGACGGGATTCGGTTCAATGAATCATCCGGCGATTTTCCGGGCTTTGAACAATCTGGGATCGATGGTGATCGATGTGAACGGAAGCCGACTCGAGGCGAGGTTCCTGCGCGAGAATGGTGTTGTGGACGATCACTTCACGATTCTCAAAGGCGACCAGGCTCCATTCGTGGTTACCGCTCCGCAGAACCGGACGGTGGTGGAGGGCGCATCGGTGACGTTCAGTGTCTCCGCGGGTGGCACGCGTCCACTGAGTTACCAATGGCTCTACCAAGGCGGCGCCATCGCTGGCGCGACCAACAACACGCTCGTCCTCGGGAACGTGCAAGCCGGACAAGCGGGCGCCTATTCGGTCATTATCAGCAATCGTGTCGGGACGACGACTAGTTCTTCAGCCCAATTGACGGTGAACGAAGCGCCGGTTTGTTTGGTGCCGCCGGCGGGCTTGGTCAGTTGGTGGCCAATGGATGGAACGACGAACGATTTGAGCGGCGGCAATGAAGGTGTGTTGCAGGGAGCGGGAACGTTTGAAGATGGAAAAGTCGGCGGCGGATTGAGTCTCGGCGGCGGGGCCTACCTTCGTGTGCCGTCGTCACCATCGCTTAGTTTGAGCAACTCGTTGACCGTGGAGCTGTGGTTTAAGAAAGAGCAATCTTACGTTCCGAATGTTCAGTATGTTTTGTTCGACAAGCGGGATCAGGTGAGCCGCTGTAACTACGGCGCGAGCGTATCCGTTAATTTTGGCCTCACCGCTTACTTCGCGGATGCCTCCACAGGTTACCAAATCCTTGCTCATCCCGTGCTTCCGACTGCTGGGGAGTTCCATCACTTTGCGGCGGTATACAGTCAAGTGACTCCATCAACTGTCGAGATTCGCCTTTATCTCGATGGCGCGATGGTTAAGAGCGGTACTTTTTCAGGCAGACTTGCCAACAGCGTGACGTCAACTCCGTTGGCGATCGGCAGTGCCGCCGGGGTGTCCGATTTCTTCGTCGGTGTGATTGATGAGGTGTCGATCTATAACCGTGCTCTCGGCGACAGCGAAATTCAGGATATTTATCTGGCTGACGCTTCGGGGAAATGTCAGGCCGTCGTGCCTCCATCGATCGTGACTCAACCAGTTGGTCAGAGCGCTCTTGAAGGAACCTCTGTGACGCTGAGCGTGGGCACAGTCGGAACCAAACCATTTCAATATCGGTGGTTGAAGGATTCCGACGTGGTGAATTCAGCTACGAATTCCTCGCTGACATTCTCCAGCATCCAGGCGAATGAAGCCGGTAACTATCGAGTCGTCGTGAGCAATGCGGCAGGTTCGGTGACGAGTTCAGTCGCTGTGGTAACGGTCACACCTGTGCCTGATTGCGCGTTGGCTTCAGCGGGCATGGTTGCGTGGTGGGGGTTTGAAGTGGCAGGGGACGATTATCTTGGGCTCAATCGAGGAACGTTGCGGGGTGGTGCGACGACGGGCCCTGGTTTTGTTAATCAAGCCATGAACCTCAATGGAACGACCGCGGACTTCCAGATCCCCGATTCACCAAGTCTCGATCAAACCAATGCGTACACCGTTGAACTTTGGTTTCGGAAGGACCAGCCGTACGTTCCCAATGTTCAATTCATTCTGTTCGACAAGAGGGATTTGCTCGGACGGTGCAATTACGGTGCAAGCTTGTCGGTGAATTTTGGGCTCACGATGTATTACATCGATCCTAGTTTAGGCGGTTTTGTCTCCCTTGCGCATAATCCCTTGCCGACCGAGGGAGAGTATCATCACTTCGCCGGAACCTACCGGCAGTTAACCGCGACGACCGTCGAACTGAATCTCTACGTGGACGGACAGAAGGTGAAGACGGGCCAGTTCCCGGGAGTTCTGGCCAACACGGTCACTGAGACACCGCTTCATATTGGTAGCGCCCGCGGTGTCAGTGATTTTTTCCACGGCGAGATCGACGAGGTGGCTTTGTATAACCGGGCTCTTACCGCGACGGAGGTTGCTGCCATCTACGCAGCCGGATCGGGAGGCAAATGCGCTCCCCGAGTCAGTCCTGCAATCCTCGCTGGCCCTGTTGGGATGACCGTTATGGAAGGTGCAACTACCACGTTTACTGTAATCGCCGGGGGCACGGCGCCGTTGCATTATCAGTGGTTTTTTAACGGCTCGCAGATTTCTGGGGCGACCGATTCCGTCCTCCAGCTCAGCAATATTCAAATGTCTCAGGCGGGAGGCTATTCAGTGGTGGTCTCAAATGAGGTTGGAGTTGCAGAGAGCTCCGTCGCCACGCTCGCGGTTGTTTTCCCGCCGGCCACGGTGCGCATTGCGGATGCACAGGCGCCCGGTGGGACGAGCATCGAGGTGCCGATTGTCCTTAGTGCCAATGGGAATGAAAATGCGCTGGGTTTCAGTGTTCAGTTCGATCCTCAGGTTCTTCAATTCTCCCGTGTTGATCCGGGTCCCGATGCGCCATCGAAGATGACCGTCGTTGCCAATCCGGCAAACGCGGCGGCGGGAAGGGTGGGGGTGGCCGCGGCGCTTTCTCCCGGAGTCACCTTTAATCGAGGTACGCAGAGCATCGTCAAGGTGGTGTTCGCCGTGGCGCCGGCATTGACGACGATTAGTTCGCCGCTCACGTTCGTTGACAATCCGACGGTCAGACAGATTTCCGATCGTGACGCGTCCATCCTCGCCGCGAGTTTTATCGTTGGAACGGTGCTCATCTTCCCAACGGATTTCGAGGGGGACACGGCGCCGCGTCCGGATGGTGATCGCGGGGTCACAATTATTGACTGGGTTCAGATGGGACGCTTCGTGGCGGGCCTCAGCGCGGTGAGCAGCACCAACGAGTTTCAACGCGCCGACTCGGCGCCGAGATCGATTCGAGGCAATGGTGTGATCGGCGTCACAGATTGGGTGCAAACGGGACGTTACGCGGCTGGACTGGATCCAGTGACCCCTGTCGGCGGTCCGATGCAGGAGGTGGCGGCTGCTTCTTCGATTCATGCTTCTGGCGCGACGAGTCGCACGCTGCGCTTGCTGGATGTGGTTGCGCTGCCAGGGACGACTTCGAATGTTCCGGTGAAGCTCGTGGCTCAGGGAAATGAGAATGCGCTGGGATTCAGCGTACAGTTTGATCCGGCAAAGCTTCAGATCATCGGGGTTGCCCAGGGGAGCGCGGCGGCGGGGGCGATTGTGAACTTGAACGACAGTTTTGTGAGCGAGGGTCGACTGGGTCTCGTGGTGGGGCTTCCCGCGGGCGGTGTGTTTCCGGCTGGGGAACGCGAGGTCGCGGTGCTGCGGTTTGCCCCGGTTGGAGATGTCACGGGTGCGACTGCGATCGAGTTCACGGATGTTCCGGTTCGCCGCGAAATATCGGATGCCCTGGCGGAACCGCTCGCGGTGACTTACGCGAACGCTGTCGTGAACTTCCAACCGGTGGGTCCGCCGCTGAGCTTGAGCTTGACGACGGGCATCATCATTTTGTCCTGGCCTGCGTTGGAGACGGATGAATATGAATTGGAGTCGGCAGTGCAATTGAACCCGGCGGTCTGGACGAAAGTCACCACGCGTCCGATCGTCATCGGAGGGCAGCGAATCGTGACGGTCCCGGTGACTGGCAATCAGGCGTGGTACCGGCTGAAGAAGCCGTAGTTTCGTCGAGTGAGGCGGTTGTTTCGGTGAGATGGCTCGGGATTAGAGACCTGTTGGGTAATCAATGAACGCCCATGGAAGGTCGAAGCGGTTTGATAATTCCTGAGCGAGTGCTTTCACTCCGAAGGTTTCGGTGGCGTAGTGGCCGCCGTAGAGAACGTTCACGCCGAGTTCTTCAGCGAGCGCGAAGCTCCAATGGGGACCTTCCCCGGTGATGAACGTGTCGACTCCCTCCGAAGCGGCGCGTTTCAACTCGCTGCCCGCACCGCCGGTGACGATTCCGATCCTCCTGCATGTTGCCGGACCGCCTGGAATCGCGACTGGCTTGTTTCCCACAGCGCTGCGCAAGCGTTTCGCCAATTCCTCTCGTGGCAGTTTGGCGCGAACTTGTAAGCCGATGTGTTGTTCCTTGTCGTAGAAGAACGGCTTGGGATTTTTCAATCCCAGCGCCGCGCAGAGCTGCACGTTGTTGCCGAGCGTGGGGTGCAGATCCAACGGCAGATGGGAACTGTAGATGGCGAGATTGTTCTCCAGCAATAATCTCAGC
>CAZBIC010000078.1:0-22012 GCA_964491875.1 uncultured Bifidobacterium sp.
GCCACGCCAAGCCCGATCGCCGCGGACACATGCACCCGCACGCGCAGCCACGCGTACGTGGTCCGGTGGCGCGCCGATGCTCAACAACTTGACGATAGCCGACAACAGGCCCAGCGCGGTGGCGCCGGTGGCGGGCGATAATCTCGTCTTTCCCCTGGGCGCGGCGCGGATGACCAACGTTAACAATTTTCCAGCGGGCACAGCGTTCGGTTCCATCACGTTTCAACGCGGCGGCTACGTTGTGACGGGCAACGCGCTGTCGCCCGCGAGTATCAACGCTTCGCACATTGCGGGCACGACGACGATTCTCGCGGACCTGACGCCTGCGGCTGCGATGACGCTGAACGCAACCGGATTCAATCCGTCGCTCGTCGTCAGTAACTTGTTCGGCGGCGCCTCCGACGTGACGGTGACGGGCTCCGGCGAGATCACCATCGTGGGCGAGATGGACATGGATTCCTCCGCTGATTTCCGAAAGACCGGCACCGGGCGACTGAACCTGGACCCAGACCGGTCCATCTTCATGGATGCCACGATCACGATCGACGACGGAAGCGTCTGGCTGCTCACGACGATGACGGTCGATGTGGTGGTCAACAGCGGCGGGACACTGCGGGGCGGGCCGTTCGAGTATCTCGACAGTATCGACTCCAATGGCGGGATCGTTGCGCCCGGTACGGAGGACTACGGCTCGATTCGGGTGTTCGACTCCGTTGTCTTTGATGCGACCACCACGTTTCAGCTTCGGCTGGCGAGCCGGTATGACCATGACTATCTAGGGCTCAGTCTGACCACGCCAACCACACTGACCCTCGGTGGGTGCCAGCTGGATCTGGCGGTCGAGCCGACGGTCGAGATCGGAGAAACCTTCACCATCGTTGATACCCAAAACGCCGGCTCCAGTATCACCGGGCGATTCGCCGGTCATCCCGAAGGCAGCCGATTCACGGAGGATGGATTCACCTTCGAGATCACCTATCAAGGTGGTGAACACAGCAACTCCGTGGTCCTGACCGTGGTGAACGTTCCACCCACTGGCGTGGCGAAAACGTGGAGCGGTGCCGGCACGAACAACAACTGGAGCACTACTGCGAACTGGGTCGGCAACATCGCGCCGGTTCAAGGCGACGATTTGGTGTTCCCGGCTGGAGTGGCGCGTTACACGAACGCGAACAACTTCTCCCCCGGCTGGTCATTTAACTCAATTGTCTTCTCCGGCAGCAACTACGTCATCACTGGGAGCGAGATCGTCCTCGGCGCTGGCCTGACCAATTCGCCGGCGCGCGGAACGAACGTCTTTGCGTGCCCGTTGACCTTGCAGCGCGATCAAGGAATCCGCTTCGGCGCTTCCTCGTTGCTCGAGCTGACCGGCCAGCTCGACATCGGCGGCAACGATCTCACGTTCGCGGGTGCCGGCTTCGGCGAGGCCGCAGGTCGCATCGAGGGAACAGGAAATTTGATCAAACTCGGCACGGCCACGCTCGCGCTCTCCGGCAGCAACAGCTACGGCGGCCTGACGTTGGTGAGCAATGGCGTTCTCATCGTGAACCACGCCCACGCCCTCGGCCTCACCACTTCGGATACTCTGCTCAACACGAATGCCACGATGCGCGTTTTGGGTGGCGTCAGCGTGGTTGAGCCGCTGCGATTGCGCGGCGCGCTGATCAGCGAACTCGGCACGAACGAGCTCAGCGGCGGCGCGACGCTGCTCGAGACCAACGTCACTCTCCGCGTGGAGGCCGGATCGGAATTGGTAGTTACCAGTCCGTTGTCCGGTGCAGGTGGCTTCGTGAAGACCGGCGTGGGCCGGATGACGACGCGAGGTCCGCAGCCGTTCTCCGGCAAGGCGGCGGTGCAGGCCGGTGCGCTGTTCGTTCACGGCTTCCATTCGAACAGCGTCATAACACTCGATGGCGGCTTGCTTGGCGGCAGCGGTTACGCGGGCGGTGTGCGCGGCTTGAACGGCATTGTGAGCCCTGGCTCCAGTCCGGGACGCCTCCGCGCCGACGATGTGCGAATGGAAGCAGCGACATTCTTCGACGTGGAGATTAACGGAGCTGCTCCGGGAACGGGCTACGACCAACTTCAGCTCGAAGGCGTCGTGACCCTCGTGGATGCTCCGCTGCGTCTGACCCGGAGCTACATTCCGACGGGAACGGATCGCTTCACGATCATCGACAATCGCGGTCAGGACGAGGTGTTCGGCACTTTCTTGAATCTGCCGGAAGGTGCGGTGCTCACGAACGGCGGCGTTCGTTTTGAAATCACGTATCTCGGTGGTGACGGCAATGACGTGGTGCTGCGACGCCTCGTGCCTCCGCCTCCGCCGTGCCCGGAACCGATCCTTTCCATCCGCCAACTCACCAACGAAGTCATCCTGCGCTGGCCGAGCTGCCCGTCGAACTTCTACCAGGTCGCGTGGACGACGAACTTCAGTCGCTGGGAAATGCTCACGCCGCCGCTGGCCGCGCCGCCAAGCAACAGCGTGATGACTTGGACCACGCCGACCTCGCTGCCGCACCAGTTCTTCCAGCTCATCGTGCGGCCGCTCGTGGATTCCGCGGTGCCGACGAATGGCGGCATTTATCCGGCGCGCACCCTGGTGCATGGCGGCATCGCGCGGAGTTATCGGCTGAACATTCCGCTGAGCATCACCAATGGCCAGCCCGCTCCCCTCATGCTGGCGTTGCACGGACACAACATGACCGCCGATTCGTTCGCGGGAAACACTCCTGCGCTGGCGACTTACGCGAACGAAGCGGGCGTGATTCTCGTTTACCCCAACGGCACCGACGACGCGAACGGCACTGGCTGGAACATCCTTCCGCCATCGCCGGAGAATCCCGTCGACGACGTCGGCTTCCTGCTGGCGTTGATCGATGAACTTGGTGAGTCGCTGAACATCGATCGCAAACGCATCTACGCTGGCGGATTCTCGAATGGCGGCCAGATGTGTCATCGCCTCGCCGCCACCACCACGAACGTCTTCGCCGCGTATGCGGCCATCGGTTCCGCCGTGGCGAGCACGTTCGGGACGGGCGCGCTGGTGTATCAAGACCCGCCGCTGCAGCCGAGTCCGGTGATGATCGTGAACGCCACCAACGACTGCAAACGTCCGTTCTGGGGCGGCGTGAACGACGAAGGCACGCTGCAACCGCCCGCGCGCGATTCGGTGACGCACTGGACAAACGGCAATGCCTGCGTAGGCGCGCCGATTCTCAGCACGAACGTCGTGGTCACGAATCACATTAACCGCGTCTTCGCCAGCTGTGGCGCGCCCTACCCGCCGTTCAATGCGCCGAAGACAAATCTCGTCATCCGCGAACATTACCAGCTCGGCTGCGCGCCGGGCACGGAGGTGCAGTTCATCACGCTCACGGATGGCGGACACGCGTGGGTGGAAGCCGCTGACAATGTAGGTTTCGATACGAGTCGCGACGTTCTCGAATTCTTCCTGCGCCACTGCCGCTGCGACGTCGCGGATGCGGCGCTCGAAATTCCAACCGCGCCGGGCCAGTACGAATTCCGATTCTGCGACCAAGGCTACAGCCGCCTCGTCCGCTTGCAGGTGCCAGCGGGATACAACCCCGCCGTGCCCGCGCCGCTCGCGTTTGTCTTCCACGGCGGGAAACAAACCGTTGCCGAGTTCAGCGCGATCCATCCCGGTCTGTTTACGAAGGCGAACGTGGAGAACATGCTGCTCGTTCTACCACAGGCGACCATTCACCCCGGAACCCGCGAGACGCTCTGGGGCGATCGACCGTTCGACACCGTGGTGGATGACGTGAGCTTCGTGACGAATCTGCTCGAACACCTCGACGCGACGCTGAATGTGGATCGGCTGCGCATCTACGGCGCGGGCTTCTCCAGTGGCGGCGAGTTCTGCAACTGGATGGCCGGAACGACCACCGGCCTGCTCGCCGCGATCGCGCCCGTGTGCGCGCAGACCGGTTGGAACGAGCCGGACGCCAGCGGCCCAATCGTGGTCCCGCCGGCGCCGCTCGAACCGATCGCGGTGTTGATGGTGCGCGGTGGATTGGATCCGAAACGTCCCTTCAATGGCGGGCTGAACATCGACGGCGTCGAATGCCACTCCGCAAGTGCCGACGTGGCTTACTGGACGAATGGAAACTTGTGCGCCGGCGCTCCGGTGGTGACCAGTGCGGCGGGCGTGATGCGCTGGCAATACGCGGCCTGTGCAGGCACGACGGAAACGACGCTCGTTCGCGTCGACACCCTCGGTCATGCCTGGCCGGATGGGCCACCGTTCAACGCAAACGTGCAGGTGATCGACTTCCTCCTTTCTCACAGCCGATAACGTCGGACTGTGTGTGCAACCGGGTGACGTGGGCAGCCCTGCTCGCGTCACCCGAACCTTTTTGGCGGGGCGGGAAAACTCCGTGAAAGGTTTTCGCGCCAGGCCGGTTTCCCTCATTGCACACGCAGAAGATTCGCTGAGTTATGTACCCGACATTTCCAACCTCATTGAACGCCATTGTCCGTTCCTGTTGCAGCCGCAAGCCGACGCGATGGCTCGTGCTGTTCGCCGCCGCGCTGCTGGGCGGGAACGCCTCCGCTGCGGAATCGGTCATCCGCCTGGCAACGACCAACGTCGCCGGCGGGCTCGCGGTGACGTGGACTTCGCCGTCGCTCACACCCGTCGCGCCGTTTGTGCATTACGAGTTCCAGGTCGAATACAGCGCAGACCTGAGCTCGTGGGGCAACGCGACGCTGGTGCCGGGCGGATTCGTGGGCAGCGATTCTGTGCCGCGCACTTTTGTGCTGCCGAGGACTAACACCCAGGGCTTTGTGCGGCTGAACTATCGCCTGAACATGCCGGGCGCGAATCTGGCCGGGCTCGATCTGAGCAGGGCGGACTTGCGCGGTGCCAATCTCGCTGGAGCGAATCTTTCGGGAACAACGCTGGATGGTGCGCTGCTTGGCGGAGCGAATCTGTCCGGCGCCACTCTGGCGGGGGCGACGTTTGGCGGTGCCAATCTTCAAGGCGTGGACCTGACGGGCTTTGATCTCAGTGCAATTGATCTCAGCACAATTCTCGGCATGCCTTCGCTGACACAGGTGACGGCGAATCCGCTCGGCAGCGCCGCGGAGCTGGTGCCGACGATTCCCTACAATGCGAGCGCGGTGGACTTCCCGGTGCTCGACGAGTCGATGCCCGGGATGGTTTCCGAACGCCACGCGATGGTGATGTTGGAGACGAATGTGACGATTGGTCAGCTGAACGCGTTGTTAGCCCGTTACGGCGCGTCTATCGTCGCCGCGTCGCCACGGGACGCGTTGCTGCCAAACGCGGTGTTGATGGCTCGGCTGCCGGCCACGAACGCGACGGGGCTTTTCAACCGGATTGTGGCGCTGGAGGCGGAACCGGAAGTGGCGTTGTCCGCTCCGGATGTGTTGATGGAGTTGGATGAAGTCCCGATTTCAACCGGCACGGCGCCGGGTTGGAACTGGGATGTGGCGAGTGCGCCCTCGGGCGGCAACTGGGGCCTGGAACGTGCACGTGTGCCGCAGATGTGGAACCTGGTTTCAGCGTTGGAGACGCGCGGCGTCAATAACGTGTCCACCTGGATCCTGGATGTGGACTTTCCGACGCACGAAGATGTGCCGTTTCAAGGAGTCCATGGCCCGACGGGTCCCGGCACCAACGATCACGGTATCCACGTCGGCGGGATTGCCGGGGCGCGATGGAACAACGGGAAAGGGATCGATGGTGTGAATCCGTTCATCAGCATGAGTGCCTTCCGCCATGAAACCGTGGCGGGCGATGAGACCAATGTCGATCTGGGCCTCGTGCTCAATGGATTCGATCCGGGGCGGTCCGCTTCGGCTTATCGCATGGTGCAGGATGTCCGCGACGTATTGGGGGGTGTTCCTGACCTGCGGTTGGTCAACATGAGCATGGGTTTCAACTGGCATAAGAAGACCAATGGAATGCGTCCCTTGGTCACAAACCAGTTCAGCGCTCTGGATCAGGCTTCGATCAGTGCCATTGCCGGAAGGTATGGCAGACTGATGGCTGACGTGGTCGCATCCGCGCCGGGCGTGCTGATTGTTTGCAGCGCCGGCAACAGTTTCGGATTGGTATCCGCGAGTGACAACAGCCCGATGGCAAACGCGGCCCTGATTCACAACGCGGCGAACATCGTGGTGGTGGAGGCGCACGGCATCAACGCAGCACTGGCGGACTTCTCGAACACTGGCGGCGACGTCGCGGCGCCTGGCGTGGACATCCTCTCCGCCGCCGGCACTATCGGCTCCGGGTACGAAACCAAAGACGGCACGTCCATGGCCACGCCATTTGTGACCGGTGTCGCGGGCTTCCTTCTCGCGGTCGATCCGATGCTTGATCCACCGACGTTGAAAAATCTCCTCCGGTTGAACGGCACCAACGTGGACGCCTTCACCAGCGTGATGGGGATCGATACATTGCCGGGCCGCGATCGCGAGGTGTTGAAACTGTTACTGGATGTTGATGACGGCAGCGTGGATGGGAGTCGCCGCGTGCTGGTGCCGCCGGCTGCATTCGGACGCGAGCGTTCTTTCGTGGAAGTGACGGGTCCGGATTTCACGGATGACGATCACGTCGTGGGAGACGGCGTTTTCGACATGTCGGACTTCCGGCGCTGGCGCGACTGGTTGCTGCACGGCGAAGGCAACAACTCGCTCAACGGCTCAGCCAGTCATCTGAAAAACGACGGCAACGGTGGCATCAGCGTGAATGCGTTTCGCGATAAGTACGTGTTCCCGCGCGGCGACTTCAACGGCGATGGCAAGCTTGATCGCGACACGCTTCGCCCTGTGCCGGGCTTTCTCGGCGGCGAGGAGTATTCCGATCTCGAAGTTCTGCTCATGAGCTTGCTTTGGGAGGATGAGGGTTACACAGACGAGTTTGTGCTCTATGACCTGATGGACTCGGTGGATCTCCACGTGTCGGCAACGAACTTCTACCAATGGAACCGCGAGATCGGCGTCGAGGCGGGTGTGACGGCCTTCAACTCGTCCACACACTTGCCGGTGCTGGAAGGTGTGGCAGTGACGGTTTCTCCGGATGTGCGGGAAGGAGTGCTGACTGTTCCGACGGGTGGACGTTATTACGTCGGCAGTCTCCCGATCGACATTGGCGGAGGCACGAACGTGATGATGCGTTCGCTCGGGGATCGATCGTTCGCTCTTAGTGATCGTGGCGGGGATTTCGCCGTGGACCTGATGCTGGCGGAGATGACCGCTGTCGCGGAGACCTTCAATCCGGACCTGCGCGACATCCATTCCCAGCCCAACACCAACCGCGTTCACGCGTACGTCGGCAATCAACCGGAGGATACGGAGGCGAAAGACACGGTCGGCGCGCGGGCCAGCGCCAGCGAGGAGGCGACGATTGAAACCATTGCGAATGCCGGCGGGCTTCCCGAGTCGCCGCTTGATTCCTCGACGAACACGGTCTTCAAGAGCGGAGTCAGCTGGCAGCGCAGCTTCATCAAGGACTCCGATTTGCGTGACCCGCGTTTCCTGATCAAGAAGCTTGAGATGGAACTGGTCGGGTCCGGTGCGGGCACGGACGAATTGCACGCCTTCACGGACATCATCCTGGAGATGCGAGCCTTCGATCTCGATGGAGAGTGGCAGCCGTTCTTCACCAATCGGGTGGAGATCGCCGGGAAACAGGCCAGCGGTGGCCAGCCGTCGACGTTCCGGATTGTCGAAGAAACGGGCGGATTCCCTCCGAAGCCGTTGGAACCGATCGGCGAGATCGGCGTTCGTTACGAACAGCGGGGCGAGCGGACCCCGATTGATCTGGAGGGAATCCCTGACGGACATTCGTTCGAGCTGCGCCTGCGGCTGCACACGCGCGTCGAATCCCGCGCGGGCGGGGACGTTGTCGCGCGCGCGAGCCTTGGCGATCCGTTGGAAGCGCACAGTGGGTTCCGCATGGTTTACGGTCGCTTCGGGGACCTGCCTTCGATCAAGAAAGTGTCGCGCGCTGCCCAGGCTGCGGCCGCTGGAGTGTTCCAGGCCGCTGCGGTGTCTCCTGTCGTGATCGAGTATCTCTCGAAGACGAACTTCTACTACCGGCTCTACCAAGGGGCGAATGCCAACACGGACGTTCCACCGCTCGCCATGAAACTCGGCGTTGATGGCGATGACACGATGACGGATCCGAATCCCGTTTTGGCGGAACCGACCGAGGACGATTACACGCTGGAGAATCAGCCGCTTGACCAGCCGCTCGATTTCGATGGCGATGGCATCGACGATGTCTACGAACTGCGTCGGCCTGGAATTCTTAATCCGCTGTCGGCGGCGGATGCGTTCCTCGATCCCGATGGCGACAATCGCTCAAACCTCGAGGAGTACCAGCAGGGAACGGATCCGCAGACGCCCGATTCGCCACCTACAAGTCCCACGCTGAATTTCCCCGGACTGCTCGTTCCGACGTACGACGGTGGTGAGTTGATCGACATCAACAATGATGGGTTGCTCGATTCGGCAGGACCGGCCATGAGCATCTCGCTGGCTCATCTCGGCGGAACGTTTGACACCCAAGTCACCTCGCCCCGTCCCGGTGTTCGCATCGTGTCGGCCACCGCCTATGTGAAGCTGGATGGAGACGCGTTTCCGGACGCGGTGATCGTCGATCAATTAACGAATCGTGTTTTCACCTTCCGCGGCGTGGGCGACGGCACGTTTGTTCCGCTCAACATCGATCTGGCGATCAACAGTCCAAACTCGATCGCGCTCTGCAATCTCAACGGCGATGCGCTTCAAGACATCGCCATCTTCAGCCAGAACGGGCGCGGAGTGGATCTGCACCTCAACAACGGCGACGGCACGTTGACGCGCCTGGCGACGGTCACCACCAACGCCTACGGTTCCGGGAATAGCTTCGCGATGGCGGACCTGAACAACGATTCGCGCGATGACATCATCGTCGGTTACGCGAACAACGCCGTTGTCTTTCTCACCCAACCCAACGGTTCGTACGGTCAGGCTCAGCCCTATCCCGTCGGCTCCTCGCCTTCGTCGTTGGCCGTTGGCGATCTGAATGGCGACGGACGCCTCGATATTGTGGCCGCGAACGCCAGCACGGATGATCTCTCCGTGCTCATCGCCTCCGCGCCGGGAACCTTCCTGCCGCAAGTGCGTTATCCGGTTGGAGACAATCCGCGCCAACTCCGGCTGGCCCGGTTGCGCACGAACGGTCCGCTCGATGCCGTCGTTTCTCTCAACAACGCCGACTATCAGACGATTCTGCCAGGCGTGGGTGATGGCACGTTCGGTCCGCGCTACACGGTCGGTGCCGGCACGTCGCTCACCGCCATTCACGACTGGAACGACGACGGCAAGCTCGATTTCGCCGGAACCATCAGCAGCTCCGGAGGACTGATCGTTTTGGGCAATGGCGACGGCACGTTCGACACGCGTGTGCAAATCGTGCCCACCAACAACGCGCCCACGCAGGTCACCGCCGTTGATCTGGATGGCGACGGCAAGCTGGAACTCGTCGGTCTGCAGAGCCAGCGCAACTCGATCGACGTGTGGGAACATGCGGCGGCCACCGGCACCAATCGCCTGCTCGCATCGTTTGTCGTTGGGCCTTTGGTCACCGGTTATGCGCCCGGCGATTTCAATGGCGACGGCCGCGTCGACCTCGCTGTCACCACGCAGACCAACTCGTTCGGGGTGAGCGGGAGCAATCAGGTGGTCGTCCTGACCAACGCCGGCAATTTGGTTTTCCAGAATGCCGGGCATTATCCGGTTGGCGTCCGTGCGAACGGCGCCGTGGCTGGTGATTTCAATGGCGACGGCCGGGTTGACCTCGCGATTCATGCGGGCGGCGGCACGATCAACGGCGGCAGCCAGCTCGTCTCCATGTTGAACGATGGTGCCGGTGGTTTTCAGGCGGGCCCGGCGATCGTCGTGGCCAACACGCTGGCCTCGGTGCTGGTGGCCAACGCCGAAGCGGATGCGCGGGCGGAGATTCTCCTGCGCGGCTCGCGCATCGGCGGTCCCAACTTCCTCGAAGTGTTCGCGCTCGATTCGAGCGGCGGCTGGACGAACCGTCAGTCGCTGGCAATCTCGAACTCGTTGTCCTCCGCCCAGGTGCTCCTCGCCAACCGCGATGCCTTCCCGGATGTCATCGTGGCGAAGACCGATTCGGTTTCCGGCATCCGCTCGCTGAGCCTGTATCCCGGCGGCGCTGCTGGATTTGGCAATGCGCAGACCTTCGTCGATGACGTGGAGTTCAATACGTTCACGCGTCTGGCGGACTTGAACAACGACGGCTTGCTGGATGTGGTCGGTGGCAACACCATTTACCTCGCCCGACAATCCGGCGGGTACCATCCCGCGCAACCGATCTGGATCGGGATCGCCGGTGCGCAGGGCGTGGCGGACTTCAATCGCGACGGCAAAATGGATTTGTTCAACGGCCTCAGTGTCCTCCTTCAAAAGTAGCCCTCCACTCCCGCGATGACGGCGGGGAAGGTTCATTTGTCCTTTCACAGCCGATAGCTTCGGACTGTGTGTGCAAACGGGTGACGCGGGCAGCCTTGCTCGCGTCACTCGAACGGATTTAACGCTATGGGGCGTCTGCGCCCGGAGGCGTATTTGAATTCGGACTGCGTCGTTCCCAGTTCTTTACGCGGTCACGCACCCTCTCCTGCCATTCGCGATAATTCCTTTCACGACGAAAGGCTTCGTAGGCATTTCCCTCACCGATTAACTGCGGGGTGAAATCAAATCTGTCGCCCAACAGTTGCCTCAGAGTGGCGACGTTCAGATCGCTCGCGTTCAACGTGAGTGCGGAGCGGACGGTGGTTTCAGAAAACACCTGCCGATCCACAATCCGATGTGCCGCGGCATCGAGCTGCACCCAGTCGTTCCACTGCGACTCGGCTTCCAATTGTCGCCTGCGTCGGTTGATGACGTAAGAACCCGCGCCCGCATAGAGCACGTTGGTTTCGCGCCACTGCAAGTTGGCCACAAGTTCGCCGCCATGGCCCTGGTTGACACGCAACAGCGCCCCTCCGCCACGGTCAATCACGCAATCCTCCAGCGTCAACGACAAGCCCTGGACGGGATCCGTCTCGTCGAGTTCGAGCAGGCCGCCGGTGACGATCACATTCCGGGCGAAGCGCAGTTCCACGCTCGTCACCGGCTCCGGGCGCATGAAGACGGTCCGATCCATGACAACGAGATTGTTCTCCGCCGTCACGCGGGTCGGCTCGTTGGTCGAAGCCCGCAGGCCGATGGCGGTGCCCTGCGTCCCAGAAAAAACGCAGTTCTCGATGAACCCCTCGCTGCCGTGTTGGAAGGCGATCAGAGCGCGAAACAACTGCTGGGGCTGCGCCTCGTTCAGCGCTACGGTCCGCAGCTTGCCCCAGACGAGAACGTCCTGACCTTGAAACCGGCTGCGTGCGATGCGGCAGTTCAGCAGAAACAGCGGCGCTTTCTCGACCGAGATCAGGGCGGTGTTGTTTACCCGCGGCGTGCGGCGCCAGAGCGTCAGCCCTTCGAGCATGAGCGGCGCGTCGGCGAGGATGAACGGCTGCGCGTTGTTGGTGGCGACAAGAATTGGCGTGAAGCCTGGCGCGGCGCGAATGGTCAGCGGCTTGCCGCCGATGCGGAAGGAATCGATCACCTGCTCATTGGAGAAGCGGGCCTCGATGACGTCGTGCGGACGCGCGGCAGCGACGGCTTCCGGCAAGCGAGAGAACGTTCCGAAGCGACCGCGCAGGTAGTAGGTGTCGCCCGTGCGATGGCAGAGGAGCGAATTGACGATCGCGGTGCGGCCGCTGAGGTCGAGAAGCAGAATCGTCGCACTCACGAGCAGGCAGGCCGCCAAAGCGCTGACGACAATTCGGCGAAGCAAACGCGAGCGTCGTCCGGCGCGATTCGCCAGGCGATCCAGCGCTTCGACGACTTCTCGGGCGGATGCGAAACGATCCTGCGGCCGGGGCGCAATCAACCGGTCGATGATGTTGGTGAGCGCGCGCGGAAGCGCCACGTTGATCGCGCGCACGCTTTTCGCTTCGCCGCGCGAGGCTTGGGCTAGAACGCTCGCGGCATCTGGTCCGTCGTGCAGCGGGCGGCCAGTGGAGAGTTGATACAGCAGCGCGCCGAGCCCGAAGAGATCACTGCGAGCGTCGATGGCTTCGCCGCGTGCTTGCTCCGGCGACATGTAGTGCGGCGTGCCGGCGATGGCTTTTGTTCGGCCGGTTTCGTCGGTGCGTACCGGTTCAGCAAGTCCGAAGTCCGCGAGGCGCACGCGCTCAAGCCCGCCTTCGAGCAGCACGTTCGACGGCTTGATGTCGCGATGCAGGACGCCTTTCGCATGAGTGGCTTCGAGCGCGCGGGCGAGTTGCAGGCCGATGCAGGCAACGTCATTCGCGGCCAGCGTCGGTGTCAGCTGAAGCTGACGTTCGAGCGTGCCTTCGGCGTGAAACGGCATGACGAGATACGGCAGGCCCTTCTCGCGCCCGGCAGAAAAGATGGCCACGACGTGATCGTGTTGCAGCGAGGCGATGGTGCGCGCTTCGTGGAGAAAGCGATCGGCATCCGTGTCGTTCCACGCGCGGTTCGGCGAGAGAATCTTCAGCGCGACGTCGCGATGCAGCGTCGGATCGTGCGCTTTCAACACAACTCCCATGCCGCCGCTGCCGGCGATTTCCAGCACGTCGTATCCCGCGAAGCGGCCGGGTGAACCTTCGCGTTGAGGAGGATCGAACGCGGCAAGGACGGCGTCTTCGGCGCTTCGCCGCGAACTGGAGGAGAAGCCTTCGACGGCGGTCTCCATCAGCTTCGCGAGCAGGGGCGAAGCGGTTTCGGAAACTGCGGCGTGCGGGACAGGGCCGAGTTCAGCGAGTTGTTCACGCGTGATGGTGTCGAGCTGACGGGCGCAATCGAGGCACGTGGCGAGGTGATCTTCCGTGGCGCGCGTCTCGGCATCGGAGAGGGCGCCGGAGGCGAAGGCGCGGAGAGAGGTCCGCGGTGGACAGGGTTCAGCCATGCCGGATCGCCTCCGCCAGTTCGAGCGGATCGCCGAGCTCGTCGATCTTTTGTTTGAGCCGGCCGGTCACGCGGGAGCGGGCGATGTAGAGCGCGTTGATGCTGACGCCGAGTTCGCTCGCGACGGCGTCAGCGTCCTCGCCAAGAACCGCAGTACGCCAGAAGGCGTCCCAGGTGGCGTCCTTGAACTCGCGACGAATCTGGTCCGCGGCCCAGCGGACGAGATGGGATTGATACTCGCGGCGCCAGGCGTCCTCGGCGGCGGAGTCAGGCGTGACGTCGGCGAAGTGCTGGATGGTGGTTTCGCCGGCGGGCTGTGGGCGGCGGGCTTGCGCGGTGAAATGGTTGTTGAGCTTGCTGCGGACGACGGTGAAGAGCCAGTTCCGGAACGAGCTGCGCGCGGGATCGTATTCGAATTTGGGCAGGGCGAGCGCGACGGCTTTGAGCGTGTCCTGTGCAACGTCGGAGGCGTCGGTTTCGTTCAGGCCGCGACCGCGACAGAAGCCGAAGATGAGCGGGGTGTAGATGCCAACGAATTGCGACCAAGCCTCCTCGTCGCGGGCATCGCGCACGCGGAGGAGGAGCGAAGGACGCGTTGGCATGTCCTTTTGCATTGTCGCAGTCTGGGAAGCGGAACGAGGGATTTCAAGGAGAAGCTGGTGACGTTGAGGCGACCTGCGAAGCCTTGGCGTGTCTCGGTCGGCCGCGAGTTCCGTGCGACGCCTCATCTCGACAAGGCCATGTTCGGGTGGCAGGGTTTCGGCGTGTCCGCCAGCAAATTGGAACAACTCCGCGAGTTGATTCGCTCGTTTGGATCGTGTGTGGTCGCCTACTCGGGCGGCGTGGATTCCGTGTTCCTGGCGCGGGTTGCTCGTGACGTGTTGGGGGAGAAATCGCTGGCGGTGATTGCGGATTCCGCGAGCCTGCCGCGCCGCGAACTGGCGGAGGCGCTGGAGATTGCGGAGCAGTTTCAGATTCCCGTGCGCGTGGTGAAGACGGATGAATTCAACAACGCGGAGTATCTCGCGAATCCCACCAACCGTTGCTACTTCTGCAAGCACGAGCTGTTCACGGAGCTGGAGCCGCTGGCGCGGGCGGAGGGTTTTGCCGTCATCGCTTACGGCGAGAACGCGAGTGACGTGGGTGATTTTCGACCGGGAGCGCAGGCGGCGAAGGAGTTTCAGGTGCGCGCGCCGTTGAAAGAGGTGGGCTTGACCAAGGCAGAGATTCGCGAATTGTCCGCGCAGCTGGGACTGCCGACAGCCGACAAGCCGCAAATGGCGTGCTTGAGCTCACGCATTCCTTACGGCGAAGCAGTAACGCCGGAGAAACTGCGCATGATCGAGGAGGGTGAAATGGTGCTGCGTGATTTGGGGTTCTACGATCTGCGCGTGCGGCATCATGAGCTGAGAGTTTCGGGCTCATTGCCGACGGTCGGAGGTGCGGAGAATTCCGTGCAGAACGGGAAGTCACAAGCGATTCAGCATCTCGCGCGGATCGAAGTCGGGCCGGGCGAGATGAAGAAGTTCCTTGAAGGCGATTTGCCGGGGCAAATTTCGGCCGCGCTGCGGAAGATCGGCTACGCGCACGTGACGCTGGATCTGGCGGGCTATCGTCGAGGGAGTGGGAATGAGATCCTTTTCCGTCCGCCTGCGGTGCGTTCTTAGAAGTCTTTGAAAGTGTCGCCTGCGGGTTGCGGAATGGAATGGCGCGCGCGTGCGGCTGCGGGTTGAGGAGGCGCGAATGTGGGAGTGACTTCGACTTCCGCTGCGTTTCGTGAGTTGGCGACGGTCGTTCCGGAGGTTTCCCCGTGTTTTGCAGTCGACGTTGTCCGCTGTCCCACGAGTGCCGACAGTTTGGCAATGGCTTCCCGCAAGGCGTCCGCCTGAGACGCGAGCTCGGTGGCGGCCGACGCGCTTTCTTCAGCGGTGGCGGCGTTGGTTTGAGTGACCTTGTCGACTTGTGACACGGCAACGCTGATCTGGTTGGCACCCTGGCTTTGTTCGTTGGAGGCGGTGGCGATCTGGGCGACGAGTTGATCCAGCTGGCGCGCGCTGGTGAGGATTTCCTGGAGATTGTCGCCGACGCGCTTCGTGCTGGATTCGCCGTTCCGGCTTTTGGCGATGGAGTCTTCGATCTTCTCGGCGGTTTCGCGTGCGGCGAGTGCGCTGCGCTGCGCGAGATTGCGGACTTCATCGGCGACGACGGCGAATCCTGCCCCGGCTTCTCCGGCGCGGGCAGCTTCGACGGCGGCATTGAGCGCGAGGATGTTGGTCTGGAAGGCGATCTCGTCGATGGTGCGGATGATTTTCGAAATGTTGTCGCTGGACTGGCGAATGTCGGCGACGGCGCCGCTGAGCTGTTGCATGGCGTCCCAGCCTTGATCGGCGCAGGCACGGGTTTTCTGGGAGAGTTCGTTGGCCGATTTGGCATTCTCGGCGTTTCGGCGGGCCATGCTGGCCATTTCTTCAAGCGAGGCGCCGGTTTCTTCGAGCGACGCGGCCTGTTCACTGGCGCCTTCGGCGAGGGACTGGCTGCTGGCTTGAATCATGTTCGATGCGCTGGAGACCTGGGTTGAACTTTCGGTGAGGTGGGAGACCACGCTACGAATTTGTCGGGACAGTGAGCGGCTCAGGTAGAGGCCGAGGCCAAGGGCGAGCAGAACGCCCAGCGCGCTGCCGGCGATGAACAGGATTTGGATGGAGCGTTCCTGCCGGGCCATGCGCTGTTCGTCGCCGGCGGTGTTGGCGGCCTCGAAGGCGTTGACAGTGGTGACGAGTTCCTCGATGGCTTCAGTGGGGGCGCGGTCGATGCCCCGGACCAGTTTGTCCACGACTTGCGCGCTATATTGGTTGGTGGAGGAGTAGTTTTTCAGTGCAGCACGATATTTCTCGCCGAGTTCGGCCTGGACGACCAGGGCTGTCTCGACGTTGGTGGTCGGCAGCCCTTGCTTCGCCATCAGTTCCTTCAATGCTGTGAGGCTCGCGCGGGTTGAGGCTTCTTCCTGGGTGAATCCGGCCAGATGTTTCTCGAACGCGGCGGAGTCACCCCCGCGAATAAGGATGTTCTTCCATTCCTGCACCTGGGTTTTGAAGCTGACTTGGGCGCTGCGGGCTTCGTTGACGGCAGTGGCGAGAAAGGCCTGCCGGTCCTTGATCTTGGAAGTGGTGGCCTTGATCTGCGAGGTGATCTGGCGGAGCCCGAAAAGCCCCAGAAGTGCCACCACGAGGGTGATGAAGGCGATGGAAAGGAATCCACCCATGAGTTTGGTGCCCAAGGTAATCCTTGAGCCTGGGCTGGTCCGGAGATTTGTGCTCATACCGAAAAGTGCCATTTGCTTCTTCGCTGTTGATCCCGGGGTGAAAAACAAAGGCACAATCAAGCGGACAAGATTCTGCGACGAAATCCTGCCAGACCGATTGTGCCTTCGACTTGCGGGTCTAAAATCCCGCCCGAGAAAACCGACTCTCAAAAGAGTCCGGGAATGAAATCGGCGCGGAGCCGGTCTGCTGAAGGTATGTTTTTGTTACAATTACATGGCGACGCTGCTGCCGGCAAATCGCCGCTGAACCAGCGGTTTGTGGGTTAACCCAAGGGTCGCATCGACCGACTCTATGGCGTATTGCCCGCGGGCGGCGTTATCTGGCAGCTTGCAACTTTTTGCTTGCGGCGGGTTTAATGCAGTTCAGCAATTTGAGCCTATGCCACAGTTTGCCTACAAAGCGAAACGACGAACGGGAGAGATGGTGCAGGGTGTTCTGGACGTGGCGGATCGCGCGGCGGCCCTGTCACAGATCGAGCGGCTGGGGCTGTTCCCTGTGATGGTGGATGCCTCCAAAGGCAGCCTGGCCGCGGTGGAAAAGGCCGAAAAAGCGAAGTCGAAAGACGCCGCGCCGAAGTCCAAAGCGGTGCAATTGCCGGCCATTTTCGGCAAGCGTCGTCAGCGCAAACCCAAGCTTCAGGAGCTCGCCACCTTTACCACGCAGCTTTCCAATTTGCTCAAGTGCGGCATGCCATTGACGGTGGCGCTGCAGAGCATGTCGCATCTCGAATCGAAGGGCATTCCTTCAGACGTCAGCAAGGAATTGCGCCAGGAAGTGATGGAGGGGCGCAGCTTGTCGGACGCGATGGGCAAGCAGCCGCACATCTTCTCGGACCTCTACCGGAACATGGTGCAGGCGGGCGAGCAATCGGGTGCGCTGACGGAGGTTTTGAAGCGGCTGGCCGACCATTTCGAGCGGTTTGCGGAGGTGCAATCGCGCTTCATGTCGGCGCTGATTTACCCGTGCGTGGTCGCGAGCGTGGGCGTGGTGATCATCATCTTCTTCATGACCTTCATGCTGCCGAAGTTCATGTCGATCTTCACCGGCCTGAGCGTTCCGCTGCCGCTGGCGACGCAGATTTTGATGAAGATCAGCACGTTCTTCGGGAGCCTGACGAACTGGATCATCATGGGGCTTGTCGGTGCCGTGCTGGGCGTGTTGTGGGTGCGGTTCAAGGCGACTCCGGACGGGAAGCGGAAAATTGACAGCTGGAAGATGAACGCACCGATCGTCGGCAAGGTGGTCCGGCTGAATTTGTTCGGTCAGTTCGCACGCACGCTGTCCACGCTGCTCGTCAATGGCGTGCCGGTGCTGACGGCGCTGAAGATCACGGAAGCGATTGTGCCGAATACGATGGTCAAGGAAGCCATCGCGCGGACGCGCGAGCAGGTGACAGACGGCAAAACCATCGCGCAGCCGCTGGCGCAGTCGAAGTTGTTTCCGCAGCTGATGATTGATTTGCTGAAGATCGGCGAGGACACGGGCGACGTGCCCGGGGCGTTGCAGAACATTGCGGACACCTACGAGAACGAACTGGGGGTGCAATTGCGTGTCCTGACGAATCTCATTGAGCCCGCGATGATCATCCTGATGGCCATCGGCGTGGGCGGTCTGTTGTTCAGCATTCTCTCGGCGATGTTCGCCATCACGAGCAGCTTGAATCGATGATGTTTGCGAAAGCGAAAAACTTCGAGCGGGCGGCCGGCTGCCGCGTGATTCGTGATGCGTGCCGCGTGAAGGCAGCCGGGCGATGTGGTGTTCCTTCTACCTGTCACGAATCCCGAATCCGGAATCACGGCGCCTTCACTCTTCTCGAGCTGCTCATCGTCGTGGCGATCATGGGAATCGTGATGACGATCAGTGTGCCGTTCATGAATACGGCCATCATGGGGAACAAGGGAATCAACGGTGCGATGCGGTTGATGCAGGAGGCCTGCGCGGACGCCCGGGCGCTGGCGATTCTTCGGCATTCCACGGCGACGCTCACGATTTCGGCGGATGGCAGCATCGACGTGCGAGAGGGTGGCACTTCGCGGCAGAAGGATCGAATGGAGTCCCATAATTTGGCGGGAGAAGAGTGGCGCATGGCGGATCGGCCGGTGTCCGGCGGCAAGGGCATGAGCGGCGGGCGCGTTGAGATGCGACACAAGTATCCCGCGAAGCTTCCGGACGGTGTCGGCATCAAGGCGATCCTCGCCAACGGCATTGATGCGACCGATCTGGAAAGCGCTGAAGTGAGGTTCTACGCCGATGGAACGTGCGATGAGTTCAACGTGATTCTCGATCATCCCGAGAGCGGCGAACGCCGTCAGGTGTGGCTCGAAATCACCACGGGCCTGACGGACATTGAGACGGATCCCACGAAGTTTACCTTGCACTGAATCATGAACACGCGCCGAAGTTTTCTGACGTTGGCGGGCATCCGCGGTGGTCGGATTCGCGGCGCGTTTACGCTGCTGGAAGTGATGGTGGCGACCGCGATCTTCTTCATGGTTGCGTTCGCGATTCTGGAGATGGTGACGCGGGGATTGGTGGCGGTGCGGGCGATTCAGAAGCGCGAGCCGGACCCGGGAATCATCCTCGCGATGTTCTCAACGAACAAGGCGTGGGAGGAGATGAACATCTCGGGCAACTACGAGGATATCGCGCCGGGCATGTATCAGGGCTACCGATGGGAGCTTTTCGCGCATCGCTACATGGAGACAAACGATCATCTCTTCATCGTGGAGGTGATGAGCTACGGCGACTCGAAGTCGGGCCGCGGGCCAGCGACCGCGTCGACGATGTTTTTCTCGCCGCACTCGAAGCCGGCTTCCGGCGTGGGAGGATTCAAGTGAACCTGCGTTTTCGCTCTTCGAGGGTTGGTTTCACCATTCTGGAGTTAATGTTGTCCATTGGGATTTTCGCGCTGATTCTGACGGCGATTTACTCGATCTGGATCGCGATTCTGAAGGGCACTCGGGCCGGACAAAAAGCGGCGGCGGAGGTGCAGCGGGCGCGTGTCGCGTTGCGGGCGTTGGAGGACACGTTCAATGGGACGGAGTATTTTTCGGCCAATTTCAAGCGTTACGCGTTCCTCGCGGATACCAGCGGGGATATGGCGTCGGTGAGCTTGGTGGCGCGGTTGCCGGATGGTTTTCTGGGTAGCGAACAGTATCAACAACTGCAGCAGAAGGTCCGACGGGTGACGTTTGAAACGGCTCCCGGAAAGGACGGAACTTACGATTTGTTGATGACTCAGGTGCCGATACTTTTGCCGGAGAATCCGGCGTCGGCGTATCAGCCCTACACCATCACTTTGGCGAAGGACGTGACGCATTTTCAGCTGGCGTTCTTGGACCCAACAAAGGGCGAATGGCTGGAGGAGTGGACGAAGACAAACGTGCTTCCGAAGATTGTGCAGATTTCGCTCGGGCTCGGAAAATCGGGAACAAGCGGAAAGCCGTCTGAGCTGGTCTACAGCCTCGTGGCGCTGCCAAGCGAGGCGGTGGGAGGTGATTTGCAGGGTGCCGCGCCTGGGATGCCTCAAGGGGGAATGCCGCCGGGCAGTGTGCCGCCGGGTGCGCTGCCACCCGGCTCAGTCCCGCCCGGCACTCCGCCTCCGAGCAGCGGGTTTCCGGGACAGAATCCTGGCGGTTTCCCCAAGACGTTTCGTTGATGAACCTTCGGCCAAAATCCAATCGCTCGGGAATCGCGCTCATCGTGGTGCTGATTGTCATCGTCGTTCTGGGGATCTTGGCAGGTGGATTTGCCTACACGATGCGCGTGGAAACGACGCTGGCGAGGCACGCGTCGTTCAACACGGAGCTCGATTGGATTGGTCGCGCTGGGGTTGGCTATTGTCAGTGGGTGCTTTCTCAAGCGTGTCCGCAGGAACCTTACGATGCATTGAATCAGCTTTGGGCTGGTGGGCCGGGTGGCAAATGCACCAATGAAACGGTGGAGATTGAGGTCGCCGTCGGCAACGGGAGCTTCTCGTGGAAGATCGTGGACAACGATCGCTACTTTAACATCAACCGGGTCGATGAGATGACCTTGAAGGAAGCGCTGACGGTAATCGGAGTGGATGCGGGCCAGATGACGACGATTGTGAATTCGATTCTCGACTGGCGGGATCTGGATAAAAATCCGCGTATGAGCGGTGCTGAATCGGAGGTCTACGAACAGCAGGATCCGCCGTATATGGCGAAGGATGGACCGATTGATGATATGTCGGAGTTGCTGCTAATTCGAGGCATCACGCCCGGCATTTACATGGGGTCTTCCGGCGGTTCCTTGCCGCGAATTGTCAATCGCGGTGCTGGCCAACAGAGTCAATTCGAAGAGCCAACTTATGCCGTGGGTTTGGTGAACCTTTTCACGGCATTGTCCGGTCCGACCGTGAACATCAACACTGCCTCGGCAACCGTTTTGCAGCTTGTTCCCACCTTCGATGAGAACATCGCCGGAGCGATCATCCAAGCGCGGGCCGGACCGGACGGTCAGGATGGAACAATGGATGATGCGCCATTTACCAGCGCGGGTGAATTGATGATTCGCGTCCCTGGTCTACCGGTTGACCCAGGCACTCTGTCGCGATTCTTTGCCGTGAGAAGCCAGGTGTTCCGGGCTGAAATCACTGCAAAAGTCGGGAGCGCTCAGCGCAAATACATCGCAATTCTGCGCCGAATGGGCGCCGCTGGTCGGGTTCAAGACACCCGAGTTTTGAATTTCTATTCCGCAAATCCTCAAGCGGGCGAGTGAGTCGAATCATCTTCATCACAGGAACGGGTACGGGTGTAGGGAAAACCACTTTGACGTGCCTACTACTGCGGCATCTCCGCGATTCAGGCGTCAAGGCGCTCGCAATGAAACCATTCTGCTCGGGTGGAAAAGATGACCTTAAAGCATTCCAAACAATTCAGGGCGCGGAGCTTAGCCCGAGGCTTTTGAATCCCTACTACTTCCCCGAACCTTTGGCGCCTGCTGTCGCGAAAAGGGACGGAAAACCTCAAATAAGCCTCAGTAGCACTCTACGTGTAATCAGGGCCGCATCCCAAAAATGCGATTGTTTGCTGGTCGAGGGAGCTGGCGGCGTATTGGTGCCTATCACAAAACATCTCATGATGGCCGACGTGATCGCCGCGCTTGATTGCGACGTAATTGTGGTCTCCAAGAACGAATTGGGAACCCTGAATCATACACTTCTCACGCTCGAAGCTCTCCGCTCGCGGAGAATTTGGAGAATGAAGGTAGTTTTTTTTGAAACAGAAAATCCAGACGCCTCTTCGAAATCAAATCCCGTTTGGATCGCTGAATGCCCTATAAACATTGGCGTTTTTAAGCTTCCGTATCGGAAGTCAAAATCCAGATTGGAAGAGGCAAATCTTAGAGAATCAAAAAACTTTCAAAAAACTCTTGCGCAGATCTGCGGTCCTGATAGTTTCTGCCCCGTTGTTCGGACCGCTGAGAAAAGCAGCGAAACGAAAGACTGAAAAACGAAAAATAAAACGTTGACAGTCGATGCAGTCGGAAGCAAAACTGACGGCGCATTAAACGAGTAACTCAGAAGCCGAGTTGCTAAATACAACTGGCTCTGGGGTTTTTTGTCCCCTAAATGGGACGCAGATTTAGAGTGGAAACACTCACTGCTCTTTGAAAATTGAATTGTGCGATAAGTTTAG
>CAZBIC010000079.1:0-21561 GCA_964491875.1 uncultured Bifidobacterium sp.
AACCTTAGAACTCAACACCCGGCCGGGCAGCAATGCCCGGCCGGTTTTGTTTTTTTGTAGCGATGTAATGAGAAGGTGCTGAACGAACGGATGATTTGGCTTCGGGTGGAATTGCAGTTTGCCACTTGTGCGGCCATGTGTCTCTGACCATCTTCCATCCGTGAATCTTGCCTGCTTGTTGAAAAGCTTCTGGCCATTGCTGGCGGTGGTGATGCTCAGCCTGGAACCGCGCGATGCTGTTGCCAACGAAACGGCGCCCAAAGCCGAGCCCGCGCGAACGGTTGTCGTGCTGGGCGACAGTCTGGCAGCAGGCTACGGGCTTGATCCGTCTGAGTCATTTCCCGCTTTGCTGCAAAAGAAAGTCGAGGCGGCGGGGATGAAATTCACGGTCGTGAATGCCGGCGTGAGCGGCGATACAACCTCGGGCGGATTGCGCCGCGTCGACTGGTTGCTCCGGCGGCGCGTCGATGTGCTGGTGCTGGAACTTGGCGGCAATGACGGGTTGCGCGGCATTCCGGCCGGCGTCACGAAGACGAACTTGCAGGCCATCATTGATCGCACGAAGCAAAAATATCCGCGCGCGCAGATCGTTATCGCTGGCATGCAAATGCCGCCCAACATGGGCGTCGACTACACAACGAATTTCGCGAAGCTGTTCCCGGAACTGGCCAAGGCCAACAACGCAGCGCTTGTTCCGTTCCTGCTCGAAGGCGTCGGCGGCAAACCGGAGTTGAACCTGCCCGACTTGATTCATCCGACGGCCGAAGGTCAGAAGATCGTGGCGACGAATGTGTGGAACGTGCTCAAGCCGGTGTTGGAAAAAGTCTCGGCGGAATGAGCGCTCTCGAATTGATTCGCGGCTATCGCCGGCTGGACGATCATCTTGCCACCAGCGGCATGCCGGCGCCCGAGCATTTCGCCGCCATGCGCGCCGAGGGATTCGAAGTCGTCATCAATCTCGCTCTGCCGACCTCCGACTTCGCGATGGCCAACGAAGGCGAATTGGTCTCCGCCCAACGGATGACTTATGTTCACATTCCAGTGAACTTCGAGGCGCCCACGGCGGATGACTTCGAACGATTCGCGTCGGTGATGGACGCCGTTGCGGGTCGCAAGGTGTTCGTGCACTGCGCCGCGAACATGCGCGTCTCGGCATTCGTCTTCCTCAACCGGATGCGCACTCGCAGCGTGCCGCGCGCTCAAGCCGAGGCGGACTTGTTCGCCATCTGGAATCCCGACGGAGTCTGGCGAAATTTTGTCAACGCGCAGCTCGCTTCTTGGGGAGCCAATCCGCTTTCCTGATTAATCCCGCGAAGGTTGCGCCGTCGCCCGGGTTTGACTCCCGCCCAGGGCCTGCTCATGCCATCCGCCGCCGAGCGCTTTGATCAATTGGACTGTCGTGGTCTGGCGCTGGCCGTGGAGCCGGGCGAGATCGAGCTCGGCGACGAGCAGCGTCCGCTGGGACTCGATGACTTCCAGGTAGCTCACAATTCCGCCTTCGTAGCGCAGGCGAGCGTAGTCGTAGGTGCGATGAGCAGCATCATGCATCCGGGTCATCGCCTCGGCTTCTTGTGCGAGAAGCTTCAACGCCGTGAGATTCTCCTGCACCTCGCCAAACGCGACCAGCACTTGCTGACGGTAACGCGCGGTCGCCTCGTCGAACGCGCTGCGGGCACGGGCGAGATTCGCCTTGTTGCGACCACCGGCGAAAATCGGCAGTGACAGGCTCGGGCCGATCGACCAGATGCGGCTGTCCCAGTCGAAGAGCGAATCAAGCTCCGCGCTCGCGTAGCCGGCGGAGCCAGTCAGGCGCAGCACTGGAAAGAACCCGGCCTTCGCGACACCGATCCGCGCGTTCGCGGCGGCGAGTTGACGTTCGGCCGTGGCGACATCGGGACGGCGTTCCAGTAGCTCGGAAGGCAGCGCCGCGGGAACGGCGGGCAGGGTCTTCGGCGCGTCGGTGAGTTCCTCGACGGTGAATTGCGGCGCGAGGGTGCCGGTGAGAATGGCGAGCGCTACCTCGAGCGAGTTCCGCTGACGTTCGAGCCGCACCATGTCTGCTTCGGCGGAGGCGACTTCGGTGTCGGCGCGGGCGCGGTCGAGTTCCGGCGTGGTGCCAGCATCGACGCGCGCCTGGAGGACATCCCGCGCCTCGCGCCGGAGCTTGATTGATTCGCGGACGACATCGCGCTGGCGATCAACGGCGCGGAGGGTGAAGTAATTCTGCGCAACCTCGGCCTGAACGCTGAGCAGTGCGTTGTGGAAATCAGCGGCGCTGGCCTGAGTCTCGGCGCGGGCGCTTTCAAAAGAACGGCGCACGCGGCCCCAGAGGTCTATTTCGTAACTGAGGTCGAGCGGAACTCGGAGAGTGGTGGCATTGATTAAATCAAAACTCGGATCCTGATTCGTCGAGAATCGTTCACGAGTCACTTCGGGATTCAGATTCAGTGAAGGCATGAATTCGCCTCGGGCGCTTCTTGCCGCGGCACGGCCCTGCTCGAAACGCCCAAACGCCGCCCGCAGCGACTGGTTGTTCGTCGTCGCGCGTTCGATAAGGGCATTGAGCGCCGGATCGTTGAACACTTCCCACCAACGGCCCTTTGGCTGTGCGTCGGCCGGTTTCGCTTCCTTCCATGCGGCGGCGTCGCGGAACTCGGACGGGACGGCGTTGGTCGGCCGCTTGTAGTCGGGACCGATCGTCAAGGTGCCAGCGCTCAGCGCTGAAGTGCTCAGGGCGAAACCGAGAGCGGCGAGGATCGTGATGATTGCGGTGCTGGAGCCGGGCAAGGCGGATCCAGTTGAACCGTGGCTCGGTGCTGACGTGGGCGCGGGCTTCGGGACGGTCTTCTTCGTGCCGAGCTTCATCAGCACGACGTAGAACACGGGCGTGAGGAACAGCCCGAAGACGGTGACGCCGATCATGCCGGAGAACACGGCGACACCCATCGCGTGACGCATTTCCGCGCCAGCGCCGGTGGAAATGACGAGCGGGAACACGCCGGCGATGAACGCGATCGAGGTCATGAGAATTGGGCGCAGGCGGAGGCGGCACGCTTCGATCGCGGCTTCGACGGGCGATGCGCCTTCGTCTTGTTTATGCTTGGCGAACTCGATGATGAGAATCGCGTTCTTGCACGCGAGGCCGACGAGCACGATGAGGCCGATCTGAGTGAAGATGTTGTTGTCGCCGCCGGTAATCCACACGCCCGCGATGGCGAAGAGCAGACAGAGCGGCACGACGAGAATGATCGCGAGCGGCAGGCGGAAGCTCTCGTATTGCGCCGCGAGCACGAGGAACACGAGCAGGATGCAGAGCGGGTAAATATAGACGGCCGTGTTGCCGGCGAGGATGCGTTGGTAGGTCAGCTCGGTCCACTCGAAGGCCATGCCCTTGGGCAGGGTCTCGGTGGCGAGCTTCGCCATGATGGACTCGGCCTGCACGGAGCTGACGCCGGGAGCCGGACCGCCGGTGAGTTCAGCGGCGGGATAGCCGTTGTAGCGCATCACCCGATCGGGCCCATACGATTCCGTCACCTTCACAAGCGATCCGAGCGGGACCATCTGTCCGGCGGAGTTGCGGGTCTTGAGGCGCGTGATGTCCTCCGGCCGGTCGCGGAACTTGGAATCGGCCTGCGCGATGACCTGCCAGGTGCGGCCGAAAAGGTTGAAGTCATTCACGTAGAGCGAGCCGAGATAGATCTGCATCGTCTCGAAGAGATTCTGGAGCGGCACGCCCTGCGACTTGGCTTTCACGCGATCGATCTCCGCGTCGAGCTGCGGGACATTCACCGTGAACTGCGAGAAGACGCCGGCGAGATTGGTGTCCGCGTAGGTGCGGCCCGCGAGCGCGCGGGTGTTCTGGAAGAGCGCGTCGTAGCCGAGCCCGGCGCGGTCCTCGACGTAGAGCTTGAATCCGCCGATGGCACCGATGTTCACGGACGGCGGCATGACGGTAAGCACGAAGGCTTCGGTGATGCCGCTGAACTCTGCGTTCAACGCCTGCGCGATCGCGGGGCCGCTGAGGTCGGGCGTCTTGCGCTGATCAAAATCCTTCAAGCAGAAGAAAACGATGCCGGCGTTCGGCGCGACGCTGAATCCGCTGATGCTGAGGCCGGGGAATTGCACAGCGCTTTCCACGCCGGGATGTTTCATCCCGATCTCGCCCATTTTGCGCATGACGGCGTCGGTGCGGTCGAGCGACGCGCCGTCCGGGAGCTGGGCGAAGGCGACGAGGTATTGCTTGTCCTGCGTGGGCACAAAGCCGGATGGAACCTTCGTGAAACTCCAGCCGGTGAGATAAACGAGGCCCGCGTAGAGGATGAGCGCGATGAAGCTCTTGCGCAGCACGCCGCCCACGGCAGCGCCGTATTTGTCTCCCGCCCAGGTGAAGGCGCGATTGAACGGGCCAAAGACCCAGCCGAACATCCGGTCCATGATCCGCGAGACAACGTCCTTCGGAGCTTTGTGATCCTGAAGCAGCACCGCGGCGAGCGCGGGCGACAGCGTGAGCGAGTTGAACGCGGAGATGACGGTCGAGATGGCGATGGTGATCGCGAACTGCTTGTAGAATTGGCCGGTCAAGCCGCTGATGAAAGCCGTGGGAATGAACACCGCGCACAACACAAGCGCGATGGCGATGATCGGGCCGGTGACTTCGTCCATCGCCTTCTTTGTCGCCTCGAACGGTGAGAGCCCGAGCGCGATGTTTCGTTCGACGTTCTCGACGACGACGATGGCGTCATCGACGACGATGCCAATCGCCAGCACGAGCCCGAAGAGCGTGAGCATGTTGATGCTGAACCCGAGCGCGAGCATCACGGCGAAAGTGCCGACGAGCGAGACGGGCACTGCGGCCAGCGGAATGATGGACGCGCGCCAGGTTTGCAGGAAGAGGATGACAACGATGACGACCAACACGACGGCTTCAAAGAGCGTGACGACGACGGCCTTGATTGAGCTGCGGACGAAAACGGTCGGATCGTAAACGACCGAGTAGTCGAGTCCTTCCGGGAAGTTCTTCTTCAGCTCGTCCATCGTCGCGCGGACGTCCGTGGAAAGCTGAAGTGCATTGGCGCCGGGTGATTGAAAGATCGGGATGGCGACGGCCTTCTTGTTGTTCAGCAGAGAGCGCAACGCGTAGCCGGACGCGCCGAGTTCAATGCGGGCAACGCTCTTCAACAATGTTTTCTCGCCGTTTGGCCCGGTCTTGATGATGACGTTGCCGAACTCCTCCGGGTTGAGCAGACGGCCCTTGGTGTTGATCTGGAGCTCGTATCCAACGGGGTTGGCGACGGGTTGCTGGCCGACGGCGCCTGCCGCGATCTGCACGTTCTGTTCCCGTAGCGCATTGACGATGTCGCTCGCGGTCAGGTCGCGTGCGGCGGCTTGATCGGGATCGATCCACACGCGCATCGCGTAATCGCCGGAGCCGAAGAGCTGCACGGAACCGGCGCCCGGAATGCGCGCGAGCACGTCCTTCACCTGGAGCGTGGCGTAATTACGGAGATAGATTTCGTCGTAGCGGCCATCCGGCGAGAGCAGGTGAACCACCATCGTGAGATCGGGCGACTGCTTGGTGGTAGTGACGCCGAGGCGGCGGACTTCTTCCGGCAGCTTCGGTAGCGCCTGCGAGACGCGGTTCTGCACCTGCACCTGTGCATCATCGATGTGCGTGCCGAGCTTGAACGTGACGGTGAGCGTCATCACGCCGTCGCTCGTCGCCTGCGAGAACATGTAGAGCGAGTTCTCGACGCCGTTGATCGCTTGCTCGAGCGGCGCGGCGACAGTCTCGGCGATGGTTTTCGGATTCGCGCCGGGATAATTCGCCATCACGACGATGGTCGGCGGGACGACCTCGGGATACTCGCTGATCGGCAATCGCACCATAGCGATGGCGCCGAGCAGGAGGATCAAGATGGAGAGCACGCCGGCGAAGATCGGGCGGCGGATGAAGAAGTGCGCAAATTTCATAGTGTCATCTCCGGGCAGATCGATTGGGCAGACCGGAAGCAAAGTGCTCCGCGGCCAGCCGCTTCGAATCGTTTAGTGTTGGGCAACCTTCGCGGCGACGTTGGTTGAGTTGGATTCCATCGGCACGACTGGCATTCCGGGACGCACCCGTGCTTCGACGAGGTGCAGCACCACTTTCTCGCCGGGCTGCAATCCTTCGCGGACGATGCGCTTGCCATCGACTGCCGGTCCCAGACGCACAGGCCGATACGCGGTGGTGTTCGTGGAGGTCAGCGTGAGCACGAACTTCTGCGCCTGATCGGTGCCGATGGCGGTTTCCTCGACCAACAGCGCGGGCGCCTTCGCCGCTCCGGGCAGGCGAATGCGGGCGAAGAGTCCGGGAACGATTCGACCGTCCGGGTTCGGAAACACGGCGCGCAACACGATGCTGCCGGATTGCGGGTCGATGCGGTTATCGAGTGACTCGATGTGGCCCTTGTTGGTGAACCCGGCTTCGTCGCCGAGTTGGAGTTCAACGGGGACCTTTCCGTCGGTTCCAGCGGTCAACTTGCCGGAGGCCTTGAGCGCGTTGAAACGGAGCAACGCGTTCTCATCCATGTCGGCGTAGACGTAAACGGGATCGACGGAGACGATCGTGGTCAATGGGGTAATCGCGCTGGCAAGGCTGATGTAGTTGCCGACCGTGACCAGCGCACGGCTGACCCGGCCGTCGATGGGCGCGCGGATCTCGGTGAACTCCAGGTCGAGCTTCGCGGAATCGCGGGCGGCTTTCGCGGCGAGCAGGCCGGCGCGGGCTTCCGCATAGCGAGCTTCGCGGCCGTCAGCTTCCTCCTTCGAGATGGCCTTGCTTACCAGCAGTTGGGCCGTGCGCTTTGCCTCGCGCTCAGCGTTGTCGGTTCGGACCTGGGCCATCGCCAACTCGGCCTCGCGGCGATCGAACTCGGCCTTGTACCACCGCGGGTCGATGACGAAGAGCACATCGCCCTTCTTCACCAACTGGCCGGACTCGAACAACACCTTCTCGATGTGGCCGGTGACGCGCGGGCGGACTTCGACAAACTCCACCGGGGCGGTGCGGCCGGTCAGTTCCTCCCATTCGGTGAGTTCGCGTTGCTCGACGCTGGAAACCGCGACCTGAGGCGGCGGAGGAAAACCGCCACCCTGCGGGGCTTGTGGTTTGCAGCCGGTGGTAAAGATCGCGAGGGACACGACTGCGGTCGCAACGAGCAAGGGCGTAAACGTTTTCGGTCTCATAAAATGTCGGCGTTTAGTTGGCTGTTCAGTCAAGGCAAGAAAGGGTTGTTCTACGCGGTCTGCTTCTTCTTTGTGCGCTTTGGCAAGTTGGCGCCCAGCAACTCAAACGTGGTTGCCGTCAGGTCCTCAAGCAGCGCGAGATCATTCTGAATCCGCGCCTGGGTCAGGATTCCGAGATGGTAGGCATGAATGATCTTTGCCTTGGCCTTGGCGTCGGGTGCCACGATGTCCTTGTTCGCATGGGCATCGCGGATGGCTGTCTCGAGATAGCGCAATCCGCAGGCCATGATTTCCTGGATCTTCTTCTGCAGGCCTTTCTCCTGGGTGCTGACCTCGGTGCCCAGCGTGCACAGGGGACATCCCAGCACACATCCGTGCTGTTCTTTCAGTTGTATCTGGTCCTCGATGCTGAACTCACAGTGTTGGCGGATGCGTTCGAGAGGGCCGACTGAAGCAGAAAAAATGGCGTCCAGTTTGGGCCGGTACTTGGCCCATTCCTCTTCCAGCGCGGCTTCGGCCAGCGACGCCTTGCAGTCGAAGAAGTAGTAGAAGCTGCCTTTGCGCACGCCGGCCTTCTGGCAAATCTGGTCGACAGTGGTGCCGTCGTAGGAGCCGGTCCAGAAAAGCTCGGACACGGCGGCCATCAATCGTTCTTTTGCGTCACTGACACGGCCCATAATGGTGTTCTTGGTGCGTTCGCGGAGGACTGGTTTACCTTTCCGGCGGCAAAAACTAGAGATGTAGACCAAATAGTCAACAAAATGTTTTCGACTGCCGCATGAGAAATTTCATGGGAGCCCAGTCGTTCCGGGAGGATGTTCGATGAGGAAACGCCGGCAGTCCATGCCACCAAAGGTGCAATGACCGGGCGGTGAGTCCGGAGCGAGCGAAGGGGCGGGACGGACTAAATTAAGACCAGGGAATGCCGGGCGCGTGACGGCGGAGATTCTTGACGGCTACGGCGAAGTCCTTGGGCCACGGCGCGGTGATCTTTACTTCGGCGCCGGTGACGGGATGAGGCACGGTCAATTCTTCAGCATGCAGGGCCGTGGTAGCGATGAGCGGGCGCTCCACTTTGCCAGGCTTGAGTCGGTATTCGTCCTTCAGTTCCGAAAGCAGCAACGGGCGTCCGCCATAGACGCGGTCGCCGCAGATGGGCAGGCCCCAGTGCTTGAGATGAACGCGGATTTGGTGGGTGCGTCCGGTGAAGGGACGGCATTGGACGAGCGTGTAGCCGCGGAACTGTTCGCGAACTTCAAACGCGGTTCGGGATTTCTTGCCGTTCTTAGGGTCGACGCGCATCTGGCCGGGGCGTCCGGGAAACGGGCCGATGGGCGCGTTCACGTCCCATTGCCGTTCCGGCGGTGTGCCGGGAAGGATTGCGACGTAAATCTTCACCGGCTTCTCGCAGCCGAAAAGGTTGGCGAGAGCGACGAGTGCGGGCTTGGTCTTTGCAAGGAGGATGACGCCGCTGGTATCGAAATCGAGCCGGTGCGCATTGGCGAGATAGGAGAGTCCGCGGGACTTCGCCCACGGCTTGCCTTCAGCGATGCCGCTGTGAAGCAGCTTCATCAGGTTCGGGCGCTCGGGGTCGTAGCGATCCGGCGAGGTGAGCATGCCGGGCGGCTTGCTGATGGCGAGCAGGGCATCGTCCTCGAAGAGAACGGGAATTTCCCAGAACTCCTTGGTGGCGGGGGAGGAAAGTTTAATTGGATCACTCACGATAAAAATTGAATCCCGGCGGGGACTCCCGCCGGGATTCGTCAAGATTCAGATACGACGGGTTGACTGCCGGCTAGTTCTGTCCACCGATGGTCGTTTCGCGTTTCGGACCCGCGACCTTGGCGAGTTCCACCTGCTTTCGGAACCATTGCTGGAAGGCTTCATTTTGACGGAAGTTGCGAATCTGGTTCACGAAGGCCGGGAGTTCTTCCTTGAGCTTGGCGTCGCTGATGGCGGGACGGGACTTTGCGTAGACGATGAAGCCGCCTTCAGTCGGAGGCTGAGCGGTGAGGAACTGGCTGGCCTTGCCGACTTCCATATCGAGGGCAACGCTCTGGAGGACGCGCAGGCTCACACGCGAATCCACGTTGGTCAGGCTGCGGGTGCTGGCGGAGATCGGAGGAACGTCGATGATCTTCACTTTCTCTGCGGCGCAAATGTCGGTGAAGGATTTCTTGGCGGCGAGCCCATTGGTGAGGGTGATTTGGAACGCCTGCCCTGCTTTGCGGGCGAGGTCGGTGGCCATGAACGTTTTGTAGTCGCTGGTGACCTTGTCCTTGATCTTGTCGAGCGGCTGGAGCTCGCTGGGCACTTTGCCCTTGCGGGCGATGACGTAAACAGCGCGCTTGCCGGGGATGGGGTTGAACAGCACGGGGCGTTCGTCGGTCAGCCCAAATGCCCGTTGGCGGATGAGGTCGCGAACGGTTTCTGCCGGCGAATCTTCAGTCGCCTGCGCGACGATGTCATTTTCGAACTCCTCGAGGCCCGTGGTGCGATCGAAAGGCTTGGTGATTTTGACCGGCAGGTTCTTCTGGGCGGCGAGCTTCTCGAGCGTCGCCACCTGATTGGGTTGAGCGTCGCCCATCAGCACGGTTCCGAATTCCGCGGCAGCGCGGCGGGCGGCTTGAAGTCCTTCAGTGAGGCGAATTTCTTCTTTGATCTTCTCCTTGGCGGCGGCTTCCGGAAGCGGATTGCCCTTCTCGTCGGTCCACGAGTTGGTGCCGTTGCGACCGCGGAAGTAGTATTCAGAGACGATTTCGTTGAGGTTCGTCAGCTGACCGAGGCGTTTGTCAGCGTCGGCCAGGAAATTCGAGGCGGAGAACTCGACGTAGCTCAAGGTCTGGCGTTCCGGCAGACGGTAGAAGCCCATGCGATTCGTGTAGAAGCTGCCGATGGCGCCGTTGGTGATGACGACTTTGTCCATGTAGTTGCTGCTCCAGAAGGCGGCCAGCTGGGTGGCGACTTCCTGGTTTTCCTTGCGCCAGAGCGTTTCGGCCTCGGAAGGCAGGACGAGGTTTCCGCTGACGCCGGCGGCCACAAACAACTGGCGCAGGCCAGCCTGATTGCGGACAAAGCGTTCGTAATCCCCGGTGCGGAGGCCTTGCGGCTGGAGGAATTGCTTCTCGAAGGCGTCGTAGGGAATATCACCGAGCTGTTCGTGAACCATCAACGCGATGGTCTTGTCGCTGGCTTTGACGCCCATTTCCTTCATCTTTTGGACGAGGAAGACGCGGTAGATGGTTTCACTCTCAAGGCGGCGGGCCGAGGCTTCATCGTTACCCGGCCACTGTTTGGTGGAGAGGAACTGCGACAGGCGAACCTCGTTGTAGGCATCGAGGTATTCGGGATGGGAGATGGGCCGGCCGTTGATGGAGCCGTAATCCCCGCTGGCTGACGGGCTGCCGCCCATTTGCACGTCAGACGAGAAAAACACCACCATGCTGAGGCTGACCACCACGATGATGAAAACCCAAAGCCAATTCGAATGCTTGCGAATAGTTCCGAACATAAAAATCTGTCTGTGTTTAAGGGTGCGCACCCTACCCATCCTGCATAGGGCTGGTCAAACGCAAAAAGCCCCGCAAATCTACGATTGCAAGGCTCCGTAGTTTGCGGAAACCGCCAGTGCGCCGGTCAGAATGCTGTCGGCAAACGAGTTGGTTTGCTTCACTGAAACCTCGCAGGGCATGCTTCTAGGCGTGAACAGCGAGCCATTCTTCAAGGGCTGGGCCAAACCCGGACCGGTGCCGCCCGGGGCTTTAACCGGCCTGCCCGCCGTCGCCGAAGGTGAAACCCTCGACGCCATCAGCGGTCACTTCCGGCTGTTCCAACTGGCGAATGGCCACCGGTTCTCGACTGATGACGTCCTGACGGCGTGGTACGGGACGAGTGGGTGTCCGACCGCTCGAACTGCTTTGGATCTCGGGAGCGGCATCGGGACGGTGGGAATGATCGCCGCGTGGCGGCTGCCGGGAGCGCGGTTTGTGACGGTGGAAGCGCAGGAGGAAAGCGTTCGTCTGGCGCGAAAATCCGCGGCATGGAACGGACTCGAGGATCGTTATGAGATTCGCACCGGCGATTTTCGGAATCCCGAGGTCATCCGAGTAGAGGAGCGATTTGATCTGGTGCTGGGCAGTCCTCCGTATTTTCCGCTCGGCACAGGCGTCGAGGGCGACCATCCGCAGAAGGTCGCCTGCCGATTCGAAGTTCGCGGCAACATCGCCGACTACTGTGCGACGGCGGCGCGGCACCTCGGCCACGGCGGATTCTTCGCCTGCGTCTTTCCGATCACGCCGGATGAACAGGAGGCTCGCGTTCGGGAAGGAGCTGTTGCGGCAGGATTGACCATCGTGCGGCGACGGCCTGTTGTCTTGCGCGAAGGCGAACGTCCGTTGCTCGGATTGTTTGGCATGATGAGGGCGACTGATCTGCCGGAGCGAATGCGTAGTCAGACCTGGAGTGAACCGCCGTTGATCATTCGCGCCCGCGATGGATCGGTGCATCCAGAGTATTCTGCGGTCAAATTGTCCTTCGGATTTCCACCGTAGCTGTCATGGAGCTGGTGCGGCGGGCAGTTTCTTGCGTTTGAGTTTCAGCGAGCCGAGGTCGAACCACGCTTCGCCTTTTTCGGCCCGCAATTCACACAAGATTACCGTCTCCTCGTCCTCGGCGGTGACGGCGAATTCATGCGTGGCGATCTGCCAGTCGTTGTCCCCGATGAAGCCGTGCTTGCGCGACTGGCGTTGAGACTGACGGAGACCGGCGCCAACGCCTTTGCTGGCGGTGTCTTTCTCCAGCGGTACCACGCCCGCTGTTTTCACGCGCCCTTCGAAGACATACAGGCCGCGGGGCAAGAGCAGACGAGTTCGCCACGACGCGGTGCAACGTCCGTCCGGACCGGCGGCAATGTGCAAGGAACGCACGTCGTCGGAGGAGCGTGACAGGTCGAGTTTTCCCGTGCCGCGAACGTCGAGCTTCTGCCAGTTGGTCAACGAGGCGAAACCTGAATCGTCGAAGCGCACCGGATTCGGCGGCGGCTCGAACAGCTTCTGCGCCGCCGAGCGAACGCGTAGGGTGACGTTGTTCCGCAATCCGTTCACGGCGCTGTCGTGGTTGAGGTGGTCGTTTTTCCCCAAGCTTTCGAGGATGGGACGAATTCGAGCCTGGAGCGCGTTGATATGATTGGTGAGGCGTTGGGCGGTGAAGAGGTTCGTCACGATCTGTGCGGTGCGTTCCCGGTAGATCTTTCGCCCTTCCGCCGTTTCGAAGATGGCGCGGGCGACGAGCCCTTCCACCTGCTGGGCGCGGGGAACTACCGGGGCGTTTACGTCCCAAAACATCTGGTCCATTCCGTGCGGGAAGAAAACGAGCTTGCCGGAGTCGGGATCGTGATAGACCCGGTAATTGTTCTTCTTCATCACGTAACCGTCCCAGTGCCCGGTGAGCATTTCCAGCGCGGCGAAATCGAGGAAGCGTTCGAGGTCGAGCAAAGCGCGGATGCGTTCGAGACGCGCGGTCGGGTCGGCTTCGGTCGTCGCTGCCACCAGCGCTTTCAAGTCCGCGCGACTTCGCACGTCACCGTCGCCGGAGGTGCGTTCGAGGGGTTCGTTGATGTCGCGTAGGAAGCCGCTGTCGTAGAGGTTGCCCCTGGGGTTCTTGAAGTGGCGCTTGAGAAACGTTTTGTCGAAGCCTTCCTTCAGCACATACAGGCCGAGCTCGCGGCCGTTGAGCGAAACCCGGGCATGCGCGGTGCGCGTCGTGGGAACGCCGGCGGCGAGGAACAGTTCCGAACAGATCGCTTCCGTCATGTAACTTGGATCCTGCACCGAGTTGTTCAGCGAAAGCTTGTCGAGTCCGTGAAATTTCTGATCGTCGACAAACTTGTCGAAGTTCAGCGTGAAGGCGGGCTTTTCGTTGTCGATGTCCCGAAAGCTTCCCGCCGCGCCTTTGAGGTGGATGCCCACGTCTTCGTAGATTTTGTCGCCCGCGCGAATGGTGGCGCGCACGTAATCCCGGGGCCGCTCGCGAAGTTGCGCAAGATTGGTCTTCGCGATTTGGAGGTGAAGGTGCGGAATCGTCCCGCTGCTGAAGAATTTTTCCGAGGCACTCTGGCCAGCGGAGAAATTTGTCACCGCTGCGAGAATGGTGACGGTGAGCCAGCACCAGCGGAGGAACGAATTCACGGCGGAAGAATGGAGGAGAACGTTGCGAACGGTTTCATGCTGGCTCAGGCCGGCGGCCTGACTTGCGACCAACGGCTTCATTCCGGATAAGCGCAGCGGAGTCATGGGTTGCTTCGTTTGATTCACTCTCGCGCCCTCAGACGCGCCGTTACTCTCGGTGGTTCAATTCCCTCTGTAAACATCGGACGTCGGCCTGCCTGGGGATGTGGGTGCGGAGGAGAGCTTTGATGTCGCGAGAATGGTCTCAGCGCCGCAGGTGGCAAGCGGTAGCGCTGATCCTTGGTCTGTCACCGATTGGTAACATTAATGAAACATTGAGCTTTAAATGAGAAGCTTTCTTACTTATGCCGGCCATGAGAAATGCACGTCCTGCTGTCTGGAGGACAAAACCATACCTACATAATGAAATCATCCACCATCTATGCACTCGCCGCTGTAAGCGCATTGAGCACCTGGCAATCCGGGGCCGCTGATGCGCCGTCCGTGGACGAGCGATTGAAAAAGCTGGAGGGCCTCGTCGAGGGGTTGCAGAAGGAGAACGCCGACCTGAAGAAGGAGTTGGGCTACGATCCGAAGAAACCGGCTGCCTACACCCGGGCTGGCGGCAAGGAATCCAAGATGACGCTGGGCGGCTTCTTGCAGCTCCAAGCGGAGTTCGGCAAGGCGCCGGACGGCCGCTACAACGGCATCGAGGATCGATTCCTCATGCGCCGCGCGCGGGTAAACGTGCAGGGCTCGTTCCTCGAGAATTTCGATTACAAGGCGGAGTTGGATCTGGGCGCCAACTCGCTGAGCGAACAGACCGGTTCGCGCGCGCAGTTGACGGATTTGTTCCTGAACTGGAACCGCTACGAGTTCGCCAACGTGAAGGTCGGCCAATACAAGACGCACTACGGCTGGGAACAGATCCTCTCCGATACCAAGGTGCTCACCATTGAACGTTCGCTGCCCAATGATCGCCTGACGGACGGGCGCCAGGTGGGTGCGGGTGTGATGGGCTCGGTGTTGGACAAACGCCTGAGCTATGCCGTCAGCCTCTTCAACGGCAGCAGCGTGAACAACAGTTTCAACGACAACGATCACTTCATGTACGTGGCGCGCCTGCAGGGCACCGCGGTGAAGACCGAGGTCAACAAGCTGCCGGTGGAATGGAACCTCGGCATCAATGGATTGACCACGAAGGACAATGGAGTCTCCAAGTCCGGCCTGGGAATCGATGCGGTGGCGGGCGGTGCGGTGGACAACAGCTTCGTGGGCGACCGAAATGCCTGGGGCGTCGACACGCAGTTCAAGTTCGGCCCGGTCGATCTTTTCGCCGAATACCTGCGCAGTCGTTTCGAGCCGAACAACAGTGTTCCGGCCAACGGATTCGAGGCGGACGGCTGGTATCTCATGGGCGCCTACTATCTCGTGCCGAAGTATCTTCAAGCACTGGTGCGATTCGAGTCCTTCGATCCGGATCACAGCGTGAAAGGAAACACCACCGACGTCTGGACCTTCGGTCTCACCTACTACATCAAGGGCGACGACTTGAAGCTCGCGGCCAACTACCTCTACGGCGATCAAGACGGAGTCAACGGCCACAAAGGCCGCCTGTTGCTCCGGGCGCAAGTGATGTTCTGATTCCTTGCGGCAGTTTTTCGGTGCGAACGGCGCCTGCGAAAGCGGGCGCCGTTTTCTTTTCGGCCACACTTTGGCCGTCCATCGCGCGAAGTGAGGCTTTCCGTGGCCGAAAAATAGTAGCTTGAACAATTTTTGCGTCGACCGATGGAGGATGGTGTCCGGCTCAACCGACCGGGCATGGGCGAGAAATGGGGGTTGAAGGGCAGTTCAGCCATCGATCTCTCGCACCGGGCCAGGCGTCGCCTGGGAAATGATCCGCCGAGTGGCGTGATTTTTCCCCGGACCTTGGCCGTGTGACCATTGTGAAGACTGATAGCGATTGGCCTGCCCGCCTCGTGCGCGAGGTCCGAGTTTCTCGGACCTGCTCGCGCGAAGGCTCGGGTTTGTCTCGCGCTCGCGCCAGGGCTGGGCGCCATTCACACGTTCCTTCCCGCAAGTTTTCCCTCGTTCCAACACTGAACTCAAACCTCCCATGAAAAGATACGCCACACTCCTCCTCGCGCTGGCCGCGTTTCCCGTGACTGCCCTGAGTGAGGGACTCGAACCCGCCGTCCAGTCCAAGATCGACGCCGAAATGAAAACGATCGAATCTTGGGCCAAGGATCCCACGGTCGTTCAAGCCGTGAAGACTTATAACACGAGCCCGCCGGCGGAAGCTGCGGCGATGAATCAGGACAAGTGGAAGTCGCTCACCGTGCTGGACCCAGCGGTCCGTTCCTTCACCAAGAATCCGTCGGCTGAGCTGATCAAAGCGAGGAAATCCGCGGCGGTTAGCGAAGCGTTCATCTCCGCCGCGGACGGCACCAAAGTCGCGTTCCTGGCGAAGACTTCGGGCTGGTCCCACAAAGGCAAGGCGAAGCACGACGTTCCGATGACGGGAAAAACCTGGCAGGGCGCGGTCGAAATCGATGAGTCCACCGGCTTGCAACAAGTGCAGGTCGGCGTGCCCGTGCTGGATGGCGACAAGCCCATCGGTTCGCTCGTCGTTGGCTTGAGTCTCTCCAAGCTCGGCAGCAATTAGTACGGGCGAAATTTCTGAAACAATTCACGAAACGAAAGCGATTTGACCATGGCCAGAAAGATCAACATCCCGCGCCAGTTGCTAATCCTGCTGCTGGTCGCAGTCGGGGTCACCGTGCTGACTTCCGCGCTTTCGTTCGGCCTGCTGCGGCAATCCAGCAGCTCCGCCAAAAGGCTGACGGCTTCTGCCGTTGGGAAAATGGAAGGCACCTACAACCTGCTCGAGACGCTTGGCAATCAGCAGAACGGTCTGCTCCGCTTCCTGCGCTTGAAGGATCCGGACGAGCTGGAGAAGGCGCTGAACTACGTCCAGACCAAACAGGCCGAAGTGGCCAGGCTCGTCGATGCGACGGGTGAAGCCGGCGCCCCGATTCGTGAAAAGCTGGCCGTGGTTTCCAAGACCGAGAAGGCGATCATTGACGAACTGCTGAAGGGAAATGCCAGCATTGCGTTCGAGCAGTTCATTTCCAAGGCCACTGTGGATTACGAAGCGGTGCATGATGAGATCAGCCGGTTCCATCATAACGTCGCCGAGCAGACCACGGCCGAGATGGAACGCGAAACCGCTCGCAACGAAGCGGCCTTGTGGTGGCAGATGGGAATCATCGCTGCCTTGCTCCTCGGCGTGCTGGGATATGGATGGATTACCAAGGGCCGCGTCACCTCCCATTTGAACGCTGTGGCGGGCACGCTTGCCGAGATCAGCGTCCGGGTCGCGGAAAATTCAGCCCAAGTGTCTCACTCCAGCCAGTCGCTGGCGGAAGGCGCGAGTGAACAGGCGGCGTCGCTCGAGGAAACCGGTGCGTCGCTGGAAGAGATGTCCAGCATGACGAGCCGAAACTCCGAGTCGTCCAAAGCGGCGAAGGAACTCACCTCGCAAGCGCGTCAGTCGACCGCGCTGGGCGCGGAAGATATCCAGCAGATGACGAGCGCGATGGAAGCGATCAAGGCTTCCAGCAGCAACATCGCGAAGATCGTGAAGACCATCGACGAGATCGCATTCCAGACGAACATCCTCGCCTTGAACGCAGCAGTTGAGGCGGCCCGCGCGGGGGAGGCCGGAGCTGGATTCGCCGTCGTGGCGGACGAGGTGCGCAGCCTCGCCCAGCGCAGTGCGCTCGCCTCGCGGGAGACGGCGGAGAAGATCAACGATTCGATCCTCAAGAGTGAACACGGCGCGAGCATCAGCGCGAAGGTTGCCACGCGCCTCACGGAAATTGCGGGCATGACCCGGCAGGTTGATGAGCTTGTCGCGGGCATTGCCGCGGCGTCGAACGAACAGAGCCAGGGCATTTCCCAAATTAACACTGCCGTTTCGCACATCGACAAAGTGACGCAAGCCAACGCCGCCGCGGCCGAGGAAAGCGCCAGCGCGATGATTGAGCTCCAGACTCAGGCATCGTCCATGAAGCGAGCGGTGGACGACTTGATGAGCTTGGTCGGTCGTTCCTCGAACTCGACCGGTCCCGCCCGCCAGGCGAAAACTGCGCCGCAGACTGTCCCGTCCGCCATCGTGCCGTCGGTATCGTCGAACGACGAACTGCCATTGCCGCCATCCGCTCCTGCGGTTGAACCGCAACCGTCGCGGGCTCGTGGATCTCTGAAGGGAACAGCGCCGGAAAGCGCCGGTAACTGGAAAGACTTCTGACCGTCCGGGAAGGCGACGGGTCAGGAGGGTTTGTTCGCCTTGTTCTTCTCCCGCTGTTCGGCGAAGAACGAGAGCAGCAGGCTGCGGCACTCCTCGAGACGTACGCCACCGCTGATCGCGCACTGATGGTTGAGCGTCGGAAACTGGAGCAGATTCATCGCGCCCCCCGCTGCTCCACCTTTCGGATCGCCCGCGCCAAACACCACCCGTTCCAGTCGTGTGTGGACGATCGCGCCGGCGCACATCGGGCAGGGTTCCTTGGTCACGTAGAGCGTGCAATCTGTCAGCCGCCAGTCGCCGACCAGCTGTTGCGCTGCGGTGAGCACGAGCATTTCCGCGTGGGCGGTGGCGTCCTTCAGCAGCTCCACTTGATTTGAGGCGCGCGCGATGATGCGGCCTCCGCGCACTACGACCGCACCGACGGGCACTTCCTCCGCCGCGTACGCCTTGGCGGCCTGACGCAGAGCTTCGCCCATGAAATAATGGTCGCTTTGCAGGTCGATGATCGGCTCGTCCATATCGGGGAATCAGCGTTTTGCTGGCGATGACTGTTCCACGAGCCAGTCGAATCGTCCATCGTCGTGGCAATGACAACGAGCGGCGAAGAATCCACCGCGATGCCGCCAGAAGAGCGGCCAGATTTGCTCGCGATCCGTCTGTGGAAGTTTCAGCGAGTCTAGCGCGGCGCGGGGGAAGAACTCGAATCGTCCTTCGCGATGCGCCGGGGGCGTGCAGACGAGACGGCGCTTGATCTCGAAGAGGAACATCAACCAGTGCGCCTGCCCGGCGTAGCCGTGCTCGCTGACGATGCCAGTGAGATGAAGGTCGGCAGGCGCCAGTGAGATACCGATTTCCTCTTGAGCTTCGCGACAGGCGCAGGCGTAGGGAGATTCGCCTTCATCCGTGTGGAGTTTACCGCCGCACGGACTCCAAAGGCCGCGGTTTGGTTCCTGTGCACGTTCGAGCAGCAGCACGTCGTCACGCTCGTTGAACGCGTAGAGCAGCGTGGCAATTTTATAGGGCAACGCCATGCGCGGAGTGAACCAGCGACGGACAGACCGCGCAAGGGTCCGGCCTATTTCTTGCCGATCGCAAAGAGCGCCTTCGAAGTACGGACGAAGAGCTGACCTTGCGAGATCGGGATGGCGGCGCGCAGGGTGTTCTCGCCTTCGCCCATCTCGGCCATGTGCAGCAGCTTGAATTCGCTGCCGCCGGCCTGGACGACGAAGACTTCGCCCGCGAAGCTCATCATGTAGATCTTGCCGTCGGCGGCGGTGGGCGTGGATTGGAAGATGCCTTTGCCTTTCAGGTCGCCTGACCACACGACTTTGCCGTCGGGTTCGATGCAGAGGAGTTTCTTCTTGGTGCCATTTAGGATGTAGAACTTGCCTTCATAGAACAACGGCGTGGGCACATCGCTGCTGAGTTCGCGCACGTCGAGTGGACGGGCGGATGCATTCGGATCCTCGCTCGTCTGGATGAAGCTTTGCCATGAGAGATCCTTGTGCGTGAGCGTGCCTTTCCCGCCTAGCTTCACGGCGTAAACGGGGGAGTCTTTCGGACCGCAAGCGAGCACCACGCCCGCACCAGCCGTGGGTGAAGGAACGAGGCGCCAGTGGCCGATGCGGGTCGGATTCCACGTGCCCCAGCGCCAGTATTCCTTGCCGGTATCGGGATCGTGACCGCTGATGCAATCGCCGCCGACAATCAGTAGTTCCTCCCGGCCATTGTGGGTGTAGGGAGTCGGTGTGCTGAAGGCTTCGAGCGATTCCTGCTGGGCTTCGGAAGGGCGTACCACGCGCCAGAGTTCCTTGCCGGTTTTCGGGTCCATGGCGAGCAGGTAGGATTCAATCGGACCGTCCTGCTTGCCGCGCCCGTTCACCGGCACGTTGCGTTGGAGGACCTGAAGGTAGAGCCGGCCATCGTGCAGCAGCGGGCTGGTGCTGAAGGTCCATTGAAACGCGAACTGGCCGTAGTCCTTTTCGATGTTACGTCGCCACACTTCTTTGCCGGCCACTTCGAAGCAAACGAGCTCGCCATTTCCGTAGAAGAACCAGACGTGCTTGCCGTCGGTGACGGGCGAGGAATTCGAGAAGGTGCTCATCCGATCGCGGCCGGCACCGTCGGAGATTTTGGCGCGCCAAAGTTCCTTGCCCGTCTTGCGATCAAACGCCAGAGCGACGCAGGTCTTCGCCGCATCGTCCGTGGAGGACACGAAAACGTAGTCATCCCAAACCACCGGTGAAGCGCCGCTTGGCCCCGGCATCGGCGCCGTCCACAGGATGTTCTCGGTGCGGCTGAACGTGGCGGGCAGATTCTTTTCTGTCGTCGATCCGTTGTAGTTGGGCCCGCGCCAGTTGCCCCAGTTTTCCGCCCGAAGCGAGCTGAGGGCTACGGTGAGGACCGCTGCGACGACAGTCAGTTTGGTGCACGGTAATTTCATAATGTTGACAAACATTTGGGCGGAATGCAGTTCGCCCGGGTTCAATGTGTCCGCTTGTAGACCGGCCTTGGACGCACGGCAAGCGGGATTGATTGAAGGTAAATCGACCGGCACGAAACCGGTGAGGAAGCTGGGAAAGCTTCTTTCTGCTTTACCGGCGCCACCACGAGCGACCCTTGCTGGGTTCGTCGTCGCTTTGCTGGTTCTTCAGGCCTTGGAGGAGATACTGGCTGCGGGCATTTTCCAGAGCCATCTGGAACTGGGCGTAGGTCGCGTAACGTTGAGCTGGATCCTTCGCCATGGCGATGGCGATGGCGTCGCTGGTGAGTTGTGAAATGTCCGTCCGCACTTCGTTGGGCGGAGTCAGCGGCGTGTGAACGTGACCGGCGACGACTTGCTCAACGGTTTCGGCTTCGAACGGTACGTGACCGGTCAGGGCGTGATATAGGGTGCCGCCGAGGCTGTACATGTCCGAATGAAACGTCTCGCCCTGACGCTGGATTTTTTCGGGAGCCACATAGTAGGGCGTGCCCCAAATGGTCGATTCGTATTCGGCGCCTTCTTCGGCCTGACGGGCTAGGCCGAAATCCACCAGCTTCGGCTCTCCGTATTCGTTGAAGAGGATGTTGCCCGGCTTGATGTCACGGTGCAGAAGGTTGTGCTGAAGCGCGCTTTCCAAGGCGGAGGCGACCTTGATCCCGACATCGAGAACGGTCAGCTCGTTTACGAACCCATCGCGAATGATAAGGTTGTCCACGCTGCCATGGTCGGCCAGTTCCATCACGATATAGGGACTGCCCTGATGTTCATCGAACGAATAGACGTGGATGATGTTCGTGTGGTTGAGGGACGCGGTGGCGCGAGCTTCGCGATAGAAGCTGTCCATCACCTGCTTGTCGTCCGCCATTTCGCGCTTGAGCATCTTGAGGGCGACGGTGCGTTCCAGACTGACATCAAAGGCGCGATAAACCGTGCCCATGCCGCCGGAGGCGACAACTTCTCGGACTTCAAAATTCCGGATGAGGGTGGGAACGATGACTGGATGACCGCATTTATTGCAGGACACCGGCTCCAGCGGGGCTAGATCGCTCGAGAGCCAATGCTTGGCGTGGCACGCACCACATTCGGCCATGCGAAGGGGTTTTCGATCTTTGCTGTCGGAATCAGGCACCGCTTGAAGATACCAGAGCTCGCGAAACCGACAAGAGATGAAGTAATCCGACGCTTCGCGAGGGAGCGGAAATATTTTTCTCAGAATCTTCTGAAGCCAGCGAGAAATCGCGAGGCCGGACGAGCTCAAAGTCGAGTGGTAAGATTTTGCCGAGTGGACCAGTTGACCTTCAAAGTTCGTATGTTACTCTCCCTACGTAATTATTAGCGCACGTAAAATTGACAACTCGTCGTTGCTACAACCCGTT
>CAZBIC010000080.1:0-21100 GCA_964491875.1 uncultured Bifidobacterium sp.
TGAATTCCCGGTCACAACTCCACACCGGCAGTTTCGCATCCAATAGGTGCTGTATAGCCGGCATTCGACTTCGTGGACTTCGACGTGAAGACCGCCGACAAGCCGCAGAAGTTCTACCGCGTGCGGCAGCCGTAAGCCTGAGAACCCCTTGGAGCCGCATCGCACCAAAAGCAAGAGGGAGAGCCCTTGCGAACTCTCCCTCCACTGAACACTGGTCTGGGTTGGCAGACCTTTCCGCCTGTTACTGACAAACCACGCGGAAGAACTTGAATCCGCCACCATTGCTGGCGCTGAAGGTCAACGTGCCGGTGCCGGACAGCGCCGCTCCTTCGTCCGTCCACTGGATCGGGCTGGCGCCGAGATCCGTCGTGGATTGCACCTGGTAGCTGGCACCCGTATCCGCCGTGAACGTAATCGTGACATCACCACCGCTGCTCACGATGGAGAGGTTGGCAGGCGAGCATTCCGGAGGCGGCGTTCCAACGACTGGAGCCGGAACTCCGGCGCCATCCGTCGTGATGACACCGAGCGCGCCGAGGGCGGTCCAGTCGGTCGCCCAGTTCACACCGTTGAACGCGCCCTTGTAAGAAACGGGGGTGTAGAAGCCGTCGTTGGGAGCGGTGCGCAGGCTGGTCAGCGCCGGGCTGCCGTCAGCCGGACGCGGGTCCAGTCCGCCATTGGCCGCGCGGCTGATCCCGCGCAACTGCGGGTTCACCACTTCGTTGCTGCGGCTGGCGTCCTCGAACAACAACGCCGCGCCAGCTCCCGCCACGTTCACCGCCACGCCGTTGGTCGCGAAGTTCCACCACAGGTTGTCGCGCAGGTCCAGCGTCCCGTTGGTCAGGAAGCTGCCCGAGCGCGCGTCCGTAATCCGCACCCCGTTGCCGCCGAATTCCGTGAAGATGCTGTTGTAAACGTGCGGCGCGGAATATTCACGGATCGTCAGGCCGTTGTTGCCCGTCGTGTTCGTGCCCGCGCCAATCCACGTCGCGTTATACACCGTGAACGTCGCCAGCGGCGCGTTGCTCGCCGCGATCCCGCTGGGCTCGCCGTTCCATTCGCCGCCGCTGTCCTTGCGACCGGGCTCCTGGATCGCGAACCAGAACTGGTTCTTGCCGCGGTAACCCTGGTCCGCGTCAAACGCGTCGTCGTCATTGAACGCGCTCACCAGATACTTCGTGTTCACCGTGCCGCCGAAGAATTCGAACCCGTCATCAGCCACCGCGTAGCTCTCGATGTTCTCGATCACCGTCCCGCGACCCACAGCGCCCATCGACAACCCGTTGAGTTCCTTGTTCGGCAGGAACACCACGCCCGCGTGCCGGATCGACACGTAGCGCAGCACGCCCGAGGAATCGTCGTCGTCGCTCCCGCCGAAGCGGTTCACGAACTGGCCGTTGATCTCCGTCGCCGACGGCAGTCCTTCGAACACGTCATACTTCGGGCTCGCCGCAGCTCCAGCGATGTCGCTCGGCGTGTTCAACACCGCCTTGCCCAGAACCACCACCCCGCCCCACAACCCTCGCTGGAAGATCGCCAGGTCGCTGGGATCTTCCACATCATCCGCCTCAGCCGTGAAGATGATCGGATTGTGCGCCGTGCCGTTCGCGAAGATCTTCGCGCCCGCCGTTACGATGAGACACGCGGTGTTCGCGTCCGTGCCCGGCCTGCCTTTCACCACCGTGCCCGCTTCGATCGTCAGTGACGAGCCCGCCAGCACATACACAAAACCGTTCAGCACATATTCGTTCGTGCGATACCAAGTGGTGTCCGTCGCAATGCTGCCGGAAACTTCGATGACGTTCGCGCCGCGCTGCGGGAGAATTCCTTTCTGCGACAGGAACGTCCATCCAGCGACCCAGAGATCGTTCGCATCGAACGCGCCCTTGTAAGAAACGGGGGTGTAGAAGCCGTCGTTGGGAGCGGTGCGCAGGCTGGTCAGCGCCGGGCTGCCGTCAGCCGGACGCGGGTCCAGTCCGCCATTGGCCGCGCGGCTGATCCCGCGCAACTGCGGGTTCACCACTTCGTTGCTGCGGCTGGCGTCCTCGAACAACAACGCCGCGCCAGCTCCCGCCACGTTCACCGCCACGCCGTTGGTCGCGAAGTTCCACCACAGGTTGTCGCGCAGGTCCAGCGTCCCGTTGGTCAGGAAGCTGCCCGAGCGCGCGTCCGTAATCCGCACCCCGTTGCCGCCGAATTCCGTGAAGATGCTGTTGTAAACGTGCGGCGCGGAATATTCACGGATCGTCAGGCCGTTGTTGCCCGTCGTGTTCGTGCCCGCGCCAATCCACGTCGCGTTATACACCGTGAACGTCGCCAGCGGCGCGTTGCTCGCCGCGATCCCGCTGGGCTCGCCGTTCCATTCGCCGCCGCTGTCCTTGCGACCGGGCTCCTGGATCGCGAACCAGAACTGGTTCTTGCCGCGGTAACCCTGGTCCGCGTCAAACGCGTCGTCGTCATTGAACGCGCTCACCAGATACTTCGTGTTCACCGTGCCGCCGAAGAATTCGAACCCGTCATCAGCCACCGCGTAGCTCTCGATGTTCTCGATCACCGTCCCGCGACCCACAGCGCCCATCGACAACCCGTTGAGTTCCTTGTTCGGCAGGAACACCACGCCCGCGTGCCGGATCGACACGTAGCGCAGCACGCCCGAGGAATCGTCGTCGTCGCTCCCGCCGAAGCGGTTCACGAACTGGCCGTTGATCTCCGTCGCCGACGGCAGTCCTTCGAACACGTCATACTTCGGGCTCGCCGCAGCTCCAGCGATGTCGCTCGGCGTGTTCAACACCGCCTTGCCCAGAACCACCACCCCGCCCCACAACCCTCGCTGGAAGATCGCCAGGTCGCTGGGATCTTCCACATCATCCGCCTCAGCCGTGAAGATGATCGGATTGTGCGCCGTGCCGTTCGCGAAGATCTTCGCGCCCGCCGTTACGATGAGACACGCGGTGTTCGCGTCCGTGCCCGGCCTGCCTTTCACCACCGTGCCCGCTTCGATCGTCAGTGACGAGCCCGCCAGCACATACACAAAACCGTTCAGCACGTATTCATTCGTGCTATACCATGTCGTGTTCGATGCGATCGAACCGGACACGTCGATGATATCCGCCGTCGCGCTCTGCCCGGCCAGCAAACAGGCCGACAGGCACAACGCCTTCAGGGAGTGTTCAATTGATTTGTTCATAGGGATACTGAGTTGTCTTTTTAGGAACACAGACATCTCATCACTCCCTCATGACGGTCTCATCGCGACCACGTGACGATTCGGTGAAACACCCTCTCCTTTCCCATCAGCAACTGGAAATATCCCTGTAAAGAAACCGACGCCGTGACGTCCGAAGTCCGTCAGAGCGTGGCCGAATACCGGCAGCGCAGAATAATATCACGCCCCAGTGGAATCGAAAGCCGACGAACCGAAACCGTTGAAGCCCACCGCCGGCGCGATCACCAAGGCCGCGTCATCTTCGACCACTTCTTGCCTTTGGGGGTCTTCGACTGCTCGTTGCCGGCACGCACACGCAAGCCCAACGGCGGCTCCGCTTCGTCCACTGACGGCGGCAGATCGTTCGGCGTCGCCTCGGTTTCGGGCTCAGCCGGACCGGCCTTCAACGTCGATTCAATGATCCCGAGCAGATCACTGCGGCCATTTCGCGTCGCGGACGAACAACGGAAAACTTCCGGAGCCTTCTCAAACCAACCTGCAATGCGCTCCTGGAAGGCCGCGATGTTGGCCTGCACTTCGGCGGGTTTCCGGCTGTCCGTTTTGGTGAAGACCAGGACGTACGGCACCGCATTGCTCGTCAGCCATTCCACGAACTCCAAATCGATCGGCTGCGGCGGCAGGCCGGAATCAATGAGCGCGAACACGCAGCACAAGTTCGGACGCCGACGCAGGTAATCATTCACCGCGCGGTTGAAAAGCGCCTTGTCCTTCCGCGCGATCTTCGCGTAGCCGTAGCCCGGCAAATCCACCAACCGCCACGTCCGGTTCATCACGAAGAAGTTGATGAGCTTCGTGAATCCCGGCGTCGGCGAAACCCGCGCCAACCCGTCCTGACCCGCGAGCATGTTCAGCAAAGACGACTTGCCGACATTCGACCGGCCAATGAAGGCGAACTCCGGCAGCGACTCGTCCGGACACGACGCGAGGTCCGGCGCGCTGCACTCAAAAATGGCGGATGAGATATTCATGGTTCAATCGACAGCGGAGATACTCGCAGCAAACCCGCCGGACTGGAACCACCAATCTCAGTCCGCGGCGATCACCGGTGCGGCGTCGTCCGGCGCCGCGTGACGCGTCGCACTGTAATGCTTCCGCGACTGGTGCGTCAGCATGGGTGAAAATGAAAACGATCTACCTCCGTATATGAAACATGACACAAGTTCATTGATTAAAACACAGGCGTGTTCCATGCCCGAACATGGACGCGAGGACGCCCCGTCGCCCTGCTGCCGGCCCAGCTCACCGCAATTCCGGGGTCGCCCGCGAATGGCACCCGCCGAACCATCAGTGAACTCGACCGGGTTCTGGAGTGATCGCCGGGTCTGGGGCATCGCCTCGAGCAATACGCTCAATTGCCTCATCGGTTGCATGATCGGCGACTTCGCCGTGTTGATCTACATTCAGACGTACCATCCCCACACACCGATGGCGCTGACCATGGGCCTGGCCATGCTCGGGGGATTGATCACGTCGGTTTTGTTCGAGTCGTGCCTGTTGAAGTGGAAGGAAGGTTTCGCTTGGCGCACTGCATTCACGACGGCATTCTCCATGAGCTTTCTCTCTATGATCGGAATGGAGCTGGCCGCCAACGCCACCGATTTCATGCTCACCGGAGGACGCATTCCCGTGAGTGATCCGTTCTACTGGCAAGCCCTCGCCATCTCGCTCGGGGCTGGCTTCCTCGCGCCCTTGCCTTACAACTACTGGAAGTTCAAGCGTCACGGTCGAGCGTGCCATTGAACAGCACCGCCGCATGCGCCGCATCGAAGAACAACTGCTGAAGGAACTCGAGACCTTCACCGCCTTTGCGCGCAGCCGGGTGGGAGATTCCCACCTGGCTGCGGATGTCGTTCAGGAAAGCCTACTGAGGGCGGTGAGATCCTCCGACCAGCTTCGCGATGAAGAAAGCGCTACCGCCTGGTTTTACCGCATCCTCCGACGCACCATCATCGATCTCTACCGCCGTCGCGATGCCTCACAGCGCGCCATCGAACGACTGGAGATCGAGTTGGACTCACCCGCGTCCTCCGACGAGGAACGCGCCGCCTGCGCCTGCATTGAATCCCTCATCCCCACGCTCAAGCCCGACTACGCCACGCTCATTCGCGAGCTCGACCTCGACGGACAGTCGCCCGAGCAAGTCGCCGCCAGGCACGGAGTCACCGCAAACAACCTGCGTGTCCGTCATCATCGCGCCCGCCAGCAACTTCGTGAACGACTGGAACAAACGTGTCAGCTGTGCGCGAAGCACGGCTGCCTCGACTGCACGTGCTCGAGCGAAACAATTCCGCAGGCTTGAGCCTGCACCAGCAGGCGCATGCGAGGTCCGCCAGGCAACAGTAGCGCTCCAATGATTCTCCGACGCCTCCGTTGACAGCGCCCCGGCAGGAAACAAGAGTTCAGCGATGAATATGTGCCTACCCAGAGTGCTCTTTCTCGTTATTCTGCTTGGTGTCCAGATGGCGTCCGCCGCGCCGGTGGCCGTCGGTGATGCCATCCCAGCAGTCGCCGCGAAGGATCAACACGGCGCTGCCTACACCTTTACCAATGGCACCGCGTTCCTCCTCGTCGCCGTCGAGATGGACGCCGCGAAGGCCGCCAATCAAAAGCTCGCCGCGGAAGGCGCCGGTTATCTGGAGAAGCACGGCGCGACTTACCTCATGGACATCCATCCCATGCCCGGCATCGCCAAAGTGTTCGCGCTTCCGAAAATGCGAAAGTATCCGCACCGCATCGTGCTCATCGAAACCAAGGGCGTATTGAACTGGGCTCCGAGCAAGCCCGGCCACGTCACGCTACTCGCTCTCAATCCCGAGGGACGCGTCAGCAAGATCAGTTACTGGAATCCTGCGAGCGAATCGGCATCGGGATTATTCAAGTGATCGACCGCAAGCGGAATGCTCGGTCTACACAGAAAGCACCGTGCGGAATGCTGATCGAACCCCCCGGCCGGTTGCAGCTCAAGGAAGGCTGTTGTAACGGCGCGGAAAGACGACGCGAAAGGTCGTGCCCGTTTGCGCTGAACTAGCGATCTCCAGACTCGCATCGAACAACTCGCACAGGCGCTTCACAATCGAAAGACCGATGCCTTCGCCGGGCTGATCATGGGCGCCTTTGGGTCGGCAGGTTGAGTCTCCGGGAGCGGCCAGAACCTGAGAAGTTTCACCTTGGATGGCGGCGGACTTCTCATCTGATTCCCTCGCGCTCGCGGTGGCTTCCTGCAAGCCGGCCTTCAGGGACTGGCCTGCCCCCGACACGATTCCCGGCCCGGTGTCCTTCACCATCAGCCACCAATTCTCCTTCTCCTCGCCCCAGCTCACGGTGACGCCGCCGTCCTTGGTGTATTTCAGCGCGTTCACCAGCAGATTCTTTGCAAGCCGCCTGACCTTGTCGGCATCGCCCTCAACAGCCAGCTCCAACGGCCCTTCCGCCCTCAAAAATAAACTCCCTTCGCGGGCCAGCGGCTGATTGGCCTCGCACAACTCCGTGATCAACGCGCCGGCGTCGAAGGGGGCGAGCTTCCGTTTTTCCTGCCCGGCCTCGAGCCGCGCCAGCTCCATCAATTCACCCAGCATCGTGGTCAGCCCCTGCGTGGCCCGCTGCAGGAAAGCCACCGATTCACACCGGTCCGCTTCCGTCAAAGCGGTCCGGCCCACCATTGAGGCCGCAATGCTGACGCCGAGGACATCGCTGTTCAAATCGTGAACCGCCTGGTGGATGAGCGCAGCGCGGCGCTGTTCAATTTCATCCACGGTGGCCAGGGCCTTCATCAGATCCACTACCCGGCTGGCCGCTTCCGCCTGCTGCATGCGCTCGTATTGCGCGGCGCTCTCGCTGATGGTGCCGTCGATCAGATGGAGCAACTGCCGATGCGCCTCCATCAACGTCGCCGGTTCCAGATCGGGACGCGTGGCGACGATGTTGCCCAGCTCTTCAAACACGCATAGCTGGAGATGCCCGCACTCGCTGATGAGCTCCTTCAACCGGTAGCCCTGCTGCCAGCGATGCAAACCGTGCTTCGCCCCCTCTTCCTTCTTTTCAGCATCGGCCGACCGGGCATCCGCTCCGCCCGGACGGGAGCGCAGCTTGAGTTCGTAGGCGTCGAGGATGGCAGGAATATGATCGAGAAATTGTCCGAGGGTGAGGGCGCGCCCGGTCTTTTGTTCGGGATCGGCGCGATCCATCTTGCGCCAGGCCGCGAGGATGGCCTCCCGGCGCGCGGCCAAAAGATCACTCAAGGAGGCCAGTTGCTGAATCGGGGTCAGAGGCATAATTGGGTCAACGCGGTGGCCAGCGGGCTTGTTTCGACTCCGCGCAGCATCGTGGTTCTCCAACCCGACAGAGTCAATGCGCGCGAATTGCCCGCGTGCGCAGAGGGGAATGTCAGCCAACCAACGGCGGGCTGAAGGATGTGGTGGCGCAGTTGACCGCAAAAGAATTTACTCCAGACGGAGGTTGGGGAATGCAACGTGACGATGTCAGCACAGGACCAGTCGCAGGGGGGAGACTTCAAGAATGAGGCCCGGACGTATCGGAATTAGTGGACGCCGGACCTCCGGCTTCACCGGCCTCATCAGCCACCGACGCTCCGCCCATACTTTCGCTTGTAAAGATGCTGATCGTAATCCGGGTCCACACGCGTCTTCTCGCCCATCACCCAGTTGTCCTGGAGACTGCTCCCGTCGGCAGGCGGCAGCACTTGGTAGCGTTGCAACATGGCGTCGTCCACCGGCACATCGAAGTAGGGTTTGAGCAGTGAAAGGTCCGTTGGCATCTGTCCGTTATTCGCCGCCGCGAATTTGTCCACCGCCTGCAACGCGTGGGTGGCGAACTTGTGCTTGGCCGTATTGCGCAGCTTGGAGAGCGCCTGGCGAACCTCCGGCTCAGATTGCAGGCTCACATCTTTCGCGACGGACAGCCAATCGTTCTCGGTCAGCAATTGCAGCTCGGGAATCCTCTTCTCGGGCATGCGCTGAAGGTGCGCGTTCAGCTCGCCTGCGCGCTGCGTCATGGCGAGCACGGATTGCGTGAACGGATCATCGCCGACCGCTGCGGTTGCTTTCGCCTGGCCGGCTTGCTGTTCCGTGGCGCGCAAGCGGTTTACCTCGCCCCGCAACTTCGCCACCTCAGCGGCGTCACGGCGGAGACGATCATTGTCGCTCTGGAGACGCGAAAGGTCCGTCTGAAGTGCGGCCAGCTTGCGGGCGGCTGAGTCCCGATCCCGGGTCAGTTGGTCCATTTGTTCCGCGATTGGTTCCTGTTGTTGCTGCAACGCTTGGAGCTGGGATCGCGAAACCGAAGCCTGGCGGGCTTCGTAGATTCCGGTTCCGACCGCGACGGCCAGCGTCGCGCCGATGAGGCTTTTCTGAAGTGTGGTCATGGCGATGGTTTTGGCAGCGGTGACAGTGACAGTGGCAGTGGTGACAAGGGTTGTCCCGGCAAGCGCGGCATTCGACAACGCCAGAGCCAATCCGGTCGGCGCGGCTTGAACCACGTTCGCAGTGAGGGCGACCGAGAGCGCGGCGGCGCTGGTCGTCACGCCTCGGCGGGTCAGATGGACGCGCAGTTTCTCCAACGCGCGGCTGACGCGTTTCTGCGCGGCGTCATCGCTCAGGCCGAGCGATTGGCCGATGGAGCGAAAATCGTGGCTCCGGAAGAAACGGAGGAGCAACGCCTCCCGGTCGTCGTCGCTCAAGTCCGCCATCGCTTCGTCGAGGGCGGGGCCAATGCGCTCCCATTCGGGCGCGGAATCGGAGGCCGGATCGAAGTGTTCCATAGCGAGCCTTTCGCGGGCCTGACGCCGGTGGTCGTCCCGCCACTGATTGAGTGCGGCGAAACGCGTGCTGCGGTAGAGCCATCCGAGCAACGAGGCGTGCGCGTCCAGCGTCCGTGCCAGCGAAGGCGCTTTGCGGGCGAGATCGGTGAAGACGCTTTGGGCCACATCGCGCGCCAGATCGGGGGAACTGACCTGCCGTAGCGCCGCCGAATACACGGCGTCCGTATGACGGACTACGATTTCGCGGAACGCGGCTTCGTGGCCGTGTTCCACATAATCGCGCAGCAATTGGGCGTCAGACGCTTCAGTCATCTCACCCAGTAAACAACCGCCGCCGCCCAAATCCGACAAAGTTTATGTTGAACTCGCGGAATTCACCCTCGGGGTCGCCCCTTAAAGATGACACCGGGCGACGCACGCAGAACATAATGCCCCAGAACAATTGGCAGCGACGTGCGACGAATCGAATCCTCTCGGCAATAAATCCTTTCCGCCGGTAATAATCTTCCCCTCCGCCGCTACTAATCTTTTATAGACCCGAAATTGAATTCGACGCCGGCAGACGAACACAAGTTCCTGGAACTGGTGAATGAGAATCGAGACAGGATTCTCAGGGTGTGCCGTGTCTATGCGTGGAACGCGGCTGACCACGACGATTTGTATCAGGAAATCCTGTTCCAAATATGGCGCGGCCTGCCAGCGCTGAAAGAAGAACAATTCGCGAACACCTGGCTTTATCGTGTGGCCATCAACACCGCCATTTCCTTCGTCCGCAAGCGGGCCTCGCGCCTGGACCGCGTCGTCCATTTTGAACACGCCGACCTCACGCGCACGATTGAATCGCAACAGGCCCCTGAAGAAACCGGAGACGACCGCATCGCCGACCTCTACACGGCCATCTACAAACTCGGCCCGATCGAGAAGGCGCTCGTCACCCTGTTCCTGGAAGACTTCACCTACGAACAAATGGCGGAGGTCACCGGCATCAGCGCCAATCACGTCGGTGTCATGCTGCATCGCGCCAGGAAGAAACTTTCCAGCCTGATGAAGGAGGAGGCGCCAAATGAATGACGACGAGCTGAAGCAACTCTGGCAACGGCAACCGTTGCGAGCGCCGGACGTGTCGCCGGAACAACTGATGTCCGCCATGCAAAGGCAGACGAGCCAGCTTCGCCGCACTCTGATCGCGCGCGATCTCCGGGAACTCGCAGCCTGCGCGTTGGTCGTCATCGTTTTTGGATTCTTCTATTTCACAGTGTATGTCACACCAGTGTCGCGGGTCGGCGACCTGATTGTCATCGGGGGTGCGATTTTCATCGCCTGGAAACTGATCCACACCCGCCGGACAACCCCGCCCGCGCCGTCCGGCGCGACGGTCGTTGAATCTCTGCGCGCGGAATTGAACGCGGTGCGCGCTCAGTCGCGGTTATTAGGGTCGGTGCTGTGGTGGTATCTGCTTCCGCCCTTTGTCGGCGTGACGGTCGCCACCTGGGGCCTGAGGATCGATCCCTTTTCCAAAATCTTGTGCACACTGTTTTTCATCGCCGTGAATGCGTCCATTTACTGGCTCAATCAGTGGGCGCGGTCCAAACAACTTCTTCCCCTCGAAGCGCAATTGGAATCGCTGATCCATGCGGCTGAAACCGGCGAGCCACCGGATGAAACACGGGTCGCGAACCTGCGTCCGCTCGTTCTCTCGATGGCCGCTGCCGACCGCGTCAAACCGGTTGAATTCAAGGTCGCCTTGAGCCAGTTCGCGATTTTCGGGGTAAGCGGATTTGTCGGGATCTGGTTCTTCTTGATGCTCGGTTTGACCATGAGCAGTGACAGTTGGAAGACCTACACGCCGGCGGTGCAGACGCCCGTGCCAGCCGTTCCCAACAAAGAAACTGCCCGCTACTCCGGCGTCGCGCGCACGGTGGTTGATTTGTTCAACGCAGGCGATTACGCCGCCGTGCAAAGGCTCTACAACGCGGAGATGAGCCTGGCGTTTCCGCCGAAGGAAACATCCGAATTCTACACCGGGCTCGCCGCAGAGTTCGGCCGGATCCAGAACATCCAAGGCCCCATTAGCGATGGCTTGCGTGGGTGGACCTCGTTTCTACTGGATGGTCAGCGCGGGCAGTTGATCATGAACCTGGTGCTGGACGCGGACGACAAAATCTCCGGAATTCGTTTCAACGCAGCGCCCAAGTCATCCGGGAATTTCAAAGCGTTGATCCTCCATCTATTCCGTTGGCAACATCTGCTTTGGCTTGTGCCGTTCGTCCTGGGTGGATGGGTGTATTGCTGGCTGCTGCAGAAAACCACCGAACGGGCGGTGGGAATTAGCACCCTGGGGATTCATCTGCACAAGGGGCTGAATCTCATCCTCTGGAGCGACATCAAGGAAGTCAGGATATTCCGGCTTCTGAACATCCGATCGCTCTGGTTGATTCAAGAGTCAGGCGAAAAAACAATCATGCCTTGGACGGGGCTGGAACGACCTGCTGACCTGAAGGTTGCGGTGGAGCAATCTGCTCCGGCCGACCATCCTATCCGCGAACACCTGTTTCTGTTGAGGCGAAAGTAACTCAGCAAAGGCGGGTGCGCCGTTGCTGGGCTGATGGATTTGAATCCCTTTGGGATTCATTAACCGGAGCGCCGCTAGGCGCGGCATATTTGTAGAATCTAAAACCGAATAACGTTTCAAGCTCCGTCAGGAGCGGAATATGCCGCCCCGACGGGGCTAGGGAATTGGGTGGTGTGGCGGGCTACAAAGATCTCGCTCCTGACGGAGCTTTCGGACAGAACGCGAATGGGTCCGTTGACTCACTTCACCGCCGCCGGGATTTCCTGAATCTCTAAACCAGTTTCCGCATCGCGGGGGACGCGGTCAAGATAAGCGGGAATCAGTTCGGATGTTTTAGTTGGTGACCGCCCATTCTCTAATTCATAAACGCGCGCAGCCAATCGCAGCATCACGCGCTGTGTGCGTGTGCGGCAGGCGTGGGACTTGGTGACGAATTGAGCGTAGCGTTTGGCGGTGGATTCCCGCGCAAGGATCTCGCCAAAGCGAGCGACCAAACCGAAACTCTGGCGCGACCAAGCTTTCTCCATTTGCACCACATTTTCTGGTGGCTCCCGTTGAGTATCCAACTTCTCGATCATTCGTGCGGCCTCGTGACAGAATGACGCATCCAAGCGAGGAATCATGGCCTCCAGCGAAGCCGAACCAATCGTTTCGATAGTCAGGCCGGTAATTCCATCGACCAGAATCCCGCCTCTGCTTACCGCTTGGGCGAGGCGAATGGTGTCGAGATGGCAGCGCGCTGCGTCGTTGGTGTGACTCCTGAGGATTTGGGACTTGGCCTCAATGGTAAAGACCACGACGAGACGCTTCAACTCCTTGAGTTCATCTTCGTGCTGTTGTCGCCAGCCTTTTTTTGTCTCCACTGAAACTGCGCCGGGCATTTGCAGTCCTTTTCGCGCCTTCTCAAGAGCCGCACGGTTCTCGTCGGCGAGGCTTTGAACTTGTTCACCGCTCAGTCCGACCAGGTCGATGGGTGGCTTCTTCAGTGCGTGTGCTGCGGACAGCAATTCTGCGTAACCGTTTGGTTGCGGGGGGACTGGCAGTGAACCTCCTCGACGCGCAGCCCAGTCAGCGAGCCTGAACGCGAGCACGAGGACGATGAAAGGGACGCCAAATCTAATTAGCCATTTCTTCACTGTCGTTTGGTTTCTAATTTCAATTCCTACTTCCCGCCAGCTCTTCCTCAAAATCCACGATCTCTTTGATCTGCACCAAAAACCAGCGATCGATCTTCGTGAGGTTGAAAATCTCTTCGATGGTGAAGCCGGCGCGCAGGGCGTGGCGGATGAAGAAGATGCGTTCGGCGTTGGGCACGCTCAGCTTGCGACTGATGACGTCGCGCGGGAGGATGTCGCGGTCGCCATAGACTTCCGTGCCGATGCGCCAGGGTTTGCCGTCGCCGCCCAGGCCGCTGCGGCCGATCTCGAGCGAGCGCAGGCATTTTTGCAGGCTCTCCTTGAACGTGCGCCCGATGGCCATGGCTTCGCCGACGCTTTTCATCTGCGTGGTGAGCGTGGGGTCGGCTTGCGGAAATTTCTCGAAGGCAAAGCGCGGAATCTTGGTCACCACGTAATCGATGCTCGGTTCGAAGCTCGCGGGAGTGTTCTTGGTGATGTCGTTCTTCAGTTCGTCGAGCAGGTAGCCGACGGCGAGCTTCGCGGCGATCTTCGCGATGGGAAAGCCGGTGGCTTTGGACGCGAGCGCGGAACTGCGGCTGACGCGCGGGTTCATCTCGATGATGACCATGCGGCCATTGTCGGGGCTGACGCCGAACTGGATATTCGAGCCGCCGGTCTCGACGCCCACGGCGCGGATGACGGCAAAGCTCTGGTCGCGCATGATCTGGAATTCCTTGTCGGTCAATGTCTGGATGGGCGCGACGGTGATGCTGTCGCCGGTATGGACGCCCATGGGGTCGAAGTTTTCGATGGAGCAGATGATGACGCAGTTGTCGGCCTTGTCGCGCATGACTTCCATCTCGTACTCCTTCCAGCCGAGAAGGGATTCTTCGATGAGGATTTCGTTCACCGGCGAAAGCTCGATACCGTTCTTGGCGATGGCTTCAAATTCGTCTTGATTGTAACCAATACCGCCGCCTGTGCCGCCGAGCGTGAACGCGGGGCGGATGATGAGCGGGAAACGGCCGATCTTCTTCGCGACGTCGCGGGCTTCTTCGAGTGAATGAGCGACGCCGGAAATCGGGACATCGAGGCCGATCTTCAGCATCAATTCTTTGAACGCGAAACGGTCTTCGCCTTTGTGGATGGCTTCGGGCTTTGCGCCGATCATCTCGACGTCGTGGCGTTCAAGCGCGCCGTTCTTGTGGAGTGACATCGCGGTGTTCAGTGCGGTCTGACCGCCAAGCGTGGGAAGCAAAACGAGTTTGCCCTTCGCGCCCATCTTCTTCATCTCCTCCTTCTCGCGGATGATGATCTTCTCCACGCATTCGGGCGTGATGGGTTCGATGTAGGTGCGGTCGGCGAACTCCGGATCGGTCATGATGGTGGCCGGGTTGGAGTTCACGAGGACGACGCGGTAGCCCTCTTCGCGGAGGGCTTTGCAAGCCTGGGTGCCGGAGTAGTCGAACTCGCACGCCTGCCCAATGATGATGGGACCGGCGCCGATGATGAGAACGGAATGAATGTCAGTGCGTTTCGGCATATCGAAAATCCCGGTGAGTGAACGGGATTTCCCGGGGCTTGTCATGGATTTTGTTTCGCGCGCGCAACTCGTTGACAGGCACTGCCGCGACGGCCTATCTCACTGGCGTGAACTCCCTCCGCATTTCGCACACTCCAAGATTGAATCGTCGTCAATTTCTCACGCGCACCACCGTCGCGACCGGTGCCATGGCGCTCGGCCTGAACGCTGGCAGCGGCGCGGACAACGAACCGTTCCGCGCAGCGATCATGGGCTACACGAGTCGTGGCGACTATGGTCATGGCCTCGACGTGTTGTTCACCGGCGTAACGGGAGTGCAGGTGGCAGGACTGTCGGACCCGACGGAGAGCGGTCGTGCAGCCGCCGCGAAACGGGCCGGCGCGCCACGGCATTACGCAGACTACCGGGAAATGCTGGCGAAGGAAAAACCGCAGCTCGTTTCGATCGCCTCCCGCTGGAGCGAGCATCATCACGCGATGGGCATGGCTGCCTTGCAAGCCGGCGCGCACATCTGCATGGAAAAGCCGGTCACGCCCACGCTCGCAGAGGCGGATGAATTGATCGCCACCGCTCGAAAGGCTGGATTGAAGTTCGCCGTCGCGCATCACCTTCGGCTCGCGCCGAGCATCGTTCACCTGAAACGCCGGATGAGCGAGGGCTTGATTGGCGACCTGTTGCAAATCCGCGCGTGGGGCAAGCAGGACAACCGCGCCGGCGGCGAGGACATGATGGTGCTCGGCACGCACTTGTTCGACTTAATGCGCCTTTACGCCGGTGACCCCGCGTGGTGCACCGCGCAGATTCGCCATGAGGGACGTGAGTTCACGAAATCAGACACGCGCACCGTGAAGGAACAGATCGGCCCGGTCGGCGGCACAGAGATCGAAGCGCAGTTTGCGTTCGCGAACGGTGTCTTTGGCACCTTCACGAGCCGCGAGAAGCTGCGAGAGACGGTCGCAAGCTGGGGCATGGAATTGATCGGCACCAAAGGTACTGTGCGCTTGCTGATGGATGTGTTTCCCTACGTGTTCCTGCACGAGCCGGCGAAATGGACATCGAACGGCACCACCGCGCGCTGGGCTCCGCTGAGGGACGACCCAACGCTGAACTTCACGGCGGAACAACGCAGCTCCGGGCAATCGATGCGGCGCTTGGTGGATGACTGGCTGGAGGCAATCAGGACGAATCGGGAACCGGTTTGTAGCGGCGAGAACGCGATGCGTGCATTGGAAATGGTGATGGCAGTTTATCAGGCGGGGATGACGGGGAGGAGAGCGGAGCTCCCGCCGAAGGACCGTCTTCACCCCCTGTCACATTGACGGCGATTCGCAACCACATTCCCCGCCATCACCATTTCGAGGGCCGCTTGCGAATTCGCGAGTGCAGGTTATCCTGACGGCGATTCAACCAGGGCTTGTCGCCCAAGGAAGGATTGAACAACGCAATGCATTGCCGATACTCTGATTTGTTATGAAGATTTGCGGGGTAGTAGCGGCGGGCCTCATTCAGGGAGCCCTTCTGATGTCTCCAGTATTCTGCATCGGCGCGGGAATTTCTGAGATGACGTATCAAGGCCGCCTGGTAGACGGCGGGCGGGCGGCCACTGGTGCTTACGATTTCAACGTTTCACTTTACGATACGGCCGCCGGCCCAACGAACCGGGTCGCCGGCCCCGTTGCGTTGAACGCAGTGAAGGTGGAGAACGGATTGTTTCATCTGCCGTTGAACTTCGGATCAGTACCGTTCAGCGAGGAGGACCGGTGGCTCGAGATCAGTGTCAGGACCAATGGCGGCGGCGCATTCGTCGCTCTCCAACCCAGACACGCATTGAAGGCATCACCCTACGCCATCACCGCGGGACAAATACTGGCGGGAGGCATTCCATCCGGCGTCTATACCAACGCACTGACGCTGGAGAACCCAGCGAACCGGATGGCGGGGGATTTTTCGGGAAACGGCGCGGGTCTCACCAACCTTCCCCTCGCCGGCCTCTCCGCATCCGCCCGGAATTCCATTACGAACATCGCGCGTGACAAGGCGGAATCCGCTGTGACCAACCTGTCGGCCGATCAGCTCCGGGGATATGGGCGTGCCCCCAGTTTCACCGCCACATCGCCCACCCAAGCGAGCGAGTTCTTCGGGCCCATTTTTCTTCAATCTACCAACCTCAACTCGCGAGGTGGCGCCCTGCACATCTACCAACCGGCCTACGACGGCCCGGTGCCAATCATGATCGAAGGAGCCTACCGGGATGACTCCGCCACTGAGCGTTACCTCACCTATTTCGGTCCCGGCAATCCCGGGATGTGGAGCAATGGCTACATCATTCTCGATGGCGGCATTGATTCACCGCCGTTTCATAATCCACCCATGCTGGGCATCTACACCGATGTGCCGGTGAGCATGGAGCTGGTAAACCAATTCTCGACCACGAACGCCTTCCATATCGAGGCGTCCGGTCCGTGGCTGGCCAGCGAATCCATTCATCCCGTGGTATTCTCCGTATCATCCCGCGGGCAGATGTCGCTGATCAACCCCTACGGATCCAGTTATTCCGAACCCCAACTCATCCTCACCGACGCAACGACTGCCGACGACTCAACCTTCAGCCTGCGAAGCAGGGCAGGAACGTTGTCGATGGGGACCTTCGACACAATCAATCGAGTGGAAAAGCCAGTCCTGTCCATCTCCGACGGTCAGGTTGGCATTGGCACGCTCGCTCCGCGGGCCCATCTGGATGTCCGGGGCCGAACTTATCTGCCCACCAACTCCGCCCCGTTTTCAGTAACTCGCGGCACGAACAGGACAATCACGAACTCAAACAACCGTTCCCAAATCGTGCTCCAAATCAGTTTCGGCAGACAAGGCAACGGGCTGCCGTCTTGCTCAATTATTTCCACGAATCTCCTTTCGACCAACTCGTATGTCATCTCCCCCCTCCCCAGCGGCGCATCGACTGCGTCCGTGACAAATCTATACACGTTACCGGTTCAAACCAACTCAGTCATTGTGATACGCGATACCTCCACGACGCCCGCGTTCATCAGTCTCATTAGCTACGAATTGTTCGGCCACTGAACCAATAACCCTCTACAAGGCCGCTCACAGCAAATCCGACTGAGGCCGTCGCAATGACGCAGCCCCCAACTTTTTGTAGCTCAGCTCCGTCGCGACACGACCTTGCGGCGTGCGCTTGAGGTAACCTTCCATGATCAAGTACGGCTCGTAGACTTCTTCGAGCGTGTCAGGTTCTTCGCCGACAGCGACCGCTAGCGAACTCACGCCCACCGGGCCGCCGCCAAACTTCGTGATCACCGCTTCGAGGATGCGCTTGTCCATTTCGTCGAGACCGTTCTCGTCGATCTCGAGAATTTCGAGCGCCTTGTCCGCCATATCGCGCGTCACCCGTCCATCGCCGCGCACCTGTGCGTAATCGCGCACGCGGCGGAGCAGATTGTTCGCGATACGCGGCGTGCCGCGGCTGCGACGGGCGATCTCCATCGCACCGCCCTCGTCCATCTGAATGTTCAGGAGATTCGCAGCGCGCATGACAATCTTCTGCAGCTGCGAAGCCTCGTAGTAATCGAGGCGTTCGCGCACCGGAAAGCGCGTGAGCAACGGCGCGGTGAGCAGGCCGCTGCGGGTCGTCGCGCCGATGAGCGTGAAGCGGGGGAGATTTAGCCGCACGCTGCGCGCGTTTGGGCCCTGATCGATGATGATGTCGAGCTTGAAGTCCTCCATCGCCGGATAGAGATATTCCTCGATCGTTTTCTGGAGGCGATGGATCTCATCAATGAACAGCACGTCGCCTTCTTCGAGATTCGTGAGCAAGCCCGCGAGGTCGCCCGCCTTCTCAATGGTCGGGCCGCTGGTGGCCTTCATGTTCGAGCCCATCGCTTTCGCGATGATGTTCGCGATGGTCGTCTTGCCCAAGCCCGGCGGGCCGCTGAGGAGAATGTGGTCGATGGCTTCGTTGCGTTGCTTCGCGGCGGCGACGGTGATTTCGAGGCGTTCCTTGACCTTCGCCTGTCCGGTGAAATCGGAGAAGATCGCCGGGCGCAGCGTCATTTCGAGCGCCGCATCGGGCTTGGTCAACACATCGGAAATCATTCGCTCAGCCATCGCGCGAAGGATGCGGAACGCTCCCCGGAGCGACAAGGGGAAAAGCGGGCGACACAAAATTGCGGGTTGAGGATTGGCAAAAAAGCGTTGGTCATCGATCTCCTGCTTTGGACATACTCGGCCACGCTTATGACCAAGATGAACTCATGGATTCGAGCGGTTTGGTTTATCCTTCTCACCCTCCTCAGTGCTTCGCCCCTGCTCGCCGGTGAAGCCGACATCAAGATACCGCCGCTGGACGCGGTGCGCTTTGGCGCGCTGTCCGGCATGGCGATTCTCTACATCGGACTCGCGATTTGCCTGTTGGGAATCGCGTTCGGCGTGAAGCAATACAAACAAACCAAGGCGCTGCCCGTTCACCCGCGCATGGCCGAGGTCTCGAACATCATCTGGGAGACGTGCAAAACGTATCTGTTCACCCAGGGCAAATTCCTCGCCGTGCTGTGGATCCTGATCGCAGCATGCATGATCTATTACTTCGGATTTCTCAGCGAACACGTCGATGCCGTGACGAAACAGCCTCTTTCGGGAGGAATGGTTGCATTCAACGTCGTGGTGGTGCTGCTGGCCTCAATCCTCGGCATCCTCGGCTCCTACGGCGTGGCGTGGTTCGGCATCCGGATCAACACCGTCGCCAATTCCCGCACAGCCTTCTCGGCGCTGCAGGGCAATCCACTGGCCACCCTCCTCATCCCTCTGAAGTCCGGCATGAGCGTCGGCATGTTGCTGGTGAGCGTAGAACTGTTCTTCATGATCTGCATCCTCGCGTTCCTGCCGCAGAACCTCGTCGGGCAGTGCTTCATCGGCTTCGCGATTGGCGAATCGCTCGGTGCGAGCGCGCTGCGCATTTGCGGCGGCATCTTCACGAAGATTGCGGACATCGGCGCGGACTTGATGAAGATCGTCTTCAAGCTGCCGGAGGACGACCCGAAGAATCCGGGCGTCATCGCGGACTGCACGGGTGACAACGCTGGCGACAGCGTAGGCCCCACGGCGGATGGGTTCGAAACCTACGGCGTGACCGGCGTCGCGCTGATCGCCTTTCTCGCGCTGGCCCTCGCCTTCAAGCCCGACATCTGCGGCACGCTGATCATCTGGCTGTTCGCGATGCGCATCCTGATGATCCTCACGTCGCTCGGCTCCTATTTCCTAAACGAGAAGCTGAGCGTCGCGAAGTACGGTGGGTTGAAGGATTTTGATCTCGAAGCGCCGCTGACGCATCTCGTCTGGATTACCTCCGTCGTTTCGATCCTCGTCACCTACGCGGCGAGCTGGTGGTTGCTCGGCAGTTCTGCGGATGGAGGCAATCAGGCCTATGGCGGACTCTGGTGGGTGCTCTCCACGATCATCAGCTGCGGCACGCTGGCAGGCGCGTTGATTCCGGAGTTTACAAAAGTCTTCACCAGCACGTCGTCGCGACACGTGAAGGAGATCGTGACCTCCTCCGACCACGGAGGCGCCTCGCTCAACATCCTTTCCGGATTCGTCGCTGGAAACTTCTCCGCGTTCTGGAAGGGCCTCGTGATTCTCAGCCTCATGCTGATCGCATGGAAAGTTTCCGACCATCCTTCAATGGCTCGACTGATGCCGGTGGAATATCCGTTTGCCGCGCCCATCTTCGCGTTCGGTCTCGTGGCGTTCGGCTTCCTCGGCATGGGGCCGGTGACCATCGCGGTCGACAGCTTTGGCCCGGTGACCGACAACGCCCAGTCGGTTTACGAGCTCAGCCAGATCGAGGCGTCCCCAAACATCAAGGCGGAGATCAAGCGGGACTTCGGATTCGAGCCGGACTTCGAAAACGCAAAGATGCAGCTCGAGAAAGCGGACGGTGCGGGCAATACCTTCAAGGCCACCGCCAAGCCAGTGCTGATCGGGACTGCGGTGGTCGGCGCGACCACGATGGTTTTCGGCATCATCATGCTGCTGGAGAAACTGCCAGGCTACGGCAACGTGGTCGCCAAGCTCAGCCTCGTGCAACCCGAAGTGCTGCTCGGCCTGCTGTTTGGCGGATCGGTCATCTACTGGTTCACGGGAGCGAGCACGCAAGCCGTCGTCACCGGCGCGTATCGCGCGGTGGTGTTCATCAAGGAGAACATCAAGCTCGACGCCGAGAAGGCATCGATCGACGACAGCAAGGAGGTCGTGAAGATCTGCACGGTCTACGCGCAGAAAGGAATGACGAACATCTTCATCGTCATCTTCTGCATGTCACTCGCACTGCCTTTCTTTGATCCCTATTTCTTCATCGCGTATCTAGTGGCGATGGCATTCTTCGGATTGTTCCAGGCCATCTTCATGGCCAACGCCGGCGGTGCCTGGGACAACGCGAAGAAGATCGTTGAAGTCGATTTGCGCCAGAAAGGAACGCCGCTGCACGCTGCGACCGTCGTTGGCGATACCGTGGGCGATCCGTTCAAGGACACGTCTTCCGTCTCGCTCAATCCGGTGATCAAGTTCACCACGCTCTTCGGCCTGCTCGCCGTGGAAATCGCGGTGATGATGAAGGATCAAGGAACGAAGACCATCATAGGCTCCGTCTTCCTCGCCATCGCGCTGTTCTTTGTGTATCGCTCGTTCTACGGCATGCGCATTCCCAACGAGAAAGCGTAACGAGCACCGAACTTGAATCACACCAAGGCAGGCTCTCACAGCCTGCCTTTCTTTTTTGGCAGACACGATGACGACAACCATTCGACCGATGTCCATCCGCGATTACGACGAAGTCTTCGCACTCTGGAGCCAG
>CAZBIC010000081.1:0-19959 GCA_964491875.1 uncultured Bifidobacterium sp.
GACCACGTCCGCGTGGCTGCGCGGGCGGGTGCCGCCAGAGTGAGCAGGGTCGCCACCACCCATAGCAAAACGATGGTGGAAAACGGCGGACGGCTTTGGCGGCAGGTGATGTTCGAGGTCATAACTTCTGAATGAATGAGTTTTGGATCACCAAATAAGAGAAGTTTTGGAACACTTCTTATTACAGGGCACGGCAATGAATTGCCGTTCATCGTGGTTTTCATCGTACGAAGACAGGGAATACCTGTGTGTGCATCCAAGGAAACCCGCCTCCCCCGAAAACCTTTCACGAAATCTTCACACCGTCGCCGCCGGACCGGAAACGCTCGAAAAAGCGTCCCTTTTCGCCGCATTCCACCACCAGGCAATGCAAGCGACCTCAGCCTCAATCGGCCTCTACTGAAACCGCGCCGTGACGTCGATCGAGCCGCCGGGCAGGCCCTCGTATTTCACCGTCACACTCTTCCCGCGGGGCGCGGGCATAGCCTTGATGGAGCCGAGGCTGATCAAATCCCCCGCACGAAGCTTCACGCCGCTTTCACGCAGCTCCTCCATCAGCCACAGCACGGCGTTGAGCGGATGATCAAGAATCGCCCGGCCACGCTCGCGCCCCATCACCTCGCCAGTCTGGTCCGTCACCGTCACCCGCATGTCCGCCAGCGCCTGCACGAAGTCCGCCGTGCCCTTCAACGGCACGCGCCGGCCCATCACACCGAGGCGCGCGCCGACATTCCCCGCCGTCAACAACGCGCCAGTCGGAGGTGGATTCGTCGGAATGAACGCGTCCGGCAATTCTATGAACGCCACCACGTCGCTGATGTGTTCCGCCACTTCGAGCACGGATTGTGCGTCATTGATGTCTTTGTCCTTCACGACCACGATCAAATCCGCCTCAAGCATCGGTCGCACGGCGAAGTTCGTCGGAATCACCGCGTCGTTCTGGAGAATCATCTTCTCCAGCAACACGCCGCGCACCGGTGCCTCCACGCCAAACCGTTCCTGCATCTCGCGAGAGACCAGGCCCACTTTGTATCCGACCTGCTTGCCGAGCGTCGGTTGCAGCTTGCGCACGAAACTTTGCTGCACGCCCAGCGCCTCGCGCATCGTCAGGTTGCGGTTGAACCCGCGCGCTTCGCGGACGGCCAGGTAATCTTCCGCGAACGCATCAATGGCCTTGGCCGACGGCAACGCGGCACGCAGACCATGAGCGCTGGAGACGAGTAAGCAGACCATTGCAGCGAGGAAGGGGAGGTGATTCCGTGAAATCATAATGTTGGCGGCGCCAGCGATTCGCCAGAGCCATGCGAGTCTTGCTACCGGAACACCGCCGCGGAAGCGAATGAAATCCCTCGCGCCAGCTCGTGGAACGCCGATCTACGAATCGGCGTGTTCGGAAAAGATATGTTTCGCGGCGATTCGGAGATTGGCGCGATCCAGCCGGCGTTCCTCAACCGTCGCCAGTTTCGTATTGCCAGCACCGCCGCCCATCGGGCATCTATCTACATGGCAATTTCGCGAGAGATTTCAGACATCGACAGCCGCTTCTACAAAGCCGCCGACCCGTTCTTCGCCGCGCACCTCGACCAGGCGCTGACCTACGACGACGTCACGTTGGCCACACTCTATTCCGACATCCTCCCGCGCGACACGCAGCTCGATACCGTCCTTGCGGACAGCCTGAGCCTGAACATCCCCGTCATCTCGGCGGACATGGACACCGTCACGGAATCGCGCATGGCCATCGCCATGGCGCTGAACGGCGCGCTCGGGCTCATCCATTACAACATGGAGGAGCGGAAACAGCTCTCCGAAGTCAGCCGCGTGAAGAACCACGTTCACGGCCTGATCCAAGACCCCATCAAGGTCGCGCCCGAGCAGCTGATCGGCGATGTGCTGAAGATGGTCGAGGAACGAAAGTTCGAGTTCCGAACGTTCCCTGTGGTTGATGATTCCGGCAAACTCCTCGGCTTGCTCCCCGGCCATGTCGTGAAACAGCGCTACGCCAAGCGCAAGGTCATCGAGTCGCTCACGCCGCGCGACCAGATTCACACCATTCGCAAGAAAGAGATCGCCAAGGATCCCATCGCGCGCGCCGACAAGTTTTTCACGGACCATCCTGGCATCCACAAGCTGCTCGTTGTGGACGATGACGACAAGCTGCACGGCCTCTTCACGATGAGCGATGTGGAACGCATCACGCAGGAGAAGAAGGCGCAGTTCAAACCCGCACGCGACAGCAGCTTCCGGCTCATCTGCGGCGCGGCGGTTTCCGCCACGCGCAACATGTTTGGCGAGCTCGATCGCGACCGCATCGTCACGCACGTCGGCGCGCTCGTGGAACGCGGCGTGGATGTCGTGGCCGTCTCGACGGCGCACGGCTTCAGCAAGGGCGTGGGTGAAACGGTGGCGATGATTCGCGACGCGTTTCCGAAGCTGCCAATCATCGCGGGCAACGTCACCAGCGCGGCGGGCGTGGAATTCCTCGCGAACGCCGGCGCGAACGCAATCAAGGTCGGCCAGGGACCGGGCTCCATCTGCACAACGCGTGTCGTCGCAGGTGTGGGCATTCCGCAGCTCACGGCGCTTTACATCACCTCACGCGCCGCAGCGGTCAAGAAGGTCAGCATCATCGCCGACGGCGGCATCACCAAGTCCGGCGACATCGTGAAGGCGCTGACGCTGGCGCACGCGGTGATTTGCGGCGGCATGTTCGCGGGCAGCCCGGAAGCGCCCGGACAAATCCTCGAAATCAACGGCAAGCTCTACAAGCAATACCGCGGCATGGGCAGCCTCGCCGCGATGAAGGCCGGTTCCGCCGCGCGCTACGGTCACTCGACCAGCGCACCCGCGAAGGTCGCGCCCGAAGGCGTGGAAGCGTTGAAGGAAGCCACCGGCCCCGTGGACTCAATTCTCACGCCGCTCATCGGCGGCATCCAGTCCGGCATGGGCTACCTCGGCGCGGTGAACCTCGCGCAACTCCGCGAGAAGGCGCGCTTTATCCGCGTGAGCCCGGCGGGCATCCGCGAAGCCGGCACGCACGATATCGTCGAAGTGAAGACCGGGCGCGGGGAGGGCGGGCAGTAGGTTTTCCCCTCCAGTCATCTGCGTGGCGAAATCGACGCCGCCAACTTAAGGAGGAACTTTTATTTGCCCTTAGCATGCAGCCGCGATTCCAAGTCTTTTGGAGCAACAAACACCAATGCCCGTCCCACTTTTCTTTGTTCGAGCATCTTTAGTTCTGCGAGATTTAGCAGGTCCGTCCTGGCTGTTTGATAGACAACGGCGTGACGTGCGCCATGCCCAGCAATGTTATAGGCGAATCCTGGGTGTCGTATCGCGTGCGCAATAAGCGCCTGTTGCCGATGATTCAGCTCCGGATGTTTCTGCAAAGCATCGAGGCAGACTCGAGTCTCCGAAGATTTGTGTACCACGTAATCGTGGAGTTCTTTAAGTGCGCGGCGGATGATTTCAGCTTGATGAATGATGAAATAAGTCAGGTCGTTTTCATCTGTTTCAGTATGCAAGAACGCCGTGCCATATTGCACTGGAGCTTTGCGTAAGAACTGAGAGATGGAGATGAACTCAAACAGCCAGTAACCGGAGCGAAGCATTTGCCAGTAGAACAGCGCTCGGGCAGTTCTCCCATTGCCGTCTACAAACGGATGATCGTAACCAAGCCAGAAGTGCAGTATGATTCCTCGAATTACGGGATGAACGAAGAAATCCGGAGTCTTTCCATTGGCGAAGTCGCACATGGCTTCCAAACGCGCAGGCAGTTCCCCCGCAGATGGTGGTGTGTGAAACACCGTGCCTTCGATATCCGACACGTTGATGTCCTCATCTGTCCGTCGCAATCGCCCCGCGCCATCAGAAATATCGAGGGCATCTTCGGAGATTTCCCGGTGAATTTGTAAAACTAAGTCTGTTGTAAGCGGACTGTCTTTCAACTCGAGGATGTGACGCATCGTAACGTAATTATTGACGATCATCCTCTCACTTCGGTTGTGCGGCCTTCGTCCTTCCGCCAGCATCTTCTTCGCAACCTCGCGTGTCGTAGCGGCACCTTCAAGCTGGCTGGAAGTGATGGCTTCCTCCATTAACGAGCGAACCACGTAACGATCCCTGTGTTCAGTGCTTGTCACTTGTTCGGGGATTTCGACGAATGTTCCCCCACCACGGTCAATTTGGTGAAGAAGATCTGCTACCAGATCCGGAAGCGAAAAGCTGAAGTTTTTCCCCACAGTATCCTTGAGGGCAATCGGTCTGCTGCGCGTTTGCCTCCGCATCTTCAATCCGAACCACCATTCTTCATGCGTCAAATCTTCAGGTGGCTTGCGATACTTCAGCTCATCCCAGTGATGATGAGCCTTATCGGTTGTGGAGCCCGAAACTGCCTGAAGAATCTTAAACAGTCGGTTTGTCGGCAAGCGGCGCAGCAATTCCTCGAAGGCCGGCGGTGTTTCGGGTATTCGCACACCGAATTACTACTGAAATACTAATCTGTTTTCAATTAGTAATTCCGCAGAAGCTTGTTCCGAATACCAGCGGTTGGAGGGGGGATTGCAGGATTACCCAACAGGTTGTATCCGCAATAATCGGATTCCCATGTGTAACACCTATCGACCGTTCCCAAAACATGAAATCCCGGGCCCAACTGCTAAAACTTAATCGCCTCGTTGAGCGTGCCGCATTGCTGGCAGCGGGAGCGGTCCACGTCGGGGTCATCGGTGTAGACGTAGGCGCATTTCACGCAGCGGAACACACGGTCATCGCTCGGACGCGAACCGAACCAGCGGCGGCGACGTTCCGAGTAGAGCGCCACGATGGAGACCGCCACCAGCAAGATGACCGCGTAGCCGAGGATGATCTTGTCCGGGGTCATGTCAGGGCGCGAGCGTGGCGAGGTTGGTGGAGGGCACAGGCAGCGTGTGCCATTGGAAGATCCACCGGCCCCAGGTCAACACGCGGGTCGGCTCTCCCGAAGCGGACATTTCCCGGAGCGGACGAAAGCGCGCGTTCAAGACTTCCGTGAGCGCATGGCGGTCGGCGGTCGGCGAGCCGCTGCTCGACAGCAGTGTCGCCGAGAAGGTGAAGCCCGAGGCGTCCACGGCGGCCTGCACGACGGTGTTGGAGAGTATCTCAGCGGCGGGCCAGGACTTCAGCTCGATCGTGGAGAGCGGCTTGCGGCCGGACAGTTCGCCATCGATGCGGGCGATGGATTGCGTGGGCAATGGCTCGGGCGGGAAGTTCGGCTCGTAGCGTTGCAATGGCGGCAGCGGCTTGTCGGCGATAAGCAGCGGCATGATGACGTTGGTGGCGATGTATTGGGAGAAGGTGCCGGAGAGCGATTGCGTTTCCAGCGGCAGCCAGTGGGGCGGCTCGACCCATTCGGCGGGCTTGTAGTCGAGCGTGGCGAACTTGAGCCACGCCGCGCCGGAGAACCCCTGGAGGCTCGGGAGCGCGAGGAGCGTCGGGTCATCGAGGCCGGGGAGCGACGCGATGCTGCGGATGGCATCGTCATCGGCAGCGAGCTGGATGGAGGTGCGGAAGAGCGGGCGCTCGGGAGGCCGCTGCTCCGGTTGCGCGAGGAAGTAAATCAACGCCGCCTGCAACACAACAACTCCGGCCACCGCATATACCCAGTGCCGTCGCGACCACGGTGGAGCGTCGTGGGCGATCGTGTTCATGGCGACGGAACGCCCGTGCTGGGCGCGGCGGGCGAGGGAGTTGTCGCAGGAGTTATCGGCGCGGCAATCACCGGCGGACGAACCGCGAGCAGAACGTCGCGAATGCCGAGCGACCGGGCGAGCAGGCCGAGCTTGGTCAGCACTTCAGTACGCGCGGCCTTGTCCGCCTGCACGACGAGAGTGATGGGTTGCTGGCTGCGGCTCACCGCGTCCTGCAAGCGCTGGCGCAAGCGGTCTTCGTCGCAGAGCTGGTTCTCGAAGTAGTAATGGCCTCCTTCATCGACGGCGACGGCGGCAGTGGCCTTGTCGGGACCGGGCAGGTTCACGCCTTCCGGGAGCGAGATCGGGACGCCCGGGGTGAAGACGAACGTAGAGTTCAGCAACAGGAAGATGATCAACAGGAAGAAGACGCCGAGAAACGGCGCCGCGTCTAGCTGACCGCGGAAGATCTTCGCGTTGTGGGGAAATCTCATGCGCCTTTGCGACCGTTGGAATCGGCGAGGATGTTGGTGATCTCCGTCGCAGCCTTTTCCATGTCGAGCACGATGGCGTTCACGCGGCTGACGAGATAGTTGTAGGCCGCGTAGGCGGGAATGGAAACCGCGAGGCCCGCAGCAGTGCAGATGAGCGCCTGCCAGACGCCACCGGACAAATCCTGCATCGTCGGAATGGTGGTCTTCGTCTGGAGCGCCGAGAAGATCTGGATGAAGCCGAGCACGGTGCCGAGCAGACCCATGAGCGGGGCAATCTGGGCGATCGTCGCGAGGAGGTTCAGCTTGTCCTCGAGCGGAGGAACTTCCACAAGACCCGCTTCCTCCAACGATTCACGCACGCCGTCGCGGCCTTTGTCGCGATTCAGAATCGCAACCTTGACGAGGCGAGCGACGGGACCGGGGGTGGCATCGCAAATGGAAATGGCTTCGACGACGTTTTCGCGCCGGAGGACGTTTCGCACGCCGTTGAGAAATTCGACGGAGTTGATCTGCGCTCGATGGAAGTGCAGCACGCGTTCAATGAACACGACCACGCCCACGGCGCTGGCGAGCAGGATGACCCAAATCATCGGCCCGCCCTGGGAAAGGAACGTCGGCAACATGCGGATGGTTATAGGCGGGGCAGAAGCGAACTTCAAAGTTCAAAGTAGCCGCGAAACGCCGATGGATCTGCGACCGCGCGAGCCGAAGTTGGTGCTCGTCAGCCGCCAGGGCCGATGGCAGGGTGGCTGCGCGTGCAACGGACTCAAAACGGTCGATTGACTGCCCGCTCATGAATTCGCGCAGCATCAGCTTCCTCCTGGTGGCCACCAACGTTGGCCTGCTCGGCGTTCTCGCCTGGCTCATGCTTCGTCCGCAGACCAAGCCCGCCACGGCGCCAGTCGAGACCGAGACCGCCGTCGTCACCAACACCGTCACCCAGATCGCCGTTCGCAAAATCAATTCCACGAACAACCTGTTCGCCTCGCTCGCAGGACGGCCCCTGAGCTGGCGCGCCCTGGAATCCACGAACTACTTCGTTTTCATCGACAACCTCCGCGCGTTCTCCTGCCCGGAGGAAACCATCCGCGACATCATCATCACCGACGTCGCGAAATTTTACGGCCGACGTCGCTCGGAACTGCGCATGCAATATCCGCCGCCGAAGTTCTGGGAACCGTTTGACCCGCTCGGAGGCTCCGCGGAACCGGTGGAGCTGCAGCAGAAGATTCGTGCGCTGGACCGCGAGCAGCGGCAGTTGATTCGCGATTTGCTGGGCGTGGACCTGCGCTGGGAGCTTGCGAGGTATTCCGGCGAAGCCGAGAGCCTCGAACGCAACTACAATTTCCTCTCCACCGACAAGCAGGCGCAGGTGCGGGCGTGGTCGGAACATTTCGACGAGCTGGAGCAGGATCTCTACGTGCGTTCACGCGGCTGGATGCTGGATGAGGATCTCGCCACGCTCCGACAGTTGCAGCGCCAGCGCCGCGAACAGCTCGCCTCCATGCTCAACCCGGAGGAACTCGAAGAGTACGAGCTGCGCTTCTCCGACACCGCAAACAACATGCGCAGCCAGATGACGGGCTTCCGGCCGAACGAAGACGAATTCCGCCGCATCTTCAGGCTGCAACGCGCGTTTGATGAACAGTACGATCAACTGTATGACTCGGATGACAAAGGGCAGGCCGCCCGAGCCCGCAGTCAGGAGCAGGCCCAGGACAAGTTGAGCGCGGAGATCCAACAAGTGCTCGGCCCGCAACGCTTCGCCGAATACCAGCGCGCGCAGGACGGCGATTACCGCGCATTGCTCCAGCTGGGCGCCCGGCTGCAAATGCCCGAGGACGTCGCGAATCGCGTCTACAACATGAAGCAGGCTGCGGAACGCGTGAAGTATCAGGTCGAATCGAACCCCAATCTCACCGACGACCAGCGCCTCCAAGCCGTCGCCGCGCTGGCCCGTGAAACGGCGCGCTCTGTGCGGACCACGATGGGAGATGACGTCTACAAGACCTACCAGCAGCACGGCGGTCAATGGCTGGGAAACCTCCAGATGGTGGATGAAAGCGTCGTTCCCGCCCGGCCCCAGACCGGCACAACGGTGCCTTACGACATCAACCAGCTGCCGGCTGACCTGCGCGAATACATCCTGAACCCGTCCCTGTTCATTCGACCGGAGTTCCGCCCGCCGAATTAAAGCCGGACACCTTTGAACACGGTGACTTCGGAACCCTCCGCCAGAAACGCCGAAGCCGGCGGCTGAGTCAGCGCTGACGCGAATTGCGGTCCGTAAAGTTTCTCCACGTCACATTCGAATTTGGCTTCCGCCACGGGCGCCACCTTCCAGCGCGGATGTTCCACCTGATACTCCACGCAGCCACCATCCTTCTGCGCCGCGTAGCCCCAGTAATGTTCCGTGATGAATTCCTCCAGCGAGGCAGGCGCGGCTTCCTGCATGGAACCGGCGACATTCCCGGCCATGCGATTTGATCGACTGTCGAGCTCCCAAGAGAACTCGGCGGTGGAAATGGAGCCGTCAGGTGCGCGCCCGATTGTGTGGCGCATCGGGAGCGCGACGTAGTTCTCGTTGTAAACCACGCGCGCCACCAGCGCGATGGCGGGCTTCGGCACAATCTCCTTCACGAACACGACACCGCGGCGCCAGTCCTCGCCCGAAAAGCGGCGGACATAGAAGCGGAGGTTCACCTCCTCGAAATCTTGATGGAACGGCACGGGCACGCCGAGCAGCCGCGTCTTCAAAAACAGGAAGCCGACCATGCTGACATAGGCCCGGCCTTTGTAGGTATCGAGCGTCGTCCCGGCCGGCACCAATGGCTCCAGCACTTCGCGCTCGACGGGATAATTCAGCATCAGCAAATGACGCCACTCGGCAGTCAGGAAACGCTGGCGCGGCTCAGGCAGATTGGTCATGCGATTGAGGTGAATCGTGAAACGGTTTTTCCCTTTCGGCAACGTCGCAGTCGACTAGCATGACCGCATGATTCGGATCAGGCGCTGGTTGCTCGCGGCGTTGGTGCTGGCTGGAACTTCAGCTCACGCCCAGCAATTCGACGTGATCATTCGCGGCGGACGCATTGCTGATGGCACCGGGAATCCCGCCTACTTCGCCGACATCGGCATCAAAGACGGACGTATTGCCGGCCTCGGATCGATCACCAACGCCGCCGCGGAAGTCATCGATGCCTCCGGCCTGATCGTCGCGCCGGGGTTCATCGACGTCCACACCCACGCCGAGGAAATAGATGAGCTGCCGCTGGCGGAGAATTTCGTGCGCATGGGCGTGACAACGGTGATCATGGGCAACTGTGGTTCGTCGACGCTGAACGTTGGCGATTACTTCCGGCGACTCGAAGCCACCAACATCTCCATCAACGTCGCCACGCTGATCGGCCACGGCACCGTGCGGGGAAAGGCGATGGGAGGATCGTTCATGCGCCCACCGACAGCCGCGGAGCTCGACGAGATGCGATCCATGGTGGAGCAGGCGATGCGCGACGGGGCGGTCGGGCTTTCAACCGGCCTCATCTATCTGCCCGGCACGTTTGCAAAGACGGAGGAAATCATCGAGCTGGCCAGAGTTGCATCGAAGTACGGCGGGATTTATGCGAGCCACATGCGCAGCGAGAGCAGTGAAATTTTCGATGCACTGGATGAGGTGTTCCGCATCGCCCGCGAGGCGAAGATTCGCGCGGAGATTTCTCACGTGAAGCTGTCCGGCAAATCGAACTGGGGCCAGACGCAGCGGGTGATTGAAGCCATCGAACGCGCACGGACAGAGGGACTCGACATCACCCAGGACCAATACGTTTACACCGCCTCAAGCACAGGCATCAGCCAGCTCGTGCCGGAGAAGTATCGCGAAGGCGGCAAGTTCACCAATCACCTCGCCGATCCGGTCATGAAGGCTGAGATGATCTCCGCGATGAAGCAGACGCTGAAGAAGGGCGGGCGCGAGGATTACTCTTACGCCGTCATCGCGAGCTGTCCTCATGATCCGTCGCTGAACGGGCTGAACATTGTGCAGGCCGCACAAAAGAAACGCGGAACGGTGGCGCTGGACGATCAGATCGAAACGATTCTGGAGATTCAAGCCAACGGCGGTGCGAGTGGCGTGTTTCACGGCATTGCCGAGGAGGACTTGCAGCAGTTCCTGCAGCATCCGAACACGATGTTCGCGTCCGACAGCGGAGTGCGAAAGTTCAAGGAAGGCGTGCCGCATCCGCGCGGATACGGGAACAACGCACGGCTGCTGGCGCGATATGTCCGCGAACTCAAACTGCTGCGGCTGGAGGACGCCGTCCGCCGGATGACTTCGCTGCCGGCAACAACGTTTCGACTGAAGGACCGCGGCACTATCAGCGAGGGCGCGTGGGCCGACCTGGTGATCTTCGATCCGGCGAAGGTGCAGGATCACGCGGCGTTCAATGACCCGCATCACTACGCGTCGGGATTTGCCCGCGTGTTGGTAAACGGAATCGCGGTGGTCGCGAACGATGTTCACACCGGAGCTCGCCCGGGAAAAACCGTGCGCCGGACGGAGGCCTTTCAGCCCCCGCCCGGCGAGTAAATGGCTCGAACGACGCAGCCCGCTCAGCGGCGGACGAGTCGGAAGAATTGCTTCGGCAGCCCGCCACCCAGAAGCGGGTCTGAAGAGAAGGTGTAGGAGTAGACCGGATTCCCGTCACTGGGCGGAATGATGTTGTCAGTGACATCCGTCCAGTCAGCCGCGTTCCCCGTCATGGCGGTTGCTGTCTGGAGAACAAACTGGGACGCCTCAGCCGGCCAGGACAACATCCAGTCGCCAAAACTTTGGCTGGTCATGCGCAGGACGGGCGGTTCGATGTCCGCTTCAAAATAGTTGTCGAACGTGGCGTCGGCAGAGGAGTCCGCCGTATTGCTGTTGTCATACACGAGCAATCCGTTGACTCCACTGGCATAGGGCTCCGTGTCCGTTCCGGAAATTTCGACAAGGGGATTAACGAGATCGGAGAGGTCGTAAACTCGCGCCGTGAGCAACGCGCCCTTCCCCATGAAGACGAACCGGTAGCTCTTGCCCAGCTCCAGGGTGATGTCGCCCTCACCATTCTGTCGGACGCTCCGTTCGGCCGCTTCTCCGGTGACGCGGGTGATATCAATGTCCTTGCTGCCCACCTGGTACGTCATCACGTATCCTTTCGTGGTGCCGAGACCGATATCCGTCAGGCGCGCGAAGGGGCCGAACGATTGATCAATGGTGTCGTTCCAGTTCAACACGTCGACGGCGACATAAAAGTCTGTATAAACCTGCGAGCGAAGGCTGCCAATGCGCGCGGGCCCCACAGCGCTGGGCGCGGGCGAAGCGGCGGCCTGCATCCGGTAGCCGCCACTGGGAAACGTCCACGTTCCCTGATCCGGGAATGCGGGATGGCTTCCGATGGTATCGTAACGGTCCCAACCCGTGTCGTTGCCGTCGTTGAAATTGTCGGTAAAGACCTGCGACAGCGCGTTGGAAACGCTGCCAGCCATCAGGATGCCGGCCACCAGCGCCAGCCTGTGCGTGCAGAAGTTGCTCTTGGATTTCATAGTCTGATTGATTGCTGCGTTTGCGCCACGGAGGGTTTGCCTCCTGCCGGTTATCGACTGTCTGGGTTCGCGTTATTTGTCGCCCATTGTGGCTCAAAAGTCGAGCCGATTATCGTGATTTCACAGGCTAATCCCGCGGTTTCTACGCCTCCGCCGCTCCCACTTCCACCAACTCGCCACGGTCACTCGAAACTTGCGGTGTCCCGCCTTTACCATACCGTCTACGCCATGTTCAAACCGACGGACCTCTTTGACCTCAGCAAGACCGAACACGCCGCGTTGTTCGACGGTTGCGAGAACGCGTGGGACGCCTTGAAGCGCATCAAGGACTACCTCAAGGCCAATGTCCGTCGCGAGCTGCACAACCGATGCGATGGACAAGTGCATATCGGTGACGACGTTTTCATCGGTGAAGGTACGGTGGTGGAGGACGGTGTGATGATCAAAGGCCCGGCCATCATCGGGCGCAACTGCCAGATCCGCCACAACGCTTACTTCCGCGAGGACGTCATCGTCGGCGACGGCTGCGTGGTCGGCAATTCGTGCGAGCTGAAGAACGCGATGCTCTTCAACAACTGCGAAGTGCCGCACTTCAATTACGTCGGGGACTCCATCCTCGGCTACAAGGCGCACCTCGGCGCCGGCGTCGTGCTCTCCAACGTGAAGGTCATCAAAGGCAACGTCGCGGTGGAATGGAACGGTGAACGGATCGACACCGGCCTGCGAAAGTTCGGGGCGCTGATTGGAGATCACGGCCAGATCGGCTGCAACGCCGTGCTCAATCCCGGCAGCATCATCGGCCGCAATGCCGTCATTTATCCGTGCACCAACTGGCGCGGCGTGCTGCCGGCCGATAGCGTGGCCAAGAACAAGGCCACCGTGGAAGTTTCCACCCGACGGAGCTGATCAAGACCCGCGATGATCAGCAACATCGAGCCAACGGATTCTGCCGCGGACATCGTCGCGCAGGTCGAGGAGATCTTTTCCCAGACCGGCGTGTTTTCGAAGGCGCGCAACTTCGAATATCGCCCTGAACAACAGCAGATGGCCGTCGCCGTCGCGAAGGCCCTGGAAGGACGCGAAAGCCTGCTCGTGGAAGCGGGGACGGGCGTTGGAAAAAGTTTCGCCTATCTCGTGCCCGCAATCCTGTTCGCGGCGAGCCGGAAGAAGAAGGCGGTCATCTGCACGCACACGATCAACTTGCAGGAACAGCTCGTGGAGAAAGATCTCCCGGTACTCAAGCAGGTGCTGCCGGTTGAGTTCAGCTACACGATGCTGAAAGGACGGCAGAATTATCTCTGCACTCGCCGGCTGCAAAAGGCGATGGCGCAAGCAGACGGCCTGTTCACTTCGCCCGAGCAGGCCGAGCTGCAGCGCATCTACGAATGGTCGAAGGAAACGAAGGACGGAAGCCTGTCCGACTTCGACACCGAGCCGGACCCGAAGGTCTGGTCGCACGTCTGCTCCGAGCGCGGACTCTGCACGCCGAAGATTTGCGGGCACCAATCGGACTTCGCCAAGAGCAGCGGCATCTGTTTCTTCCAGCGCGCACGGAGCAAGATTCTCTCGTCCGACGTGCTCGTCCTGAACCACACGCTGTTCTTCACCTTGCTCGGCAGTGTCGATGAGGAACCGGAGGGCGGCATCCTGTTCAAGAACGACTTCGTGATCTTCGACGAGGCACACACCGTCGAACAGGTCGCCGCGCGCCACATCGGCGTCAGCGTTTCGAGCGGGCAGATTCGTTACTCACTCCAGCGCTTGTGGAATCCGCGCACGGAGAAAGGCCTGCTCGCGGTGCTGCGCAAGGGCGAGCCGGTGAAACTCGTCGCGGATGTGCTGAAGCAGAGCGACGACTTCTTCACCCTGGTGGAAAGCGTTTGCGAGGAACTCGCCGGCAGCCAGCCCAAGAAGCCGGGCGGTGGACCCTCCCGAGCTTGGACCGAGCTGCGCATCCGGCGTCCGGATCTCGTGCAGGACAACATGACGTTGCCGATCCAGCGCCTGCGCGAGGCGGTCAGCGATTTGATCAAGCTCTCCGAGGACAAGGAAACCGGACAGGAGCTGACCGAGTGCAACCGGCGTCTGATGGAGCTGCGCGAAGCGATCGCGACTTTCCTGAGCCAGAGCGCGGATGACTACGTTTACTGGGTGGAACGCACTGGCAAGACGCAAAAGAACCTCGCGCTGAACGCGGCGCCAATCGACGTCGCGGAATTCCTGCGTTACCGGCTTTTCGGAACGGACACGTCCGTGATCATGACCAGCGCGACGCTGGCGACCAATGTGTCCGAATCCGCGCGAACCAACGGGCTCAGCTACTTTGCCAAACGCGTGGGTGGCGAGCGTGCCGAGAAACTTCAGGTCGGATCGCCGTTTGACTATGAGCGGCAGATGAAGATTTTTGTCGCGAACAAAATGCCGGACCCGCGCGAGGCCGGCTACCGCGACGCGTTAATCCACTGGATCGAGCACTTCGTCACGATGACGCACGGCAAGGCTTTCGTGCTCTTCACGAACTTCAAACTGATGCTAGAAGTGGGCGAACGCATGCAGCCGTTCTTCGATCGCCTCGGGCTGCAAGTCTTCATCCAGGGCACCGGAACGCCGCGGTCGGCGATGCTGGAGAAGTTCAAGGAAGACGTCGACTCGGTGCTCTTCGGCACGGACAGCTTCTGGCAGGGCGTCGATGTGCCAGGCGAAGCGCTGTCGAACGTCATCATCACGCGACTGCCGTTCGCCGTGCCGGACCATCCGCTGATCGAGGCGCGCATCGAAGCCATCGAAGCGCACGGCGGAAACTCGTTTGGAGACTTTTCGCTCCCGGAGGCGATCCTGAAGTTTCGCCAGGGCGTAGGACGGCTCATCCGCACAAAGAGCGATTCAGGAATCGTGGTGGTGCTGGATAATCGCGTCCTCACGAAGCGTTATGGGCAGGCGTTCCTCGACGCCATTCCGACGTGTCCGGTGGAAGTCGTCTGACGTCCGCTCGACTACGAAATGCGCCCCATCAACTGGTCGAGCTTCTCACGATAACTACGGCTCAGCGTGAGCTTGGCACCATTGCGGAGGATGACCGCGTACTCGCCATGGAAGAGGGGCTGCAGTTCCTTGATGCGATCCATGTTCACGATGGTGGACCGGCTGATGCGCATGAATTTATCGGGCGACAGCTGACCTTCCAGCGACGACATCGTTTCGCGATGAAGATGGTTCTCCGCGCCGACGTGGAGATTCACGTAGTTGTCGGCGGCCTCGATCCAGTCAATCTCGTCCACCTTCACAAACACGACGCGCCCGCTGGATTTGACCGCGATGCGATCCACTGACTTCGGCCGCGCTTGTTCCGGCCGGACATCCGCCAGCAACGCCGTCAACCGCTGGCTGAGCTCGCCGGCCTGCTGCCGTTTTACCTGCTCAATGGCGCGGTTGATCGCCGTGACGAAACGCTCCTTGTCAAAGGGCTTGAGCAGGTAGTCGACCGCGTGGACTTCAAACGCCTTCAACGCAAAGCGATCATACGCGGTCACGAAAATCACCGCCGGCATCCGGCCGCCAGCCAGTTCCGAGATGACGCCGAAGCCATCGAGCTCCGGCATCTGGACATCGAGCAGCACGATGTCCGGTGCGTCCTTGCGAATCGCGGCGACCGCCGAGACGCCGTCCGCACATTCGCCCACACACTCGATGTCGGGCAGCGTCTCCAGCAACGAGCGGGTGCGCTCGCGGGCCAGCGGTTCGTCATCGACGATAAGGACTCGGGTCTTCACGGGGGAAAATGAGCGCTCAACCGTGCGCGCGGCGCAAGCCATAAAGGCGCAGCATCTCGACGACAACATCGTCCAGCGCGCCCTTGGTCAGGCGAAAGGCAATCGCGATCTCAGACATGAGACTGGCATCAAGCGGTTCGGAGTAAAACGCCACGATGTCCTTGTCGCTCCAGGCATCGATGCGTTTGCCCAGAAGCAAAATGGCAAGGAGCTGCTTGGCTTCCTCCGACTCTACGCCCGAGAGAGTTTGCGCGTGGTGATGTTGGATCGCGTCGGCGTAGACCGCCGGAAACTTCAGCGCGCGGACAACGGCGGCTCCCACCGTGCAATGGTCCGTCTGATTGCACTCCAATTCAATCTGGACTGATCCCGGTGAGAACCCGAGGGCATCGTCCACGAGATAGGCGTAGTCCACCACATTCCTGGCCATCAACGGCACAGCGCAATCGCGGAACAGTCCGGCGAAGAAAGCCGCGTCGACCAGCCCCGGATTCAACTGCTGCGCGGTCATTTCACAGACGTGCGCGATGGTTTCCGATTCCTGCCACCAAAGGCTGTTCTCCTCGCCATCACCCAGATGATAACGCAACGCGGCGGCGACGGAGGCCTTGTAGAAATCCGTGGTCCCCAGCCGGCCAAAGGCCTCGGCGACCTTGTTAACTTTGATATTGCCTCCGAACCAGGCCGAGTTCGCCAGATAGATTACGCGCTTGGCCAGTGGTTCATCCGCCTGGATCGCTGCAATCACCTGCTGAAATGTACTTTGGTCGTTCGATTTCTCGGCGTTGAGGTCGACAATGATCCGGGCCGTTTGAAGCACGCCGGACTGCTGAAGGAGCTGCATCGCGACCACCTGCGCGCCGGTGGGATTGGCGGAGGATTCGTTCATGATTTGGGACGAGGTGGACTCTGCGTGACCCGCACGAGAGCCCTATTTTGAGATTAACCCGTGCGCTGTGAGATGCGGATAAGATCCTCTTCCCAGCAAGAAAGTAAAGCGCGGAGACTTTCCGGATTTGCGACAGACTCGATCTAACCAGACCCGGCGGAACGAAAGGGAAGTTCAATGCGCACCATCAGCCCGCCACTCGGGCTGGAGACGAAATCCAACCGCTGGCTTGCGCCGTAGAGTTGTTGAAGCCTCGCCCGGGTGTTGGAAAGTCCGATGCCTTCGGAAGGCTTCATGCCGCTCTTTAATCCCACCCCGTTGTCCTCCACTTCGAGAACCAGCCGTCCATCTCGCCGGAAGGCACGCAGGACGATTTCGCCGGAACGCGCCTGAGGTTCGAGACCGTGTTCGATGGCATTCTCAACCAGAGGCTGGAGGATCAGGTTCGGCACACGCGCCTCCTTCGCCGCTTCCTCCACCTCGTGCTTAATGGTGAGGCGTTCGCCAAAGCGCGCGCGCTGAATGTCGAGATAGCGCCCGAGAAAATCGAGTTCCTGGCGCAGCGGAACCTCCTGTTCATTGGTGCTGTCGAGCGCGTACCGCAGCAGCTCGCTGAGGCGGACGATCATGCGATCCGCCGCATCGACGTCCTTGTGCATGAGGGATGCAATCGCGTTGAGCGTGTTGAAGAGAAAGTGCGGATTGAGCTGCATTTGCAGCGCCTGAAGTCGCGCCTCGGTGAGCCGCGTTTCCAGCGCGGCCGCGTGCAGCTCGCGTTCGTGAAATTTCCAATAATACGTGAAAGCGTTCTGACCGGCGACGATGCCCCAGTACACAAGAAGATTGAAAAAGAACGTGGCGCCGAGAGCCTGACTGAAGGCGGCGCTGAAGGTCACCGGATCTTCGTCGCCTCGCGTCCGCCATTCCTCGAAACCGGCCCGCAGACACATCCAGCCGATGGAAAACGCCGCGCTGACGAGGAGATGAACCGCGAGCGCCTGCGGCCAGCGAGGTCCGGCCGCCGGGAACCGTCGACCCAACCACAATGCTGGAACCGAAAGCAACGCGAACACATACCAGTCGGCCAACGCCCGGCCCATGGCGAGATTCCACGAAACCGGGGTGCCAAACTTGGAACGGGAAAGATAGTGTTGCCCGGCAAAGGCTAGACCCAGCACGGTCCAGAAGAGGAACAACAAGATCCACTTCGACCACGTCTTTTGGAGTAAAGCCGGCCCGGTCATGCGTTGCAGGAGCTTCGGCGGATTGGCGACGAATTACAGGAATAATTTCTCGGGCCTCCCGGGTCAGGCAACGTTGAGTCTTGCCAAAGAGATTGAATTCTTGGGCGTCAGCCGGAATGCTGGCCGCACCACAGGCATGAATTCTTCGTCACCGCAGCACACGGATCCCGCCCCGGATTCCCGGGACGACGCCCGCATTGGCCGGGCCTTCCGGTGGTCTGCGACCGCTTGGGGGATCCTCGCTGTCACAGCCGTTCTGGTGATTTGGTGGATGAACCGCCCCGGACCGCAGCAACCCACCCGGCAAACTCCTTTGACCGCGCCTCAAGCCTCGGCGCCTGCGCAGGTGGAGGTGCCGCTCGTTAAGTTCACCGATGTCACCGCCGACAGTGGCATCACCTTCTCTCACTTCAATGGGGCGTATGGAGACAAGCTCCTGCCGGAAACCATGGGTGGGGGCGTGGCGTTTTTTGATTTCGATGCGGATGGCGATCAGGATTTGCTGTTCGTGAACGGAACTGAGTGGCCTTGGCGTGGAGCCGCCGGCCGCACCGCGGCATTGTATCGCAATGACGGACGCGGGCGCTTCGAGGACGTCACCGCCGGCTCGGGACTCGGCGTCAGCTTGTTCGGAATGGGCGTGGCGGTGGGTGACTACGACAATGACGGGCTGGTCGATGTTTTCCTGACCGGCGTGAATGAGAACCGCCTGTTCCACAACGAAGGTCGAGGGCGCTTCGTCGACGTGACAACCACGGCTGGCGTCGGTGGATCCACGAACGACTGGAGCACCAGCGCGGCCTGGATTGACGTGGACAATGACGGCGATCTCGACCTCTTCGTGTGCCATTATGTGCGCTGGTCCAAGGCCATCGATCTGGAGGTCGGCTACAAGATCGACGGCGTCACGCGCGCTTACGGGCCGCCGATGAATTTCGAAGGAACGTATCCTTCGCTCTACCGCAACGAGGGAAACGGGCGCTTCATCGATATCTCGGCCGCCAGCGGCATTCAGGTGAAGAATCCTTCCACCGGCCGGCCCATGGGAAAATCCCTCGCCGTCGCGCCCGTGGATGTTGATAACGACGGCTGGATCGACATCGTGGTGGCGAACGATACGGTGCAAAACTTTCTGTTCCGCAATCGCCGTGACGGAACGTTCGAGGAAATCGGGTCCCGCTCCGGCATCGCGTTCGACGCTTACGGAATGGCACGCGGCGCGATGGGGATCGACGCGGCCCGGTTTCGCAATGACGACGCGCTGGGCATTGCGATCGGCAATTTCGCCAACGAAATGAACGCTCTCTACGTCTCGCAGCGGGACGCGTTGATGTTTGCGGATGAAGCGATCACGGAAGGTGTCGGCCCCGCGAGCCGGCTGCTCCTGAAGTTTGGGCTGTTCTTCTTTGACTACGATCTGGATGGAAGACAGGACGTGCTCACGGCCAACGGGCATTTGGAGGAGGAGATTCAGAAGTTCCAGGCCAGCCAGCGGTATCGTCAACCAGCGCAATTGTTCTGGAACCGCGGCGCCAGCCAGGGAATGGGTTTCGTGCCCGTACCCGCTGATAAATGCGGTGAGGATTTGCTCAAACCTGTCGTCGGACGCGGCTCGGCCTTCGCGGATATCGATGGGGACGGCGATCTGGACGTAGTGATTACCCAGATCGGCGGACCACCATTGCTCCTGCGCAACGACCAGTCGCTAAATTATCAATGGCTGAGGTTCAGACTCGTCGGGACGAAGAGTAACCGTGATGGGATCGGCGCCTGGATCAAGGTTCGGTCAGGGAATCAGGTGTTGTCGCGCCAGGTCATGGCGGCCAGAAGTTACCTGTCGCAGTCCGAACTGCCCGTCACGATCGGGCTTGGGACGTCGACTCAGGTGGACGAAGTGACCGTCGTCTGGCCTGGCAAGCAGGTGCAAAAGATTACCGACTGGAAACTGAAGTCGGTGAACCAAATCACCCAGCCTTAAACGAAGCGAGGTGAGGGACAGGACTTGGGTAGGCGAAGAGCTTCCGCGGGCATTTCCCCACGGAGGCAAACCAAGCTGCTTCGACCGAAGGACTACGGCGCAACCGTCATAGAATGGAGCCGAGCCTGGGCTTGCTTGGACAGGCTGGTGAAGAGGAGAGAAACCACGTAACCGGCATGACGATTGCCACTGCACGCCACGACGACTCCGGTGAAGTTCACCTTTCGCGAGTCCGTGGGGGTCTGCATCGCCACTGTCATCTCGGTCCAGACCGGGATGGCGCTATCGGCGCGGAACTCGATTCCATTCTTGCGGATGCGCACGGAGTTGGCAGGAAG
>CAZBIC010000082.1:0-19876 GCA_964491875.1 uncultured Bifidobacterium sp.
AGACGGTGGAGGATTTGGCCCAGCTCAAATTTGCAAAGATCGTTTAACCAACCCACAATTGATTATGCCTGACCAAATGCGAAAAACACCTCCGGTTGCTCCGGTCCCCGGTGGCGGAGGAGGCGGTGAAGGGCCGCGCTCCCCGCAAGTCGAGAAACCCAACACGGAGGAGTTGCTCAAGAAAATGCGCAAGGTCGATCCCGATCAAGCCCGGCGCTATCGCCAACGGACCGGCCAATGAACGGCGATTTTCTGGCGCTCCTGCCGAAGACGGTCATCCCGCAGGCAGGTTCCAACGCTCCGTCGGTGCCGCCGCTTCATGCCACGACGGTCTTCGCCTTTCATTGCGCGGACGGCGTGATGATCGCTGGTGATCATCGCGCCACCGCTGGCAACATCGTCTTCTCCGACAAGACCGAGAAGATCCTCGAACTCGATTCCCATTCGCTAATGGCCATCGCTGGATCGCCAGCGACGGCCTTTGAGATGGGACGGATGCTTCAGACTTCCTTCGAGTTTTACCGTCGAAGTCAGCTTCAACCGATGAGCCTCCCCGCGAAGATTCGCGCACTGTCCCAATTGCTCCGCAACAATCTGGCGGGAACGATTCAGGGCTTCGGCGTGGTCGCGCCGATTTTTGCCGGCGTGGAGGCCAACGATCCGTCGGCGAAACCTCAGATCTATTTCTACGATCCGCTAGGCGCGCAGTTCGAGGCCACCAACTACGCCGGCAGCGGCAGCGGCAGTGGCAGCATCAAGAGCGTGCTGAGCTTCCTGGAGCGCTGGGGCCAGCCCAAGCCGGCCGAGATGTCCGTCAGCCAGGCCACGGTTCTCGCCAATCGCCTTTTGATGACGGCGGCGGAGTTCGATACCGCCACCGGCGGCGTGCATCCCGAGAAGAAACTCTTTGCGACGATCAAACTCGTAGCCCCCGCCGGCATCCGATCCATCTCGGTGGCTGAACAGGAGCAGTTCTGGAAGGAGTCAATGCAATGACTGAAGAACCGTATCGTTGGCTCGAGGCGATCGGGAATCGTCGCGAATACATCTCCGAACAGATGAAGGGTGCCACGCCGGTGTTCGCGGTGTCCCGCCCCGAGGGAATACTCATGCTGGGAGTTGGAATCGGTCATTCCAAGGTCTTCGAGGTTTACGATCGCCATGGGTTTGCCGCGCTCGGGCATCCGGTCGATATTGAGAAGCTGCGCCAGGCTGCGATCGAAGCGGCGCATGTCGAAGGATTCAACCGGTCGTCGAAGGACGTCACGCTTCGGCGCCTCATCAGCTTTGCGTTGAGCACGACGCTCAAGAGCAGTTTCGAGCAGATTTTCTCCCCGCCGTTCATCGTCGAGGCGATCTTTACCGAACTCGGCGAGACGCCAGCGCAGGACAGTCTCGTGCGTCTCCACTACGACGGACATCATCACTACGAAACCTCGGGCGTTCTCATCGCCGCCGCCGATCGGAAGGTCGAGGCGGAGGCGAGTGCGTGGCTGCGGGACAAGTTGAAACCGGAAGATTCGCTCGCGCGGTTGGCGGGCCTGTGCCTCGCGCTCTGGCAGGCGATGGTCGATGGACGAACTCTGGGAGAGTTCCGGGTGCCGGACAATCTGCCGACGACTGTTTCCGGCAAAACAGTCGAGACGGCATTGATTGATCGAAGGCTTCCGGGCCCGGTGCAATATCGTCCGCTGGAGATCAAGTAACGCTCCATCCGGTTTCCTCGTCGCGTTGCCGGTTTGTCACGCCTTGTGTCTTGTCTTTCGTGCTGAAGAACGGGCATGCTGCCGCGCAGGTCACCCAATCTCATGTCGAGACGCATCACAGGCTTGGAAACGGAATACGGTTGCCTCGTCGATCCCCCACTTCAGCTTCACGAAGTTCTTCCGCGCGTTCGCGACTGGCTTTTCGAGAATCACCGCTACGGTTTGATCGATCAACACGATCGCGACTGGGATGAACCGGCCGGCAATGGAGGATTTCTCTTCAATGGCGGTCGCGTCTACATCGACATGCAGCATCTCGAATACTGCACGCCGGAGTGCGTCTCCGCGCTCGACGTGGTCCGGTATGATCGCGCCGGCGATCTTCTCCTGCTCGAAGCGGTCCGTGCGCTCGGGCTTGAGGGCCAAGTTCATTTCATCCGCAACAACATCGACCACTACACCGGCGCGACGTTCGGTTGCCACGAGAATTACTCCCTCGACCGCTGCGCGCCTTTGCACGAGAAGAACGTGCTTTCACTGCTGGCATTTCTGACCCTGCGCGTGCTCTACACGGGCGCCGGGAGAGTTGGCAGCATGAAGCCGACGCGGGGACGCATCGACGTCGCCCCTCGAGATGAACCCGTCCCGTTTCAAATCAGCCAGCGCGCGGACTACATCCAGAACGATTTCTTTGAGTGGGTTCAGCACAACCGCGCCATCATCAACACGCGCGATGAACCGCTCGCGGACCCGCGATTGTATCGTCGGCTCCACTTGATCCACGGCGACACCAACGTCCAGCCGGCCTCGCAGTTTCTCAAGGTCGGCACCACGCGCCTCGTGCTCGATCTGTTGGATGCGGACGAAATGCCGATGCTCGTTCTCGGCGATGCGGTGACTGCGTTCCGGCAGATCTCCCGGACGCTCAACCCGCCGTGGACGGTGTCCTTGTGCGACGGTTCAACGGCTGATGCGCTTGAACTGCTCGACCTGTTTCGGCAGAAGGCGAAGCAACTCTTCGCCGGTCGTGATACCGAGACCGATGTGCTGCTCAATCTTTGGGAACGCGTCCATCGTGCGCTGGCGACGGATCGGAGTTCGTTGATCGGGATTGTGGACTGGGTGAGCAAGGAGCATTTATTATCCGCCTTCTGCGCACAGGAGGGAATCGAGTGGGGAAACCCTTGGCTGGAATCACAGGACCTCGAATATCACCACGTCGATCCGGAACGAAGCCTCGGGATGGCTCTTGCGGATCACAGTGGTGGATGGGCGCCCCAGCACCCTGCCAACGCGCGAAGCGAACCGCCGTCCGATTCCCGGGCCAATGCCCGCAGCCGGCTGATGCGGGAGATCATGGGCAAGGAAGGCGCGTATTTCCTCGATTGGGAGGCGGTCGAAGTGCCGAACCAAAAGCGGACCCGATTGCTCGATCCGTTCAAACCGTAGTCCGGGTTATTTGCGGCTGGCGTCCGTTTTGTCGGCGGATTCCGCGCGCGGCGTGCCGCATTTCTTGCGGACATTTTCACAGCGCTGATTCTCCATCGCTTCCAGTTTCTGCTTCTGGTCGGCGGAGAGGTGGCCAGCGATTTGGGTGTTCATCCGCTTCACGACATCGGAGACGCGTTGCCAAGATTCCCGCTGGATCGTCTGCATGGAGGCGCTGTTCTGTTCCACGATCGGTTTGATCCGTGCCACTTGTTCGTCAGAGAGATCCAGCCGCGTCTGCAGTTTCTTCAACGTCCGGTCGCAGATCTCCTTTTGCCGGGTGGGTGATGCTGCCTGATGCTTGCCGGAGACGTAACCGAGGATGGTTCCGCAGGCCGCTCCGGCGAGGAAAATGGCAATCAGATAGGTCAGCGCCTTGCGTTTGGTGAAGTGGCTCATGGCAGTGAAGTCATGTCGAGCGGGGTAGTCACGAGGTCGACCTCGTCCGCGGAATCCCCAGTGATGTCCGGAAAATAAACGATCAACGCGACCAGCGTGAGACCGCAGGCGACGACGAGCGCGCGGCGGTAGATCGGGAGATGCGTGAACCATTCCTCCACCGCTTCGGCGCCGCTGCGCCACTGCGCAAGGATGCGTTGTTCCAGGGCGGGGGAAGGTCCGTCCGGCGTTTCCTTGGGGGCCTTGGCCGCGGAACGCAGCAACCGGTTCAAGTCGTGCTCCGATTCGTTCACGGCGTGTTCTCCTTCATCAAGGTCTCCATGTGCTTGCGCATCCGTTTCCGGGCGCGAAAAGCGCGAACCTTGATCATTGAAATGTTCCAGCCGGTGATTTGTTTCACTTCCTCGACGGAGCGTCCTTCCATGTGGAGCAGGTTGACGAGCAGACGATCGTTTGGCTTGAGGCAGTCCAGCAATTTGTCCGTGAGATCCCGTGACCCGAGGCTGTAGCCCGGCTCCAGTTCGCCGGCGGTGGTGTCGAGGGTCTGCACCACGTGTTCCTCCTCCTCGGTCAAATCCGCCCACCGCAATTCGGGGCGAATCTTCTCCGCCTGCAACGCGTTCAGGCAGGTGTTCACGGCAATGCGCGACACCCAGTGCTCCAGCGGCACGGCGCCTGAGTATTGTTCGAGCTTGGTGAACACTTTGACGAATATCGTCTGGGTCAAGTCATCCTCGCTCATGCGGCGCGGGCGGTGACCCCGGACCACGCTCAGCACCAGCGGGAACAAGTGGTTCAACAGCGAGCGAGCGGCATCCTCCTCTCCGCGGCGGACGCGCTTCACGCAATCCGCGACATCGAGGACTTCGGCAGCCTGGGCAGCTTCTCGAACCAACACGTTCATTCCAGTTGACCGGGATTTCGCCTCCGGGGTTACAGCCGAACTCGGCCGTGGCGAAGGAGAATTTTTATCATCAAGCCACGGTCGTGTCCGGAACACAAGCGGGCAGGCGCGCGAATTTTACGAGAGCGTTGGCGCCTCGTGCATGATCTATTCGCGTCAAACGCGCTGCCTCCAGAGTTGCCATCGAGGCGCACCACGTTAGTTTTCCCGCATGCAGAATGAGTATTCCGTGGCCGCCCACTGGCAGGGCGAGTTGGACGAGGACAGGTTGCGCGCGTGGGCAGAAAAGCTTCGCACGCAGCTCAAGGCGCCCCGGGTGGATCTCGGGGTGATCTTCGTCACGCCGCAATACTTCGAAGCCGCGCCGGCGTTGTTGGAGATCATTCGTGTCCACGCCCAGGTGCCGTTGCTCGTCGGTTGCTCCAGCGGAAGCCTCATCGCCGGGGCGCGTGAGTTTGAGGAAGACGCTGGGATCGTCCTGGGTCTCTACTCTCTGCCGGGCGCAAAGCTCGAAGCGGTGCGCTTCACGCAGGATCAAGTCGAGGAATCCACCGGTCCGGCCTACTGGCACTTGGAGAACGGTGTGCGCCCGGAGCAGACGAACGGCTGGCTGTGTTTTGCCGACCCGTTCCACCTCGACTGCGAAAGCTGGCTTCGCGCCTGGAACGAAGCCTACGCGCCCCTGCCGATTCTCGGCGGTATCGCCAGTGGCGAACCGTCCATTCACGAGACGCAGATTTACCTGAATGGCGATGTGTTCACTGATGGTGGAATCGCAGTGTCGATCGGGGGCGATGTCTCGCCGGAGAGCGTGATTTCGCAGGGCTGCAATCCGATCGGTGAGACGTGGACCATCACCAAGGTCGAGAAGAACATCATTCACGAGATTGGCAACCGGCCGGCCTATGAAGTTCTCGCTGAAACCTACGCGAGCCTGTCCGCGAAGGAACAAAAGCAGGCGCAGGGAAATCTCTTCGTCGGCCTCGTCGTGAACGAATACCTCGATGAATTTCATCGCGGCGATTTTCTCATCCGCAACTTGCTCGGCGTCGATCCCGATTCAGGCACCGTGGCCATCGGCGCCTATCCTCGACCGGGCCAGACCATTCAGTTCCAGTGCCGCGCGGCGGCGACGGGATCGGAGGACATCATCTCGCTCCTGCGCCGGGCCAAGCGGCGTTTCCTGGGACGGACGATTTATGGCGGCGTTCTTTGCAGCTGCAACGGTCGTGGCCAGCATCTCTTCGGCACGCCGGACCACGATGCTCGGCACGTGCAGGATGAGTTGGGTCCGTTCGGTCTTACGGGATTCTTCTGCAATGGCGAGCTCGGTCCGGTTGGGGCGAAGAACTTCCTCCACGGCTACACCGCGTCCCTTGCGCTCTTCGTGAAGAAGTCGGACGACGTCCCCGCGGAGGACTAGCGTCGAGACGGTCAGTTCCGGTTCGTCAGAATCGCGAGCGAAACGTCGGCGATCGTCGGCAACACCACATCCGCCGCGTTCAATTGGTCCGCCGGGAAACTTTGCGCCACGGCGATGCATCGCATGCCCGCCGCCTTCAACGCCTCCACGCCATGAACCGCGTCTTCAATCCCCGCACACGCGGTCGGCTCCACGCCGAGCTTGCGCGCTGCCGCGAGAAAAATGTCCGGCGCCGGCTTTTTGCGGGCGACATCATCGCCGGAAACAATCGCGTTCCACTCGGACGGCGGGAGGCCGATCTGGTTCAGGTTCGCGTGGATCTTGATGAGGTCCGCGCTGGAAGCGACTGCGATCTTAAGGCCAGCCGCCTTGCACGCGCGCACGAGTTCCACCGCGCCGGGGAAGGCGCGGAGCTGCTGTGGGACGAGGTCGAGATAGAGTTCGTACGTGCGCTTCTTAGCGGCGGCCGGATTCAAGGTCACGCCGTATTTCTCCGCCACACCGCCGATGTAACGATCCTCGCCGGTGCCGACGAACGGCAGGAAATCCTCGGGCTGCACGATGACGCCTTTCTCGCGGAACATCGCGACTGCGGCGGCGTTGATGAGAGGTTCGGAATCCGTCAACACACCGTCCATGTCGAAGACCACGGCCTGAATTTGTTTTGCAGCGCTCACGCCGGGAAGGATGGGAACCGCCGCCGCGAGTGCAAGCGACAAACTTCAGCGGAGCGCCGAACTCCGATTCGGCGCGGTGTAAGGCGAATCAACAGAAGGGCGCGAAGGGAACAAAGCTCGGCGAAGTTAAGCGGTCGGATTTTCCAATCGAATGCTCGAAAGAGCAGGCCCCAAACTCCATCGGTCCTTCGTTCCCTTGGTTTCCTTTTGTTGGTTTTGCTTCCGATTTGTACCGCGCCGAATCGGAGTTCGGCGCTTGTCGCTGGCCTTCCGCGAGCGTTACCTTTTCGGCATGCACTTCACGAAACTCTTTGCCCACGCTGCTGTCGTCGCGTCGATGCTGCTCCTGGCTGCCAGCGGAGTCGCAGCGCCGTCGCCTGCGGAGAAATTGCTGGAAAGCCCGCGTCCGCTCGCGATTGCGCATCGCGGTTACTCGGCGATGGCGCCGGAGAACACCCTGCCGGCGTTCGAGCGCGGGGTGGCGTCGGGCGCGGACATGGTCGAGCTCGACTACCATCACAGCAAGGACGGTCAGCTCGTGGTGCTGCACGATTACACGCTCGATCGCACCACGGACGCGACGAATCGCTGGGGCAGTCGTGGGCTCAAGGTTTCCGACAAGACGCTCGCGGAGCTGAAGCAACTCGACGCGGGAAAATGGTTCAAGCATCCGCAAACAGGAGTCGCCTTGCCGACGCTCGGTGAAGCGCTGGATGTCATTCAGCGCGGCAGCGTGACGCTCATCGAACGCAAGGCCGGCGACGCTGCCGCGTGCGTGAAGCTGCTCAACGAACGGCAGTTGGTGAACCAGGTCGTCGTGCAGGCGTTCGACTGGGATTACCTCCGCGATTATCACCGTCTGGAGCCGCGTCAGGTGCTCGGTGCGCTGGGCCCTCCGGGAACGAAGAACGGCAAAAAGCTGACGGACCCAGAGAAGGCGCTGAACCCCGCGTGGCTGGATGAAATCAAAGGCACTGGTGCGCGCGCCGCGGTGTGGAACAAACAAGTGGACGCCGCCTCGGTGAAAGCCGCGCACGAGCGCGGATTGAAGGTCTGGGTTTACACCATCAACGATCTCGCCACCGCGCAGCAGCTCTTCGCGGCGGGCGTGGATGGAATCATTACCGACAACCCGGCAGTGATTTGGAAAGCACTGGCGACGCGATAAGATGCCGTCGCGCAGTTTTCACTTCCGACTTTGGATAGGCGTGTTGGTTTGCCAGAACTGCAACGCTCCTTTCCACCAATCGACGGATTGCGATGCCGGATCGTTGTGCCGGGCGTTTGGGATGATCTGCAGCTGCTTCGGCCCTTGGTAACTTTCGAAGAGATTCCTGCCGAGTTCCATGGGCACGATTTCGTCTTCTCCGGCGAGCACGACTTTCACCGGTCCGCGGTAATCGTTCAACCACTTCGCTGGTTGATATCGGTCCTTCAGCAACATGCTCGCGGGGAGCCACCACATCTGGCGTTGGGCAACGGATGCGAGGTCGTCGTAGGGCACGAACATGAGCATTCCGTGGACTTTGTCGGGATACGATCTGGCGAGGTGAGCGGCTGCTCCGGTTCCGATGGACTCGCTGACGACGTAGACCGGCTTCTGCGCCAGCTCTTTGAACGCCTCGTCTGCAGCGGCGAGAAAGCTCCCCATGGACGGTGTTCCCGGCCGAGCGCCGTAGCCTGGGTATTCCAGCAAGAAGACATCACACGCTGTCGCTTCGTAAGCGGGATGAGCGAGGTATCCGCGCTGAACGGCGCTTCCGGCGTTGCCGTGGAGAATCAGGATCTGCCCGGAGGAATTGGTCTTCGCCGGCAGCTTCCAGCCAATCAATTCGCCCCGGCTGTTTCGCCAGGGAAGGAGTCCTTCCTTCGATCCGATGGACTCAGCCACTGCGACAGTGAATGCCGTAGGGAAGTAAAGAAGGCTTCGCTGGAACGCCCAGACTGTCGCGCACGCGAGGACATAGCCGACCACGAGCGTGATGACGGCAAGCTTGCTGACCTTACGCCATGTCAACTTGCCGATCGCCACAGCATCATTCCTTCTTCACCGCTGCCTTCACTTCGATGTGCAGGTCGCGGAGCTGGCGCGGGGTCACCTGGCTCGGGCTGTCGGTCATGAGGCAGACGCCTTTCGCGGTCTTCGGGAAGGCGATGACGTCGCGGATGCTCGTGGTGCCGCAGAGGATTGCACAGAGACGATCGAAGCCGAGCGCAATGCCGCCGTGCGGAGGCGCGCCATACTTGAATGCCTCCAGCATGTAGCCGAAGCGGCTCTTCGTTTCGTCCGGAGGAATCTGGAGCAGTTCCTCGAAGATGGTCTTCTGCACGTCGGGCTGATGAATACGGATCGATCCACCGCCGAGTTCCACGCCGTTCACCACGATGTCGTAGTGCTGGCCGCGGACCTTCTTCGGGTCGGTCTTGAGCAGCGGAATGTCCTCGGCCACGGGCGCGGTGAACGGATGGTGGCTGGAGTACCAGCGGTTCATCTCGCGGTCGAAACCGAGCAGCGGGAATTCGACGACCCACAGGAAGTCGAAGCGCGTCGGGTCGATGGTGAGCTTGCCTTGGGCCTTGAGCACGTCGGCGCAGTAGAGGCGGATCTTGCCGAGGATTTCGCAGGCGTTAAGCCACTGATCGGCGGCGAAGAGGATGAGGTCGCCTTCCTGAATGGAGAGCTTCGTCGTGAGCGCGGCTTTCTCTGCATCGCTGAAGAACTTCACGATGGGCGATTTCCACTCGCCGTTCTCGACCTTGATGTAGGCGAGACCTTTTGCGCCGAAACCCTTCGCGGTCTCGGTCATCGTTTCGATCTGGCCCTGCGTCGCGCCGGCGAGGCCGCGGGCGTTGATGGCCTTCACCACGCCGCCGTTGGCGATGCAGTTGCCGAACACGCCGAACTTCGAGCCCTTGAACTCATCGGAGAAGTCCACCAGCTCCATGCCGAAGCGCGTGTCGGGCTTGTCGATGCCCCAGCGGTTGAGGGCTTCCTCGAAGCTGATGCGCTTGAAGGGCGTGGGAATGTCCACGTTGAGCGCGGTCTTCCAGACCTTCTTCAGCAATCCTTCGATGAGCGCGTAGATGTCCTCGCGGTCGATGAACGACATCTCGATGTCCACCTGGGTGAACTCGGGCTGGCGGTCGGCGCGCAGGTCCTCGTCGCGATAGCAGCGGGCGAGCTGGAAGTAGCGTTCCACGCCGCTGACCATGAGGATCTGCTTGAACTGCTGCGGCGATTGCGGCAGCGCGTAGAACGTGCCGGGATCGCGGCGGTTCGGGACAAGGAATTCGCGTGCGCCCTCAGGCGTGCTTTTGAAGAGCGTGGGCGTTTCGACTTCGAGAAAGCCTTGCTCGTCCATGAAGCTGCGCGTCGCGATGGCGACCTTCGAGCGGAGGCGCAGGTTGCGAATCATCTCCGGGCGGCGCAGGTCGAGGTAACGATATTGGAGACGCAGCTCCTCGTTGACCTTGTTCGCGACTTCCGGGTCGTCGACGGGGAAGGGGAGAATCTCGGCGTTGTTGAGGACGGTGAAACCTTTGACGAGCACTTCGACGTGGCCGGTCGGAATCTTGTCATTGTTCGTGCCGGTCGGCCGCACGCGCACCTTGCCGCTGATCTCGATGACGGATTCGCTGTGCAGATGAGTGGCGACTTCGAAAACTTCCTTCGGCAAATCAGCGGGATCGAAGACGGTCTGCGTGCGGCCCTCGCGATCGCGGAGGTCAATGAACAGGAGACCGCCCAGGTCGCGGCGGGAATGGACCCAGCCGGTCAAAGTCACAGTTTGTCCGGCGTGTTCGGCGCGGAGCTCGTTGCAATGATGCGTGCGTTTCATGTCGTCGATTCCCGGGAGACGGCGTGTTTTGGGCCGGTCCGAGGGAGGCGGAGTGTGGCGCGGCAGGAGCTTGAATTCAAAGCAAAAGTAAGCAGCCCTGACGCGGTGGGTGGGCAGTTTCCGCTCGCCGGTTTTGGTCGCTTGTTTAAACCTCGGGAGCATGTCCGCTAAGCGAATCGTTTCCCTGCTGCCAAGCGCCACCGAGATTATTTGCGCGCTCGGCGGTACGTCGCGATTGGTGGGGCGTTCGCATGAGTGCGATTTCCCGCCGGAGATTCTGCACGTTCCCGTCTGCACGTCGTCGCGGGTGGATTCATCGAAGCCGAGCGCGGTGATCGATCGTGACGTGAAATCGCTGCTGCAAAACGCCGTGTCACTCTACGACGTGGACGTGGAGGGAATTCGTGCGTTGAAGCCGGACCTGATTGTCACGCAGGCGCAGTGCGAGGTATGCGCGGTGGACTTGCAGCAGGTGGAAGCTGCGGTGGCGGGTTGGGCGGAATCGAAGCCGAGATTGATTTCACTCTCGCCGCAGCGGTTTGCGCATTTGTGGGACGACATGCACACGGTGGCGGCGGCGATGGACGTTGCGGAGCAGGGCAGGGAGGTGGTGCGCGGATTGAAGTCGCGCGTGGCCGATGTCATTCAACGCGCCGCGCCGCTGGAGAAGCGTCCGGGCGTGGCGTGCATCGAGTGGCTGGATCCGGTGATGGCGGCGGGGAATTGGGTGCCGGAGTTGGTGGAACTAGCTGGCGGAAGGAATCTGTTCGGCGAGGCGGGCAAACATTCGCCGTGGCTGGCGTGGGACGCGGTGCGGGAAGCGAATCCAGATATCCTCGTGGTGATGCCGTGCGGGTTCGGTTTGGAGCGGGTGGCGCGTGAGATGGATTGCCTGACGAAGAATCCGGGCTGGGAGAAGTTGCGAGCCGTGAAGGAGCGGCGGGTTTACCTCGTGGACGGGAACCAGTATTTCAACCGGCCGGGGCCGCGCTTGGTGGATTCACTGCAAATGCTGGCGGAGATGTTCCACCCGACCTTGTTTCACTTCGAGTTTGAAGGAAAGGGATGGAGGAAATTCTCCTGACCGACGTGGCAGCGGATCAGTAATCTTTCGGTGGCTCGATGTCCGGCTTGGCGTGGAGCAACGCTTCCAGACGTTTGCGAAGTTCTCCGAGCTCTTTCGACTTGAAAGACTGTTTGGTGCGTTCGAGCACGTCGATCGTTTCCTGCAGCGCGCGGTGGAGGGTGACTTGTTCGAGGACCTTCTTTTGGCTGGCTGGCGTGGTGACGGCTTCGGTGAATTTCTTCAGGTCGACCAGAACGGAGAGAATGTTCGACAGCGTCGTATTGAGGAAAGATTCAATCGTGGCGGAAGCCGCGCCGTTGGGCTGGTTGCGGAGCACTTCCTCGATTTGGGCGAGGTCGCGCGACCATGACTCGATCTTTTGTCGATTGGAGGCGACCGCTTTGTAACCGCGATAGTTGGCGATGGCCTGTTCCGAGAGGGTGAGCAATTCCTCGGCGTCGCACGGCTTCACCAGATACGCCGCGACGCGTAGGCGAACGGAGCGGGCGGCGGATTGAACGGAGGGATGACCGGTGAGGAGAATGACAGGCAAGGCATCCGCGACATCCGGGAGCTTCTCGACCAGTTCGAGACCGGCGTTGCCGGGCATGTTGATATCTGAAATGAGGAGTTCGAAGTCGCTGTTGCGCAATCGCTCCATCGCGCTGGCGCTGTCCTTCGCTCCTTCGCATTCAAAGCCCTGCCGGCGCAGGAATGCGGTGGTTGCGGTCCGAAATGCCTCGTCGTCATCAGCGATGAGAACGCGCCCTTTGGTTGCTTTATAATCCACCATGCGATTGGTTTATTTCCGATTTTGACGAGGACGGCAATGCCTTTCCGTAAACAATTTTTGTTTGGTCCCGGATTTTTTTGATGCTCCGCGGCGGGGAATGGGGAAAATGCGCGCATGATTTCCGTTCCGATCCTCCGGGCTGGCGGTGAAGCAACGCGGGCTATTGAGCTGCGCGCCGGTCCCTTGACCCTGTCGTTCGAGCCCGATACGGCTTTCGTGCGCCATGTCCGGTTGGGCGATCACGAAGTGTTGCGCGCGGTTTACGCGGCGATTCGGGATCACAACTGGGCGACGGTGCTGCCGAAGATAACCATCCGGAAACAGGAGGTGGGTGAAAATTCCTTCCTGCTGTCGTTCGATGCGGTCTGCCAGAAGGGCGTCGTTGACTATAGTTGGAGCGGGACGGTTTCGGGAGATGCGAGCGGGACGATTCGGTTCGCCTTCAGCGGCGAGTCGCACTCCGACTTCCAGCGTAATCGCATCGGCATCTGCATTCTGCATCCGATCGCCGAATGTTCCGGCAAAGCCGTGAATGTCCTGCATACAGACGGTACATCGGAGTCGGGAGCGTTCCCGAAAGAGATTTCTCCGCATCAACCGTTCTTCGACATCAAGTCGCTGAGCTACGAAGTGGTGAATACGGGCATCGTGGCCAAGATCGATGTTGAGGGAGATGTGTTCGAGATGGAGGATCAACGCAACTGGAGCGACGCCTCGTTCAAGACGTACTGCACACCGCAGGCGCGGCCGAAGCCGCATCCGGTGAAGAAGGGCGATCGGGTCGAACAGTCGGTGACGTTGTCGCTCGGTGGGAAAGTGCGACCGATTCTTCCGGTGAATGTTGGACGCTCGCCGCAGCTTTCGATCGCGACGACCCCGGTGTTTCCTCTGCCGCCGATCGGCTTGTGCTCTGCGAGTCATCAACGTCCGCTGAGCGCACGGGAGATCGAACGTCTGAAATCGTTGCGTCTCGCGCATCTGCGACTGGATTTGAATCTCAGTGACGCGGGCTATCCGGCTCTGCTGGAGCAGGTGTCGAACGAAGCAGTGCAGATTGGCGCGGGCTTGCATCTCGCGCTTGGATTTGGTGCTGACGTGGAAGCGCAGGCGGGCGCGTTGCTCGCGCATCTCCAGCGCCTCAAACCGCGTGTCCTGCAATGGATCGTTCTGCACGACGCGCAGAACCCCGCGGCCGAAACGACCGTGCAACGAGCGCGCGGCGTGTTGCAGGCGTACGCGCCGAACGTTTTGTTCGCCGCCGGCACGCGCGACTTCTTCACGGAGATCAATCGCGATCGTCCGCCGGCGGGCGGCGCGTCCTCCGTCTGCTACTCGAACAATCCGCAAGTGCACGCGTTCGATGAGCTGACGATGATCGAGAATCTGGCGGGGCAGTCTTTCAACGTGGAAACCGCACGGACCATCACGCCGCGGCCGGTGGTCGTTTCGCCCATCACACTTCGCATTCGTGGAAACGCCAGTGCGGCGTCTGAGAAGCCGGGGCTCGGGGAATTGCCGGGCGATGTAGATGCGAGGCAGATGTCGCTCTTCGGTGCGGGTTGGACGATCGGGAGCATTGCGCGTCTGGCGACGACCGGATTTATTCACAGTCTGACCTACTTCGAGACGACGGGCTGGCGCGGCTTGATGGAAACCGAAGCAGGTTCGTTGCTGCCGGCCGCGTTTCCTTCCGAGTCTGGAATGGTGTTCCCGATGTATCACGTATTCGCGGACATCGCTGAGTTCGGCAATTGCCAGGTGTATCCGACGCATTCGACGCATCCGCTGCTGGCGGATGGATTGACGTTGCGCGATGCGTCGGGACGGCGCCGGGTGCTGGTGGCGAACTTCACGCGCGACGAACAGTTGCTGAAGATCAAGAGCGGTTCCGGAACGGCCCGCGTGCGTTATCTCGATGAGACGAATGCGCTGGAGGCGATGCGAAATCCCGAGGCGTTCCGGCAGAGCGCAGGAACCGTCATCGAAGCCGCGGGCGGCAAGGTGGAGTTGAAGCTTCTGCCCTACGCGGTGGCTTGCGTGGACCTAGGCTGACCTTGGGAGGGTGAGGTAAGCGGCAGAGATTTCAGTCGCGATTCGGCGGAAAAATGGTAGTTTCGCCGGACCCTGAATGGCTGTTCCAACGCACATCCATGCTGAGCTTTCGCGCGCGCGCCGTTTTGTCGGCGTGAAGGCGCTGGTTTCCCTTTCGGCGGTGATGTTCAGCGGGCTTGCGATGGTGGCGGCTGAACTGAGTTGGGAGCCGGTGAGCGGTGGTCGTCGCGCGGCGCTATCGGTGCCAGCGAACGGGAAGGTGGGATTTTCTCCGGTTGAGAGTGCGCGGGCGGGAATCGGGTTCGTGAACTCGATCGATGACCGGCTCATCATGGAGAACAACAATTTCATGGAGGGGTCGGGCGTCGCGCTCGGTGACTTCGATGGTGACGGATGGTGCGATATTTACTTCTGCGCGATCAGCGGAACGAACCGGCTCTATCGGAACCTCGGATCGTGGAAGTTCGAGGACGTGACCGCGAAGGCGGGAGTTGAAGGAGCGAACTGGAATTCCACCGGAGCGACGTTTGCGGATGTGGATGGTGACGGCGATTTGGATCTGCTCGTCAACACGCTCGGTCGCGGCACGCACAGTTATGAAAATCTCGGTGGAGGAAAATTTCGCGAGACGACAATCGCCGCGGGGCTCGCCTCGAAGACGGGCAGTCTCGGCATGGCTCTCGGAGATGTGGATGGCGATGGTGATCTGGATCTCTATGTCGCGAACTACGGCACGCTCGCGATCATGCGCGCGGGTGGTCGCGCGGAGATGAAGATGGTGAACGGCAAGTGGGAGTTGTCCGGGCCGCACGCCGATCGCTTGCGCATGGTGAATGGTCGGCTCGAGGAGGTTGGTGAGCCGGACGTGCTGTACTTGAACGATGGGAGAGGGCGGTTCACACCCGTGCCGTGGAACTCGGAAAACTTTCTCGATTACGAAGGCAAGCCTCTGGCGACGCCGTGGGACTTTGGACTCGGAGTGCAGATTCGCGACATCAACGAGGACGGGCATCCGGATATTTATGTGTGCAACGATTTCCAGACGGTGGACCGCGTCTGGATCAATGACGGTCGCGGCCGCTTCCGGTTGCTCTCCAAACAGGCGATGCGCCAGCAGAGTTTCGCGGCGATGGGGGTGGACTTCGCGGACATCGATCGAGACGGTGATCTGGATTTCTTCGTGGTCGAGATGTTGAGCCGCGATGTCTCGCGTCGGTTGCGACAGATCGGCGGAGCGCAGGTTTCCTTTCCGAGGCCCGGTTGGTCGGAGAACCGACCGGAGGTGATGCGCAACACGCTTTTTTGCAATCGAGGCGACGGTACTTACGCCGAGGTGGCTTACTTCGCCGGAGTCGAAGCGTCCGACTGGTCGTGGCAGCCCGTCTTTCTCGATGTCGACCTGGATGGTTATGAAGACATTCTCGTCGCGAACGGAAACGCGTTCGACGTGCAGGATCGGGACACGCTTCGTCGGGTGCGCGCGATCGGGAAGCAGACCCCTGAGCAGACACGTACTAATATCCTACTCTATCCCCGGTTCAATTCCCCGAACGTCGCGTTCCGCAATCGTGGTGATCTGACCTTCGAGGAGACGGGGCAAGCGTGGGGATTCGATTCCCGCCAGATTTCCCACGGGGTCGCGCTGGCAGATTTGGATCGAGATGGAGATCTGGACGTGGTGGTGAACTGCCTTTACTCCGCGCCGCTGTTGTACCGAAACGAATCTTCCGTCGCGCGAGTCGCCGTTCGGCTCAAGGGTGCTTCGAACAATGTGCAGGGGATTGGTGCGAAGGTGAAGTTGCTGGGCGGCGCCGTGCCGGTCCAAAGCCAGGAGATGGTCTCAGGCGGGCGCTACCTCGCGGGGGATGATCCCATCCGGGTGTTCGCCGCGAATCGGGCCGCGGTTGCGATGAACTTGGAAGTGGTGTGGAGAAACGGTCGGCGGTCGGTCCTCACGAATGTTCAGGCAAATCAACTTTACGAAGTGGATGAATTGGCGGCATCGATACCGGTCAGGGCGACTGCGCCGGAAACGAACTCGCCGCTCTTCCTGGATGTAAGCGAGCGCATTCGACACACGCATCGCGAGGAGATCTTTGATGACTATGCGCGCCAGCCTTTGCTGGCCAAACAGATGAGTTCGCTCGGGCCGGGCGTGGCGTGGTTCGACCTCGATGGTGATGGTCACGAGGATTTGTTTGTGGGCACGGGGAAGGGCGGGCGCATCGGAGTTTTCCGTGGTGACGGAAAGGGTGGCTTCGCGGACATGACCCCGGGTGATTTACCGCCGATGCCAGATGATGTTACGGGCCTGGCTGGATTTGTGTGGGCGGACGGAAGTCGCGCGCTGCTCGCTGGCGTGGCCAATTATGAAAACGCCGATCACGGCGCCCCGGTCTGGAGCTTGAGGCTGGATGCGGCTTCGGGGCGATTGACCAATTCGCCAGTCGCCGCGGTTTCCGGGGCGGAATCCTCGACTGGACCGTTGGCGGTGACGGATTTCGATGCGGACGGTGACCTCGACCTTTTTGTCGGCGGCCGAGTCTTGCCGGGAAAGTATCCGCTGCCCGCGAGTTCTCGTCTGTATCGTCAGGAATCCGGGAAGCTGGTCTTGGACCTCGCATGCGAACCGCTGCTGTCCCAAGTGGGGCTGGTCGGCGGAGCCGTGTGGAGCGATCTCGACGGAGACGGTTTTCCAGAACTCATCCTCGCCTGCGAATGGGGCCCGGTGAAGATATTCAGAAATCTACGAGGACGGCTGGTCGCTTGGAATCCGGAAGTGCGGAGCGGGAGCAAGTCTTCTGTGAAGCGATCGTTGATGGAATGGACTGGATGGTGGAGCAGTGTGGCGACTGGAGATTTCGATGGTGATGGCCGAATGGATATTGTGGCGGGCAACTGGGGTTTGAATTCCAACCAGCGTGCGGACTTCGAGCGGCCTGCTCGATTGTATTTTGGAGACATTGGTGGAAGGGGCGCAGTTGATTTGGTGGAGACGGAATTCTCTGCTGAGTTGGGTGGTTACATTCCGAAGCGATCGTTGGCCAGTTTGTCTCAAGCAGTTCCAAGATTGAACGAGCTTCATCCGTCGCATGCTTCGTATAGCACGGCGCGTTTGCCTGAAATGTTGAAGCCGCTGGGTGCGTCGGTGTCGGAGTTGAACGCGTCGACACTGGTCACCACGGTTTTTCTGAATCGAGGTGAGTTTATGGAAGCGGTTCCACTCCCGCGCGAAGTCCAGCTGGCACCCGTGTTTGGAATGAGCGTCGCGGATTTTGATGGCGATGGCCGGCAGGATATTTTCTTCGGACAAAACCTTTTTGCGTTACGACCAGAGGTTTCAAGGTTGGACGCCGGTTGCGGACTCGTCGTGATCGGTGACGGGCGCGGAGGTTTTCGTGCGTCCTCTCCACCGGAGTTGGGATCGTTCCTCCTCGGTGAAGTCCGAGGTGTCGCCGCCGGGGATTTCAATGAGGATGGCAGGAGCGATTTGGTGGTCGCCCAAAATGGGACTACGACTCGAGCGCTGTTGAACAATCGAACCAGTCCCGGTGGGCTGAGAGTTCGAGTACGGGCTGGTGCGGGGAACCCGTTCGGATTCGGTGCAGCGGTGGTCGACGCGGCGGGGGTGGCACAGGAAATCGTCGCAGGAGGTGGCTACTGGTCCCAAGGTGGCGCTGCAGTTACAATTCCGAACCCCGACTCGAAGCCAATCTCGATTCGGTGGCCCGGAGGTCGGACGAATTCATACCAAGTCGCTCCGGGTTCATCGGAGGTGTTGATCCGAATGGATTCGGGGATAAGCCGAACGCGCTGAGTCTGAAAGCACCGCTGCTCTTCTTGCGGATTTTGCGTTTAGTTTAGCGTTATCGGAAGTTTGGGCCGCCTTGCCTCGCGCCTATCCTGACAGCCTGAGGGAAGGGGGGTAGCTCTAGAGGTGGCCGAGCGTTTGCAGGAGCCATGGTTTCTGCCCGGACTTGTGCAGGGAATCCCCTGGTTTCTGGCGAGGCCATTTTACTCCCAACGTTTTCATCCGAAACGCCACATTCTTATTGAATCGCTTGGGTGTTTGTGATTTCATCCTAGGAATCCACGTCACTGACGACTCTGCAAAATGCGCGCCGGCATTTGCTGTGAACCTGTCTTCGTCGTGATGGTGGGCGTAAATCAGAAAGTAAACACAATATGCGAAACGTACTCCCCATGTTGAGAAGCACGCTTCTCTTCGTGTTGTCGGCATTCGTGCTGGCAATAAACGCGGTCGCCCATGATGCAGGACTGAGCATTGGGCTTAACTTCGGTGCAGATGAACCCAGTGGTGCTGCTGGTGGGACATTGACTCCCTCCACCGCTGCTGGTGTGTTGCCCCAGGTCAACTGGAACAACCTCACTGCAAACAATGGTTCATCCTCCGCGCTCGTCGCGGATCTCAAGGGAACCTCGGTGCCATCCTCGGCTACCGTCACCTGGTCCTGCCCAAACACCTGGTCCAGCACGGGCCGTGGTGAGGAGAACAACGCGTTCCCCGCAGGCAGTGGTGATCGTGCCTTGATGCTTGGTTACCTTGACTCCAACGACCAAGAATCTGGCGCAGTTCATGTCACGGTTAGCAACCTCGATCCGAGCTTTGCTGATTCCGCCTACGACGTGATCGTCTATGCCCTGGGTGGTACGAGTGCCAATCGCTATGGCGCCTACAGCATCAACGGCGTGACTAACATCCTCAACAGCGCTGATGATCCGACGGGCTTCATTCTGGATCCGGGACTCAGCAATACGGATTTCGGTAACTATATCGTTTTCAAAAACGTCACTGGCTCTTCGTTTGAGTTGATCGCGAATGCTGTGACTTCGGTCGGTAACGGCTTCCGCGCTCCAGTGAACGCGATTCAGATCGTTCGCGCCGGTTCCGGCCTGGCTGCTGTCAATGTTGGTGGTAACGCGGTTGGCACCATGACCGAAGACGGCGACGGTGCGATTACGATTGTGGGCGGAGGCAACGACATCTGGGACATGACGGATGAGTTTACGTTTGCCAATGCGCCGAAGACTGGAGATTTCGACGTGCAGGTGCGCGTGGAGTCGCTGACGTTCAACGGTGATCATACGAAGGCTGGTATCATGGTGCGTGAAAGCCTGGCGGAAGACAGCCGTCATCTTTTCCTGCAGGTCAAGCCGACGGGTGGCGCAAACCAGACCAAGCTATCCTATCGCACGGGTGCGGCGGATGTGGCTGGTCAGAATGGTGGTCAGCATGAGGATCCGGCGGATCAAAATCCGCCGCCGTATCCGAACGCGTGGTTGCGCCTGGTGCGCAGCGGGAATGTATTCACGGCATCCATCAGCACTGATGGCGTGGCGTGGACGCAGATTGCCAGCCAGGACACTGGCGCGGGCGACTGGGTGACGGCTGGCACGGGTGGCGCGTTCCGTGAGGACGTGCTGCTGGGTCTGGCGGTGTGCCGCAATGGAGCTGGTCCGACGGCGACGGCGGTGTTCAAGGATTACCAGTTCAATGCGCTTCCGTTC
>CAZBIC010000083.1:0-18455 GCA_964491875.1 uncultured Bifidobacterium sp.
CGAAGACCAAACTGCCCGAAGGCGACGGCTACAACGTCGTCGTGCAGTTCAAGCAGACCGCCGATGCCAAGCCGGTCAACCTCCGCTTCAAGTTGGACATGCACACCTGCGGCGAATGCAAGCGGGCGGAATATGCCTGTATCTGCGACCATTGATTAACCGGTGAAAGCCCGCCGCGTGGTCGCCTTTCGCCACTCGGCGGGCCAGACGAAAGGACGCGTTATGAAAACCTCAATGGCAATTCGGTTTCGCCCGGCGTTGCTGGGCCTCGTGTTGTTCTCGACCACCGCGGCGAACGCGCACACCGTCCGCTCGCGCCCGGCCTGCGGCGTGATCGAGCGTGTCGACGTTGCGAGCCGCACCGTGCAGTTCGCACCCAAGCACTGCAAAGCGCCGACAGAACTCGCTTTGACGAGCCAGACAAAGTTCGTTCACAACTGGCACTTCGCCCCGGCGGATGAACTCAGGGACGGCACGCGAGCGGTGGTTTATTATCGCACGCCGTTCTTAGGAAAGCCGTTCGTGGCGAAGGTGGTTTGGGTCAACGGGAGCTAAAGCCGGAGACGGAATCGTGAGCCGATGGTTATCACCCGAAAAGGTCGCCCGCCGTGCGGAACGCGCCGCGAAGGACGCCGCGCTCCGCCGCAAGGAGAAGCGCCGGACCTGGCTGATAGTAGGTGGTGTTGCCGTGGCCTCCATCGGGCTGATGGTCGCTGATTATTTCTGGTTGCGACACCAGGCGAAGCAGAAGCACGAGCAGCGTCACCAGCACCAGCATCGCAGCAAGATGACATACAACCCCGCTTCCAAGGCACCGGACATCGGGCAGAATAAAGTTACGAACAATGAGTGAGAAATGCAGCAGTTGTGGATGCGGATCGAAAGCCGGCGCTCCCAACGCGTCCGTTCCCGCGCCCGCGCCGGGTGGAAAACCTGCAACGACCTTGCGCGTGGCGGGTATGGATTGTCCCGATGAAATCGCCGCGATTGAGCGCGTGTTGAAACCGCTCGCTGGCGTTGGGGAAATAAAAGTGAACCTCATGGCGGGCACGGCTACGATTGCTCATGACCAGCGCGTCACGCCCCAACTATTGATCCAAGCCATCGGCACGGCGGGATTGAAGGCTTCGACGATGGATGGGGGCGATGCGGAGGATGAACATAGCGGCGACGCGAGCCGCACCCATCTAATCTTGGTGATTGTCTCTGGCATCTTCACCGGAGTTTCGCTGCTGTTCCAATGGCAGAATCTTCTCGCGCCATATGGAAAAGCCGCTGCCGCCGTCATCGCCATCCTCGCCGGAGGCTGGTTCATTTTTCCGAAAGCGATTCGCGCGCTGCGCCATGTCTCGCTCGACATGAACGTGCTGATGAGTGTCGCGGTGATCGGTGCGGCCTGCATCGGTGAATGGACGGAAGGGGCGGCGGTCGTGTTCCTGTTCGCTTTGTCGGAATTGCTCGAAGGATTCAGCGTAGGTCGCGCCCGCCGGGCCATTCAATCACTGCTCGAACTCACGCCCGATACCGCGCTGGTGAAACGCAGCGACCAGATTCGAGAAGTGCGCGTTGAAGAAGTCGTGCTGGAGGAAATTCTCGTCATCAAATCGGGAGCGCGCGTGCCGCTGGATGGCGTTGTGACTTCTGGAGAATCCGCCATCAACCAAGCGCCGATCACCGGCGAGTCCATGCCGGTGGAAAAGAAACCCGGCGACACGGTGTTCGCGGGAACTATCAACGGCGAAGGCTCGCTGGAGGTGAAAGTGACGAAAGCCCACACCGACACCACGCTGGCGAAAATCATCAAGCTCGTCGGCGAAGCGCAGGGCCAGAAAGCTCCGTCACAACGGTTCGTGGACCGGTTCGCCAAAATTTACACCCCGGCGGTTTTCGTCGTTGCCATTCTGGTTCTGCTGTCCGGCCCGTTGCTTTTCAATGGAGCTTGGCTGGAGTGGACGTATCGCGCGCTCGTGTTGCTGGTCATCGCCTGTCCGTGCGCGCTGGTAATTTCCACGCCGGTTTCGATTGTTTCTGGCCTGACCGCGATGGCGCGGCGCGGCGTGCTTATCAAGGGCGGAGTGTTCCTGGAAGAAATCGGAAAACTGAAAGCCCTCGCCGTGGACAAGACCGGCACGATCACGGAAGGCAAACCGCGCGTTCAACAGGTGATTCCGTGGAACGGAAACTCCGAGGACGAAATCGTGCGCATCGCCGCCGCGATTGACACGCACTCCGAACATCCGCTGGCGCAGGCCGTCGTGAAGTATGCGGAGGAACGGAAAATCCAATTCCCGCGCAGCGAGAACTACCAGTCCAAGACCGGGCGGGGCGCGGAGGCGCAGATTGATGGGCATCTGTATTTCGTGGGCAACCACCGCTTCGCGCACGAATCTGCCGTCTGTTCGGCTGAACTTGAAAAGAAGCTAGGTGAACTGGAAGCCCAGGCGATGTCCGTCGTCATCGTCGGCCATAAACCGCACGAAGGTTGCACCGGCGAAGTGTTGGGGATGCTCGCGGTCGCCGACACGGTTCGCCCCAATGCCGCTGAAGCCATCAAAGCCCTTCACGCCGCCGGAGTGGAAAAGGTTGTCATGTTGAGCGGTGACAATCAGCGGACGGTGGATGCGATTTCCAAACAAGTCGGCATAGACGAAGCGAAAGGCGATTTGCTGCCCGAGGACAAGGTGCAGCGCGTGCGCGACCTCATGGCGCGTCACAAACATGCCGGGATGATTGGCGACGGCGTGAACGACGCGCCCGCGATGGCCGTGGCGAGTGTTGGCATCGCGATGGGCGCGGCGGGCACGGACACCGCCATCGAAACGGCGGACATGGCGCTGATGCAGGACGACCTGAGCCAGGTCGCCGAGGCCATCCGCATGGGCCACCGCACGGTGCGCGTGATTCAGGCGAACATCGCCTTCGCGCTCGGCGTAAAAGCGGTTTTCCTCACGCTGGCTCTGACCGGCCATACCAGCCTCTGGCTGGCGATTCTGGCCGATACCGGCGCGACGCTGGTAGTTGTTGCCAATGCGCTGAGGCTGTTAGGCACCGGGCGGCGTGACGCACCTCGTCGTGGTTTGGTGTGATGGCGTCCTTGCCTCTTGAAGAAGAATGCCTGGCACGATGAGAAACCAGATCAATCCCCTTCGCCATTTCACAATGATGGCTGCATGCGCCGTGCATTGCGGACTTTTGGTTGAGGCCGTTCATGGATCCGAACGGATCGGGGTGGAAGCCAGGATCAATGACAAGCGGTTGCGCCTTTTCTTGGACACTGGAGCTTCACACTTCATCCTGTTTCGCCCAGTAGCCGAACGGCTCGGCTTGAGGATCACCAATCCGCCTGAAACCAGCAAACCGACCGCGGGAACGATTGCCGCTGGAGTCACCGAGCCGTGCAAATTGACCTTGTGGAACACGAGCATCAACACGCGATTCCGTGTTGTGGATGCGCCTCAGGGAATTCACTCCGATATGGACGGTGTTTTGGGTTGGCTTCCGCTGCAAAGCAATGTCTTCTTCTTCGATGGCGCGCGGGAAAGTGTCAGGATTGCCAAAGAGGTGCCTCCGGAAACACTCACTTGGATGAAATTCCCGTTAAGCACAAACAACATGGGACTGGAGATCGACCTGCCCGGACCGGATCGCGTCAGCAGAATCATTGTGGACACCGGAATGCAGGGCGGGGTTTTCCTGAATGCGGCACGCTGGCGCGACTGGATTTCCGGCCATTCGAATCAGCCGTCCACCATGAGCGCAGTGTTCAACGTCCATGACGGGTTGGTGACGAAGCGCGAAAGCTGGGCTGAGGAAATGTCGCTCGGTCCTCTAAGAATAAGAAGTGTGCCGGTTTCGGAAGCAAGTGCCGTTTACAGCACGATCCCCGGGTTTGAAGCCGCTTTGGGCGTCTATGCGTTGCGGCGGCTGGACCTCGTCGTGGACGGGCCGAACAAAGTCGCCTACGCGCGGCCCGTTGACACGCCGGCTTCGCCGTATCGCCATAATCGCCTGGGAGCGGTCTTTGTCCCGCGAGACATGCAGAGCGATCCGCTGGTCGCGCTGGTAATCAAGGGCAGCCCGGCTGATCTCGCCGGCATTCGTAACGGCGACTTACTCTTGAAGATTGGCGATCTTGACACTTCAAAGTGGCGCAGCAATCCGGCGGTCATGCCTTTGAGCCGGTTCTGGGATCGGCCAGCGGGAACGAAGCTCAACCTGACGCTCAAGCGCGGCGAAGAGGAATACCAGACCGTCGCGGTGTTGCGGGAGATACTTGGGCCAAACGCACGAGCAGAGTGAGATTACCCCTGAGACGCCGTGGGTCGGTCGAAGGGAAATGAAGGCACTGGTCGGCGCACTTGGGGAGACGGCGGGCAAGCGCAATCTGCCGACAAAAAATCGCAAGCCACCGAAAGCGCGGTTGCGCGCGAGCCGCTACGCTCGCCCCCATGAAAGCAACCTTGCAGCACTCAGAACATCGTGACGGCAGCCCGACGCGGCGTGGTTTCACGCTCATCGAACTGCTGGTGGTCATCGCCATCATTGCCATCCTGGCCGGACTTCTGTTGCCTGCCTTGAGTCGCGCCAAGGTCAAGGGCAAGGCCATTGCCAGCATGAACAACCTCCGTCAGCTTGGCCTTGGAATGAGACTCTATCACGACGACCAGGACAACCGGTTTCCCGGACATTCCCTTCCGGCGGTCGCCGGCCAGGCCCGCATCCGCTGGGCGGACCTCATCTTTCCCTATATGCAGACGCCGACGGTGTATCGGAGTCCCCTGCTGACGGCCCAGGAGATGCCCCTCATGAACAAGCCCTTTGCGCACACCGCACCGGGCGGCGTCGAGACAGCAGGTGTCACGGAGTATTACGGCGGTTACGGTTACAACTATCAATACCTTGGCAATACGCGCCAACCGGGCGGGGTGCCGCCTTTTCATGCCTCCGATACTTCCATTGCCAATCCTGCCCACACGTTGGTGCTCGGTGACACCAAAGGCACTCGTCAGGGTTCAGCCGGCAATCCTTATGGTGTCGGCGGCTCCGGTGTTTATGTGCTCGATCCCCCGCTAAGCTCGCTCGCTTTGGGGTCGCTGGGCAGCCGCAAGAGCAGCGCCACTCCCGGTTCCGGCAACGCCTACTATGAGGGAGGCAGCGACGGTTCAGAAGTCCATCGCGCGACGCCGTCCGACCGCAACGGGGGACGCGTCAACCTGGTCATGGTGGACGGACACGCCGAAGCCTTGAAGCCGGATGAACTCGACGGGAAGAACCTGGGATCCGGCGGTCAGGCGAACAATGCGTGGTGGAACGGTCAGGGTGATCCGAGCGCTCGCTAGCGGACACCGCCCTCGAAACGGCCGATATGGCGCTGATGCAAGACGACTTGAGCCAGGTGGCCGAGGCGGTCCGCATGGGCCGGCGCACTGTAGGTGTGATTCAGGCGAATATCGCCTTCGCGCTCGGCGTAAAAGCGGTTTTCCTCACGCTGGCCCTGACCGGCCATACGAGCCTCTGGCTGGCGATTCTGGCCGACACGGGCGCAACGCTTGTCGTCATCGCGAACGCGCTGCGGTTGTTAAAAGCCTGAACTTTTCGGTGTATGCAGAAAGCTGCATGCATTTCTCTTGCTCAGACCCGTGTATGCAGTAATCTGCATACATGGAAAGTTACACGAGCACCTTCAAGGCGCTGGCCGAGCCGACCCGTTTGCGCATCGTGGCGCTGCTCTTGCGGGCGCGGAAGGAACTGTGCGTCTGCGAATTCGTGGACGCGCTGGAAGAACCGCAATATCACGTTTCGCGCAGCCTGAAGATTCTCCAGGCCGCCGGACTCCTGGTGGAACGTCCCGAAGGCAAGTGGGTGTATTACGCACTGCCGCCAGCGGTGGATGACTTTCAGCGATTCCTGCTCCAGGCGATTGCGGCATTGCCGGCGAAGACACTCGACAAGGATCAGCGCGAACTGACCCGCCGCCTCAAGCTGCGGGAAGACGGCAAGTGCCTGTCGGGGGTTCGGAAGTTCCATCTTCTCAGCCGCAAACCGTGAACCTTCGCGTCGCCGCCATGCTTGCCACCGCTCTGCTTCCGACCCTGACCCGCGCGGAGGGTTTGCAGCTTTCGGGTGGAGTGGATGGCCGCTTCAACCACGAGAATCACCCGCGCAGTGATGAAGTCGAGTTGAACGGGCTGTTCCTGAACCTGCGCCAAGTGTGGGCCGACGAATCCGGCGACCGTTGGATTGGCGTGGCTCAGGTGGACTTCGACGACAATTTCGAGAACATCGCGCCCTACCAGCTTTACCTGCAATACAAAGGACCGCTCGGAAAGTGGAACGCGCGGGCCGGACTTTATCTCCTGCCGTTCGGGTTGCTCGCCACCTACGACACTGAGCGCCTGCTGCTCACGGGCATTGAGAACACCAGCTTGGGCATTCGTCAGGATGTTGGCGCGCAGGTCTTCGGGCATTTCGGCGATTGGGATTACGCGGTGTCTGTCACCGACGGTTTGAGCAACATTCGTTTCGCTGACTCGCGCGCGAATCCCGTTCTCACCGCGCGGCTGGCATACGTAAAGGATGATTGGCAAGTCGGCTTGTCCACGCTCATCGGGCGACCGTGGGCACGTTTCGAGCCGCTGGTCGGAGAGGAGGAAAGCTCCGCGCGATTCACCCAGGAAAGACTCCTTGCGCTGGATGCCACAAAGTCATTTGGGCCGCTCACCCTGCGGGCGGAGGCGTCCGGTGGGACGGAGAGCGGGCGTGGCGTTTGGGGCGGCGTGGTGCTGGCCGACTACGCGCTCCTGCCGAAGCTCGACTTGAACACGCGCTACGCCTGGTGGCATCGCGACGGGGACAGCCAGAGCATCGGCCTCGGACTTTCCTACAACGTGTGGCGCGGCTTGTTCCTCCGCATCGCGGACAGCTACGAATTCGGACGGCGAGAGAAGAATGCACTCACGACACAAATCTATTTCGAGTTCAGCCATCGTTTCTAGCGCACGGCTGCTCGTGTTGCTGGCGCTGTGGCTGCCCACTGCGTCACTGCGGGCTGACGTGTGCGTGTGGCGCGACCCGGAACGCACCATGCAGAAACTGTTTCCGCAGGCGCGCGACTACAAGACGCGCACGTTGAAGATGACGCCTGAGCGTATTGCCACCATCGAGCGAGCCATCGGCACGAAGCTGGAGGACACGGAACGCAAGGAGTTCGACCTTTACGAAATCACCGGCTTGCAGGATGGCAAACCGCAGAAGCTCGGCACGGTGCTGGCACTGGCGTGCAAAGGCGAATACGGCTCAATTGAAGTAGTGGTCGGCGTGGACGGCGCGGGCAAGCTCGTGGGCGCTTACATTCAGCGCACACGCGAGCGCGTCAGCAAGGCGCTGCAATCGCCGGAATTCCTCAAACAATTTGCGGGCAAAACCAAAACTGATGGATTCGACATGGGCAAAGACCTCAAGCCCGCAAGCCCCGACGCGGAAGCCGCGTCGCGTGTTGTCGCATTCGTCGTAAAGAAGATGCTGGTCTTCCATGACGTGCTCACCAGTGGAGAAAACAAACCATGAAAATACTCGGCACAATTCTCGGAAGTCTTGTCGCGGCCTCGGCCTCGGCGGGCGTGTGTGACTCACCAGATTGCCCGGCCTGCCCGGCCATCGGCAATTCGTTCGCGGCTGCGTGGCCTGCCTGGATGGGCGCGCTGTTAATCGGTGCGGTCGGATACAAGGCAATCAAAGCCCGGCGAAGTGGCCTCGTTGCGGCACTGGCCCTGTTACTTGCGTTCGCCGACAGTTCGTTTGCCGCCGACAAGAAGACCGCCGACACCAATGCTCCAACCAAAGTCACCATCGGGGAATTGCTTGCGAAACCAGATGCCTACGCGGGCAAGGAAGTGATCGTCAAAGCGAGGCTGGCGGACATTTGCGCCAGCGATGGTTGTCTCACTCTCAAGGACAAGTTCGACGTGATCGAAGGCAAGCCACCGGCTGAGGGATTCAAGAAAACGCCCAAGGCAGGCGCGATGCTAAATGTCACCGGCACAGTGACGGTGAAGGGCGAGGGGCAAAAGAAGGAGGTCGCCATCGCCGTGAAGACCTTTGAGGAAGTGAAGAAATGAATCTGTTCACGCTCAGTCTCAAAGACCTGCGCCGCCGACGCGCTCGCTCCGCGCTCACGGTCGCGGGCGTGGCGCTGGCCGCGGCCACCTTGTTCAGCCTGCTCTCGTTCAACAGCGGCTATCGGCTGGCGCTCCAAAAGGAGATGAGCGACTCAGGCATTCACATGTTCGTTTCGACGGAAGGCTGCCCAATGGAAGCAGCGTCGCTGGCGTTGCACGGCGGCGAGATTCCGAAATTCTTGCCGGAGGAACGCGTTCCGGCGATCCGCTCCGCGCCAGGCGTGCGCACGGCAACCAGCATCTTGATTTTCTCCGTCCCCGGCGAAGGCCAGCGCGTGGACTTGTTTTACGGTGCGGACGACGAGTTCCCCAAGCTCAAGCCGCATTGGAAGCTGCAAGGCGGTTGGTTCACCAACTCGCAATCCATCGTGCTCGGCGCGGAAGCGGCGCGCATCGAGAAGCGCACGGTCGGCGACAAGCTATTCTTCCCGGAGCTTGACGCCGAGTTCACCGTGACCGGGGTGCTGGAGCGCACGGGCAGCGAGGACGACGGTTGGTTTTACATTCCCCTCAAGACCGCCCAACGCATCTTCAAGAAGGAAGGCAAGCTCACTGGCGTCGGCGTCAATCTGCACAACGTCGAGCGCATTCAGGAAACCAAGGAGGCGCTCGAATCCATCCCCGATGCCTATGTCGTGACCGCCCAACAGATGATGGAGCAAATCCTGAAGCTCATCGGTTCGAGCAAGACGCTGATGTTCGCCGTGCTTGGCATCGCGCTCGCCATCGCCGTGCTCGGTGTGCTCAACACAGTGCTCATGTCGGTGATGGAGAAGCTGCGCGAGTTTGGCTACATGCGATGCGTCGGCGCGTCGCCGGGCGACATCTTCAAAATCGTTCTGACCGAAACGGTGACGCTCTGCCTGCTCGGCGGCCTGGTCGGAGTCACCGTCGGCGCGCTCGGCTCGTCTGCGGCCGACTATCTCATCCGGCAGGTTCTCCCCTATGTGCCCGCCGGCAGACTCGTGGCGTTCGACGCAGCAATGCTGGTGCTGACGCTGGGCACCACAGTCGGCATCGGGGCGCTGGCGGGGCTGTATCCGAGTTGGAAGGCGTCGCACGCATCACCGATGGAGGCCATCCGCAATGAATGACTTGATTGAACTGAACACTGTCACGCGGGCCTACCGGCGCGGCAGCGAGACCATCCGCGCCGTGAACGAGATCACGCTGACGGTCAGGCAGGGTGAGTTTGTGGCCATTGTCGGTCCGTCCGGCTCGGGCAAGACCACCTTACTGAATCTCATCGGTTGCGTGGACAAACCGGACAGCGGCACAGTGCGAATTGATGGCGAGGAAACCACCGGCCTCAATGAAGCCGGACTGACCTCAATCCGCGCCCGAAAAATTGGCTTTGTCTTTCAACAATTCTTCCTGCTGCCGACGTTGACCGCTCTGGAAAACGTGCAACTGCCCGCCGTGTTCCAGCGCAACGGCCACTGCGCCGGGCGCGCTACCCAACTGCTGGAGCGCGTAGGTCTGAGCCAGCGCGTTCGCCATCTTCCCAAAGAGCTTTCCGGCGGTGAAATGCAGCGTGTGGCGATTGCGCGCTCCCTGATCAACGACCCGAAGATTCTGCTCGCGGACGAACCGACCGGCAGCCTCGACTCGCACCACGCCAAAGGCATTCTTGAAATCTTCCATGAATTGAACGCGAGCGGATTGACCATCCTCATGGTCACGCACAACCCGGAGCTGGCAGCAAAAGCGAACCGGACCATTGCTCTGCGTGACGGCCAGGTTTACGGCGGAAGCCATGCTGCTTTGGCCTCTCGTCCGATCGAGTAGTGGTGGCTCACATGAAACCATGAGACGATTCACGGCGATGCGGTTACCTGACCACGCTCAATGAACCAATTTCTGCGTTTGCCTTCATTCCTCCGCTACTGTAGTTGTATCGCCGTGTTCTGGCCGAAGAAACTCATCGCGTTGCTGTTGCTCGCCGTCTGGATGCCGGCAACAATGTGCTGTGCCTTGGAACGGGCCGGAGTGCCATTCTTCCAGCAATGCTGTGAGGACGATTCCTCTGAGAGTTCGCCAAAAGCACCTTGCACGGACAAGACCTGCTGCCTTTTGGAATCGGGAAATTACCAGACGGCCAATCCAGCGCCGCTGGTCGTCACTCCGGAATCAGTCTTTTCTCTACTTGCGCTGGTTTTCATCGAACCTCCGCAGCCCAAGCCCGGTTCGGCCGAACTTTCTGATTCATCCCCTCCTGAACTGTCAGTTGGATGGCAGTTCCTCTCCCGCACGGCGCTTCCTGTCCGTGCTCCTTCGTTCGCTTCGTAATTAGTCCTCGCTTCCGCTGAGGGCTTTTCCCGTTTCAACAGGCGCTTCGCCGCGCCGGCAAGTTTCGTTCTGTCGTCGTTTGCCGTGTCCATGTTCGACCGTGTTTGAATCTATGTTGCTGACAAGTTCCTGGCCTCGCCAATTCGCTGTGGCGGCGCTCGCCGTAATCCTGACCGCCCCCGGCGCGTGGGCGCAGGAATCAACTACCAACGCCCCGCCCGGCGCGTCGCACACGCTCGATGCACTCGTGGCCGAGGCGTTGGAGAAAAATCCCGAGCTCAAGTTCTACGACGCGGAAATCACCGCCGCGAAGGCCGGGCGCAAGACCGCCGGGCTGCTCGCCAACCCACAACTCAGTGGCGACGTGGGACACAACGCGCAGAAGTTTGGCGGCCTGAGCGCTGAAGGTGTCGCCTGGTCGGTTTCCGTGGTGCAGCCGTTCGAGTGGCCGGGGCGCATCGGCTTGCGCAAGGCCATCGCAAACCACGACATCGAACTCGCGCATCTAGGCTATGAACGATTCAAGATCGCGCTCGCGGGCCGTGTGCGGACGCTGGCGTATGGCCTGTTCGCCGCGCAGGAAAAATCCGCCGCTGCGACGGAAGTGGCCGAACGGTTCAAGGCGCTCCGCGAAGTGCTGGTGCAGCGTGATCCGGCGGGCCTGACGCCGCTGCTCGAAACGCGCGTAATCGAAGCGACGGAGTTGAACGCTCAGCGCAAGGCCAGCGAAGCGTTGCTTGCGACACAAGCGGCGTTGCTGGAACTGAACCAGCTTCGCGGCGTCTCGCCCGACACGCGCCTGGCCATCAGCCAGGCGAATCTCTCCTTCCGTCCACCGCCTCAAGATCGCAGCGCGCTCATCACACTGGCACGGACCAACAACTTCGAGCTGAGGGTGCGCGCCGTGGAATTGGCCCAGCAGGGCTTCCGCGTGGACCTCGCCCGGAACGAGCGCTTTCCAACCGTCAGCGTCGGGCCAAGTTACTCGGAGCAAAAGGCGGGATCGGAGGAACAGCGCATCCTCGGCGTCGGCATCTCGCTGCCGTTGCCGCTGTGGAATCGCAACAAGGGAAACATTGAGACGGCGGTCGCGCGTCAGATGCAGGCGGAGGTTTCGCTGAACGTCACGGAGCGCGAGATTCAGCGGAGAGTCATCGAAGCCGCGCTGACCTACGAGACGAAGCTGCGCGAGATGGCGAAGTGGCGGCCCGACTCCGTGCAGCATTTCCGGGAAGCCGCTGAAGTCGCCGACCGCCATTACCGCCTCGGCGCAGTGCCGATCTCGACCTACGTCGAGTTGCAGAAGCAATACCTCGACGCCGTCGAGGGTTTGCTCGACACCAAGAAAGAGGCGCTCGAAGCGGCGGCGCAGCTAGAATTGCTCACCGGCCTGCCGTTGCCGCTCTCGCAAATCACCCCGACCGAGGAAAAGAAATGAAAACCAACCAAATCGTCACCCTGTCCGTCTGCCATGTCTTGCTGCTGCTTTTGCCGTGTGGTTGCAGCCATCAGAACGAGAAACTGGCGGCTGAAGCAATGCCTGAAGAAGCGGTTGTCACTTTCAACGCGAAATCCGGCCTGCTTGTTCCGCCCGAGACGGCGAAGTTCATCGGCTTGAAAGTAGCCGACGTGGATGAGCGGCAGCTTGTGTCGGCACTGGAATTCTCCGCGCAAGTCTATCGCTCCGCACGCGAGGCACAGTTTGCTTCGTTGCAGCCAATGGCCTCACCAGGAGCGCACGCGAGCGGTTTGATCAGTGCGCTTCAGGCGGCGTCCCTGCGCGAAGGCCAGGCGGTCACAGTCAAAGCCGAGGGCTTGGATACGTTCACGGCGCGCATCGAAGCCGTGAATCGCAGTCTCAGCCAGAGCAATGCCCCGGTCGAGGTTCTGGTCGTCATTGCGGACAGCCAGGCTCGTCTGAGCAAGGGCGCGTTCGTATCCGTTACTGTGCCGCTGAACGGCGAGAAGAGCGTGGTAACGGTTCCGCGCGCGGCGTTGTTGCGCACGGCGGAGGGTGACTTCGTTTATACGGTGAGCGGTGAACGATTCGTCCGTGCGCCGGTCAAGCTGGGTACGCTCAACCACGAATGGGCGGAAGTGGCCGACGGCCTCTACGCGGGTGACCAGATTGTGGTGAACCCCGTGATGACCCTTTGGATGGCGGAACTGCAATCCCTACGCGGCGGCAAGGCGTGCGCCGACGGACACTGAATCATGCTGAATCATCTGTTGGAATTTTCCCTGCGCCAACGCGCCGCGATTTTGCTGGCCGCTGGAGTGCTTGTCCTGATCGGGATCGGGGCGGCGTTACGTTTGCCAATTGATGCCGTGCCGGACATCACCAGCCCGCAAGTCCAGATCAACACCGCGACCACCGCGCTCGCGCCCGAGGAAATCGAAAAGCTTGTCACGTTTCCGCTCGAAAGCGAGATGGCCGGACTTCCGGGCATGGTGGAGTTGCGCTCACTGTCGAAGTTTGGGCTTTCGCAAGTGACGATGACTTTCCACGACGGCGTGGACCTGTATCGCACGCGTCAATTGGTTGCCGAACGGTTGCAGGGCGTGCTCGATGAACTGCCGCCCGGTCTGACCCCCAAGCTCGCGCCCATCGCGACCGGTCTCGGCGAAATCTTCTACTACGCGGTTGAGTTCACGCCGGCCGCGACCAACAAACCGGCTTCGCACCGCGAGCAGTTGATGGCGCTCAAGCTGATTCAGGATTACCAGATCAAGCCGCTCCTCCGCGCAACGCCAGGTGTGGCGGAGGTCAACACCAGCGGTGGTTACGACAAACAGATTGTCATCATGCCTGATCCCGCCCGGTTGGCGAGCGCGGGCATGGCGCTCTCTGATCTTGCCGAACGCATCAGTCAGAACACGCGCAATGCCGGCGGTGGAATGGTGGAGATTGGCGGGGAACAAATTGTCATTCGCGCGAACAGCCGCGTGGCGACCACGGAGGAGATTGCGAGAACGCCGTTGAAGTTTGGCGGTGGGACCAAGCCGCTACTGGTGGGCGACGTGGCCACGGTGGGCATCGGCAGCGCGTTCCGGACGGGCGCAAGCACGGACCAGGGGGAGGAAGCCTTGATTGGCGCGGCCATCATGCTGGCGGGGGAAAACTCGCGAATAGTGGCGGGCGCCGTGCGCGAGAAGCTGGCGGAAATTCAGACCAAGCTCCCGCCGGGGGTCTTGGTTCGCCCGCTGTATGATCGCGCCGAACTGGTCAACCGCACCATTCACACTGTGGAGCGGAATCTGTCCGAAGGCGCGCTGCTGGTGGTGGTAATTCTGTTCCTGCTTTTGGGCAACTGGCGCGCGGCGGTCATCGTCGCGCTGGCGATTCCGCTTTCGATGCTGTTCGCCATCACCGGCATGACCCGGCTGGGTTTGTCCGGAAATCTGATGAGCCTAGGCGCGGTGGATTTTGGCCTCATCATTGATGGCGCGGTGGTGATGGTGGAGAATATCGTGCGTCATCTTGCCGACCGGCAGCACAAGCTCGGACGTCCATTGTCGGCGGCGGAGCGCGCTCGCGAGGTGCTGTTCTCCGCCAAGGAAGTCGCCCGCCCCATGTTCTTCGGCGTGCTGATTATCACGCTCGTCTATGTGCCCATCCTTTCGTTGCAGGGGATCGAGGGAAAGATGTTCAAGCCAATGGCGGTGGTGGTGATGCTCGCGCTGGGCGGCGCGCTCGTGCTGGCGCTCACCCTGATGCCCGTCCTGTGCTCGTTCTTTCTCGGCGGACGCGTCACGGAAGGAGACAACTGGCTGGTGCGCGGAGCGAAAGCTCTCTACACGCCGCTGCTGAATTTCGGCCTGCGTTTCCGCTGGCTGGTCGTTCTGCCGATGGTCCTGGCCTTCGCCGGCTCGCTGTGGCTGTTCACCCGGCTCGGCGCGGAGTTCATTCCACAGTTGGACGAGGGCGACCTGACGTTACAATTCATCCGCAGCAGCAGCGCGGGATTGGAGGCGTCGTTGGACTTGCAGAAAAAGTCGGAGGAAATTCTGCGCCGCGAGTTTCCGGAAATCCGCGAATTGTTCTCCAAGATGGGCACGGCTGAGATTGCGCTGGACCCGATGGGGCCGAACGTCGCGGATACATTCGTCCTGCTCCATCCGCCGAAGCAATGGAGGAAGCTGGACGGAAAACAGCCCACCAAGGAACAGCTTGCGGAAAGGATGCGCCGCTCGCTGGCCGAGAAAGTGCCGGGCCAGGTTTATCTGATTACCCAGCCGATTCAGATGCGGTTCAACGAGATCATGGCCGGTGCTCGGGCGGATCTGGTCTGCAAAATCTATGGTGACAGTTTCGAGGAATTGGAGCGGCTCGCGGGCGAAGTCCGGGCCGTGCTTCAGTCCCTGCCCGGCGGGAAGGAAAGCGAGTTTGACGCGATTGGTCGCGTGCCGATGCTGGAAATCACCCCGGACCGTGACGCGTTGCGCCGCTACAACGTCCACGCAGACGACGTGAATCGTGTCGTGGCCACTGCGCTGGCAGGGGAGGAGGTCGGCACCTTGATTGATGGCAACCGCCGCTTCCCCATCGTCGTGCGACTGGCCGAGTCCTTGCGCAGTGACGTGAACACCATGAAAGGTCTGCCACTCCGCACGGACGATGGCGGCTTGCTCACGCTAGGACAGGTCGCGAGCATAAAAACCATTGAGCAAGTCGGCACTATCGCACGCGAAAATACCCAGCGACGTGCAGCCATCTTGGTCAATGTGCGCGGACGCGACACGGCGGGATTTGTGCAAGAGGCGACAACAGCCATCCGCGAACGCGTGAAGTTCCCCGAAGGCTACTACTTCGAGTTCGGCGGTCAGTTCCGAAATCTTGTGGAGGCGCGGCAGCGGCTCGCCATCGTCGTGCCCTTGGCATTGGCGCTCATCTTCGTCCTTATTTTCCTGAGCTTTGGCAGCTTGCGGCAGGCGGCGCTCATCTTTGTCTGCGTTCCGCTGGCCGTGACTGGAGGCATCATTGCACTCTGGTTGCGCGGAATGCCGTTCACGATCAGCGCGGGCGTGGGATTCATCGCGCTCTCCGGCATCGCCGTCCTGAATGGCATCATGCTCATCAGCTTCATCAATCAACTCCGCGAGCAAGGCCGCAGTCTGCGCCAGGCCGTCGTCGAAGGCACGCTCACCCGGCTGCGCCCGAAATTGATGACCGCGTTGGTCGCCAGCTTCGGCTTCGTGCCGATGGCCATTTCGCAGGGGGCCGGCGCGGAGGTACAGCGCCCGCTCGCGACCGTCGTTATTGGCGGCATCATCACTTCGACTTTCCTCACCCTCGTTTTGTTGCCTGTGCTCTACGAGTGGATCGAGCGAAACGTCCGCCCGGCGATGACCACGGCGGAAAACACAGAAACGTCACAGGCAACCAACGAAACATAACCATGAAAACTTCATTCAAACTCCTCACATTGGCCGCCGTGATTTTCGCGGGATTGCTCACACTCCAAGCCGCCGACAAGAAACACCTGGGCGGACCAAAGGGCGGACGCCTCCTCGAAAAGACCGAGCCGAAGGCCGAGTTCTACCTGGAGAAAGACCACACCGTCACCATCACGTTTTACGATGCGACGCTGAAACCCGTTCCGGTTGCCGCGCAGTCCGTGACTGTCATCGCTGACGCGAAAGGCGCAAAGAAGACGATTGAGTTCGAGAAAAAGGGCGACGTGCTCGTGAGCAAAACCAAGCTGCCGGAAGGGGACGGTTACGGGGTGGTGGTGCAGATTAGGCAGACTGCCGACGCCAAGCCACAGAACCTCCGTTTCAAGCTGGAAACGCACACCTGCGGCGGCTGCCAGCGCGCCGAGTATGCCTGCACCTGCGACGAGTAGAAACGGTCGGGAGATGGCCGTTTTTGCCCAAGGTGTCCTTGGGTGAGCAGATTCAAGGTCCGCTGGGTTTGGGATTCGCGCTCAAGTCGTTGAAAATGGCCTCTTTCATCCAGAGCCAGATCGTGGCACAACGTCTGCGTTGTAAATCGCGTGCGTTTCTGGCTCTGTGCAATTCTGTTCTCGGTAAGCCGCCTGTTGCAGGCGGAAACGGCCACGTCGTCGGCCTCCGAACTCCCCATCCAGTTCCGCGATGGGTTGCTGTGGGCGCAAGTTTGCGTTCCACAAAGCAAAGAGCCTTTGCACTTCCTCGTGGACTCCGGCGCGAGCGCCAGCGTGGTGAACCTCAGCACCGCGCGGCGGCTTGGTCTTGAACTCGGACCAAGGGTAAGCGTCACCGCCGTTGCCACGACCTTGACGGGCCATTGGCCGGTGAAGCTGTCCGCCAAAGCCCAAGAACTAGAACTGCCTGATGAGTATCTTGCGCTCGATCTGAGCAAGCTCTCCGGCGCGTGCAGTCGTTTTGTGGATGGCTTGATTGGCGCGGATTTCTTCCGCGACCGGGTGGTGGAGATTGATTACACAGCACAGAAACTTCGCGTGCTGACCGCCTCACTCACTGCCGATTCCACCAACGCAGTCCCGCTGGAGACGCGGCCATGCGGCTTTCGCGTGGCGGTGAATGTGAACGGCGGTAAGAGTCAATGGGTGCGCGTGGATACCGGCTGTGCGACAGCTTTCCAGTGGGTGACTTCGCAGGAGCGTGCCGACCGCTGCACGAGCAAGCTCGCGGTCGGCCTCGCCGAGCTTTTCATTCCGCAAACCATGACCGGCCTTCGCATCGGCAACCACCAACTCGACACCGTTCCCACCGGCCTGCATTCCAAGGCTATCTTCCCTGGCGAATCGGGCCTGCTAGGCAATGGGTTACTGGCTCAATTTGGCGTCGTGATCATTGACGGCAAGTCGGGCCGTCTCTTCCTTGGGCGCACCCCGGCGCCGTAATCTTCGTCAGTCTTCCTTCCCCAAGTTCCTGCTGTCCACACGCTCGGTCACCGTGCGCCCTTTGCCGGAGGTTTCGTGAGGGATTCCCCCACCTGCGGCGTATCTAAGGATGTGAACAAAGCGGCGAAGCCGCACAACGAAGAAAGACGAACGATATGAAAACCACACTGCTCCTCGCCGCCACCGTCGCCCTCCTCACCGCTGTCAACTCGGCCTCCGCCGCCGAACCGCTGCATTCCCCCAAGGGAAAGGCGCTTGTCGACTCCCTGCGGACGGTTCCCGGTTCGACCACGGACATGATTGACCGCTCCGTCGGTGCCGGCTCGCCCAAAGGTCGCGAACTGGCCTACAGTTTGCGCAAGGTTCCGAGCACCGGCCCGAGTGTTGATCTCGCGCATGGCCTGCGTCCCACGATGTCGCCGAAAGATCCGCGTTACGAGACGGCGCTTCGCGAACTGCGCGCGAAGGAATTCTATGTCGCCCCGCTGAAATGAACGTGCGGCGCGATTCACATCCGGTAGTATCACGGGCGACGGCACGTTCCGCCGCCCAACGAAGTAAAAGCCTATGAAGACTAATAATTCCAACGAGAACGAAACTTCCCTCCGTGCGCTTTTGCAGGAGTCGAAGCAGGAGGCATCGCTGCCCCCACGCTTTCAGGAGCAGGTCTGGCGGCGAATCGAGCGCGCTGAAACCGCGCCTGTGCCGACAGTCTCGCTCGCCACGGTGTTCGCAAACTGGCTTACGAACCTGCTGCCCCGACCCGCGCTCGCCACGGCTTACGTGGCGGTGCTGTTGATCATCGGCGCAAGCGTTGGCTGGAGCCAGGCGCGGCAGGAAACGGCGCGTGTGACAGGTGAACTGAGCGCCCGCTATGCCCAGGCGGTTGACCCCTACCGAACCACGCCGCAACCATGAAGCGCGGACTCTTGATTCTGACACTCGGCATGGTGGGCGCGGTCATCGCCTACTGCTGCGTCTATCTGATGGGCACGGCCAAACCGCGTGCAATGATGCAAAGTCCCCAGCCTGAACTGGCGTGGCTCAAGCATGAGTTCAACCTTGGCGACGCCGAGTTCAAGCGGATCTCCGAGCTTCACGCCGGCTACCTGCCGCAGTGCATGGAGCGTTGCCGTCGCAT
>CAZBIC010000084.1:0-17995 GCA_964491875.1 uncultured Bifidobacterium sp.
CGCCATCGCAGCCAACTCTCAACTCATCTCCGGCCCAATCTCAGGGGCACGGTCAGCCTGTCTGGAAATTCTGAGAGGTGCTGTTCTCAAGCAAAAGGCCGGATGGAGAGGAGCGAGAAGGGAGGATGTCCCTCCCGGGCCTCTGACCGACGAGCAACGAAGCCAAGCGGCCTTTTGCTTGAGAACCCTCCGGGCGGCGGGTCTCTCGGCCCTGAGCCTTTGACGCTCCTCAGTCGCAGGGCGCTGTGGCCGTGCTCTTTCGTCTCTCCTCGTCCAGGGTCAAAACCCCTCGCCACAGCACCTCTCAGAATTTTCAGATAGACTCCAATCGTCCGGAGGAGTGCCTTGCTTGAGTGGCACGGAAGCTGGCGAATGGGCGAAGCAACTCAGGTGGTGGAGCGTGGCCGGTTGCGCCCGGCTTTGGCCCAGGCCGCAGGGGTGATTTCCGACGATCCCAATTCGAAATCCATCTTGCTGCCATGCGTGGCCCTCCCGATCAGCCTCGCCCTCGCCGACTCCGTCTCCGCGGAAACTGTCACCCTGAAGGAACAGTATTCTCTCCGATGGATCGCGTGGAACTTCGATTGATAGAGCCGGAAATTGCTGCGGGGCGCAGCGAACAATCCGCAATGGGGAGAACACCCCATGTCGTTCGCAGGGACACTTCGGCATTCTGTTCTGACCGCTCGTTGTAAGCTCGTCGTCACGACCAGGTTAAAACAGTTGAGCCTCGTCGGCGTTGGTTGACCAGCGTTCCACCTCACAGTTTTCCGAAAGAGGAGCTGTCATCGCCCGACCAAACGCGACGTTTCGAGCGTCCGCGACGGCGACAACGCAACCGGAAACAGAATCAGCATGCACAGATTGTCATCGCATCTTCAAAAGTGGCTGGCCAGAAGGGCACGTTCGCGGCCTGGCGTGGGCGAGGTGCCGCTTCGGTCGGAGCTGTTCAGCGTCGACCAACTGGCGCGGCACGCCAATGCGCTCGCAGCCGAGCATCGAGTGACCCCGCGACAAGGCGGAAACCGTCTTCTCACCCGGCTGGATCAGAATGAGGACATCCTGTGGAATTTCAACCGCACCAGTCTCACCGTCGACAAAAGTCGCCAGATCACCCCTGCTGCGGAATGGTTGCTCGACAACTTCTACCTGCTCGAGGAACAGATTCAGATGGCACGGCGACATCTGCCTCGCGGCTACAGCCGGGAGCTGCCACGTCTGCTCAACACCTCTTCCGCCGGACTTCCCCGCGTCTATGACATCGTGCTCGAATTGATCTCGCACGTGGACGCGCAGATCGATGCGGGGCCGCTGCGAGCCTTCATCGCCGCCTACCAAACCGCGAGCCCGCTGAAATTGGGCGAGCTGTGGGCGATCCCCATCATGCTGCGCCTGGGGTTGATTGAAAATCTCCAGCGCATCACCACCCGGCTTGCCATCGCGCGCGAGGAGCGCGATCTCGCGGACTCGTGGGTGGACCGGTTGCAGGACATGGCGGAGAAAGATCCGTCCCACCTCGTGATCGTGGTGGCGGACATGGCGAAGGCTGACCTGTCCCTCTCCTGTTCGTTCGTGGCGGAGTTCTGTCAGCGCTTGTCGCGACAAAGCCCGGTGTTGCATCTCGCGCGCGGCTGGCTGGAGCAGCGGCTGGTGGAACAAGGGCTGTCCATCGAACAACTGGTTCAGATGGAAAGCCAGAATCAGGCTGCGGATCAGGTTTCAGTCAGCCACAGCATCGCGAGCCTGCGTTTCCTGAGCGCGATGGATTGGAAGGAGTTCGTGGAGAGCCTGAGCGTCGTCGAGAAGGTCCTGCGCTCCGACCCCGCCGACGTCTACCGCGCGATGGATTTTGCGACCCGCGATCGCTATCGCCATTCGGTCGAATCCATTTCACGCCAGAGCCAGCTCTCGGAGACCGAAGTCGCTCAACACGCCGTTGACTTGGCGGCGGTAGGCGCGAAACAACTGGGTCGCGAGCACCGGACTGCCCATGTGGGCTATTACCTGATCGACAAAGGCCAGATGACGCTTGGGCGGGTTGCGAAGGTGCAGTGGCCATGGCAAACGATCATTGAACGGAGCATTCACCGGTTCCCACTGACCTTCTACGCGGGCGGAATCGGGGCATTCACTCTGGTCGCGACGCTCGGCTTTATGCAGCAGGCGATGGTGTTGGAGGTGCAGGGTTGGAAACTCATCTTCTTCATCATGGCATTCCTTTTCTGCGCCAGCCAACTCGCCGTGGCGTTGATGAACTGGTTGTCCACGCTGCTGGTCAAGCCGTGCCTGCTCCCGAGGCTGGATTTCTCATCCGGCATCGCGCCGGATTGCCGGACCATGGTGGTCGTTCCCACGATGCTCACCAGTGTGGAAGGCGTCGATCGTCTCATCGAGACACTGGAGATCCATCATCTCGCCAACCGGGATCATCACCTTCACTTCGCGTTGCTGACGGATTTCCGTGACGCCGCCGAAGCAGTCCTGCCGGGAGACGACGTGCTGCAACAGCGGGCGCGCGCCGGAGTCGAGATGTTGAATGCGAAGTATCCCACCGCACGCCACGATCTCTTTTTCCTGTTTCACCGGCCACGCCGCTGGAACGCCAGCGAAGGGTTGTGGATGGGTTACGAACGCAAGCGGGGAAAACTCACGGAGTTCAATGCGCTGCTGCGCGGAGGAGCCCGCGAATGCTTCTCCGAGATCGTGGGCGACACCGCCATTCTCCCGTCGATCAAGTATGTCATCACGCTCGACACTGACACCCAGCTCCCGCGCGAAGCAGCCCGGCAGCTTGTGGGCACGATGGCCCATCCGCTGAACCGCCCGGTGTTCGATGCCTCGCGCGAGATTGTCAACGAAGGCTACAGCATCCTGCAACCGCGCGTCGGCGTAAGCCTGCCGAGCGCCCGGCGTTCCTGGTTCGTACGGCTTTTTGCCGGTGATGCCGGCATCGATCCCTACACGCGGGAAGTGTCCGACGTGTATCAGGATGTCTTCCGCGAAGGTTCGTTCATCGGAAAAGGAATCTACGACGTGGATGCTTTCGAGCGGGCCATGAAGGGACGCTTCCCCGAGAACACCGTGCTCAGCCACGATTTGCTGGAAGCATGTCATGCCCGCTCGGCCCTGGTCAGCGACGTGGAATTCTACGAAGAACATCCGTCACGCTACAACGTGGACATCGACCGGCGACATCGCTGGATCCGCGGCGACTGGCAAATCACCCAATGGCTCCTGCCGCGAGTTCCCGGTTCCGATGCCCGCCGGATCGCCAATCCGCTCTCCGGACTGTCGCAGTGGAAGATCTTCGACAACCTCCGGCGCAGTCTCGTCCCCGCAGCCCTGCTGCTCTTGATGTTGGGGAACTGGCTGCTCTATCCCGATCTTGGCGGCGTGGGTTCACTGCTGGTTCTTACCGTAATCACACTTCCCGGATTGCTGGCAGCGCTGGTGGACGGGTTTCGCAAGCCGTCGGATTTGCCGTGGATGATGCACCTTCGCACGGTCGCCGGGTCAGGCGGGCGGCAGCTCGGCCAGATTTTTCTCACCCTCGCGTTTCTGCCCTATGACGCATTCGTCAGCCTCGACGCGATCGGCCGAACGCTGTTGCGCCTGCTGGTGACTCGCAAACGACTTCTCGAATGGCAGACGTCGGGTGATGCCGAACGAAACACCCGCGCCGACCTGGCCGGCTTCTATGCCACGATGTGGATCGCACCGTTCATTGCGACGGGCACGATCGTCGTCCTCGCGTTAACCCACCTGGACCAACTGGCCCTGGCGCTCCCAATCCTCGGCACCTGGCTCGCCGCTCCGTGGATCGCCTGGTGGATCAGCCAGCCCATCGAAACGTCCACTCCGACTCTGACTGACGAACAGTCGTCCTTCCTTCGACTCATTGCGCGCAAGACCTGGCACTATTTCGAAACCTTCGTTACCGAAAGAGAAAACTGGCTGCCGCCGGATAATTTCCAGGAAGCGCCCAACCCAGTCATTGCCACCCGCACGTCGCCCACCAACATCGGGCTGGCCTTGCTCGCGAATCTCGCCGCGCGAGACTTCGGCTACCTGTCCACCGGCGGCCTGATTCGCCGCACGCAAACCACTCTCGCCACGATGCAGCGACTCGAACGGCATCGCGGTCACTTCTACAACTGGTATGAGACGCGCACGCTCCAACCACTCCTCCCGCTCTACGTCTCCAGCGTCGACAGCGGCAATCTCGCGGGACACTTGCTGACGCTCGGCTCCGGACTTCGTGAAGTGGCCGATGAAAGAATTCTTTCTTCTCAGTCCCTGGCCGGACTGCGCGACACCGTGGCAGTCGTGAAATCTCTTGCAGGCGACAACGCGATTCTGACCCAGCTCGCCGCCGAGTTGGAAAAGGAGCCTTCAACTCTGCGCGCGGCGAATGACATGTTGGAGCGGGCGACGCGGCTCGCCACCCAGCTCGCCGCTTCGTTGGCGAACCGGGAGGAAGAACTGAAGGATTGGAGTCAAACTCTCAAGCGGACTTGCGAAGAGCAGCGGGAGGAACTCCGGTTCATCGCACCGTGGCTGATGGCCAAATCAGCAATCTCTCGAGGTTCTCCAACTTCAATGGCAAACGCGCCCGACGAGCGATTCACCCAGTCCGACCACTTCCCTACCCTTCGCGAAGTCGCCATGTGGAACCACTCATTCAGCGCGTCGGCGGACGACAGCACTGGCGAGTCTGAATTCGTCCGCGCTCTGCGTGAAGGCAGCGACCACGCCCGCCAGCGACTGCACGCCTTGGAATCCCTCGCCACGCAATGCCACGACCTGGCTGCCGCGATGGACTTCACGTTTCTGTTCGACCCGGCGAGAGATCTTTTTTCCATCGGTTGCAACGTCACGGAGCGCCGGTGTGACGCGAGCTTCTACGATCTCCTCGCGTCCGAAGCGCGCCTCTGCAGCTACGTCGCCATCGCCCTGGGTCAGGTGCCGCAGGACCATTGGTTCTCCCTCGGCCGCCTGCTCATCGCCTCGCGGAGCGAGCCAATCCTCGTTTCGTGGAGCGGTTCGATGTTCGAATACCTGATGCCGCTGCTGGTCATGCCCAACTATGACAACACGCTGCTCGATCACACCTGCCGCGCGGCGGTCCAGCAACAGATCGAGTATGGCGAACTGCGCGGCGTGCCGTGGGGCATTTCCGAGTCCGGCTACAACCGCACCGACATTCACCTCAACTACCAGTACCGCGCCTTCGGTGTCCCGGGGCTGGGCTTAAAACGCGGACTCGCGGACGACCTCGTGATCGCTCCGTACGCGACGGCGATGGCGTTGATGGTGTCGCCAGCGGAAGCGTGCAGAAACTTGCAGCGACTGGCGGACGACGGACGCGAGGGCGCCTACGGTTTCTACGAGGCCGTCGACTACACTCCCGCGCGCCTGCCGCCCGACGAGTCGAGCGCCACGATCCATTCGTACATGGCGCATCATCAAGGAATGACCTTGCTCTCCGTCGTCAATCTCCTGCACGACTACCCCATGCAGCGTCGTTTCATGGCCTGCCCGTTACTGAAGGCGGCGGAACTGCTCCTGCAGGAGCGTGCCCCCAAGGCCGCCGCCAGCGTGCTCTCAGAGGATCTCAAGATGGAGGAATCCCGAACCTTCTCCGCCGGCGGCGAAGCGGTGATGCGAGTCGCCACCGATCCGAAGTCGCCGGCCCCGGAGGTTCACCTGCTGTCCAACGGCCGGTATCACGTCGCCATCAGCAGCGCGGGCGGCGGCTACAGTCGATGGCGCGAACTCGCCGTCACCCGCTGGCGCGAGGATGCTACTCGCGATTGCTGGGGAACATTTGTTTATCTGCGCGATGCGGCGACCGGAGAGTTCTGGTCCACCGCCTACCAGCCGACGCAGCGCCCGACCAAGGCTTACGAAGCCATCTTCACCCAGGCGCGCGCGGAGTTCCGGCAGCGTCACAGTGGACTCGAGATCCACACCGAGATCAGCGTCTCGCCGGAGGACGACGTGGAACTGCGCCGCATCACGATCACCAATCGTTCCGCCGTGACACGCGTCATCGAATTGACCAGTTACGCCGAGGTGGTGCTCGCGAAGCCCGACGCGGACACGGCGCATCCGGCCTTCAGCAACCTGTTTGTCCAAACGGAATTCGCGCGAAAGTCCTCCGCCATTCTCTGTACCCGCCGCGCCCGATCAGCGGAGGAGAAGCCGCCCTGGCTGCTGCATCTGATGGTCGGTCAGGGCGGCGAGCTGGGCACCGTCTCGTGTGAAACCGATCGCGCCAGATTCGTGGGACGCGGTGGAAACCTCGCGAATCCCGCCGCGCTGAAAAGCACCTCTCCGCTGTCCAACACCGTCGGCTCCGTCCTCGATCCCATCATCTCCCTGCGGCGCTCGGTCACGCTGGCGCCGAACGAGACGGCGATCATTGACCTCGTTCTCGGAGTGACGGAGAACCGCGAGGCGGCGCTGGCGCTGGTCGAGAAGTACCAAAGTTCCCGCATGGCAGACCGCGCGTTCGACCTGGCCTGGACCCACAGTCAGGTGACGCTACGGCATCTCAACGCCACGGAGATGGACGCTCAGCTTTACGGGTGCCTCGCCGGCGCACTGATCTACGCCGACCCCGCGCGACGCGCCGCCCCTGGCCTGCTGCGCAACAATCGCCGCGGCCAGAGCGGGCTCTGGAGCTACGGCATTTCAGGCGATTCGCCCATCGTTCTAGTCCGCATCAGCGACGCGGAAAAGATCGAGCTCGTCCGTCACCTGATCCGCGCACACTCGTATTGGCGCATGAAGGGACTGACCGTCGAGCTGGTGATCCTGAACGAGGAAGTCTCGGTCTACCGCCAGTCGCTGCACGACCAGATCACCAGCCTTATCTCGTCGGGAATTGAAGCGCAACTGCTCGACAAACCAGGTGGCATCTTCGTCCGGCGTCTTGAACAAATCCCGAACGATGATCGCGTGCTGCTGCAATCCGCGGCGCGCATCGTTCTCGATGACGAGAAGGGAACACTAGCGGAGCAGCTTGAACATCGCAGTGTCCTGGAGCTGCCGGTGCCGGCACTGAGGATCACGCGTTCGGAGTCAGAAGACGTGCCCGTGCCGCTCCTTCCGCGAGAGTTGATCTTTAAGAACGGCTTCGGCGGCTTCACCCGGGACGGCCACGAATACGTCATCACGCTTCAGCCCGGCCAGATGACGCCGGCGCCCTGGGTCAATGTGATCGCCAACCCGTATTTCGGAACGGTGCTCTCCGAGAGCGGCGCCGCCTACACCTGGGTTGAGAACGCCCACGAGTTCCGTCTGACGCCGTGGAGCAACGATCCCGTCCAAGACACCACAGGCGAGGCGTTCTACATCCGCGACGAGCAGACCGGAGAGTTCTGGTCGCCCACGCCGCTGCCGGCGCGCGGCGAGACGCCGTATGTCATCCGCCATGGCTTCGGCTACACCGTATTCGAGCACACCGAGAACGGAATTGCCTCCGAGCTGTGGGTCTACGTGGCGATGGATGCACCGGTGAAATTCACGGTGCTGAAGCTGCGCAACGTCTCGGGGCGACCGCGTCGCCTGTCGGTCACAGGCTACTGGGAATGGGTGTTGGGCGACCTGCGGCACAAGAGCCTGCTCCATGTGCAGACCGAGGTGGATCTGAAAACTGGCGCGCTGCTGGCCCGCAACCACTACAACACCGAGTTCCCCGAACGTATCGCGTTCATTGACGTGAATGACGTCACGCGCACGCTCACCGGCGATCGGAAGGAGTTCATCGGCCGCAACAGCAGCCTGGCGCACCCGTCGGCGATGAAACGCACGCGCTTGTCCGGCAAGGTCGGCGCGGGACTCGATCCCTGCGGTGCGATGCAGGTCAGCTTCAACTTGCACGATGGCGAGGAACGCGAAACGAGCTTCCGCCTCGGGGTCGGACGCAGCGCGCCGGAAGTGCAACATTTGATCCGTCGTTTCCGAGGCGAAGGGGCCAGCCGCGTGGCGCTGGAAGGCGTCTGGGAATACTGGAACCGGACCCTCGGTGCCGTGAACGTGGATACGCCCGATCCCGCCGTGAACGTGATGGCCAATGGTTGGCTGTTGTATCAGACCTTGAGCTGCCGTGTGTGGGGCCGGACTGGATTCTATCAATCTGGTGGCGCCTACGGATTCCGCGATCAGTTGCAGGACGTGATGGCGTTGGTCCACGCGGAACCGGCGCTCACCCGCGGACAGTTGCTCCGCGCCGCCTCGCGCCAGTTCCGTGAAGGCGACGTGCAGCATTGGTGGCATCCGCCGGCCGGTCGCGGCGTGCGCACCCACTTCTCCGACGACTATCTGTGGCTGCCTTACGTGACCTGCCGTTACGTCGCGTGTGTGGCGGATACCGGCGTTCTGGACGAGATCGTTCCGTTTCTCGACGCCCGACCGGTCAAGCCGGAAGAGGAGGCTTACTACGACCTGCCGAATCGCTCGGAAGAAACGGCGACGCTCTACCAGCATTGCGTGCGTGCCATCGAGCATGGACTGAGTTTCGGCGAACACGGACTGCCGTTGATCGGCTGCGGCGATTGGAACGACGGCATGAACATGGTGGGCAAGGAAGGCCGCGGCGAAAGCGTCTGGCTCGCCTTCTTTTTGTACGACGTGCTTACCCAGTTCTCCGAACTCGCGCGCTCGCGTCAGGATGTCGCCTTTGCCGACCGCTGCGTCACCCAAGCGCGTCAGCTGCAGGAGAACATCGAGCTTCACGCCTGGGATGGCGAATGGTATCGCCGCGCCTACTTCGACAACGGCGAGCCGCTCGGCTCTCAATCGAATCCGGAGTGCCAGATTGATTCGCTGCCACAGAGCTGGTCCGTGATAAGCGGCGCGGGCGCTCCCGAGCGTTCCCAGCAGGCGATGAACGCCGTGGACCTGCGGCTGGTCCGCCGGAACGCGAAATTGATCCAGTTGTTTGATCCGCCCTTCGACAAATCAGCGCTCAACCCCGGTTACATCAAAGGCTACATTCCGGGCGTCCGTGAAAATGGCGGTCAATACACCCACGGCGCCATCTGGACCGGCATGGCTTTCGCCCTCATGGGAGAAAACGATCGGGCGTGGGAACTGTTCGGGCTGCTCAATCCCGTCCACCACGGCGGAACACCCAAGCAGATTGCCACCTACAAGGTGGAGCCTTATGTGGTCGCGGCGGATGTCTATGCGGTCGCACCTCACACCGGCCGGGGCGGCTGGACCTGGTACACCGGTTCTGCCGGCTGGATGTATCGGCTGCTCATTGAGACGTTGCTCGGTGTTCACCGGGAAGGCGATCGTCTTCGTTTGATTCCCCGCCTGCCAAAGAAGTGGACGAGCTACAAGATTCACTACCGCTTCCGGCAGACCGTTTATCACATCACGATTGTTCAGCGGGACACCGTGGACACCGACTCCACCCAACTCATTCTCGACGGCAATGAACTTCCCGGAGAAACGCTTCCACTCGTCGACGACCACCGTGAACATATTGTCGAACTGCGAGTCGCGAGACCGGTCATTGGCCATACAGTCTCCAAAGCAGACCGCCTGGACCCCGATCCGTGAAGGTGCTCGCGAGTGACCGCAGCAAGCTACATTCGGACTCGATTCTGTTCTCTCTGGCGGGTTGGCTCGAATGACTCCTATCCGAGATCGGAAAGCACCCTGGGTGGAAAGGCTGCGCGCAGGGCATTCAGCACCGCCAGCACGTCGATGACTTCCTGGGCGATCGCGCCGCTGACCGGACTCAAGTTTCCCGTCGCGGCGAAGATAATCCCGATGACACTCAGCGCCATGCCACCCACCGCACTTTCCAGCGCGATGATTCGCATCCGCCGGCTGATGTGCATGAACTCGTCCACCTTCTTGAGCGTGTTGTCCATGATGACCACTCCGGCGGCTTCCGCGGTCACGTCGCTGTTCTCGCCAATCGCCATGCCGACGGTCGCAGCCATCATGGCCGGCGCGTCATTGATGCCGTCGCCCACGTAGAGTGTCTTGGCTTTCACGGTTTCCGCCCGGACGAGCTCGAGCTTCTGCTCCGGACTTTGCTCCGCATGAATTTCCGTGATGCCAACCTGCTCGGCGAGATAGCGCACCTCCGACTCCCGATCACCCGACACAATCATCACGCGCGCGAATTGGTGCTTCGGCCCGAGATGGTGGATGAAGGAACGACTCTCAGCACGCGGCGCGTCGCGAAATCGGAAGGCCGCCGCGTAACGCTGATCGATCACCACCACACATTCGAGGCCTCCGGCGAGCGCCGGCAGTTGCTCCCCTCCCGCGACTTTGCCCGCGATGAGTTTGTTGCGACTGGTGATTTGCAGTTCATGGCTGGAAACATTTCCCCGTAATCCCTGGCCCGGCTGTTCACCGACTTCGGTCGCCTCTGGGAGTTGAATGCCTGCTTCCGTCGCGGCCGCGAGAATCGCGCGGGCCAGCGGATGCTTCGAATAGCGCTCCAGGCTCGCCGCCAGCGTGAGCACTTCCACTGAGTCAAAGCCCGGCGCGACCAGCTGCTCTGTCAGTTTCGGTTCGCCGTAGGTGAGCGTTCCCGTCTTGTCGAAGATCGCGGTTCGACAGCCCGCGATTTGCTCCAGCACCACCGGGCTCTTCACAATGATCGCGCGGCGGGCGCAGAGAGAAATCGAACCAATGATCGCGATGGGAATCGCCAGTAGCAGCGGGCAAGGCGTGGCGATCACCAACACCGCGAGGAACCGGATGGACTCGCCACTGATCACCCAGGCGAGAACGGCCACGAGCAGAGCGACCGGAGTGTAGATCACGCCAAGTTGATCGCCGAGTCGCTGCAACTGGGGTCGCTTGCTCTCCGACTCGCGCATGACCTCCATGATTTTCGCGTAGCGCGAATCGGCGGCGGCCTTGGTGGTGCGAATGGTCAGCACCGATTCGCCATTGATGGCGCCGGAAATCACGCTGGTGCCGGAAGTCTTCGTGATCTGGAACGGTTCACCCGTCAGGTAGGATTCATCCATCACGCCGTGGCCCTCGGTCACGACACCGTCCGCCGGACAGATCTCGTGCGGATGAATGACCAGCAAGTCATCCACCGCAATTTCCGCCAGCGCGACATCGACCATCTCCGTGCCGCGCCTTCGATGGGCGACCGATGGCATCCGTTTCGCGAGCGCGGCCAGCACCGATGAGGCACTGCGCAACGCATAACTCTCCAGCGCTCCACCACCCGCGAGCATCAGCACAATGAGCGAGCCGGCGAGATATTCGCCGAGTAGAACGGACGTGATGATCGAGATGCCGCCCAGGAGATCAGACCCGAATTGCAGTTTGAGCAATTTGCGCAGCAGGTCATAAAGCATCGGCAGGCCACCGAGAATCAGGGTAGCCAGCAAAGGGATCCGGTAATTCTCAGCAGGCAGGCGGAGGCCGTAACGCATCACGATATGCGCGACGATGCCCGCGATCGCGAGCGTCGCGACCACCGCTGACTTGTGTCGGCCGAAGTTACTCGCTGCCCTGTGCATCCACCCCGTGGGCGGTGAAGTTGTTGACTGCGGTCGATTGTCAAATGGGTCTGTCATTTGTGATACTGCTCCACCGAAGCCACCGAATCTCCACCAGCACAGGGTCGTTCAACCTTTTCACCTGAAAACCGGGGAAGTCCCGATTTTAAACGTCATCCAGCGTGAGAGAACGGTTCTTTCGCATTCGCTCATCCGGCGACTCGACCCAGAGCGAGAGCGCTTTGACGACATCCAGAAATCCGGTGAAGACGTGCTGGTCCTTTTCGCGCTCAAGCACAGCGTTGCGATAGTCGCGGTCAAACGGCTCAGCGGAAACCTGTGTGCCACGGGTCTGGGTCAGGAGCCTGTTCCGCATTTTCTCCACGAGGTGCTCCACCTCCTCGGCTGAGTGCTTTTTCAGAAACTCCAATTTGACGCGCAGCGCCTGAGCACTCGTGTGAATCGTTTCCAAATGCGATTCGATGACGCGAGCCAGCTGGTTCCACTCCTTCCTCGATGCCGCCTCCAATTCACCCGCCTGAAGTCGTATACCTCGCAAGACAGCCAACAGTTTGGCGTCCTCCAGTTGAGCCGATTCCCAGATCGCCAGGGCGCTGCCAATGCGATCCGCTTGGCTGCCGGTCATCATATCTCCAATCCCCACCAAATGATCATTGATGCAGTGGACGCTCTCCATCACTGCATCCCAACTCCTCTGCCACGCTGCGTTCCAGCTCTGCGACGGAGCCAGCCTGCTGCCGGCCTCGCGCGCCATCGTCATCGTCGCGGCCAGATCCTTCTCCAGCGCCTGAAGCGTGGCGGCGTTCGCGCGGAAACCAGATTCGAGTCGGGTAAGGATGAGGTTGGATTTTTCCGTCGTCATAAATGCACAGCCGGATGACATCCCAAACGCGCGACACTGTCGGACCGGCCGAGCACGGGTAGTCACCACTGCTTTGAGGAAAGGCTAATCCGCAGACCGGCCCATCTGCCATGGGGTGTATCCCTACCCACCGAAGCGGGAGCGAACCTCGATTGGTTCCCGGCTATTTCTTGGCGATTCGAATCCGCACCACCTTCACGACCTCCAGCACCAGAAGCGGGATGCTTCCCAACGCGAAGAACCACAGGCAATCAACAAACGGAAGGTAGGACGTTTTCAACACGCGCCCGAGAAAAGCCGTGTGTTGACTCGCCACCTGGAGAACCACAGAGACGACCACCACCAGCACCAGATTGAAGTTCCAGAACGGCGTGATTCGCCAGAGCGGCTTGGTCTCACTGCGTGCCCCGAAGGCACGGAACAATTCCGCAAACACCAGCACGGTGAACGCGGACGTGCGGGCCGTCTCCAGCGTTCCCGTCCGCAACGCATAGAAGTAGACGCCGAACGCCACGGCAGCAGTGAGGCACCCGGTGAAAAACATCGAGCGGAGAAATCGCCGGTTCGTGAACCGCTCGGCACGGGCCCGCGGCGGGCGCTTCATCACGTCCGCGTCGATCGGATTGGTCGCAAGACAGAGCGCAGGAAGTCCGTCAGTCACCAGATTGATCCACAGCAGATGAATGGGCAGCAATGGCATCGGCATTCCAATGACGACACAGAGAGTCATGAGCAACAGTTCGCCCGTGCTCCCGGCCAGCAGGTATTGCAGCGTCTGCCGGATGTTGTCGTAGATGCCGCGCCCCTCCTCGATGGCCGCAACGATGGTGGCGAAGTTGTCGTTGGTGATAATCATGTCCGCCGCCTGCTTGGTGACTTCGGAACCTGATTTGCCCATCGCGATGCCGATGTCGGCGCCCTTGATCGCAGGTGCGTCGTTCACGCCATCGCCGGTCATGGCCACGACTTCTTGGTTCGCCTTCAAGGCGCGGACAATTCGCAGCTTGTGTTCAGCAGTAACGCGCGCATACACAGCGATTGTTGGCGCTCGCTGGCGAAGCACGTCCTCAGACATTTGATCGAGGTCAATGCCGGTCACGGCGGGGTGCGTTCCGGAAGCGATACCAAGGTCTCGCGCGATGGCCGTTGCCGTCTCTGGATGATCACCGGTGATCATTACGACACGAATACCGGCGGAGCGGCATGTTGCGACGGCCACCTTGGCCTCCGGCCGGGGCGGATCGTGCATTCCAGAGAGACCGACGAAGGTGAGTTTGTGCTCGACGGACTCAGCCGTGAATGTCGTGGTGGAAGAACCATCCAAGTCCCGATAAGCCGAACCCAGCACCCGCAGGGATTGCTTCGCCATCGCAGAAGTCTGCGCCAGGATGTGTGCGCGATCGTGCTCCGTCAGCGGCCGCACCCCTGTCGCCGTGTAGACGCTGGTGCAACGTTTCAACAACGGCCCGGGTGCGCCGTTGGTGAAGCTCCGCAACTTCCCTTCCGCCACCTGGCGAATCACCGAACTGCGCTTTCGATCGGAGTCGAACGGAATCTCGCCTCGCTTCGGCCATTCCTTCTCAATGCGTTTCTGATCACCGCCCGCCTTGCCGCCCGCCGCCAGCAACGCTCCCTGGGTCGGATCGCCGATGACTTTCCACGCTCCCTTTTCCGGCACCAGATGCGCGTTGTTGCACGCGAGAAGGACCGTCGCCAGTTCCAGCAAAGGCGGGGCTTGCGTAGCATTCACCGTCTGCCCGGCCACGAACACTCCACCCTCCGGCCCGTAGCCTTCACCGGTGACTTCATAATGCTGGCCCGCAACGTAAAGCGCGCGCACGGTCATCTCACCCACCGTCAACGTGCCGGTCTTGTCCGTGCAGATAACCGTGGTGGAGCCGAGCGTTTCAACCGCGGCAAGTTTGCGAACCAGCGCTCGGCGGCGCGCCATACGACGCACTCCCAGCGCGAGCGCGACGGTGACCACCGCCGGCAATCCCTCGGGCACCGGCGCCACCGCAAGGCTGATGGAAGTCAGGAACAACTCCAAAGGCTTCGTCCCGCGCAGCAGCCCCAGCACGAACAACAGGGCAATGATCCCCAGCGTCGCCCAGACGAGAACGCGTCCAAACGCATTGAGCTTCTGCTGCAACGGGGTCTTCTCCTCCGCTCCGGCTTCGACGATCAATCCGGCGATTCGGCCCAGCTCCGTCTTCATCGCAGTCGCCACTACGACGCCTTGCCCAGTCCCCGCCGCCACGCTGGTGCCCATGAACACCATGTTGGTCCGATCCCCCAGCGGAACCTGCGCATGCTTCAATGTCGTGGAGTGCTTGGTCACCGTCTCCGATTCGCCGGTCAGCGCCGATTCGATGCACTTGAGCGACGATGCCTCCAGAAGCCGAGCGTCAGCCGCCACCAAATCGCCCGCCTCAAAGACAAGGATGTCGCCCGCGACAATTTCTACAGCGGCGATCAAGACCACCTGTCCGTCACGTCGGACCTTCGCCTGCGGCGCCGTCATCTGCTTGAGCGCGGCGATGGATTTCTCAGCGTTGAACTCCTGATAAAATCCAATCGCCGCGTTGATGAGAACAATCGCGAGGATGGCCATGGCGTCCACTGCCTCCCCAGCGATGCCCGAGATCACACCGGCAGCGATGAGGATCCAGATCATCAGGCTATTGAACTGATCGACCAACACCCGGAACGGACTGAACCGGCTGGCCTCCTTCAGTTCATTTCGTCCATCCGTCGCCAGGCGTTTCGCAGCCTCCTCCGCCGCGAGTCCGGACGCAGTGGAGCGCAGTTGCTGCAAAACGGATTCACCTGGCTGGGCGTGCCACGCGTCGCTGGCAGGCGAGGAAGATGCAGAGGCTGGCGGTGAGCGGACGGTTGAGTTCACGAATGAATTGGCTTGGGCGGAATCTCCCGCTCCGTCGTGGCGGGAAAGTCTCCCGAACTCACGTTCCACCGCGCGATGGCGGGCGAATCTGTCCGTTCATGTTCATAGGCGAGAACGCTGAGCGACGCCGTGCCGAGCAGGAAATGGCGCGCTTCCGCGATGGGTAATCCAATCCACCGCGCGGCGAGGGCGCGTCCAAAATGACCGTGGGAGAACAGTCCGACGTTTCCATCCAATGTCCGAAGTTTCGCGATGAGCCGGTCCGCGCGAACCGAAACTTCCATCGGCGTTTCGCCCTGAGGACAACCGTCGCGAAACAAATTCCAATCAGGATGCACCTCATGAACGGCCGCGGAATGCTGCCCTTCGTAGTCGCCGTAATTCCATTCCGCGAGATCGGGTTCAATCGTTGCGGTGACGTTCAATCTGCCCAGCTCACATGTCCGCCGCGCACGTTGCAACGGACTGGTCAGGACGCGACCGAACGGGATGTAGCGAAGGCGCAAGCCGAGTTCCCTCGCCATGACTTCACCGCGCGCGGTCAACGGGAGATCGGTGCGACCCGTGTATTGCCCCGAGCGCGACCACTCGGTTTCGCCATGTCGAATGAGATAGATGCGCAGCGGCATGTTCGCGCTCCGGTTGCAGTCGCATGAGATCCACGACAATTACGACGCGAATGTTAGAGTCGACCAATTGCTCGCACATGCTCAAGAAGCCAGTCCAGGCATAAATCGCGAAGCGCATTGAGAATCGCCGAAGGGCACGCGTCCTGGCGGTTCTGCAACGGCAGGAACAGGCAGCCTCGGCAGCTTCCGCGACCCGTGCAGATGCTCGGTCAACTCTCCACGGAGAATCCGACCTTCATGGTCACCTGCCAGCGCCCCACCTTTCCTTTGTCGATGGAGCCCCGGATCTCCGTCACCTGAAACCAGCTGAGCTTCTGGACAGTCTTGCCGGCACGCTTGATGGCTTTTTCCGTGGCATCGTCGATCGATTTCGTGGATGTGCCGGTCAGTTCGATAAGTTTGTAAACGGGATCTTTCATGGAGGGCTCCTTCGCTATCGTTGTTTCGATTTACACCGCAGCGAGTTCATCGATCCAGTAACTCTTGCGATTGTAGTGGCTATACAGGCTGGTCTCGTAGTCACGGGACAGCAGGGCTTCTTCACTGTACTCCGGCGACTGCTTGATGGTTTCGCGGGACAAATTGATAAAGACCTTCGATTCACTCCAGCTCACCCGTTCGATCCATTGCGGTGACACGAGAACTTTCTTCCCCGGCCGCCAATTCTTTGTCGCCACGATCAGATAGCGAATCGCCCACGTCTCGTCGTCCACGACGAAGTCCTCCACGTGTCCGACCTCGCCGTCCAAGGCCTCGATATTGTAACCGGCAACCTCCCGGCTGCTGCGGAGATGACGTTCCCACGATTTCACCCTGGTGCCAGGGCTTGTCCATTTGGCGCGATCGCGGACCAACTGCGGATATGAACCCCACATGTAGGGACCGTCCCAATACATGGGCCAGCCGTAGTAACCGTAGTAGGATTCCTCGAACTGTCCGGACACCGGCAAATGAGCGTCCAACGCAGGACTCTTCTGAATCTGTTTCTTCGTCAGGTCGATCGAGAGGATCTTCCCGTGATGAATGACGCTGCTAATCGCATACGGGGAAATGAGGACCTGCTTTCCAGTCAGCCACGTTCCGGTGTCAGCCACCAGATAGCGAATAGTCCAATGCTGGTCGTCAAAATAGAATTCGTCGACTTCACCCAACTCACCATCAAGAGCGTTGAGTTTGTATCCTTTCAGAGATCCAAGTTTGTTGAGCATGATCAGTTTTTCGTTGGTCGAGAGTCGGGCGCCACAGCGAAGGAAATCCCAACCGCCCTCGACGACAATTTTGCGTTCACCACAGGCTGTTCCCAACCGCCTTGCCAATGAGGACAAAGGCGACCGGAAGCCAAATTCCCGGGCATTCTATTGAGCGAGAACTTTGACGATGACCAAGGCGGCGGCCGGCTTGCCGGTGGCGGGCGTGCCCGTCACCGAAACTCGGTAGTCCCCCAACGCCGCTTCTCGCGTCGCTGCCAGTTTCAACTGAATTTCCGGCTTGTCGCTCGCTTTGACGAGGAGGGAGCTGGGAGTCACCATGACTCCGTTCGCTTTCACCTCCAGCTGGACATCGCGCTTAAAGTAAGCGCCTCGGTTCAGGACGATGTTGAGCGGCACTTCTGAACCTTGTTTGAGGGAAATCTCGGCCGGCACCGTAATGCTGAACTGTTCGTTCAACGTGACGACCCCACCCTTGTCGCTCACGTTCGTGGTCCGGCATCCGGTCGAACTCAACAGCGTCAGCGCCGCAATTGCGGGGACGAGGAATTTCAGATGACCCACGATCGAAGTTGTGGTGGGCCGTGAGGAATTGGCATTTGTCATTAGAAGACCACCTTGACGAAATGTTCCCATCATCGCCATGGGGTGAAACCCGAAGAGCGAAACAGCGGCGCTCCGTCGATTTCAATCCCTGCAACCGACCGCGCGATCATCAACTCCTCATCCGTGCGAACGACGCGGACTGAGACGCGGCCGTGTGTACAGGATAAATCATGAGCGTTGGCGGCGTTATCGGATTCATCCAGAACGATCCCCAGGAAGCCCAGGCCGTCACAGAATAGCGCGCGAACGGTCGGACAGTTCACCCC
>CAZBIC010000085.1:0-15897 GCA_964491875.1 uncultured Bifidobacterium sp.
GCGCGGATTCGCCGGTGATGGCGGCTTCGTCCACGCTGGCGATGCCTTCGATGACCTCGCCGTCGGCAGGGATGACGTTGCCGGTTTCGCAGACGACCAGGTCGCCCTTCTGAAGTTCCGGCGCGGGCACCCGTTCTTCACGGCCGTCCTTGAGGCGCCGCGCCAACGTGTCCTTGCGGGCCTTGCGCAGGCTGTCGGCCTGGGCCTTGCCGCGCCCTTCCGCCACGGCTTCGGCGAAGTTGGCGAAGAGCACGGTGAACCAAAGCCAGACGGCGAGCTGCGCGATGAAACCGCGGTCCGTTGGCGTGGTGAAGACGGCCACGGTGGTCAGCACCGCACCGACCAGCGTCACGAACATGACCGGGTTCTGGACCATCAGCCGCGGGTCGAGCTTCTTGAAGGCATCGACCACGGCCGGCCCGGCGATCTTGGCGTCGAAAAGGGAGGGAGCTTTGGGAGTCATAGATTCTCCTGGGAGGGATCAGAACAGTTTGCCCTGAGCGGTGAGGAAGTGCTCGACGATGGGGCCGAGGGCGAGCACGGGCAGGAAGTTCAGCGCGCCGATGAGCAGCACGGTGCCGATGAGCAGGAGGATGAAGGTGCCGCCTGAAACGGGGAACGTGCCGACGCTGGCGGGCGAGAGCTTCTTCTGCACGAGCGAGCCGGCCAACGCCATGATCGGAACGATCATCAGGAAGCGGCCGATCAACATGGCGAGGCCGAGCGTGGTGTTATACCAGGGCGTGTTGGCGGTCAGGCCGGCGAAGGCGCTTCCGTTGTTGGCCGCGGCCGAGCTGTAGGCGTAAAGAACTTCGCTGAGGCCGTGCGGGCCGGCATTGTTCAGACCGGCAAGCCCCCAAGGACTGACGATGGCCCACGCGGTGAAACCGAGGATGGTCACCGTCAGCACCAGCAGCGCGAGCATGGCCATCTTCACGTCGTAGGCGCCGATCTTCTTGCCGAGATACTCCGGCGTGCGGCCCACCATCAGGCCGGCGATGAACACCGCGAGGATGACGAAGACCAACATGCCGTAGAGCCCCGCGCCCACGCCGCCGATGACGACTTCGCCCAGCTCGATGTTGAAGAGCGGGACCAAGCCGCCGACGGCGGTGAAGGAATCGTGCATGGAGTTCACCGCGCCGCACGATGCGGCGGTGGTGATGGCGGCGAAGAGCGCGGAGTTGAAGATGCCGAAGCGCACTTCCTTGCCCTCCATGTTGCCATCAATAGCAGCGAGGCCGAGCGACTGATGGATCGGATTGCCGCGAGCTTCGGCCCACCAGCAGACGAGCACGCCGGCGAGGAAGAGCGTCATCATCGCGCCCCAGACGGACCAGCCATGCGCCTGGTTCTTCGTCATGCGGCCGAGGTAGTAGGTGAGACCGCTGCCGATGGCGAAGATCGAGAGCATCTGGAGAAAGTTCGTGAGCGGCGTCGGGTTCTCGAACGGGTGCGCAGCGTTGCCGTTCGTGTAGCCGCCGCCGTTTGTGCCAAGCATCTTGATGGCGACCTGCGACGCCATCGGACCTTGGACGATGGTCTGTTCCTCGCCTTCCAGCGTCGTGGCCTTGGTGTAGGGCTTGAAGTTTTGGATCATCCCCTGCGAGACCAACACAACGGCGAATACGAGGCAGATCGGCAGCAGCAGGTAGTAGGTGGTGCGGACGAGGTCGACCCAGAAGTTGCCGAGGGTTTTCGCCGAATGACGCGCGATGGCGCGGACCAAGGCCGCCGCGATGCCGATGCCGACGGACGCCGAGACGAAGTTGTGCAGCGTCAGCGCGACCATCTGGGAAAAGTAGGACATCGTGCCCTCGCCGCCGTAGCTCTGCCAGTTCGTGTTTGTGGTGAAGCTGACGGCGGTGTTGAAGGCGAGGTCGGGCGAAAGCGGGCCGAGTCCCTGCGGGTTCAAGGGCAGGAGATGTTGCAGCCGGAGGATGGCGTAGGTGAAGACGCAGCTCGCGAGGCTGAAGAGCAGCATGGCGAAGGTGTATTGCTTCCAGTCGTGCTCCTTCGCGGCGTCCACGCCCATGACGCGATAGGTGAGGCGTTCGAGCGGCTTGAGCACGGGGTCGAACCAGGTGCGCCCGTTCGCGTCGAGCACCTGGCAGAGGTAGAGCCCGAGCGGCTTGGTGATGAGGGCGAGCGCGCCAACGTAGAGGGCGAGTTGAAGCCAGCCGGAAGTGTTCATGGTGAGTCCTTAGAATTTCTCCGGCCGCAACAGGGCGACACAGAGGTAGAGGAAGAGCGTGAGGGCGATCAGCCCGACAATGACGTTTTCCATAGGCTTCTCAGAGTTTGCCGCACAGGCCGGCGTAGGCCCCGGCTCCGGCGAAGAACACAATCAACACGGTGATGAAGAGGAGGTCGTTCATAGGTTTCCAGTGATGGACCAATTCGTTTTCACGACCGGAAGGTGGAGCGTGGGAGCCTGCTCCGGTAGTTAAAGGACGGCGCGAAGGTGTTAAAAAGTTGTTAACGCCTGCGAGGAATGGGGTGGAGACTTCGGACCCTCTGGTAGTCGAAGGAAGCGGAACGACTCAACGGGAGCGGTTGAGGATCTCGCGCAGCTCATCGGGCGTCAGCGCAAGCGGATTGCCCTTCATGCTGCTGGCCTGGGCGGCCTTGTCGCAGAGAGCAGCGACGTCGTTGGGCGAAATGCCGTAGGTGCCGAGCGCGGGAATCTTCAAGTCCGCGCAGAGCTGCTGCAGCCAGCTCACGCCGTCGTCGGCGGTGGCGTGGGGATCGGCGGTGAGCAGTTGCGCGATGTGGGTGAAGCGTTGAAGCACGGCGCTGTCGGGCTGGCGTTCACGCAACGCGCGGAGATTGATCTCCATCGTGTGCGGTAGGAGCGCAGCGCAGACGGCCCCGTGTGGCGCGGGAAACATTCCACCAATCGGGGCGGCGAAACCGTGGACGACACCCAGCCCGGCATTCGCCAGCGCGAGACCGCTGAAGAGGCTCGCCGCCGCCATGTCTTCTCGCGCGCAGAGATCGTCGGGATGACTGCACGCGCGGCGGAGTGAACGCGCGGCGCGGACGATGCCTTCGCGACACAGTCCGTCGGTCAATGGATTGGCGCGGCAGGAAACGAAAGGCTCGATGAGCTGGGTGAGGGCATCCATGCCGGTGCTGGCCGTTATGGCTGCGGGAAGGCCGAGCGCGAGTTCCGGATCGACGACCGCGAGTTTCGGCAGCATGAGCGGGCTGCGAAGGCTCACTTTCACGCGATGTTCGGGCGACGCGAGCACGGCATTGCGCGTGACTTCTGCACCGGTGCCGGCGGTGGTGGGGATGGCGATGAACGGCAGGGGACGATGAGTCAGCGGCTGGCCCCGGCCGATGACCTCGAGATAATCGAACACGTCACCGTCATTGTCGGCGAGAGCGGCGATGGCCTTGCCGGCGTCGATCGCAGAACCCCCGCCGAATCCGATGACGAGATCGATGGTGTTCGCACGGACGAATCTCGCGCCCGCAACAACCTCTTCGATCTTCGGTTCGCCGGTGACGCTCCACGTCCATTCGGCCAGACCGTTGTCCCAAAGCAGTCGGCGCAATGGTTCGGCCCGAGCCGGATTCGCCCCGGTGACGACGAGCGCGCGCTGACCGAGTTCGGCGAGCGAAGGACCGATCTCCTTCAGCGTGCCGGGGCCGAAGAGAATCTTGGTGGCGGTGGCGAACTCGAAGCGCATGGTCAACGGGCGGAATTACCAGCCGGTGTCGTCGGGGAATACGTTGCGATACTTCGTGCTTTGGCGCGGGGCGGCCATCATGTCGGCGACGGCATCGCGCCATGCGGCGTAATGAGCAGTCGTCTTGTGCGCCGCGGGCGCTTCGTCGTTGCGATAGACTTCGACGAGCACGAAGCGCGTCGGTTCATCCGCTTGCTGGACGACATCGAAACGCGCGATGCCGGGCTCCTGAATGCTGAGGTGCGCGTTGTCGAGTGAAGCGGCTTTGAACGCTTCGACGCACTCTGGTTTCACCTGAACGTGGACGTGAACAATGAGCATGGGAATCGAGTAGCACAGTCGCCGGGAGATGTCGCGTTCGGGTTGTGCTAGACCTGCGGCTCGGAGATGGCATTTACTCGGTCAACTCGCATGAACCTGATTGCCACTGCCGCCCGCCGGAGCTTGTTCACCGCTCTCGTCATTCTCTCTTTTGTGAACGGTTGCTCAACGCTGGCTCCCCAGCCGGCAATGAATCTTGCCGAACCGGGCTGGGTGATTCGCGAGGGGCAGGTCGCTTGGAAGGCGTCTGCGGACAGTGCCGAGATTCGCGGTCAGTTGCTGGTCGCGTTGCATGCTGATGGACGGAACGTGGTCCAGTTCACCGCGGCTTCGGGCGAGCGAGTGCAGGCACAATTCTCGACCAACTTCTGGCAGGCTCAGTTGCCCGGCCAACAAGCGCCGGTCACCGGTCGGGGCAAGCCGCCGCAGAAGATCATCTGGCTTCAATTGCCGGAGGGCTTGCTGGGAAATAGCGCGGAGGAGACGGATTGGATGATGAGCCGTGAACGCGGCAAGCCGTGGCGTTTTTACCACGATGTCACCGGCGAATCACTGGAGGGAACGCTCGTTACTACGCGCATGCCGGCGCGCCACCGCGTTCAGCCGGGCGAACACATCATTCGCGTGGTGCGGCGTTATGGCATCACGGTGGAAGCGTTGCGCGCGGTGAATCCGGGCCGGGACCTCGACTGGTTCCGAGTCGGCAATGATATCAATCTGCCTGAAGTGAAAGTCCCGGTTGCGCCGTGAGTCGAGGATCGGCGCATGTTCTTTGCGCCAGTCTTGGACCGCTAAAACGAAAGTTCGCTTGAGCTTTTTGCGGCAGGCGTCGGCTGGTTTTGACGACGGACTGTGCTCGAGATGCCAGCGTGTTTCGACGACGGCCGGGAGGAAGTCGTTGCTGCGGGAGTCTGCGCGCCGCTGATCTTCGAGACCGTAGCCGTGGATACGCGATGATTGCCGAGAATCGCTGCGAGTTGCGAAACGGCTTCGCGGACGCGTCCGGCCTGCGCCGTGAGCGTCTCGGCAGCTTCGGCGCTCTCCTGGGCCGTGGTGGAGTTCTTCTGCGTGACGAGATCCATCTGGCTGGTCGCGCCCGAGATTTGTTGAATGCCTTGGTTCTGCTCGGAGGAGGAACGGGCGATCTGTGCGATCAATTCATCGACTCCGCTGGCCTTGTTCACGATCTCCTCAAAGCTGGCCGAAACCCGATCGCTCAACAGGGCACCGCGGTCGCTCTTGTCGATGGAGTCCTGAATTCTCTCCGAAGTCTCGCGGGCGGCGAGCGCGCTGCGCTGGGCAAGATTGCGAACTTCATCGGCCACGACGGCGAACCCCATTCCTGCTTCGCCGGCGCGCGCGGCTTCCACCGCGGCGTTGAGCGCGAGAATGTTGGTCTGGAAGGCGATCTCGTCGATCGTTTTGATGATCTTGGAAATGCCGGCGCTGGACTCCTTGAGTGCCGCCATGGCGGCGCACATTTCCTTCATGTTAGTGGCGCCGGAATCGGCCGCCTGCTTGGTCTTGGCCGAAAGCTCCTTCGCGGTGGAGGCGTGCTCGGCGTTGAGCTTGGTCATGCTCGACATCTCTTCCAGCGACGCACTGATCTCCTCCAACGAAGCCGCCTGCTGGCTTGCGCCTTCTGCCAGCGCATTGCTGCCGGATCGAAACGTTTCGCTTGTTTGCGTGGACGACACCGCTTCGCGTTCGAGGGCGGCCGCCGTTTCGCGAAGGCTGCTGGAGACGCGGCGGGTGACAAGCAGGAGAATCGTGCTGACGATCGCGACTCCAACCACGAGCGCACCACAGATGAGCTGAAAAGATTGTGCGTTCCGAGTGTGCATGCCTTGAGCGGCGGCGTTCGCCTCGTTCTCGGCGGCCTTCACGAGTTCCCGCAAAGTCGTTTCATATTTGGCGCGCACTGGCTCGTATTCGGTGGCGAACATCTTGAGCGTGGCTTCCGCCTTCCCGCCGGACATGGTTTCGAGAAGCTTGGTGTCGAGCGGGCGAAGCTGGGTCTCGTCGATCTGGCTCAGTTGTTCGATGAGCCGCTCGATGGCCGGAGAGTGTGCCATTTCCCGCAGTTGTTTGAAGACAGCCTGGCCTTCGTCATACGCCTGAATCTTTCGCATGCTCGCGTCGGTGTTCGAGCCGTCGAGCATGAGCGCCTTCGACGAATCGTCCTGCGTGAGCAACAACGCCAGCGAAGTGACGGCGAGCTCCTTCACCTGCCGCGCCTGAATCAGATCGTGTGCGTTGTCGCGCAGGCTGGTCTTGGTCAGCCAGGCGACGGCGAGTCCCATTGCCACGAGTGGGATCAGGGTGAGATGGAACTTGGCCGACAACGAGAGTTTCATGCAGTGGCGGTGCGGGTCTGGTGCGGATTCTGGAAGCGAAGCAGACTTACTTCTTCACCGTGACCATCAGCTTCATCTTCGGATGGATCGCGCATCGCACCTCGGTGACACCCTCGCTTGCGAACTGCACAGTGGAGGAGCTGCCGGGTTGCTGAATTTTGATGTGAAACGGATTGATCTTTGAGTTGGAGAAGACGTTGTGCGTCACGGCGTCGCTGTTCTGGAAGACGATCTTTTCGCCGGGCTTGATCGTGATCTCCGTCTGGGAGAACTCTTTGTCCTTTTGGTTGACGGTATGTTCCCCCGGCTCGCCGGCCAGAGCCGGCAACAGCGCCAGGAGTGATAGGGTGAGGACGGTGGATGGATTACGCAGTTTCATGGCTGTTGATTCTCGATGTTGGCAATGGTGTCACGGAAAGCGGGGTCGGAAAAACCGGTCGGAAGGATCGGCAGTTCGACGGGCGGATCGATGCTCGTGAGCGTTTCCATGAACTGAATGAGCGCGTCGACTTCGGCGGCGGTAAGGTTCAACGGAACAATCTCGGGCGAAAGACTGGGTCGCTTCACGGCGCCGCCGCGGTTGTAGAACTGCACGACCTCCTTTAGGTTTCGTTCCGATCCGTCGTGCATGTAGGGCGCGCGCTGCACGACGTTGCGGAGGGTCGGTGTCTTGAACGCGTGCTGCATGGATTCGAGCTCCTTCAAGTGCGCGCCGCGACCAATGTCGGCGTCCGCCAGCCCGATGTCGTGAAACCCGTCGTCTGTGAAATTCCAGCCGCTGTGGCACTTCACGCAGTTGGCCTTGGTGTTGAACAGATCAAAGCCGTGCTTCGCGGTGTCGGAGATAGCGCTTTCCTTGCCGGCGATCCATTCATCGAACGGCGCGGTTCCGGAAACCACGGTGCGTTCAAAGGCGGCGATGGCCTTGGCAATCGTCTGCTCGCTGATGCCTTCGCCGGGGTAGGCTTTCTCAAACAACGGAAGATAACCGGGCACGGACTTCAACTTGGCCAGCACCTGGTCGAGCGGCATGTTCATTTCACCGGGCGCGGCGATGGGGCCGAGCGCCTGTTCTTCGAGCGAACTGGCTCGTCCGTCCCAGAACAATGTCTCCGCCCACGCCGTGTTCAGAATGGTCGGCGTGCGCCGGCCTACTTCCTTCGAACCGTGGCCGACGCCTTTCGGGAGACCGTCGCCCCATGCGAAGGAGGGATTGTGGCAGGAGCCACAGGAGATGTTGTTCGCGCGCGAAAGCCGGGGATCGAAGAACAGCGCCTTGCCCAGCGAGATGCGATCGGGCGTGGGCGGGTTGTCCTTGGGATGCGGGACTGACGCGGGACGTTTGAAAGCGCCTTTGGTGGTGTCGCGGTGGTATTCCGGCTGCGGCGGAGCGGCGTTCAGCGCGGTGTGGGCGCAGGTCAGCGCCACGAGGAGGGCGCTGGCGTCAGTGATGAGTCTCGTGAGGGACGACTGGGGGCAAGGCTTCATGGGCTACGTCAGGGATTGGTGGGGAGGAACACTTCTGCCGCTTAGCCGTGAACGGATGCTGGCTCCAGGGATTGGATCCCAACTTCGTTCGGCGGCCTGTCTGTTCGGCAGTCAACATGACTTCTGGTCTGTTTGGATTTACAGCGATCGGGACATCCGCCCGTTTGCCCTGAACCGCGGCCTCAGCCCTTGCCCGGCAAGCCTTCGATTCTGTTCCCAGATGTCCGACCTACAAACCTGCTTCCATGCAGGCTCAGTCTGTGGCTTCTTAACGACAACTTTTGCAAACTACTTTAGAGTCCAGTTGTCGCCTCGTCGGATCATGAAGCGCGTTGAATCCAGCCCGAACGATGGTTTGATCATCGCCGAAGACGAGCATCTGCTGGTGGTGCTGAAGCCAGCGGGGATGAACACACACTCGCCCGCGCCGCATGCCGGCGAGGGTATCTACGACTGGCTCCGCCATCGGGAACCGCGGTGGGCATCGCTCGCCATCGTCCATCGTCTTGATAAGGAAACCTCCGGCGTCATGGTCTTCGGCAAAACGCCCCTGGCGAATCGATCGCTCACCGAACAGTTCGCGGAACACACCATTCGCAAGCGCTATCTGCTCCGCACTGATCGGCCTGTGAAGGCTTCCGCGTTCACCGCCGAGTCAGCCATCGTTCGCTCCGGGGAACGCTATCTCAGCAGGCCGCTGCACGCTGGCGCTGACCGGGCGGAAACGCATTTCAAAGTCTTGAGTCGCGAGAACGGAGTTGCGTTGGTCGAGGCGGTGCCGGTGACGGGGCGCACGCACCAAATTCGCGTGCACGCCGCGGAGCACGGATTCCCAATTCTTGGCGACACCCTTTACGGTGGCAGCGAATGGAGCCGGCTGTGCCTTCACGCATCGTCGCTCACGTTGAGTCACCCGGCGACGGGCGAGCTTGTGACTTTCGAAGCGCCGGCTTGTTTCGAGCGTGATTCACGGCAAAGCCTGCGGGCTGCCGTTGTCGGTCCGGCAGAGACCAACGCGTTTCGCGCCGTTCACGGGGCGAGCGATGGCTGGCCAGGATGGTATGTCGAACGTTTGGGCGAGTATCTTCTTTCCCAGTCGGAAGCGTCACTGACGCCAGGGCAGTTGGAGCATCTCCGGTCGTTCCCGGGTGTCCGCGGCGTCTATCACAAGACCCTCAACCGTCACGTTCGGCGGACCGCGGTGACGGATGTCTGTCCACAGCTGGTCTCGGGCGAGCCTGCTCCGGAGCGATTTGCAATTCGCGAGAACGGAGTTCAGTTCGAGATGAGTTTTCAGGAAGGCTATTCCGTTGGTCTCTTTCTCGATCAACGCGACAACCGTCGACGCTTCCTCGTGAACCACGTCGCGGCGGGTTTTCCGATCCTTGCGAAGGGTTTGCAGGGTGCCGAAGTGCTGAACGGATTTGCCTACACGTGCGGCTTCTCCGTCTGTGCGGCGAAGGCTGGTGCGCGGACGACCAGTTTGGATTTGTCGAAGAAGTATCTGGATTGGGGCCGCCGCAACTTCGCTCTCAACGGCCTCGATCCGGCGGCGCATGATTTCATTTTCGGCGATGTCTTCGACTGGTTCCGGCGTCTCGCGAAGAAGCAACGCAGGTACGACGTCATCGTGCTCGATCCGCCCACGTTTTCGCAGTCCAAGGAACACGGCGCATTCCGCGCGGAGAAGGATTACGGGAAGTTGATCGACGCGGCCCTGCCGCTGTTGAAGCCGGAGGGCGTTTTGCTCGCATCGACCAACGCGGCTACGCTGGAGCCGGGAAGATTTCTCGAAGTAATTCGTGAAACCGTTCGTTCCGTGCAGCGGCGTGTCGTTCAGGAGCACTACGTGCCACAGCCGCCGGACTTCCCCATCTCCCGCGCCGAGCCAGGCTACCTCAAGACAGTCTGGCTGCGCGTGGCGTGATGGGAGTTACAGAATGTTCGCGGCCAGCTCAGCGAGCTCGGAGCGTTCGCCCTTCTGCAATTCGATATGGGCAGCGAGAGGTTGTTCGCGGAATTTGCTGATGATGTAGTTGAAGCCGTTGGAGGAGGTGTCCACGTAGGGATTGTCGATCTGGTATGGATCGCCCGTGAAGATGATCTTCGTACCGTGCCCGACGCGGGTGACGATCGTTTTGACCTCCAGCGGGGTGAGGTTCTGTGACTCGTCGATGATCATGAACTGGCTGGCGATGCTGCGACCGCGGATGTAGCTCAGCGCCTCCACGACGATGACGCCCGACCTCATGAGGTCCGCGCTACGGCGGTGTTCCTGGCCCATGTTGAGATCACTCAACATCTCCAGCGCGTCGTGAATGGGCTGCATCCATGGGCCGAGCTTCTCTTCCAGCGTGCCGGGGAGAAATCCGATCTCGCGTCCGAGCGCCACCGTCGGGCGCGCGACCACGACGCGGCGAAACTCGCGGTCGTGAACGGTGCGCTTGAGACCCGCTGCCATCGCCATCAGCGTTTTTCCCGTGCCGGCCTTGCCCATGAGCGTGACGAGCTTCACGCGATCATCCAGCAGTGCGTCGAAGGCGAAATGCTGTTCGCGGTTCCGCGGCTTGATGCCCCAGATGCCCTCTCGGATCTCGACGATGGGAATCAGTTTCTTGCCGGTGGCGTCGACTTTTGCGAGCGCGGTGCGCTTGCTGTTTCCCTCCTCGATGAGTGTGCAGTATTCATTCGGGAAATAGGTGCGGCCGGACGGAAGTTCCAACTCGCTGCTGTTCCGAAATGCGGTGATCTTCGCCGCGGGCACGGTCATCTCAAACACGCCGGTATAGAGCTCCGAGATGTTGATGCGATCGCTCTCGTAATCCTCCGCCGGCAGCCCCAGGGCGTCAGCCTTGATGCGGAGGTTGATGTCCTTGGTGACGAGAATTGTCGGGAGCTTCGGCGTGCTGCGTTGGACGCTGAGCGCGAGAGCGACAATGCGGCTGTCGACGCTATTGTTTCCGGCAATGGCGGACTGGCCGTTGCGAAGTTTCGTCTTGGTTTGGTTGAAGATGATGCGCAGGCGCCCACCGTTCGAAAGCGCCACGCCCTCGCTCAAGCTGCCGTCGTTGCGAAAGCCGTCGAGCATGCGGGAGACGGCGCGGGCGTTCTGGCCGAGCTCGCTCGATTCGCGCTTGAAGCGGTCGATCTCTTCAATGACTTCGATCGGGATGAGGACGAAGTTCTCTTTGAAGCTGAGGATGGAGTTGGGATCGTGGAGGAGAACGTTGGTGTCGAGGATGTAGTTTTTCACAGTTACGTCTAGGAGTTCGGAACGCGGATGGTGCTCATGCGTCGATACCACACCTTGACCTTCGGTAGAATGGTGGGGAGTCGATAGTGGCCGGAGTAATGAAAATTCGCGAGGATGCCCCAGAGATCGAAGTCGACGAAACGCGGCTGATCGTCGAGCAGGAAGTTCCGGGTGCCGAGCATTTGCTCGAATGGAATGAGCAGCGAGGCGAGCTGCGTCTGCCACTGTTTGCTGTCAGCGCGCCATTGGTCGATGCAGCCGCGTCCGAATTTTCGTTCCTTGAAGCGAAGGTAGTTCAGCTGCTCTGAACGGGGGACGAACTCCTTGAAATAGGAATCGTTCAGGCGGAACGTCGCGCCCTCCACGTCGTTGTCGATGTAGCGCCAGAGAATGCGCTGCAATCCATCCCACTGCTTTGGGAAAAGCCCCAGCTTCAGTTTCGCATCGAGATACTTGGCGATGACCTGGGAGTTTTCGTCCGTCTCAAAGAGGACGTTCCGGCTGTCCTTGATCACCGGGACCTGGTAGTAGCGTTGCTTGGTGAGCTTCCAGATCAGGGAACGATCGGACGGGGGGACGTTCGTCACTTTGTGCGCGACGCCGCTGAACTCGAGGATGCGCTTCTGGACGAGGCAGTAAGGACTCCACGGGAATTGAATGAGCTCAATCATGGGCCGGGTGGGGAATGGATGGGGTGGGAATGCGAGAAGGAGATTTCTCCTCAGGCGGAGGCGGATACATCGCCGAAACTGTGCTGTTCGCCACGCGAAAAAACTACGACCGAGAATATGCGGTGACAAGGGAAGATTCCATTCCGGCGGTTACAAATTGGCGGATGAGGTGATCGCGATGTCGGCGGCGATCATACTTTTGACCGACCCCAAGGATCGGTGTTGTTCCGGACAGATACTCCGCTTTACACCCACAGGGGTGCTGTCTACAGTCCGCCCATGGCTTCGGAATACGATCCTTCGGAGTTTGTCGACAGCGATTTTCAATCCACGCAACGCACCGGTGCAGCGGTGGCGACCTCGGGTACCGCCACGCTGTCCGATCCCAATCGTGCCCCGTCCCGTGCTGAAGTGGAGGCGCGTGTGGGTGATATGCACAACAAGCTGGCGGAACTGAAACGCGCCCAGCAGGAGCTGGAGCGCGAGCGGGCCGATCTCGAGGAGACACGTCGCCGTCAGAACGAATTTACCAAGGGCCGTCAGGAAATGGAGCAACACCTGACACGTGGCATCGCCTTGCTGGAGGAGGCGGAGTTCGGCGCCCGGCGGGAAGCGGAGCAGATGGCCAAGGCGCTTCTCGATCTGCGCGAAGCTCTCGTCAAGGTGCAGTCGGTGCATGAAGAGGCGTGGACCCGCGACAACTTCAACTCGGAGCTCACCCGCGCGTTGACGGCGATTGAGAATGCGCGGATGGAATGGAATTCGGCGCGGCTGAAGTTCGCCATTCTCAATGGAGAAGCCGCGACGGAAGCTCAAGTTGCCGGAGCCGCGCCTGCACAGGACACCTTTACCCAGAACGTGCTGCGTGAGCGAAGCTACTCTGAACTGTGCAAGATGGGTCTGGCGTTGACCTGGCCGGTGGCGCTGGTCGGCGTCGTCATCGTTCTGGTTCTCCTCCTGCGCAATTGACGCGCTTGTTCCATGGGATTGTTTAAAAAGAAACCTGATCCCATTTCCGAGCGGGCCAAGCTGTTGAACAATCAGATCGCCGCTCTGGAATCTGAGATCAAGAAGCTCGCTGCGAAACAGGGCGCGGACGAAACACCTGCCCCGCCGGCCCCCACGCGCAGTTCCTCTCCATTCTCTTCCGCGCCGACGGCTTCATCCGCACCGGCGACTCCACAGCCCCGACTTCGTTCCACGGCGCTTCCCCAGAATGCAGCGGCTCCTGCCGCTCCTCCGGCGACGCACGAACCTATTTTCGAGGAAGTCGGGCAGAGCCGGATTCAATCCGAAGCTGAATCGACGACTCCTGCCCATTACAATGACCTCGGCGTTCGGAAGTATGATCTCACCTCGGCCTGGCAGCGATTGAAGAATCACTTTCGCGGACCGGTGACCTCCAATCCGAAGCTCGTTCACTACCTCTCCGCGGGCAGCATCCAGGGATTGCGTCCGCTGCGCTATGAAAAGCGGGTTGCGCGGAACCGGTTTCTCTTCTTCGCCACGTTTCTTGTCCTGATATTGTGGGGCCTCATCGCGTTCATTGTCGGGCGTCGGTGAACCATGCAAACCTCCGGCATTCCTCTGCTCACCCTGTTGGGTGCGGTCATTGTCGTGATCGGAATTGTGGCCGCTGTTTACTTCTGGAAGGGAAAGTGACGTGAGCATTCCGGTGGAGATTCCAACTCGGGAAGGAGTTTTCACCGTTTCATTTTCGCTCCGCGGTTTGAGGCGACTGGAGTTCCCTGTTCGAGACGACGCGTCGAAACCGTTCCCGCCTTCCGCCGATTTACTGACGACCAAACAGCGTCTCTGGCTTACGCAAACTCGCGCCGCATTGGACGCAGTGCTGGCCGGGAAGAATCAGCGCGAGCTTCCGCCGCTGGATTGGTCGGGGCACGCGGAATTTCGGCAGAACGTCTGGCGGGCCATGCTTCGCATTCCGCCCGGGGCAACAAAGTCGTATGGCGAGATTGCCATTGAGCTCAACAAGCCGCTCGCTTCGCGTGCGGTGGGTGGGGCGTGCGGCGCCAACCCAATTCCTGTTCTCGTTCCATGTCACCGTGTGTTGGCGGCAAATGGTCGCCTCGGCGGTTTCTCCGGCGGACTGGATTGGAAGTGTCGACTACTCGCCATTGAAGGCATCGTGGCAAAATAAAAAAGCGCCGGATTACTCCGACGCTTTCGCGAAAACTTGCTGGCCTGCTTATTTCTGCGGGTTGCGCTCGATAACGAGGCTCACGTATTCACCGGGGAGCAGCTGGATGCCGGGCGGAACGGTGACGACGATGGGCAAACCGACTTCCATGCGTGTGGTGTCCACCGAGAGCAACGCGGGATTAATCGTTTCCAACGCAGCGCCAATGTGAACTATCTGTCCACGCCCGGACATGCGCGGCTGAGTGCTGCGGGTGATCCGAACGTAATCATTCGTCGTGGGAATATCCGTCACTGGCTGGCGAACATAGCCGATGATGCGGCGGGTTTCGGGGTCAGTGATGGAAACCACGGGCATTCCGCGCAGGACGCGTTCTCCGGCGACGTGGTGAACGAGGCTGACCATGCCGCTGATGGGCGCCTTCAAGGTGCTGGGCTTGAGCATTAATTCTAGCTCCTTCGCCTTCTTTTCCACAGCGTCCAAGAAGGGGTTTATGGCGTCCGTGGTTTCGGACTTACGATCCTTCTCCAAAATGGCGAGTGACTTTCCGAGTTCTTCGATCTGCTTTCCACGCTCTTCGATGGCCGCCGCGTAGGCATCTCGTTCGGCCCGTGCGGAATCCACGTCAGCCAATGGACCACTCCCTTGTTTGTAGAGCGTCTCGGCACGGAGGAACTGGTTGGAGGCGTTAATCCACTCCACTTGGTCAGTGGCCTGATCGATCCGTTGCTTGAAGTAGTCCTGCTTGAACTCTTGAAACGCCTGGGCGGTGCGATCGATGTCCACCTTGGTCCGGGCCTGCATCATTTTGACCTCGGCCTGGGCGCTTTCGATCTGGGCCTTCACGAGCTCCGGATCCGTGTTCATCACCACGGCGATGGGCTGGCCGGCTTTCACGTATTGGAAACGTTCGACCAGCAGTTCGGAGATCATGCCGTCTTGCAGGGTGGTGACGTTGACCACGTTGGTATCGGCGAAGCCAATGACGCCGATGGGCTGTACGTAGCCGCGCCACAGGTAGACGATGCCCGCCAGGATGAGGGCGAAGACTACGATGGGCAGGAACTGGATGCGAAACTCCCGCCAGCGTTGGGAAGCAGGAGTCGGAATCGGGGGAAGTTTATCTTTTTCCATGGTCACAATTCAGATTCGTCTTCGGCCAGCATGCTGGTGACACGGGAAACACCCGTGATTTGGCGAAGTTCAGTTAAGAGGTCTTCCACGCGATTCGAGTCCCGCAGCAGCAGGCGATAGGAGAGGTCCGTGCCTTCGTAGCCTTCGTGCGAACGCTGGCTGGCCAGATGGGCCTTCCAGCTGTGGCGATCGAGCACGCGGCGCAGGTCGAGGAGTTCCTTGACCGACCGGGACCAGTGGAGATTCACGATCAAATCGTAGCGATGACGGCTGCCGAAGGAGGTGTACCAGAGATAGAGCAGCGCTAGCGAGGACAGGAGAGTGCCCAGAATGGCGCTGGCGAATTTCTGCGTGCCGGTGGCCATGCCGAGAACGATGACGATGAGAACGTAGGAGGTATCGAGCGTGTCCCGCAAAATGTTACGGAAACGGACGATCGCGAAAACCGCCATCATGCCGAACGCCGTCACGAGATTGTTCGAGAGCACCATCATGACGAGGCACGTGACCAGCGGCATGATGATCAGCGCGTTGACGAACGAACGGGAGTAGGAGAGGCCCGAGTGCGTCATCATATAAACCCACGCAATGGTCTGACCACCCGCGAAAGCGAGCAGCAAGCCCAGGAGATAGGCGGGCCAGTTGGGTGGAGCCGACCCGTAGTCGCCTTGCATGAACCATCCAAGCCAATCTGTCATCGTAGTGTCCTTATCAATTAAATGGGTTCAGAGTGATTTGCGAGGGGTGACTGTGACGATTTGATGACGAGTTGTCCAGTCCTTCTCCGGAGTCACACAGTGCCACGGCGTTATTC
>CAZBIC010000086.1:0-15396 GCA_964491875.1 uncultured Bifidobacterium sp.
AAGTTCTCCCGCCATCCGGGCTTCTCCTTGCCACCCCCACCTCGGTCCCTACACTGCGCGCCCGATGGTCGATCTGTACTCGCTCAACCCGCAACAACGCCAGGCCGTGGAAACAATCCGCGGCCCCGTCCTCATCCTCGCGGGCGCCGGCACCGGCAAGACGCGCGTCATCACCTTTCGCATCGCCCACATGGTGGAGCGCGGGATCGCACCTTCGAACATTCTCGCCGTCACGTTTACAAACAAGGCCGCCCGTGAAATGAGAGAACGCGTCGGCAAACTCGTTCCCCGCGCGAAGAAAAAGGACGGCAAAAAAAGTGACGGCCCCACCATCTCCACTTTCCACTCACTGTGCGCCCGCATTCTGCGCGAACACATCGAAGTTCTCGGCTACAAGAAGAACTTCACGATCTACGACGAGTCCGAGCAACTTGGCGCCGTCAAAAAAATCCTCAGCAACATCTCCGCGAAAGGCGAGAACACCGACCCGCGGGCCATCCTCAGCTTGATCAGCCGCTTCAAAAATGCAGGCTCCAAGGCCGCCGCCTTTGCCGAACCGTCCGTGCGCGCGATGGCCGAACACGTCCTCAAGCGGTACGAAAGCGCCCTGCACGCCTGCAACGCCATCGACTTCGATGACCTGCTCCTGCTGGTGCTAAAGCTCTTCACCGAGCACCAGCACGTACTCACCGCCTGCCGCGAGAAATACCGCTACGTGATGGTGGACGAATATCAGGACACCAACGCCGCGCAGTTTAAGCTCGTCCATCTGCTCTGCGAGCAGCATCGGAATTTGTGCGTCGTCGGTGACGATGACCAAAGCATCTACGGCTGGCGCGGCGCCGAGATCTCCAACCTGCTCGATCTCGAAAAGTATTTCGGCGAAGTGAAGGTCATCAAGCTCGAGCAGAACTACCGCTCCACGAACGTCATTCTCCAGGCCGCCAACGCCGTCATCAAAAACAACCTCCAACGCCGCGGCAAACAGCTCTGGTCCGAGAATGGACAGGGCAACAAAATCATTCTCGAGGAGTTTGAGTCCGACGAAATCGAAGCCCGCACCATCGTCGAGGAAATCGAAGCCGCCCGGCTCCTGCGCCGGATCCCGTGGGAACAGCAGGCCATTCTCTTCCGCACCAATCTGCAAGCTCGTCCGCTCGAAATGGCCCTCCGCGCCGCGAAAGTTCGCTACAACCTGATCGGCGGACAGAGCTACTTCGATCGCCGCGAGGTCCGCGACTTCCTCGCCTACCTTAAGATGTTCATCAACCCGCACGATGACACCAGCCTGCTCCGCATCGCGAATGTGCCGGCGCGGGGCTTGAGCGACGTCACGATGGAGCGCCTGCTTTCCGCCAGCCATGAGCGGAGCTGCTCGGTTTACGCCGCGATGCGTCACACCGACGTCCAGGAGAGTTTTCAGGCGCGCACACGCGAGAGCATTCAGGAATTTCTCCAGTTCATTGATCAAACGCGCGCTCAGCTCGAGACGGACTCCAGCTTCATGCTCAAGCCTTGGGCCGAAAAGTTCCTCGACGAGATTGGTTACATCGCCGACCTCCGACGCTCCGAAAAGAACGTCGAGACCGCGGACAACCGCGTGCGCAACTTGACGGAACTCGTAGACGACCTCGATGGCGATCCTTCGCTCGCCCCGACCGAACGACTCCAAGACTTCCTCGAAGACCTGACGCTCGACAGCGATCGCGAGGACGAGAAGGAAGCGCAGGGCGACGCCGTGACCCTTATAACGATGCACAGTTGCAAGGGACTGGAGTTTCCACACGTCTACGTCGTAGGCCTCGAGGACGGTCTCCTGCCGCACTCGCGCTCAAAAGTGGAAGGCACGCTCGACGAAGAACGCCGCCTCTTCTACGTCGCCATTACCCGCGCGATGCAAACGCTCATGCTGAGCTACTGCCTCGGCCGCAAGAAATACGGCCAGACGATGCCGTGCCATCCTTCGCCGTTTCTCAAGGAACTACCGCAGGAACTCGTCGAGAACGCCGCCGCACGCAGCAAGCAACCCGTAGCCGCCGCGTCCGGGAAAAGCATGTTTGCCGCAATGCGTGATGCGCTGGAGTAACGGGCTGCAAGGTTCGTCGCGCGAGCCGGCCCCAAACGTCGCGTCGTTTTTTCGGTGGACGCCGCTGCTACAGTTCCCGCCATGAAGACTGCAATCAAAGCACCGTCGAAGCGCCAGATGGTGGAAGCGTGGAAACGGCGCGACGCGAAATTCGACGGCTTGTTCTGCTTCGGCGTAAAGACGACGGGCGTATTCTGTCGACCCTCCTGTCCTTCCCAGCCCAAGCGCGACAACATGGAATTCTTTCGGAGCGTTGGCGAAGCCATTGGCGCTGGCTATCGCCCGTGCAAGCGCTGTCGCCCGGAGCTCGCCAACGGTCAACCGCCCGAGTGGATCGCGAAACTGATGCAGCGCGCCACGGATGCGCCGGATCAAAAAATCTCTTCACGTGACCTGCGCTCACTCGGCGTCACACCCGAACGCGCGCGGCGCTGGTTCCAATCCCATTTCGGTATGACCTTCGCCGCGTGGTGTCGTGGCCTGCGCTTGTCACGCGCGTTTTCCCAGATTCGCTCCGGCGAACCGCTTGATGACGTCGTGCTCAGCCACGGGTTCGAATCACACAGTGGATTTCGCTCCGCATTCACCCGGGCGTTCGGTCGCACACCTGCGACCAGCCGGAGCGGCAATTGCCTCCGCGTGGCGCTGCTCGAGACGCCTCTCGGACCGATGCTCGCCGCCGCCAGCGATGAAGCGCTTTGCCAATTGGAGTTCGCCGACCGTCGCGGTCTGGAAAAGAGCTACGCTGAAATGCGGCGCCGTTTCCAGCTTCCCGTTCTCCCCGGTGAGAACCCAGTGCTGCGCCAACTCAAGACCGAGTTGAAGCAGTACATCGCCGGGGAACGCCGCACGTTTTCCGTGCCGCTCTCGACGGAGGGAACCCCGTTTCAAGAGCGCGTCTGGAAGGAACTCCAGCGAATCCCGCACGGAAAGACCGCGAGCTACGAAGCCATCGCGAAAAAATTAGGTTCCCCGTCCGCCGTGCGCGCCGTCGCCCGCGCCAATGCCACAAACCGGCTCTACATCGTCGTGCCTTGCCACCGCGTGATCGGCAAGGACGGGAAGCTCAGCGGCTACGGCGGAGGTCTCTGGCGCAAGCGCCTGCTCTTGGAGCTGGAGCGAACCGGAGCTCTCTCGCAAGCCACCGCTCAGTAGCGCAACCGGACCAGCGAACCGCTACTTCACAAAGCGCTGCTTTAAGTAGTCCAAATGGAAGCGCGAGTGCGTGGCTTCGCCGGTCGCGCGGCGCATCAGGTCCTGAGGATCGAAACGTTGCCCGGGCTCGTGAACCTTCGTGCGGAGCCAACTCAACAATCCCGCGTAGCTGCCCTTCGCCACATCGGCGTCCAGCTGGGGCAAGTCTTGTTTCGCGCGATGCATGAGCTGCGCGGCGTTGAGATTGCCGAGCGTGTAGGTCGGGAAGTATCCGAACGCACCCAGGCTCCAGTGAATGTCCTGCAAACAACCGCGAGCGTCGTCGGGCACCTTCAGGCCGAGCATCTTTTCGAACTCCGAATTCCAAACCGCGGGCAGGTCGGCGACACGCAGTTCGCCCTCGATGAGTTTCAACTCGAGCTCGAAGCGCAGGATGATATGCAGGTCGTAGGTAACTTGATCCGCTTCCACACGAATGAAGGATGGCGCCACGCGGTTAATCGCGCGCACGATTTCCTCGGGTGTGAACTTCGCGAGAGACGGAAAGTAATGGCAGGCGCGTGGGTGCCAATGCTGCCAGAAGGCGACGCTGCGGCCGACGTGGTTCTCCCAAAGGCGCGATTGCGATTCATGGATGCCCATTGAGCAGGCGTTGCCCAGTGGCGTGCCGAAATGTTCGGCCTTCAGCCCTTGATCATAGAGACCGTGACCCGCTTCGTGAAGCACGCCGTAGAATGATTCGGTGAAGTCACGTTCGTTGTAACGCGTGGTCAGGCGCGTATCACGTGGGCCGAGCGTCGTGCAGAACGGATGCGTGGTGGTGTCGATTCGGCCCGCTTCAAAATCAAACCCGATGGCCCCGGCGACTTCGCGGTTAAACGCCTGCTGCGCCTCAATGGGATAATCCCCTTCAAGGAAGTTTTCAGGGATGGACCGACTGCGCTCGACGGCCGGAGATAAAATCGACACCAGCGCGGGCCGAAACTCCGCGAAGAGGGTCTTGAGCTGGGATGCGCGCGCGCCGCGCTCGTGCCCATCGAGCAACGCATCGTAGCGACATTCCTCGTAGCCCCATTTGTCCGCCATCTGACGGTTCAGCGCGATGAGCTTTTCAAGATGCGGCTGAAACAGCGGGAACTCGGAGCGCTTGCGGGCATCGGTCCATGCATCGCGCGCGAGAGTGGTGGCGCGATTGAATTCCTCCACCAGTTCCGTGGGCAGCTTGGTCGCGCGGTCGTAACTGCGACGCCATTCACGGACGTTGGCCGCTTCGTCAGAGTCAGGAGCGAAGCCGTGGTCTTCGCATGCTTTGATCCAATCGCCGACTTCGGTGGCAGTAAATTGCCGGTGCGACCAACCGCTGAAGAAGGCGACTTGCTCGGCGCGGAATGCGAGCGCCTGGCGCGGCATATAAGTGTCCTCGTCCCAGTTTAAGAGCGCCGCGGTGGCGTCAACGAGCGACAGCTCACGGGTCCGGGCGCGAAGGTTTTCGTAGGCGGCGATGGATTTAGTCTGGCTCATGGTTTCGATGACGGGATGGTGATCGGCTTCGCCACGCGGGAGCAATCTTGAAATCCAAAAGCTGACCAGCGTGCTGCCGGCGAAACCCAGAGGTTGCGCAAATGGTCGGCCTGTTCTTAACTGCGGGCGATCACATTGCTCACGAACCAGTCATCATACTGCCTATGAAGCCCTCCCCTGCCCTCAATCGACGCCGTTTCATCGCCACCACCGCCCTGGCCGCTCTCACCGCACCGCGCGTGTTGACGGCGCAGAAGTCAGACAAACAACTCGTCATTGGCGAAGGCGAGCATCGTTATGAAGTGCTCCACAACTGGGCGCAGTTGCCCGACAAATACACGTGGCAGACCACGCACAACGTCGCGGTAGACAAGGAAGGTTTGCTCTACGTCATCCACGAAGGCCGCGAGAACTTGAAGGATCATCCGTCGATCTTTGTGTTCAACCAGGAGGGAAAATTCGTCCGCGCCTTCGGCAATCAGTTTCAGGGTGGCGGCCACGGACTCGAAGTCGTGACCGAGGGCAAGGAACAGTTCCTCTACGTCACCGGTTACCAGCAGTTGAAAAACTTCGCCAAGCTCACGCTCAAGGGCGAAGTCGTTTGGGAGAAGCGCGCACCGATGGAGTCCAAGCTCTATCCGGCGAATGAGGACACGGCTCCAAAGAAGCGCTGGGGACGCGACGCGTTCATGCCGACGAATTTCGCGTTCATGCCGGACGGCGGATTTTTTCTCGCGGACGGTTACGGTTCCTTCCGGATCCATCGTTACGACAAGGACGGGAACTGGAAGTTCGCGTTTGGGGAACCCGGCAAGGGCGACGGACAATTCGACACTTCGCACGGCATCTGCTTCGACAATCGTCCGGGCCGCGAGCCGTCCATCGCGGTCTGCGATCGTGCCAATGCCCGCTTGCAATGGTTTACCCTCGAAGGAAAACATCTGAAGACGCTCGACGGCTTCATGCTTCCGGCGAATCTCGACACGCACAAGGGTGTGATGCTCGTACCCGATCTGAAGGCGCGCATCACGCTGCTCGGCAAGGATGACAAGGTGATCACGCATCTCGGCGAGGATCCGCTCTGGCGCGAGCAGGTGTTGAAAGACGGCATGAAGCTGCGCGGGAGCAGAACCGGATCAGAGTGGGTTTCCGGGTATTTCCTGCTCCCTCACGATGCGTGTTTCGATCCGGCCGGGAACATCTTCGTCGCCGAATGGGTCCACACGGGCCGCGTCACGAAGCTGCGCAAGGTGAGCTGACGCGGGTCAGAGCGAAATTTGATCGGCCAGTTCCTCGGCCGGGTAAGTCCAAATCTCGGCGAGCGTCGGATGATAATGCGGCGTGGCGGCGAGTTCGTGAACCGTCATGCGCTTCGCCATGGCGATCACGATTTCGTGGATGAGCTCTCCGCCAGCCGGGCCGACGCAGGAACCTCCGAGGATTTCGCCGGTCTTCGGTTCGGCGAGAAGCTTCACGAAGCCTTCGTGCGCGCCCATGATGATGGACTTACCGTGGTCGTTGAATGGGTAAGTCGCGGTGAGATACGCAATGCCCGCTTCCTTGGCTGCTTTCTCTGTCAATCCCACGGAGGCTAGTTGAGGGTCGGTGAAGACAACGCTTATCAGGAGGCGGTAATCGATTGTCCGCGGCGAACCAGGTTTGGAAATGTTGTGCGCGGCAATCTCGCCCTGCTGTATCGCGATGTGAACAATTTCGTGCGGACCGGTGCAATCACCCGCGGCATAGATATGCGGGATGCTCGATTGCATTTGCCGGTTGGTGGTGATGCGGCCTTTCTCAGTAACAACACCGGCTTTCTGCAAATCGAGCGACGCCGTGTTCGGCGTGCGCCCCAGTGCAAAAAGGATTTCATCCGCGGACACCTCCTGCTTTTGGCCGCCTCGCAGGAAAGAAATCACCTTTTTGGACGCTTCCCGGCGTGCGCCCACGAGTTGGGTGCCGGTTAGAACCTTGATGCCTTCGCGCCGGAAGGAGGATTCGACAGCCGCAGCAGAATCAGGATCGAAATCCTTCAGAAGCTGTTCGCTACGCTGGATCAAAGTTACCTCCACGTCGAAGCGGGCGAAGAGTTGGGCGAATTCAACCGCAATGGCGCCGCCGCCGAGTACGATGATCGACTTCGGAAGGGCCTTCAGTTCCAGCGCAGTATCGCTATCCAGATAGCCGACCCGGCTCAATTCGGGCAGCGGAGCCGACCCAACGATCGACCCGGTGCTGATTACGAAATGAGCCGCAGTAAGGCGACGACCGTTGCTGAGCTCAACCGTATGCGGGTCCAGGAATCGAGCTTGGGCGCGGATCAATTCAAACTTCCCACGGTTCAACTGACCCGCCCGGTAATCAGCGAAATCCTTGATGACGGCATCTTTCCTCGCCATCACTGCGGCCCAATCAAATAAGGCAGCAGACGGCTTCATCCCCCAAAGAGTCGCAGCCTTGGCCAGATGGCGAACTTCAGCGGCATAGAGGAGAGCCTTGGTGGGCATGCAGCCGCGAAGAATGCAGAGACCTCCGAGAGCTTGCGCGCCGTCCACGACCACCGTACGAAGCTTCCCCAACGACGCCGTTCGCGCCGCGGCATACCCGCCGCTGCCACCACCGATGATCGCCACGTCGAAGTCGAATAGTTTCGTTTCCAGCGTCATGCGGTTTGAGAATGGTGCGCTCCCGTGAGCGAAAGCAATTTTAGAGTTTACGGTTGCCAACCATTTCAGCGGCCAAGATCATCGTTGCCGATGAATGGCACCATCTATCCCCGCAGCCCTCGCGAGACAATGTGCGGCTGGATGCATTTGCCGCGGTATATCGATAAGATTCGCCTGCATCTGGCCGGCAGACTCCACGAGGACTACCAACCCAACTTCGGAAAGGGTTTCGATGGAATGTGGCTCACCGCGGCCGGACTGGCGCACGGCGACTTTGTTGAGCTAGTGCGCAATACCATCTGCGACGGGCAGGTCGCCGACTGGGTCGCCAAAAAATGCAAAGCATCCCAGAGCGAAAAGGACGCGCATGCTGCCAGTATGTTCGACTATCCAAAAGCTGGCGACGAAGCCGCACAGGACCGGTTGCGTCTGCGCAAAAGCCAGGCCGGACTGGCTCACCGAGACGACATCAGAACTTTCGTTGACTTCATTGATGCGGACGAGGGCCGCCTCTGAACTCGGGGCGGAAGCTGAGGCCAATGGACGCTTCTAAGTACGGCTACGTAGATTTACCGTCGTGCCCGGACGTATTTTTCGGCCCGTTCAATGCCTTGACGCCTTCCCCTCCGATGATAACGTCACGGCGCGTGAGTGAGATGTGACTGACTGGGGAGCGGGTTGGACTGAATAACATTTCTCCTTGAATGGCGGGGATGAAACGCAGTCCGAGGAACGAGCAAATCGCAAGTTCCCAAAGGGAAGTAGGCGAATCGTCGCCACCCTGCGACAGCTCTACAGGACCAAAAAACAGGTTTGCAATTAGTAGCGGCAACTGCTACCACAACAAACGAAGAGCCTGCACAAAAGACCAGTAGGTTCTGAAAACAGAAAACGAACAAGAAAGACTGCGGGACTAAAGGCCAAACCAAAGCAGAGGGGAATTCTGCGAAGCAATGGCTGAAAACTAGATGTATGAAGAATAACGGGACTGAGTTGTATGACATTCCTGCATGGAAACGAGCATTGGACATCACCTGCATCGTTCTAGCGCTTCCTATTCTACTTCCCGTGGCACTGGTGATTTCAATGGTCATCTGGTTCGCCTCCCCAGGACCGATCCTCTATCTGAATGAGCGTGTGGGCTATCGCGGACGGAAGTTCATCTGCTTTAAATTTCGCACGATGAAGGTCAACGCGGATGTCGGAATTCATCAAAAGCACCTTGCAGACCTGATGAAGAGCGACGCTCCGATGACCAAAATGGACTCGAAAGGCGACCCTCGTGTCATTCCGTTCGGTTCATTTCTTCGCGCCACCGGCCTTGATGAGTTGCCTCAATTACTCAACGTTCTCCACGGTCAAATGAGTATTGTTGGTCCCCGCCCGTGCCTTCCGTACGAATACGATAGTTATGTTCCCGCTCAGAAGCGCCGATTCAATAGTCTGCCAGGCTTAACCGGTCTGTGGCAGGTCAGCGGAAAGAACAAGACGACCTTTTCGGAAATGATAGCGCTCGATATTCAGTACACTGAAACAAAATCACCGTGGCTGGACTTGAAGATCATGTTCAAGACCATTCCGGCACTGTTGGGTCAGGTTTTGGAAACGAAGCTTGCGAAGAGTCGAAACGTATCCGCGAAGAATCCTGCTACAGCACCAACCGTCACTCGGGTCGGAACTCCGGTCGGGGTCGAGCCTCAGCTAGTTGGGCAGAAATAAAAAGCATCGACAGGTCGCAAGACCTTAGGATTCTCTTCGAGCATGACGCTTAAAACGACGGTTGCTGTGGTTGGGTGTGGCTATTGGGGTCCCAATCTCATTCGAAATTTTCGTTCTCTCCCCGATTGTAGATTGAAGGTCATGTGCGACCTTAATCAACAGCGACTTAAACACCTTCATCAACTATACCCCGAGGTTGAGGTATCCACGGAGTTTGAAAAGGTTCTTGCCGACCCTGAAATTAATGCGGTCGCCATCGCCACCGCAGTTCGTTTTCACTATCCGATGGCGAAGGCCAGCTTGTTGGCGGGCAAGCACACCTTCATCGAAAAGCCGATGGCAGCCTCAGTTGCCGAATGCGAGGAACTCATCGAACTTGCCCACAAGCAAGGGCTTATCCTCATGATTGGCCACACATTCCTTTACTCTCCGGCTGTTCGGAAGATTAAGGAAATTGTTAAATCAGGCGACGTTGGGGACATCCGCTACATCTCGGCGCGCAGGCTCAACCTCGGTTTATATCAGAAGGACATCAACGTTGCATGGGACCTCGCTCCCCACGACATCTCGATCATCCTCTATATCATGGGCGAGACGCCGACCTTCGTGAACTGTTCAGGCAGCGCACACGTGACCAAGAAAATCGAGGACGTCACAAGCATGTGCCTTACTTTTAAACGGAACCGATCCGCCATCATTCAAAGCAGCTGGCTGGATCCCCGCAAGGTTCGCGAAATGACGATTGTTGGAAGCCGGAGAATGATCGTCTATGACGATGTCGCGCAGATCGAGAAACTGAAAATCTACGACGCCCGGGTGGAAACCCCGCCCCACTACGACACCTTCGCCGACTTCCATTACGCTTATCACTACGGCGACATGTACGTGCCATACATCAAGCAGGAGGAACCGCTCAAGGTTGAGACGCAGCATTTCCTCGATTGTATCCGCAACAAGACAAAGCCGATCTCCAGTGGCGAACAAGGCCTCGAAATGGTGCGAATTCTCGAAGCCTCCTCCGAGTCACTTCGGCAGAATGGAGCCGCCGTCGAACTGACAGGCAAGGCGAAATCCAGCAGCAGCGGAGAAGGTGACACGAAGTTCCGGAAACGCACCACGACATGAGCGCGAACGAGATTCCTTACCGGCTCATCGCTGAAAACGTAAAGCTTGGTAAAAACGTCAAAATATTCGCCTTCACCAACCTTTACGGCTGTGAGATTGGCGATGACACCAAGATCGGCACCTTCGTTGAGATTCAGAAAGGCGCACGGGTCGGAAGTCGATGCAAGGTTTCCAGCCACTCTTTCCTTTGCGAGGGAGTCATTTTGGAAGACGAAGTCTTCATCGGACACGGCGTGATGTTCACCAACGATCGAACTCCCCGCGCGACTGCAGCGGACGGAAAGTTACAAACCGAATCAGACTGGAAGTGCGAATCCACAGTGATCAAGAAAGGCGCGTCAATTGGGTCAGGGGTCACCCTGCTCTGCGGGATCACTGTCGGCGAAGGAGCAATCGTGGGTGCGGGCAGCGTCGTGACCAAGGACGTGCCGAAAAACGCCGTCGTCGCAGGGAATCCTGCTAAAGTTCTCCGCTACCTGCCCGACAATTCCTGAGCATATGACCGTACCGTTCCTCAATCTCCGCGCCGCTCATGATCCGCTCAAAGCTGAGATCATGGCTGCGATTCAACAAGTGATCGAAACCAGCGCATTCGCAGGCGGATCCTTCGTCGCAAAATTCGATGAAGAATTCGCCGCCTACTGCCATACCAAATACTCCATTGGGCTTGGTCACGGCACCGAAGCGTTGTGGCTACCCCTCTTGGCTTTGGGCGTCGGGCCCGGCGATGAAGTCATTACCGTTCCGAGCACGTTCATGGCAACCGCCGAGGCCATCACCTACTGCGGGGCCAAGCCGGTGTTCATCGACATCGATGAGTCCACCTACACGATGGATCCGGCGCTTCTGGAGAAGGCCATCACCCCAAAGACCAAGGCCATCATTCCGGTCCACCTGTTCGGACAAGTGGCGGACATGGATCCGATTCTCGAAATCGCCAATCGTCACGGCATCCCGATCGTCGAGGACGCCTGTCAGGCACACGGTGCGGAATACAAGGGACGCCGTGCCGGTTCCATTGGCGCAGCCGGTGCATTCAGCTTTTATCCAGGAAAAAATCTTGGAGCGATGGGTGAAGCCGGCGCGACAACGACCAACGACGCCGAGCTGAAAGCCAAGATCGAGACCCTTCGTGACCACGGTCAACGAAAAAAATATCATCACTCCATGATCGGCTGGAATGCCCGCATGGACGGCATGCAGGGCGCAATCCTCAGCATCAAGCTCAAGCATCTGGAGCGTGGCAACGAATGCCGGCGAACCAACGCAGCCCTGTATCAGAAGCTCCTGGCCGGCGAGAAGAACATCATCGTTCCGCAGGAAGCGCCCGGAGGGAAACACGTCTATCACCTGTTCGCGATCCGCACCCCGAAACGCGACGCCGTGATTGACGCGCTCGCCAAGCTCTCCATCCACTGCGGCATTCACTATCCGATTCCGGTTCACCTTCAAGAAGCTTACCAAGGGCTTGGGCTGGGTCGTGGCTCCTTCCCCGTTGCCGAGAGATGCGCGGACGAATTCATTTCCCTGCCGATGTTCCCGGAACTGACCGCAGATCAGATTGAAACGGTGGTTCGCGAACTCAAGATCGCCGTTCGGTCGATCAACGGCTGAGCGCTCAGAGTATCATTCTAAAAACGCCACGGGCGCGGATTTCTCCGCGCCCGTTCTGTTTTCAAGAAACTGAAATAGCAATCGAGGCTCACACCTTCTCTGGCACAACGTACGGCTTGCGATACGGGCGGGTGAGCATCTCGTTCGCCTGATCATTGCCAAGGAACCGCTCCGTCTTCGGGTCCATCGTCAGAGGCACACCCATACCGAGCGGGGTCGCGTCCACATCGACGCCGTTGGCGGCCAGATGCTCAAACATCCGGTCCATGCTTTCTGAGAACTTGGAATTGGCCTTGATGGCATCTCGAATCTCACCCTGCTTCTGTTTCTTGCCGAGACGGTAGCTGATGTTGCCCGTGTGACACAGCGCGCTGGAGAGATGTCCCTCGAGAATGTCGGCATTGAGGTCCGTGTGCTTCCGGCTTCGAACGGCTTTCACGAAGTTCTCGTAGTGGTCGGCGGCACCCTTCCATTCCTTGAGTTTGTTGCCTTCTTTGTCGTACGCGGTCGCGCTGGAGTAGTTCGGAACTACCACGATGCCACCTTCGCAGTGGATGATCACCGCCACGCTGCCGCCAAGTTTGGCGGGAAACTTGTCCATATCGCCGGCGCCCCAGCCACCGTTCTTAATCGCAGCCTTGCTGGCGGGAAGTCCGCGCACTTCAAAAATTAGCGGGGCCTTCGCGTAATCGTGGTAAATGACCTGGGTGTTCGCGGTCTCACCATCATCTTCGTAGCCAAGACGTCCGCCGGCACTGATGACCCGCGGGGAAAGTTCGTTCACGCCGAGGAACCACCGGGCAATGTCCATCTGATGGATGCCTTGATTGCCGAGATCGCCGTTGCCGTAGTTCCAGATCCAGTGCCAGTCGTAATGGAACCGCTTGCGGCGAATCGGATCCATCGGCGCAGGGCCGCACCAGAGATCGTAATCCACACCAGCCGGCACGGGCTGCGGAGCGTCCACTTTGCCGATGCTGGGACGCGGCTTGTAGCACAGGCCGCGGGCAGCTGTGAGCTTGCCGAGGTTTCCGGCGTTGACCCATTCCACCGCTTCCTTGATGGCGTGGCTGGAACGGCTCTGTGTGCCAGTCTGCACAATCTTCCCATACTTGCGGGCTGCTTCGACGATCTTGCGGCCCTCGAAAACATTGTGCGAAACCGGCTTCTCCAAATACACGTCCTTGCCCGCCTGCACCGCCCAGATGGCACCGAGAGCATGCCAGTGATTCGGCGTGGCGATGGAAATAACGTCGATGTTCTTGCTGTCGAGCAGGCGGCGGATGTCCTTGTGCGTCTCAACTGTTACGCCCTTGTCCTCCCACTTTTTCTTTTCGCCGCCGAGGATGACATCATCCACATCGCAGAGTCCCGCGATACGTGTCCCTTTGACTTTGGAGAGTCCGCCAAGATGATCTTTGCCGCGACCACCAAAACCGACGACAGCCACACGCACGTCGTCATTGGCGCTGGCGACCTGGGCCCAGGATTTCGCAGACCAACTGATCGTGGCCGTGGCGAGGGCGGCGGACTTAAAAAAGGAACGGCGATTGAGCTTTTTCATAGCAGTAGAATGGATAAGCAGACGGTCGGCTTTCGGTGAATGTTCAAGCGTGGGTTACTTACCCGCCACGTAGTCCTGATAGCGATCGGCCACTTTGCCCGCGATCTCGTCGCCGGCGTGGAGGTAGAACCGATACTTGAAAGTGACGCTTTTGCCGGCGGGAATCGTGATGTCGCCGGCGCCCTTGGGCTGCTTCTCAAAATCATGCACCCCGAACGGATTCGCAGCGAAGAGGCCGTACTCGCGCACGTGCCACCACGTTGGATGCTTGGGGTTCGACGGATGATCGAAGATGGCCACACCGACCGTCTTGCCATCGACCGGGCCCGAATAATCGCACCAGGCGGCACGCTTGCCCCAGGCCTTTTCGTCGCCATTACCGCTGCTGGTCACACCGCTGCTGAGCGCGATCCGCCCCTTGCCGACTTTCGCCTTCTTCTCGCCCTTTTCTTTCGCCAACACACCGCGCATCGATTCGTTCACGCGAATCGCCATTGAACCTTCCTTGGTGTCGCCCAGCACGACGTCCCTGTCGCCGGCCTTCAGGGTGACTTCGAAGTCGAACAGACGCTCATGGTTGGCTCGGGAGAAAACGCGAAACGTGCGCTCATCGGTCATCGTGACAGAACCATCGGGAGCGATCCATTTGTTGGCCGAGCGAATGACACCGGAGTCCTTGCCGCTCTTCACTTCGAGAAACTTGTCGTGAACGATCTTTCCCGCCTTCGGTGTTTCCGACCAGAAATCGACACCATTGACCTGGCCGTGCGAATACCAGAGTGAGCGATGATGCGGGTGATCCTTCTCTTCGCCCTCGACCTCTTTCATCGGCCAGTTGCGCGTCATGGAGGCTCCACCCGGGCCGAGGAGCGGATAAAAATAAACGTGCGGCGCGCCCTGAAAGCAGTAGTCCGTGAAGTGCTCTCCATTGATCTCGATGCGCAGCTTGTCCGCCTGTTCGGTGATCTTCACGCCGTCGGCAGCAACAAGCGGAGACGAAAGAAGCGCGACAAATCCAAGCGAGGTCAGCAATCGGTGGAACATGCCCCCATCGTTAAGAGAACGTCGCGGCGTGGTCAATGCGCAATCCACGGCGCATTTGCGCACGAGCAACGTGGCATCTGGTTTCAGCAACAGATGTGTAGTCGATCACCACCACCCATCCCTAGCTTCAGCAGCGAAGCTCGCAGTGTCAGACGCGGTCGTCAGAAAGCGAACGGTTATGTGCAGTCTGAATATTCAGCTTTTGCCAGTCAGCTTGCCTGCTGCGCCTGTATCTCCAAAGGATACAACCCCGACGGTGCTTCTCTTTCTTTAATCGACTCCTTGTGGAGGCCTCCATGAAAACCAACCCATACCCATACTCATCATCCGAAACCAATCGACGAAACCTAATCGCGGCCACTCTCTGCGTGATCTGGCTGACTGCCGTCTCCGGAGTCGAAGGCCAGAGCCCGGGGTTCATCCTCGTCAAACCAACGCCCGGCGGCATCGATCCGCACCCTTTCATCACCTCCATCACGGAGACTCAGGGCGGCATGCGCATTGAATGGTTCGGCTTCCAGGGACCCTATCAATTGGAACGCAAAGGTGCGCTCGATGCCTCCGCGTGGACCAATGTCGGCGCGGCCACAGACGGAAACGTCGCTACCGTTCCCAAGGGCGGCGCCGCAGCGTTTCACCGCATCAAAGGTGGTTTGCCGGCGTATCAAGGAGACGCGACTTGCGCCGAATGCCACGACTCGACCCACGCAAGCTGGTCGCAGACTCCCCACGCGCGGGCGTTCCAGACCTTGATCAACGCCGGACAGCAAAACAATCCCCAGTGCATCGCCTGTCACAGCGTCGGTGCCGGCGTGCCCAGCGGCTTCATCAACAACACCATCACGCCGCACTTTGCGAATGTTCAATGCGAGAACTGCCACGGACCCGCCGGCAATCACATT
>CAZBIC010000087.1:0-15329 GCA_964491875.1 uncultured Bifidobacterium sp.
TCTTGCGGTCTGTGATGTCCGTGGCGATGCCGACAAAATGGTTCACACTCCCGGCGTCATCGCGCACGGGTGACACGGTGAGCTCGGTCCAGAAGCGCGATCCGTTCTTGCGCGCGCAGTGCAGGATGGCCCGGCATTCTTGACCCGCCGCCATCGCTTGTTCGAGATGCTCCAGCTCCTGCTGTCCGGATTCACTCCGCAGCAACGACGCAATCGTCTGGCCGTACATCTCGTCCGCGCTGTAGCCCGTCATCCGGTCCATCGCGGGGTTGGTGTAAAGAATGGGATTTCGCATCTCCGCGGCGTCGGTGATGAAGATGCCGTTGCTGGAGGAAATCACCGCGCGCTCCTGGATGCGGAACTTCTCCGTCATCTGCTGCGCAATCGCAATGGCGCGGAGCCGGGTGGTGGCGAGGGAACGGGTGATGCCGAACAGCAGAAAACTGATGGCGATACCGCCGACGAGCAGAAGATTGGTCTCGGCGTAACTGGTCGCCGCATCGAAGGCGCGCTGCGTGCTGAAGTGCATCGTCCATTCCCGGCCGGCCACTTTCATCGGCGGCGCAAAGCCTTGAAAACTTCCCGCCTCCCGTTCGAAGGCGTGCAACTCGCCGTCGGCGTCGTAAAGCAACGTGTCCGGCGAGGCCTTGGCGCCATCGAAGATCTCAAAGTCGATGGCGGAATCGCCCGACTTGAACAATCCCGCCATGAAATCCCGCAGCACGAACGCGCCATAAACCCAGCCGTCGAGCGCTTCGCGCCGTTGGACGACATTCGTGACTGGCATCCCGCTTCGATACACAGGCAGGAGCAGCAAGACTCCCGGTAGATCATCCTCGCTCTGCACCAGGCGAATCTTACCTGTGAGCGCGGCGTCGCCAGAATCACGGGCGTACTCTGCGGCCTGCCGGCGCGCTGGATCCGTTGCGATGTCGTATCCCAGCGCACGGAGATTGCCAGTCATCGGCTCGATGAACTGGATCAGGTAATGAGTGCGATTCGAATACGCCACGGAAACGGGCAGGTCCCCAGCATGCACTTCGAACTCCGGCAGACCATCCTGCCGGTTGGTGCGGATGAACGTCGGGAGATCCGCATGAGGAACTTGTGCGATAAATCCCAGCGCGCGAATTCCTGGGAATCGTTGGTTGATATCGAGGCTGGCGACATACTCATACCATTCCTGGCGTTTGACGCGCTCGCTCGCAGCGAACAAGCCCTCGGCACCTTTCAGGACTTGTTCGTACGCCTGTATCCGGTTCTTGATCCCGTCCGTGACTTGCTCGATGTGACTTTGAAACCGATCGCGATTCCGCCGCTGCAATTGGGAAAGGGAAAACTGCCAGCTGACGTAGGTCACCAGCAAACAGAGGCCGAGGACGACCCACGCGACTCCGGGACGTTCCAAGGTCTTGGCAGATCCAAGCCCTGGCAGGCTGGGGGATACTCCTTGTCTGCTCGCTTCAGATTCGGCGTTGGTCATTCGAGGGTTGGTTGGCCTTCGAAGATCGGCATTCCAAACGTTGCGTTGATTTGATGAGCGAAAGACTGCCTTCAGTCACCGCAACGTGACAACCGAATTCCCGGCAGGAAAAGGGAGAGCGCCCCGGACGGTCAGTTGGCCGGAGCCACCAACGGCGGACTCACAAACCGCTGTCCCGCCATCGCCGCCCTCACCGCGGGAACGAGGTAAAGGCCGCAGGACGGCTTGAAGACAAACGCATTCGCCCCACAACGAAACGCCGCCGCCACGTAGGGTTCATCTCCGTTGACCGACAGAACGATGATTCGCGTGGCCGGGAAGCTAAGGCGCACCCGGCGGATCACCTCCAGCCCGTTCAGCCCCGGCATCATCAAATCCGTCACCAGCAGGTCGGGCTGCAGCCGCTTGACGAGGCTGAGCGTTTCCAGGCCGTTGGCAGATTCGCCCGCGAGGAATAGATCCGCCTGCTGGTACAAAAGTCGTTTGACCGTCTGGCGAACGACCGCATGATCATCCGCCAGCACGATGCTCGTTCGCTCCACGGCGTCCGTCCGGCTCAACGCGGCCTGTGATTCGAGCGGTTCCCGGAGAACCGACCTGATCCCAGCCCGGCCTTCGGTGCCGGACTCCACACCCAGTCGCGAAGAACCATCCACCGTGGCACGGCAAGGCCGGGATACGGGCACCACCACGGGAAAGTGATACTTGGGGAAGAGGCGAAACGTGTTCACAAGTTTGATTGCATCCGACGTTCAAGCTGGCACCGCGATCCGTCCGAGCTCAGGGGCCGAGCCTGCGACTCCCGTTGACGGCGGAATCAGATTCACGGTGCCGCAAGCTAAGTCCCCCCTCCTCCCGCCGCCATCCGTACCCGATGGTATTCCCGGCAGCCAATTCCGGTAATCCCGTCCAATCCGCCAGCACGATTGCAATTACTTGGGCTCAATCGCGAACCACACCAGCTCGGACTGGTAGTCGCGACGGACCGGTCCAGCGCCAACAGCCCATGTGAAACCGGTTTCGGAGATCGCGTCCGTCTTGCAGACGAGAAACGCCCCGGCATGCCCAGCCTCGCAGACAAATACCAGCGGGCGGCGCCGGAATGGTGTCGAAAACTGAACTGTGCCCGTGGCCACGGTTTGCTGAACCAGCTCAACTGAGACGGCGCCGGATTCCACCCTTCCAAAGTCTCCGGTGCGTGAAGGGAAAGTCTGACGAAGAGCCACACTCAATCCCGCCAGAAGCAGCATCAGCACAACGGCGACGCTGAACATCGTCCATTGCCTTCTCCGGAGACCGGTGACTTGAGCGGCCAGCAATTGGACTTCTCCCTGAAGCCTTTCACACTGCTCGGCGAGGTCGAGACGCGGCGGTTTTTCCATATCAGGAATCAGGAGAAAAATCTGGCCGACCGCAACGGTGGTTCACGCCGCGATGATGCCGCGCCGGATCGCGAAACGCACCAGGTCGGTCTGTGACCGCAGGCTGAGTTTACGCATCAAGTTGGCGCGATGCGTTTCTGCGGTGCGCGGACTGATGAACAGCGCCGAGGCGATCTCCGCGCTCGTTTTCCCCTCGGCGGCAAGTTGAAACACCAACCGCTCGCGATTCGTCAGCGTGTCGTAAACGTCGAGGTCCGACGCGCCCGGATGCTCGACGTAACCCGTCAACGCCCGTTCCGCCAGGGCCGGACTCAGATAACGCCGGCCAGCCGCCACCGTTCGCACCGCCTGCACGAGATCCGCCGCCGTGCAGTCCTTCAAGACGTAACCCGAGGCACCGTTGCGCAAGGCCTCCATCACGTATGGTTCATCCGCGTGCATCGAGAGAATGATCACCTTCGTCGCCGGATGATCCCGCCGCAACTGGCGCACGACTTCCAGTCCATGCAAACGCGGAATCATCAGGTCGAGCAGAATGATGCCAGGCTTCTTCTCCTCCACGAGCTTCACCGCCTCCAATCCATCTGCCGCTTCGCCCACCAGCTTGAAATCCGATTCCGCGGCGAGCACCAGCTTGAAACCCTGCCGCACGACGTGATGATCTTCTGCCAACGCGATCGTAATCATATCTCGCTTCCCAATTCCACCGTCTCCGGCTGACCTTCGCTGATGGGGAACTCCACGGTCAGGCACGTCCCCTGCCCCGGGCTCGATTCCAGCGTGAACTCGCCGCCCAGCAATTCCGTGCGCTCCTTCATGCCGGCCACTCCAGACGAAGCCCGGCCGGCCAAAACCGAAGCCACATCGAACCCCGCACCCGCTTCCTCGATCTGAACTCCGGCGCGTCCCGCGTTCGCCCACAAGCGCACCCGTACTTCCTTGACCCGCGCGTGCCGCGCCACATTCGTCAGCGCCTCCTGCACGATGCGGAAAATCGCCGTCTCCAGCGCGGACTCCAACCGCTCCGGCATGGGCGTGTACCGAAACTGAACGGCGATGCCCGTCTGCTTCTGGTAACGCTTCAAATGCCAGTCGAGCGCTGTAATCAGGCCAAGGTCATCGAGCATCTGCGGACGAAGATTGATGGAGAGCTGTCGCACGCGTTCGATGAGATCATTGATAAGTCCCAGCGCCTCGTCAAAACTTTGCTGCTGCGCCGGCGTCTCCGGCTTCAACGACGTTTCAAGCACCAACTTCAGACACGTCACCGTCTGTCCAATTTCATCGTGCAGCTCGCGGGCCAGAAAACGGCGCTCCGCCTCCTGCACATCCACCAACCGCAGCGAAAGCGCCTTCAACGCGTCGTTCGCACGGGATAATTCCTCGGTGCGTTCGGCCACGCGTTTTTCCAGTTGGTCATGCGCGATGCGCAGCGCGGATTCCGCGAGACGAATGCGCAGCAACGCCTGCACGCGCGCGACCAGTTCCCGATTCTCAATGGGCCTCGTGATATAACCATCAGCGCCTGCTTCGAGCCCCGTGACCTGACTGTCCGGCGACGTTTCGATCGACGACAGCAGCACGACGAACAGTTGGTTGGTTTCCGGGGAGGCCTTGATCTTCCGACACAATTCGACGCCGTTGATGTCCGGCAGCATCACGTCGAGCAACACCAGATCCGGCTGCTCCACCCGCGCCTTCGCGAGGCATTCCGCGCCGTCCTTCGCCTCGAACACCGTGTAGCCTTCGGATCGCAGCAGATGCGCCATGGCAAACAACACCATGGGATTGTCATCAACGATCAGGATTTTTGCGGTACGATTCATCTCAGCACTCATCCAACTTTTGGCGTGAACCCTCAATCCACCGGCGCCCACGCCGGCCATCAACAAACCCAGTATGGGATGAACGAGCCTTCGGCGCAAGCCGGCAGACGCCACCAGGCGATACGAGCCGGGAACTTTCCTGCTGCGCGCTTGACCTTCCGCGAAACGGGCCTCAATTCTCTTCAGCATGAACGCAACCCTGAGCAAGGAGAACTCATGAATGCCGACCAATTCCCTGACTGGCTCAAACAACAAGCGGAGACGATTGTGAAAAACGGCCGCAATGTCCGCGAGGAGATCGCGAAACTTTCCTCCACCGCCGCCGCCAAACTTCACCAGACGAAAGACGGCTTCGTTGGCTTGTCGCGCTCTGTCCTCGACGGCGCGGTGAGCGGCGCGCAGCAGGCCGTTCCCGGTGAGGGAGAAAGCGTCCTGCGGGAAGTCGTGGCCGGACTCGCGGATGGACTCGCCATTTCCGCGAACGCCGTGCGCCTGACGCTCGAGGAATCCCGCGGACGCGGCGCGCAGTTTGCCCGCGAGGATCTGAAGAAGGTGGCGGAGGATTTCCGCGGCGCGGGAGAAAACTTCAAGCAATCCGTCCAGGACGCCACGAGCCGGGTCGGAGCACAGATTTCCCAGCAGGGTCGGTCCCTTGCCGACCACGCCGGGCACACGTTGAGCAGCGCGCGGCCCGCGATTGAGGCCGCCATCAAGGCTGCTTGTGAAGACCCGGCGGCCCTCGGCAAAGAGGCGCTGCAAGCCGGCGCCGCCGCCACCCGTCATGCGGCCGGAGTCCTGTTCAGCGAGCTCGGCAAGCGACTCGATCAGGCCGGCGAACATCTACGGAAGCGCTCGGAGTGAACGGCCCGACCTCGGAATGAAGCTCCATCACCTGCCCATGTTGCCGCGCAACGCCCGCCGGTTCGGCGAGGTGGTGAGCGTGCTGGCGCGCTATGGCCTCGTGGAATGGCTGAGCCACACCGATTTCGATGGCCCCAAAAAATTCTTCACCACGCACGGCGGTGAACCGCTCACCGATCAATCGCGCGGCACGCGAATCCGCCTCGCGCTCACCGAACTGGGCACCACCTACATAAAACTCGGCCAGATGCTCAGCACTCGGCCCGACCTCGTTGGCGAAGACGTCGCGGCGGAGTTGTCCAAGCTTCAGGAACACGTTCCGGCCGATCCTGCGGAAACGGTGCTCGCAACCGTGGCAGCCGAACTCGGCCATCCGGTCCACGATGTGTTCGGCGAGTTCGAGTCCACGCCTGTCGCATCTGCTTCGATTGGCCAGGCGCACCTCGCGCGGCTGACGGACGGACGCCGGGTCATCGTCAAAGTCCAGCACCCCGGCATTGAGGCGCGCATCCGCAGCGATCTGGAGATTCTTGAAGCGCTCGCTTCGCTGGCTGAAAAGTCCGCCGAACTCAAACGTTACCGGCCAGTAAACGTCGTGAAGGAATTCCGTCGATCGCTTTTGCGGGAACTCGATTTCAGCCGCGAGGAACGGAACCTCCAGCAGTTCGCCGTCAATTTCGCGCAGAACAAAACCGTTCGTTTCCCGGAAGTTTTTCCCGACCTCTCCACCAGTCGCGTGCTGACCATGGAGCTGCTTGATGGCATCAACTTCAATGATGCGACGAAGCTCGACGCCCAGAAAGTCGATCGCGAAGAACTCGCCCGTCGCGGCGCGATCATCTGGATGGAGATGATCTTTCGCGACGGCTTCTTCCACGCCGATCCGCATCCCGGCAACCTTCTGGTCCTCGCGGATGGCACGCTCGGAATCATCGACTGCGGCATGGTGGATCGCATCGACGAAACGACGCGCGAAACTGTCGAGGATTTGCTCGTCGGGATCGCCGGCGGCGACGCGACCCATCTCGCGCGACTGCTGATGCGCCTGTGCGAAGCGCCGCCCGGCTTCGACGAGGCGGCGTTCACCAACGACATCGCGGACTTCGTTGCGTTCTACGGCAATCAACCCATCGATCGTTTTCAACTCGGCGGAGCGCTGAACGAAATTGGGCGGACAGTTTCTCGCGGCAATCTCGTCCTGCCCAGCGCCGTTTCCAAACTCATCAAAGTCTTCGTCATGCTCGAAGGCACCGCCCGGCTGCTCAGCCCGTCGGTCAATCTCCTGCAACTGATCGAGCCGTATCACCGCCAGATTCTCCGCCGCAGACTTTCGCCCCGGCGCCAGCTGCAGAAGTTTCAGCGCGTCTTCACCGAATGGCGGCATCTCGGTGAAAATCTTCCGCGCGTCGTGAGTGAAGTGCTGCAGCAGGTTCAGAGCGGACAATTCGACATTCACCTGCAGCACCGCCGGCTCGAGCCTGCCGTCAACCGTCTGGTCATGGGCATGATCGTGAGCGCGCTGTTCCTCGGCTCAGCATTGCTGTGGAGCAACAACGTCCCGCCCCGGCTCGGCGAGTATTCGGTCATCGGCGTTCTCGGCTGCGTGGTCAGCGCCTTCCTCGGCCTGCGACTGATTTGGAAAATCTGGCGGAACGAGTGAACGCGGGGACGACGACTGAATCATCCACGTGAACAAACGCGTGGCGTTTCCACAGGGGGCTTGTCTTTTGACTCTCCACACCTACAGTGGGCGCATGAAGAAAGACGTAATTCCGGTCGAGATTCGCGGCATTCTGCCGGCGAACAGCGGATGCGCCATCTTCGTCGGCAATGACGAAAAAGTCTTCGTCATCCAGGTCGAGCACAACATGGGTGCGGTGATCGGAATGTTCCTGCGGGACACGCCCAAGGAACGCCCGCTCACGCACGACCTCATCGCCAGTATCTTCAAGGGCTTCAACGTCACGGTCGAACGCGCCATCATCACTGACATCAAGAACTCCACCTACTACGCGCGTCTCATTCTCCAGCAGGAAAATGAGCTGGGCCGGAAGATTGTGGAGATCGATGCCCGTCCGAGTGACTGCCTCGCGCTCGTCACCGCTCAGAAGCGGCCGCTCTTCGTCTCCACCTCCCTGTTTAATCAAGTCGAGGACATGTCCAAGTGGCTTGAGGAGATTAACGAGAACGGCGGCAGCGAAACCGAATAATTCCCATGGCCCGGTCCGCCGATCCCTCCGCACCGGTCTTCCTCGTCTACGGCGATGACGACTACGCCGTCAAGCAGCGCGCCCGTCAGCTCTTTCAGCAATGGTCGCAGGAACTTGGCGGCATGGACCACGAAGTCATCGACGCGCAGGTCTCCAATTCCGGTGACGCACTGAAAGCGCTCGGCAAACTCCGCGAAGGATTGCAAACGCTCCCCTTCTTCGGCGGCGGCAAAGTCGTCTGGCTGCAGAGCTGCAATTTCCTGGGGATGGATCGCACGTCGCAAGCCTCCGCCGTGACCGAAACCGTGGGCGAGATCGCGCAGGAGCTGAAAGAGTTCAAGTGGCAGAATGTCCGCCTCCTCATCAGCGCCAGTGAAGTCGACAAACGCCGCGTCTTTTACAAAACCATCGAGAAGCTCGGCACCATCGAGAGTTTCCTCGCATGGTCGCTCGACGACAAGGACTGGGCCGGCCAGGCCGAGATGGCGACGCGCAAGGAATTGCGCGCCCGCAAAAAGGACATCAGCGAAGAAGCGCTCGCGGAACTCGTCCAGGCCGTCGGCCCGCATCGTCAGCAGCTCGCGAACGAAATCGAAAAGCTCTGTCTCTACGTCGGCGAACGCCCGGCCATCACCGAGGCGGACATCAACGCGATTGTCTCCCGCAACAAACAGGCGCGCGCCTTCGCTCTCGCCGAGGCGCTCGGCGACCGCGACCTCCCGCGCGTCCTCCGCACGCTCGACGAGGAATTGTGGGAGATGAAGTTCGACAAGGACAAATCTGAGATCGGCCTGCTCTACGGCATCATCAGCAAAGTCCGCGCGATGGTGCTGATGAAGGAAGTCATGCGCGAAGGCTGGCTCAAGGCCGAGCGCGAGTATTTCCGCTTCAAGACGCAGTTCGAGAATCTCCCGACGGACAAACTGCCCACGGACAAAAAGTTCAATCCGCGCGCGCTGCATCCGTTCGTCGCGCACAAGGCGCTTCTCCAGTGCGTCAACTATTCCAGCGCCGAACTCGTTCGCGCGATGGGCTTGCTTCTCGAATGCAATCAGAAGCTTGTTTCCAGCAGCCTCGATGAAGCGCTCGTGCTGCAGCAAGTGCTCGTCGACATCGTCCGCAAGGAAGGCGAGAAACCCGCCGCCAGTCGCAGCGCCGACAGCCCGCGATTCCGCGCGTAACCGTCGGCGAAAAGTCGTTCCCCCTTACCGGCGCAGCACGGGCGGCAAGGCATTCGGACGGGCTTTGTTCGTCGGCTCCACGATGAACTCCGATTCTTCCGACCACCCGGCTCGCTCCGTGATCGACGATCGAAACTGTCGTCGCAACTGCTCGCGCGCGTAGTTGATGAACATAAGATTCTTCAGCGGCCAGATCAGCGGGAGGAGAAAGCCCGCCGAACACAACACGGGAATCAACGGAACCAGCAACACCCACAGCACTGTGCGCGTGACCGCCTTGGCGGGCTTGCGATTCACCAAACCCTGCCACAGTCCGTAGCGCGCCACCGCGGCGAGATCCATCACCACTCCGAGAATGCACAGCCCGGCGAGCATCAAGATCAGGATGCAACCCGCCAGCGAATAGCCCGAACCGCCCAGCACGTACACCTGCCCGGCCACCAGCACGGCCTCGATCGTCACCAGCGCAGCGACTGGTTTGTAGAACATCTTGCGCAAGCCCAGCACGTGACCTTCCACGACTTCCTTCGCCGTCATCGGTGTGCACAGCAGCAACTCCATCGCGCCGGACTCGCGGGCGCCGGAGAACAGATGACACGCCTCCGACGCAACGGAAACGGACACGGTCAGGTGGACGAGAAACATCACGCCGAAAAGCGTCGCCGCGACCGAGGTCGCACCGGAGGTTAGCAGCCATGCCGTGACCGAAACCAACGCCACCGCACCCACGACCGTGAGCAACAACGTTTGCCTCGTGCCGCCACGCGCCGCGAGCCAGACAATCGGATTGCTCTCCAGATAAACCGCCCGTCCGGCGAAGTCAGCCGGCTCCGAACGCGGCGCGATGCGGGAGGTCAGTCGCACCCACCACCTCGGCACGGAGGAGGACGGACGATCCTGCCAGGACCGCGGTAGAATGATCATCGCCGCAAACAACGCCGCCCAGCTCATCGAGAGAACGATTCCCAATGAGGTCCAGTACTGCTCGGGAGCCGCCGAGTAACGCGAGTCGAATCCTTCGATGAACGCGGTGGTGGGACTGAACCAAACGACCGGCGAACTTGCCGAGGCGGGACTCAGGAGGAACAGCGGCGGAATCACTGTCAGGAACGCCAGAATGCCCACGGTACTCATCCACGCACGGCGTTCATCGCGACACGAGGACGAAACTGCCAGCCCGACCGAGACGCTGAAGAACAACGTGCTCATGAGCACCAGCACTGCGCGCCAGAATTCCCCGAGCGTCACACCACCGACCACCAGCGGAATGGCCAGCGGCGGGAAAATGGCGAGCAGTCCGTAGAAGCTGTTCACGGACGTGGCCATCAGCTTGCCCAGAACCACGTCGTAGGGGCGAAGGTCGGTGAGAAACAACAGCCCGAGCGTTCCCGAACGTTTCTCTTCGCTCAGGCAATCCGCGGTGTTCCGCGCGCCGTCGATGAGGCAGTACACAAACGACAACCACGCGAGCAGACTGAAAACGAAAGCTCCGTTTTGACCGGCGTTCTTCACGCTCCCGCCGCCGAGGACAGTTCCCGCCAGCACAATTGCGCCGATGGCCGCCCACAGCCGGAAGCGATACGTGCTTTTCATGCGCGCCCGGACCCGCAGCTCGCGTTCAACGATGGGAAGAAAGGTCATTGCGGGTCGTCCACCCTTCCCCGCCCGGTTACGATCCCGGTCTTGTGTGCAATCGCCCAACGCATGGCGGGATGGTGCGTGGCGCGGTTCACGGCGAGAAGTTCAAACTGCGCCAGACGAGGGCGAACCTCGCTTCTTGCCCGCCCACCAGCGTCCCAGGGCGCGACCCAACTGGCGCCAACCGAGCGTCCCGGCATCTGCACCGCCATAGCGTTCGACGGCGGTCAAGCGCAGGCTGGACAGAAGATTCGCGCGCGAGCTTTTTACGAAATAGTAGTCCAACAGCAGACTTACTCCGGCCCATGCAAGGATCGACAAGAGAGTCACAATCTCGCCCTCCATCGTGTCTTCAAACAAGTAGATCAGGATCACAACGAACCCCACCGCGACCCACGGTCCGATCATCAAGCGGAGATAAACGGAGGTGACGGCGCTGGAAGCGCTCTTGGACACCGCGCTGCACCACCAACCCACCCAACCCGCCGCATACGAATCCGCCAGGAACACCACCAAGCTGGCGAGCATCGCCAGGGTCAGCACGTGGTGTTCTCTTCCGCCTTCCGGCACGCTGACTGCCATCACGAAAAGCACGAGCTCGATCAAAACCATCACCACCACGGGGGCCAGAAACTGCCGGCTCAACGCCAGACGATGACCTCCGACAACGTCACCCAGCGTCAATGGCGTGGACAGCAGCAACTCCAGCGCTCCCTTGTCCCGATCCACGGCAAAGGCCTGGCTGGCGAAATTGATCATCCAGTGTTTTAGGAACCAGTTCAGAAAAAACGTGGAGAACAGGAGCGGCCAAAGATCAACTCCCCGCACCTCGGCAAGCCGACACCCAAAAATCGCGATCGCCGCCACTGAACCCAGCAAAATCCACGGATACCAGACCATCCGCCGCTCCCGGCTCGCGAGCCAGAAGATCGGGTTCACGTTCAGCGCAGCCCGGCGGAACACCACGCGCGCCGTCACGCTGCCCATCACGAGATCCCGGCACCAGTTCCGCCAACGCTTCAACCACCCTTCCGAAGGTCCGTCCTGCCACGCGGCCGGCAGTCGCCAGCAGGCGAGACTGAAGAACAACCAGCCCAACCCATGCGTCACTGCCGAGGAGAACCAGAACGCGCCCGCGGCGCCGATATAGGAACTGCTTCGAATCTGCGCGCACGCATAGCCCGGACTCGCCTGGACAAACCACGGAGCAAGCTGGCCGAAGCCATTCACCGAAGCAGCGATCCCGCCGACCATCGGCAAGCCAATGCAAAAGCCGATCAGTAGAATCGTGGTCAGCCCCATCGCCTGCCGTTCCTGCCAGCTCAACACCGAGACAAACATCGAGACCGCCAGCGCGAAGAACAAAGTATTCAGCAACACCAACGTCAGCCTCGCCAGATCACCGAAGGTCACGCCACCCAGCATCAGCGGAATCGCCAGCACCGGCACGAGCGCGACCAGCCCGTAGAAGGCGTTCAGCGAGGTCGCGGAGAGTTTGCCGATGACGACGTCACGGGGTTTGAGGTCTGTCAGAAAAAGCAGCCCGAGCGTTCCCTCGCGTTTCTCCGAGCTGATGCAGTCCGCCGTCAGTCGCACGGCCGAGACAATGGTGAAGAAGAAGGCGAGATACGCCAGAATCTGAAACATCTCCGCGCCCTGCTGCGATGGCGCCATGAATGGCCCCGGCCCGATCAAGACGACCAGGACCGGAATCAACGCCGACAGCGCAACCTGAGCGCGCAACCAATAGGTGCCGCTCCGTCGCGAGGCAACACGCAGCTCGCGTTCAACGATGGGCAGGAAAGTCATTTCAGCGTCTCCACCACAGACAACGTCGCGTGGTCCCGCTCACGTTTCATCCTCCGCGGCCCGGCCCGGTGTCGAATCGCGAAGTGGCCACGGTTCGGAACTCCGCCAGCAACCGGCGTCGCGCCGGGACGGCGAAGTAGGCGCTGACGGCGACGCTGATCGCGCCCCAGAGAATGAAGAATGCCTCGGCTTCCCAGCGTCCCATCCGGAAACCAAACGCATCCGTGAACGCGCCCACGGTCATCACGATGAAATAAATAATCCACGGCAGGAGCAGCACTTGCAGCATCGCCACCACAGCGGCGCGATTCGGCCGGCGACTGTTCAACCCGCGCCACATGCCCACCCACGACAAGGCAAAGATATCCGTCACGAACACCGTCATTCCGACAATCCACAACACCGTCGCCTCCGAGCTGCGCCGGTTGGACATCAGGAAGACAAAGTCCATGAGCAACACGGCGAAGACCGGCCCGGCGAACTGGCGTTCGAGCGCGAGGACCTGTCCGCGCACAATTGTCTTCACCTCGATGGGCGTGGAGAGCAGCAGCTCCAGCGCGCCGCTTTGGCGATCGTTTGAAAACCGGCGGCACGCTTCCGTGCCGATCCAGAACTTCAAAATCAGATGCACGATAAACACGGTGGTGATGTAGGCCCCGTCGTCCTGCCAGTCCCGCGCAGAAATCAACAGCCCCGCCGCCCAGATCAAGCCGACCAGCGCGAGGAACAGCCACACCGCGACCGACTTGGTCCGGCTGCGTGCCAGCAGCCAGAGAACAGGATTGATATCGAGCAACCGCTGGCGGATGGAGCGGCGCTTCTCCGCGGTGCCAAGTCGCAGTTGCTCCAGCTTCTCGCGACGCCTCAACTGCGCCGTCGTCAGCGCGCGATCCTGCCACGTGCGCGGCACGATGAGCGACGCTGCAATCAGAAGCGCCCAGCTCAGCACGTGGGTGAAGATCACCGAGGCGTGGAAATAGTTGAACGTGGATCTGGTGAACGGAGTCTCAAAGGCCATCACGGCCGCATAGCCGGGGCTGGGAATGAGCAGGAGTTCAGCGATCGGCCGCGGCACTAGAACCGACCGCCATTCGTGGCAGATGAGCGAGGCCAGCGGAAAGCCCGCCGCAAAGACCAGCACAATAACCAAGGCGACCGCCATGGAACGGCGTTCGTCGCGGCTGATGGCGGAGCAAAACATTCCCACGGAGAGCGAGAAGAACAGCGTGTTCAACGCGACGATGACGATGCGCCAGAATTCAGACAGCGTCACGCCGCCGACGAGCAGCGGAATCGCCATCACCGGAAAGATTGCGAAGACGCCGTAGAAGGAATTCACCGAGGACGCGACGAGCTTGCCGAGAACAATGTCGTACCCTTTGAGGTCCGTGAGAAACAACAAGCCGAGCGTTCCCTCGCGCTTCTCTTCGCTCAGGCAATCGGCCGTGCGAAACACACCGACGAACAGGCAGTAGAGATAAACCGCCGCCGAGATGGCGATGAGCAGCGCCTGGCCGAGTTCCCACGGCGGCTCGCGTCGCATCACCAGCATCACCCAGCCTCCCAGCACGACGCCGACCGCCGCGACGGCGAGACGAATCCAATACGTGCCCCGCCGCCGGGAGGCTTCGATCAATTCACGCGCAACGATGGGGAGAAACGTCATGGAGTGGGAAGACGGTCAATTCCGGCAACGCGGGCGCCGGGCTTCGGCGTCGCGCCACCTTCCCATCCGGGTGACCACGGTCGCGACGCGCCGGCCCGTTTGGATGGCACGTCACCGGCGGCCATTTCGCGGAATGCCCTCGTCAGTTGTCGTTTGCTCTTCGCAGCAGCCATGCACGACGTGGTGATACACAAAAGCATCCAGAGCGACCAGCAAAGCCAGAACGCACCGTCGGAGAGAGCACGATTGAAGATGGAAGCGATGAACACAAAAATCGCGACCCACGGCAGGAGGAGCACCTTCGAAATGACGATCAACACCGCACGATGAGGTCGCGCCCCTCGCAGGGCCGCCCACATTCCGACCCAATCGATGGCATAAAAATCGACCCACATCAGGAGCGAACCGCCAGAAAAGATTGCCGTGAACTTCAACACATCGTCGCCATCAAAATCCCTGGGGTAGTTGACGCCCATCACCACGAGCAAGCTGACGTTCATCAACGTCAACGCCCACACGAACGGTTTGAACTGCCGGCGGAACACGCTCCGTTGACCTGTCAGAATCTGAACCGGCTGCAACGGCGTCGCGAGCAGCAACTCCAGCGCGCCGCTCCGACGTTCGTCGCACAAGCGTCGCGTTGCTTGAACCGCCATCAGCCCCTTCACGATGACGTGAAAACCAAACGCGCTCAGGAACGAAATCGAATACAGCTTTCGAAAATCCGGACCGCTAACCGCCAGCGATCCGAATGTGCACACCAGCCAGGCAATTCCCAGCGTTCCGAAGACCCACGCCAAGACCGCGCCGGGAAAGCGGTCCCGCCCCACCAGCCAGGCGAATGGGTTGGGCATCATCGGCTCAGAGGAACGTCGTCCGGCTCGCCTCGGGGATGGCGCCGCGCCCGTCGATTTCAATTTCGACTCCGCACGCCACGAATGCGGCAGCCACAGGCTCGAAAAGACAAGTAGCCCGCCTGCGAGACCGAGCATCACAATCACCGACGCCCAGAACTGCGATTCGCCGGAACGGAACTGATACCACCCGTCAAAGGCCCGCGTGAAACTGAGCAACGGGCTGGGCAAAAGCAGCCACTCCGCGTTGTTCGGATGCATCAGCTCGGCACCGATCAAACTGATCAGATAAAGCACGCCGGTCAGGCCCAGGATGATTCCGAAGCTCGCCAGCATCGCCGCCCGCGTATCGCGCAACACCGCGGAGGCGAACATTCCGATCGCCAGCGAGAACAGCAGCGTCGTCAGCAGCGCCAACA
>CAZBIC010000088.1:0-14810 GCA_964491875.1 uncultured Bifidobacterium sp.
CATGGGCATCGTCAACGCCGGCATGCTCGAAGTGTATGAAGAGATCGAGCCCGAGTTGAAGGAACTCGTCGAAGACGCGTTGCTCAATCGCCGCCCCGACGCGACCGAGCGGCTGGTGAACTTCGGCGAGAAGCTCAAGGCTGCCAGCGCCGGCACCACCGCGAGCGACAAGAAGGTCGAAGAAGAATGGCGCAAAGGCACCGTCGAGGAACGCCTCGCGCATTCCCTAGTCAAAGGCATCGACCTCTACATCGACGTCGATACCGAAGAAGCCCGCGCCAAGCTCGGCAAGCCGTTATCCGTGATCGAAGGCCCGTTGATGGCCGGCATGAGCATCGTCGGTGACCTATTCGGTGCCGGGAAAATGTTCCTGCCGCAAGTCGTGAAGTCTGCCCGTGTGATGAAGAAAGCCGTGGCCTATCTCACACCGTTCATGGAAGCCGAGAAGGCTGCGATGGCGGCGCGTGGTGAAGCCGTGAAAGCCCAAGGTAAGATCGTGCTCGCGACCGTGAAGGGCGACGTCCACGACATCGGCAAGAACATCGTCGGCGTCGTGCTCGCCTGTAACAACTACGAGGTGATCGACATGGGCGTGATGGTCCCGTGCGAGAAGATCCTCGAACGCGCCAAGCAGGAGAACGCCGACATCATCGGCCTGAGCGGACTCATCACTCCCTCGCTCGACGAGATGGTCCACGTCGCCCGCGAGATGGAGCGCACCGGCTTCAAAGTGCCGCTGCTCATCGGCGGCGCGACCACCAGCCGCGCGCACACCGCCGTGAAAGTCGCCCAGCACTACAGCGAACCTGTCGTCCACGTCCTCGACGCCTCCCGCGCTGTGCCCGTGGCGAGCAGCCTGTTGAGCGCGGATCAAAAGCCCGAGTTCGTGAAGCAACTGCGCGAGGACTACGAGAAGCTGCGTCAGCAACACAGCGGGCAGCAGGCGAAGTTGCTTTCCCTCGAAGCCGCCCGCGCCAACCCGCCCAAGCTCAAATACGACGACCTGCCCAAGCCGGAGTTCACCGGCGTGCGCACGCTTTCGTCCGGCAGCTTCAATCCCGGCAAGTGCGACTGCGGTTCGTCCCACGGTCACGCCGGCGCGTTCGCGGTCACGCTGGAGGAAGTCGTGCCGTTCATCGACTGGACGCCGTTCTTCCATACTTGGGAATTGCGCGGTGTGTATCCGAAGATTCTCCAGCACGAGAAACACGGCGAGGAAGCCACGAAGCTCTTCGCCGACGCGCAGAAACTGCTCGCGGAATTCGTCGCCAAGAAATCTCTTGGCCTGCGCGCCGCCTATGGATTGTTCCCCGCGAACGCCATCGGGGATGACGTGGAGATCTACACCAACGGCTCGCGCAAGCATCTGCGCACGACGCTCCACTTCCTGCGCCAGCAAATAGAGAAAGGCGACGGAACGCCGAACTGGTGCCTCGCGGACTTCGTCGCGCCAAAGCAGGAGTCAGGAGCCGGGAGTCAGAAGGCGGAAGATTACATAGGCGCTTTCGCGGTCACGGCGGGCATTGGGCTCAAGGAAATCGTCGAGGGCTACAAGGTCGCGCACGATGATTACAACGCCATCATGGCCGAGGCTCTGGCGGACCGGCTGGCCGAAGCCTTCGCCGAGTATCTGCACAAACGCGTGCGCGACGAATGGGGATTCGGCAAAGCCGAGAAGCTGACGACGGACGACTTCATCGAGGAAAAGTATCGCGGCATCCGCCCGGCACCCGGTTATCCGGCGTGCCCGGACCATACGGAAAAGGCGGTCATCTGGGACCTGCTCGACGCCGAGCAACACACCGGCATCAAGCTGACCGAGAGTTTCGCGATGTATCCCGGCGCAAGCGTGAGCGGCCTCTACTTCGCGCATCCCGAATCGAAATACTTCGCCGTCGGCAAGCTGGGTAAAGACCAGATCGAAGACCTCGCGAAGCGGAAGAACCTCACCGTTGCCGAGTCGGAGCGATGGCTCGGGCCGTGGCTGAACTACACGCCAGGGGCGTAACAGACAGCCACCGAAGTAACGAGGAGGAATCTAACAGACCCCACGAAAGGTCCGCCTCCTCACGTCGGCGGCTACAAACCTAGGAGCGCTAGGACTACTTCGCCGGCGCGTTTGTCTGCCCGGCGGGGATGAACTTCAGCGAGACGCCGTTGATGCAGTAGCGCTTGTCCGTCGGCGTCGGGAAGCCTTCGCCTTTGAAGACGTGGCCGAGGTGGCCGTCGCAGACCGCGCACAACACTTCCGTCCGCACCATGCCGGCTGAAATATCGTCGCGAGTCACGACGTTCTTCGCGTTCGCCGGGTCGTAGAACGATGGCCAGCCGCAGTGCGAATCGAACTTCTCCTTCGACGAAAACAGTTCCGCACCGCAACCGCCGCAGACGTAGGTGCCGACGCCCTGCTTCTTGAACTCCTCATACGCCGCGCCGAAAGCGCGCTCGGTTCCAGCTTGCCGCAGCACACGGTATTGTTCAGGCGTCAGAGTCTTCCGCCATTCTTCCTCAGTCTTCACGACGCGTGCGGGTGAATTGGTCGGGGCTTTCGTTTCGGTTTCCGTTGGTTTCATGGGAGCCACGGCGGTGGAGGTTTTCTCGGATGGCTGGCAGCCGGCGAGAATGCCCGCCGCGGCCAGTACTGATGCCCATTTAGAAATGCGTGCCATGTCCCGGAGGCTACGCGCCGCCGCAGTTTTCGCAAGTGGCTTGAGTGCCAAACGCAAGTTCAACGACTAAGGTTCCAGTCGTCACGGGAATAGCGATTCGCTACCAGATCGCGAATCCGGTCCAAGGGAACCTCTACCGAAGTCGCGACAGCTTTCCATTCGGCGCGCAGGGCGTCCTTCACGGCCACGCGATTCAAAGAGAGCCGGGTGACAAAGTCCTCGTGACCACGCTGGCGGCGATAATCTGGCTGGCGTGGCGGTTGCCTCAGGACCCGAGGAACGAGGCTGAGCTCGAACTCCGCCAGGAGCACCGTCCCGTGAAACACCAGCCAGCTGCGTTTTCGGCGCTGGGCGTTGCCGGAGAATTTCAGGTCATCGACCGCAAGATCGGTGTGGCCCTCGATCGACACCGCGCGTCCGAGAGCGCGACCCAGTGCATCTCGGGTGCGGCCCATGACAAAGTGGTTTGTGCCGGTAATGCTTTGCAGCTCCGGCGTGTCGTCGATGCGGAGGACGACGGAGTAGTTCAGGCAGCCCGGACCTTGCACCACCGTCCCGCCTCCACTGCACCGGCGCAGCACTGGAACACCAAGTTCACGGCATTGCTCGATGTTTACCTCCTCAGCGACCTTGTTGGCGTAGCCGAGAACCACGAACGGCACGGAGGACTCCCAGAAGCGGAGCACCGCCGACCCGCCCTGCTCTTCCGCGAGATCGAGCAACGCTTCGTCACACGCAAGGTTCTCGGCGGGAGTGGGAAAGGAAAGGTCGAAGCAAATCATTCCACAAGGGGATTCATGCGGTTATCTGATGTTTAGCATTTGTTGCATTAGGGTTCCGCAAAATCCGCCATATCACTTGTTATTTGAAACCGCGCTCATCTATCATTTGCGGCGTGACTGACAAAGTGAAATCGAAGAAGCAGGAAGCAGACGTTTCGACGGCAGCGTTTGAAGGCATTGAAGATTTGGGCCGCGAGACCACCGTCACCGCGGAGGAAACCCGGAAATGGTTCAAATCACTCGAGTTCGTGGTCGAGACCATCCTCAAGGACCAAAACCCGCAGCACGCCGCCTTCTTCCTCGACAGTCTTTCCAAACGCCTCCGTGACGCCGGCATCAAGGTGCCCGCCACGACGACAACGCCCTACTTCAACACCATCCCCGTCTCCGAGCAACCCGCCTACCCTGGCGACTGGCGCACGGAGACGCGCATCAAGTCCATCATACGTTGGAACGCGATGGCGATGGTCGTGAACGCAAACCGCAAACACGACGGCCTCGGCGGTCACATCTCGACGTACGCTTCCAGCGCCACGCTGCTCGAAGTCGCGTACAACCATTTCTTCCGCGGCGGTGACGACGGCGGCCCGGCGGACATCGTTTATTTCCAAGGCCACGGTACACCCGGCAACTACGCCCGCGCTTATCTCGAACGTCGCCTGCACGAGAATCACCTTCAGGCGTTCCGTCAGGAACTAACCGAGGGCGGCGGGCTCTCGTCCTATCCGCATCCGTACTTGATGCCCGACTTCTGGCAGTTCCCCACTGTCTCAATGGGGTTGGGTCCGATCATGTCGATTTATCAGGCGCGGTTTAATCGCTACCTGAAGGCCCGCGGCCTCGTGAACTGGGAGCGCGAACCGCGCGTGTACGCCTATGTGGGCGACGGCGAATCCGATGAACCAGAAACGCTGGGACAGCTCGCTCTCGCCGCGCGCGAGAACCTCGACAACCTCTGCTGGGTGGTGAATTGCAATCTCCAGCGCCTTGACGGTCCGGTGCGCGGCAACAGCAAAATCATCCAGGAACTCGAAGGCGTCTTCCGCGGCGCGGGCTGGAACGTCATCAAGGTCATTTGGGGATCCGACTGGGATGAGTTGCTCGCCAAAGACACCAACGGACTTCTCCTGAAACGCATGGAGGAAACCGTCGACGGCGAGTACCAAAAATACTCCGTCGAGCCCGGCAGCTACATTCGCAAACATTTCTTCGGAAAGCATCCCGAGTTGCTTGCGATGGTGAATCACCTCACCGACGAGCAACTGCGGAAAATGTATCGCGGCGGTCACGATACCCGGAAAGTTTACGCCGCCTACAAGGCTGCCATGGATCACAAGGGACAGCCCACGGTCATCCTAGCGAAGACCATCAAGGGCTACGGCCTCGGTGAAGCCGGCGAAGGCCGCAACATCACCCACGGCCAGAAAAAGCTGAACGAAAAGGAACTTCGCGAGTTCCGCGCGCGCTTCAACATCCCGATGAGCGACGAGGACATTGCGGAGACGCCGTTCTATCGTCCTCCGGAAGACAGCCCGGAACACAAGTATCTCATGGAACGCCGTCAGGCTCTCGGCGGGTTCCTGCCCAAGCGCACGGAGAAGGCGCTTCCGCTCAAGGTGCCTGCGCTGACGGAGCTCGCCCGCTTCCTGAAAGGCGACGAAAAATCCGTCGCGTCCTCCACGAAGGCCTTCGTGCTCCTCATCAGCACCCTGCTCCGCAACAAGGACATTGGCCGGAACATCGTGCCGATCATTCCTGACGAAGCGCGCACCTTCGGCATGGACGGCTTGTTCCGCGAGATCGGCATCTACCAGCCGAAAGGTCAGCTCTACGAACCCGTCGATCGCGCGTCTTCGCTCTACTATCACGAGGCGAAGGACGGACAGATTCTCGAAGAAGGCATCAACGAAGCCGGTTCCATGGCCAGCTTCTGCGCCGCGGGCACCGCTTACGCCACGCACGGCGTAAACATGATCCCATTCTACATCTACTACTCGATGTTCGGCTTCCAGCGCACCGGCGACCAGATGTGGCTCGCGGGCGACATCATGGCCAAGGGTTTCCTGCTCGGCGCTACCGCCGGACGCACGACGCTCAACGGCGAAGGACTGCAACATGAGGACGGCCACAGTCTCCTCCTTGCCAGCACGATTCCAAATGTCGTCACCTACGACCCCGCGTTCGCCTACGAACTGACCGTCATCATCCAGGACGGCCTGCGCCGGATGTATGCGGAAAACGAAAAAGTTTACTATTACATCACGCTCTACAACGAGAACATGATCATGCCGCCGATGCCCGAGGGCGTCGAGCAAGGCATCCTCAAGGGCCTCTACAAGTACAAGGCCGGCCCTGAAGGCAAAAAGATCAAGGCCCAGATTTTCGGGAGCGGCCCGATCATCCGCAGCGCACTTGCAGCGCAGGAAATTCTCGCCGAGAAATACGGCGTCAGCGCCGATGTCTGGAGCGCCACCAACTACAAGCAACTCCGCACCGACGCCCTCGCAGCGCAGCGCTGGAACATGCTGCACCCGACCGAGACGCCGAAGAAAGCCTACGTTGAAACTCTGCTGGAGAAGGAAAAGGGACCGTTCATCGCCGTGAGCGATTTCATGAAGATCGTCCCCGAGCAGATCAACCAGTGGGTGCCCGGCGGTCTGACGATTCTCGGCACCGACGGCTTCGGTCGCAGCGAGACACGCGAGAACCTCCGCCGCTTCTTCGAGATCGACGCACCGATGGTTGTCATCGCCACCCTCACCGCCCTCGCGAAGCAAGGCACGGTGGACAAAAAGCTCGTGGCACAGGCGATCAAGGACCTCGGCGTCAACCCTGAGAAAACGCACCCGGTCTGCGTGTAAGCGCAGGGATTCAATTCAGCAGGACGGATTGAGTGGTGTGAAGGCTTCCGCGACCGTTGGTCTTAGGACAATCGCCGCTGCGGGCCGCAACCCTCTCGCTTTCCAGACAGCCGCGTCAGTCCATCGCGCTGCTTTTGAGCGTCCACGCATTGAACGATTTTAACTTCACTTTCCCGCCGTCAGCGAACAGCCCCAGCCCCAAGTCACGTTCGCCGGGATAGATTACTTTCGTCAGGCATGCGCGATCGTTGGCGTAGATCTCCATCACGGATCGATCGATGAAGATGTGCAGCTTCAAAACCTTCTGGTTCTCTGGAAGCGTCAACTTCGCGCGCACACCGGCCGCTGAGAGAGTCTCACCGTCGTAACTCACCGTAACCGCTTGCGAGCCGTCATTCGACACACGGAGGCGAAGGCCGAATGACTTCGCCGTGCCAGGCTCGAACTCGGCGAGAATCTCCATCGTGTCACCGCGGACATTGTCCATGGCGTTCGTCACATTGTTCAGCTCGACGATCGGAAGCGTGAACGACTGCCCGCGCAACTTGGCCAACTCCGGCGCCGGCTTCTGAAGAAGGTGACCATCGTTGTCCATCGAGACGATGCGCGCCAGCGTCAGACATCCGTTCCATCCGCGCCCCGACTTGAAGCCACGCACCCAGCCCCACAAGACCCGCCGCCCCTGGGGATCCTCCATGCAGTTCGGAGCGTAGTAATCATCCCCGTAATCCATCAGGCCACGCGCCGTCGCGGTGAACTTCCCGGCGACGGCATCAAACGCGCCGGTCAAATATTCCACCTTGCCGTGCGGCGAATGAATCAACACCCAACGGTCGCCCAGCCTGAAGAAGTTCGGACACTCGATGTTCTTCACCGCGGGATCGGGATGCGTGAACAAGACGCCGCGATAACTCCAGTTCGTGAGCGCACCATTGGAAGCCTCATACAACAGCACCACCGCCTGGCCACCCTTGGCGCGGTTCAGATTCCCACCGCACACCATGAAAGTTTTTCCCGCCTCGCGAAAGATGAATGGATCTCGCCAGTCATAGACCTTCACGTCGCCATGAATCTTCTCGGACAAGATGGGATTCATCGGATGCTTCTTGAACGTGTTCGCGTCCGAATCGCCAACCGCCGCCCACTGTTCCGCGTAATCCGTGGCCAACTTGCCGTAGCCGATGCTGGTGTAGAACGCCATCGGTTCCCCATTGCTGTTCGTGGTCATGCAGCCGGAGAAAACGTGATCTTCGCCGCGTTCCTTGGAGGGCCACAAACTGATCGGAAGCTGCTTCCAGAAAACAAGGTCGCGACTGCGCGCATGTCCCCAGTGCATGTGACCCCATTCATCGCCGAACGGGTTGTGCTGATAATGAATGTGGTAGTAATCGCGGAAGTAAAACGGCCCGTTCGGATCGTTCATCCAGTTGGCTGGCGCCATGAAATGAAAGATCGGCCTCGTCGGATCTGCCTGCGCGCGCGACGTTGCCTCCGCCACACTGGTCATCGCGTGCGTCACCGGATCATTGGAGTAGCGATGCACCATCTGCCGATCGGAGAAGGTGATTTGATCAATGCTGATGTGGCCCCAGCCCCCGGAGTAGTTGTCTACGATTTGCAGGCGGGCCTTCTTGCGCATGTAGGGAAAGAGACTCCAGGTATGCCAGTGCAGGCGCTCAAACTCGTAACCCGTCGCCGACTCCACCACCTTTCCGTCGATCAACAGATTGATGCAGACTTTTCCCGGATGATTGCCTCCGCCGATCAGGAAGTTCAGGTATGGCAAGGAGATGGTGAACTCCGGCGATGTCAGAGAGCCCGTGGACTTATCACCATTGACGAAGGTGTTCACGAACCCGCTTCCGAGAAATCCGGTGACGGGCTGTTGATTCGGCCAACTCCCGCGGGCCGGTCCCTTGTCGAACGCATCGCCCAAGGCCGTCCACCCGCCCCAATCGGCACCCTCGAAGTCTGCGAAAACGGTTTTGTTCGTCACTATATTCAGCGGCGCAGCGGCGACCGAATGGCTCAGGAGCAAACTGGCAGCGCACAAGGCAAGGACAGCGGCGAAAGTTTTCATGCGAGTAAGTAGCGGAATCATGCGGCACGCCATTGAACGATGGCAAGGCGAAGACTTGGCTTTGCTCAGCCACGAAACCACGGCGCGTCACTCGGGAATGCCGTTCGTCGTGGCAACTTGATTCATGGCCCGATACACCCACTGGCCTTTCGAAAAACGAAAGTGCAAGGCAGCCGTTTGGTGAAGGTAAACCACTTCAACGCTGTGTTCCGCGAGTCGATCGCGGAGTTTCTGAGAAGCCCGGCGCGACGCTGGATACTCGGCATCCATCACCACAATCAACTTCGCGCCCAGCCCCTCAAGAAGACTGTTCGCCAGTGGCTCGCCTTGGGCTGGCAGGCCGCTGATTACCACGTCGGCCTTCAGATTCGGATACCGTTCCATCAGGGCGTTCTGCCCGGGCTTCCCCAAATCGGAGAGCATCAGCACGCGCACGCCTTCGATGTCACCGGACAGAACGATCGCGTTGTCATCCGCCTGGGAGAACGAATCGCCCGTTGCCGGATGCAGAACTTCCCACAGCCCGACCCGATCGCCGCGCTTCACGCGTCGCAGCAGGCCCGGCGTGTTTTCAAAAATGCGGATCGCATCTCGGTACGCTCCCGAGCGGAACTGAAATTCGCTGGCGACTACTTGCCGCGGCGGGAACCGTTCCTGAATCAAGTTCGCTCCGCCCACGCTGTTCACATCACCATGGGTCAGCAGCAGAGCCGATGGACGATTGATCCCCTGCCCTCGCAGAAAGGGTTTCAGGGCGAACTCAGCCGACGATTCGTTTCCGCAATCGATCAGCAGATCCGCTCCACCTCCCGCAGGACGGAAGTAAGCCGCATCGCCGCTGCCCAGCGGAATCAGCGTCAGATGGGCGACCGCTCGTTCAGAGCGCCACGTCCAAAACGTCACGATTCCCAACACGAGAATCGTGGCCGCCGACCACACCCGCCAGCGCGCCCGAAACAACCATCCCGCAGTCACCGCAATCAGCACCGCGTAATAGAGTAGGAAGAAGCTCGCGGACGGAGTGCCCACGTGAACGCAGGCACCCGGAAGCTTCGCCGACCATTCGCTCAAGCGGATCATCAGCAACATGAAGAGCCACGCCGCGTGATTGAAGAGTTCGCCCACGAACGGAACGAGACTACCAACGGTCATGCTCGCGAGATTGCACGCCAGCGCGACGCTGCTGAGCGGAACGACGATGAGATTTGCCAGCAGACTGATGGGCGTCAGCAGATGAAAATAGTAGGCGATAACCGGAATCGAACCCAGCCACGCGGCAAGCGACGTTGCCGACGCGCGAAACAGGTAACGAACCGGCCAGCCAATCCAGCGTTGCCACCGGGGCCGAAGCTCATCCGGCAACAGCGGATCCGGGAAGACCAGCGATGCCCCTGCCACTCGCGCCACGAGCCAATCGCGGACGGGATGCGCCGTTGGTGACGTTGGCTCCGAGTTCTCGGGCTCCAGCAGCGGTCGATGAATCGAGTCAAACAACGGCGTGAGCAGCGCCAAGCTGAACACAACTAGGAATGAGAGTTGGAAGCCGGCTTGAAAGATCTGTTGGGGATCCCAGAGCAGAATGATGAACGCCGCGCCAGCGAGCGAGTTCAGCAGATCACTCGGGCGCTTCAATGCCCATCCGGCGATCACTACGGTCATCATGATGGTCGACCGAACGGCGGACGCCTGCCAGCCCGTCACACCGGCATAGAACCAGATGAGCGGAATGACAATCCACGCACACCACGTCCTTGGCACGCGGCAGACTTTCAGCAGCGCCACCAGCAAACCCGCAATGAGCGCGACGTGGAGTCCGCTGATGGCGAAGACGTGCATCGTTCCGGAACGCATGAACGGTTCCGCGACTTCACCACTGAGCGCCGTCTTCCAGCCCAGCGTCATGGTCCACAAAAGTTGCAGCGGCTGATCTTCAACGGGCAGTCCACGAGCGAGGGCCCTCTTCGCCCAATCACCGAAACGGTCGGCGACCGGACGTCGATCATTCGGCATCGCAGCTGAACCGAGCCGCCAGTCGTTGGTGGATTCGACCTGAAGCTGGTAGTAGATCCCCTGCCTCGCCAGGAACGCCCGGTAGTCGAACACGCCTTCGGCCACCGCTCGCCGCGGCAACTGAAGAACGCCTTCGACCTGGATGCTTCTCCCTCCGAAGAATTCCGGCGCCACCACACCCGGCGTGCTGATGGTCACTCGTCCGCTCGCCGGTCGCCATCCGCCACGCTTGGTGTGAACCGACTCCACGTCGACCCGTCCGATGGTTCGCCAGACGATCTCCTCCTGCTGTTCGTAGACACGGTGGTAGGGCGTTTCGACGAGCCGGCCGCGAATGGTCGCAATCTCCGCCCGCTCACCGAGAACCACCCGCAAATCATCTGGAGCAAGGACGGCCTTTCGTTGGGCGAGATTCGCCGCGCCGACCGTGAAGACAAAAACCCAGAGGAGAATCGGGCGCGCGCGAAGCCATCCCAAAGCGGCAACTCCGAGAACCAGGCTGAGCGCGAGCAGAAGGAACGGCGACGGAAAGGTTGCGAACAGATCTGCCAGGACGATTCCAGCCGAGTATATCAACGCCACCGTTAACAGCGGACGCGCCATGGTTCCTCACCATTTCCGTCGACGCCGGCCAACCCACCACAGCAACCAAATGGCGAATGCCGCTCCCGCACAATCGATCGACACATCGCGCAAACTTCCCTCGCGAGACGGCACATAGGATTGGTGCCATTCATCACTGATGGCAAAGGCGGCCGCTCCGAGAAACGCAAACGCCGCGTGACTCCGCAGCCACGGCCGTGAGTCGTCGCGAAGGGGCTTTCGTCGGGCTCTCCACAACAGCGCCGCGAGGATTCCGTATTCCGTGAAGTGAGCACACTTCCGAATGACGAGCTGAATGGAGCGGATGGTTTCGTCCGGGATGTCGGGGTTGAACCAGCGAAGAATCGGTCCGATGATGCGCGAGGTGTTCTGGGTGGAACCGGCGTTGGTGGACATCCCGAAGATGATGAACATCCAGATCAGGACCGGCAGCCAGTAATGCAGAAACGTAATCCCCGCAGACGGGGAGGAACTTTTCCCTGTGGCAACTGGCGAGGAAGAGGCCGCGGTTTTCACAGAGGACCGATTGGAGTCAGAGAAAGGCTACTCCTCGTCAAACTTGCGCTTGATGAGCAGTTCGATCTCGACGACCGCTTTTGCTGCGTCGTGACCATCCGCTTCGATCAGGAGTCGGCTGCCCGGGCCGGCGGCGAGCATCATCAAGCCCATGATGCTTTTGCCATTCACCTTCTCGCCGTCCTTTTCCACGAAGACATCGCAGTCGAACCGATTCGCCGTCTTTACGAACAACGCCGCCGGCCGGGCGTGAATGCCCAGCTTATTCAGCACAGTCAGTTCTTTTGTGATTCGGATGCTATCCGCTTTCTTCGTCCCGCTCATTTTGTGCAGAGCGTAAGCCTTTCAATTCGCTTCTGCCAAACGAAAACGTTCTGTCGCCGGCCGGATGAAGTCGAACCGAGGTTACTTTTCTGTCAGAGACCCATCGGCGCGTTTGCCCGGACGCTTGATGTCGCGCATGGCGCGGCGCAAGGAGGAGGCGCGTTCCAATCGGGTTTCCCGTAGGACGCCGCGGACGGAGAGGATCCCAAAAAACACCGCCGTGATCGCGAGGGCGAAGCAAACACCCCAGAAGATGGCGAACGGGATACCGGAGAGGCGATCGTTCAAGACCAACTGGCCCCACATCATCATCGCAAACGACACCGTGAGAAAGAACATCCCCCGCCATCGCTGCAGTGATTCCGGACCGTTGGTCATGGCGAAACGATACATCGAGTTCATCCGGATCCCGAATAGATTTCCCGGTTCCACGATACCTGTCGTGAGGGTCGTAGAGTTACTAACATCCGTCGGGGTTTTGTGGATTCACCCCTGCAAAGGCCCGCAACCAGAGTTGTCCCGGGGAAACCACAGATTGCCCATTGCACCCTGAGTCACTGTCCGCAATAGTCCCTTTCAGAACGCTCCCGCCGGGAGCAATGCACCAGAGCACCAAACGTTTACAGCCACCGCTTATGCAACTCGCCACCCAACTCGCCCTGTTCCTCGACAACCGCCCCGGCACCTTTGGCCGTGTCTGCAAGGCCCTGAGCGCCGCCAAAATCAACATCTACGCGGTGTCTACCAGCGACACCGTCGATCACAGCGTGGTGCGAATGGTGGTCAGCGATCCGCGCAAGGCGATGGTGATCTTCGAGGAGCACGGGACCCTGGTCGTGGACACCGAAGTTCTCTTGATCGAAGGCGACAACAAAGCCGGTTCCCTCGCCAAAATCTGTGACAGGCTCGCCGACGCCAAGGTGAACATCGAATACGCCTACTGCGCGACGCCCCCCGACGCGAAGAAAGGTCTGCTCATCCTCCGCGTCGACAATGCCAAGAAGGCGATGAAAGCACTCAACTCGTGACGGACTGCTGATGACACATTCGGCTCCGCGGGTCACGCGCAGCCGTTTATCCGCTCCATGCCACGGCTGCTGCTCTACGAAGTAAACACCCGTTGCTGGTTGCGACAATTGAGCAGCCGCTGCGGAACACGGATTCATCTCGGAAACGTCCCCGAGTCGGAGTTCGACCCGTGGAGAAAGATCGGCGTCACGCATCTTTGGCTGATGGGCGTCTGGTCGACCGGACCGAAAAGTCGTCAGGCATTTCTCGATCTGCCCGACACCGAAGCCCGCCTTCGAGCTGCCCTGCCCGACTGGGCTCCTCCCGATGTCGTTGGTTCTCCGTACGCCATCTCGAGCTACAGCGTTCCGGAACATCTCGGCGGCGAGACCGGTTTGCAGCACTTCCGCACCGCCCTAAATAAGTGCGGCATCAAATTGATTCTCGACTACGTCCCAAATCACTTGGGACTCGATCATCCCTGGCTCTCGGAACGTCCGGAACTGTTCGTACAAGCCGCGCAGCCCGCGCCAGGATTGTTCCCCATCGGCGAAGCCGGCAATGAGCACTGGATCGCGCACGGAAAGGACCCCTACTTCCCAGCGTGGATCGACACCGCCCAAATCGATTTGCGTCTGGAGACCGCACAAGAAGCGATCATTGCCGACCTGCAACGGATCTCGGAACGATGCGACGGCGTCCGCTGCGACATGGCAATGCTCGCGTTGAACGACGTCTTCGAATCAACCTGGCAGCATCTTCCACCGCATGGCCCCAGAGCCAGGACCGAGTTTTGGATCCGGGCCATTACCGCCGTGCATCGCGAAGATTTCCAGTTCATCGCCGAAGCATACTGGGATCTCGAACCGCGCCTCCTGGATCTCGGTTTCGATTTCGCCTACGACAAGCGGGTGACGGACTTCATCGTCAACCAGCAATGGGGAAATCTTCGCCGTCATCTTGCGAATCGCGACGAGAACGTTCTCCACCGCTGCATACATTTCCTCGAGAACCACGACGAACCACGCATCGCGAGCCGGCTTACGCTGGAACAGCACGCCCTCGCGGCGTTTCTCATGATCGCCCTGCCGGGAATGTGGCTGGTTTACGACGGACAACTTCAAGGCGCCGCCGTCCATGCGCCTGTACAACTCGCCCGCACTCCGGACGAAGCAATCGTTCCGCCGATCGCAACGATGTATGAGAAACTCCTCGCAGCGTTTCAAAGCAAGTGCGCCGGCCATTCCACGAGCCAACTAATTCAATCCGACCCCATCATCGCCGTGCACTGGGAGATCTCGGAAGACAACCACGTTCTTGCACTCATCAACGGCGAAGACGCGGAGCACCAAACCAGCATCGAACTGCCGTTCCTTCCCAAATCGGGCGACGCTTGGAGCCTTAACGTCGTCCTGATCGGACCGTCCGGTCGCACGACGCAGTCCGAGCTGGATAAAGGCTCAATCAAAACCCTGCTCCCTCCCCAAAGCTTTGAGTTGATCGCGTTTCGACGCATCAAATAAAGCGGTAAATCTACTCATGCGATTACGTCCGTTTAATGCCTCATTTTCTTCATTCAAACACCTACTAAAGACCGAAGATTTTCGCAGAGATCTATTGCACTACTCGACCAGCTCTGTAAAAAATCACGAAATTTAGTACCGAGTGATCGGTACCAACAGATGTCAGCGCGAAAACCAACTGATGAGCACTAGCAATTCGCAGAATCGCGGCACCCAAACCACCCGCGTCAGCCCTCCCGGCCCCCAAGGCCTATACGATCCTCAGTTCGAACACGAAGCCTGTGGCGTCGGGTTCGTCGCCAACATTAAAGGCCGCAAATCCCACACGATCATCGAGCAGGCCATCCAGGTTCTCCTGAACCTCGATCACCGCGGCGCGTGCGGCTGCGAAATCAACACGGGCGACGGCGCCGGCATCTTGATCCAGATGCCGC
>CAZBIC010000089.1:0-14525 GCA_964491875.1 uncultured Bifidobacterium sp.
CAGGCATTGATGGCACTTTGAATCGCCGCAGCTGCATTGGCGGTGCCCGAACTGTTGGCATTGTAGGGCGCCTGCGTAACGTCGGCAAAAATCGTGGTCCGATTGGGAATACCGCCCGGAACACCCGGTTCCCACTTCACTCGGCGGTCAGCTGGGATGACCTCGGCAATGGCACAAATCGCAGCCACAAACAGGAACGCTCCGGCCAACAGGAGATGGACATGCCCAAATTTGGGCCATTGCACTTCATTTCTCATGAGCTCTTCATTTTACAAACTGACACCAGCCCCAATCAGCAACCCGCTGGCCAACACCTAAGCTCCTTGGGAATTGCCCTCTCCGGAGGACATCACTTCGAATTCTCGTCGGGATTGCGCCGACCGTAGAGGGTCACCAAACAAAAGTCAGGGAAATAATCGGTGTAAATCCGGACTGCTAATCAAGAAAGGTTGCGGAGAAGAAAAAGAAATTTGCACCGACCGGGCAGTTTTCCTTTTCCTCGTTCAAGAAGATTTCTCGCCGCGCGCAGGATCTATCCCATCCGCTGCGAGCTGAAACCCATCGAACCCGCCGCCAGAGCCGGATCAACTTCCGCCCCGAACTTGCTCCAACGCTTCCGCCATCGGGAGCACGAGCGCGCCAGAGTTCGCAACGTGACGCACCACCGCTTCGAAGAACGCCGGAGTGCAGCCGTAGGGAGTGTGGTCGCCGGCGATATCATGTGTCGCAATCACCAGCCAGCCGCCGTTGCGAATCGTTTCGTCAACCAGCCCCGCCACCACTGATACATCGCCTCGATCCTTTTCGAGGAAATGAGCCGAGACCAGATTCAGGTCCAACACTTCCCGATTGTAAGTCTGACCGCCAAAACGACAGCAGCCAAAACGACGCGCGACGCGACGTTTCGTGTGAGGCCGGGGACAGGTGATCGGATACGACAACGTCGGGAAGCGCACTCCAAGCTGCAAACGCTCCAAGGCGAGGCGATTCTTCTCCACGGATCGCTCGAACTCAGCGGGCGCAGTCTCCCACGAATCGCAGTGCGCGAACGTGTGGCACCCCAGCTCATGACCTTGCGCAATCAGCGAAGGCAAGTCGTCCGGCGAGAAGATCAATCCAGTAGGCGTCACTTGGTTCATCAGTCCCAGAGACGCGTAGAAGGTTCCGCACATTCCATGAGCCCGGAGAATTTCCCCGCCCACCCGGAGGGCCGATTGAGGGAAATCATCGAAGGTGAACGTCACGATCGGCTGCGGATTCCGCATCCGGATCATGCGACAGAACATGACCCGGGAAGCCGTCCGCTGATATTTGCCAATCACTCTCGCGAAGATCGTGCTCATATCGGCGAGGACTGGCGTGAATCAGTAAGGCTGCCGCGGGACACAGGTTTTGGTGCGGCCACCGCCATAGGCGCCACCTTTCGGCGCGGCATATTCACAGCCGCCAAGAGCAGGATCACCCAGATCAAACTCATCCGGCTGAACATCGCCTCCGTCCAGTTGTAAAAGACAGCCACGATCAGGGACGCAAAACGCACGCGGGCAAAATCGACCCGCCGCACCAACTCGCGTTTCACCGAAGCACCACAGGCAATCAACAGACCAAAGAGCGCCGCAACACCGAGGAATCCTCCATTGAGATACGTCTCGATGTATCCGTTGTGCGCCTGATTGGGATGGAAGTAATACTTTTCCCACATTACTTCCGCGCGTTCGCCCAGCCAGAAGCTCTGGTAGCCCGTGCCCATCAGCGGATTGATCGACTGGCTCAGCAAATCCCTCCATAGATCCGTTCGCCCCGTGAATGTCATGTCCTCGCCCAGCGCGCCAACAATCGCCTCAAGCAGTCCGGGGATCGCGTAGAGCATGAACAGCCCGATTGCTCCGACCAGCGCGTAAGTTCCCAAATATCGAACCTGCCGGAGCGCGAAGCGGAAACGCATCACCCAGATCAATCCGACTCCCATCGCCCAGCAAACCAGTGCCGTGGAACTGTTCGCCTTGCTCATCAGCCAGAAACTCATCAGCAACAGCACACCCTTGCCCGCAAGGTTTCCCCGCTCAGCCGAAGTCGCCCTGCGGATCCGGGAGTTGAACAAATCCCACGCGAGGAACATGCCGCAGACGAGCACTAGACAACCCAGCGCGTTTTTCTCAGTGGTGACGCCGCAGTAGATCGGTTCCCAAGTCCACTTGCTGTAGTAACGACCGAAGTCCGGATAGTACTTGATGAACAACACCGACAGGGGAATCAGCACGTAGGCACACCGTGCGAAAACGATCTGAGCCGCGCGGGCGGGGTCGGCCTCCGTCAAGATGATGAGCACCATCACCAGGTTCCCGAGATCTTTGATCCAGCGCTTGAACCCGACGAACGGATAGTCTGACCACGCGATACTCAGCATTCCGTACAAGAGAAATATCGCGAGCGCCCAGTTCGCCGCGACCAGACGACTCCAATTCACTTTCCGCGCTGCCAGCACCCAGCCACCCAGAACGATCTGCGCGAGGAAGATCGCCATGTCGACTGGACTGCCTTTCAGATACTCATCCGGGGATTCCATCGACAAGGAGCCGCCAAACCATTGCGAGATGGGCCGTGAACCGATGATCATGATCCAGACCGTCGGCAGCCAAAGTGTCGGCGAGACCGGTCCACGACGCTTCGCATCCCGGGCGAGCAACCACAGGATGAAGCCCACGAACGCCAGCGCTGCGACTTGTTGAGGCATCGAAAATTTAAAACCGCGAAGCAGCCGGCCTCGCGTCCGCATCACTACATATCCCGATCTTTCACGGGATTCAGTCCAAACATCGTCAGGAACCGCGCCACGTGATCACACAACTTGATCTGGTAACGCAAAACCACGTGCTGCCCCAGCAACAGGCAGAACGGCAGCATCAGCGCATAGAGCGGCGCAGCCACGGTCGACACGAGCATCTTCGGGATGCGTCCCTTCGGATTGTTAAAATTGTTTCGCCCGCGGAGCAATCCCCGGCGCAACAGATAACGTCGATTGGCCCGCGACGGCGGTACAGACTCGAATACTGGTGCCTCATCGCACCAAATGAAGACCCTGCCCTGCTCGATCATTCGTCGGAAGAAATCGACGTCCTCACCGCCCGTTCCGAACTGCTCGCGAAACACCGGCGATACTCCTTCGATAATCCGTCGCGCGAACAACAAGTTTCCCGTGCGCGCCTCCTTCAAATCAATCAGGTAACCCGTCGCATGCCGCGGCCGCTCAAAGAATCCCCCGCGCACCGCCCAGTCCGGAGGCGTCTCCTCGAAGTGCGGTCGGACCGGACCCAGCACGCCATCAGCGTTGTGCGCTCGCAACACACCCAGCAATTCGCTCAGCCACTCCGCACACGGATATTCGTCGTCGTCTATGAACGCGATGAAATCTCCTTCCGCATGCTCCAAAGTTTTGTTTCGTGCCAGCGCGATGTTCTGCCGCGGTTCTGAACAATACGTCACTTTGAAGGCGGCTTTCGACGCGAACTCGCGCACCACGGCTTCCGCGCTCCGCTCGCGATCGTTGTCCGCAATCACCACCGAGTAGGTGACCGCTCCATCCGTTCGCAGAGCCGAAATCGCTCCCAGCAAACGCTTCAGCAATTCCGGGCGTTTGAACGTGCAGACGCAAATCGTGATATGAGCGGGACTACCAGTCATGTCTGCCTCTCCAGCAATTCTCGCTGCATCAACTCAACGGAAAGCCACTTGTGCAAATCGAGCGTGTGATTGCGCCGGGCCGAAGTATGATCCATCACGGCTCGCTCGAGCCGCTTTCGATCTACGTACGGTCGCGACAGCGTCCGCGGGTCCAACAGCACTTCCTTGAGGAACGGCGCCAGCGCGTCGCGATACCAGAGACGGAAGTGATAAAACTTGTGGCGCCCCAGAAAGAGGCGTTCGAGATGCAGCAACTTCAGTCTACCATCGGCTCGCGTCAGCCAATTGGGCATCCCGTAGTCGTAGGCATATTCGGCGCGGAACATGAACTCCTGGTAGAGGTTCTTCGCCCGGGAGAAGACTGGCGTGGAGCGGAGTAAAAGTCCCCGATCGGTTCCGATTGCCGATAGATCCCGGTTGCCATCTTCAATCAATCGCAAAGAAAGCTCGTTCTTGAACTGGTGCTCGGGCGGAACCCGAAACGCGAGCGACACGAGATCATTGTCGAGATACGGCGAACGCAAGGTCAGCTGGGAAGTCTCAACCGACAGACGCGAATGGTGATGCCAAGGCACCTGCTTGAATGCGACAAACGAAAGCCGGCGGGGATTCAACTCCTGCGCGTAGGTCTGAGCCGCCTGTTGGAAATGAGGTCGGAAATCCGACGCGAAAAGCGACTGATCCACCGGCATCGGCTTGAAAGCCACGATGCTTCGCAGGATCTCGCCGCCGTAATTTCCCGTCAGTCGCACCGGAGCAATCGCGCGGGCGCGGCGATTCACGAACAAGTCCGGGGAACCGCTCACGTCCATCGCCCCGTCGCTGAAGTAGACCGTCTGCGCCGCCAGCTTGGGAAACTCGCGGAGGAAATCGCGCCCGACTTCAATGACCTCGTGGGTCTGCCCGCAAATCCTCGCTACCTCGCGGGCCAGTTTTACGTCACCGCAGTCACGATACATCCCGCCAAAGGTATAAGTCGGCAGACGCATCGAATCGCACGGCGACCACGCCATGACCATACGGCTATCCACACCGCCCGTCAGCGAAACACCGACTTTGCCCGCGCCGGAGTAATAGCGCGGCAGAATTCGGGCGAACGTCTCCTTCAGCTTCGCGTAGTAATCCTCCACCGGCAGCGGGCTTTGCTCCGCCCACTCTTCCGGATGGAAATAGGATTTCCGTTTCAGGCTCACTCCCTGACGAAATGACCACATCGAACCGCCCGGCAACTGTCGGATTCCTTGAAAGAGGGTGCGCTGCTGCAGCGCGCAACCACACGAGAAGTATTCGCCAAGCGCGACGGGATCCAACCCGCGTAATTCCGGAATCACCGCTAGCAACGCCTTGGCCTCGGAAGCGAACCAGAACGCATCTGCCGCTTCGTGAAAGTAGACCCGCTTGAGCCCGTAACGATCATTGAACAGCGTCGCGGTTCCCTCTCGCAGGTCAACGATCACCCCACTGAACCAGCCATTCAACGCGCGGAGGAAAGCCTCCAGTCCGAGCTCCTCGTAGAGATGGACGAGATGACTTGCATCCACCGGGACCGCGTCATGCCCCTTCGCACGCAATCCGGCGACGGCGGAATCACTTTCCCCAAAGTGCTCACCGGAAAAGAACAGGACCACATCGCGACGCTCGTTCCAAACCGGCAGACAGTCCGAAAACGTTCCCTCCTCCGTCACCCAGCCAAGTGAGATTCCACACGCGTCGTCAGACCACGTTCCAGCCTTGTGAAACGACTCATGACACATGCGTTGCGCCATGACACGAACTTGAGCGTCAGTGTCACGGCCCGGCGACTTCCGGATGACTCCAGCTATTCCCGGCATAGGGCTCCTTCCGTCGAAGATCTTCGCCCGCCGTCGCTGAATCGCTGAACGAATTGTTCCGCGCTTCCCGAGTGGCACCGGAATGTGATGAATCGATTCACGAAGAAATGGAGCAGGGTAAGGTTTGAACTTCCGCCTCCGCGACTTGCGCCGCGACGCTCTGCCAATTGAGCTACTGCCCCGTCACAGGCTGCGGAGTGAGTCTCTTGCGCGCATTCCATTTGCCGCGCAATTCCGCCAGCACATCGACCACCTTCTCAGGAAGGATGTCGGCGGCTTTCCGATGAAGCTTAAGGCTCAAGGCGAGTTGTCCTCGAAAATTCAGCGGCACGAAATAGCGGACCACATCCAACCGTTCGAAGGCATGATGCTTCTTGAAGTCGCCGAGGCCCCGCTTGCTCCAAAGCCCGTAGTGCAGACAGGAAACGCCGCGTTGCGCACATATCTCGACAGCGCGCGCGATGAGCGCATTGGTCGGTGCCTTGTCTCGATGCGAGATCATCGCGATGATATTCATCAGATTGGAAACGCCGTTTCCATGCACCAGCTTCACGAAACCGACCAACTCATCCTTGTAGTACGCGCCAATCAGTTCGCTGCGGTCCAGATAGCTGCTGTGCTCGGCCTTGATGGTATCGAAATTCTTCCCGTAGTGAGCGAACGGTTTGCCCTGACGCACTGGCGACTCGTTGTAGAGTTTCACGATGCCCTGCACGAACTCGTCGTTGTATTCCACCGGTCGCAATTCCACACCCGCCTTCTGCGCCTTGCGGACCATGTTGCGGGTCTTGTCGCTGATCTGCTTTTTCCACCAGTGCTCGAAAGTCGAAATTGGCACCACGGAGATGCTTTCGAACTCGTGATAGAAACCCGGCTTCGCCACGCGGTCGTTGGTATGCTGGAGTAAACTGAAGACGTCCGCCGGCGGACCGGAGCGTTTCAGCTCGCCGATCGCCACCTGCGGATCCGTGACGTATTCGTAGTACTCAGCGCGCACACGCGCCACCCGCGGAAACTTGCCGCGAACCACGATTTCTTTTCCTTCGATCAACATGATTCCCTTCTCTGAAGTCCTGTTCGCCCAGCGCCGTTCCGCCTACGCATTCACCGCCGCGCGGCCCGAGAATGGTCTGCACAACCGAGACTTCAATCGTTGCATCTGATCAGCACGTCGGTACCGGACTAGTTCCGGCGCCATCGGCCGTTCCACGCGGCGAATCGCGGAAAGAAAATAGCCAAGCCCCAGCGCACAGCCACCCACGATCAACGGCTTTTTGGTCATCTGGTAAAGCACCCGAAAGACTTCCCACAGCGGATGCCCGCCCAAGGCGTAATCCTTCTGACCATCCTTAAACTTCACCTTCACCATGCCATCCTTCGCCGTGCCCATCTTGCGATGATGCCGGTAGAACTTCTCGGTGAAAGTCCGCGTCTTCCAACCCCGCGCCCGGGCACTCCACACCGCGATGACATCGATGCCGCCGCCCTTAACCGGCACGTAGCCTCCGATCGACTCAAAACATTCGCGCCGGAACAACTGAAGAGCCCCGGAGACATGTTCAACACTGGAGAACCGGAAGTCATACTCCATTCCCTCCTCCTTGAACGGCGTGCCGGCGAGACCAAGCTTCGGTTCCTCGGAGAACTTCTTCACCAGGAACTCAAAGTGATCAGATTCAAATGAGATGTCTGCGTCCATGCTCCCCACCAGTTCATATCCAAGGTCTTTGAGCCGCGCGTAGCCAGTGTTGAACGCGTTCACCTTGGCAGCAAAATGACGTTCTGTGCGCTCAGGACAACGCGCCAGTTCAATCCACGGATGGCTCACCGCGTAACGAAGAATGATGTCATCCGTCCCGTCAGTGGAACCGTCGCTGACAATAATCCATTTCGTCGGACGCAAGGTCTGCGCGATCATAGATTGAATCGCCCGCTCAATGTTGCCCGCTTCATTTCGCGCAGGTGTGACAATCACGTAGCGCAACGTCGAGGAAACGCTTGATGGCGGAGTCATGATGCACCTCCGCTCTTTCGCGGCGTCGGAACTGTCAGCGCCGAGTTCGGTCCGTCGAAAATCGTGGCGAAGGCCATGAGCATCCAAGCCTGGGCCCAGCGCATGTAAGGAATCTTCACCGTGTATGACGGATGTTTCAGGCAGTAAAAATAACCACCACGCTCGTCCCATAGATTCGCCATCGTCCAGCGCATGACCGATTGAGCGAGCGCGAGGTTCCGCGAGTCCAGATCTCGCAACGCGTAGAGGGTGATGACGCTTTGCGCAACGCAGTGAACGTCGATGGGATAAGTCTCGTTGTGAAAGTAACGAGGTGCGCCGTCGTCGCGAAAGAAGTGGTCCCGATAGAACTGAAAACCGAGTCGAACGTTCGGCTCGAACTCACTCGTCCCCGCATCGGCGCCGATGCGCCGAAACGCACAGAGGTTGTAGCCGGTGTGAAAATTGTCCTTCCACCTTTGCGACGGACTGTCGCTCTCGCCGTAATCCCACGCTCCGTCAGGGTGCTGTCGACGTGCCGAATACCTGGCCGCCTCCAACGCCGGTTCGATAAAATTTCTTTCGCCGGAAAGCCGCGCCACCCGCGTGAACAACGCCGCGCCGAGGAGACTCGCGTTATGCACCTCTGCTTTCCACAGAGGGGTGTAACTGAAGCATGATTCTTTGGCGTTGGGCTTCCAATACAGGACATCGAGAATGAACCGGCACGCGCTGACGGCCGCTTCCAAGAATCGAGGTTCAGGATAACGTTCGTAGACATCGAGCAACGCATTCGCCGCGAAGGTCGAGCAGATGATGTTCGGCGATCCGCGCGGCACGAGCTCGAACCGGGTTTGCCACGAGAAATTGTAGCCCCAGCAAGTGTAGGGAGTTCCTTCCGACCGCAACGCGAGCAATCGATCCGCCATCCCCACCAGGTCATCGGCTTGATCAAGAACACCAACTCGCGAAAGTCTGGCAAGCGACGAGATGAATAGCGCAAGTCCCTTCGGATTCTGTGACTTCGGAATCAGGAGTAACGGGCGGAAATTGATCGGACTTCGTTTATTGAACTGGGTCAACGCGAGCCGAAAAAGACGGAAATCGAGAAACGGCAGCGCCTGAAAAATCCGGCTGTTCAGCGCGTCGTACGGATCATATCCCGCCCAGTCATTCGAACGACAGAAGCCCAGCAGTTTCAGCATGGGCTCCCGCAGACCGGCTACCCACTCAGAGTTTGGAGAAGGTTCGATCTGATCTGGGGTGTCCAAGATTCTCTCAGCCGAAGTCATCGCCTCGAAGCGCTTCTGATTTCGTCAAGCGTTCGGCGGGCCGTGCCGCCATCCCACAGTGGAGGGATCTGGCCGCGCCGTTCCGGGCCATCAAGAAACTCGTCGATGTCCGTCGCTAGACGCTGAAGATTCGTCAACCGGTTGCTGCCCATCGTAACAGTAACAGGACGCTCCGTATTGGGCCGCAGAGTCAGGCACGGAGTCCGAAAATACGTCGCTTCCTCCTGCAACCCTCCCGAATCGGTAAGCAGCAACCGCGCATTCTCGGTTAGGGACAGCGAATCGTGATATCCAACTGGATCGATGAGCTTCAATCCCCTGCCCTCCGACGTTTTGATTCCGAACTCGGAAAGCATTTTCCGCGTGCGAGGATGAATCGGAAACACGACTGGAAGACGAGACGCCAGCCGTTCCACTTCGGCCATGATTGAGGCAAGGCTTTCCTTGCAATCCACATTCGACGGCCGATGAAGCGTCACGAAAGCAAACTTGCCCGGCTTAAGCCCGACACGACTCATCACTGTTGCCTGCCGGGACATCGGGAGATTCTCGATCAAGGAATCAATCATGATATTGCCGACGAGCTTGATTCGCTCCTCAGCTACACCCTCACGGCGCAGATTCTCATTCCCGTCCTCGGATGGAGTCAGGAGTAGATCCGCAAGAGAATCGGTAACGATGCGATTAATCTCCTCCGGCATCGTCCGATCAAAACTGCGTAACCCGGCCTCCACATGGGCCACGCGAATGCCCATCTTTGCACACACCAACGTGCAGGCGACGGTTGAGTTTACATCACCTACAACGATGACCCACTGGGGCTTTTCCTTCAGGCAAACCGGCTCGAAACTCGTCATCACGCTCGCGGTCTGTGCGGCTTGGGAACCGGAGCCAACACCCAGGTTAATGTCAGGTTCAGGGATGCCAAGTTCCTTGAAGAAAACGTCCGACATCTTCTGGTCGTAGTGCTGACCGGTATGCACCAAGCGGACTTCGAAACGCTCTCCGACTTCCTGACTGTTTTGCTCCGCGATCCGTTTCATGAGCGGAGCGATCTTCATGAAGTTGGGTCGCGCTCCGGCGACGACGATCGTCTTGATGGGCGTCTTCATTTATCGAAGCTCAGTATTTCGGCTGAGGGCATTCCTTGCGAACGATGTCTTCGATGTGCTGGACGATATCGAAAAGCGCGGCGCGGGGATGATTGTCGTGCGGCAAAGTTTTATCGCGGCGGTCGAAGGCGATCTTGGCGTTTACCTCGTCCGCAGTCCGCACCATGACCAAACGACCTTCTTTTTCCAGCTTCGCATCCACGGCACCCAACTTGCCGCGGAAGATACTGTAGACAGGAATGCCCAGCGCAGCGGCCTCGCGATTCATGGTACCACCGCCACTCACCACCAGATCAGAAAACCAGAGCAGGCTCATGCCATCAACAGCCCGTTGCGGGACGATGGTCTTGCCGTTGGCAAACCATTGGGGATTCTGATCCCGGAGAAACAGTTCCTGGTTCTTGTTGCGGGGAAGGAGAACCGCTCGAACGCCTGGCGTCCGACAGATTCGTTCCATCAGGCAGTTCAACAGAATTTCGGCTTCCGGATTGTGGTAGTGAGCTTCCGTCGCCGGCGGCCGCACAGTGATAACGATGTCGTCCGGGCTCAGCCCCAGAATATCGAGCACCGTAGGATCCGGTTTGAAATCGGGCACGTAAACATCTTCCTTGATGCCACGAAATTTTCGCAGCCGGGAGGCACACGAATGCAGGCCACTATCCGGGAGGCACTCGGGTACGATCTCCCATTTCGGTCGCATTAGGAGCGGGGTTTCCGAGAACTCGTAATCAACGATCAGGATGGTCGGAATCCTCAACAGATTGCAGAGCATGATCTGCGAGCGGGAACAGTGAGAGACTGCGATACGGGGCCGATTCCAGAAATAAAACGAAGCCAGCTGCATCGACCGGCCGAGCAATCCGAGAATCTTCATCATTCGGTTCTTGCCGTGATGACGACCAATCTTCTCGTATTTCAGCCCCTTCAAATCCGCCAGTTCACAAACTTGAAACGCATCTCGAGCCGTAAGCACCACCTGATACCCGCGCCTCTCCAATTCTCGCAGGACGGGGATAAAAAATGGCACGTGCGGCGTATTATCAAGGTCGATCCAAACCTTGATCTCGAGTGCCGCACTGGATGCGGAGCCGTTTAGTTGCATACGTCAGGCTCTGAATAACTGCGAAAATCCAAACCGCCACTGCCCGGCAAACTGCCGTCCCTGTCGCAACGAACCGTCAAAATCGTCGGACATAACGTCGTTACCATAACACATCAGCCGGCATTCGGAGCGCTCACCCATTACCGTGCGGCTCAACAGGTAGTTCGGAAGAGATGCGAAAAACTGAATGGCAGCACCGGGCAGTTGGACTCCGAAGGGAAGTTCCTCCGGAAGCACAGAGACGACGATGCGACACATAATGGCAAGTGAGCGATGGGCAGTTAGTAGCAGGTCAGGATGGGTATTTCAACGAAACTCCTGTTGAAGCCATCGCGGCACATATGAGCGGTGTTTGTTTAGGACGGTTGCCACGGTTGCATTTGATTCGGCCAACAACTGGCCCGCCCGCTTCGCAACATCGCGATCCGTCTTTTCTGACTCCAACACCATTAACACCATGTCCATGTATCGCGCAACTTTGGCCGTGACACTGGTTTGTGCAACCGGCGGCATGTCGAAGATGATGTAGTCGTAGTCGCTGGCCTTCAGCTTGGGAACGAAGCTGCTGAACTGTTGCGGCAGAATCCTTTGCAGCTTTTGATCCGTTGAACCCGCTGAAACTACATAAAGATTTTCCTGAACTTGGGCGTTGTTCCGTGTTTCGTTCTCCAGCGCCTCTGCCAGTCCAATGGCGGGCTTTCCGTGGTAAAACGCGTGCGCCGCTCCTCGCTTGCCCCGCATATCAACCACCAACACGTTGCCATCCCCAGTCTCCGACAATGACGCCGCCAAACCAGTCGCCGTGGAACTTACTCCAGCGCCTTCGCCACAACTCGTCACCGCAATCAGCTTGGGCTTATGAGTCATGTCCCGCACATCGAAATAGTTCACCAACCGGTCGCGCAGCGCATCGTGATACGGTTTCAGCTCATCGATTCCGTCCAGCGGAATATCCATCACATCAATCGCCGGACCGTCGCCCACTTTTCGCTTCGCCACTGGCAAGTCCCCTGGCTTGGCCGGCTTGGGAGACTTCAACCGGGCTCGGATGCGCATCGCGGGAATCGTCAGGAAAAGGGGCACCGGCAACGTCAATTCCACCTCTTTGGTTCGCTTGAGCGAACGATCGAATAACTTCTCGGCGAGGACGGCGAGGATCAATCCAAGGATCAGCCCGCCCGCGAGCGCCATCGCCAGCTTCTTGTAGAGCTGGGCGAAATCCCTGCTGGGCGGCGACGGCGCCTGCACTTTGCTGATGCTGGTATTCTGCCGATCCCCGAGGCCCGCATTAAACCTTGCCTGCAACAAACTCTGCTCCACGAAGGCAAGCTGCTTCTGGGTGTTGGCGATCTTTCGCTGAAGCTCCGTCATCTCCCCCTCCGCCCCTTGCATCTTTATCAACTCACCCCGCACAGTCAGAAGCTGATTGCTCAGTTCCAATACCTTCGATTCGACCGACGTTACCTGAGTCACCAGAGTCGCCATGTCGAAGCCAGGCGATGTCCCCGGAGAAGGCGGAAAGGCAATCGCCGGTAGCGTCGACGTCAGGCGCTGCAATGTTGGGTAATTCGATTCGAGCAGGCTCTTGCGCGCACGGGCGTCCTGCAGTTTCAGCTGGTTGGTCGCGACTTGAGGCGCGGCGGCGGTAAGACCAGCGAAATCCTGAAGCTTGCGACTCAGCGCCGCGATTTCATCCGAGACGATTCGATACTCGTCGATCTTGTCAGATGGCGGAACGCGATTGAGGTCGATCAGCGGCTGGTTCTGACCGGTGGTCCCCGATTGCTGCCGCAGTGCCTCCAGCAAGGCTTGTTTCTGAGCATACTCGGCTTGCGCGCTAAACAGCTCCTGACGGATGCTCGATTCCAGCTTGACGCTCCCCGCCTTCGAATCCTCCAGAGAATGCACTCCGACGGACTCACGCAGTTTACGGTACTCGAACTCAGCGCTGGCGAGATTCGTGCGCAGCTGTTCCCGCTGCTGCACTAGTGTCTGATCCGAGATTCCCAGAGAGCGGTGAATCTCGTCGTGTTTCCGCAGATAGACATCGATCAATTCCTGCAACACACCTTGGGCGACGTCGCTCTTGGGATGTGAGAACCGAAGCGAAAGAATCTTGCTCCGTTGCAGCGGTACCGCTTTGAAGTTCCTGGCAATGATTCCCGCCGCCCGATCAATGTCGTTGGTGTCGGCTCCTTCGGGCAAGATTCGTCCGGGACCGATGACCTTGACGACGTGCTGCACCAGATCGCCACTGTTAAGAATTTCGATTTCGGAATTCAACACTCCCGCGCCGCCTTCGTCCGGATTCTGCACGCGCACTTCGGTTCCAGGCACGACAATCGCCGGCGTCTCGACGACATATTTGACCATCAACTTCGCGTCGGACTGGTAAAGAGGCTGGCGCAGCTTCCACAATCCTGCCGCTGCCACCACTCCCAGCATGATTCCAGCGAGGATGAGCCACTTTCTGCGGAAGAGAATGAAGTAGATGTCGGTAATCTCCATCCCACCAACCGAATCTTCCAATTCGGCATCGGGCGTTTGATTTTCAGCGGACATCTATTCGAGCGTTTAAGTTATCTACCACACGGAACCTGCGCGAGTTGGACACAGCGGGCTGACATTTGTTCAGCCGCACAGTATCGCAACCGGACCTGCTGCACCTTACAGCCAGCTTCTTCACCCGGGCAACCGCGGAAGTCATACAAATCCCGCTCCCGCTGTAAGGTCCACTCCAAACGCGCAGTCTAGGAAAGATTACTCGGCACAACGCCCCTACAGCTTGAATCCGAGGAACCTCCACTGCTCGCCACCCCCCCGAAACCCTGAGTCACCACACCAAACAGCGCCTCCCCTCGGAAGGCGCTGCCCGAAAACCGTTCACCGAACGGTTCTGTGTTCCAAATCTCCCAACCAATCAGACGAATTCGTGTTCCTTTTCGCGAACCGTCAGGACCGGACACGGAGCATGACGAACCACCCGTTCCGCCGTACTGCCCATGAACACATGCTTCAGCCCAGTGTAGCCATGCGTCGTCAGAATGATCAGATCCACCTTCAGCGTTCGGGCTGCACTGGTGATTTCAGCGAACGGACTTCCATACCGCACCAGCACCCGGTCCAACATTCGCGGCGGAATCTTCGCCCGACGGCTCAATTCCTCCAGCTTACCTTTCGCCAAGGCCTTCGCCTTGTCCGTTTCCAGCATCAAAGGATGATAGGCAAAGTCCGGCGTCGCCACCGGCTCCACCACGTTCAACAGCACGATCTTTGAGCCGAATTGATCCGACATCCGGATCGCGTAGACCAGAGCCTTGTTCGCCGTCTCAGAGAAATCGATCGGGACGAGGATGGTCTTTACCTTAATCAGCGCCGGGACGAGATCGATCACGCCCGACGAGTGTGCCCGGACGGTCTTGGTTTTGGCGGGAGAACGTCGAGTTCCGACTTTGGTGGTTTTCATAACAGAGCCTTTGGTTTTCCGCTGAATCAACGTTGCACGAGTTGATC
>CAZBIC010000090.1:0-13651 GCA_964491875.1 uncultured Bifidobacterium sp.
CCTCCAACCACAATCCTCTCCCTCACCTCGGCCTAGTTCTCGGGGACACGGTCAGCTCCGTGATAGTCCTAGGCAGCAAGGCCGTATGCCTGTCTCAACGATTCGGTTTGTGCGCGATGCCAGTGATCTCCAGACGCAGATTCTTCCCTGAAACAGATGCCCTTGCCCGCACTGTCACCGCAAGGGCAGGCTCAACCGCCACAGCCTGCTTTCCGGCAATGATCCCGATTCCACCGCGCCGGCAGATTGCTCGTCCAAATCATCGACGATGCCCCCCGCCCGGCCGCCTTCCCGATTGCTACTTCCCCTTTCTTTGCTACCTTTCTCGCAACGCTCGCAACCGCCCAAACCCATCTTTCTATGCTCGAAAGAACCTGCCAGGACTGCGAATTCCGCCCGCAAGACCTGCTCAACACCCGCCGCCAGTTCATCAACCGCCTCGGCCTCGGCTTCGGTGCCCTCAGCCTGACCAGCCTCGTCGGCATGGGACTCCTGCCAACCCCCGAAGCGCTGGCCGCCGGCGATGACTTCGCCCCACTCGCGCCGAAGCAGCCGCACTTCACGCCCAAGGCCAAACGCATCATCCACATCTTCGCCAGCGGCGCGCCGTCGCACATCGACACTTGGGATCCGAAGCCCGACCTCGACAAGTTCGACGAGAAATCCATGCCCGGCGACATGGGCGGCACCGCCTTCGCCTCGCCCTTCAAGTTCAACAAAATGGGGAAAAGCGGCCTGCCCGTCAGCGAAGTCTTCCCGCTCATCGGTCAGCACATCGACGACCTCGCCATCATCCGCTCGATGTGGACGGACATCCCCGATCACGGCGCGGCCACCGTGATGATGAACACCGGTTCGCTCCGCATGGTGAAGCCCAGCGTCGGCTCCTGGATCACTTACGGCCTCGGCACCGAGAACCAGAACCTCCCCGGCTTCGTCGCGCTCGCGCCCGGTGGCGTCGGCGCGGAGAACCTGCGCAGCGCGTTCCTGCCCGGTGCGTATCAAGGTACCGCCGTGAACACCGCCGACACGCGCATCGACCGGCTCATCGAGAACATCAAAAACAAATACGTCTCGCTGCCCGAACAACGGAAGCAACTTGACCTCCTCCATCAGCTCAACGAAGTCCACGCGCAGAACTTGAAGAAGGACGGCCAGCTTGAGGCGCGTCTCCAGGCCTACGAACTCGCCTACCAGATGCAGATGGAAGCGACCGACGCCTTCGACATCACGAAGGAGCCGAAGGAGACGCAGGACCTCTACGGCACCAACACCCAGCAAGGCCGCCAGATGCTCATCGCACGTCGGCTGCTGGAGAAGGGCGTGCGCTTCGTGCAGGTCTGGCACGGCGGCTGGGATCATCACAACAATCTCGCCACGAACCTCCGCAACAAAGCCGCCGAGTGCGACAAGCCCATCGCCGCGCTGCTCACCGATCTCAAGCAGAAGGGAATGTTGAAGGACACGCTCGTCATCTGGGGCGGCGAGTTTGGCCGCTCACCTTCCGCGGACGGCAACATGCAAGGCGGCACGCCCGGTCGGAATCACAACGGACGGGCCTTCAGCACCTGGATGGCCGGCGGCGGCGTGAAGGGCGGCCAGGCTTACGGGGCGACCGACGAACTCGGCTATCGTGCGGTGGAGAACAAGGTCCATATCCATGACCTGCACGCGACGGTGCTGCACCTGCTCGGCTTCAACCACGAGAAGCTCACCTATCGCTACAACGGCCGCGACTTCCGGCTAACGGATGTGTATGGGAACGTGGTGAAGCAGGTGGTGGCGTAGCTGAGGAGCAATCGGACTTTCGAAGATTCCGAGAACAATCCAAAGGAGAAGACCATGGAGACCAAAAACAAACTCACTCGTTTCAAGAAGTTCGTCATGGCTGCGGCTGTGGCCGCCTTCGGAATGGCAACATCTGCGCAAGCCGAAGAATTCACCCTGCACTTCTCAGATCCAGTCGGTGATGCCACCCCATACCTAGATGTGACGGGAATGGACTTCACATTCGATTCGGGCACAGGCGCCTATCGTGCGAGCATCTTTACTTCCTCGACTGAGCCACTTCACAATGGAGTCTGGGTTGACTTGTGGCTACTAAACTTGAACAGAACCGAGGCCCAGCTTGGCTCAGCTCTCGTCAGAGGTGGAGGAATCTTTGTGGCACAACCCGGTTCAGAACGGGTCTTCGAACTCATCGGGGTGAGTTCCGAGCTCACCACGTGGAGTGCGGGAGACACGATTGCTCCCGGGCAGTTCGAAGCTCCGCCAGTCACTGGATCGCTCCCTCCAGAAGCACGTTCGGGAAACACTCAAGGGCGTTACCTTTCGGACGATGGCATCGCATTCTGGTATAAAGACGATATGGGAATTGGACAGTCCGCCATCCTTCAAGTGCCCGAGCCCTCGGCGTTGTTGCTGGCTGTTTTTGGGCTTGGTGCTTTGATGATTTTCCGCCGGATTACTCGTGGCAGACTCACTGCAGCACTCCTCGCAACGGCAAGCATCCCGCTGATTGGCACCGCAAAAGCCGAGGAATTGACACTCCACTTCACTGATCCGGTTGGAGAAGTCAGCACCGTACTCGATTTCACCGGAATGGACTTTTCGTTCAATCCAGCGACCGGCGACTATCGCGCTCGAATTTTTTCGTCTGATGCGATTCCATTTCCAAGCTCTGGAAACCTTTTCCACATTTACCTGAACCTTGTAAATCTCGACCGCCAAGCGAGTGGCACCGGGTTCGAGCTTCTGTCGATTGTTCAGGACCATCGCACCGTTCGATTCGCACCAGACTACATTGACCTCGCCGGCACCAGTTCAATTCTTACGTCATGGCAGGCTGGCGATAAAATCGCGCCTGGCCAAACTGCGGCATCCCCCGCCGGACTCAATCCTCCCCCCCATTACAGCAGAAACACCGCCCTCATCTATGGCGATTCACTCGGCCTGGCTTGGCCCATTGACGACATGGGAATAGATCAAGTTGCCATCGTCCAAGTTCCCGAGCCATCAACCTTGTTGCTGTCCGGCCTTGGACTCAGCGCACTTCTACTCTTTCGCCATAAAAGTCTCTTCGGGAGGAAATCGCAGTAATCTGCCCCTTATGACCGCATACCCGCAGTTCCGCATCCCCTCCTTCCGCGCGTTAGCACTTTTTTGCATCATCGGACATTGGACATTGGGCATTGCCACTTCCTCCGCTGCCGACGCTCCGAAGCTCACCGCCGCACAGACCGAGTTCTTCGAAACCAAAGTCCGCCCGGTCCTGGTCGAGCATTGCTACAAGTGCCACAGCGCGGGCGCGGAGAAAATCAAGGGCGGCCTCACGCTCGACACACGCGACGGTTGGATGAAGGGCGGCGATTCCGGCCCGACCATCCTCCCCGGCAAGCCGGACGAAAGCCTGTTCATCAAGGCCATCCGCTACACCGACCGCGATCTCGCGATGCCGCCCAGTGACAAGAAGCTCCCCGACAACCTTATCGCCGACCTCGTGCAATGGGTCCGCATGGGCGCACCCGATCCCCGCACCGAAGCCACCAGCGCGAAGGCGATGTATGCCGCTGACATGGAGAAGGCCCGGCAGCATTGGGCGTATAAGCCCGTCGTGAAACCGCCGGTGCCTGAATCACGAATCGCGAATGACGAATCACGCAATCCCATCGACGCCTTCATCCTCGAAAAGCTCACCGCCAAAAATCTCTCGCCCTCGCCGCGCGCCGACAAAGTCACCCTGCTCCGCCGTGCGACGTTCGATCTGCATGGCTTGCCACCGTCGGAAAAGGAAGTGAATGATTTCCTCGACGACTCTTCGCCAAACGCCTTTGAGAAAGTCATCGACCGCCTGCTCGCCTCGCCGCGTTACGGCGAACGCTGGGGCCGTCACTGGCTGGACCTCGCCAAGTATGGCGAAACGAAAGGCCGCAACGACAACGGCCGCGACATGCGTTATCTCTGGGCCTGGACGTATCGCGACTGGGTCATCCGCTCGCTCAACGAAGACCTGCCCTACGACCAATTTCTCCTCCGCCAAATCGCCGCGGACAAACTCAACCTCGACGACAAACGCGAACTGGCCGCGCTCGGCTTTCTCACGCTCGGCAATCGTTTCGGGAACAACGCGAACGACATCATCGACGACCGCATCGACCTCATCGGCAAGGCGACGATGGGCCTCACGCTCGCCTGCGCGCGGTGTCACGATCACAAATTCGATCCCGTGCCGACGAAGGATTACTACTCGCTGCACGGCATCTTCGCGAGCACCCGCGAGCCGTCCGAAGGCCCGCCGCTCATCGAACCCAAGGAGACGCCGTCGTATCGCGACTTCAAGCAACAGCTCGCTGCGAAGGAAGCTGCTCTCGCCGCGTTTCAGGACAAGGTCGAGCGCGACATCGCCGCCGATTGGCGCGGCAAGATCGGCGAATACCTCGTCGCGTTGAATGATTGGAGCAAGGGCCAGAAGGATGTCTCGTTCGATCGGTTCATGCAAAAGCGCACGCTCCAACCGGGCCGCGCCCGTGCATGGAACGATTACCTCAAGAACCGCATCAACCGCCATCACGCCGTCTGGACTCCATGGGCCGCGTTTGCCGCGTTGCCGGATGCAGAGTTCGCCACGAAGGGCCGGGAACTGGCCGCGAAGTTCGCCGCGAACGATGACAAATCGAAACCACTCAACGAGCACGTCGCGAAACTGTTCACCACCCCGCCGGCCAATCTCGCACAGGTCGCCGCACGCTATGAACAGCTCCTCGCGCGCGTGGCGAAGGATTGGGACAGCCAGATGGCGTCGCACGAAGCGCGCGTGAAGAGCGCGACCGGGTCCGGCACCACGCCGCCGGACGCGCCGAAGGGTTTTCCGGATAACGACCTCGAAGACATCCGCGAGATCGTCGCCACGAGCAAGGGTCCGATCAATCTCACCGAACAGACAGTGCGGAACTTCATTCAGAACGACAACCAGCTCCGCGGCCAGCAGAACGCGCTCATCCGCGCGGTGAACGACGTGAAGGCAAATCATCCCGGCTCGCCGGCGCGCGCGCATGTGCTCTTCGACGTGGAGAAGCCGAAGGATTCCTTCGTGATGGTGAAGGGCAATCCTGGCAACAAAGGCCCCGTCGTCCCGCGTCAGGCGCCGGAGATTATCGCGGGCTCCGCGCGCAAGCCTTTCAAGGACGGGAGCGGTCGACTGGAGTTCGCGCAGATCATCGCCAGCAAGGACAACCCGCTGACCGCGCGCGTGCTCGTGAATCGCGTCTGGCAGCATCACTTCGGTGAAGGCTTCGTGCCGACACCCGACGACTTCGGTCTGCGCTCGGAACCGCCGACGCATCCGGAACTGCTCGATTATCTCGCCGCGCGATTCGTCGAGGACGGCTGGTCGCTCAAGAAACTGCACAAGCTCATGATGCTCTCCGCAACGTGGCAACAGAGCAGTGACGACAATCCGCGCTTCGCGCAAATCGATCCTGGCAACAAACTCTACTGGCAGATGAACCGGCGCCGTCTCGACTTCGAAACCTTGCGCGATACAATTCTCTACATCGGCGGCCGTCTAGAACTCGAACCGATGGGAGGTCCCGGCGTGATGTTGGACGCCGAGCCGTATCCCACGCGCCGTTCCGTTTACGCCTACATCGATCGCAATCGGCTCCCGAGCATGTTTCAGGCGTTCGACTTCGTGAACCCGGACCTCACCACCGGCAAGCGCAACGAAACGATCGTGCCGCAGCAGGCGCTCTTCATGATGAACAGCCCGCTCGTCATCGAACAGGCCCGCAACCTCACGCTGCGCGCGGACTTCAAGGCGAAGGTGAAGGCCGAAGATCGCATTCAACTGCTCTACAAGCTCATCTACCAGCGCGACCCGTCGGAGATCGAAACGAAGCTCGCGCTCGATTACATTCGCGGCGAATACGGAGTCACCACCACCCAAGGCGGCGCGCAGGCGTGGGAGTATGGCTTCGGCGAGTTCGACCCGAAGGCGAATCGCATGGAGAGCTTCGTGCAACTCACGCAGAACAACGGCAACGCCTGGGTACCCGGCGGACGTCAGGCGAGTCCGAAGGTCGGTCGTCCTTCCCTCACGGCGAAAGGTGGCACACCCGGCAATGGCATTCAGCACGGTGCAGTCCGTCGCTGGACGGCGCGCCGCGACGGGTTCATTTCGATCGACGGCATGCTCGTGGAGCCGTCGAAGAAGCCCGAGGACGCCGTGCGCGGCTGGATTGTCTCCAGCGGCAGCGGTTTGATCGGAAGTTACCTTCCGCAAAAGAAACAGATCGCCACCAAGCTCCCGCGCGTGCTCGTGCGCCGCGGCGACACGATCGATTTCGTTGTCGTCGGTAAAGGATCGTTCGCGTGGGCGCCGACCATTCGCTTCATCGAAGGCGCCAAGCCGGGCGAAGTCACCGAATGGAACGCCGAGAAAGACTTCAGTGGCGCCGTGGCCGGCAAGCAAATGGAAGCGTGGGAGAAATTTGCGCAGGTCCTTCTCGAGACCAACGAGATGACCTTCGTGAACTGACCGCCGCCCTGGCCTGTCCTTCGCCCGCCGCGACATTTCTAAAGCGTTGCCGCTCGCTCCCGGTGCTTCTATAACCGCGCCGTGTCCGAGCATCCGACAACCTCCTTCCGCTGGCTGCGCAACGGCAGCGAAGCGTTTCCCGCGATGCTCGCCGCCATCGACGCCGCCCGCCAGACCATCCGCCTGGAGATGTACATCTATACCGCGGAAGCCCCGGGGCTCCGCGTCCGGGACTCCCTCGTCCGCGCAGCCGCTCGCGGCGTGAAGGTGAGCGTGCTGCTCGACGCCTTGGGTTCCTTCTCCCTGTCCGCCACGTTCTGGAAACCGCTCGTCGATGCCGGCGGCCGCTTCCGGTGGTTCAACCCGCTCAAGTTCGGTCGCATTCCGTATCGCAATCACCGCAAGCTCCTCGTCTGCGATGACCGCTGCGCGTTCGTCGGCGGATTCAATATCGCGCCGGAATACGACGGAGACGGCGTGACGAAAGGCTGGCGCGATCTCGGCATCACGATCTGCGGACCGCTCGCCGCAGAACTGGCGGAAACCTTCGACGCCTCGTTCGCGCGCGCAGATTTCGAGCATCGTCCGCTCTACCGTTTTCGCAGGGCCACCTCGCGCGCCACAGTTTCCGCCGAGACCTGGCGACTGCTCCTCAGCGGACCCGGTCGCGGCTACAACTTCCTCAAGAAAACCCTCGCCACTGATCTTGGCAACGCCCACACCGTGCAGATCGTCTGCGCCTACTTCCTTCCCACCTGGCGGCTGCGCCACGAGATGGAAGGCGTCACCCGCCGCGGCGGCCGCGTGCAACTGATCCTCGCCGGCAAGAGCGACGTGCGCCTCTCCCAGCTCGCCTCGCAGAAGTTGTATCGGCGACTGATGAAGCGCGGCATTGAAGTCTACGAATATGAGCCCCAGGTCCTGCACGCTAAATTGTTCCTCATCGACGAACAGGTCTATGTCGGTTCCTCGAACCTCGATGCGCGCAGCTTGAACATCAATTACGAGCTCATGGTTCGCCTCACCGAACCCACCGCCGTGGAAGGCGCGCGCGAAATCTTCAGCGAAATTCTCTCGCACAGCCGGCGCATCGACGCCGCGAAGTGGGCCAAGTCCCGCTCGCTCTGGACCAAGCTCCGCGAAGAGTGGGCCTACTTCCTTCTCGGCCGCGTGGACCCGTGGTGGGCTCGCGGCCGCGCGAAGTATCTTCAGTAGCGCCGAATCGCGAAGGCGATCGAACAGAAGGAATCCAAGGGAACGAAGGAGCCCGAAGGCTCGCTGCGATGGCGATTGAAATTTAACGACGTATCAATGAAGGCGCGGACGGGCAGGCGGGCAAAGGTAGGGCGCGGCGCTCCGCGCGCGCCGCGGAATCGGGAAGACACACTCGATCTCGAGTTGACTTCACGTCGGCACTAAAGCCTTTGGGCTTTGCTCTCCAGCTCGCCCCGGCGCGCCGCGCCCTACCCTCTGCAATTACTTTGAACCTCACCCGGTCACTGTGGTGGGGTGACCAACACGAGCTGAAGGTCATGCAAACACCACCCTAGCCAGCTTCGTTCTCTTTGTTCCCTTCTGTGAATTCATCGCGGAATTCACCCCCTCCGCATCCCGGCAAAAAGAAAAGGGACGCGACTGTCGCGTCCCTCTCTCGAAAGGTTTTGGTAAATCCGCTTACGGTTTCACTTCCGAAACCGCCGACTTGCTGGAAACCTGGTTCAACTTCTGCGCCTGCTTCAAGCGATCGCCAAACTGGATGCGCAACGCGTCCATCACCTGGTTGCGGAAACGTTGATACGAATTGCTTTCGCCCGGCTCGGCCGGCGGTTGGAAAATATCGATGGAAATGCGGTCCGCCGCCACCCACGCCTTGATGCTGATGGGATGCTTCACGTCCGGCTGGGCAAAGGAGCAGATTGTTTCCGGCGTCAGCGAGATCGCCGTGCGATCCTCCAGGCGCCACTGCTGTGCGATCTCGGTGATCACGAGCTTCACCATCGCGCGCTCGGAGGCCGGCACCGTCACGGCCGCGCCGCGGGCCGCCGCCGGGGCCATGACCTGGAGCTGGGAGTGGTTGACCGATTCGCAACCCGTGAGGAAGAGGACCGACACCAACAGCGAGCAAGCAATCCAGTGCTTCATGATGATAATTACAATTTGTTTTCCGGCGCATTCCCGGTGGAGAACACCACTCAGGACGAGCCGCACTCTATGAAAGCCGCCTCCCGGAAGGCAAACGGAAAGCAATCCCCCGGAAAACCCTGCCAGAATGCCGACCGTCTCTGAAGTCCGTTGCAAGAGCCGGGGCGCGGCCCTCCACACGGCACCGATTGGTAAATCGGTCACGTTCAATCGGCGCGCGCGGAGCGCCGCGCCCCACCCATTCCGGTTCCTCCGCCAAACTTCACACGCCGTTCGACTGGACAATGCAGTTTATTAGAATGGGCTCGCCCTCACCCCAGCCCTCTCCCCCAAGGAGAGGGAGCGCGACCACCATCCCTACCCGATCGCCGTGATCCACCGCGTTCGCGACGTAACCAAACGCGGCGAATCCACAGAATCCTTTTCACGAATTACCTCGCGTCCCCTCTCCCGGGGGAGAGGGCCGGGGTGAGGGCGGACCTTCCTCCATTCACCGCGTTGAAAGATTCCGCCGATTAAAGCCCTGCCAACTTCCCACTCGGCAGCACCCAGGGCAGAGCCAAAGTCCGGAGCGCGGCTGTGTCGCAGACCAGCCGCAGCATGTGAAACACTCTACGATGCTGCGACTGGCTTTCAGCACCGTCGCGCTCCGTCATTCCCTTCCCGCCCTGCCCTCACGCTGCCGCCAGCGCCGCCACCGGCACAATCGTCACCGGGCTTTCCTCGCCCGTGCCGCTCGCGTTCAACGCCACACCCTTGAAGGCCCATCCGCCCGGAGCCAGACCCGAGCCCACCCACGACGTCTGCGTGACGCCCTCCAGGATGCGCTCGAAATCCGCCGAGGCCGGCGATTTCGCATAAATGTCGAATGTCTCCGCGCGCGCCGCGCCCCACACCAGCTCCACCTGACCCGCGCCCGGTGAGAAATGTTGCTCGAAATGCAACCGGCCCGGCAACGTGTTCGAGTTGTACTGCGTCGGGATCGTGCGAATCAAATCGCCCGTCACCGTTCCCGCCGGAAACGCGCCCGTCGCCATCAAATACCACTGCACCGAAAGATCGTAGAGCGCATCCGCCTTCACCGACAGCGTCGCCCGCTCCAGATTCGCGTTTCGCTCAGCTGCGCCATGCGCCGCCTGTTTGTTCAAGGCCGCCGTGCGCTGCGCCTGATACGCCGCGAGCGTCAATCCCGTCTTCGGCACCCAGGTTGGATCCGTCGCCACCCAGGCAGACTCGATCGCCTGGCCGGCTTGAGTAATCTTCTCCCGGCTGCCGCGCGTCGCCCGCACATGACGCCACGCGCCCAGCTTGTCCGTTCCGCGAAAGGCGCCGCGCGCCACCTGCGAAACGCACACCGAGCTCGCGTGCCACTGGGCCAACGCGTCATCCCATTCGCCGGCCGCCAGCGCCAGCTGCGCCTCCCGTTCCGTAACCAGATTCGACTGCGTGTTCAACTCCGTCACCAGCGCGGCGTACGCCGCCGGGGTGATGAATCCCGGTGCCGTCCACTCCGGTGCGATTTGTGACATGATCAAGGAAGTCGCTGACGAACGCTCCTTGACGTAGTTAAGCGGTTCTTTCATTTGGTTTGTGATGTTGTACTCCGTTTGCGGGCCGGCCTCGCCCCACTTGGCAGCCGTTGCACTCGCAACTGCCGCAGCCATTCCTAACAACGGCCACCACGCTCAAAAACTTTAGGCAAAAAACTTTTCCGTACCATTGCGGCACCCGGATGTCCGTAATCCGCCCGATCTCCGAATTGGAGTGGGCCGAAAGAACGCAAAGAGTACAGAAATAGAAAAGCAGGAAGCGGTTCGAGTGTGATTAAAAGTGGTTTAAACGTGGCGGGCAAGTTGCGTCGGAATCCGCAATGGTAGGGCGGGACGCTCCGCGCGCGCCGGGGTTCGGGCACACGAAGGACAAACCAATCCGCCAACCCACCCCAGTCGGACCGGCCGCCCTAGTGCCGGCGTGCCTACGTCTGCATTTCCGACCTTGTCCTCCGATCCGCGGCGCGCGCGGAGCGACGCGCCCTACCTCACGTCCTCAATCATACCCAAGGGGTTCCGGGAAAGTGCGCTCTCCGTTCTCACAGCGAAATCACCCCGTCTTTCCTGGCTCCTTTGGTGTTCCTTGCGGCCAACCTCCATGCCCTCCCGGCCGCGCGATCTGTCTACCGTTACTTCTCTGACGAAAAAATCATCGAGGAGACAGCCCACTTCATCCCTGATTCTTTTCACGTCATTAGGAACTAAACGAGTCCCTCAGCAACATCTCGCGGGCTGGGTCAGCGGGAGCACGGCAGCAAGGTAGGATAAGAAATGAGTTGAGGTCCGGGTGGAACGGGCCACCGGCCCGTTCTGTCGAGCGACTCGCCCGACAGCCGTGCGCACGTTGCACCCATCGTAAAGTGAATGTTCGTCGTGCGTTCAACTCGGCGGCGGGTTGCCGCCGAGAACGCCCAAGTTGGCCGCTCCACCCGAAACTCAACAGCATCGAGTCAACCAAGAAGAGGACGTCACTCACAGATTCTTCCAGCTCCTTCCTCTATTCTGTTCCTCTCTTTGGGTCCGTTGCGTTCTTTGTGACCATTGCATTTCGCGATTCAGGTTCCACCGACCTCTGCCCCGGCCCTGCCGCGACTGATGCCGTCATCCACGAACCCATCTCCACCGCCTCCGAACGCCTCGCCGACGCCCACGCACCTCTCCCGAACGCTCCCGCACCGCGCGAACCATGATGGGAATGCCCTGGGAAGACGAAACCAAGCCATTTGGCAGCCGCTCCACTCAATCGCCTGCTACTGCCATCCTCTCCAACCGGAAAAGCAATGAGCCCCGTGGAGCAAGCATGTCCCACGGGGCTCTTGGATAGTGAGGGGAACTATTCGTGACCGCGTTTGAGATCGCGCTTCGGCGGGTCGTCGTGATTGGCGCGATACGCCTCTACCGCAGTAATGATCTGCCCCGCCGCATCGACAAGACGTTGCGCGAGTTCAGGGAATTGAGCGCTTGCTTGCGCGCGTACCTTTTGTTGGAAGGCCCGAAGTTTTGCGGTTCCAGCTTTGAGCTGACCAGCGTCAAATGCATCCATCGCGCTCCCCAATGTGGTGAGCAGCGGGCGTTTGTCCTTGCGCAGAAGCTCTGACTCAATGATAGCGCCATAAACCTCGTCGAGCGCCTCGGTCAGGTCAATCACCTCAACCTGCAACTGTTCCGAATTCTCGGATTGCCCGTCAGAAACAAGCAAAGTCACCAGAGGAGATCCAACTTGCAGCGAATTCGTCGCCATCACCGTGTTGGCGAATGGCGATCCTTCGTCATCCACGGTCCAGTAGTATGACAATGCGTCGCCATCGGCGTCGGACGACAACGTCGCGTCGAATACCACTTTCGCGGATTCGCCATTGACCGCGATCACCATCAAGTTCGTTTGGTCGGGCCAAACGGTAAACAGCGGCGAGATGACCGCCTTTGCCAGCGGCGCCGTGTTGTTCGGCGGAGGCGGGAATTTCGGGCCGATGGTAAGCTTGAGATTGTCGAACCAAGCCTGCGCATCCCGACCCGTGCTGACGATGCGGATAGCCAGTTTCTGACCAACCACCCCACCGGCGTCCGGCGAATTCCAAGTGAGCTCAAACGGGGCGAAAGTGCCGTCACTCGGCGGCAGCGGAATCCCCTCCGTCAACACCTGCTCGCCCGCCATGAGACTCACAGTCGGCCGCCCGAATGGAACACCTCTCCGGTGCCCCACCAGCATGGTGAGTTTGTAGCCAACCCCGGCCTTCACTGTATCCACGAGCTCTTGATAGATTGCAGCTCCGGTGTTCAATCCAGCCGCATTCGCGCCGTCGATGGGATTTGGTCCCGCCGAACCAGCACTCGTTCCAGAGAACCAATCATTGCCCGGATTCGCGACATGCCACCAAGTACCTGACCCAGTCCAGCCCGGCATGTTGTTAATAGTATACGATCCGTCACCCACGACCGGATTTTCGAAGCTATGATTTGCGATCGCTACATCAGGAGTAGGCGGAGGAGGAGGAGGAAGGGTCGGGACTACCGTCAGTTTGATATCATCGAACCACGCTTGGGCGGCGTCACCGATGCTTTGCAGTTGAATACGGAGCGTCTGCCCGATCTCATCTCCACTTTCCGGTGAGTTGTACGTGAGTTCAAACGGAACGAACGTTCCCACCCCAGGGGCCGGCGGTGTGGCCTGTGCCAGTACGACTCCACCCCCGAGCAAACTTACAGCAGGTGTTCCGAACGGTGCCCCATTCCGATGACCGACGAGCATCGTCAGTCTGTAGGTGACACCCGCCTTCACGACGTTCGTCAAATCCTGATAAAGCGTCGTTCCCACGTTGAGGCCACCGATGTTCGAGCCATCGATTGGATTCTCCGTGCTGTCGGCGCTCGTGCCGACAAACCAATCATTCTGAGGATTGGCGACGTGGAATCGTGGACCCACCCCTACCCATCCGGGCGTGTCGTTGATGTTGTATTGCCCGTCGGCAAGCACCGGCTCCTCGAAGCTGTGATTCGCGATAGCAATCTCTGGCCCCGGTGGTGGCGGAGGAGTCGGCCCCACTGTCAGCACCACATTATCAATCCACACCTGAGCGTCTCGGCCAGCACTTGTAACTTCAATGCGCAATGGCTGGCCTAGGGTCTCTCCCTCTGCAGGAGAGTCGTAAGTCAAACCCACTTCAGAGAACGAGCCGGAGGCTGGGGCCACTGGGGCGGTTTCTGCCAGAACTTGTCCGCCTGCAATAAGTCTGATTTGGGGATTTCCAAACGGAACTCCGATGCGTTGCCCGACCAGCATGCTCAAGGAATAGGTCACTCCGGGGCGCAGAACGGCGGTCAAATCTTGATAAATCCTCCCACCTACATTGATCCCGGCGATGTTGGAACCATCGATCGGATTTGCTGAACTACCCTCGCTGGTGCCTCCAAACCTATCGTCTTG
>CAZBIC010000091.1:0-13270 GCA_964491875.1 uncultured Bifidobacterium sp.
CTGGAGTGAAGGTGGAGCTGATCGTGCGCGGCATCTGTTGTTTGCGTCCGGGTGTTCCCGACCTCAGCGAGAACATTACCGTTCGCAGCATCGTGGATCGGTTTCTGGAGCACAGCCGCGTTTACTACTTCGAGAACGCCTGCCGGCCAGAGGTGTTTGTGGCGAGCGCGGACTGGATGCCGCGAAATTTCTTCCGGCGCATCGAGGTGGCATTCCCAATTGAGGACGGTGTGCTGCGCGAACGACTGATGACCGAGGTGCTGGGGACCACCATGAACGACACGGTGAAGGCGTATGTGATGTCGGGAGACGGATCATACCACCGGGATCGCTCGGGCAAAGGCGGAGTGCGCTGTCAGTCGGAGTTTATCGCGCGGGCGTTGGCTGAGGGGAAGCCGGCGCAGAAACGTTCCTCGCGCAAAACTCAATTTCCCCAGATGAAGCTGGTCTCGGCGCCGGCGGAGAAGAAGCCGGGTAAATCAACTGCCGAATAGGCGAATCGTTCTCGGTAGATAGAGGAAACCGGCGGATTGCTCGCGCAATCCGCCGGTCAACAACTCAATTCCAGCAGGACACTAAACCGAAGGTTCAGTGCGTAAGGGTAGGATGATGGTGGGACTTTTTGCCTGCCCTATGATAGGGCCAGCGGTGTGCAATAATGCGCAAATCCAGTTGTGAGGATTCTGCATTAGCTTCATGGCGCTGTTCTAAGCAAAGCCGATGCCACCAGCTGAATTGGCTCTTTTGCTGGAGGTTTTGACTGATTCCGCCCCGCGCGGTGCCGGATTGCGGGCGAGAATTGCCCACATCAGGCAATTAATGTCACAGGTCTGCGCTTTTGAGCAGTGAGTCGACGGTGGTCGCGAGCATTCCGTTTCGCGGAGGCTGACTTGGAACTGGATCGCGCTGACTTGCTTCAGGACGAGGAATTTACCGCGAGCGCTTTCGCAAATGCGACGCATGAAGTGACCTTCCATTACATCCGTTCCGACCGGGGTGTAAACTCACTTACCTCAGCCTGGAATTTTTCCTCGTCTTGGCGTTGCCACCTACCTAGCTTCCCGCGGCATGGAAACGTTGAAGAAGTTGCTCGATATCGTCCTGCATCTGAATACGCATCTGGACGGTCTCGTTGCGGAGTACGGGGCGTGGGTTTACGCGATCCTGTTCATCATCGTTTTCTGCGAAACGGGACTGGTGGTCACGCCGTTCCTTCCTGGAGATTCGCTGCTGTTCGCGGTCGGCGCCATTGCGGCCAATGGCAAGCTCGACTTGTGGCTTGTGATGGGATTGCTCCTGGTGGCGGCGATTCTGGGTGACTCCGTGAACTACTCGATAGGCAAATATGCCGGGCACAAATTGATTAAGAGGTTTCCCCGGCTCATCAAGCAGAAGCACATCGACAAGACCCACGAGTTCTTCGAACGCTACGGCGGCAAGACGATCATCATCGCGCGCTTTGTTCCCATCGTCCGGACGTTTGCGCCGTTTGTCGCGGGCATTGGCGCAATGACTTACTCGCGCTTCATGATGTTCAATGTCGTTGGCGCGCTGCTCTGGGTGGGGCTGATTACTCCGGCGGGCTATTTCTTTGCGAACATGCCCATTGTGAAAAAGAATTTTTCGCTGGTGATTCTGGGCATCATCGTCGTGTCCATTCTCCCGGCGGTCATCGAGTTCTACCGGGAATGGCGCAAGCTGCGCACGCAGCCGCGTCAGGATGCCTGACTCCCGCGGTAAAGCCTCGGAACGCGGTAAGTGATCGCGGTGAGAATCTCCCACGGGATGGTCCCGCACCACTGCGCCAATTCGGCTGCGCTGATTGTCTCGCCGTGCTGGCTGCCGATGAGCACCGCCTCCTCACCTGCGGCGACGTTGTCCAGTTTGGTGACGTCGACCAGCGTTTGATCCATCGTCACCCGTCCCAGGACTTTGCACCGTCGACCTTGAATCAACACCTCCGCGCGATTGCTGCCGGCACGCAAATAACCGTCCCCATAGCCAGCGGTCAACGTGGCCACCCTCAGCTTGCGCGGCGCAATGAACGTCCTTCCGTAACTCAGGGAATCACCTTTCCGAATCTCCTTCACGAATCCCACGCGGCATTTCCACGAGAGCGCGGGATGAAAGAACTTCCGCAACGCGGCGACATCGGCTCGCTGGCCTTCCGGCAAAATCCCGTAAACGAGCAAGCCGGGCCGGACGAGGTTGAACGTCGTGTCCGGCTGATGCAGCAACGCCGCGCTGTTGTTGGCGTGAATGAGCGGAATCTGAATGCCAGCCTTCGTCACTGCGTTAATCACGCCTTCAAAACCCTCTGCCTGAGCCTTGGAAAACGCCGCGTCGTCCTCGGCGGAAGCGTAGTGAGTGTAGAGTCCGTCGATGGCCAGTCCTGGCAACTGCGTGATGGCTTGGATGAGTTCCAGCGCGTCTTTCGGGCGCGCGCCGAGTCGGCCCATGCCGGTATCCACCTTCACGTGAACGGACGCGGTCTTCTGCAAACGCGACGCGACGCGGCTGAGGGCAGTCGCTTCGTCCAGTGAGGAAATCGTTGCGCGAACGTGATCCTTCACGGCGGTCTCCATTTCGTCCGGCAGCAACGCCCCGAGCATGAGCACAGGCCAGCCTTTGCCGACCCGGCGGATGGCCGATGCTTCGGCGAGATTCGCGACGCCGAAGATGTCCGTGCCACTTTGCATCAGCAGGGCGGCGATCTGTTTCAATCCGTGACCATATGCGTCGGCCTTCACGACAGTGAGGATCTTCACCTTCGGACCCACGCGATGACGAATCCACGCGAGGTTGCCGCGCAGCGCATCCAGATCAACTTCCGCCCAGCAACGATAGGAGGTGTTCACGGTGATGGTTCAGATGCCGGGGATAACTCGCGAGGGCGGCGCCTTGATGAAGTTCGCTTCGCGCAGATAAATCGGCGCGAGTTCGGACCCGGGGATGAAATCGGTTCGCGTCGCCGCCAGCCGACACAGCGCCGTGGCGTCGGGCGGGATCGACTCGCTGCCGGGAAAAAGCCCGTGCAATTCCGGCCACACGATGAGCCGACTGTCGGCCGCGCTCGCCTTTACTGCGTCCAGCGAGGTGACGCGCAGCGGATTGATGAGTTGGAAGCTGCCGGAATCGAGTTGGTAAGTCGCGGCGTAGAATTCATTCCGCTGGGCATCGATCGCGAGGGTGATGCGCCCGGTCATTCCCATTACCGCCGCCTGCGCCGCCATTGCCTCCACGGTGCTGACGCCGAGCAAGCGAAGGCCCGTGGCCATCTGCCAGCCTTGCGCGAGCGCGATGCCGGCGCGGATGCCGGCGTATGAGCCGGGGCCGAGTCCCACCGCGATGCAGTCGATGGCTTCCCGCTCCAGCTTCGCCTCGGCCAGCGCGCGTTCAATGAGGGCGAAGGCGTGCGCGGTTCGGCCGCCGGATTCCTCGGCGCGCGCGAGCACTGTGCTGCCGCGGGCGATGGCGACGCTGCGTAGGTCTGAGGAGAATTCAACCGCCAAAATCGTCATAAGTAATGCGCCGTTCCGAGTCGCCGATCTGTTCGATGAGGACGCGGCGAAAGAGCCGGCCCGTTGTCTTCGCCGAAGGTGCTGCAAAGTCGGGCCAGCGCTCGCACCACTCCACCACGGTGGTTCCGGTGGCGGGATGGAAGTAATCCTCAAGTCCCGCGCCGATGATCTGTTCCGGCGAATCGAGCCGGTAAAGATCAATGTGCGCGAGCGGCAGTCGTCCCTCGCGATACTCGTTCACCAGCGCGAACGTCGGTGACTGGATGCGGCCGGTGATGCCAAGTCCGCGCGCAAAGCCTTTGATCAGCTGCGTCTTGCCGGCGCCAAGATCGCCCGTCAGGCCGATCACCCAGCCCGGCTGCGCAGTGCGTCCCCAGTCCTCGCCGAGCGCGGTCGTTTCCTCCAGACTATGCGAAATGAACGTAGCCATGGGTGGGCATTGGCTTGTAGCCATCCTTGTCGCGCAGTTTCACGCCGGGCTTGTCGGTGACCTTGCCGATGCACGCCAGCGGCACTTGCGGGAAAGTTTGCTTCCAGCCATCGAGAAGTTTCACCGCGAGTTTGCTCGGGACAGTGAACAGAAGTTCGAAGTCCTCGCCGTCCGTCAGCGCCGCGAGCAGGGGTGGCTTCGCGGAGGACTCTTCCTTTGCCTTCAGCTTGGCAGCGCGGCTGATCGGGATGGCGCTCTTCAGTAATTCTGCGCCGAGGTGATTGTGTTCGAGCAGATGCCGGATGTCACTAGCGAGTCCGTCGCTGACATCGATCATCGAAGTGGGAGTGAAATGCTCGGCCAGCCAGCGCGCTTCGGCGAGACGTGGTTCGAAGTCGAAATGCCAGCCGTCAATGGAACCGCCCAGCGTCCCGGAGACGAAGATCGCGTCGCCCGGCCGCGAGCCGCGTCGGCGAATGCAGCGGTCCTTCGCCACGGTGCCAAGCAGGGCGATGGAGATGAGGATGCGTTCGGGATTCGTCGTGGTCTCGCCTCCGACAATCGCCACGCCGTGCTGGGTGGCGAGCGCGTTCAGGCCGGCGTAGATGCCTTGTACGAACTCCGGGTCGAACCCGCGGGGCAGAGCAATGGTCACCAGCGCGGCGGTTGGCCGGCCCGCCATCGCGGCGATGTCGCTGAGATTCCGGGCGAGCGCCTTGCGACCGATGCGTTCCGGCGCAGCGTCGCGCGTAAAGTGGGTGCCTTCAACGATGGCGTCGGTCTTGAAGAGCAGGAAGCGATCGGGAATACCAAGGTCGAGCACCGCGCAGTCGTCCCCCGTTCCGGTGACGACCGAGTTGTTGGTCGGGAGATTCTTTGTGAGCAGTTGAATGAGTTCGAGTTCGTTCATCGGGAGGGAAATTACTTCACGCTGTCGACCCAGCGGGTCAGCGCGTCGCGATTGATGTAGGCGACGAAGTTGACGGCGTTGAACAAAGAATGTGCGACGATGGGAGCGATGAGCCGGTTGGTGTGGTCGTAAAGTCGCGCGAAGATGATCGCCAGAACCGTCAGCGGAACGAGCGTCATCAGGCTGGCGTGAATCGCGGCGAAGACGAGTGACGAACCAAACAGCGCCAGTCGCGGAAAGCCGAGTTGCTGGCCGGTGCGGTAGAGGATTCCGCGAAATAGAATCTCCTCAATCAGCGGGGCGAGAATGATGGCAGTGAACGCGAAGACGGCGCGTTGCAGCGGGCCTTGCGTCGCTTCGAGCGCCTGCATGGTCGGCTGCATGTCCGCCTGGCCGAGAACCTGGGTGATGACCACGCGTGAGAGTTCGTTCAGTCCCAGAGCGATGGGCAAGGCGACGATCGCGACTGCGATGGCGATCAGGAGGGAGCGTCTTAAGCCACCTTCCGACAGGCCGAGGAATTCTCCCCACTTCAGCTCGTGAGCTTTCAGAAAGCGATGAACCAGAAACAGGCCGGCGATCTGGAAGCTGGCGGTGCTGACGAGGAACCCGACGAAGCGCTGTTGGCCGGCGTTGAGATCCGGCAGCGCTGACTTCAGTGCCAGCGCGGCGAAGGTGCCGGCGGACAGACAGATCATCAGTCCCGCGCAAAGCATCAGCACCGCTTCAATTTTCCAAGGTCGTTCGATCGACACGGTGAAAGGGTAGGGATCTGCCCGAAGGCGACGAAGAAAAATCTTTCCGTAAACGGCGCGCGCGTAATCCAGCGATCGTCCGGCTTTCCTTTTGCGCACGCTGGTTCCGCGCACTAGGCTGCGCGCGAATCTCATGACGAGAACGCTTTGTGTCGCCGCGCTGGGGCTGGGATTGGTTTCCTGCACCAGCGACGCGCCGAGAACCCAACTGAAGACTGCCGTGCCCACGAATTCACCTCACCCCCACGCGCACACCAACCGTCTCGCGCGCGAGAAGTCGCCCTACCTGCTCCAGCATCAGCACAATCCCGTGGACTGGTTCGCGTGGGGCGATGAGGCGTTCGCGAAGGCACGCCGTGAGAACAAGCCGATCTTTCTCAGCATCGGTTACTCGACGTGCCACTGGTGCCACGTGATGGAACGCGAGTCGTTCGAGAACGAGGAAGTCGCGGCGTTTCTCAATGAGCATTTCGTGAGCATCAAGGTGGACCGCGAGGAGCGTCCGGATGTGGACAAGATCTACATGACGTTCGTGCAGGCGATGACCGGATCGGGCGGTTGGCCGTTGAATGTCTTTCTCGCGCCGGATTTGAAGCCGTTCTACGGCGGTACCTACTGGCCGCCGGAAGCGAAGTATGGTCGGCCGAGTTTCCTTCAGGTGCTCGGCCAAGTTCACAGCGCTTGGACGAACAAGCGCGAACAGATCGCCGGCTCGTCGGTGAACTTGCACGAGAAGCTCATTGAACTTACCGCGCGCCCGGCGGGCGTGGGCGGTCCGCTGGAGTCTGGATTACTCGAGCGGGCGGGGAAGGAATTGAAAGAAGGCTACGATTGGAAGCATGGCGGCTGGGGTGGCGCGCCGAAGTTTCCGTCGCCGAGTCATCCGCTGTTCGTGCTGCGCTACGGCGTGCGCGCGAAGGACGCCGAGGCCGTGACGATGGTGCTGCACATGTGCGAGCGCATGGCGGCGGGTGGCATCTACGATCAACTCGGCGGCGGCTTTGCGCGCTACTCGGTCGATGCGCAATGGCTCGTGCCGCACTTCGAGAAGATGCTTTACGACAACGCGCAGTTGCTCGGGCTGTATCTCGACGCGTATCTCGTCAGCGGCGAGCAGCGCTATGCGGATGTCGCGCGCGACATCATCCGCTACGTGCTGCGCGACATGACGCATCCGGACGGCGGGTTTTATTCGGCCGAAGATGCGGACAGCGAAGGCAAGGAAGGGAAGTTCTACTGCTGGACGCTCGACGAATTGACCGCGCTCCTGACGCCGGAGGAACTCAAGGTGGCCGTTGGCGTGTTCGGCGTGACGGAGTTGGGAAACTTCGAGGATCACAGCGACCCGGAGCCGCTCAAGAAGCAGAACGTGCTCAGTCTCGCGAATGCGAATCTCGCGACGCAACAGGCGACCGTGCTCACCTCGGCGAAGGAGAAGTTGTTCGCCGCGCGTGCGAAGCGGGTGCGTCCTCATCTCGACGACAAAGTGCTCGCATCATGGAACGGCCTGATGCTCGGCGCGCTGGCACGGGCGGGCGTGGTGCTCGGTGACGATGCGTATCTGAAAGCGGCCGAGCGCAACCTTGCGTTCCTCCAAAGCAAGCTGTGGGACGCGAAGACGAAGACGCTGTATCACCGCTGGCGCGACGGCGAGCGCGACGCGGCACAGCTGCACGATACCTACGCGTTCCTGCTCGGTGGCGTGCTGGAGGTGTATCAAGCCACGCTCGATCCGAGGCATCTGGAATTCGCCATCGCGCTCGCGGAATCGATGCTCGCGAAGTTCTACGACTCAAAGGACGGCGGCTTCTGGCAGAGCGCGGAGGGCGCGACGGATTTGATCCTGCGGATCAAGGAGGATTACGACGGCGCCGAGCCGTCGGGGAACTCGGTGGCCATCCTCGCGCTGCTCAAGCTCGCGGCGTTGACCGACCGGAAGGAGTTCCGTGACGCGGCGGAGAAGAGCCTGAACCTGTTCGCCGAACGGCTCCAGAAGATGCCGCAGGCGGTTGGCTACATGTTGGTGGGGCTGGACTTCCTGCTCGATGAACCGAAGCGCGTGGTCATCGCCGGTGATGTGAAGTCCGCGGAAGGCCGCGCGCTGATCCGCGCCGCGCACGCGGTGTATCAGCCGAACAAAGTCGTTCTGGCGACGATTGGTCCGGTGGAGCCGTTCGCGAAGACGCTTCAGCCGAAGGACGGCAAGCCGACCGTGTATCTCTGCACCGGCAACGCCTGCCAGCCCCCGACGCATGACGCGGAGAAGGTGAAGGGGATGTTGCGGTAATCGATTTCCTGTCGACGATCAGGCTATGTCCTCTTCGTGCGACTGCGGTGAGAGAAGGAATCAGATCTTGTCCGTCTGCGGTCAGACTGTCGGCCCTCCCCAATGGGAGAAGATGGAGTCCGCGCGCAGAGTATCTGGGGAAGTGCCAAACCGCGCATCGAGGAGCTTGCCTTAGCCTACCGCAGCGTCACCGGGCGGCGGCTTTGAATCTGGTTTCCAGTTGCCAGAAGATCACGCCCGCGATGACGGCGAGAATGGCGAACCAACCCCAGTCAGGCACTCCGGTGACATCCGGCAGCCGGACCTTTCCGAGCGACGCCACGTTTTGAATGTGTGCTTCCACCCAGCTGAAACTCAGCGCATAGAGCACGCCGCCCACCAGCATTCCCGCGAAACCAATCGTCGCGTGGATGCTTCCGGTGGCCATCGCGGCCACGCCGGTTCCCGGACAATAGCCGTAGAGCACCATGCCGACGCCGAACAACGCTGCGCCAATCGACACGCCGAGCATGTTCGCGGGTTTAATGTGATACTGCGCGTGGCCGGTCGTCTTCAGCAGCAGCACGCCGATGCCTCCGACGATGATCGCGGTGAACATGATTTTGAGCACGGTGAAATCTTTGAACCGAAACTGGTTCACAATGACGTTGTAATTGGCGACGCCGCCGCGGTGCAGCAACACGCCGAACAGGATTCCCATGGGAATGGCCAGCCAGCGGGCGGTTTCAGCAGAGACAGGAAAGTTCATGGTGATGGAGAAAGGTTACTTCGTGGTGCTTCCGCGTTTCGGGAAAAGAATCAGTGCTGTCACGATGCCCGAGACGAACATCGTGAGGAAGAATGTCCAGCTACTCAGGGCCAGCTGGAGCGAGCCGCTGATGCCGTGTCCGCTGGTGCAACCTCCCGCCATGCGCGCGCCATACATGATGATCACTCCGCCCAGGAACGCCGCCGCGAAACGCCTGGCTGTGGATGGACCGAATTGCCGTGACCACGTCACCGGAACCTTCTCCAGTCGGAACGTGCGGCTCACCAGCACGCTCAACAAGCTGCCCAGGAAGGTGCCGACGAGGAACAACATTCCGCCGTCCCATTTCAGCGGGTTCTTGGCCCAGTAAGGATTCTGCGCGACCCCTTCGCCGCCAAGGACGGGCAGGGCGCAAACACTCGAGACGGAGGAGAGTGCGGTGGAGATGCCGAGCGGTTGATGCACGAGGCCAAAGGCGAACCAGCTCAAGACGCCGATTCCCACGCCAACGAGGTAAGGATTCCAACGGCCCTTGGCATCGGCACCCCCATCATTGCCGCCATTTTCAGATGCGGAGTTAGGTTCTTTCATAATGTCGTCGGGAGACACTGAGCCGCGATGGCGGGAAAAGTTACACGACGTTTGCAGAACGCTGTAATCCCGCTCGTCGGATGCGGAGACGGGCGTCAACGCCAGCCGGTGATCTGCCAGAGGGCAGGGGCTGACATGGACGCGCGTTCAGCGGCCCACTTTGCGGAAGTGCAGGGTGTAGTTGTCCTTGAGCAGCGGGATTTCCTCGACCTTCTTGAAACCCGCGGCTTCGAATTCGGCGGTCACGACTTCCTGGCCGGCGCGCACGTGGTTGAGAATCCAGTCCGAGCTGACGCCGGGCACGCGCTTGAAATCGATGAGAAACACCTCGCCATTCCGTCGCAGCGCGCGATGCAGGGACGCGAGCGATTGCTGGGGATACTCGAAGTGATGATACACATCGCAGATGAAGGCGGAGTCGATGGAGTTCGCGGGCAGCTCCACCGAACGCTCGGTGCAGAGGATCGTTTGCACGTTCTTCAAGCCGCTCTGCGCGGCGCGTTCCTCGATCAACTTGAGGAAACTGGGAACGATGTCCACCGCGTAAACTTTTCCCTTCGGCCCGGTCGCGGCGGAGAGCATGGGCGTGAACAAGCCCGTGCCGGCGCCGATGTCCGCCACCACGGAACCGGCGCGAATGTTCGCGGCGGCCACGATCTTTTCCCGCTGGTCGTAAATCTCGCGGCCTTCCTTCTCGAAGCGTTCCACCCAGTTCGAGACGTTGAGATTCGGCTTGAGATACTCGCTGTTGATGCCGGGCTTCACGCTCTTCTCCACCACGGGCGAACCGGTGGCTGGCGCGGGTCCGGTCTGGCAGCCGTTCAGCAGGGGTAGGGCGGCAACGAAAGCGAAGAACGCGGTATGGAGCCGAAGTGAAGTCATGATGAGTGACTGAGTAAATAAATGATCTACGCGAAGGAGCGCACGCGAAAAGTCAGCGGCGCCAATCATGACATTGCCACCGATACTCTGCGGACGGACTCCCGCTCCTCCCAGTGAGGAGGAGCGGGTTGGGTATAGGATTCCGCGAAGGATTCGTGCTTTGAACTCCTGAACCGTAGCCGCTGATCTGAGGAGGCGGGGGCTGCCGCTGGACGAGAATGAGTGCGGCGCGGCAATCCCGCAGGAACGCGGATGTCGTGAGCAACGAGGATGCGTTGAACATCGTGAACGGGGTGCGGAGCGCTCCGGGCTTCGGCGAGAATTGCGCGCTTTACAAGGCGATGGGTTACATCCCGAAGAACGACCGGAAGAGCGGATTGGTCCGCCCCTCCGAGAACAAGGTCACGATGCTCAAGGCCGCTTAACGGCGCGGGGCGTTTGTGTATCACACGGCCGGACTGGCTCGCAGCGGTCCGGCCTTTTTCATTTTCGGCATGGAACGCCGAACTCCGATTCGGCGTGTTTCAAACTTGAAGCGGAACCAACAAAAGGAAACGAAGGGAACGAAGGAGTGGCAGAGTTCATTCCTGCTTCCATCGAGTCTTTGATCAAATGCCGGACACTTTACTGAGCCCGGCTTTGTTCTCTTTGTGTCCTTCTGTTAATCCAATTTGCAACGAGCCGAATCGGAGTCCGGCGTTTCGAGGACGGCGTTGACGCCGCAGGAGCGACCATGGCTTGCCACCCAGTCCCATCCGTTCCGGAAGCTGTCGAGAATCACGCGGGATTGAGAACGGCTCGCTTTAATTCGGGTCAGGGTAAATGAAAGATCACCGACCGTAGTGGTGGTGAAGGTGGATGGAGAGTGAAGTGGTGCCCCGGCTAGGACTCGAACCTAGGACCAATTGATTAAGAGTCAACTGCTCTACCAACTGAGCTACCGAGGCAACCAAAATTTCCTTCAGGCAAGTGTGCCTGTTTCGTCCGATTCCCTGCTTGCCATACCGGGGATTTCTCCGAGGTCGTGGTTCGCCGGGAAGGCGAAGGGCCAAGAGGGAACCAAATAAACATTCGGATGGCAAATGGAAATTTTATGGAATCGGTTGTCGGGCGAGGCGTGATTGAAAGTTGGCGCGAAGGGAGATGGCTGTCGGTCCGTGCGCGTCGGTGGATTGGGAGGAAACGGGGTTTCCCCTCTCCCCGCTCGTGCCTCGCAGGGAGAGGGAGTTTCGCCGTGGGGCGGTGCCTCGATGCGCCCGTTCGGTCAACGCGCTTGACTCTGTTGGCGCCAGCGCCTGAAATCCGCGGCATGACCTCCGAGAAACTTCAGATCAATCGTCGTCGTTTCATTTATACCACCAGCGCTGTCGCGGGCGGACTCCTGCTGCCGGCGAGTTATGTGCGCGCCGCTGTGAAGCCGCGCAAGGTGTCGCCGAACGAGAAGATGAACATTGCCGCGATCGGCGCGGGCGGGCAGGCCGTGACGGATATCAACGGAGTTTCGACCGAGAACATCGTCGCGTTGTGCGACGTGGACCAAAAGCGGTTGGAGGAGCGCGCGGCGAAGTTTCCGAAGGCGAAGTTGTTCCGCGATTACCGCAAGATGCTGGAGGAGATGAAGGAGATCGACGGTGTCACTGTGAGCACGCCGGACCATCATCACGCGCACGCGGCGTTGATCGCAATGAAGCTTGGCAAGCATGTGTATTGTCAGAAGCCGCTGACGCACTCGATTTGGGAGGCTCGCCTGCTGCGCGAAACGGCGGCGAAGGCGAAGGTGGTCACGCAGATGGGTAACCAGGGACATTCCTACGACAGCACGCGTCGACTGGTGGAGCTCGTGCAGTCCGGCGCGATTGGCGAGGTGCGCGAAGTGCATGTGTGGACAGATCGTCCGATCTGGCCGCAGGGCGTGGAGCGTCCGAAGGAAGCGATGACGCCACCGTCGCATCTCGATTGGGATTTGTGGATCGGACCTGCGCCGATGCGGCCGTTTCACTCGGCGTATGCGCCGTTCAACTGGCGCGGGTGGTGGGATTTCGGAACGGGCGCGCCGGGGGACATGGGTTGCCACAACTCGGACGCCGCGTACTGGGCGCTGAAGCTCGACGCGCCGGAATGGGTGGAGGCGGAATCGTCCGGCGTGAACTCGGAGACCTGCCCGAAGTGGAGCATCGTGCGTTCGCATTTCGGCAAGCGTGGCAAGCTGCCGCCGGTGACCTTGACGTGGTATGACGGTAACAAGACGCCGAGCAGTGCGTTGGTGGACGGCGAGCAATTGCCGAAGAACGGCACCATCTTCGTCGGCAGCAAGGGCAAGATCGTGTTCCGCGATTGGAACCCGAACGGCTTCCGGTTGCTGCCGGAGTCGGACTTCAAGGATTTCAAGGGACCGGAGCAGACGATTCCGCGCGCGGGCGACAACCCGTATCAGGAATGGATCAAGGCGTGTAAAGGTCGCACGCCGTGTCTCTCGAACTTCGATTACGCGGGTCGGCTCACGGAGTTTGTGTTGCTGGGCAATGTGGCGCTCCGCGTGGGCAAGAAGATCGAGTGGGACGCGAAGAAAATGCGGGCGAAGAATTGTCCTGAAGCCGATCAATACATCCGGCGCGAGTATCGGAAGGGCTGGGAATTGAAGGCGTAAGGAGTGATTCGTGATACGTGACCGTTGAAAGGCGTGCGATGATGAAAACGATGAGCCGGCGGAAGATGTTGAAGAATGCGGCGGGCGTGGCGGCGGTGGCGGGAGCGGTGTTGCCGCGACTCGGCGCTGCTGCGGCGGGCGAAGCAATTTACAAGGTGAAGAATAATCGCATCAACCAGTCTGTCGTGCATTGGTGCTTCAATCCAATGACCGTCGAGGCGCTGGCAGTCGAATCAGCGCGCATGGGAATCAAGTCCGTGGAGTTGGTCGGCACCGAGCACTGGGCGACGCTCAAGAAGCACGGGTTGATCTGCGCGATCAGCGGGAGCCACGGGTTCGCGAAAGGTTTCGCCCACACTGAAGAGCACGAGCAGTGCATCGCGGCCTTGCGCAAGAGCATCGATGCGACGGCGGCGGAAGGCTGGCCGAGCGTGATTACGTTCTCGGGATTTCGTCGCGGCATTTCGGACGAGCAGGGGACAAAGAACATGGTGGAGGG
>CAZBIC010000092.1:0-12757 GCA_964491875.1 uncultured Bifidobacterium sp.
CCAAGCCACGGACGAGGCGGCCGCGATTGTCGATATTTGGTGAAAATGACGGTTTCATTCGCGTGTGAGATGGGAGGGTTTACGAAGGTTGTCGAGAGTGTCGGAGAGTTGATTTAGATCGCGAATTTGATGCGCACCAATCCGATCCAAAGCGGGCCGATAAGCGTTCATGGCCCGACCGCCGACCAGAATCTCAATGTGGGCTGGGAGCAATTCCCTCAATCGGGTCAGCTCAGATTCCAGTCGCGGATCGTCTTCCGGATAAACGATGCTCAATGCAACAGCGCGTGCGCGGCGTTGAATTGCCGCCCCGGCAATTTCCGCAGCTGGCAAACTTGTTCCTAGATAGGCCACCCGCCATCCCAGACTGGATGCCGTGGCACCGGCAAGGAGGGCACCTAATTCGTGCAGTTGCCCGGCTGGTGTCGAAACGATCAGGCTGGGAGCATTGTCCGGTTCGGCGAAGCCTTTGGTCATTTGTCCCAATTGAGTTCGCAGGACAGCCGTGGCGAAGTGTTCGTGAGCGGCCGTGATCGTGCCGTCCCGCCAAAGTTCCCCCAAGGCTTGAGCAAGCGGAGCGACGACGACTTGGAGGAGTCCTTGCAGGCCCAGCAGCACTGAGCCGCGAACCAGAATATCCTGGAGCGCTTTTGGATTCAGGGCCTTCACGGCTTCGATGCATTCCGCGACGAGCAATGCCCCGGGAGAACTCGCGTGCGAGGTCGCCGGCTGCATGGCGCGGGAGCTAACCGGTTCTGGGTGGGTTTGATGGGCGATTTCCCTCAGCTTTTCCGTGGGAAGTGCCGCCACGTTTCCAATGGTGTGTCCAGAGTTGGTGATGTCCCGCAGCAAGCTGAGGCGCTCAATCTCCGCGTCCGAATAAAGCCGGCGGTTGGTCGCGGTTCGGGAGGGCTCCACTGCCTGGTAACGCTTTTCCCATACCCGGATGACGTGGGGTGAAAGGCCCGTTCGCTTGGCAACAGCGCGAATGGAGTGATGCGGAACGTTCATAAGTCTTACAACACCTAAAGTTGTACAGTAATTAAACATTTCGCAATAGAATCTTTCTCAGTGCGCCCCGATTTAAGCTCTATTAGTGTCGTAAGTATCTGTTAAAAAGGTATTAATAACATTACAATAGTGTAACCCTATAATATAAACAAAAATTTGACAATTAAACATGATTTAGACACTTTGTAGACATGTTCAGATTCGTCGCTAGACAAACATTGGGGGCGCTTACGGGCGAACGGCGTTTGTCAGGTGGTTCATCGGACTCTGGGGCCGGTGTTTGGTCCCATATCAATCGAACAAATCCTGAAACCCTTATCTAGCCATGCCATCCCCCAAACTACGAAGTCTCCGCAAGGTAAGCTGCCTCCCAAATCGCGCCGCTCGCGCTGCTGGTAAATCACGTTTGTCGCGTCAAGCGACTGCCATCCTGAATGCGCAGCCGATAGCCCCGTCGCACTCCCTCAGGACAAACATCGAAATTCCGTCGACTCCTGTGGCAATGGGCGATGCGCTGAGCATGTATATGCGCGCGGTTGGGGAAGTGCCGCTCGTCACTCCGAAAGAAGAGGTGAAACTCGCGGCTCGCATTCGTCGCGGTGACGATCAGGCTCGTGAGCATCTCATTCGCGCCAATCTTCGTTTTGTCATCAAGATTGCTCGTGAATATGAGCACCTTGGTCTTCCTCTGTTGGACCTCATCAATGAAGGCAACATCGGTTTGATGCTTGCGGTGGATCGCTTCGACCCGCGCAAAGGTGCGAAACTGACGACCTACAGTTCTTGGTGGATTCGCCAAAGCATTCGTCGCGCGCTGGCCAGTCAGGGAAAGACCATCCGACTGCCGGTTTACGTCGTCGACCAAGTTTATCATCTCGGCAAGGCTGAAGTCCGCCTCCGCGAGGAACTCGGCCGCGAAGCGACTCCTGAAGAGCTGGCCGAGGAGCTGAAGCTGAGCACTGATCGCGTTTCTGAACTGCTGACCGCACGAGTCCGGCCCACCTCTCTCGACGCGCCTCTGGGTGACGACGATTCCAGCCGCCTTGCTGACGTGGTGGCCGATGAGAACGCGGAAGTTCCTGGTCAGAGCCTCGATCAAGGCACTTCGTTGGAGATGCTTCGCGAGTTGCTTCCCAAGTTGCCCGCTCGTGAAGCGACCATTCTCCGACTCCGCTTCGGTCTCGATGGTGGTGTCGAAAAGACGCTCGAAGAAATCGGCGCACTCATGCGCCTGACGCGGGAACGCATTCGCCAGTTGCAGAACGTCGCGCTGAACAAGCTCCGACGGCTGATGGAAGAGCGCGATTGCGTTTCGACTGCTGCCTGATGCATTTGTCATTCCCGGCAGGAGAACACCCCATAGACATAAACGCACAACTCAGTAAAAAGATTTTGATTATGGTCCGAGAAAAGCGCCGATCCTTGTGAGTAACCCATGAGTCCAACCCCTCGCAATTCTAGAGCCCTTATCTTCGGTGCCACCGGCGGCATCGGTTCCTCACTGGCTCGTCGCCTGTCCGCCGCAGGCTGGCAGCTGGCTCTCTGTGCTCGCGGGAATGAACGTCTCAAAATCTTGGGCGAGGAACTGGGCGCGCACACCGAGGTCGCCGATGCCATTGATGCGAAAGTCGTCGAAAACGCCTTCTCCGCCGTGATTGAACAATTCGGACAACTCGACGGCGTTGTGAATTGTTGCGGCTCGCTCCTGCTCAAGCCCGCGCACTTGACCACGCCGGACGAATGGGCGCACGTTATTGCCACGAACCTTACCTCCTCTTTCAACATCCTCCGCGCCGCCGCTTCTCGCATGATGCGCAACGGTGGAGGTTCCATCGTTTTGATGAGCTCCGCGGTCGCGCAGCGGGGAATGATCAACCACGAAGCCATTGCCGCGGCGAAAGCCGGAGTGGTTGGTCTCGCACAATCCGCTGCCGCCACCTACGCGCGCTACAACATCCGCGTGAACTGCGTTGCGCCGGGTCTTACGCGCACGCCGCTCACCGCCACGCTTACCACCAACGAAGCCAGTCTCAAGGCCTCCACCGCGCTGCATCCGCTCGGTCGCATCGGCGAACCGCACGAGATCGCCAGTGCGATCGCGTGGCTGCTGGAACCGGAGCAAAGCTGGGTCACCGGCCAGGTTATCGCCGTTGATGGCGGCCTCAGTTCTGTTCAACCGCGACTTGCCACCACGTAACTCGAAACATCTCATGTCGAAACAAGTCATCATCATCGGCGCCGGTCCTGGCGGACTCGCCTCAGCCATCCTCCTCGCCGCAGCGGGCACCCGGGTCAAAATTGTCGAGCGCCTGCCCTTCGTCGGCGGACGCACGTCGTCCATCGAAGCGGACGGCTACAAGTTCGACCTTGGCCCCACGTTCTTCCTCTACCCGCGCGTGCTCGATGAAATCTTCCGCGCTGCCGGCACGAGCCTGCGCGCCGAAGTGCCGATGGAACGGCTCGACCCGCAGTATCGCATTCAATTTGGCGGGGGCGGTGCGCTCGATTGCACCCCCAATATTGAGCGGATGGAGAAATCCATTGCCGCCCTCGCCCCTTCCGATGTCCCCGGCTTCCGGCGTTTCCTCGCCGAGAATCGCACCAAGCTCAGCGCCATGGAACCGTGCCTCGAAACGCCGTTCCTCGGCTGGCAAGACCTGGTGAACACTCGCTTGCTGAAGATGCTGCCGATGCTGCGCCCGCATCAATCGGTGGACACCTACCTCAAGCGTTTCTTCAAGGACGAGCGCGTGCGTCTCGCGTTCTGTTTCCAGTCGAAATACCTCGGCATGTCGCCGTTCCGTTGCCCGAGCTTGTTCAGCATCCTGAGCTTCCTCGAATACGAATACGGCGTCTGGCATCCGATTGGTGGCTGCGCGGCGGTGTGCGATGCGATGGCCCGCGTGGCGCGAAAGCTCGGTGTGGAGATCTGCCTGAACGAACCCGTGGAAGAGATCCTCTTCGCCGGCCGTCGCGCGGTGGGCGTCCGCACGAACGCCGGTTCGCATCACGCCGACGCTGTGGTCGTGAACGCCGACTTCGCGCGCGCCATGGAACGCATGGTGCCGGACCACCTGCGCCGTCGCTGGACGAATGCGAAGCTCGCGAAGAAGAAATACTCGTGCTCGACCTTCATGATGTATCTCGGCGTCGAAGGCACCTTCGACTTGCCCCATCATACGGTCCACATCTCCAGCCAATACGCGCAGAACCTCGACGACATCGAGAACAAGCACGTCCTTAGCGACGACCCGAGCTTCTACGTCCAGAACGCCTGCGTCACCGACCCCACGCTCGCTCCGAAGGGTCACAGCGCGCTCTATGTTCTCTCGCCGGTTTCGCATCAACATCCGAACATCGACTGGACCAAGGAACGCTCCCGCTTCAGCAATCTCCTGTTCGAGAAGATCGCACAAGCCGGCTACGGCGACATCGAGAAACGAGTTCGCTACGAACGCGTCATCACGCCGGCGGACTGGGATTCGCGCTACGAGATCTACCGCGGCGCGACCTTCAACCTCTCGCATTCACTCGACCAGATGCTGCATCTTCGCCCGCACAATCGCTTCGAGGATCTCGACGGCATGTATCTCGTCGGCGGCGGCACCCATCCAGGCAGCGGACTGCCGGTGATCTTCGAAAGCGCGCGCATCAGCTCGCGGTTGCTGCTCGAAGACCTCGGCATTCAAACGAATGTTCCCCTCATGCCCGCTCGCGAAGCGCATCTGACCTCCGCGAGTGCGGACAAGCCCAGCCTCTTCACCACTGCGGCTTCCATGCTCGGCCTTAAATCCAAGTCCACGACGTGAGCTCTCCGGCGAACAGCACCAATCCGCTTTCCACCCCTGTTAACTACAGCCAGGTGGAAGCATCGGTGCGTTCTGCCATGTCCGCCGCGCGGCTCGCGCAAAACCGCTGGGCCGTTACGCCCCTCGCCGAGCGCCTTGCGCGCATCCGCGAATTGCGTCGCCTGATCGCCGACCACGCGATGCTGCTCGCCGAAGCTTCAGCCTCCGCCCGGAATCGTCCCCCGCTCGAATCGCTCACCGCCGAAGTGCTTCCGGTCGTCGAAGCTTGTCGCTTCCTTGAACGCGAGGCCGAATCGCTCCTCGCTCCATGCCGATATGGACGACGCGGTTTGCCGTTGTGGCTCTCCGGGGTGCGGAGCGAAGTTCGTCATGAACCAGTCGGCGTTGTGCTCGTCATCGGTCCCGGCAACTACCCGCTGTTGCTACCCGGCGTGCAACTCATCCAAGCGCTGGTCGCGGGAAACGCCGTTCTCCTCAAACCCGGTGTCGGCGGCTCCTTCGCCGCACGCGCGCTGATCGAGATCATTCATCGCGCCGGCTTTGATTCGCATCTCGTCGCGCTTCTTCCGGAGTCCACTGAAGCCGCCCGCGCTGCCATCGAAGCGCTGCCGGACAAAGTGATTTTTACCGGCTCCGCTGCCACGGGTGAAAAGATTCTCGCTCAACTCGCGCCGCATCTAATCCCGTCTGTCATGGAGCTCAGCGGCTGCGACGCTGTGATCGTTCGTGCGGATGCGGATTTGGATTTGGTGGTGAAATCGCTGAGGTTCGGCCTGACGCTGAACGACGGCGCGACCTGCATGGCGCCGAAGCGCGTCTTCGTGCACCGCGCCATCGCGACCGAATTGGAAGGCCGCCTCGCGCGATTGTTCTCACCCGCAGCGCCGGTTTCCGACCCCGCGAGTTCGCTCACATCGGTCCGCGCCGGTGTGGATATCAGCGCTCCGTTACATCAACTCCTCACCGAAGCCACTGCACAGGGCGCGCACTTTGTTGCGGGCGGAGTTTTTCCCGAAGGCGCCGTTCAACTTCCCGCGATTCTCGCCGGCGTTGATCCGTCGGCGCGCCTGCTGACTGAAGACGTGTTCGCCTCGGTGCTCTCGCTCATCACGGTCGCTGACGATGCGGAAGCCATCACGCGCGCAAACGATTGTCCCTACGCGCTGGGCGCGAGCGTGTTTACGCGGGATGAATCGACTGGTCATTCGATCGCGGCCTGCCTCAGCGCCGGTGTTGTTACTATCAACGATCTTCTCGTCCCTAGCGCCGATGCCAGAGTACCGTTTGGTGGCCGGCATCGCAGCGGCTTCGGCGTCACTCGCGGGCCGGAAGGATTGCTTGAACTCACCGTGCCCAAGGTGATCACCACCAGCCGCGCCAAGTTTCGTCCCGCCCTCGAGCCGCCTCATCCGAAGGACGAGGCCATGTTCCAGGCCTACCTCGAACTTACGCATGGTCGCGGGTTCGGTCGCCGGCTGAGCGCGCTCGTCGCACTTTTCAAATCTCTCTCTGGCCGCAGTAAACCCAACAAGAATTTATGAGTATGAAAACATCCTCCCAAGATCGCATCGGCGTCATTGGCGCCGGACTCGCCGGACTCGCCTCGGCCTGCACGCTCGCGGCCCGCGGCTACAAGGTTGTCCTTTTTGAACGCAACGAATGGCTCGGCGGCAAAGCCGCGCAGCTCGAGGGCGCCGGCTTCCGCTTCGACATGGGGCCGACCATCGTCACCATTCCGTCCGTGCTGCACCGCATCTTCGCCGAAGCGGACCGCAAGATGGAGGACTACCTCGACATGGTGCGGCTCGATCCGCAGTGGCGCTGCTTCTTCCAGGATGGTTCGGTCCTGAACCTCATGCAGAACCCGGAGCAGATGACGGGCGAGCTCGAACGCTTCGCGCCCGGCACGAATTCTGGCCAGCGTTACCTCGACTTCCTCAAGTGGAGCGAACGCCTGAACGACATTTCGCAGCGTTTCTTCTTCTACAAGCCCATAGGCGGGCTGCGCGACATGTTCGATTTCAAGACCGCATTCGATCCGTCCGTGCTCGGCGACGTCCTCTCGATGCGCATGGGCCGCAGCGTCGCGGGTTCCGTCCGTTCCTTCACGCCCGATGCGCGTGTAGCGCAGATGATGGATCACTTCACACAATACGTTGGCTCCTCGCCCTACGGTTCGCCTGCCATCCTCTGCGGCATCGCGCATATGCAGACGGATGAAGGAATCTGGTATCCGATGGGCGGCACGCGTGCCGTGCCGGTGGCGTTGGAGAAACTCGCGCGAGAGCTCGGCGTCGAGATTCATACGAACACCTTCATCACCAAGATTCTGACGGAGGCTGGCAACGTTACCGGCGTTCGAACGAATCATGGCCAGGAGATTCCACTGCGTGCGGTCGTGTCGAACAGCGACGCCGTGCGCACGCATCGGGAGCTACTGAATGGCGACATTGGCCGGAAGTTCGAGAAGCGTCGCAAGTATGAGGCGGCTTGCTCCGGCGTGGTGCTCTACCTCGGCTTGAAGAAACGCTACGACCATCTCGCGCATCACGACTTCGTATTCAGCCGCGATCCGCACGAGGAGTTCGACTGGATCTACAAGAAGGGCGAGCCGGCTCCCGACCCGACCTGCTATCTCGCGGCGACGACGTGCAGCGAGAAAGCCACGGCGCCGGCCGGAGGCGAAGCGCTCTACGTGCTCGTCCACACGCCGTATCTGCGGCCGCATCACGACTGGAAGAAGATGCTTCCAGCGTATCGCAAGACCATTATCGAGAAGCTCAAGACGACCGGCCAGATGCCGGACATCGAGGACCGCATCGTATTCGAGCGCACACTCACACCTCAGGATATTCACGACCGCTATCACGTCCTCGACGGCGCCATCTACGGCCTCGCGAGCCACGGCAAATTCCTCGGCGCCTTCAAACCCGGCAATCGCTCGCCGGATTTGCGTGGCCTTTACCTCGCGGGCGGCGCGGCGCATCCTGGCCCGGGCATGCCGATGGTGCTGATGAGCGGATGGATCGCCGCCGACTCGCTCGACAAGGATCGCGTGGCCGAGCCGACGCTCGACAGAGCGACCGCTGCGGAATCGCCACAACGTGAATTGGTGGAAGTGTGAATTGAGTTGCGATGACAAAGTCCGAAGCCATTTCGAAACCTGAATTCCGCCGCGAAGATGCGGCGGGTTCGGTCGAGGCTTCGGGTCAACGACGCATTTCGCGGAACTCCTCTCACGCGCTGCCCGCCATCTCGCCGCTGCTGCTGCGCTGGTTCACCTGGTACTGCCGTGGCTACCTGCGCCGCCACTTTCATTCGCTGCGCATTTCCATCAACGGCCTGCCGCCGGACGCGACGGGTTACCCGGTGATGTTGTACACGAATCACGCTTCGTGGTGGGATCCGCTCGTAGGGTTGGTTCTGAAGGACGCGTTTTTTCCTCAGCGAAACCTCTATGCGCCGATCGCCGCCGCGATGCTTGAGAGGTATCGCATGTTCGCCAAGCTCGGCTTCTTCGGCGTGGAGCAGGGAACGCGACGTGGCGCGGTTCAGTTTCTGCGAACTTCGGAGGCGATTCTTCAGAACCCGAATCACCTTCTGGCAATCACACCGCAAAGTCGTTTCGCCGACGTCCGCGAGCGGCCGCTGCGGTTTCAATCCGGCCTCGGTCGGGTTGCGTCGCAGGTTGAGAACGTGCTGTTCCTGCCGATGGCGACGGAGTTTGTCTTCTGGGAAGAGCGTCTGCCCGAGATTCTCGTTCGCTTCGGTGAGCCGGTCTTGATCAACTCCGGCACTCGGCGCTCCCGAACTCACGAGGAGTTGTCGGCGCAACTGGAAGATCAACTCACCATCGCGCTCGACGCACTTGCGGTCGAGGCGCAACGCCGCGATGCCTCTGACTTCCGAACGATTCTGCACGGTGGAGCGGGGCAGGGCGGGGTCTACGATCTCTGGCGGAGGCTGAAGGCTAAGCTGCGCGGCGAAACCTTCGCGAAGGAGCATGGACGCAAATGAGCCTCGAACCCGTCGCCCTCGTGGCGCTCGTGCTGGCGGCCATTCCAGCAGCGTTGTTTCTCCTGAACCTTCTGTTCTACCGCCGCACTGAGGCGGTTCCTGCTTCAAGCCTGAGTGAAGCGTTGAGCGTGCTCATTCCGGCGCGCAACGAGGAGAAGAACATTCGCGCAACCTTGGAGGCTGTGCTCGCCAACCGCGGCGCTGAATTCGAGATCATCGTGCTCGATGATCATTCGACCGACCAAACCGCCGCGATCGTGGAAGCCTTCGTTCGTCGGGATCCGCGAGTGCGATTGGAGTCCGCGCCGCCGCTGCCCCCGGGCTGGTGTGGCAAGCAACACGCCTGCTCAGTGCTGGCCAGGCTCGCGCGAAACCCACTGCTGGTGTTCATCGATGCGGATGTTCGCCTGGCTCCGGATGCGTTAAGCAGAATGGCTGGGTTCATGACGGGCCGGCGCGAGGTTGCGCTGGCCAGCGGAGTCCCGCATCAGGCACTCGGCACGTTTAGCGAACGGCTTCTGTTGCCATTGATTCATTTCGTGCTGTTGGGCTATCTCCCGATGATGTTCATGCGCTGGACGAAGATGGCTGGATTCTCCGCGGGCTGCGGTCAGCTCTTTATCGCGCGTGCGGATGCCTATCACGCCACGGGCGGTCACGCGATGATTCGAGCGACTCTTCACGATGGCGTGAAGCTGCCGAGACTTTTCCGGCGCGCGGGTTATCGCACGGACTTGTTCGACGCGACGGATCTCGCCACATGCCGGATGTATCACACCAACGGCGAGACATGGCGTGGGCTCGGGAAGAACGCGACCGAAGGCCTCGGTGCGCCAGGAACCATTTTGCCGATGACGATTTTGCTTCTCGGCGGACAAGTCTTGCCGTTGCTTGTGGTGATGACCGCTCTGTTTTGGAATACGAACGTTCTGCCGTTGGCCGCCGTGGCCACGGTGCTTGCCTATCTCCCGCGACTGGTGGCCGTATGGCGCTTTCGGCAACCGCTGGGCAGCGCGTTGCTGCATCCGTTGGGGGTGATGGCGTTGCTGGCGATTCAGTGGGCGGCGTTGCTGCGGCAGTGGCGAGGGAAACCTTCCGAGTGGAAGGGGCGTCAGTATGGCGCTTCCTCAGTTCCGGCAACCAAACCCGCGGAGGTCGCATGAGTCGCCGGATGATTCCGATGTTGCTGGTCGCCGCGCTCTCATTCACAGCGTGGGCTGCTGAGGACGCGACGCCGGGTCCGAAGATTCCCCAGCGATTGGAGTTGAGCGACCAGTATGACACGAAGCACGTGGTTTCGTTCCCCGCCACGAACGTGATTTTCCTGACGATCGCGGATCGCAAAGGATCGGAGCAGATCGCCGGCTGGATCACGGCATTGAAGGCCCGGCCAGAAATGCCAGTGGATATACGCGGGCTGGCGGATGTCGGCGGGGTACCAGGATTTTTGCGCGGTCGAATCCGGAAGCGATTTCAGGAAACGATCCTGTATCCGGTGATGATGGACTGGTCAGGCAAGGTTTGCGCGCAGTTCAAATATGTTCCGGATCTGGCAAACGTTTACATCATCGACCGGAACGGAGCTTTAGTCGGCCACTTCTCAGGGCGAACCAACGCCGCGGGCTTGAAGGAGGCTTTCGTCGCGCTGGACAAAGCTCTAGCTACGCCGGCGAACGCGCCTACGAACGCGGCTTTGAAGCAGGCGACGCTTTCGAAGCCATGATTCCCTCTTGGACAATGTCTCTGCTGACGTGCGTTGGCTGTCTTGGCTTGGTGCTGTCGGTAAGTGCTTCCGATGTCTGGCCGCAATGGCGAGGGCCGAATCGCGACGGTTCTGTCCCAGGAAAATCTTGGCCTGACAAACTCGACACGAATCACCTCGTGCGTTTGTGGCGTGTGGATCTTGGACCGAGCTACTCGGGGCCGATCGTGTCGTCCGACAAGGTATTCACCACGGAGACAAAGGACAAAAAGTTTGAAGTGGTCACCGCGCTGGACCGGGCGTCTGGCAAAGTCCTCTGGCAGTCGCAGTGGGAAGGTTGGGTGACCGTGCCGTTTTTCGCGAAGGCGAACGGGGATTGGATTCGCTCGACGCCGGCGCTTGATGGGAACCGACTTTACGTTGCCGGCATGCGCGATGTGCTGGTGTGCCTTGATACTGCGAGCGGCACGCAACATTGGCGGCTGGATTTCGTGCAGGAGCTGAAGTCGCCCGAGCCGGATTTCGGATTCGTCTGCTCGCCGCTGGTGGATGGCGAAGCGGTTTATGTGCAGGCAGGCGCGTCGGTCGCGAAGGTCGACAAGTTGACCGGCAAGATTCTCTGGCGCGGTTTGAAAGACAAAGGCGGCATGTGGGGAAGCGCCTTCTCGTCGCCTATCATCGCGACTCTGGGAGGCCAGCGGCAACTCATTGTACAGACTCGCGAGAAGTTGGCGGGCCTGGCGCTCAGCGATGGCAAAACGTTGTGGGAACAGCCGGTGGAGGCGTTTCGCGGGATGAACATTCTCACGCCGATTGTGGAGGGTGACGGAGTCTTCACGAGCGCCTACGGCGGGAAGACGCATCTGTTTCGCGTGACGGAGCAAGGTAGAAAATGGACCGTGAGCGAAGCGTGGACCGACAAGGTTCAGGGCTACATGTCCACGCCGTTGGTGATCGGAGGTTACACGTATCAGCACGCGAAGAACCAGCGTGTCCGGTGTGTGGATTTGAAGACGGGTGTGGAGAAATGGATGACCGGGGAAGGTTACGGCAAGTATTGGAGTCTGGTGGGGAACGGCGGAAAGATTTTGGGACTCGATCAGCGTGGCGTGGTGTATTTGCTGAGGGCGAACCCAGAAAGGTTTGAATTGCTCGATCAGCGCAAGGTGAGCGACAGCGAGACTTGGGCGCATCTGGCGGTGGCCGGAAATGCACTGTTTGTGCGGGAGTTGAATGGCCTGTCAGCGTGGCGCTGGAAAGTCGCTCCCTGAAATGCGAGTCAAGAAAGCCGACCTGCCGACCAAGATGTGTGCGGCCTGCCAGCGTGCATTCGTCTGGCGCAAGAAATGGGCGCGCGACTGGGAGCGGGTGAAGTATTGCAGCGATGCTTGCCGCCGCGGAGTGCATCCACTGGCAAAATCGTCGGGCGCCGGATTTGCGAGAAGTTGAAGCCGGGAAAGTGTGCGGTGATTGCGCGTTCGCCGGTCAGCGAATGAGGGCCTTACAGTTCGTATGGATGGTCGGGTAGGGAGGCTGAACAAGTTCAATTCACAGCAAATCATGGAGTTGCGCGTGGCTTGGCTGACTTTCGGCAGACGCGGGATGCACATGCTGCGCTCTCGCCGAGGAGGTCATTATTGTTCGGTGACTTTTGCGGTGGTTTACCCTACATTCCCTCATGAAACCCATCGAAATCCGCCGGTTCCAGTGCGGGTGGGGTTAATGTTTTGAGACGCTGATGTCGTTGTCCCACACAGACGTTCCCGCTCAGGCCGCCGTTGCGGAATCCGCAGCGGTGCTTGATGTGTTGGTGCTGGGCGCGGGTCCGGCCGGGCTTTCAGTCGGGCACGAACTTAAAACGCGAGGCGTCAGTTTTCTGATCTTGGAGCGAGGGGAGGCGGCGGGTGAATCGTGGCGCCGGATGCCGACCAACCTCAAACTGGTCAGCCCATGGAAGTCGAATTTTCTCCCCGGAACAGCGCCCGCGCGGCTGCCGGGAAATTACGAGATGAGCCGGGCGGAGTATTGTGATTACCTCGCGAGTTACGCGAAGGAGCAGCAATTGCCCGTGAAGTCTGGAGTCACCGTTACGACGGTGGAACGGGATCACGACGGAGTTTTCCTGGTCAGGAGTAGTGGCGGGGATTTTCGTGCGAGATGCCTTGTCAACGCCACTGGTGGTTCCTCGAAGGCGTTTATCCCGAAGTTTGATGGAGCG
>CAZBIC010000093.1:0-12703 GCA_964491875.1 uncultured Bifidobacterium sp.
GGCGATTCAAAGTGCCATCAATGCCTGTCCGGCAAACCAAGTCGTGTACATTCCAGCCGGAACTTACCGCCTCGACGCGCCGCTCAAGATGAAGGAGTACGTGACGGTGCGCGGGGCCGGACCGCGCAGCACGCTCTTGCGCTACGCTGGCAGTGGCGATTACGTCGTTCGCTTTGCCTCCGGCAGTTATGAATGGAACTTCTCCAGTTCCACTCCGGCCAATCTGACGGGCGGTCTGGCCAAGGGCTCGACCAACATCACCATGGCCAACAATAACTGGGCGGTCGGTGATCTGGTCTTGATCGATGAGCTGGAGGATAACGATCTTTTCGAGAACGACGGCAACTCTGGAACCTGCACGTGGTGTGGTCGGGCCAATGGCGAGCGGTGCCATAGTCAAATTGTAGAGATCCTCTCCCGCACCGCGACAAGCGCCACGATCAATCCGCCGCTCTATTCCACCTTCAAGACCGCCAGCAATCCGCAGGGTGTTCGCATTAAAGGTGTGGTGAAGATGGCGGGTCTGGAGAGTGTGGGCATCACCAACGTCAATGGCGCCGCGCGGGACACGTTGATTTTCGAGGCGGCTTACAAGTGTTGGGTGAAGGATTGCGACGTCGCGATCAGCCGCCGCCGGCACATGTGGATGTATCACTCGATCTGGTGCGAGATCCGCGACAGCTCGTTCCACCACGGCGTGGGTGCGGACTGGAGCTCTCCCAATTACGGTCCTGACCGTGCGTATGGTTTGTTCCTCGGGCAAGGTTCCACCTCCTGCCTCGTTGAGAACAACGATTTCTACAAGCTTCACTTCGCCGTCGCGTTTGAGGGCGGTTGCAGCGGGAACGTGATCTCCTACAACTTCATCACGAACGTCATGTACACCGAGGGGCAAACGCCGCAGCCCACGATCGGTAACCACGGCTCGCATCCCATGATGAACCTGTGGGAAGGCAACATCCTTCGCTCGAAGGTGTTGATGGATTCGTACTGGGGCAGTTCGTCGCACACCACCGTGTTCCGAAACCGGATCTCCAACATGCCGAGCAACAACGGGCAGCAGGCATTGCAATACATGTTCATCTTCGACATCTGGAAGAACAACCGGTTCCACAACATTGTGGGAAATGTGCTGGGCACGGTTGGACTGGAATCCGCAGTCGATGCTCCGGATGGCTATCCGTGGGGCGGGAAATACATCTATCGCCTTGGATTTACCGACTCGAACGACAGCTCAGTCGCTGGAAACGATTCGACGGTGACGGGCACCATTCTTCGCCATGGTAATTGGCACAGCGTGAACCAGAGCGTTGCCTGGGATTCCGCGATCGCGGACCGCAATCTTCCAATCTCCCTCTACCTGACTTCGAAGCCGGCCTGGTGGGGCGATCTGCGTTGGCCGGCCGTCGGTCCAGACATGAATCCGGTGGCGACGGAGATCCCCGCCGAGGTTCGCCATGCGGGTCGCAACGTCAGCAACGGTCGTCCGCTGCCACCGGAGCATTTGCGGCTCACGAATCCTTGACCGCACATCCTTTGTTTTCGAGGGAAAGCCTGTCGGCGTTGCTGACAGGCTTTCTTCGTTTCTGCGGAGCAATCGGGATGGATTTCCTGTGCGGTCACCTTATGGTCGGAGTTCGTCGACCCGATGTCAGTGGGTGCAGAAGCACGTGAAAGATTTTTTTGACGATAACACCGCCCAGGAAGGGCACGGACGCAAGTCGCTGCGGGGAGGGATCATTTCAGTCGCGTCGCGAGGGGTGAATATCTTCGTGCAGGTCGGCTCGCAGGTGTGGGTCGCGCGGCTGCTTTCGCCGGAGGATGTCGGTTTGGTCGCCATGATCACGACGCTCACCGGGCTTGCGCCAGTATTGATGGATCTGGGAACGCGTGACGCCTCGGTGCAGCGCGAGAAGATTACCCACGAAGAAGTCAGTGCGCTATTCTGGCTCACGATGGGAATCGGGGGATTGCTGGCGACGTTGCTGGTGGCTGGAAGCTCGTTCATTTCGTCGTTCTACGAGGAACCGCGCCTGGGCTCGATCGCGATGTTCTCGGCGATGAACTTCATTCTCGCCGCCGCTTCCTGCCAGCACTTTGCGTTGCTGCGGCGGGCGATGAGGTTTCAACAGATCGCTGTGATCGAAGTAGGCTCCAGTGTGGTGAGTTCGGTGGTGTCGGTGGCGATGGCCTTTGCGGGCGCTGGCTACTGGGCCCTGGCTGTGAAGCCGGTTCTCTCCGCTCTCGGCATGCTTGTGGGCGCGTGCTGGTGTTGCCGCTGGATTCCTGGAATTCCGAAGCTGACGCAAGGCGTGAAGGAAATGATCCGGTTCGGCCTCAACGTCACCGGCTTCACCACAGCTGATTATCTGGGCCGGGTCGCGGACCGCGTCGCGCTCGGCAAGAAGGCCGGTCCGACCGATCTCGGTTACTACCAGAACGCCTTCTTTGTTTACGACAACGCGCTCACCTTGATGGCGATCTCGTTGCACAGCGTTGCCGTCGCGAGCTTAAGCAAACTCCGCGACAACGTGCCGGAGCTGAAACGCTACTGGGCCAAGGCGCTTTCCGCGCTCGCCTTTTACGCCATGCCGGTGTTCGCGGTGCTCGCGGTGATGGGCGAGGATCTAATCGTGATTCTGCTGGGAAAGAAATGGCTCTTCACAGGCACCATTGTCAGCGTGCTCGCGCTGCGCGGTATTCCTCATGTCGTCGAACGCACCCTCGGCTGGTTGCACGTCCCGGCGGGTCGTTCCGATCGCTGGATGCGCTGGGGCCTTTTCGGGAGCGCGGTGCAAATCATCGCGTTGTTCTGCGGACTGCCCTTCGGCACTCTCGGCGTCGCGGGAGCGTACACCATCGCCATGTATCTGCTGTTCATCCCGGCGATTGCCTACGCCGGTCAGCCACTTGGCATCGGAGCGAGGGATGTGATTCGCGTCGTCGGCCCGCAACTCGTCGGCGCGCTGGCCAGCGCCGCAGTGGGCACGGGGTTGCGCTTTGGCGCGCTGCACGATGTCTCCATGTTCGTCCGGATGCCGGTGCTGCTGGTGGTATGCGCTTTTGTTTATCTATTCGTCGTGGTGGTGCTGTTCCGGGTGCGGGAACCCATTGTTGTTGGTTTCACCGCTCTCAAGGATTTTGCTCCCCGCATTGCCGCGCGGATTCCGGGTTTGAAGCTCGGGGTCGCCGGGAAAAAAGATTAGCTTCAAAATGTCTCAGCCGATAATACCTAGGCCGCAGTGGGCAGGGCCGATGGCGTGGACCATCGGCGGGCAAACATCGCGACAACGAACACGTTCAGCCAAATGGGCAAGTTGATACTCGGTTTAGAAACGCTTCCGTGGAACATTTTATACCGCGTGGCCATTGGCTATGGTGTGATGCCAGCCGCCATTTACTTCTACGGCGTCACTCCATCGATTTCCCAACTGCTCCTCGTTCTCCTCGCCATTCTCATTTCGCTCCGGCTTGTTCCGGGCGTGCTCCGTCGTGTGATGCCGGTCAGCCGGGACATCAAGACCGTCTGGGCCGGGCGTCGCGCGCTGGCTAAGCGCTACGATTCCTATCAGTGGCAGAAGCTGTTCGGTATCGGCGTGGGCTGGGCGGCGTATTTGTTTCTGCACCGTCGAACTTCCGGCGCGCCCGTCGCCCTGGCTGCGGCATGCGTGGTTTCGGGTGCCGTTGGACTCATGTTCTGGCTCCGCGTGAGCCGCCTTCTCGCCGCCCAAGCCGTGCCCACTCCACCAGCTTAACCCCGTCTTCCGGAGACCAGAAAACGCCATGGCAGGCCGCAAACCAATCCCAGTATTCCGAGGAGCTTTGTTCCATTTATGAGTGCATCCGCGATCCCACACAGCCTCAACCTCCGCGCCGGCGACTGGGTCCAAGTGCGCTCGAAGGAGGAAATCCTCAGCACGCTCGACAAGAACGGTCAGCTTGATCGCATGCCGTTCATGCCCGAGATGTTCGCGTTCTGCGGCATGCGCTTTCAGGTCGGCAAACGCGCGCACAAGACCTGTGACCCGGTGAACGGTTTGCAAAGCCGGCGACTGCCGGACTCCGTCCATCTTGAGGGACTCCGCTGCGACGGTTCCGCCCATGCAGGATGTCAGGCCGGATGCCTGTTCTTTTGGAAGGAAGCGTGGTTGCAGCCCGTTGATGGGCCGAATGCCCCGGCCCCAGAGACCAAACCATCCGCGGCCGGCGGCTGCACCGAGGACGAAGTTCTCCGTGGCACGATAGCACCGGAGCAACCGGCGGGAGCGGAAGCTCCAATCTACTGCTGCCAGGCCACGCAAGTCGCCGCGGCCACGACGCCGCTGCCGTGGTGGGATGTCTCGCAATACATCGAAGATTTTCGTTCGGGCAACGTGACCGTGTTCCAGATGATTCGCGCGTGGACCTTCTGGACCTATCACAATCTCGCCGGCGCGGGACTCGGCTTCGGCTCCGCGATGCGCTGGGCGTACGACACGTTCATGAAAGCCATCGGCGGCTCGCCGTATCCGTGGCGCATCGGGAAGATCCCGAAAGGATCGCGCACGCCGACCGGCAAGCTCGACGTGCAGGAAGGCGAGATGGTTCGCATCAAGGATTACCACGAGATCCTGGAGACGCTTGATGAAGATTGGAAAAACCGAGGCCTCTACTTCGACGCCGAAATGGTTCCCTACACCAATGGTACCTACAAAGTGCTGAAGCGCGTCAACCGCATCATCGACGAGAAGACCGGCAAGATGCTCAATTTCAAAAACGAGTGCCTGATCCTCGACGAAGTGGTCTGTCAGGCGCGCTACGCTAAGTGCCGCAAGCTTTGTCCGCGCGCTTACTATTTGTATTGGCGTGAGATTTGGGTGGAGAAAATATCCGGGCCGGCAGGTGAGGGGAAACAGAAGCAAGCACAGGCGTGATCGCCAACTGAGCCGATGGACGAGCGCATACAGATTTGGAACATACTTCATGATGGTGAAATTACTGCAATCTCTGAAGATGACGACACTCTCACGATGTTTGTGAGCATTCCCTATCTTCGGCGGCGTTTGAAGCCTTTGGGAGATAGTTTTGTTTTGACCTTAACAGGAGTCACTCGGGCGGAGTGTTGTAGTTTTGATGGCCCTACTTCGCCGCTTCGAGACGTGCTTGATATGGGCATTCCGGAGATTATCCAAACCAGGTCCGAATCCATGCCGGTCACCATCAAGACTTCGATGGGCAGAGTAACGCTCGATTTTCAGTCCATCCGATTCGCTTTAGACACAGGACAGCTCGTAGAATTTGAGACCGTCAAAAGAGTCTGCGAGGAGTACTGGTCGGAGTGGCAAGCTAAGACCGGTCAATCGACGCCTGAGACCAGTGAATAGACCTCCCTCATCCCACTCCCGCGTTTGCCTCGTCAGCCTCCGAGGCGCGAACAAGCACGCGGCGTGGTGCTCGAACTACGAGTTCGAGGATGTCATCTGCGGCATCGATGATGTCGATCTCTTCAGCCTCAAGCCAGGCACCGCCTACGATGCCCGGCAATGGTTCGTCCGCCGCCTGATCTGGAAACCCGGCGTGCGCCAGCTCACCCCGTATCTGAACCCCGGGCTCCAGCCGGTTCAGTTGGAGAAGGACTACGATCTCTTCGCCTACGTCTGCATGAATCCGGCGGACTTGATCTACCTTAGTGCGATCAAGGGCTGGAAGGATCGCTGCCGGAAGAAGGTCTGTTTCATGGTCGAGTTCTACGCCGGCTGGCTGAAGGAATACACCTTCCATCTCAGCCTGATGCGGGATTTCGATCACGTCGCGCTCTGCTTCAGTGGGAGCGTGCCAGCGGTGCAGGGCGCCGTTGGCAAGCCGGTTCATCATGTGCCGCTCGGCGCGGACATCTTTCGCTTCACGCCGTATCCGAATCCACCGCAGCGCGTGATCGACGTTTACAGCATGGGCCGCCGCTCCGAGGTCGCGCATGAGGCGTTGCTGAAGAAGGCGTCGCGCCGCGAGCTGTTCTACATCTACGACACGCTGCCTGGTTTGTTGATCCAGCCGAAGGACCATCGCCAGCACCGAGATCTCGTCGCGAACTGCGCCAAGCGCAGCAAGTTCTTCGTCACGTATCCAGCTAAGGTGGACGTGGCGGACGAAACGCGCGGGCAGTCGGAAGTGGGCGCACGCTTCTTCGAAGGCGCGGCGACCGGCGCGGTGCTGGTCGGCCAGGCGCCGACGATTCCGGCGTTCGCGAAGGATTTCAACTGGCCCAACGCTGTCGTCGACATTGGCAGCACCGAAGCGGACCTCGATGGGGCGCTCAATCCGTTCGTGTCGGACCCGGCGCGATTCGCTGACTTGAGCAAACGGAACGCGGTCGAAGCCATCAAGCGTTTCGACTGGAGCTATCGCTGGCGCGAGATGCTCGGACTGGTGGGGATGACGCCGGCGGCGAAGCATCTCGAACGCGAGAAGCAACTCACGGCGCTGGCCGCGCAGGCGGAAGCGACGGGGTGAGGATTGATATGCCTTATTGGCCCGCCCTCACCCCAGCCCTCTCCCCCAGGAGAGGGTGCGCGAATACGTCTTCAGTCTTGCCGATGACCATTGCCGCGTTCGAAAGTCGATCGGCCGCGGAGAGAAGCGTTTATGGGTCGATCGCCAATCCCGCGCTCCCTCTCCCGGGGGAGAGGGCTGGGGTGAGGGTGGACGTAACAACATTCCGATTTAAGCCGTTAGATACGTTGTGACATATCAGATCATGAAAACTGCCGAACAAGTTGTGACCGCGGACCTTGATTACATCATCGAGGCCGGGGCGGAGGATTTTGCCGCGATGTCCGGGCGGCGCGTGATGATTGCCGGGGGCGCAGGCTTTCTCGGCTATTATCTCGTGCAGGCGGCGTTGCATTGGAACGCGAAGAACGGGGCCAAGGCGCCAATCAAGGTCATCGTGATGGATAATCTCAGCCGCGGCGTGCCGGCGTGGCTCACAGCGCTCGAGAACAATCCGAACCTGCGCCTGCTCAAGCATGACGTGACGCTGCCATTGCCTGCCGCGCTGGGCGACGTGGAATACATCATTCACGCCGCGTCGATAGCGTCGCCGATTTTCTATCGCAAGTTTCCCATCGAGACGATGGACGCGAACATCAACGGTCTGCGTTTCATGCTCGATTACTGTCTCGCGCAGAAGAAAGCGGGCAAGCCGGTCGAAGGCGTGCTGTTCTACTCCAGCAGCGAAATCTACGGCGACCCGACGCCGGAAAACATCCCGACGCCGGAGACGTATCGCGGCAACGTCTCCTGCACCGGCCCGCGCGCGTGCTACGACGAATCGAAGCGCTTCGGCGAGACGCTCTGTGTGAACTTCACGCAGCAGCACGGGCTGCCCATCAAAGTTGCGCGTCCGTTCAATAACTACGGTCCCGGCCTGAAGATCACCGACGGCCGCGTGATTCCCGACTTCGCGCGGAACATTCTCAACGGCCAGGACATCGTGATGCTCTCCGACGGTTCGGCGAAGCGCACGTTCTGCTATGTCGCGGACGCGGTGCTCGGCTACTACAAGGTTCTGGTGAAGGGTCGCCCTGGCGAGGCTTACAACGTCGGCGTCGAGGTGCCGGAGATTTCAATGCTCGAACTCGCGGAACGCGCGATTGCTCTCGGCAAGGAACTGTTTGGCTACAAGGGCAAGATCGTGCGGCAGGAAAGCGCGGATAAGGCTTACCTTGTCGACAATCCGAACCGCCGCTGCCCGATCATCACGAAGGCGCGGACGGAGATTGGTTACGATCCGCAAGTGACGATTGAAGAAGGATTGCGGCGCTCGTTGGTTTGGTATTCCGGCAATCGCGAAGGATCGGAGGCGTAATGAAGATTTCCATCATCGGCACCGGCTACGTCGGACTCGTCACGGGCGCGTGCCTCGCGGAGAAGGGGCACCAGGTCACCTGCGTGGACATCAACCCCGAGCGCGTTGCCGCGCTCAACCGCGCTGAGTCGCCGATCTTCGAAGCGGGCTTGGAAGAACTCTTGCGCAAGCATGTCGGCAAGGACTTGAGCGCGACGACGGATCTGAACGCCGCGGTGCTCGGTACCGAGCTGACGCTCATCGCGGTCGGCACGCCGTTCAACGGAAAGGAAATTGATCTCACGTTCGTGCTTGGTGCGACCAAGCAGATCGGCACGGCGCTGAAGCAGAAGAACGCGTACCACGTCGTGGTGGTGAAGAGCACGGTGGTGCCCGGCACGACCGACCAGCATGTGTTGCCCGCGCTCGAAGCGTCATCCGGCAAGAAGGCAGGCAAGGATTTCGGCGTCGGCATGAACCCCGAGTTCCTGTCCGAAGGCGAGGCGGTGAACGATTTCCTGTTTCCCGATCGCATCGTGCTCGGCGGCATCGACGCGCGCGCGACGGATGTGCTCGAAGAAGTTTACAAGCCGTTCGGCCCCGAAGTGCCTCGCTTGCGCACCAACACGCGCACGGCGGAGATGATCAAGTATGCTTCGAACTCGCTCCTCGCGACGCTCATCTCGTTCTCGAACGAGCTGGCGAACCTTGGCTCCGCACTCGGTGGAATCGACACGGTCGAGGTGATGCGCGGCGTGCATCTGAGCATGTATTTTCGCAGTCGGAACAAGGAAGGACTTCCGCCCATAACATCGTTTCTCAAAGCGGGCTGCGGTTTCGGTGGCAGTTGTTTGCCGAAGGATGTCAGCGCACTCATCGCGCACGGTCACAAGGCGGCGACGTCGATGCGAATGCTGGAATCAGTGATTCGCATCAACGAGGAACAGCCGAAGCGCACGGTGGCGTTGCTCCGCAAACATTGGTCGAGTCTGAAAGGTATTCGCGTCGCGGTGCTCGGTTTGTCATTCAAGCCGGAGACCAGCGACGTGCGCGAGAGTCCGGCGTTCCCGATTATGCGCGAGTTACTCGACAGTGGCGCGGCGGTGAAGGCTTACGATCCCGTCGCGAAGCACGAAGCGCAACGCGCGTTCCCTGACGCGAAGGTGAATTACTGCGATTCGCTCGATGACGCGTTGACGGACGTCGACGCCGTCGTTGTGGTGACGCCGTGGAAGGAGTTCAAGGACGTGCCGGCGCGTCTCGCATCGAGTCAGCCGAAGACGGTCTTCGTCGATGGCCGCCGCGCTTACGACAAGCTGGCCGTGGCGAACTACGAAGGAATTGGTCTCTGACCGCGCATGGAATTCACGGAAACCAAACTCAAGGGCGCGTTTCTGGTGCGCCTGAAGAAGATTGAAGACCATCGTGGCTTCTTCGCGCGCGGCTGGTGTCAGGACGAGTTCAAGGCGCACGGACTGAATCCGAGCATGCTTCAGTTGAACGTGGGCTTCAGTCACAAGAAGGGGACGCTGCGCGGGATGCATTATCAGGAGGCGCCGCATGCGGAAGCGAAGTTCGTCCGCTGCACTCGGGGCGCGATCTACGATGTCATCATCGACCTGCGGCGCGACTCGCCGACACACGGGCAGTGGGTTGGCGCGGAGTTGACGCAGGATAACGGGACGATGCTCTACGCGCCGGAAGGTTTCGCGCACGGCTACCAGACGCTGACTGATGACGCGGACATGTATTACATGACAACGGCGATGTTTGCGCGCGACTCGGCGAAAGGCGTCCGCTACAACGACCCCGCGTTTGGCATCCAATGGCCGCTGCCGGTCTCGGTGATTTCCGACCCGGACCAGAAGTGGGCAGATTATCGGCTCTGAGGAAACAAGTGTTATGAGTTATACGCCCGCCCTCACCCCGGCCCTCTCCCCCAGGAGAGGGAGCGCGACCGTGCCTTTGGTCATTTCAAAGTTTGTCGCCGCGTTCGGAAGTCTATCAAGCGCGGCGAATGGCGTTATTCAGCCGGACAATGCTTCCGCGCCCCCTCTCCTGGGGGAGAGGGCTGGGGTGAGGGCGGTCCAGAACACTTTCAACGAAGCGATCCTTCCTGCGGTTCATGTCTAAAAAAGTTCTGCTTACCGGCGCGACAGGGTTTATCGGGCAGCATTGCCTCGAACCGCTGAAGGCGCGCGGCTACGAAGTGCACGCGGTGTCCAGCAAGCCGATGAAGTCGGGCGCGAGCGGCGTCCACTGGCATCAGGCGGACCTGCTCCAGCCGGGTGCTGCGAAGGCGCTGCTCGCGGAAGTGAAGCCGACGCATCTGCTGCATCTCGCGTGGTTTGTCGTTCCTGGGAAACTCATCGCCGCGCCGGAAAACTTCGCATGGGTGCGCGCGAGCATGGAGCTCATGCAAGAGTTCGCCGCGCAGGGCGGGAAGCGATTGACGGTTTGCGGCTCGGGCTACGAGTACGATTGGAACTACGGATACTGCTCCGAGAAATTGACTCCCGCGGTGCCGAACACAGTTTACGGCTCGTGCAAGCAGGCGCTGAACTTGTTGGTGCAATCGTTCGCGTCGCAGAACGCGCTGAGCGCGGCGTGGGGACGAGTCTTCTTCCTCTACGGCCCGAACGAACATGCGCAGCGGCTGGTGTCCTCGGTGATTCTCTCTTTGCTCAAGGGCGACCCGGCGAAGACGTCGCACGGCAAACAGATTCGTGACTACATGCATGTGCAGGATGTCGCGGACGGCATGGTAGCGTTGCTCGACAGCGAGGTGACCGGGACGGTGAACGTGTCGTCCGGTCAGGCGACAACACTGCGTGAGATTGTGCTGACCGTCGGACGACTTGTCGGCAAGCCGGAGCTGGTTCAGCTCGGGGCGATTCCAGCGCGGGCGAATGACACGCCGTTGGTCGTGGGCGAGAATTTGCGTCTGTTGAACGAGGTCGGCTGGAAACAACGCTACGACCTGGAGTCTGGATTGCAGCAGACGATTGAGTGGTGGAAAGGGCAGAAGTGATATGAGCGAGATTTGTGTTTTGGGAACCGGCATGGCTGGCTACGGCGCGGCGCACAAGCTGCGTGAAGCGGGCGCGAAGGGGATTCTGTTCGACAAAAAGCCGCATTACGGCGGGCACACGGCGTCATTTGGATTCGAGGGCAAATACACTTTCGATGAAGGTCCGCATGTGTCGTTCACCAAGCACGAGCGGCTGCAGAAGCTGTTCGCCGAGAGCATCGACAACAAGTACGAGGTGCTGCATACCAAGGTGAACAACTACTGGAAGGGTCACTGGGTGAAGCACCCGGCGCAGGTGAATCTCCACGGCCTGCCGACCGATCTGGTCATCAATGTCATCAAGGATTTCGTCGAGGCGCAGCACAAGCAGCACGGCGAGATCGTGAACTACGAGCAGTGGTTGCGCGCGAGCTTCGGGCACACGTTCGCGGAGAACTTCCCGATGCAGTACACGATCAAGTACCACACGACGGAGGCGAAGAATAAGAGTCTGGATTGGATCGGCCCGCGCCTCTATCAGGCCAAGCTGGAGGAAGTGCTGCGCGGCGCGTTGCAGCCTTCGAGCCCCGACGTGCATTACATCAGCAATTTCCGCTATCCATCGCACGGCGGTTTTGTGGCGTATCTGAAGCACTTCATGGATTCATCGGACGTGCGGCTGGATCACAAGCTCAAGTCGATCGATCCGAAGAAGAAGGAAGTGACGTTCGCCAATGGGAACAAGGTTTCCTACAAGGGCCTGATTTCGTCAGTGCCGTTGCCGGATTTGATTCCAACGATTCAAGGCGCGCCGAAGGAAGTTCTCAAAGCTGGGGCCAAGCTCGCTTGCACGGAGGTCGTCATCGTCAATCTGGTGGTCAATCGCCCCGACCTCATCGACGCGCACTGGACCTACATTTACGACCAGGACATTTTCTTCACGCGCCTGAGCACGCCGCACCTGCAATCGCCGCACAACGTGCCGCCGGGATGCGGCAGCATCCAGGCCGAGTGTTACTACTCGAAGAAATACCGGCCTCTCGACCGAACCCCGAAGGATTGCATCGAGCCGACGATTCGTGACCTGAAGAAAATTGGCATCCTGCGCGAGGACGATCAGATTTTGTTCCGCGACGTGATGCACATCGATTACGCGAACGTGATTTTCGATCTCGAACGTGCGGCGGCGTTGAAGATTGTTCACGGCTACCTCGACGAGCTGGGAATTGGGTATTGCGGTCGCTACGGCGACTGGGCCTACATCTGGACCGATGAATCGTTCATCAGCGGTGAAAACGCGGCGGAGAAGGTGTTGAAGAAGATTTAGCCGACCAACCTCGACGAACTTTATGAAAGTGGTTCTCTTTTGCGGCGGGCAGGGAATGCGGATGCGGGATTACTCGGACGCCATTCCGAAGCCGATGGTGCCGATTGGCTACCGGCCGATCCTGTGGCACTTGATGAAGTACTACGCGCACTTCGGCCACAAGGAGTTCATCCTCTGCCTCGGCTATCGCGGGGATACGATCAAGAACTACTTCCTCAACTACGACGAGTGCGTCTCGAACGATTTCGTGCTCTCTGGCGGTGGCAAGAACGTGGAGATGATTTCCAAGGACATCGACGACTGGCGCATCACGTTCGTCGACACCGGCCTCAGCTCGAACGTTGGTCAGCGCCTGATGAAGGTGCGCAAATACATCGGCGACGACGAAGTCTTCATGGCGAACTACGCCGACGGACTCACCGACTTGCCGCTCTCGACGCTCACCGACTTCTTTCACAAGGGGAACAAGACCGCATGCTTCCTCGGGGTGAAACCGATGGCGAGTTACCACATGATTACGAGCGACAAGGACGGCACGGTG
>CAZBIC010000094.1:0-12697 GCA_964491875.1 uncultured Bifidobacterium sp.
TCGTAGATTTGCGGTGGTTCCGACGGACGGCGGACGGACTTTTCCTTCCCTCGGCAGACCAGTTTCGTAGACTGCGCGGCAATGAATCTCACTGCTCTGCGCCTCCACTCACCTTAGCCAGCTGATGTCTTCAGATACCCACCAACCCCATTTGCAGCGCCGATTTGGACTACTCCAGGCCACCGCGCTGAACATGACGAACATGATTGGTGTGGGGCCGTTTATCACGATCCCGGCACTGATGTCCGCCATGAACGGGCCGCAGGCGATGCTGGGCTGGCTGGTGGCGCTGGTGATCGCGCTGGCGGACGGCTTGGTCTGGAGCGAACTCGGGGCGGCGTTGCCGGGCTCCGGCGGGAGTTATGTGTATTTGAGGGATGGTTTCGGCAGAAAGACGTTCGGTCGGCTGATGACCTTTCTCTTCATCTTCCAGTTCATCCTGAGCGGTCCGCTGGAGATCGCGTCGGGCTTCATTGGCTTTAAGCAATACGTCGGTTATCTCTGGCCCAACATGTCCGCGGGCGTCGGGGCGGCGGTAATGATTGGGGTGGGCGTGCTGACGGTGGCGGTGGTGATTGGAACTGGGGCGACCACGTTTGATTCCGCGGTCGCGTTTGATTTCCCGACAGGTGCCTTCGATTTCTCTTTCGGGTACCTCATGGGACTCGGCGCCGCTTCGCGTGTGGGAGTCTATGACTACCTTGGTTACTACGATGTCTGCTTCATCGGTGACGAAGTGAAGAATCCCGGACGCGTTATCCCGCGTTCCATCATGATCAGCCTTGTGGGAGTGGCGTTGATCTACATGGCGATCAATCTTTCGATCATTGGCGTGGTTCCGTGGCGGGAATTTGTTCCCGCGCCCGGCCAGCCGTTGCCGGACCCGCCGCCGCCGGTGGTTTCGATGATGATCGAACGGGTTCATGGCGCAGGAGTGGCCAAGGTGTTTACCGCGCTGGTCTTGTGGACTGCGTTCGGCAGCTGCTTCGCACTGCTGCTGGGTTACTCGCGCATTCCTTATGCGGCGGCGAAGGACGGGAACTTCTTTTCCGTGTTCGGCCAGCTCCATCCCACCAAGAACTTCCCGCATATCTCGCTCCTGTTGATTGGTGGCTCGCCATCGCCTTCAGCTTTTTGCCGTTGCTGGATGTGATCAACGGCTTGCTCGTGACCCGTATTCTCGTGCAGTTCATTGGGCAGATTGGCGCGGTGATTCTCCTGAGAAAGAACGCGCCGAATCTGGAGCGGCCCTTTCGCATGTGGCTGTTTCCGCTTCCCGCCCTCGTGGCGCTGGCGGGTTGGATCTTCCTCTTCTCAACCTCCGGCGTCGTCACGATGCTCTATGCTGGCGGCGTCGTGGTGCTCGGTTTGATTTCATTCCTCGTCTGGTCACGCGTCACCAACCGCTGGCCGTTCGAGGGTCCGGCGGCGCGCTGATTTTCAGAGGCCCTCACGAATCCCCGTCCGTTCCCTAACGCTCTGTCGTGCCCGTGTGTCCGGGGCGGAAATGCTTCCGTACCGAAAATGCCAATTTTGGTAAAGGAATAGGAATCGCCTTCAACCGATGCCCTTGTGCATTCTGCGAGTGCCGTCGGAATCTTGAAACGCAACCAGGACAGTTATGGTAAACAGAGCGAGCAACGAGAGGACTGATAGGCAATTTGTTGCTCGGGGATCGGATGCCATCGTGGCGTCTCCGACGGCGAGGAGGGTAGGCCACGATGAACGTTCTCCATCCTGCCAGAGCTGTCCTGCCTTTGATTTGACCCCACTTCCATGAAACCGACCATCTTCACTCCCGCACTGGCCAAGGCCCGTCATTGGGTCCGGGCGCATTGGAATACTCCGTGGGCTTTGCTTCCCATCGCGGTCGCCGCAGTGACGTTCGCTTCCTGTGCGACCACGGTGACGCGCACGGCGATGGCGCCACCAGATGTTCCGGGCGCTCACTTCGTCGGCTCTCAGAGCTGCGCGGATTGCCATGCGGAGATTGTGCGGGATTTCAAAACAGCATCCCACGCCCGCCTGCAAGTGCAGGGCGCGGATGTAAAGGATGTCGGATGCGAATCGTGTCACGGGCCGGGCAGTCTTCATAATGACTCCGGCGGCGCCCATCACACGATCGTGAACCCGAACAAATCGCCGGAGACCTGCTTCCGCTGTCACCTGGAAGTGAAGGCGCGCTTCAGCCTGCCGAGTCATCATCCGGTGATGGAAGGCAAGGTTTCCTGCAGTGACTGCCATGACCCGCACAAAGGCTCGGCCATCATGGGCGGCGGCACGGCGCATACCACGGAGTTTGATACCTGCGGTCGTTGCCATACGGCGCAACGCGGTCCATTTGTCTTCGAGCATGAAGCGGTGCGCGAAGGCTGCACCACCTGCCATCAACCGCACGGCACGGTGAACGCCAAGATGCTGCGCGAACGCAACGCCACTCTTTGCTTGAAGTGCCACTTCCAACAACAAACCACTCCGGGCCGGATCTACATCGGCGCGCGGGATCACAGCTCATTCCTGAGCCGCGGCACCTGCTGGTCAGCCGGATGTCACGAAGCGGTCCATGGATCGCAGATTGGCTCCTCGCTCCGATTCTGAACTTTGAACTCGAAGGGAATTCCCATGAAAGCAACGAGCAAACCTCAATTCGGGAACATCGGGCGTCTGGCGACGCCGCTGGCGGTCGTGTTGGGAATGGGTGGAGCCGCCGCCCTTGCGCAGCAGGCAGACGCGCCCAAGCCTGCCGCCGACGAGAAGAAGGAAACGCCAGCCTCGGCGGTGACGGAGGAGCCGGGCGAGTTCAACAACTGGATCACGTTCGGCGCGGGCCGCAACTGGGTGGATGGCGACAAGGCCCAGTTCCAATACCGCCGTCAGCAGCCGGTGAATCCCTTTGGCGGCATTGAGGACTTCCATCTCGAACGCGCGCTCGGCAAGCAGGGCTTGTTCACGATCGATGGTCGCGGGATTTTCGATAACAACGATTATCTCGTGAAGCTCGGGGTCAGTCATCCGGACAAGGGTTTTGTTCGCGTGGGCTATCGCGAGTTTCGGAGTTGGTCGGATTGGAGCGGCGGCTATTCACGCGGCTCGAACGCCTGGGTGACACTGAACAATGAGGAGATGCACGTGGATCGCGGCGAGGCCTGGGCCGAGCTCGGGCTCACGCTTCCGAACCTGCCCGTGTTCACGCTGAAGTACTCCTATGAATTCCGCGACGGCAAGAAGGACTCCACTGTCTGGGGCGACTACAACATCCGGTATCCGCTGGCAGGCACGTCGATCTTGCGTGGCATCGCGCCGAGCTTCTGGGACATCGACGAGCGTCGGCACATTGTTCAGGGCGATGTGAAGCACACCTTGGGCAAGACGGATGTCGGCGTCGGCTTGCGGTATGAAGTTTCGGACAATGACAACTCGCGGAACATGCACCGTCGTGCGGGTGAACTGCCGCCGACCTACGCCGCTCCCGGCGCCGATCGTTACCTGACCCAGAAGGAAGGTGTGCGCACTGATTTGTTGAGCGCGCGCGCTTCGCAGGAGACCCGCTTCACGGACAACCTGTGGTTCACCTCCGGTTACTCCTTCACCACCCTGGACACGGACATCTCGGGTAGCCGCATCTACGGCCCGAACTACGATCCGATTTACGATCCTACGTTCTCGCGGCGTCAGGCGCGTGACGAAGGATTCCTCGATCTGGAAGGCGGCTCCCGCATCAACCAGCACGTGGCCAACCTGAACTTGATGTACAATCCGAAGGAATATCTCGCGATCATTCCGTCGGTGCGCATCGAGGAACAGAGCCAGACCGGTGTGACGGACTTCACCGAAACTACTGTCGGCACGGCTGTGGGGTTGCCGACAGTGACCGATGACATCGTGAACACCAAGAAGCGGGAGTTCATCGATCTCTCCGAGGGGTTGGAGGTGCGCTACACGGGGCTCAAGAAATGGTCCTTCTACGTGCGCGGGGAGTGGCTGCAAGGACAGGGTGACTTGCGTGAGCGCGAGCGGGAAGCGCCGTCGGGTCCGGTGGATCTTCTCCGCGAATCCGACGTGGAACGTTTCCACCAGAAGTACGTGCTCGGCGCGAACTGGTATCCGCACCGGAAGGTCAATCTTGCCGGCCAATATTACTACAAGATCCGCCAGAACGACTACGATCACGGCGTGGACAGCACCGTCTTCGCGCCGCCCGCGACGAATGACTTTTATCCGGCCTTCATCAAGCAGCAGGACTTCGACACGCACGACGTGAATTTCCGCGTAACCTGGCGCGCGCTGAATTCGGTGACCCTCGTCAGCCGTTACGATTACCAGATCTCGACCATCGAAACCCAGGGTGACACGGACATCGCTGGCACCAGCCTGGACAAGATTCAAAGCGCGGAGATGGTCAGCCACATCCTCAGCCAGAGCGTGAGCTGGACGCCGCTGGCGCGGCTGTTTCTGCAGGGGAATTTTACCTACGTCTGGGATGTCACGGACACGCCGGCGAATCTGGCGAGCGGCACTGCGCGCGGTGTGGTGCAGACGATGCGCAACGATTACTGGAACGCTAGTGGTCTCGTGGGCTTCGTGGTGAACGAGGCGACGGATCTGCAAACGCAGTACTCCTACTACCGTACGGATAATTACGTGGACAACTCGGCGCTCAGCCAGCCCTTCGGCGCGGGCGCGGAGGAACACGCGATCACCGCCACGCTGATTCACCGCTTCAGCAAGAGCATCCTCGGCAAGCTGACCTACGGCTACTTCTGCAATAACGACCAGACTTACGGCGGGCACAATGAGTACGACGCCCACATGGTCTATTCGACGCTGCAATACCGGTTCTGACCTGACACTGAATCACAACGTTGAACTGACATCGCTTATGAAACTCAAAACGATCATCGCCACCATCGGACTTCTCGTCGCCTTCTCGGCCGGCAGCGCCTTCGCTGCGGAAGCGACTGTGCTCTACGAGAAGCACTGCATGAAATGCCACGGCAAGGACGGCAAGGGCGCCACGAAGATGGGCCGTCAATCCGGCGCAAAGGACTACACCGACCCGAAGGTGCAGGCCGCGCTCAAGGACGAGGAAGCCATCAAGGCCATCCGCGGCGGCCTGAAGGAAAACGGCAAGGAAAAGATGAAGCCCTACGGTGGTGAACTGAGTGACGAGGAAATCCGCTCGCTTGTGGCCTACATGCGCGCCTTCAAGAAATAGTTCATGAACCCGACGAATGGAAACGGCCGCCCGCGCTTTTACCGTAACTGGATTTCGCTGGCGGGATCGATTCTCGCGGCAGCAAGCGTCTTTGCCTTTCTGCTGCTGTTCGCGATCGATCTCTTCGCCCATCACGGCAATCCGTACATGGGCATCCTGGCGTACGTCGTTGCGCCGGCGTTTCTGTTCCTCGGGCTCTTCCTGATCTTCGGCGGTCTGTGGCTCCAGCGGCGGCACGCGCTCAAGGCCGGTCCGGGCGCGGTCAGTCCGCTCGTGATCAACCTCTCCAGCGTTCGCGACCGCAAGACCCTCACCGTCTTCGTTGCGTGCGGACTGGTGTTCCTTCTCCTGACGGCGATTGGCAGCAACCGCACCTATCATTACACGGAGTCGGTCCAGTTCTGCGGTCAGGCGTGCCACGAGCCGATGAAGCCGGAGTTCGTCACCTACCAGCATTCGCCCCACGCGCGGGTGGAATGCACCGCCTGTCACGTGGGCGAAGGCGCGGAATGGTACATCAAATCGAAGATCAACGGCGTGCATCAGCTCATCGGCGTGATGACGGGTGAATACGATCGTCCAATCAAAACGCCGCTGAAGAATCTCCGTCTTGCGCAGGATACCTGTGAGCAGTGTCACTGGCCGCAGAAGTACGTTGGCAATCTTGATCGCACTTACACCCACTTCCTCGCGGACGAAACCAACACGCCGTTCACGGTGCGGTTGTCGCTGAAGGTCGGCGGCGGCGATCCCACGCACGGTCCGGTCGGCGGCATTCACTGGCACATGAACCTGGCGAACAAGGTTGAGTACATTGCCACCGACGAGAAGCGTCAGCAGATTCCGTGGGTGCGCCTGACGGATTCGAAAGGCGTGGTCACGGAGTTTCGCACTGAGGAATTCAAAGACGATCCTTCGAAGCACAGCATCCGCACCGCGGACTGCATGGATTGCCACAACCGGCCCGCGCATCATTTCCGCACGCCGAACGACGCGGTCGATCTCGCGATGGCCAGCGGACGCGTGGATCCAGCACTGCCGTGGGTGAAGTCGAACCTCGTCGCGCTGCTCGTTGACACCAACTACACCACCGAAGATCAGGCGCTATCCAAGATCAGCACCACCTTGCGCGAGAAGTATGCCGGCAAGCCGCAGCTGGATTCGCTGGTCACCGCCGCCCACAACATTTTCAAGACGACCATCTTCCCGGAGATGAAGGCCGACTGGCGCGCGTATCCGAACAACATCAGCCACAAGGACTGGGCCGGCTGCTTCCGCTGTCATGACGGCAAGCACAAGACCGCCGACGGCAAACGGACGCTCAAGGCAAGCGACTGCAATTCCTGTCACACCATCCTGGCGCAGGGAGCCGGTGAGGAATTGGAGAAGCTGAACCCCAAGGGCCACACCTTCTTCCACATCGACGCGCCGAACGAGGACTTCGACTGCCATAGCTGCCACACCGGCGCCTTCCCGAAATAGCGCTCGCACCAGAGCCGCCCTTCGTCACCCGCCTCCCCACGGCAGGCGCCATCGTTTCGCTGTTTCTTGAACAGAGATTCCTTCCTTTCCGTCCTCTCTAGGCTATTAATCTGTTCCAAGACTCATGAAACGTTTTGCCCTCCTTTCCTTCGCGGCGGCGCTGGCTGCCGGAACCGCCTCGGCGCAGCTGACGCCGGAGCCACAACAACCCATCGTCGGCGGGCGCATGCCGGCGCTGAGCCCGGATGGAAAGCAGCTCGCCTTCGTCTATCGCGGGGACATTTGGATCGCGCCGACCGGTGGCGGGCGTGCCACGCCGTTGACACAGCATGTCGATACCGACGCGTATCCGATCTTTTCGCCGGACGGCAAATGGGTTGCCTTCTCCAGCCGCCGCAGCGGGAATTGGGACATCTTCGCCGTGCCAGTGGAAGGCGGTTCCGCCCGGCAGTTGACGTGGCATTCTGGCACCGACATTCCGCACGGCTGGAGTCCGGACGGGAAATCCATCCTCTTCGCCGGGAAACGTGACACGCCGAACTTCACCATCTATTCGCTGGATGTGGCGACACTGCGGGCGACGGTGATGTGTGAGGATTACGCCCAGTTGAACTCGCCGAGTTATTCGCCCGACGGCAAGCGTGTCGTCTACGGGCGGTACGGTTTTCACTGGACCCGTCCGCGCTACCAGGGCTCCGCGGCGCAGCAGATTTGGTTGATGGATGTGGCGAACAAGTCACGCAAGGCACTGACCGCTGACCAATCGCAGCATCTCTGGTCGCGCTTTCTGCCGGACGGCAAAAACATTCTGACCGTCACCGTCGGAGAGGCGACGCCGTCCTCGAGCCCGATGAACGAGGACATTCCGCCGATCATCGACAGCCCGGAACGCACGCCGAACTTGTGGAAGTTTGATCTCGATGGAAAAGGCAAACCCCTGACCACGTTCATCGGCGGATCGGTCCGTTGCCCCACGGTGGCAGCCAAATCCGGCGACATCGCCTTCGAATACGAGGCCGACTTGTGGCTGCTCAAGGGCGGCAAGGGCGAGCCGGAGCGCATTGAGCTTTTCGTCTCGGCGGATGAGAAACAAACCACGCGTCGTCGTGAGAAGCTGGCCTCCGGGGTGAGCGAGCTGGAGCCTTCGCCGGATGCGAAGACGCTGGCGTTCGGGCTGCGCGGCGACATTTGGACGATCTCCGTGGACAAGCCCAAGGGTGTCGCCGGCCGCAACGCGGATCTGGCGAAACGCCTGACGGACTGGGTGGGTGACGATTCCGACTTCGTCTGGTCGCCCGATGGAAAGAAGGTTTATTTCACCTCGGACCGCGAGTTCACGACGCGCTTGTATGAACTCGACCTGGCGACGCTTAAGGAACGCGCGCTTTGGAATCGCGACGAGAACATCACCCGGATTCACCCTTCAGCGGATGGCAAACGGCTCGCGTTCTGGGTGTCCGGAACCGAAGGCGGACTTTACGTGTTCACCATCGAAAGCGGTGAAGCGCGCCGGATCGTGAAGATCCCCGGGCCGCAGTGGCGCGGCATGGGAGGTGGCGATTTCGCGTGGTCACCGGACCAAAAGTGGATCGCCTACAGCGCGCGCAGCGAAAGCCGGGCGTGGAACATCTTCGTAATTCCGTCGGAGGGCGGCACGCCGGTAAACGTGACGCAGCTCTACGCCGAGCACAGCGAGCCCGCGTGGTCGCCGGACGGCAAGTATCTGTTCTTCCAAAGCACCCGCGAAGGCAGCGGGCTTTACGTACTGCCACTCAAGCCCGAGCCGGTGCGCAGTTCGGACACGGACATCAAATACGAGAAGCCCGGCACGAACGTGACGGTGGAGATCGATTTCACGGACATCTCCCGCCGCATCCGTCGGTTCTCCTCGCAATCACCACAGTCCGATCTCCAGGTCGCGCCCGATGGCACGGTCATGTTCCTTTCCGAAGGTGACATCTGGTCGGTGTCGTACGACGGAAAGGAAACCAAGCGCCTCACCACCGGCGGCGGCAAAACGGCGCTGCGCCTGGCGCGCGACGCGAAGAAGCTCACCTACATGCAGGGTGGCGAGATGTATGTCTCCGGCCTCGACGGCAAGAGCGGCGAGAAAGTCACCTTCACCGCGGAGTGGGAGCGTGATGTGCGCGCGGAACGCCGTGCGTCCTTCACCCAGTTTTGGAACAGCTACCAGCGGGGCTTCTACGATCCGAATTTCCATGGGCGCGACTGGGCGGCGATCCGCAGCCGCTACGAGAAGCTGCTCGACGCCGTGGAAACGAACGACGAGTTCGCCACCTTGCTCCACATGATGATTGGCGAGCTCGAAACTTCTCACGCGGAAGTGTCACCGGCAAGCGGTGGTCCTGGCAATGGTTCCGGTCCGACTCCGCAACTGGGTTTGATGTTCGATTACGATTACGAGGGGCCGGGCATCAAGGTGAAGGGAGTGCCTTCGGGCGCGCCTGGTTCCTATCCGAAGACCCAGTTGCGTGATGGGGACATTATCCTCGCGATTAACGGCCAGGAAGTGAGCTTGGACGAGAAGCTGTATGAGTTCATCGGCGACAAGCAGGGGCGCGAGTTTGAGTTCCTCGTGAACACGAACACCGACACCGCGAGCGCGCGCAAGGTGAAGTATCGCGTGCTGTCCGATGGCGAGTGGAGCGACATCAACTACCGCAACCGCATCGAACGCCTGCGCAAATACGTCGAGGAAAAGAGCGGCGGCAAGGTCGGCTACCTGCACCTCGCGGCGATGAGCATGAGCAACCAGATCAAGTTCGAGCGTGAAGCCTACGAATACATGGCCGGCAAGGAGGGCATGATCATTGACGTGCGATTCAACGCCGGCGGCAACATCTCGGACACGCTCATCGACTGGCTGGAGCGCAAAGCTCACGGCTACTTCCGTCCGCGCGATGCGAGGCCGGAAAAGGCGCCGTACAACGCGTGGGAGAAGCGCTGCATGGTGTTGTTGAACGAGCACAGCTATTCGAACGGCGAGATGTTCCCCGCCGCCATGCGCACGCGCGGTCTGGCCACACTCATCGGCATGCCGACGCCGGGCTACGTGATTTGGACCAGTGAGCTGCGTCTCGTGGATGGCACGGGCGCACGCATGCCGGGCAGCGGCGTCTTCCGTCTGGATGGCACGAACATGGAGAACAACGGCGAGAAGCCGGACATTCGCATTCCGATGTCGCCCGAGGACTGGCTGGCCAACCGCGATCCGCAACTCGACAAGGCGATTGAGCTGCTGGGCGGCAAGTCGGAGACGGCCGAGCGTGAGAAGACTCCGGGTGGCGGCAAGCCCGAGGCGACTTCGCGATAGATCACGCCCTGCCCTCTGTTTGCTGGTGATCGCAGTTTCAATCCTAATTACCGCGAGTCAGGGACGCATGATTGGATCGCTTCAGTGGGCGAGTGCGTATTCGTCCGAGGCGTGGTACGCGGTTGAGCAATACCTGATCTTACGTAGTGCAAAGCGAAGTGTCGCGATCCCCAAAAGTTTTTCCCCCTTGCTGGATCGAATCCAGCGCCGCTGAGAGCGAGACGAATTTAGTTTTTAAGATCGAAACGAGTTCGATTTCGTGACGGTTCGGTTGCCTAGTCTGATTGCCGTCAACACATTCCGGTCTGTTCGCATTTTGCACGATGGCCCATTCATGCCGTTCATCGTCAGTTGAGGCACGAGGAGAATTTTCGATGGCAGAGACGCTGCTAAAGGACGAACCGCAGCCAGCGGTAAAGGCTGCGACGTACGAAGTGCAGCGATGTATCATAATGTTTTTCCCTGCCTGGCGCGCAACGCAGTTGTTGCCGCGGTTATCCTGTTCACACCGCAACTCCTTTCCGCAGCCAGTGCCACTCTGGCCTGGGACCGCGCAGCTTCGCACACGAATCTTTCTGCGTTCGTGTTGAAGTATGGCGTGTCGAGCGGCAGCTATACCGGAAAGGTCAGCGTGGCGACCAACCTCACCAGCGCCACGGTGAGTGACCTCGTTTCTGGGGTGAGATATTTCTTCGCCGTCACCGCCAGGAACGTGGCTGGCCTGGAAAGCGATCCTTCCAACGAGATCTCCTACACTCCGCCCACCACGGCCCCCAATGTCCTGCCCACACTCAATTCTCTCAACAACCTGACCATCAGCGAGGACGCAGCTCAGCAGTCAGTGCCGCTGACCGGCATCACGGCGGGGCTTGGAGATTTACTGCAGGTTCTTGCCGTGACGGCGACCTCGAGCAACCCATCGCTGATTCCCACGCCGACGATCAGTTACGCCAGCCCGAACACGACGGGCACCTTGCGTTTCACGCCGGTGGCCAATGCCAGCGGGACGGCGACGATCACCGTCCGGGTCAACGACAGCGGCTTGTTGAACAACCTTATTTCCCGGACGTTCACGGTGACGGTGACCCCGGTGAACGACGTGCCGACGCTCAACGCGTTGAGCAATCTCAGCTTGAACGTCAATGCCAGCCAGCAAACGTTATCGCTGAGTGGCATCGGCTCGGGCGCAGCCAACGAGAGTCAGGCGATGGCCGTGACCGCCACTTCGAGCAACCCGGGTTTGATCCCGAATCCGACCGTGACCTACACGAGTCCTGGCACGACGGGTAGCCTGCGCTTCACGCCGGTGGCCAATGCGACGGGCACGGCGACCATCACGGTTAGGGTTAACGATGGCCAGGCTCAGAATAACCTGGTGACAAGAAGCTTTACAGCGACCGTCAGCGGTGCCGCCAACCGGCCGCCGACCCTGAGTGCGCTCAGTAATGTGACGCTCAATGAGGACGCGGCTCAACAAACCATCAACCTCTCAGGCATCGGAACAGGTGCCACGGGAGAAGTTCAGCCGCTGACCGTGACGGCGACATCGAGTAACCCATCGCTAATCCCGGCGCCGACGATCAGCTACACCAATCCAAATACAACCGGCACGCTGCGTTTCACACCGGCGGCCAATGCCAGTGGCACGGCAACGATCACGGCAAGGGTCAACGACGGTCAGACGCAAAGTAACACGGTTACCCGGAGCTTCACGGTGACGGTGAACGCGGTGAACGACGCGCCGACGCTCAACGCGTTGAGCAATCTCAGCTTGAACGTCAATGCCAGCCAGCAAACGTTATCGCTGAGTGGCATCGGCTCGGGCGCAGCCAACGAGAGTCAGGCGATGGCCGTGACCGCCACTTCGAGCAACCCGGGTTTGATCCCGAATCCGACCGTGACCTACACGAGTCCTGGCACGACGGGTAGCCTGCGCTTCACGCCGGTGGCCAATGCGACGGGCACGGCGACCATCACGGTGAGGGTCAACGATGGCCAGGCTCAGAATAACCTGGTGACGCGAAGTTTTACGGTGACCGTGGCCGGATCGAGCACACAGCCCATTTATGCTCAAGCCGAGTCAGGAATTCGGGTGTCTCCAATGACGATGGGTTCCGACGCCAACGCGCTCGGCGGACAATATGTCTGCTCCGCCACTGCGGAACAAGGAAGCGCGCTGCTATCGTTTGTCACAACGCAGACTGGCAACTACACAGTGTGGTGTCGTGTATTGGCTCCAAACAATGGGCAAGACTCTTTCTATTTCAAAATGGACAACGGCATTGAAGAGATCTTTACCACGGCTCCGCTTAGCAGTTGGTCCAGCGAATGGAAATGGATAAAGCTGAATGTGACTGGCGTCTTGCGAACATTCACATTGAATCCAGGCGGGCATATCCTGACATTCCGCTGCCGTGAGGCTTACAGCTACCTTGACGCAATCTATATCACGAACGATCCGAACTTCATCCCGCCGGCCAGCGGCGGTGTGACGCTGGCCGCGGCGAGCGCTCCGGCGGAGGCGGTGGAAGAGGAGAACCCGGATGTGAGCGGCGATTCCGTCGCGCCAGTGGTTTCTGGGTTGGAGGTGATCAGTGCGGATGCCCGGAGCATCACGCTGATCTGGCACACGGCTGAACCGGCCCGCAGCCGCGTTGACTACGGCA
>CAZBIC010000095.1:0-11876 GCA_964491875.1 uncultured Bifidobacterium sp.
CGGGATTTCGTCGCGGCATTTCGGACGAGCAGGGGACAAAGAACATGGTGGAGGGCTTGAAGAAGATCGTAGGCTACGCGGAGCAGAAGAAGGTGACGATTTGCCTGGAGATGTTGAACTCGCGCGTGGACGTGCAGATGAAGGGACACCCGGATTACTTCTGCGATGACATCGACAAGTCGGTGGAGATTTGCCGGCAGATCGGCTCGGAGCGGATGAAGGTGCTCTTCGACATTTACCATGTGCAGATCATGCACGGCGATGTCATCACGCGGATCAAGAAGCACGCACCTTACATCGGGCACATCCACACGGCGGGGGTGCCTGGACGGAATGAGATCGATGACACGCAGGAGATCAACTATCCGCCGATCATGAAGACGATCGTGGAGGTCGGTTATAAGGGCTATGTCGGGCAGGAATTCATTCCCGTGCGCGACAAGGTCGCGTCGCTCGCGCAGTCGGTGCAGATCTGCGACGTGTGAGCGGCCGGCAGCTCAGCGGCGCTTCTTCCGCGGTGGCCCGGGGTTGGTCGATTTGCTCTCGGAGATGCTGAGCATCAGGAGACCATCGAGTTTCATGGGCGGATATCGCATAGCCGGAACGGCCGCGCGCAGTGCCGGCAGGCTGCTGACGCGAGCGGCGAAGTTACGGCCATCGGCTGAACCGCGCGCGATGATGCTGAACGAAAAGTAGTCACCGAGCATGAGGTCGGCGGGTACGACGAGTTTAATTTTTGCCACGTTCGTCTTGGCGGGAACGACGTTGTTCTCCAGTTTGAAACTGTCTGGCAATCCTTCGGTGACGAGCGTGACGGGTCCGTCGTAATCGCGACGCTCCAGTTTCACTTCCACTTCCAGCGACGCGCCTGCCGGTCCAGAGATGCGATCGGTCTCGGTCATCGCCGCAACTCCCGGATGCAATTCAGCCACCGTGAGTTCATAGCGGAAGTTCGCGCCGCCACCTCGGTTCAATTCCTCGACCACCAGCCGGTAAGTGCCGTCCGCGGTGAAACGGTTCGTCAACGCGCCTTCATCGCCGCCGGTGGCGTTCGCCTCGGCGATCTTGGTGCCGTTGGTCGTTTGGAGTTGGAGAAAGAGATCGCAGGGTGAACCCAGACTGCGCGTGCGTCCGGTGATGGAGATGCGTTCGCCCTTCGCGGCGCGGAACTCGAAGACATCGCGATCGGCAGGCTGGTGGAACCGGCCGCTGATGCGTGCGGGCTGCGCGAAGGGTTGCGGCTTCGAGGTCGAATTGTTGGGTTCCGTGTCCGGAATTTCCGTCAGGCGAACGAGCGGCTGCGTGAAACGGGTGACGTTGGTGTCGACGAGAAAGCCCAGCGGGACTGGAAGCGGATCGCCGAAGCGCAGTCGGTAGCGGTGACGTGCGCCGCCGCCGTGACGGGTGTCCCGGAGTTCGATGAAGTAATCGCCGGTTTTTGGACAGCGGACATCGAGGAGCGCGTCGGTGCCGAGTCCGGAGGAGTCATCCGCAAATGAGATCTCGCGTCCCGTCGAGTCCAGCAACCGTAGCAGCGGGTCGAGCTGGGAACCGAAGCGTTGCGCGACAACCTCGATGACGAGCCGATCGCCCTTCTTGGCGGTGATGCGGAAAAAGTCGGAGCGAAGTTCGTCGCAGGCGCCGTCGACGGCGGTGTTGCGGGGCAAAGCCTGAGCGGACAGCACGGAGTGGTTGGTGGTGACGGACTCGATGGAAGGCATCGGATCAACCAGCACGAATTGCGGCGCGGACAATCCATTCGTGGTGACAAGTCGGAGCGCGCCGATGCCGGTGGAGGGGCCTTTCTTGGGCAAGGTGACTGCGACGTTCCTGGAACTGGAGTCCTTAGGAACGACAATCTCGCACTCGAAGCTGGTCCACACGTCTACAACGCCTTCGAGGTTGTCGCCGCTGAGATTGAGCGTGGTCGTTTTTCCGGGAACGAGAGCCGTGGGCGTGAGGCGCGTGAGATTTGGGGCGGCGGCGGGAGAGTCGAACGCGAAGAGAGTGATGAAGAGAAGTAACTTTAGGTGCTGCGCGATGAAAGAACGGTGAATTGGGTAAGGCCCCCCCTCACCCCAGCCCTCTCCCCCAGGAGAGGGGGCGCGGAGATAGTTTTTGGCTGTTGGGAACTTCTGGCCGCGTTCCATTGAGCATAGAGCGGGGAGATAGATCGCCGTTCGAAGTGGGAGGTTTTCGTGCTCCCTCTCCTGGGGGAGAGGGCTGGGGTGAGGGCGGGCGCAACTGCTCACGCGATGATGTCCATGATTGGCTTGCCGTTGGTGATGGCGAGCGGACGTTTGGCGGTATCGTAGACCTCGGTGTGCGGATCGATGCCGAGCAGATGGTAAATCGTCGCGGCGATGTCGTCCGGACGCACGGGGTTCTCGGCGGGATACGCGCCGTTCTTGTCGGACGCGCCATAGACGTAACCGCGCTTCACGCCGCCGCCCGCGAAGAGCGCGGTGTAACATTGCGGCCAGTGATCGCGGCTCGCGTTTTCATTGATGCGCGGTGTGCGACCGAATTCGCCCATCCAGACGACGAGCGTGGTGTCGAGCAGGCCGCGTGTTTCGAGATCGTTGAGCAGCGTCGGTAACGTCTGTTCGGTGATCGGGAGGTGATATTTCTCCACGATGGGATACATGCGCGTGTTGTTGAATCCATGCGTATCCCAGCCGCCGGACTCCGTGCTCTGACCGCCGATGTTATCCGAGAAATAAACGGTGGTGAACTTCGTACCCGCTTCGACGAGTCGGCGCGCGAGCAGGCAACCTTGGCCGTAGGTGGTGCGTCCGTAGGCTTCGCGCATCACTTCCGGTTCGGCGGAGAGGTTGAAGGCGTCGCGCAGCTTTGGCGAGTGGAGCATCGCGAGAGCGCGCTCATAATAGGAATCGAGCCCCTTCGCGGCGGCCGAGTAATCCATCATGCGCGCCTGGGCATCGACGATCTTCTGAAGCTCTCGTCGCGCGGTGACGCGTTCGTAGGAGAGATTCGCCGGCAGGCTCAGCTCGGGCATCGCGAAGTCTTTCGCGTTCGGGTCCTGTGGGATGAACAGCGGGTCGTGGGTCTTGCCGAGGAAGCTTGCGTGTTGGCCGGGAGTAATCGAGCCATCCGAAATGACATGCGGGTAAGAGATGAACGTCGGCACGTCGGCGGGACCGGGCGCGAGTTTGTCCACGACGGACCCGTAGGCGGGAAAGAGCGAGATGGAATCGCGCAGGCGCTGATCATCCGACGGCGGCTCGTGTCCGCTCAGCGCGTAGTAGCCCGCTGAGTTGTGGTTCTTCATCGTGTGATGAATGGAACGCACCAGCGTGACCTTGTTCATGATCTTCGACACGCGCGGGAGGCGTTCGCTGACCTGGATGCCGTCCGCGTTCGACGAGATGGGCTTGTGCGGCCCGCGGATCTGCTCGGGCGCGTTCGGCTTCATGTCGAACATGTCGATGTGACTCGGACCGCCCCATTGGAAGAGGAAGATGACGGACTTGGCTTTCGCCTTTGGACCTTTCTTGATCGCTTGGGCTTGAAGCAGTTTGGGCAGCGTCAGCCCGAGCAAGCCGAGGCTGCCGACCTTGATCATCTGGCGGCGCGAGAGGGGCGTCGCGTGGAAGCCGGGACAGGCGAAGCTGGTTACGTGTCGTGACATGACGGTTCTATTTTCGCAGGACGAATTCCTTCGCGTTCAGGAGAGCCCAGGCGATGTCTTCGAGTGTGGCACGTGGATCGGTAGAGTCGGCGAGAAGTTTCGTGGCTTCGCGAGACTCGGGTTCGGTCGGTGGCCGCGTGAGCAGGGACCAATAGAGTTCGTTGACGAGTTCGGCAGTCGACAGTTTGCGCGCGAGGAGTTGGCCGAGGCGATTGTCCTTCTGAGTGAGGATGGAGTTGATCTGCGGACTGCTGATGAGCTGGAACGTCTGGCCGAGCGTGGTTTCGCTGGAGCGTTCGCATTCGCAGGCAAGCAGGCGCGAGGGTTTGCCGAACATGGCGAGGAATTTCTCGGAGCCGCCCATCTTCACTTCGTTGCGTCGCACGGGTGAACCGCCGGGAAGTTGTGCGGCGCGGAGGCCGGCGGGGTAGCCATTGAAACGTGCGGCGACACCGAGCGCCTGGTGCTGAGTGTCGAGGAGTTGCTCGGCGGAGAGGCGTCGCGGCAACACGTGGGAGAAGTTGAGCGCGTCGTCGGCATTGTCAGCGGTGGGATTGGAAGACAGTTGATATGTGCGCGAGGTGGCGATGCGGCGGATCAAATGACGCAAATCGAAGCGGTGCTTGACGAAGTCGGCGGCGAGTTGGTCGAGCAGGGCGGGGTGGCTGGGCGGATTGGTGGGGCGGAAGTCGTCGATGGGATCGACAATGCCGCGGCCCATGAGTTGGAACCAAACCCAGTTCACCTGCGAGCGGGAGAAGTTCGGATGCGAAGTAAGCCATGTCGCGAGAGCGTCGAGCGGATCGGCCTCGGAGTCTGTATTTCGAGCTTCTGATTTCGAATGGTCGCCGAGGAAGCGGGACTGAGCGGGCTTGCCGGTGCGCGGGTTGTTGATGTCGCCGGAGCGCGCGAGGTAAACGATCTGCTCGCCGATGAACTCGTGTTTGTCGAGGCCGTCGTTGCGATTGTTCTCGAGCACCTTGTAGTCGATGCGCGCGAAGACATTCGCCCAGTCGTAGTAATCGTTCTGGGTCCAGCGATCGAAGGGATGGTTGTGGCACTTGGCGCACTGGAGCCGGGTGCCGAGGAAGAGTTGTGCGGTGGCTTCGGCGCGGGTGACGGCGTCGCGATTGGCGCGATGGAAGTTCGCGGCGGGATTGACGTAGGTGCTGCCGCGGGCAGAAACGAGTTCGCGGACGAATTGGTCGTGAGGTTTGTTTTCCGCTAGGCTGCGGCGAATCCAGTGGTAGTAAGCCTGCACGCCTTTTCGATCGAGCACCTTCTCTTCGTTGCGCAGAACGTCGGAGAATTTCAGCGCCCAAAACTCGGCGAACTCCGGACGTTCCAGCAATGCTTCGACAAGCTTCGCACGTTTGTCTTTGCGTTTGTCGCTCACGAACGCACGGGCTTCGTCGGAGGTGGGAAGCAAACCGATGAGGTCGAGCGATGCGCGCCGGATGAACTCACTGTCGGTGCAGAGTTCCGAGGCGTTCATGCGAAGCGTCTGGAGCTTCTGGAAGACGTGCTCGTCGACGAAATTGTGGGCGGGTGTCTTGCGCCACGCGAAGTCGGGTCTGGCGGGAATGAACGCGAGTCGCACGGGAACTTGCTGGTCCAGGAAGCGAACGAGGACGGTGGACTCAACCGGAGATTCTCGGGTAACGAGGCCGTCGTGGCTGACTTTCACCGCGGTGCTGGCGGGTTCGTAGACCGCGAGCGAGGTGACGTCGCGCTTCGAGCCGTCAGAGAAATGAGCGCGGGCGCTCAATTGAACTTCATTGGCGGGTTCGATGATGATTCGTTCCGTAGGGGAAACTTCGAGACGCGTCAGCTTTGGGGCGGTGGCGACGTCGTCGGTTGCCCCATCTGCAATCCAGCGACGGAGGATTTCGTATTCCGGCGAGTCTTTGCGAAATCGGAGGCCGCCTTCGTGTGCGAGTTGTGTAGTTGCTTTGAGAAGCAGGAGACTTTGTTCCGGGTCTTTCGTGTTTACACGTCGGGCGAACATGTCGCGGGTCAGAGCATTGAGGTCATATTCGGGATCTTCACTGCGGAGCGAGAGTTTGAAGCTCGCCTTGCCGTTTTGGTTGCCGTGGCAGGGACCGGCGTTGCAGCCGGCTTTCGAGAGAACGGCCATGACCTCGTTGCGGAACGAGACGGGAGGTTCGGATGTTGCGGTGGGAGTCGAGCTGTCCGCTGCGTGGGCTGCGGAAACCGCCCATCCAGTCCAGATGCCGAAGGCGGCGAGGCAAAGCGAAAGTGTTCGGAGGATGGGCACGAGGAATTTGAAGAGCTCGCGTGTGTCGGTATTCAAGCGGAAAATCGGCCGGATGGAGGAGGTTGTACGCGGGGCGGGCGAGCGCTCGCTGAATAGTCATTAGCTGGCATCGTCCAACGCTGAAGAGATTGTGAAATGTTTCACATCTCCCTTGCCGGCTGCCGTGGATGCGGCTAGCCTGCGCGCGCACTAAAGAAAAGAACAGTTGACTAGCCTATGAAATATTATCTCCCGACGGTTGCGTTGTTCGCAGCTGCGTTCCAGATCGGTAACGCTGGTGAAATCACCGGCAAGGTTTCGCTCAAGGGCACGCCCAAGGCGGAGATTCCGATTGACCTCGGTCCGACTTGCGGACCGCTGAATCCGAACAAGGTCTCGACCCGGCACTACGTGACCTCCAAGGACGGTGGACTGGCCAACGTGTTCGTCTACCTGAAGGACGCCAAAGCCGCTCCTGCGACGGGTGAAGGTCCGCTGCTGGACCAAATCGGCTGTATGTATGAGCCGTATGTGATGGGTGTTACGACCGGGCAAAAGTTCAAAGTGAAGAACTCCGACGCCACCCTGCACAACGTGCACAATACTCCCAAGGTGGCTGGTAACCCGGAAAAGAACATCGGCCAGGCTCTCAAAGGCCAGGTCAATGAGTTCTCCTTCCCGAACCAGGAGATCCTGATGCGCTTCAAGTGCGACGTGCATCCGTGGATGTTCGCCTATGTGGGTGTTGTGGAGCATCCGTACTTCGCGGTGACGGACAAGGACGGCAACTTCAAGATTACCGGCGTCCCGGATGGCAAGTACACCGTCGTGGCGTATCACCTGAAGACGCACGGTGCGAATCCGGGCTTGACCCAGAGTGTTGAAGTGAAGGGTGCTGCCAAGCAGGACTTCACGGTCGAGATTCCGTGATGCTCGAGAGCTGAATCTAAATGCGGCAATGCCGCTGCGACTCGCTATGGTTGCGGCGGCATTGCCATTTGATGGCAAAAGTTAGTTTCGTTACATGACACGCTCACAAGACAATCCTTGGTTGCACCGGTTCGCTCTGCTGACCGCGGCTTCCACGTTGTTTTTGATTTGGGTGGGCGGGTTGGTGACAAGTCATGGCGTGGGCATGGCCGTGCCGGACTGGCCGACGACGTACGGCTACAACATGTTCTTCTTCCCGGTGTCGCGCTGGGTGGGAGGGATCTTCTATGAGCATAGTCACCGGCTGGTAGCATCCGGTGTGGGCTTTCTCACGGTGATCCTCGCGGTGTGGCTCGGACTTCGCGAAGAGCGCCGCTGGCTGCGCCGCCTGGGCTACATTGCGTTGGTCGCGGTGATTCTGCAGGGCGTGCTGGGTGGGTTGCGGGTCACGCAGATGAAGGATGTTCTCGGTGTGTTTCACGCGACGTTGGCGCAAATTTTCTTCGCTCTTCTCTGTGCGATCTCACTGTTCACGTCACGCTGGTGGCTGAAGGTCTCGGTGCAGAAGATGACTGTTTACGGCAGCGGAGCGATTCGATATGTATTCGCCTTCGTTACCGGCATGATTCTTCTACAACTCGTCATCGGCGCCGCCATGCGGCATCAGCATGCCGGCCTGGCCATCCCGGATTTCCCGGCCGCCTATGGCGAACTCTGGCCGGCGATGGATGCTGATTCGGTTGCTCGTTACAATCAGGCGCGCGGCGAGGCGACCGCAGCGAATCCCATCACAGCCTTTCAAATCGGTCTTCAAATGACGCATCGCATCATGGCGCTGGCAATACTGCTCGCCGTGGCGTGGGTGGCGGGACTTGCCCGTCGTCGCTTTCCGGGAACGGTTCTAAGCAAAGGGGCTGCTTTCTGGCTGGTATTGATCGTCATGCAGGCGACTCTCGGTGCCTTGACGATCTGGACCAACAAGGCGGCGGACATCGCGACGGCGCATGTTGCGCTGGGGGCGATTAGTCTGATTACCGGCGTGGTGATCTCGATTCTCGCGCTGCGTTGCGTGCGCGTTGCGGTCGCGGGCAAAGTTCCCGTGGCGGCCCCGGCCGCTTCCACTCGATCTGCAGATCGCGTTCCGGCATGAAAGTCTCTTCACCATCCATCGCCGAAACCGCGACTTCGGACAAAACGCTCTTTGCGGTCGTCTGTGATCTGGTCAAGGCGCGACTGACCTTTCTGGTTCTGCTGACCACCTTGGTTGGTTTCTATCTGGGCAGCCGTGGACCGCTGGATTACTGGCTGATGTTCCATGCGCTGGCAGGTACGGCCTTGCTGGCCTGTGGTGCCGCAGCCTTGAACCAGCTTTGGGAACGTGAACATGACGCCCTCATGCAACGAACTGCGGATCGTCCGTTGCCGTCCGGTCGCATGCAGCCAGACACGGTGCTGATTCTTGGGGGCCTGGCGTCTATTGCTGGTTTGGTTTATCTCGCCTTCGCGGTGAATCTCCTGACCAGCTTGCTCGGAGCAGCGACGCTGGGAAGTTACGTATTCATCTACACGCCGCTGAAACGGATTACTTGGTTAAACACGGCAGTGGGAGCTATACCCGGCGCGCTGCCGCCGTTGATGGGTTGGGTGGCATCTCGCGGTGAACTCACTGGGGAAGGTTGGTCACTGTTTGCCATTTTGTTCTTCTGGCAGATTCCTCATTTCCTCGCGATTGCCTGGCTGTATCGCGACGAATATGAGAAAGCCGGATTCGTGATGTTGCCTTCGGTGGATCCGGATGGCTCGCGCACCGGACGCCAGGCGGTCAGTCACACGCTCGGCCTTTTGACCGTCAGCCTGCTGCCGTTTTTGTTCAGAATTACCGGTACGATTTATCTCGTGGGCGCGTTGCTGCTCGGCGTTGCGTTTGTGTTTTATGCGGTGCAGTTCTCTCGAGAATTGACCCGGCCTCGCGCGCGGCAGCTGTTCTTCCTCTCGATCATTTACCTTCCCTTGATGTTGGGGTTGATGGTTTTTGATAAACTGAAGTATTAACTCTTGGAAATTGATCGGGGTTCCGGATTCTTCCGTTGACACCTCGATCACACGACAGATACGTTTCGCGAAATTTTTAGGCAGTGACTCTTGAATCGTTCACCTGCGGCATTTTGACCAATTGACTAACCAAAGCTAGAGACATGGGCGCAACAACACACGCTGGCCACCAGCACGATGTCCACTCGGATTCGCATCATCACGAGTTGAACTTCTGGCAGAAATACATCTTCTCCACCGATCACAAGGTCATTGGCATCCAGTACGGAGTGATGTCGCTCATCTTCATGCTCCTTGGTTTCTGCCTGATGATGATGATGCGCTGGTCGATTGCGTACCCGGACCAGCCGATTCCGGTGATCGGCGCGATGCTGCAGAAGGTCTTCGGGCCGGACGCGCTGCCCAATGGGGCGATGGGTCCTGACCTCTACAATGCTTTCGGTGCGATGCACGGAACGATCATGGTCTTCCTTGCGATCGTTCCGCTGGCGTTTGCTGCGTTCGGCAACTACGTCGTTCCGCTCCAGATCGGCGCGCCCGACATGGCGTTTCCTCGCATCAACATGGCGAGCTTCCAGTGCTTCTTCCTTGGTGGTGTGGTGATGTTTGCCAGCTTCTTCATTCCTGGTGGTGCTGCGAAATCTGGTTGGACCTCCTATTCGCCGCTGGCCACGTTGGCGGAGCGAGGCATCATGTTCAACGGTCAGACCTTCTGGTTGATCGGCATGGTGCTGTTGATTACCTCGTCGCTCCTCGGCGCCGTGAACTTCATCGCCACGATCATCCAGCTTCGCGCTCCCGGTATGACTTGGATGCGCATGCCGTTCTTCTGCTGGGCTCAGTTCATCACGGCTTTCATCCTTCTCCTCGCGTTTCCTCCTCTGGAAGCCGCGGGCGTGATGCAGCTCATGGACAACCTGTTTGGCACGAGCTTCTTCCTGCCGAGCGGATTGATGATGGGCGGAACAACGCCGGTGCCAGTTTCCGGCGGTGGAAGTCCACTGCTTTGGCAGCACTTGTTTTGGTTCCTCGCGCATCCCGAAGTATACGTTCTCATTCTCCCGGCGATGGGTATCATTTCCGAAGTCATCGCCAACAACACCCGCAAGCCGCTCTGGGGTTACAAATCTCTTGTCTACTCCGTGTTTGCCGTCGGTTTCATCTCCTTCATCGTGTGGGCGCACCACATGTATCTGACGGGCATGGGAACGAAGATCAGCACGTTCTTCCAGACGACGACGATGATCATCTCGATTCCGTCCGTCATCATTCTGACCTGCCTCTTCATTTCGTTGTGGGGCGGTTCCATCCGCTTCAACACGCAGATGCTGTTCGCGCTAGCCTTCCTGCCGATGTTCGGCATCGGCGGTCTCACTGGGCTTCCGCTGGGCTTCAATTTCTCGGATCTCCATCTTCACGACACCTACTACGTCATCGCGCATTTCCATTACGTTGTGGCGCCGGGAACCATCTTCGGCCTGTTCGCGGGCATTTATCACTGGTATCCGAAGATCACCGGTCGCTTCATGAACGAATTCTGGGGCAAGGTTCACTTCTGGCTCTCGCTTCTCTTCATGAACGCCGTTTTCCAGCCCATGTTCTTGCAAGGTATGCACGGCATGATTCGCCGTATGTATAACGGCGGCGCGACCTACGCGGCGGCTGCGGATCAAGTGGGTCTTGCGCCCGAGATTATCGACCTGAATCGCTGGGTCTCGCACGGCGCGTGGTTCCTTGGCCTCGCCCAGATTCCGTTCATCATCAATTTCTTCTGGAGCATTCGGAAGGGCAAGAAGGTCACCAACGACAATCCTTGGGACGCGACGACCTTGGAATGGGATACTCCGACTCCTCCGCCGCACGGCAACTTCGACAAGCCGATTGCCATTTATCGCGGGCCATACGAGTACAGCGTTCCCGGACATCCGTCGGACTTCACGATGCAGTCTCTGCCTGACAAAGCTCCCAAGCACTAATCTCTCTACACATGGAAATTCCGTATAATCACGAAGCCCGGCCGGATACAGGGCTCTATAACGCTAAGGTTGGTGTCTGGTTGTTTCTGGCCTCGGAAGTCATGCTCTTCGGAGCGTTGTTCTCCGCCTATATTCTCCTGCGAGTCGGCGCTGATCCGGGCACGTGGCCGCATGGCTTGCTGAACATCCCGATCGGTACGTTCAACACCGCCGTGCTCATTACGTCGAGCGTCACGGTGGTGCTTGGCTGGGCGGCCCTTCAAATGGGTAACTTTGGTGCCTACCGAAAATATCAGGCGGTGACGATTCTGTGTGCTCTCGGATTCCTTGGAATCAAATCGTTCGAGTATAAGGACAAGTTCGGCCACTACGAAGTCTGGCTCAAGGAGCCCGTGACCGTGAAGCATGGCGACAAAGAGGTGAAGACCGATCGCTTGCTGGGACACATCGATTACAACGGTGCGCATCCGTATTTCTGGAAGACGGAGACCTTGGCGGCGAAGAAGGTTGAGTCCTTTAAGTTTGCTCCTGATCCGTATCACTACACGATGTCGATGAAGGAAATGGCCCACGCGAAGAAGGTCGCAGCGGGTCACAAGCACGAAGAGATTGAAATCAAGTCATCTCAAGTGAAACGCCTCTCAGCGTTTGTTCCGGCCCACAGCACGTTCTTCGCAATCTATTTCACACTCACCGCGCTGCACGGTTTGCACGTGCTGGGTGGCGCCTTGGTCATCGCCTACATCTGGGGTCCGGGTGCCAAGCTGTGGAAGACCAACCCGGTGCAATATACCAACCGCGTCGAGATTTCCGGTCTGTTCTGGCACTTTGTTGACCTGGTCTGGATCTTCCTGTTCCCGGTTATTTACCTTCTCTAGTGCTCAGCGACAACCGATTCACTCTATAGAATAATTTATGAGCGCCGCCCATTCGCCCGCCGAAATCAAGAAACACATCCGCACTTACTGGATCATCTTCTTCGCCTTGTTGGTGGGAACCGTGATCACGG
>CAZBIC010000096.1:0-11179 GCA_964491875.1 uncultured Bifidobacterium sp.
GGCGACATTCGCCATTCCCAGGCGGAGGTGGCAAAAGCACGGCGAATTCTGGGTTACGATCCGGTGTGTTCGGTGGCGGAGGGCTTGCGCGAGGCGCTGGCTTGGTATAGGAACGCCGGGAAGAGCGTGGAGGATTGAGTTTTATTCAATCCCGTTGTTAAGCACTTCAGTTTGATTCCGATTATTTGAGAGCATGAAAAACATCGCGATAGTGGGTTTGGGTTACGTGGGCTTGCCGTTGAGTCTGCAGTTTGCGCGCTCCGGCGTGACAGTTCTGGGTCTGGACATCGATCCTCCGAAAGTGGAGGCCATCAATAAGGGGCAGAGCTACATCAAGCACATCGAGCCTGAGATGGTGGCCGAGCAGACCAAGGCCGGACGATTCTCGGCTTCGACCGATTTCTCCCGGGTGAAGGAAGTGGAGGCGGTGATCATTTGCGTGCCCACGCCCCTGAACAAGAATCGCGAGCCTGATATTTCCTACATCCTCGAAACCGGCAAAGCCATCGCGCCGCACCTGACCAAGGGCACGCTGGTGGTGCTCGAATCGACGACCTATCCGGGCACGACCGATGAGGACTTGCTGCGTACCTTGGAAGCTGGTTCGAAGATGAAGGCCGGCGTTGATTTCCATCTGGCCTTCTCGCCCGAACGCGAAGACCCGGGTAATCCCGCCAGCAAAGTCGCCACGATTCCGAAAGTCATTGGTGGTCTCACGCCGGCGTGCCTGGAGAAAACCAAGACGCTCTACGGCAAAGCGCTGACCACGCTGGTGCCGGTTTCCTCCTGCCGTGTGGCGGAAGCGACCAAGCTGCTTGAGAACATTTTCCGCGGCGTGAACATCGCCCTCGTGAACGAGCTCAAGATTGTTTACGGCGCGATGGACATTGATGTGTGGGAAGTGATTGAAGCCGCGCGCACGAAGCCGTTTGGTTACATGGCGTTTTATCCCGGCCCTGGCCTGGGCGGTCACTGCATCCCGATCGATCCGTTCTACCTCACGTGGAAGGCACGTGAATATGGCAAGGCGACGAAGTTCATCGAGCTGGCCGGCGAGATCAACACGGCGATGCCGGAGTATGTCATTCATCGGGCGGCGGACGCGCTCAACGCGCAGAAGAAGGCGATCAATGGCTCGAAGGTTTTGATCGTCGGCCTGGCCTACAAGCCGGACGTGGACGACGACCGCGAATCACCGAGCTACCATTTGTTGGACATGTTCAAGGCGCGCGGCGCGGACGTGGCGTATTACGATCCGCACGTGCCAGTGATTCGTCCGACCCGCGAACACGGTCACTGGGCAGGGACCAAGTCGGTGACATGGGACAAGGCGTCGATTGGTTCTTTTGACGTCGTGGTGGTCGCGACGGCGCACAAGGCGGTGAATCACGCGGACCTGGCGCAATGGGCCACGGCGATCGTGGACACGCGCAACGCCATGAAGGGCACTCCCGTCAAACCCGGTCAGCTCTGGAAGGCGTAAGCAGCCTGCCTCTTTTGCTAAACTCCGTCCGGCAGATGCCGGACGGAGTTTTTCTTTTCTCGGCTGATGGCGCTGAACAATTGGCTTTCCGGTTCCTTGTTTCTGATCTACACCTCCGCCGTTTTCGCAGCCTGAGCACTATGAAACTCGTTTCGCTTTCGTCACTCAAAGTCAGCCGGATGGCCTATGGTTGCTGGCGCATCGCCGGCACTTGGGATCCTACGAAGGTGAAAGCCTCCGATCAAGCGGTCGGACGAAAAGCGATTCTAACCGCGTTCGACGCCGGCTTCACGCTGTTCGATCAGGCGGACATCTATTGCCACGGCGAGGCGGAGAAAATTCTCGGGCAGGTGTTGAAGTCGAACCGCAGTCTGCGGAAGGACATCGTCATCGCCACGAAGTGCGGCATTCGGATGGCCGGCGAGCCGGCGAAGGACTCGCCTTACCGCTACGATTTCTCGGCGGACTACATCATTCGTTCCTGCGAACAATCGCTGAAGCGGCTGGGTGTCGACACCATCGACCTCTACCAACTTCACCGCCCGGATTATTTGATGGACCCGACCGAAGTTGCGTCCGCGTTCAGTCGCTTGAAAAAGGCGGGCAAGGTTCGCGAGTTCGGTGTTTCCAATTTCCATCCGTCCCAGGTCGGTGCGCTGCAATCGGCGTGTCCGATGAAGCTGATCGTGAATCAGGTCGAGATCAGTCTCGCCAACCTCACGCGGTTGGAGGACGGCACCCTGGATCAATGTCTCGCTGAAAAAATCACGCCGATGGCTTGGAGTCCGTTGGGGGGCGGCATTCTGGCCGACGGTGCGACCAAGATTTTGCCTTCACAGGAATCGTACAAAAAGACGACATCCGCCGTAAAATCCGTTCTGAAGCGCATCGCCAGGATTCACGACTCCACACCCGCAGCCGTGTCGCTTGCATGGTTGCTAAAACTCCCTGCGGGCATCGTCCCGATTCTGGGTTCGACGAGTATTGAGAACATTCGGCAAGCTGCGAAGGCAACCAAGTTGTCCTTGAGTCGGGAAGAATGGTATCAACTGTTGCTCGCGGCGCGCGGCGAACGTCTGCCCTGAGGTTCATCATGAGCGAAAACACGACCACGTTTTTCAACAAGACTCCTGCACGGCTGGGCTTTCGCATGCCGGCGGAATGGGAACCGCACGCGGGGACGTGGTTCACTTGGCCGCGGCCTGAGGGCATCAGCTTTCCTGATCGCTACGATGCGGTGCCGCCGGTTTATGCGGAGCTCATCCGGCATCTCGTGAAGGTCGAAGACGTCAACATCAACGTCTGGGACGCGGAGATGGAAGCGACGGTCCGCGCGCTGTTGGCGAAGTACAAGACGCCGCTGGAGCGTGTTCATTTCCATCACTTCCCGGCGTATGAACCGTGGTGCCGCGATCATGGTCCGATCTTTGTCACCCGCGATTATCACGGCCGGCATGAACGTGCGGTCGTCGACTGGGGCTACAACGCCTGGGGCGACAAGTATCCTCCCTACGACCTCGACGACGCCGTGCCGCAGCACGTCGCCAAACTGCGCGGCCTGCATCTCTTTTCGCCGGGCATTGTGATGGAAGGCGGCTCGGTGGATGTGAATGGCCTCGGCACGTTGCTCACGACGGAATCTTGCCTGCTGAATCCGAATCGTAATCCTTCCATGTCCCAGGAGGAAATCGGCCGCTTCCTCCGCGATTACTTCGGCGTCGAAAAGATTATCTGGCTCGGCGACGGCATCGTGGGCGACGACACGGATGGCCACGTGGACGACCTCTCTCGCTTCATCAATCCGACGACGATCGTGACGATCGTCGAGGAAGACATCGACGATGCGAACTACACTGCGTTGCAGGAGAACTTCCGTCGCCTCCGCCTGGCGCGCGATCATCGCGACCGTTTGTTTCACATCGTGAAATTGCCGACGCCCGGCATGGTCGAACATCAAGGCCAGCGGCTCCCCGCTAGCTACGCGAATTTCTACATCGCGAACAAAATTGTGCTCGTGCCGACCTTCCGCCACAAGAACGACAAGGTTGCCATCGCGACCTTGCAGGAGCATTTTCCGGATCGCCAAGTGATCGGTGTCGATTCCACCGACCTCATCTGGGGACTGGGCTCCTTCCACTGCATCACCCAGCAGGAACCGGCCTGACACACCTCCTTTCGAGGACTTGCGGGCACAGCGGCGCGAGTTCAACATCGTCTCGCATGTTTTCCCTGAGACATTTCATCCCCCGGCTGGCGTGTGCGTTGATCGCGCTGGCATTGGCCGCAGGCTGCGCAAACCTGTCGCGGAAGCCCGCAAGCGGTCCGTGGAATCTCGCCGCATTGTCAAAAGTTCCCGCAGCAACCTGGGGTTCGACGAGCGGCCTGGTTCAGGAACTCTATTACGAAGGCGAGTTGCTGAATGGAAAACCGACGCGGGTGTTTGCCTACCTCGGTCGCCCCACAAATTCCGCAGCTACCAAGAATCCCGCGATGGTGCTGGTGCACGGCGGTGGCGGAAAGGCGTTCAAGGACTGGGCGGACCACTGGGCGAAACGCGGCTACGTGGCACTGGCGATGGATCTCGCAGGCCATGGACCGAGCGGGCGGTTGCCGGACGGCGGGCCCGATCAGGCGGACACAATCAAGTTTCGCAATTTCACGGAAGCCGAAGCGTCGCAGATGTGGACGTATCACGCAGTCGCCGCCGTGGTGCGGGGACATTCACTGCTGCGGTCGTTGCCGGAAGTGGACGCGAATCGCACGGGCATCACGGGCATCAGCTGGGGCGGGTATCTGACCTGCATCGCTGCGGGCATTGATGCGCGCTTCAAAGTAGCGGTGCCGGTTTATGGGTGCGGGTTTCTCGGTGACAACAGCGTTTGGACGGACAAATCGCTCGCCGCCATGACTCCCGAGGCGCGCACTCTGTGGTTGCGATTGTTTGATCCGAGCCAGTATGTCGGCGACGTGCGGTATCCCATTCTGTTTGTGAACGGCACCACGGACTTCGCGTATCCGATGGACAGCTACCGTAAAACCTACCAGCTCGTGCCCGAGAAATGGCGGCATGTGTCTATGGCCGTGAACCGGCCGCACGGTCACATCTGGACCTTCCCGGAAGTCGATGCCTTCGTGGGCAACGTGCTGCGCGGCGAGTCGCCGTTGCCGCGAATCGGCGCGGTGGAGGTGAAGTCCGGGCAACTGCGCGCGTCGGTGGATCGCGCGACTGGGTTCAAGGAAGTGTCCCTGTGCTACACGACGAACTCCGGCGCTTGGCAGAAGCGGAGCTGGCAGACCGTCACGGCGCGAGTCGAGAACGGCAAACTCGTGGGTGAACTTCCATCAACGCGTCCGCTGGTGGCGTTTCTCGCGGTGAAGGATCCTGCGGGTTGTCACATTAGCTCGGAGCATGTCGAGCTGAACGCCCCGTGAAGTTTCCTCGGCGGGTGCGCTAGATCAACCCGCTCGCCTTCTTCGCGCGGTCGAGAACGCTACGGGCCAGTGTTTGCGCGCGGTGGGCGCCTTCCTTCAGCACTTGCTGGACGTAATCCATGTTCGCAACCAGCTCGGCGCGCCTGGCGCGGGCTGGAGCGAAATGATTCCAGTAGTGCTCGAAGAGACCTTTCTTCAAATCGCCGTAGCCGAGTCCGCCGGCGCGGAGACGATCTTCGAAATCCTTCGCGATCTCCGCGGGCGCGACGAGCTTGAGCAACTGGATGGCGAGGTTCTTGTCGGCGTCGGGCTTCGGTTCCTGCGGGGTGCGGCTGTCCATCGTGATGCCCATGATCTTCTTCTTCGTGGCTTTCTCGTCGCCGAAGATCTCGATGGTGTTCCCGTAGCTCTTGCTCATCTTCTGTCCGTCGAGTCCGGGCACGGCGGCGACTTCATCGCGAATGCGCGGCTCGGGGAGGATGAACGTCTGGCCGTAGAGCTCGTTGAACTTGATCGCAATGTCGCGCGTGACTTCGACATGCTGCTTCTGGTCGCGGCCGACGGGAACGACGTTCGAATCGAAGATCAGAATGTCCGCTGCCATGAGCACGGGATAGGCGAAGAGGCCGTGGCTGGGCGCGATGCCTTTGGCGGTCTTGTCTTTGTAGGAGTGACATTTCTCCAGCAGGCTCATCGGCGTGACGGTGCTAAGGAGCCACGTCAGCTCGGTGACTTCCGGCACGTCGGATTGTTTCCAGAACACGGACTTCTTCGGGTCGAGCCCGCACGCGAGGAAATCGAGCGCGACATCGAGCGAGTTCTTGCGGCGTTGCGCGGCGTCCGTGAGGGACGTCATGGAGTGATAATCCGCGATGAAATAGAACGCCTCGCCCTGATCTTGGAGTTCGATGGCGGGACGCATCATCCCGAAGTAATTGCCGAGATGCAGCGCGCCGCTGGGCTGAATGCCGCTGAGTATTCGCATGGGATAAATTTAATCGGTGAGCCGTCGAAACACCAAGCTCCAAGATTTGTTGAGGTACGAGAAAAATGGTTGAAGCCGAGTATTTCAATTTTCGATGTAATCGAATGCGAGTCTCCAATAGATTGCCGAAATGAATGTCGTTGACCGACTCTTGAAACCCGACCGATGGGCCGGAGCATCAGGAGAGCGTGAAGCCGGGCCTTTTATTCTGCGTTTTCGTACTCCTGTGCTGGACTCGACCGAGACTGGCGATCATGTCAATCAATTGCTGGTGGTTTGGCCCTACGCAGATGAAGGCGCAGGGGCACTTCCATCTGGCGAAGAACAGGAGCGAATGGGTGTTTTTGAAGATCGATTGTGCGAAGCGTGGGAACGCGACGGTCTTGCTGCGTTAACGGCTGTGCTTACTTTCGATGGAGCGCGCCAATGGGTGTTTTATGCATCCGATGTTGAGACGTGTGGCATTCGTTTGAATGACATGCCGCAGGAGACAGAGCCTTACCCCATCGAATTGACGACGGAACCAGATCCGGGTTGGGACTACCTCCGAAAACAGATTCTTGCCCTCGCGGGCTGGCAAGAGAATCAAGCGGAGTGGCGACGCGAATTCGGCGATCGCTTGAAGTAGCGTCCGACTCCTCGTGTGATCGATCAGTAGGTCTTCACGCCTGCTGCCGCAGCTCGCGCTTCAGCACCTTGCCGGTGGGGTTGCGCGGGAGCGCGGTCACGAAGGTGATCTTCTTCGGCACCTTGTAGTCCGCGAGCTTCTGGCGAAGCGTGTTGAGGATTTCCCGCTCATCGAGCGTCACGCCGTCATTCGGTGCGACGAATGCGACCGGATGCTCACCGCGCCGCGGATCGGGCACGCCGATCACCGCGGCCTCTTTCACGCCCGGGATGTGGTAGAGGATTTCTTCGATCTCGCGCGGATAGACGTTGATGCCATTGACGATGAGCATGTCCTTCTTGCGATCCGTGATGTAGAAGAACCCTTCCGCGTCGCCGTGGCCGACGTCGCCGGTGAGCAGCCAGCCGTTGCGAATTGTCTTCGCCGTCGCCTCGGGCTGATTCCAATAGCCGCGCATGACATTGCCGCCGCGCACGCACACTTCGCCCGTGCTCCCGATGGGGAGAATGTTTCCGTCATCGTCCTGGATCGTTACTTCCACATCCGGGATTGGTTTGCCGATGGAGCCTTCCTTCTGCGGACCTTGAATCGGATTCAAGCTCACGACCGGGCTCGCCTCGCTGAGGCCGTAGCCTTCGATGAGCGGGATGGGCATCTTGCGATTGAACTCGCGCAAAATCTCGACAGGCAACGGCGCACCTCCGCTGATGCAGATGCGCAAGGGCAACCCGGGCGGCATCTCGGCCGCAGCCAGTGTGCGGAAGAACGATGGCACCGCTGGAAGAATCGTCGCTTGTCGGCGAAAGATGTCCGCGATGATGTTTTTGGGCGGATGCAGCGAGCGGATGAGGACCATCGAACCGCCGGTGATGAGGGGCAGCATCACGCCGACGCACAGCATGAAGCTGTGGAACATCGGCAGCAGCACGACGAAACGATCGTGGTCCATCACGAGCATCACCTGACGACAGCTCTCGACGTTGTGCAGCAAGTTGCCGTGCGTGAGCATCGCGCCCTTTGATTTGCCGGTGGTTCCCGACGTGTAGATGATGACGGCAAGGTCGTCCCGCTGAACGTTATTTGCCACGGAGGGCAGGGTGGCGCTCTGCGCGGCGGAGCGGTTCTCCGGTTTCGCGAGTTCGTCGACGATCCAGTACTGCAATTGCGGACGGAGCGCGGTGAGCGCGGGCAAATGCTCCGCCATGGCGGAGTCGGTGACGATGACGTTGATGTCCGCATCGGTGAGGATGTGCTGAATCTCCTCAGGCTTGAGAAAGTTGTTGATGGGTACCGCGATGGCGCCGCAGGCGAGAATGGAGAAAATCGCTGGGACAAACTCCGGGCAGTTCTTGAGCCAGAGCCCAACGCGGTCGCCGGGCTTCACGCCCAGAGCTTGCAGTTTGGTCGCCGCGAAGGCGGTCTGGGCGAAGAGCTGTTCGTAGCTGAATTCGTCGTCGCCCCAGAAGATGGCGGGCTTCTTCGGATGCAGCTGCGCGGTTCTGCCAAAGGCAGTGACGAGGTTCATGTTTGCGAACTTAGTTCACGGAATTCCCGCGGAGAAGCGCAAAGTAGTTTCCCGGCCGGATGGTCGGCAGCGACCAAGTGAAAATAAAATGCTCTTGCGCCCCGCGAAAGGAATTGATTGAGTATGCGTCCGGCTGCGCATGTGGTGGAATTGGCAGACACGCTACTTTGAGGTGGTAGTGCCGAAAGGCGTGCAGGTTCAAGTCCTGCCATGCGCACCAAATTTCGGTTTGATGGTCCAGCCGGATAGGTTTTGGAAGAGGCAAGTTGATTAACAACTCCTGGCTCAACAATGACTCTTCCCACTTCCCAGTTCTCCTCCCCGTCGGATGCTGAAATTCTCCGCGCGCTCCGTCGCCGTCGCGATGTTGCCTTGTTGCGTCCCGTGATCGAGCGTCACCTCGCCCTCGTTTATTCCTCCGCGCTGCGACGGACGGGAAGTGCGGACGTGGCAGTGGAGGTGACCCGCGCGGTGTTCCTCGTTCTCGCAAGGCGCGCGCGACGCTTGCCGAGCAAAACCGTGCTCGCGGAATGGCTGTTTCAACTGGTCCATGTCGCTGTGAGGAAGAGGCAGCGAATGGGATGGTGGAAATTCGCAGTTGGCTGGTTCCGTCGCGCGGCGCGGACATCTGTTCCGACCGATGCTCCGTTGTGGGTCCGTCTGTCGCCGGTTCTCGATTCAGCGCTCGAGCGCCTGCCGGTGGCGCAGCGGCGGGCGATGTTGGTTCACGTATTCCAGGGGGTTGAAGCATCTGATGCCGCGGCCGTTCTGCGGGTGCGGGAAAAGAAGCTCACGAAACTGGTCGCAGGCGCCACGGAGAAGCTCCGGCGACGTTTGCGCGGAACTGGGGTCGAAGTGGATTCAGCTGCGCTCAGGGACGCGTGTTGTGCTCAAGGATGCCAGCCGTTGCTGGACGCGGCGTTGGTGGATCGAGTGGAGGCTGCACTCGTCGAGACGGGAGTTCGCCGACCGGCGGACGTCCTCGCGCGGCGCGTGTTAAATACGCTCGCGTGGACGCGCTGGCGGCGACGGGTGGTGTTCGGAGTGCCCGCGTTCGTCGCGAGCGTGATGCTGCTACTGGCGACGATTTGGATCGTTGAGGGCCGCGATGGGCATAGCCGTTTGATTTCGATGTTTCTTGTCGGCTCGATCAAGCACGAGGGCCGGACAGTTCCGGGGCTGGCGTCGCCGGCGAAGCCGTGGCCCGGACCAGCGCCGGCTGCACTGCCGACGGCTCACGCGGTTCGCACGGCCCGCGATTTGTATCAAACGACGAACCTCTGGCTGGTTCACCTGAGCTTTTCGGCGGACCAGTGGGAAGTGATGCAGCCGAAGCGAATCACGCCGCTGCCGCACTTCATGCAGTCTGACGGCACGGTGCTACTGCGCAATCCCGAGGCGCAACGCAGCGGTCTTGCCGGCGTGCTGGGGTTCGATTTCGACTGGGCGCATGCCGAGTTGGAGTTCGGGGGGCTGCGCTTCACGAATGTCGCCGCACGCATCAAGGGCAATGGAACATTCCTTGGTTCGCTCTACGGCGAGAAGCGATCGTGGAAGATCGATTTGAACAAGTTCGCGAAAGGCCAGCGCCTTGGCGAGCTTGATGAGCTGACCTTGAACAACATGGTCAATGATTACTCGAGCATGAGCGATGCGCTGGCGTACGAGTTCTTTCGCGAGGCGGGAGTGCCGGCGTCGCGAACTGCGTACGCGTATGTCAGCGTGTCAGTCGATGGCAAGTGGACGGCGCGGCCACTGGGGCTCTATGCGCTGGTTGAGCCGGTGGACGCGGGGTTCGCGCTCGAACATTTCGACACGGCGCGCGTGCCGATCTTCAAGCCGGTCACGTACGAACTCTTTCACCACCTCGGCGATGACTGGTCCGCATACTCGGAGATTTACGATCTCAAGACCAAGGCGACGCCAGCCCAGCAACAGCGCGTCATTGAATTCGCCCGCGTTGTCACTCATGCGAGCGACGAGGAGTTCGCGCAACGGCTGGCGGAGTTCCTCGACTTGCCGAAGTTCGCGCGCTACTTCGCCTGCGAAGTGTTGCTGTCGAACTACGACAGCTTTCTTTCCAACGGGCAGAACTTTCATCTTTACCTCGATCCGGACTCGAACAAGTTCGGGTTCATTCCATGGGACCTCGACTTGTCGTGGGGCGGTTTCTTCCTGCTTGGCACCACGGAGGAACGTGAGCAGGCGAGTATCTCCCGTCCGTGGGTCGGTAAGAACCGATTCCTGGAACGCGTCTTTCGCGTGAAAACGTTTCGGGACATGTATCGCGCCCAGCTGGAGGAATTGCTCGCGCGTCACTTTGTGCCGGAACGGCTCCATCGTCGGGTGGAAGAGATGGCCCGCGTCGTTCGCGATCCGGTGCGCGCGGAATCGGAGTTTCGCTACGGAAAGTTTCTCGAAGCAACCAATCCGAAGCGTCGTTCCACGCCGATTGATGAGGAGGAGGGTGGTGCCAGGCGCGCCGCCCATCAGCTCCATCGATTCATCGACGCCCGGGCGAAATCCGTTCGTGACCAGCTCGATGGCAAATCGCGCGGAATCGTGCTGGAACGGAATCGTCGTCGGTGATGGAATTTTTCGAAAGAATCGACGGCTCAACACGTCTGGAATTCCCGATGCGACGCTTCAACCTGATTGCCTCTGTGGCTGCCGTGCTGGCAGTTGTCTCCGTATCCACTCTCGCTGGCGACTGGCCGCACTGGCGCGGGCCGGCGCGCAATGGCGTTTCCACCGAAACGGGCTGGAGCGATCAGTGGCCGGCTGCGGGACCGACGATTGCGTGGAAGGCGAACGTCGGCTTGGGTTATTCATCGTTCGCGGTGGCGGATGGGCGAGTGGTGACGGTCGGCCACGCGGACGAGAAGGACACGGTGTTCTGCTTCGACGCGTTGACGGGCAAGGTGGCTTGGAAGCACTCGTATCCGTCCGAACTCGGCGACAAGTATTTCGACGGCGGCACAACTGGCTCCGCGACCATCGATGGCGACCGCGTCTTCTGGCTGAGCCGCTGGGGTGATGTGTTCTGCTTCAACGCCGCGGATGGCAAAGCGGTTTGGAACAAGAACGTGGAGACCGAAACCAAGGCGCGCGTGCCAGACTGGGGGT
>CAZBIC010000097.1:0-10463 GCA_964491875.1 uncultured Bifidobacterium sp.
CGCAGGCGCAGGCCGTTCAGGCGGATGAAGCCCGTCGCGTCGTCCTGGTTGTAGGCCTTGGTCGGATCGGCCTCCATCGTGGCGATGTGCGGGTTATACATGCTGAACTTCGACTTGCGGCCGGCGACGTAGAGGCCGCCCTTGTAGAGCTTCACACGCACGGTGCCGGTGACGTTCTTCTGGCTCTCCTCGACGTAGGCCTGGAGCGCGAGACGCTCCGGCGCATACCAGAAGCCGTTGTAAACGAGCTCGGCATATTTCGGGATCAACGCGTCGCGCTGATGCATGACTTCACGATCCATCGTGAGGCTCTCCATCTGGCGATGCGCGTAGTGCAGGATGCTGCCGCCGGGAGTCTCATACACGCCGCGGCTCTTCATGCCGACGAAGCGGTTCTCGACCATGTCCACGCGGCCGACGCCGTGTTTGCCGCCGAGCTTGTTGAGCGTCTTCATGACCTGAAGCGGCGTGAGCTTCTTGCCGTTCACCGCGACGCAATCGCCCTTCACGAAGTCGAGTTCGACATACTCCGGCTTGTCCGGCGCATCTTCGGGCAGCACGGACAGCGTGGTGAAGTAATCGCGGTTCTTCTTCGGATCGAAGGAATCATACCACGGGTCTTCGAGGATGCCCGCCTCGTAGGAGATGTGCAGGAGATTGCGGTCCATCGAATAGGGCTTCTTGGCGGAAGCCTGCACGGGGATGCCCTTGGCGGCGCAGTAATCGATCATCTCCTGGCGACCGGGAAAATCCTTCCGGTAACGCTCGTCGCGCCACGGTGCGATGATTTGCAACTCAGGCGCGAGGGCGGCGGCGGTCAGTTCGAAGCGCACCTGGTCGTTGCCCTTGCCGGTGGCGCCGTGAGCGATGGCGTCGGCCTTCTCAGCCTTGGCGATCTCGACCATGCGCTTGGCAATGAGCGGACGCGCGATGCTGGTGCCGAGGAAGTATTGGCCTTCGTAAATCGCGCCGGCGCGCATCATCGGATAGATGAAGTCCTTCGCGAATTCGTCCTGCAGGTCGTCGATGTAAATCTTGGAGGCGCCGGTTTTCTTGGCCTTCTTTTCGAGGCCGGTGAGTTCGTCTTCCTGGCCGATGTTGGCGCAGAAGGCGATCATCTCGGCGTTGCCGTAGACATCTTTGATCCAGGAGAGCAGCACCGAGGTGTCGAGGCCGCCGGAGTAAGCGAGGACGATTTTCATGAGTCGTGATTCGTAATGCGTGATGCGTGATGCGTGATGCGTGACAGAGCAGCCGGACAACCCGGCAAAAATCAGGGGGCGACTAAACGCGAATTGGCCCGGGCAGAAAAGAAAAAACCACCCGGAGTTCCGGGTGGTAAGAGAATCGAGAGGCTGGGCTCAGCCCTTGGACTTCTTCTTCGACAGCTTTGCCTTCACTTCTTCCTTCTTGCGCTTCATGTAGGCGTTGGCGCGCTGACGTTTCTGAGTCTTGTTACTTTGTTGTCCCATAAGTCGCTTTACTTTGTGAATCCGTTTCGGATGCTTGACCGAGACTATGATGATTCGAGTTTTGCGGTTCAATACCTATTTGCTGCTCGCCTTGGCGCTGGTTCTCGGTGCGGGCTGTAAGTCCGGCAAGAAGAAAGACCCGAACCACTACACCAAGAAGGACGAGGCGTCGCTCCGGCTGCATCTCGAAGTGAATGTCGACGGCACCGAAGACAGCGGCGCCATCACGGTCGGGCGGTCGAATCCGTTCGAGTTGAATGCCCAAAAGCGTCCGTTCCTCACCGAGTTCCAGATTGAAAAGGCTGCGGTCGTGGATGTGCTCGGCGGGTTCTCCATTTCTGTTCAGTTCAACAAACAGGGGACGTTTCTCTTGGAGCAGTACACGACAGGAAACAAAGGTAAACGCATGGCGATCGCGGCGGAGTTTGGTCAGATGCGCTGGATTGCCGCGCCGGTCATCACGCAGCGGCTGGGGGACGGAGTGCTGGTTTTCACGCCGGATACCTCGCGTGAAGAGGCGGACCGAATTGTCAGCGGTTTGAATCGGGTGGCGGAACTGGTCCGCAAGGGACGCAAGTAATCTGCAAGTCGCCGGCTTGCCATCGTGATGGAAGTAGTTTCTGTTTGGCGCATGTATTTGTCGACGCAGTGCGGTGGAGCAGGAAGTTCCGCCGCGTCACCCGGAACTTGGATGAGGTTGTGGCCGGTTCGCCTGGCCGGTTTCCTCATCACCTCCCTCGCGGTTCACGCGCAGCCGTTCCAGCTTCCGACCGCGAATCGCGCAGTGTTCGACTCCGCCGGGGAAGAGCGTTTCTTTGTCGGCACCGTCGGCAAACCTTGGATGAGCGGCACCTTTGGCTGCGTGCGCACCGACGGCTGGCAATTGCACGAGGGGCTCGACATCCGCAGCATCGCCCGGGACAAACGCAATGAGCCGACTGACCCGATTCTCGCGACCGCCGATGGGACGGTGGCCTACATCAACAAACGGCCGTCGCTTTCGAACTACGGCAATTACCTGATCCTCCGTCACTCGATCGAAGGCATCGAAGTTTACTCGCTCTACGCGCATCTCAGTTCGATTCGCATCGGACTCAAGCACGGCGATTCCGTGAAGGCCGGCGAAGTCATCGCCACGATGGGCCGCACGTCGAATACCGCGCAGAGCATCTCCAAGGATCGGGCGCATGTTCACTTCGAGCTCGATCTGGTGGTGAACGAGAAGTTTCCGGAGTGGTATCGCAAAACGTTTCCAGGCCAGCGGAACGATCACGGTGGCTGGAACGGACAAAACCTTCTGGGGCTCGATCCGTGGAAACTTTTCCTCGAGCAACAACGGCTTGGTGCGAAGTTCAGCCTCGTGGAATTCATTCGCAGCCAGCCGGAGCTCTGCCGGGTGATGGTGCGCGATACGAACATCTCGTGGGTCCGCCGTTATCCGATGTTTTTGAGGGCGAATCCCGTCGCGCAGAAGGAAGGCATCGCGGGCTACGAACTCTCCCTTAACTTCAATGGCGTTCCGATGGAGGTGATTCCGCGAGCCGCGTCGGAGATTAAGACCAAAGCGAAGTTCCAGCTCCTCACCGTGAACGCGGCGGAACGCCAGAAACATCCCTGCCGAAAAATCGTGATGCAGCGCGGTTCAAAGTTCGAGCTGGGGAACAATGGACTGCATCTCCTTGGGTTGCTGACTTACTGAATGTCGATTCCTCACGCGAAGGGCGCGACGGACGCAACTCCAGCACTGAAGTGCTCTACGACGGACTTCGTTCTTCCTTTGCATGAGGAAGAACTCGGTCGATCAACTCAGCGGATTCGACTGATCGCTTTGCGTCTCTGCTTTCTGTGACTGCTTGAGCAGGCGCTCCTTTTCCCTCAGCTCCCGATCCATCTCAGCGATGCGCTGTTCCTGGGCGACGAGTTTATCCTGAAATTGATCGCGAATCTTGCCGAGGCGTTCCTCCAGCCCCAGCACCTGCGCGGTGCCGTTCTCATGAGAGTCGAGCAGCTGGCTGCGCTGGTTGCTGAGCCACTGAAACAGTTTCTCTCGCATCAGTTGCCGAAGATGAGGCACGAGCGCCGCCTTGGGATCCTTCTCTGCCTGCCGTTCCGGTTCCGCAGAGTTCAATCGCACGGACGGCGTCTGCCAAGCGCCGTTGTGGGCGTTGTCCGTCGCGGTCGTCGGCTCGGACAGCACGGCGCCGGAGGTCGATTCGGTCACTGCGCGATTCGAGCGCGAGGGGGAATTGAGTTCAACGAACATGGGACGTGAGATCGCGACATCGGGTTGACCTCGTTTTGCGGCGCGCGTGTTCAAGACGATCACGGCGATCAACCCAAACGCCCCGCTGATCGCCACGGGCCACACCCAAGGTGGCGTGCTGGAAACGGGAGCCGGCGTGGGCGCGGAGGTAATCATGACCGGGGCCGCGGCGAGCGCAGCGGCGGGCGCCTCTGCACTCCGCGGCGCGGGAACGGGCGCGACAGCGGGTTGCGAGGGCTGCGCTGTGGCGAGCTGAACTGGCGGCGGGGTCGGGACGGGCGCCGGATCTTCGATTGGCTCCGGCTTTGGCGCGGGCGGACGGGCGGGTGAAGCGGGTTTTGTGATGGCGGCGGATCCGGAGGGCTTGAGCGTGATTTCGCAAATGACCATCGGCTGATCGGTCGGGTTTGGCGCGGGCATCTGGCGCGTGGACATGAAATCCACATTCCGCGTGAACACGGGATCAAACACCCGGCTCACCAGCGGGCCGTTCGTAATGGCCAGCGCGGACCTGTCTTGCGCGATCCCGACTGGCACGGGACGGAACCCAAATTTTTCCAGAATGGCGCTGCACTCGTCTTTCACCGGCTTCTTCGGGGAGAGCACAAAGTCTCCGGTAACAAACGTGCCGGCCGGCAGATTCGTATGGGTGGTGGTCAGCCAGGTGGCGTGGTGGCCGAGAAAGTCAGCGGCGTAGTTGCGCTTGCGGGCGAAGTAAGCGCCGTCCGAGGATCCGACTCCGTTCGTCGGACTGCCCGGCAGATTGGCGACGTAGATGAAGACCGATCCGTTGCCATGGCGAAGGGTTGCGAAACTGAAACCGCCGGGCATTTCGATGCGGCCGGTGTCTTCCCATTCAATGGTCTTCGCCGACATCTTGTCGCGCTTGGCGAGAATGGCGAATGGGTGCCCCACGACCGGACCGCTGTTTTTTTGCTGGCGCATCACCGAGTGAATCGCCACGGAAAACTTCTTAGGCTTCATGCTCTCGGCGATGCGCTTGAGCGCGCTGCCGTCGGTGATGCCATAAAGAATGATCCCGTCGGCATCTGTCGCGCTGAGGGCGGCGGCAATTTCACCGATGCGCGCCGGCTCGGTCGCCGGAGTGGCGTTCGTTGACTTGGGCAGAATGACGTTGCCCACCTGCCAGGTGACGATGCGAAAGGGTTGTGCCTGCGCGGAAATCGCCGCGAGGCCCATCATCAGGAAAACAGCGAGAACGTTCCGCATAGATTCAACCATTTGATTGCGCCAGTTTCCGTCGCGTACGCCAGTCGAGGAGAACAGTCCTGCGAGACTAGGAATCCACCGAGGCGGTGTAAAGGGGGATTCCCGACTTTGCGTGTGCCGCGGAGCTCCTGCCTTCGACCCTTCAACTCACGCCGTCAGCGCGGCGTCCCAATCCTTCCAGACCGGTTCATAGCCGAGGCGCTTGAGGAGCTCCGACATTTCCTGGGCGGAACGTTCGTCCGCGATCTCGAATTGTCCGGTGGCGTTCGTCGCGCGATCTGGTGTCGAAGCCCATTCGCTGGCGCCAGAGGCGAGTTCCACGATGCGGCCTTTCTCCGTGCGATGAATCTTGTCCTTGCCCGCGCCCGTGTAACCACCCGGCTCCGTGTGGCTGCCAGCGCTGATCATCGTGATGCCGAGCGGAATCAATCCGTCGCGCAGCTTCGCCGGCTCGCGCGTCGAGAGAACGAGCCCGACGTCCGGCAGGAACAGCCGGAACGCGCAGACGAGCTGAACGAGTTCGCGATCGCTCATGCGCGTGAGCGGTTGGAATTCACCGGCGCACGGTCGCAGCCGTGGCAGCGAAATGGTGACCTGCGCCTTCCAACAATGCTTGAGCAAATACGCGGCGTGCGCCGCGACGCTGATTGCTTCCATCCGCCAGTCGCTCAAGCCGTAGAGCGCACCGATGCCGAGTCGGCGGAAGCCAGCTTCGTAGGCGCGCTCCGGCGTTTCGAGGCGCCAGTCGAAGTTCCGTTTCGGTCCGGCAGTGTGCATGCGCGCGTAGACTTCCCGGTCGTACGTCTCCTGATACACGACCAACCCCTCCGCGCCAGCTTCGACAATCGGCCGATACTCGGCGGTCTCCATCGGGCCGACTTCGAGCGACAAACTCGGCAGCTCGCTGTGCAGCGCACGCGTGCAATCCGCGAGGTAACCGTTGGAAACGAACTTCGGATGCTCGCCGGCGACGAGCAGCAAATTACGAAAGCCTTCCTCTTTCAGGGCCAGCGCCTCGCGCCTCACTTCGTCCACCGACAGCGTCACGCGCAGGATCGGATTATCGCGCGAGAAGCCGCAGTAGGAACAGTTGTTGATGCACTCGTTCGAAAGATAGAGCGGTGCGAAGAGGCGGATCGTTTTACCGAAACGTTGTCGGGTGAGCGCTTGCGAACGGCGTCCGATGGTTTCCAGAAGGGAGCCGGCGGCGGGCGAGATGAGTTGCGCGAAGTCTGCGAGCGATGGGGCCACGCTCGCGATGGAACGTTGAGCATCAGCCGCCGTAGCGCTGCGGGAGCGCTCCAGCAGATCCGCCATCGGCAACGCGTTGAACTCAGCGACAAAACTCATGGCCTTAGCCTATCAGCTTGCGACTCCGGGGCAACAACCGTCACTGGATGCTCAGCGCAACACGAACTTCCGATGCTTTGCGAAGACTTCGCGCAGCGCGGCGGACGTGTCGTCCTGCAACTGTTGCAGCTCGCGATAAACTTCGACGTTCTTCTTGTCCGGGCGCGCCGTCTCGTTGCCGTTCAGCTCCACGAACTCGTCCGTGATGTCGCTGATGTCGATCTTCTCCCCTTGCTGCTGCCGCCAGCACCAGAGCGCTTGCAACGCCGCGCCGTAGGCCGCGCCTTCGCTGACTTTGAGGGTGACGACTTCTGTGTTGAAAATGTCCGCCATGATCTGGCGCCAGACCTTGGACTTCGCTCCACCACCGGTCGCGCGAATCTGCGTCGGCTTCACACCGAGTTCGGCAAGACGGCGCAAACCGTAGTTCATGCCGAGCGTCACACCTTCCATAGCGGCGCGGCAATAGTGACTGGCGGAGAACGTGCGTTGATTGATGCCGATCATCACGCCGGTGCCGTCGGGAATGTTCGGCGTGCGCTCGCCTTCGAGATACGGGAGCAGCATCAGTCCATGCGACCCCGCGGGAACGCTGGCGGCCTTGCTCGCGAAGGTTTCATGCGTGTATTCGAAATCCTGCCGCATCATCTCGGTCGCCACCGTGACGTTCATCGTGCACAGCAAAGGCAGCCAGCGGTTCGTGGAGTCGCAGAACGCGGCGATCTCGCCTTCGGGATCGACGACCGGTTTTTCGGCGCAGGCGTAGATCGTTCCGCTGGTGCCGAAACTGGCGGTGATGACGCCTTCCCGCGTGTTGCCGGTGCCGATGGCGCCCATCATGTTGTCGCCGCCGCCGGCGCTGACGAGCACGTCAGGCTGCAACCCGAGCTGCTTTGCGGTGGAGGCTTGCAAGGTGCCGGCCGGCTGGTCACTGGAGATGAGGCGCGGAAGTTTGGATGCGAGGTCGGCATCGATCGCTTCGAGTGCGGCGGTGGACCACTTGCGCTTGCGCACATCGAGCAGCGCGGTTCCGCTGGCGTCGCCGTATTCCATCACCTTGTCGCCGGTTAGCCAAAAGTTGAGGTAGTCGTGCGGGAGCAGAACGCTGGCGAGGCGGGCGAAGTTTTTCGGCTCGTGATTCTTCAACCAGAGAATCTTCGAGGCGGTGAAGCCGGGCAGCACGGCGTTGCCGAGCGCTTTGAGCGTCTTCTTGGGGCCGCCGAGCTTCTCCGTGATCTCCTCGCACTCGACGGCGGTGGCGGTGTCGCACCAGAGCTTCGCGGGACGGATGACTTCGCCGTCCTTGTCGAGCGGGACGAAGCCATGTTGCTGGCCGCTGACGCCGATCGCTTTGACTTCCGACGCCGTGGCTTTCGCACTGCGCAGCGCCTGGCGGATGGCGGACGCGGTCGCTTCGCGCCACGAGTGCGGATGCTGTTCCTTCGCGCCCGGCGGAAGGTTCGGGATCAAGTCGTAAGCCTGCGCGCCGGAGCCCAGGACCTTGCCGTTCTTCGCATCCACGACGAGGGCTTTGGTCGATTGCGTGCCGCTGTCGATGCCGATCAAAAGAGTTCTCATATCAGAAAAGAATGGCGCGAAGAATGAACAACCGCACTGGGGGTGTCCAGTGTCGAGTCCGGTTGGCTGGGCTTGTGAGCCGTGCGGATTACCTGTAGCTCACGGCTGCGCCGGGTAAACGACGCGGTAGAAACGATTCGTGGTCCAGGTGGGATCGGGAATCGTCTGCACGCGGTTGTTGGTGCTTGCGACCACATCCGTGAGCTTGAGCCACGGTCCGCTGTTGAACCCGTCGGTGAATTCAACCGAGTAGGTCCGGTTCGAAATCGCCGCAAACTGAACGATTGCCTGCGTGGCTCCGGTGGAAAGATCGACGCGCAGGTAGCTCGCGGCATTGGTCGGATCCGTTCCGGCCTGGAATTCATCGCGATTGCGCATGCCGTCGCCGTCGAGATCCTCGAGCGCATCGGCGGCGTTGTTGGTGTTCATGCCGACGGCTTGTTCGTACAGGTCGATGATGCCGTCCTGGTCGAAGTCCGGGAGGGTCACCACCGCCGCGAGCGAGTTCGCGCTGATTGAGATGTTGGCGAGGTTCCGGACGACGACGCGATATTGATTGGTGGTGAACGGCGTTGGACTGGCGGTGAACGAATAGAAGTTGGTCGTGGAGTTCACCACGTTGCTGCGCACCACTACACTCCCGCGGCGCCATTCGTAGCCGAAGGGATTTGGGCTGCCGCTGGCGACGACGCTCAGTGTGACGGTGGCGCCGGGTGCTACGAATTGCGGGAGCATGCCCTGGACGATCGTGGGTGAGACGAGCGGGATCAGGCTGGCGGGTCCGCTGAGTACGGAACCTACTTCATCGGTCACACGCACCGAGTAATCGCCGCCGCTGCCCAGTTGGACATTCGTGATCACCAGTGTGCTGCTCGTGGCGCCGGGGATTTCGGTGCCGTTGAAGAGCCATTGGTAGCTCATCGGCGACGGGCTGTAGGCGGTCACCGTGAAGGATGTGTTCGTGATCGCGAGCGCGGCGGGATCGGGGCGCACGCGTACTTGCACGCTGGCGGGTTGCGATTGGATGAACGCGGGATATTTCAGGGTGATGTTCGCCGGGTCGCTGAGGACGGATCCGTGGTCATTGAAGACCAGCACGTCGTAGGCACCGGCCTGGTTCGGTTGAATCGCCGGGAGCAGCAACGTGGCGTTGGTGGCGTTCCCGATGGTGTCGCCGTTGAAACGCCATTGGTAGCGGACGGGTGCGTTGCCGTTCGCGGCGACTTGGAGCGCGACGTTCTGGAAGGCGATGGCATTCTGACTCGCGGGTTGAAGAACGATCGTCGGTGCGGGAATGGAGTCGTTCTGGAAATGGCCGGCGGTCGTCGGGCGGGCTGACCAGGCGATCGGGTCGTCTCCGTAGATGCTCCCGCTGCGACGCTGGAGCGAAAGTCCGTCGCCGTCCGCACCGGCAGGCCACGGCGTCGCGTCCGAGTAACGCACGCGATCGACGAGCACGAACGGCACGATGCCGGCGACTGGAGTGGTCGGCTTCTCGAGACGCACGTCATCGCCGTCGTTCCCGAGCTTGCCGCCGTAGGGTCCGAAGAGCCGCGTGGGCGCCGGGACGCCGTATTTATTCCGGAAGGCATTGGCAAGCCCGGCGTTGGTGGGCGCGAAGTTCACGAGCAACACCGTTTCGCGTGGCGCGAGGGTGATGTTCGCGGGGAAGCTGAACGACACGCCGCCGCGCAGGCGCCAGGTGTTGGCGGGGAGGAGACTGTCGAAGAGCGGTTGAGCTGTATCAGTGGCGTTGTGGAGTTCGATGAATTCGTCGTCCGAATTATCGCTGCCGTCCGCCAAGTCGCTGGGATGATATTGAATCTCGGTGATGACGATGGGGCCGATCTTCGGTCCGCCGCCGGAGCTCTGTGGATTCGACGCCACGAAATCTTCGCGGCCGGTGCTGGTCACCCAGCGTGAGAACGGGACGCGATCCTCGGACGCGCCGAACGCGAACCCATGGACGTAGCCAGTGAGATTGCCCGCGAGGTCGGCGGAGAAGAGCCACACTTCGTCGCCATCCGATCCTAGCGCGAAACCGTTGCCGCCCGGGTTGAATTGCGATTCGTCGAACGCGATCGATGCGCCTGCCGCCAGCGTGATGCCATTCGGGATGCGGAACTTTTTCGGTGTGTTGAAGTCGTCCGAAAGATACCAGCCGCTGAGGTTTGCGGTTTGATGGAAGAGATTCAACAGCTCGATGGAATCGGTCGGCGGCGGAACATCAGAGCGGGCAATGACGGAGTTGACGACGACGCGAGGAATCACCGGCGCGGCAGGCTCGCCGGTGGAGGGTGAACCTCCCACAGCTCCGCTCGGGCGCCATTGATACGCGGAACTCCAGGCGTCGGGTTCGGCGTTTTCATTCACGACGATGAGCGAGAAGCCGAGGCCGTCGGTGATCGGATGCCAGTTGTTGTCGTAGCTGAAGTCGAGGATCTCCTCGTTGTTCGCATCGACCAGCTGGAGCCGCTCGCCGCCGTTTTCGAGTGCGCCGGTGAATTGCCCGGCGACATTCCGTCCGGCGCCGTAGCGCGAAACGAAGGCAGCGAGGTTGCGCACGATGA
>CAZBIC010000098.1:0-9432 GCA_964491875.1 uncultured Bifidobacterium sp.
CCTGAACCCTTGTACAGCTTTTTCTTCTCCAATGTGCATGACAGGCTCTAGGAAGGCACCCGCGGAATCTGCACTCTGTTTCAGAGGGAAGCTTTGGCTAAGGCTTTCTCGCATGGCTGCGATTCGCGCGACGCCGCGAGCGTCGGGGCCGAAATCGTTTCTGTCCAAACATCGCGATTCGCAGTTGCGCCCGGCGCAATCGCACGGCGGTCAACGAGCGTTTCAGCCGTTTCGCGAGTCGGGAGTCGGAAACAGTGCCGAGCAGCTTTTCTTCACTGGCGGGCCAGGCACGTTTGGGCGCGGCAAATGCCGCCACGCCCAACTTCCGGCGTTGGAACGCTACGGTGGAGGCTTTGCGTCCGATCAGCCGAGCCACGTCGGCATCCGATTTCCTGCCCAGCCATTTGATTTCTTGCGGCGTCCAGGGACGCATCGGTTTGGCCGACGGGATGCCCAGCACCTGTCGCTTGCGCGATACTTCCTTGGCATCGCGTTTCAATTTGCGCGCCACTTCGTAGTCACGCGCCGTGCCGAGCAACGCGATCTCTCTGTCCGTCCATCGGCGGCTCGGTTTCGTGGATTTGATGTTCAGCCGTTGTCGCCGCCATTGAACGGCGTGAATCGTCCGGCCCAGCCGACGTGCCACTTCGCGGTCGGTGTGTTGACCCAGCAACACGTCTTCTGTTTTCGTCCACGGGCCGTGACCCGGACGGACGAACGCGCTCACGCCTTTGTCGCCGCGCCGGCTTTGCACGCTTTGCAACGTTCGATCGATTTGCCGCGCCAGTTCCTTGTCGGACATCGTGCCGAGCAAGGCGTCCTCTTGTTTCGTCCACGGCCGACGTGGTTCGGTGCCCGGTGCCGAAATGCCGCGCCGCTGGCGATAGAGTTGCACCGCGCCCACCGTGCGCCGGGTTCGGCGCGCGATCTCCTCGTCGGGCACTTCGCCCAAAAGCCTTTCCTCGTCCGCCGTCCAGTTGCATCGCGCGCGATCGAACGCCGGGATACGACAGACGGCCCGCCTGACTCCCACGGCGGTCTTCGTGCGTTGAAGACGCTTTGCCAGCTCGGCATCCGGCATCGTGCCGAGCAACGCCTCCTCCTTTTCCGTCCAAGGCCGTTGCGCCGGATCGGGCAGCGCAATGCCGAGCTTCAACCGCCGGTGTTGCACGGACAGCTTCGACCGTTTCAGCCGTCGGGCGACTTCCTCATCCGCATGACGGCCCAGCCACCGGTCTTCCTTCGCCGTCCACGAACGGTAGTCGGGATTGCAGGCGGCAATGCCCAGCCGGGCGCGACGGATCGACACGCTGTTCTTGCTGCGGCCCAACCGTCTCGCAATCTCCACATCCAACGCGGTGCCCAATAATTTGTCTTCAGCCTTCGACCAGCCACGCACGAGGCCCGCGCTGTTGGGAATGCCCAACTGCTTGCGCTTGCCATGCACCAGGCTTTTGTGCCGTCCTGTGCGCCGGGCCACTTCCTTGTCGGGATATTTCCCCAGCAGCGCCAGTTCCGCCTTGGTCCACGGGCGCAGCACCGTCATGCAGGAAATTCCGAGCCTGTTCCGCATGGAGAGCACCGCCTTGTAGCCGCGCCCGAGGCGCTTGGCGGTCTCGCGATCCGGCAGCGTTCCTAGCAACGCCAGTTCGTGCGGCTTCCATTTCAACGCCTCCGCCTTCGGATCGGGCACCGGATGGATGCGTTTGGAAATGCGCCGAACTCGTACGGCGGCGGTGGTGCGTCCCAGCCGTTTGGCCAGTTCCCGATCCAGAACCGTGCCGAGCAACTCGTCCTCCCATTTCTCCCAGCAGTTGACGGCGCGCATCCGCCGGCCTGGACGACGTTTATTATTCGCTCGCGCCGGTTGACGGAACAGCCGCGCCTTCTCCCGCTCTGTCGTTTTCGCGAGATACACCCTGACTTGTTCTGCCAGCTTTCGTTGCGCCTTGGTTTGCTTGGCTCCCGCCGCAGTCATGTTCTGTCCTCTCGTGATGTGATGCACGGAGTCTGTCCAACTGCGGCAAATGTTCCAAGCGAACAAGCGCGACAATCTCCCGGACCTTCCCCCGGAGTTCTGTTGAAGATTTTGAAGGGTCCGCGCCCGGATCGCCGGGCGCGGACAGGTGCAATCTCAGGCCGGAAACGAGGAACTGTCATCATCGTCATCCAAGGGGCATGACGCGCGCTTCGGACCATCGCTCATCACGGGCGGCAGCGGTGGCGGCGTCACTGGCGGGCGGACCACGATGATCGGGAGGATGGTCACGGCGGTTTCTCGCCGCGATGATTTCCGCCGAAGACCACCGCTCAGAATCCACGCGATGAGCGGGAGCGCGGCATACACCAACGCCATGTAAAGGATGTGGCCCTGCTCGACAATCAACCTGTCGAGGAACTTGAACACCGGGGCCAGCATCTGAACCGGATGCGCGTTCATACGACCTCCTCCATCGCAACCGCTGGCGACGCGGCTGAGCTGTTTCCGACGACAGCCGCAGCAGTTCCCGTCGCACCGGGTGATGGCAGCACAATGACGGTCGGCTGCGATGCGCCCGGCGCGGGCCGTTTCTCGTATTGCTCCAGCGGCGGCAACTCCACCTGCGCACGCTTGGCGTAGGCACGATGAATCGCGGTGCTCTGGTGTCCCAGCGCCTCCTGCGCGTAGCGTTCCGGGTAGCCCGCAGCACGAGCGCGTTCCGCCCACGAGTAACGGTAAGAATGCAGGCAGATGGACGGAATGTCCGCTTCCTCACTGCGCTTTTTGATGCCCAGCCGCTCCACACGTTCGGCGAACCGCGTCGCCCGGTCAGCCGACGAAAGCGTCGCATACTTCGGAAACAGGTTTCCACTCGCGGGCAGGCGTTGCAGAATTTCCGCGACGTCATCGCCGAAACGCAGCACGCAAAGGCGTCCAGTTTTTTGCCGGTTATAGGTGATGGTGCGCGTCTTCCAGTCCACGTCCTCCGCCTTCAGGTTCACGAGGTCAACCTGCGCCGCTCCGACGTGCCACAGCAGTTCAAGGTAGGCGCGGCGCTCCACGTTCTTTTCCGTGCTCACGAGCAACTGATGCTCTTCCAGAGTGACGCCCCGGCGTTCTTTGAAGCGCAGTTTCGGCCACTGGTTGTAGCCGAGAACCGGCCACGCCAGCCAGCCGAGTTGCAGCGCGAAACTGTGCAGGCGGCGCAGGTACATGTTCGTGCAGGACTTTCCATCGCGCAGCACGCCGTAGAACGTCTCCGCCGTCGTCTCTAGGAGCGGGATTTGCCGGAGTGGATTCAGGGACGGGTCTTTCACCGCGCTCTCGTAGCGTTCCCGCGACTTCTCACAAAGTCCTCCCTTGGATTGCAGGAAGTAGTCCATGACATCCTGCCAGGTGCGCGTCTGTACGCGCGGATCACTCGCCGCAAGATAAGTCTTCGCCATCTGTTTGTTGAACGCGGGCTGATAAGCCGCTTCATTCCTCGCGTGCAGGAGGCGGTTGGCTTCCGCCTTGTCTCGGGTGCGGAGTGAAGATTGCTTTCCCGTGGAGATGTCCTCGGCGTAGAAGTTGCCGTTGCTGCGCCGGTAGAGTTTGAACCGTTGCTTCATAACATGTCTTTCTTGTTATGAGGCTAAACCGACTGGTTCACCCGCCGTGAGCGAGCAGCGGGAGAGTTATCTCCCGTTTAATCGAATTGTTCGCGAGTCGTCAGACCACTGACAAAACCGCTGGCAATCCACCCTCCGGACCTACAGCAACCGAAGCGGCATCAGCTACTTCCGTTGAAAGACCGAACGACCCAAGCTCAGCGACCCGGCCCGCGGGACGCCACGATTGCAACCGCGACGCGATAGCCGGTTCGCAGGGGCATGGTTAGCGAACCAACCGCCGCGGCGGCGGAGCAATGACGTAAGAAACTGAAAAGGCCACCGCCGCTGCATATCAACGACTTGCGCGTCTAGTTTCTCAGGAGGCATCGGTCAATCTCCTTTCTCTACTCCAACGCCAATACAGTGCTGCCATCGCTGCTACCCACAACGATGCGACAACCAAGGGCTGACGAGCAAAATGCTCGCCGAAGGAGCGTGGGAGAAAATGATTGGCGAGGATGATAAAGGCGGCAAGCACAGCCAAGACTCCGACGGAAATCCAAATCTCTCGTGCAGGCATAGGCCGTGAAAACTCGGCGCGACGGTAGAGAGCAATTGAAGCCATGCAAAAGCACATCGTGGCAAATCCGGCCGTTGCGCCGATGAGAAGCAGGCTGCAACCTGCGCTCAAAAGCAGCGCGGTAACGCCGAACTGCATTTTGCGTGATGTCTTCATAACGCGGAGATGGTTAGGCATCATCATCGTCCTCTCAATGCATCTTCAAGCGCTCTGGACTCCGGCTCTGGCAATCCCCAAAAACCCTCTCTGCCAAAGTGCTTCCGGTCGTCCAACTTGAACGTGCGCTCGAAGTCCCAATACGGTAACGCACCTCCTGACCAACAGTGTGTGCCCGATAAAACTCCTCCACGCGCTTCGCGCCTGAGTCAGTGAATGCAAATTTTACGGTGACTCTGGCCTCATTTGTGGCACCCATACGGAAAGCCATGATGCTGCTCTGGGTCACATCATTCGTGGTGACAGTGAACGTCGGGACAGCCTCGACCTGGCCGAGTGCCGGAATCGAGAGAGCGACGACCGCTAGGAGAATGGTGAGTATGCGCATCGTGCTCAATGTCTCAATGCTTCTCATTTCTTGATAACGTCAGACTCCCAGCCGTCGAAATCTCCGTGAAACTCCTGCGCGAGCTGGGTGAATAGCTTCCCAATCTCTGACAATGGCGCAGTGTCGGGCGTCAGCGCCGTCTTGGCAAGACAGAGCCAATCACCACTCTTGGCTGCTGGTCTAATCTCAATCTGGTAGTTGCTGTTCGTGAGTCGCTGGCCTGCCTGCCGGGCAGCCGTCTCGGTCGGCAAATAAAGGTAAAAATCGAAACCATGCGGCTTGGATGTGTCCGAACCCTGCTGCCGAAGCTGCGTAAGAACCTCTGTCCGGAAATCTTGGTGTGACGTCATTGGTGACTTGGAGCAACCACAGAGCAACAGACTCAATGTGACTGTGGTGATAAATCTCATGGCGCGAACGATACCTAACGACCCCAGCTCAGCGACCCGGCCCACGGGACGCCACAATCGCAACCGCGACGCTTAAGGCGGGTTCGCTGAAGCGAATAGTTAGGCATTCGCTGGACTAGCTGGTGCATGGCAACAAAGTCTCCGGCCGCAACTCTGCGCTCGCACAGAAACACTCCGGGACGGTGACGAAAGCATCTCTCAAATCTGCTGGGATGCCAAGCTCGTCAAAACGCCTCGGCTGCGAGGGCGCTGCGAACCGCTGATACGGCCCATCCCAATGCTTCAAGTCGTAAGTAAACACTCCTGCTGTGGAGAGCGACTGCTGAATACGCAGTAAATCGTCAGACGTGCGCGAGCCGATGAGCCCGCTCAAGAACTCCTCAATGCGCCGCTGCCCGTCGAATCGCTCAAAGACGCCATCGGGTATCGGGCCGTAACCGGCAGAAGACATGAGCGCAACGAAACCGTCGGCGTCCACGGCGAACCAATCGAACTCCAACCCCTGAAAATCTGAACGCTTCTTCATGGAAGTAACGTGCGACGCCTAACGACCCCAGCTCAGCGACCCGGCCCACGGGACGCGATGATTGCAACCGGGACGCGATGGCCGGGTTCGCTGAAGCTCATGGTCAGCGAACCAACCGCCGCGGCGGCGGAGCAATGACGTAAGAAACTGAAAAGGCCACCGCCGCTGCATATCAACGACTTGTGCGTCTAGTTTCTCAGGAGGCCGCTTCGTTCTCATCACAATGGCGACCTCCTCGGCTCATATCTCAGCGCCACCGCTCCTGAGCCGAACTCCAGCCGACTCACGAGCTTCAGGTCGAGATGCCTCGATAGCCCGGCGAACAACGTCGGACCATGACCCGCCAGTTTGGGATGCACGACGAACTCATACTCATCGATCAATCCCAACTCTGCCAACGCCATCGGGAGCTTTACGCCGCCTGTGAACAGTCCCCTGCCGGACTCTCGCTTGAGCTGCTGAACGGTGTACGCCAAATCTCCATGCACAAGCTCCGCGTTCCAATCAACTCGGTCGAGAGTGCTCGACACGACGTATTTCTTGGCTCGGTCAATCGTGTGGGCGAAAGGGTGCATCCAATCGCTCATCCAACCGGGCCACACCCCTGTCACTGGCAGCCGCCAAGCTGCCTCCATCATACCGTAAGTCACCCGGCCAAATATAAGAGCGTCAGCCCGCGCGAGGATCTCGGCAAAGTGATGATGCATCTCTTTGTCCGGCGGGATTCCCGCCAGGTGGTCGCAGCACCCGTCCAATGTGACGTTGATGGAATATCGTAGTGGTCGCATGAGGCGTGATGTGGCCTAACGACCCGAGCCCAGCGACCCGGCACGCGGGACGCCACAATTGCAAACCGCGACGCAATGCCGGGTTCGCTGAAGGGCATGGTTAGGCCGTCGGCATTTTCTAGTCACGAACCGCTGCTTCGATCGCGGCAATATCGATTTTCATTTGTTTCATCATCGCCGCCATCGCCTTGGCAGAAACATTCTTGTCGGCACTTTTTGTCAATTCTGTCAGCCGCTTTGGGTAAATCTGCCATGACACCCCGTAGCGATCCTTCAGCCAGCCGCAGTGACTCTCCTCGCCACCATTCGCGGTCAGTGCTGCCCACAGCTGATCAGACTCGACCTGACCGTCCATCGCGACCGAAATGGACACCGCCTCGGTCAGAGTGAACATCGGCCCGGCATCGAGAATCTGGTAGGGCACCCCGCCCAGCGTGAAGTCGATGACTGAGAAAGTGCCGTGTCCGGCATCACTAGAAAAAGTCGTCTCGACTCGGCTTCCTGGGATCAGTGAGCAGTAGAACTCTGCGGCTTCACGGCCCCGCCCGTCGCGGAACCAGAGGCAGGTGCGGATAGAACTTGGCATAGTATTGGTCATCGTAACTAGGTTGATGGTTTTCGTGTCGTTCAATGAGACGACGAATAGGCGAGTGACTTCAGGACATTTATTTTTCGATTTTCATGGTCGCTGGGAAAATGGTTCAGCGGCCTAACGACCCAAGCTCAGCGACCCGGCCCACGAGGACGTTCGATTGCAACCAGAGCGCGATGGCCAGGTTTGCTACAGCGCATCGTTAGGCATTTCGTTGCTCCGCAATGTGCCACAAAACGCCACTCGGATCAGAAAGATAGAGAACGCGAAGACCCCACGGCTGCATCGCAGGAGGCTTGGCCACGATGCCGGGATACTTCTTTGCCAATCCAATGTCATTAATATGCCTCCACCACGCATCAGCATCCCGGACCGTCAAGTGCATCATAAAATTCTCAGCGTGCTGCTGGACGTAGAAGGGCTGGAGAAGGAAGCGACATGAACCAACCTGAAATTCCGCAATTTGATCATTCCCCCAGTTTTGTTTAAACCCAAGGTCGGCATAGAACTGCCGCGAGAGCGTCGAATCTTTTGTCGGCACGAACGCCTTCAGGTCGATCACCGACATGTCTTCCGTGTTCATATTCAAATGCCTACGACTCAAGCTCAGCGACGGGGGGCGCGAGCCGGGTGGATTGCAACTGGAACGGCCCGCCGCCGCTCGCTGAAGCGCATGGTTAGCGAACCAACCGCCGTAGCGGCGGAGCAATGACGTAAGAAACTGAAAAGGCCACAGCTGCTGCAAGTCATCGGTTTGCGCGTCTAGTTTCTCAGGAGACGGCACGGTCTGCTGAAACTGAGCGAAGCTGCCAATGCAAAACGGCGGCACACACCGCACAACTCCATACCCCAAAAGCCACGGCGAAAGGCGCCGCAACTGGGGAGGCCAAGACAACAACACCGGCGAGGCAGAGCAACACCTGACCGAGCCATACTGTCCACAGGCAAGAACGGCGCGATGGGGACTGCCGAGGGACACGCCAACTCAGCATCAGCGGTAATACAAGGGAGAACAGGAGCAGACCGGCGAGGCAGCCGGTATCGAGCAGTGTCATGTCACGCATATCAGTAACCTTTCCGTTATGTGTATTGTGTCTGACAAGCCAGCCGTCCGCAACTCACGCGACGTAGTGCCACCTAACGATCCAAGCTCAGCGACGGCGGCCAAGAGGCTCGCCGATTGCAACCGCGACGGCCCGCCGCCGTTCGCTGAAGCGCATGGTTAGCGAACCAACCGCCGCGGCGGCGGAGCAATGACGTAAGAAACTGAAAAGGCCACCGCCGCTGCATATCAACGACTTGTGCGTCTAGTTTCTCAGGAGGCCGTGAGGTCATAAACTTACTTTGCCAACTCTGGCAAAAATCTCCAAGCGAACACAACGGTGAGCACAAAAGTTATGATCGTCCAAAGCCATGTCTGACGCGGCTCTCCAGGTCGTCGCATAAAAATAAGCACCGTATCTATGGTGGCCAATGCAAAGAAGCAAATGACGTAGCCCGCGAGCATCCACAGAAAGGCCTCGTCATCAGCTTGCCGTATCTCGTGCTCCCAGACGATTGAGAGGAAGAAGGCGATGACGCCATATCCTCGAAATGCCAAGAGCATTAAGTTCACCCAACCATTCTGCTTATCGGGAAATATCCGCATGACGTGTGAAGCGGCCTAACGCCCAAGCTCAGCGACTGCCGCCGGAAACGCCTGGTCGGCTGCAACAATCGCGGCCAAATTACCCGCACCGTCCAACTGCCCAGCGGGGCGGCTGTTCGCTGCAGCGCTATGGTTAGGCGGCTGATTCCTCATTTCCAAATCTCCCACCACCGCACAGCATAGCGGTCGAGCGCCCTTTGGACCGATGGAGCAGCATACCTCCGATAGAGTCGAAGACCCATGCGCGCACTGCGCCGCTCGAACCAGGTACATCGGGGAAACCCCTCCATCGAATTGGCCAGCAACAGCGTCAGCAAATCCTGATGCTGAGCGCCGCTCAGGGAAATCGCCTCGCCGGTCTCGCGGTGTTGTACGGCAGGGCTACGGTCCTTGCCCAAGTCCTGGAAAAAGGCTTCGCGGCGCATCATGCAAAACAGCCAGACCAGCGACTCCGCCTCCTCCCCGATCAACTGCTGCACCTCGCCGCGCCGGGTGAGCGGCAGCGCTCTCTCCTCGTAGTGTTCGGTGCTGTAGATCGAATGAAACAAACCGGCGTCACACAGGGCGGGCCGGGCTCCCCACTCCACCAACACCTGCCGGGTGCCCAGCAAGTGGTCGAACAAGGCACGCCCCGAATGGGGCATTCCTTCCGTGTGGGCGTCTCGCAGGAAACGGAGGCGATTCTCTAACTGCTCATCCATAACTTTGCAAAGCCGCCTAACGACCCAAGCTCGTCGTTTCGTCCTCAACCGTGATGCGTGTGCGTCAACC
>CAZBIC010000099.1:0-8565 GCA_964491875.1 uncultured Bifidobacterium sp.
CGCCGTGAAATCCTGCGGGTGCGGCGCCGAAAGGCGCGGCAGCGGTGTTCGTTCAATATTATCGCGATTCCTACGGGCTGGGTACGCCATCGCCGGCAATGGTGAAGGCGGCGCTCATTCACTCGGCGGTGGACATGGATGGTTCTGGAGGCACGGGTCCGACGCCAAACATGGACGAAGGATGGGGCCGGGTGGATTTAGCGGAAATCATTCTCAGTCCGCGTGCGCACGAGTATCTCGATCAAACAGTGCTGCTCACCAGCAGTCAGGTGTATGAGCGCAGTGTGATTATCGCTGGTTCCAGCGAGCCGCTGCGTGTGACCTTGACCTACACGGATGTTCCGGGCTTTCCCGCGGCTATTCCGGCGCTGGTGAACAACCTTGATTTGGAAATGCTCGGGCCGGATGGCCGGGTGTATCGAGGTAATCAATTTGAAGGTGGGGAGTCGTCGCCGGATGCGTCGTCGGGCGACAATCTGAACAACGTCGAAGGCATCTACATCAGCGCGCCGGCGCCGGGGGAATATATTCTGCGTGTCCGCGCCAAAAACGTGGTGCAGGATGCCGTTCGCGACACTCCGGCAATTGATCAGGACTTCGCGCTGGTGGTCTCGGGTGATATTCCTTCGCTGGAGGCGGGTATCGTTCTTCTGGATCGAACTCGCTACACGGCGCCGGGCACGATCAAGGTGAAGCTGTTCGATCTCGATCTCGCTGGAATCCCCTCAGCCAATGTCATCGTGAAAAGTGCCACGGAGCCAAATGGATTCACTCTCAACCTCAAGCCGTTCAATAGTTCAGGAGTGCTCACGGGCTCGGTTGCTACGGCGACCGGTGTGGCGAATCCGACGGATGGCCGGCTTCAGATTTCGCATGGTGATTGGATTCGGGTCGAATTTCCGGACGCCGCATCGGAAACCACAAACACGGCCAATGCGATTGCGGATTTGCTGCCGCCGGTGTCGTCGAGCGTAACGGTCACGAATCAGTTTGGGCAGATGGTGGTCTCTTGGACGACTGATGAGCCAGCCACCTCGATTGTCAGGTTCGGCACGAATTCGACTCTTAATCGTGCGGTGACCAACAACCTGCTCTCCGTCTCCCATTCGCTTGAGCTGGATGGATTGGTGCCAGGCGTCACCTACTCGTTTGTGGTGATCTCCACGGACGCCGCCGGAAACATCCGCACCAACAACAATGGCGGGGCTTTGTTCAACTTTGTCGCCTTGCCGTCGGCCACCGTGCTTTTGGTCAACGCGTATATTCCGAACTTCGAAGACGTGACCATCCCGCTGAGCAGTTACACCGATGCCCTCATCGAGACCGGCGTGAGTTTTGACGTCTGGGACGCGGAGACTCGGGGCATGCCGTCATTCAATAACCTGCGTTCATATCAGATTGTCATGTGGCGGTTGAATGACAGCTTCAATTCCACCGAGTTGATTCCGACAGCCCAGCAGAACGCGATTCAGCAGTATTTAAACAGCGGCGGCTCGTTCTTCATGGCGTCCATGGAGATTCTTAGCCGCCTGCTCAATGCCGGCGCTGGTTCGTTCGTGACGAATGTTCTCCATGTGGGAAGGTTTCTCCGCAATACCGACCCGTTTTCGCATTGTCTCGATTGCGACGAAGATTTTCGCGTTCCAGTCGCAGCGGGAGTTGATTCGGATGTCATCGGCGATGGCATCGCCTTGACGCTCGATTATTCCGACTATCCGTCGATCGAATTCATCGAACTGGGGCCGGACTTCTCCGACACCTTCGGTCCGACCACGAACGCATCGCCATTCTTGCTGGAGTTGGACTCCGAGAAGGCCTGTGGTGTGCGGTTCCCGAGAACCGGTGCGGACAGCACGGGACGCGTCGTGTTTGTTTCCTTCCCGCTGGACACGATTCCCGCTTTTGGAGATGCGCCAAACAATCGTTCGTCGTTTCTGCGGCGTGTGTTCCAGTTCCTCGCTCCAGGTTTGGATGGGCTCGGGACGGTTGCACTGAGCCAGAAATCGTATCGTCTGCCGGATTTGATTACGATCGAAGTGGGTGATTCGGATCTCGCCGGAAGCAGCGGAGCGACGGTTCAGATGCATTCGAGTTCATTCAGCAACCGGGTCGCCGTCACCCTCGCGCCTACTTCAAAACGGGGATTGATGCGTGGCTTCGTCTCAGTTGTTTCGGGAACCAATTCCCCGGCGGCTGGCCGGCTTCGGGCGAATGAGGGAGATACCCTCGTTGCCGAATACTTTGATGACTCGGGTCAGGTGACGGTTCGATCAACGGCAATCGTTGATGCTGTTCCTCCGAGCATTTCAAACCTGGAGGTGGAGGCGGAATATCAGGACGCGACGATTAGCTGGCAGACGAGCGAGGCCACCGATTCACTTGTCCAATACGGGGAATCCGCGTTCCTCGGAAAGACTGCATATATGCCGGATTTGGAACTGGGTCACACGGTCCAGCTGATTGGGTTGGTTCCGGATCGGCTCTACTACTACAAAGTCGTCAGTCGGGATGCGGCGGGGAATGTTGTTGAAGATAATAACGACGGACAGCTTCACACCTTCCGAACGTTGCGCCCGTTGATCCCACCGTTTGTGGACTCGATGCAGGGCGGGGCAACGAACTGGAGTGTCTTCAATGGTGATGACACGCAGTTCCACTGGGAAGTCGGATCGCCGCAGAATGGGCTGGTGGCGAACACGCCCTCGGGTGACGCCAAGGCCTGGGCCAGCAATTTGCAGGGTGACCCGGCGGATACCATTGATACCTTCCTCATCAGTCCGGCGATCGATTTGACTGGCGGCAATCTCGCCACCTTGAGGTTCCAGCATGCGTATGATTTTAGTGAGCGAACTGCGTTCGATTTGTTGGAAGGCGGGGAGTTGCTGATTGTCACCAATTCGGTGAGTGCCCCGGCGACGCTGGCGACGTACTTTGATTCAAATGGTGGATGGGAGACGGAAGAGATCGATCTGACTCCGTATCTGGGAAGTGTGATTTTCCTGATCTGGCATCACCAGTTGTTGGCATTTGAATCCGCGAACCGCCCAGGTTGGGCCGTGGATGACGTCAGCGTGGTGGTCACGAATGTTCCCACCGGAACCATTTCGATGTCGAACAATCTGGCACAGGCCCGGGTCACTGTGAGGGGACCAGTCACGCGAAGCATGCAGGGTTTCTCCACCAATCACGTCGGCCTCCCTCCCGGTGCGTATGTGACGACGTGGGCTGCGGTTCAATTTTACCAAACGCCCGCCATTCAAACCAATATCTTGGAACCCGGCGGGCTTCTCGAGTTGACGGGCACCTACACCTTCGCTGATGCGAATCAGAACGGAATGTCGGACGCGTGGGAGCAGCAGTACTTTGGAAATGTGTCGCCAACCCGTGATTGCCTGACCGACACCGACGGCGATGGCTTTCCAGATTGTGGCGAGTTTGCAGCGGGAACCAGTCCGGTTTCGGCAAACTCCTACCTGCGAATAAATACGCCCATGCTGCAATCAACAGTAAACAAACTCCGCTTCCAGTGGGCGTCATCGCCGGGACGTTATTATCAAGTTCAGGGGTCGTTGGATGGTGTGAATTGGGTGCCGGTTTCGCTCTGGATGCAGGCGGTGACGGCGACGACATCGACCCAGATTGCCGTTCCCGATCCCTCCGAGCCGTTCATCTTCCGACTGCAGGTGAAGCCGTGAGTTTTACCGGCGCTTGATTGCGATTCCCACTTGGGAGATTTCCGTCGACGCAGACATCGACCACGCCATCGGTGTGCTGTTGGTGAGTCCGGGCCGGGTGCTTGCCTGCAGGCTTGCGTAACCAGGATTACTCGCGACGCCGCGCAGCGTTTGATCCAGATCCGGCGCCGCTTCGAAGGCGTAGTAGCCAAGGAAGTCGACCACGAAATCCGACGCCGCGCTGGGAACGCTGATGGCGGTTGAGGTGGAGGGTAACGAACCGTAGCTGCCAACCGCTGCTCCCCAGCTGGCTGATTGATTGGCGTTGGTGAAGAGGATTCCTAGGACTGCTAATTCCGACGCAGCGCCGGTCATCGTTACTTGAAGACTTTGATTTCCCGCCGGCGGTGCGGTTAATCCGTAAATGGCCAGCTTGCCGGTGCCGTAGAACCAGTTGGTGGTGAATAGATGCCCGCACGCAACGCCGCCGACAGTGACTGACGCCACATCATCGTCGGACCCATCGTTCCAGCAAATTCCGACAAGCAGGGCACGGTTCTCGCCGAATGAGGAGAGTGAAGTGGACAGCGTGGCTTGATTCAAACCGTAGGCGCTTACACTCGCGGCAAATTCCGGCGGAGTCGTGGCGCTGTCAGGCGATGCGATTACGCGATAGAATGCCGTTGGCGTGAGCGGGCTCGGATCGGTGATCGCGATCGAGCTTCCCGTTCCGATGATCTGATCAAACACTTTCGCCCAAGTGCCGGGCAGCATGGTGGGACTGCGTTCGATCCGATACTTGTTTCCCGTCGCGGTGGTGAATCGCAGGTTTACGCCGTTGGTTTGGCGGGAAATATATTCGATCAACAAATCCCCGTGCTGGCCTGGACGAAAGAGCGCGCCGAGATGCAGGTCCTGATTTGGAACCACCACCGTCCGCAATTGAACTCCTCCATCCAGCCACGTTTGGAAAATGAAGTTTGTCCCGTTGAACACCTGATCGGGCGCCTCGAACGAATGCTGAAATCCAATCACCGAACCATCCGTGAACGGTGTTGTGCGGCTGATACCATCCATTTTCACCGTCATTCCGCTAGGGATGCTGTCGACGGTGACGTCCACCAGTTCGGGATTCACGATGATGGAAGCCGCACCTTGCAACCCTGAGCTGTCGGTGGCGATCAAGGTCAGCTCGTAGCTGGTGTCGTGGGCAAACGGATGGCCATTGGTCGGAATCAAGAGACTGCCGCGATTGGTGAGCGCCCAGTCCCCGAATACCGGATGAATGTGCTCCGCGTGGTGAAAGACAAGGCTCCAGTTCAGGGCGCCGGGCGACAGCGTGCCATCCTCGGTATCCGTGGCGTGGCCGGTGAATTGAATCGCGTCGCCGGCCCGAAACGTCATGCCGTTGGTGGGTGAGTCGATGAACACCTTTGGCGGATTTCCCACGACGATCACCACGGGTAACGACATCGTGGTGTTCACTCCGTCCGAAACGGTCAGCCGCACGGTGAAGGTTCCGGTTTGGTTGTAAGTATGCGTCGGGTTGGCGTTGGTCGCAGTGGCGCCATCGCCGAACGTCCAGCTGAACGTCACGTTTTGTCCTTCGGGATCGGTCGATCCCGCACTGGAGAAGTTCACCGCCAGCGGTGGTTCGCCGGCCGTTGTGGAGGCGGAGGCGATGGCGGTCGGCGGTTGATTGCCCGAGCCGACGTAACGAATCCTTCGCACCATGGCCCAGTAGAAGTTCAGGTCGTGCGTGAAGTCAGTGTAGTACAGGGCGCCATCGGGACCTTCCTTCAATCCGGTCGGATCGCCGTAGTCACCATCCAGCGCTCCATTGGCGGGCTCGAAATTGAAAACGGCGTTCACCGAGCCGTTGGTGTCGAAGGTCAGGCGACGGATCCAGTTTTGCGCGTAGTCCGCGAAGAAGTAGCTGCCAAAGTAGGCGTTCGGAAATTTGTTCCCGCGATAGACAAAGCCACCGATTACGCCCGCATCACGACCCGAATGAGGGTAGTAGAAGATCGGCGCGGTGGTGCCAGGTGTCGCACACGCTCCTTCGCACTCCGGCCAGCCGTAGTTCGCGCCGCGGACGAGGATGTTGATCTCTTCCTGGGCAATCGCCGGATCGTTCCCGCCCACTTCGCCGATGATGATCCGGCCGGTCAGTGCATCGACCGTCAGGCGAAATGGATTTCGCAAACCATACGCCCAGATCGCGTCAAGATTTGGACCTGTCCCGTCGTGGAACGGATTGTCCGCTGGAACGCTGCCGTCCTTGTTGATGCGAAGAATCTTTCCGCGATAGCTGGTCAGCCTCGGAGAATCGTCCGGAACAAACGCCTCACCGACGGAGATGTAAATCTTGCCATCCGGACCCACCACCACAGCGCCGCCTTGATGCTCATCGGTGGCCGGCTGGATGTCCTGCCAGAGGACGACTTCGCTCCCGGCGATCGTGCCGTTCGCGCTGGCGGTGAAGCGGGAGACCCGGTTCCGGTTCAAGGAGCCTTTGGTGTAGAATACGTAGTAATAGCCGTTCGCGTCGAAGTCGGGGTCGAGTTCAATGTCCATCAACCCCTGGCCACCGAAGATCCCGGTGTTATCGAGAGACAGGAACGGCTGGGCGTCCGGAATTCCCGCGTTGGGCTGGACGACGAAGATTTCCTCCTGCAACTCCGCAACGAGCAGTCGACCATCCGGGAGGAACTCCAGCGCCGTCGGTTGATCAAGGCCGACCACAACGATCTCGTTCTGGAAGCCGGGGGGCGGCTCCGCGAAGATCGATGGACTGACCAACAGAAGGGCTGCGAAAAACAGCCGCCAGGAAACTAAGTTCATGCGCGCTCGGAATCAGAGGACTCTGACCCCACCCAGAAGTCGGACTGAAGCGCCGTTACTTTAGCTTCAATTCCCTGCCCGCTCAAGCGAACGTGCCAAGTGGCCGTTGTTGGCCAAGATCTGGTAGGTGTAATCCTCCCCCACCTCTTCGAACAGAAACTCGCCACCGGCACACTCGATAATCAGGCCGCCGGCGGCGATGTCCCACAGGCGCAAGCCGTACTCCAGATAGGCGTCCATGCGCCCAGTGGCCACGTATACCAGCGAAAGCGCGGCGGCACCCATGATACGGATCTTGCGCACGCGATGAATCAGTCCGTTGAACTTCGGGAGCATCTTGTTCAGCGTGAATCGCTGCTTCGCGAAGCCGAGCGCCACGATTGATTCATCCAGCTTCTTGCGATCGCTGACGTGGATGACCGTGCCGTTGAGCCGCGATTTCTGTCCACGGATGGCCGTCCATATTTCGTCCGAGAACGGGTCGTAGACCACGCCCACGATACTTTGGAATTGGGACGTTCCGGGTTTCGCGTTCTGGGTTTTGGGTTGAGCGGCTCGCTTCTTTGAACCCGTAACTCGAAACTCAGAACTCGGAACTTGCCTTTGCAGTGCGATCGACACGCACGCGTGCGGAATGCCGTAACTGAAGTTCACCGTCCCATCAATCGGGTCCACCACCCAGCGCACCGGCGCCTCGGGATCACCAAGGATGCCTTCCTCGCCGAGAATCGGAATCTTCGGAAACGCCCGACGCAGCTCGCGCTCAATACGCTTTTGGCAGCGCACATCCAGTTCCAGTTTGATGTCGTGCTGCGTGGCTTCGTTGATCTTCTTCGTCTCGCGCAAGTTGTCGCGCATCATCTTGCCCGCCGCGCGTGCAGCGGTGACGGCGGTGGCGAGGGCGCGTTTGGTTTCGGCGGCGGTCATGGTTTTCAAGTTTCGGCTGCGGTTATGTCTTCAATCCATCCAGCGCCGTCTGCACGTGGGCGCGCTTCGCGATCCAGTCTTCGCGACGCTTTTGATGCTCCGCCAGCACTTCGGCCGGAACCTTTTGGGTGAAGCCCGGGTTCGCGAGCTTCTGTTCGACCTTCGTGATTTCGCTCACGATCTTTTCCAGCTCCTTCGTCAGGCGCGCAAGTTCGGCGGCGGTGTCCACCAAGCCTTCGAGTGGCAGGTAGAGCTCGCCCATCTCAGCCTTCACGGAGGACACGCCTTTGCCCGGGACGTAGTCGGGATTGATCTCCAGCGTCTCCGCGTTGAGCAGAAGCTGGATGACTTCGACATCGTTCGGTGGCAGCTCGCGGTCCGACTTGAAGATGAACTTCACCTTCTTGTTCGCGGCGATACGGGCCTCGGCGCGCAGGTTGCGGCCCTTGCTGATGAGGTCGAACTTCGCGTCCACGAACTCCAGGTAGCAATCGTCGAGGCTGTAGTGATCGCGGAAGTCGGTGTCGAACGGCTTCGGCCACGGCGCGTGCATGATGCTCTTGCCGCCCTGCGCGTCCGGCATGTCGGTGGCGTAACCCATCCCGTGCCACAGCTCTTCCGTGATGAACGGCAGGAACGGATGAAACAGCCGGAGCGTGTGCGCGAGCAAGAAGTCCATCACCGCGAGCACGTTTGCCTTCGCGGCCTCATTCGTGCCGTAGAAGACGGCCTTCGTCGCCTCCACATACCAGTCGCAATACTCGCTGTAAAAGAACCGGTAAAGCGTGGCGGTCGCGTCGCTAAAGCGATACTCGGTGAAGGCCGTGTCCAGCTCCTTGATGGCCGCGTGCAGCTTGAGCAGGATCCACTTGTCGTCGGCGCGCAGCTTGTTGACGTCGATCTCGCCCTGCACTTCGCCGCCCTGCATCTGGCGGAAACGGCAGGCGTTCCAGAGCTTGTTGCAGAAGTTGCGGCCGAGCTCGACGTTCTGTTCGTCGAAGAGGATGTCCTGACCGAGCGGCGCGGCGCGCATCACACCGAAGCGCAACGCGTCCGCGCCATACTTGGCGATGAGGTCGAGCGGGTCGGGCGAATTGCCGAGCGACTTCGACATCTTGCG
>CAZBIC010000100.1:0-7887 GCA_964491875.1 uncultured Bifidobacterium sp.
TGGTGCTTCACTTCATGCGCAAAGTCCGGCTGGTCGCCCGTCCGCTGGCCCGCAAACGCGAGTTCCTGCCCCGGCAACCCCGCGTCGCAGCGCCCGTCTTTAATCATCCCAATCGCTGGCTCGCCATCCGCAGTGGAAATCCACAACTGGTCCAGGCCGCGCTCGCCTTGAACAACCCCACGCCCTGTTCGTGGGAGGAAGGGCTCTCCGCGGCGCACGAGCACAAGCTGTTCATCTCCCCGGCCATTCGCGGCTGGGTGTTTGTCATGGGCGGCAATCTTCCGGAACCCGGCGACGACGTGGACAAGTGCTTCCGCTTCGTCATGGACCTCAGCCGCAAGCTCGGTCACGTCCAGTTCTTCAGTGTGAACCGCGCGGTGAACCATCACGCATGGGTGCAGGCGGAACTCGGCACGGTGATTCGCGCGTATGCATGGGGCGGGAAGACGCTGTGGAATCAGGGCGCCATGACACGCGCCGAAGTGGACCTGAGCCTGAAATGTTTTGCCTACGGCGACGGCGAGGAACGGGTCGACTTCGGGCGACCGGACCCCACCGCGGTGAATACCGAGCGTCTGCCTTTGCTGGCGGCGCGGTGGAGCATCGATCCCACGTCGATCGATGCGCGCATGTTGAAGGAAAGCCAGGGCATCGCAGGTAAACCTTCCCGGTCAAACGCCCGTTAACCTTCGCGGATGGCGGCGCACTGACGCGCCGCACCGCAAACCAAAACGAACTGGATTCTTATGTCACTGGAAGTGGCGATTGCAGAATACCCAAAGGATTTGGAACTCAAGGATGGTTTCCGCAGCGAGTTGCGGCCGCTGGTCGTGGAGGACGAGATGTCGTTCCACGAATTCTTCCTCGCCGTGCCAGTGCGCGAACGCATGTTCATCAAGCACCGCGTGACGGATCCCTCCGTCATTCACGACTGGTGCCAGAACATCGACCTCGGTCGCAATCTTCCCCTGCTCGCCGTTCACGATGGCCAGATCGTCGCCGTCGCCACGTTGCACCAGCAACTCGGCGGATGGAAACGCCACATTGGCCGCGTGAGCGTGTTGGTGCATCCGAAATTCCGTGGACGCGGCCTCGCCAAGGCGCTGGTGCTCGAAATCATTTCCATCGCTCGACAGGTAGGACTGGAGAAAGTCGAAGCCGAGTTTATTGGCGAACAACAGGCCGCGATGAAAATGTTCGGGCTGATCGGGTTCCTCCCACTGTTCCGCCTGTCGGACTACGTGAAGGACCAGGAAGGCGTCACTCACGATTACTTCCTGCTCGGGCTCGACCTGAAGACCGACGAGGAATACGCCGGCATGGGCTGAGCCCCGTGTCCACTCGTCTCATTTGACCGTCGTGCGTCTCCCCCGCCATGACTGCGCCTCCTAAAACCTGTCCCGTCTGCGGCACCGATGTCCCGCGCAATGCCCGCGCCTGTCCGGAATGTGGCGCCGACGAGAAATCCGGCTGGTCGGAAGAAGCCTACGCCGACAGCCTCGGCTTGCCGGACGACAAGTTCGACTACGAACAGTTCGTGAAGGAGGAATTCGGCGGTGCGAACCAAGTCCGTCCCAAAGGCATTTCGTGGCTCTGGTGGCTCGTCGCTCTCGCGCTCGCCCTTGCGATGCTCTTGCCGCTCTTCAGTTCCTTTCGATGAACCTCACCTCCGCTTCGCCACTCCCGTTGGCCCAACCCGCCGCCGATCCCGCCCTGTGGCCGCTGGATCCCAACGTCACTTTCTTGAACCACGGTTCATTCGGCAGTTGCCCGCGCGCCGTGCTCGACTTCCAGCAGAATCTTCGCGACCGGCTCGAACGCCAGCCCGTGCGATTTCTCGTCCGCGAACTCGAACCTCTCTGGGACGCCGCCCGCGCTGAGCTCGCGCAATTCGTCGGGGCGCAGGCGGAAGACCTCGTATTCGTCACGAACGCCACGACTGGAATCAACACCGTGCTCCGCTCGCTGCGATTCGCGCCCGGGGACGAACTACTCGTCACGAATCACGAGTACAATGCCTGCCGCAACGCTCTCAACGCCGTCGCCGATCAATGCGGTGCCAAAGTCACCGTCGCCGATCTACCGTTCCCGTTTCAACACGAGGACGAACTGGTCCAGCCGATCCTCGACAAGGTCACTTCGCGCACCAAGCTGGCGTTGCTCGATCACGTTACAAGCCAGACCGGGCTGGTGCTACCTATCGCGCGCCTTGTTCGCGAACTCAAAGCACGCGGTGTCGACACGCTGGTGGACGGTTCGCACGCGCCGGGAATGGTTCCGCTGAACCTGCACGAGCTGGGCGCGGCCTACTACACGGGGAATTGTCACAAGTGGATCTGCGCTCCGAAAGGCGCCGCACTTCTCCACGTACGCCGTGATCGACAGGAACAGATTCACCCGCTCGTGACCAGCCACGGAGCCAATTCAGCGCGTACGGATCGAACCCGATTCCTGATCGAGTTCGGCTGGATGGGAACCTCCGACCCTTCCGCCCTGCTCAGCGTGCCCGAGGCGTTGCGGTTCATGGCGAAACTCCTGCCCGGAGGCTGGCCAGAGATCATGCGACGCAATCACGCGCTCGTGGTCGCCGCGCGCGAACTGCTCTGCTCGACGCTTTCCATTGCGGCACCCTGCCCGCCGAAATTCCTAGGCTCGTTGGCTTCCCTCCCGATCCCCGACGCCAAATCACCCGCGCAGCACAAGTCACCGCTTTACCTCGATCCGTGGCAGGATGAACTGCTGGAACGTCATCAGATCGAAGTCCCGATCATTCCCTGGCCAAAGGCACCTCACCGGCTCCTTCGAGTTTCAGCGCAACTGTACAACTCGCTACCGCAATACGAAAAACTCGCGTTTGCCTTGCGCAACCTGCTCGCAAGTTGAATCTGGAGAATCTCCTTTGATCGAGCCCAACAAAAAGGCCGCCCCGCATCACACGGGACGGCGCTGTTTAACCTGACGAAACCCTAGTAGGTTCCGTCTAGGCTTCAAAACTTTTTCCGCAGCCGCAGCTGCTCTTGGCGTTCGGATTGGAGATCTTGAACCCGCCACCGGTCAAGGCGTCCGAGAAATCCACGACTGCGCCCTTAAGATATTCCGCACTCACCGCATCCACCAGCACGCTGACGCCGAAAAACTCGGAGACGCGATCGTTGTCGCGCTTCTCGTCGAACACCATGCCGTATTGCATGCCGGAACAACCGCCGCCTTCCACGTAGATGCGGAGAATCTTGCCCGCGTTCTCCGGCTGGTCGGCAAGCATGGAACGAATCTGCTGCGCCGCACTCTCAGTGAGGCTCACGAAACCCTGCTCTTGTTCAACCTTCGACGTCATCTGTAACTCAGGCTATCAACCAACCCCGGATTGTCAACGGCCCCACCGAAAACTTTTTCGCGCCCGTCCCAGCCGTCCGGCTCGAACAAACAAGCTTGTGTTGTCGGTTCGCGAAAGGTAGCCAAGAGCCCATCACTATGAATTCACCAACGCCACGACGCGCGAGTTCCAGGACCTCAGGCGCCCACCGCGCCCTTCATCTTGCTCCCACTTTCGTCCTCGGACTGAGCGTCGCCCAGGCGCAGGAGATTTTTGTTCCACCCGTGAGCTTTCAAGATCGCATCACGACCGTGGAGCAAGCCTCCTCGAACTGGGTCGGCTCGGTTTCCGCGCCGCCGTTGCAAGCACCCTCCTCGGGACCGAACACTCGCCCGCTCGAAGCCGGTCCGTTCCGGTTTCATCCGCATCTGGGATATCAGGTCATCTACGGCGACGGCATTTTGCGCAGCACGAACGCACCGTCCTCCACCGTTCTCCACACCATCGTGCCCGGACTGTTCATCGAGATGGGTCCGAACTGGAATCTCGACTTCTCCGCCGGCATCAATCGCTACTCGAACGCCGACTTCAACAACAACGAAGCCTACTACCTCGCGCTCCGCGGACACATCCCCCGCGAGAAATGGCTGCTCGATTTCGGCTACGCCGGAAGTGTCACGGAGCAGCCGCAGATCGAAACCGGTCAGCAGATTTCGCAGAGCTCGCACCTCGTCACTGGCTCCGGGATCTACAATTACCAGACCAAGCTTTCCGTTGAGCTCACGGGGACCATGGACACGCGTCTGACTGAGGGCTTCAGCGATTATTGGACGTGGTCCACGCTCGATTGGGTAAACTACCAACTTACTCCTCGCACTACTGTCGGCGCAGGAGTCGGCGCTGGCTACAATTTCGTCGACCCCGGTCCTGACTCCACCTTCGAGCAGTTGCAGACGCGCGCGATCTGGACGCCCGGGAGCAAGTTCACCCTGCAAGCCTCCGTCGGCGTGCAATTCCAGCAGTTCCATGGCGAGTCCGAAGCAGGAATCGAAGCGCAATCCGGCACGGAAGCCTTTCCGATCTTCGCCGTCACTGCGGCGTATCGTCCCCTCGAACAAACCGCGCTCTTCGCCTCGGCCAGCCATGTCGTCGGGAATGCCTACCAGGAAAACGTCTTCTCCGAGACGACGGCAGTCAGCGTGGGATTGCGTCAACGGCTCTTCGGCCAGTTCTTCCTCGATGTCGTTCCCGCCTACAACTTCCGCCACTACGAATCCAGCCTGCGCGGGCCGTCCAATGGACGCGACGACGAATACGCCTCCATCTACGCCGGCCTCAGCACGGTGTTCGTGAAGAAGCTGAACGCCTCGGTGTTCTACCAATACGGCGACAATTCCTCCGACGAATCGCAGCTCGACTTCCACAGCTCGCAAGTCGGCGCGCGTCTGGAATATCGCTACTAGGCGACCGTCACGGAATCTTCAGCAAGTCACCCATCGTCCACGCTTCCTCGCGGGTGGACGTGGCGTCGCGCACTTTCTTCACGGACTCAGGAGTAACGGGCTCAAAGGTGTGGCCCCACTCGCGGCGAACGTAGGTCAACACCGCTGCGATTTGATCATCATCCAGCACGCCGAGCGCGGGCATGTCCATCTCGAAGGTTTCGCCCTTCACTTTGATCGGTCCGCGCAAACCGTGCAGCACAATGCGAATAAGGCGGTCTTGAGAACCTGAAACCCATTCGGCCCCAACCAACGGCGGCGCGAGACCGATCTGCCCCATGCCATGGACCTGGTGGCACGCCAGACACGTCGCTTCATACATCGCCTTGCCGGCCTCGAAGCGGCGCTGCTCGTCGGGCGTCAATGGACGACCCTTCGCGACGCTCGCCTCCGACTTCATGGGTTCAAACGTCGCCTGGGCATACGCGGCCGCGTCTCGGACCAACGTCGCGCTCGACTTCGCAGCCAACTGCGCGACACCAGCCTTCACCGGGTCGCTGGGCGTAAGCGAACTCAGCGCCAGCGCGAGCTGCACCTGAACGTCCGCACTGGCATCGGACACCAGCGCGAGCAACCGCTCGGATACCGTCGCCGGAGCGGAGCCCTGCTTCGCGGACTGAGCCAACAATCGGACGGCTGCGCCACGGACTTTGCTGCTCGCATCCTTCAACGCTGCGTTCAACGAGGCGTCATCGATTTGATTCATTCCCTCAAGCGTCCACAGCGCGTGCAATCGCGTCACCGGATTCGAGCCGGTTGCCGCCAGCGCCTTCAACGAGGGCACCACCGCGGGGTCCTTTCGCTCCACCAGCAATCGCTGGGCGGTGTCGCGACGCGCGCCATTCGCTTTCTCCAGTTGCTTCACCAGATCACCTGAGGACAGGCCCGTCATCCGCACGACCGGCTGCGGCTTCTTTCCATCCGGCACCACGCGCCAGATACGGCCGTGATCAACGACCTTGTCGATGCCTCGATCCTGGGCTTGCTGGCGGAGATACGACGTCAGGAAGAATCGATGCTGAATGATGCCGTGATACATGTCCGCGATGTAGAGCGCCCCGTCCGGCCCGGTCGCGAGATTCACCGGCCGGAACAGTTCATCGGTCGACGCGAGAAACTCCGACTTCTCATACGCATTGCGCGCGGAGACCAATCCATCCTGTTCCGTGAGGATATTGCGCCGGATGAAATTCGCGGACGGCTCGCAGACGAACGCGTTCCCGTAGGCGTCCTGCGGAAAGAGGTCTCCGCGATAAATCGTCGAACCACACGCGGCGGTGAACTTCGCCAGCGTACCGTCGTCACGCAACGTACCTGCCTGATAGCCGCGGTTCACACCGGGATTGATGCGCGCGGGCCAAGTCGTCTGGTCCTTCGCCACTTGGAAACCAATTCCCGGCAGCTTCTGCTTCACCTTCGCGCCAAAGTAATGCGGAGGCACCATGTCGCCGCGCAGTTGATCGCTGTTCGAAGTGTAGTAGAGCCGACCGAAATCGTCCTGCGACAAACCCCACTGCGCCCGCTGCGGCACCGGTTCGCGCTGCCACTTGCCCTCGATGAAGCGGTAGCGGAACGGGTGGTAGAGGCTGTAGATCCAGTTATCCATCGCGAGCATCAAAGAGTTCCCCGAGTGCTCCGGATTCATGCGTGTTCCAAGCGTGGGATCCGCGTCCTTCGCGAAATCCGCCGCCACCAACTCCCGCGCGCCGGGTTGATCATTCTTGATCGGATAGAACCACAAGTTCGGCGGCTCACAGACCAACGCACCTCCGTTGATCAAGAGCAGTGCTCTCGGCATCACCAGTCCGTCGAGGAACACCTTGTGTTTCTCGAACGCGCCGTCGCCATTCGCGTCTTCGAGGATCGAGATCCGGCCGACGGGATTCGTCTCACCCGAACCATCCGGCGTTGCCATGAACGCGCGCATCTCCACCACCCACAGGCGTCCGTCCGGATCGAACTGCAGAATCGTCGGCACCTGAATCGTCGGCTCGTTCGCCACCAGTTCGATCTTGTAGCCAGGCTGGATCTTGAACGCCTTGAGCGCCTCCTTCGGCTTGAGAGGCGGAGACGGCGGAATCTTCTCCTTGGGAATGCGTGAGGCTTGAACCTCGCCCTGTTTGTCGCCGCGTTGCGCCGTTGCAGAAAACGCCAGCGAGCAGAGCACCAGGGCCATCAAGATACGTTGCAGATTCATAGGGCAATTGTGAGCCGCCACTTCGACGGGCGGAATGGCGCCGATATTCTCGCCAGGCCAGCCGGGGACGGACGCGAAAAATTAGCGAGGCGCCGGCAGGGTGCCAACAAATCTCTTTGACCTGACGCTTCGTGCTTCAATTTGTCGCGCAGTCAGTTTGACACATGGACGTCGGTGGCTATAGTCGTCGCCCTTTGACTATGAATCCGAATCCGCATGTCGCAGTAGTCGGTGCCACGGGTGCCGTGGGCATCGAGATGATCAAGACCCTCGAGAAGCGCAACTTCCCGGTGGGCAAGCTGACCTTGCTCGCCTCTGCCCGATCCGTCGGCAAGAAGCTCAAGTTCAAGGGCCAGGACGTCACCGTCACCGAGCTGACCAAGGATTCGTTCGCAGGCATCGACATCGCGCTCTTCAGCGCCGGCGGCAGCATCTCGAAGGAATTCGCGCCCATCGCGGCGAAGGCAGGCTGCGTGGTCGTGGACAACTCCAGCGCGTTCCGCATGGACGACACCGTCCCGCTCGTCGTTCCCGAGATCAACGCCAGCGACGTGAAGAACCATCGCGGCATCATCGCGAACCCGAACTGCACCACGGCCATCACGCTCATGGCGCTTTATCCCCTCCATCAGGCGTTCGGTGTGAAGCGCATCTTCGCCTCCAGCTACCAGGCCGTTTCCGGCACGGGCGCGAAGGCCATCGAAGAACTCGAACGTCAGGTCGGCGAAGTCGTCGCGGGCAAGCCGGTGACGAAGGAAGTGTATCCGCACCAGATCGCGTTCAACGTCCTGCCGCACGTCGATTCCTTCCTGCCCTCGGGCTACACGAAGGAAGAGATGAAGATGGAAAACGAAGGCCGCAAGATCATGCATCAC
>CAZBIC010000101.1:0-7756 GCA_964491875.1 uncultured Bifidobacterium sp.
ATGCCGGCGTGGAAATCTACGAGTACCAGCCCACCATGTATCACTGCAAGGTCCTGATCGTCGACGAAGTGTGGGTGTCGGTCGGATCGACGAATGTTGATGAACGCTCCTTCCGATTGAACGACGAAGCGAACTTGAACATCTACGATGCCGCGTTTGCCAAAGAACAGGTCGAGGTGTTCGAGGAAGACAAGGCCCGATCGCGTTTGATGACGCGCGCGGAATTTAGGAACCGTTCCTTGTTCGGGAAGATTCTCGACAAGATTGCGGGCCTTTTTCGAGGGCAGCTCTGATCCATAACCCCGATGGCATTCCGGGATACTTCACCATGAACCGGCAAACCCGACCACGCCCGGCAAAACAGCCGTTGTCGATCCGTTGGTTAATGCCCGGTGACTTCAGCATCCCCGTTCCACGAAATGAGAAGCCGCGACTCCCGGGACTTCACCAAATAGCCAACCCCGAGGGTATCCTATGATGCCACAAATGCTCAAATCCAGTTACGAGTTGATGAAGCAGACGGTGTCTGAGTGGATTGACCTCGGCGTGTCAAGGATGGGCGCAGCTCTGGCCTTCTACACCCTTTTCGCCGTTGCTCCGTTGTTCGTGATCGTACTGGCGGTGGCAGGGATCTGGTTTGGGGAGGAAGCCGCCCGACGCGAATTGTTTGGTCAAGTTTCGGGTCTGGTCGGCAGCGAAGGAGGCGAAGCGATCCAGGCGCTCGTCAGCGCCGCCCGCAAACCAACGACTGGTGCCTGGGCGACGGTGATCGCGGTGGTCACGCTCTTTGTCGGCGCCACCGGTGTATTTGTTCAGTTGCAGGATACGCTCAACTCAATTTGGGGCGTGCGACGGAAGCCGGGCCGAGGACTGCGAAACTTTCTCAAAGATCGCCTCCTGTCTTTCGCTCTCATTGTGGGGATTGGCTTCCTCCTGTTGGTCTCCCTCATTCTCAGCGCCGGACTTTCGGCATTGGGAAATTTTATGACCGGGTTGTTGCCGGCGCAGGAAATCCTCTGGCAATGGATCAATTTCGGGGTCTCCTTCGGCGTCATCACATTGCTGTTTGCCATGATCTTCAAAGTGCTGCCTGATGTGACGATTGCATGGAAGGATGTCTGGATTGGCGCTCTGCTAACCGCGCTCCTTTTTAATTTTGGAAAGTATCTGCTCGGTCTGTATCTGGGGCGAAGCAGCGTCACCTCCGCTTACGGGGCCGCCGGCTCGCTCATCATCGTGCTGTTATGGGTATATTACTCGGCGCAGATTCTCTTCTTTGGGGCGAAGTTCACTCAGATTTACTCCAACCGGTATGGTTCGCGTCTTGAACCAGCGCCTGGCGCGGAAGCTGTGACTTTGACTGAGGTGGTTACCAATCAACCCGCCCTACCCTCCTAAAATAAGTTGCCCTGGGAAGAGACGCCATGCCTGCCGGGCCAGGTTACGAGACGGACACCCGATCAGACACCAACTATGAAATACAAGCACCACCATGATCATCTCCGCACCGCCGGGCTTCATTTGAAGTCAGGACGCCCGGAGTCCACCAACTCAGCTGACCGCGATGATTCCACCGGCGGGGGCTTAGACGACCCGCCCCCCGAAGTCGAAATTCCGCCGCCCGTGGGAAAAGATCCCGAACAATTGGAGTTGCGCCAATCGTCTGAACAAAGCAAAGCCTTTTTGAATCCCATCCAATCCTTTTGGCCAACCTCACCGGCATAACCACTCAGGCGACGGAGAATCTAAAGAACCGGTAGGATTGCCCGCCTTGAAAGGAGGTGGGGTAACACCCCATGGCTTCAGTGGCGGTCACGCATACACTGAATTCGCGCACGAATAGAAACTCCTTACAGAAATGCCACGCTCACCATCCAAACCTGACGTGGAAACCGGTGAACCGGCCATTCACCACCATCGCGAATCAGCTGAGAAGCAGCCCTCGATTGCCTTCTATGTGCTGTTGGCTGCGGCGTTGCTGGTCTTCATCCAAACATTCTCATTGCTGTCGCCCATCCTGTTGTCGCTGCTGCTCATTCTCCTGATCTCGCTCGCAGTCAATCCTGTGATCTCCTGGCTGCGGGCTTGGACTGGGGGAAGGAAACGAGCGACGGGCCTCGTCACTTTGGTTCTGGTTGCGGTCATCGGATTAACCGGGTGGGCCGTATTTGTGCCGATGCGAGCCTCCGTCACCAAGCTTTCAGAGAAGCTGCCAAGCTATTGGGAGCGCCTGCAGAAGCCCCTGATCAAAATGGAGCAACAAGCCGTGCGTTCGGAAATGAAGCTCCAGGCGGAAGTCACCACTGAAATTGCCCAGACTGCTCTCCCGACAAACAAGCCGGCCACAGGACCACGATCAGATGAACCGCCTCCGCGTATGCCGGTCAAAGAATCAAGTTCGATTCGTTCGAGTTTGAGCGAGATGATTAATGGCGTCGGCAACCGTTTCACGGCGGTGGCATTCAACGCGGCCCAGATCCTCGTCGTTCTGGTGACGGTCTTCTTTGGCGTCACCTTCACGCTGATGAATCCCCGTCCGATCTTCGGCGCGATGTTCTCGCTCGTTCCTGAGCGTCAGCACCCGCAAGCCCTGGCGATCCTACAACGAATTGGAAAGTTTGTTCCCGGCTGGGCAGGTGCGACGCTGCTCGGGATGCTGACGATTGGCCTGCTGGTGTTCCTGCTCATGTGGCCCATCTTCGGATTCATGGACGCCCTGGTGTTGGGGCTGATCGCAGGCCTGTTCGAGTCGGTGCCCTATCTTGGACCAGTCCTCGCCGCAGTTCCCGCGCTGTTGCTGGCCTTGGGCCAGGGCGGCATGACTCCGCTGTGGGTCTTGATTGCGTACCTCGCAATTCAGGCACTGGAGAACAATGTCATTCTCCCCTTCATCATGGCTCGAGGGATGAAGGTGCACCCGCTCGCGGTTATCCTTTCGATGCTCTTGTGTGTGGCTGCCTTCGGAGTGCTGGGCGTTTTGGTCGCAGCACCGGTCGTTGCCATCGTGGATATCTTGCACGACGAGCTTTATCGCAAGCGCTTTCTGCCGAGCGTCACGGACACCGACCTTCAACGTCTCGCCGGGCTGGCCTTGGACGAAACAATTCCCAAGACAAACAAACCTCGTCTCGTTGGCGAGAATTGATTGAACCTCACGTCGAGTCATCCCTTCTGGTCGGTCAACAACGGCCTGCCGGCGAACTATCCTTCGTTGCAACGCGATGTTTCGTGCGATGCTGTGGTCGTTGGCGGAGGGATTACCGGTGCGCTGGTGGCCGTCCATCTGGTCGAAGCAGGCGTGAAGACGCTGCTCATCGACAAGCGGGACATTGGCACCGGCAGCACCAGCGCGAGCACCGCGCTGCTGCAATACGAAATTGATGTTCCGTTGCGTGAACTGATCCAGAAGGTCGGGCCGGTCGCGGCGACGCGAAGTTACCAGTTGTGTTGCGAGTCCATCGGAAAACTGGAACGTCTCGCCGCGCGCTTGAAAATCGACTGCGGTTTCGAGCGCAGGCCGAGTTTATTTCTCGCCCGCCACCAGCGGGAGATTCCTGAGTTGCGCGAGGAATTCAAGTTGCGACGGGCGATGGGCCTTGAATTGCAGTTCCTCGACTCGGCGGCGATTGAGAAACGCTTTCACTTCGTCCGTCCCGCCGCTCTCTTTTCCCGAGATGGTGGCCAGGTTGATCCCCATCGCCTGACGCACGGTCTGCTCGCGGCCGGAAAGCGCGCAGGCTTGGAAGTCTGCGACCGCACGGAAATGAAACGGCTGGAACAAACCCGGCGCGGCGTTCGCATCAGCGCGAAGAGTGGTTTCCAGATCACAGCCCTACGGGCAGTGATCGCGGCGGGATTCGAGTCCAAGGCTCTCTTGCAAGGCGAGGCGGGAACCTTGTTGAGCACCTATGCGCTCATCAGCGAGCCGATGCCCAAGATTGCCGCCTGGCACCGGCAATGTCTCATCTGGGAGAGCGGCTCGCCGTATCTCTATTTACGAACGACTCGCGAAGGCCGCGTCATCGTCGGGGGCGAGGACGAAGACTTCGTGAACGCGAAGCGGCGCGATGCCCTGATCTCACAGAAGACCCGGACGCTGGTGAAGAAATTCGCCCGCCTGTTTCCCGACGTGAAATTGGAAGTCGCCTTCGCCTGGGCTGGAACTTTCGCCACGACAAAAGACGGACTCGCCTACCTTGGAGTGCATCCGCGGTTTCCGCACGCGTACTTCGCGCTCGGCTACGGCGGCAACGGGATCACTTTCAGCCTCATCGCCGCCGAGATCATTCGGGACGCGTTCATCGGCCGGAAGAATCCCGATGCCTCCATCTTCCGCTTCGGGAGATGAGGACCCATGCTGTTGTGCTGCCCGCAGCGCACCGCGCCGAGTAAATTTCGTATCGCCTAACGCACGCGCCTGAACAACTGCTCCCGTAAAAGACCTTGACGGCTCAAGCCGTCGCGAGGGATTTCCAGTGACTGGCGCCTTCTGAGGGAAAGGATAACTCCATCAAAGATCTGATGTAATTGCTCTGACTAAACATTTCTTGCGAATGCCCGATACAACAAACAGTTCATCATTTGCAGCAGATGCATGACTACTCTTATGATTGCTCAGGCAGCTCCCGCAGTCGCCGCCGGCGCCTTATCGCTCGGTAAATATCTCAGCTTCAGTGTTGGCGGTGAGATCTACGGAATCTCGGTCTTGCAGGCACGCGAGATCATCCGCCATACCGCCGGCACTGCAGCGCCTCTGCTGGCAGTGCGCTGGAAGGGAGTTCTTAACGTTCTCGAGATAATCATTCCCATCCTTGATCTGCGCATCCAATTCCTGCTGAACCCTGCCGAAGTCACCGAACGAACCTGCATTCTCGGCACAGCCAAACAGGAGGATCTTGTCATCGCCCTCCTGAGCATCGACCTGATTGTAAACGACGACAGTATTGCACATTGAGCAATTCCCCGGGAAGCCGACGCGCAAACAAGTGCGCCTTTATCTCGTGGGTGAAAAACGTCGCATCGACGCGGGATATTTATGAAAAACTGGACGATCGGAAAGAGTATCACCGGCAACTCCGTCTTTTTGCTCACGCTAATTGTGGGGCTTGGGTTGTACACGTTCAAACAACTCCACAACATTGATCGGTTCAAGGAGACCATCGTGGTAGATTGTCTTCCTGGCATCGCGACCATCGGCGACATCAACGGCCGGGTTTCGGCGAACTACATTCTTACCTTGCGCCTGATGCAGACCGACGACAAGGAAGCCCGGAAGAAACTCAACGATCTCATTCAAACCAATGTCCTCGTGATCAACGACCTGACCAACCAGTATGAGAAGACCATTACCTCCGATGAGGATCGGCAGCTCTTTGCGAAAGCCATTGCCGCCCGCGCCGCCTATGTGGCGGCCTTCAAAGGGATACTCGCCCTAAGTGATGAATCCAAAAGTGGGGAAGCCAGGGCGGCAGTGATATCCACCCTGCAACCGGCCTATGACGAGCTCGCGCAGAACATCAACGATCTCGTCCAGTATAATCAACGCAACGGCAGATCAGCTGGAGAGGGAATTACACAGGCATCTGCCCAGGCCAATCGTGGTCTGTGGATTGGCGTGAGTATCGCATTGGTGTCGGGCATCCTTTTCGCCGGATTTATCATCATCAGCACCACGCGATTGCTGCGAACCGTTGCCTCAAGCCTTGGTAGTGGCTCAGATCAGGTGGCTGCTGCCGCCACTCAGGTCGCTTCCGCGAGCCAACAACTGGCCGAGGGCGCCAGCGAGCAGGCCGCATCTTTGGAGGAAACCAGTGCTTCGCTCGAAGAGATGACCAGCATGGTCAAACGCAACGCTGAAGCCGCCGGGAAAGCCAAGAGCATTGCGGCCGAAACTCGCACTGCCGCCGATGTGGGCAGCGGCGACATGGAGGAGATGAAAGCCGCCATGAGCGAGATCAAGAACTCCGGCAGCGAAGTCGCCAAGATTGTCAAAGACATCGACGAGATCGCCTTTCAAACAAACATTCTTGCCCTCAACGCTGCAGTTGAGGCCGCCCGCGCGGGCGAGGCCGGCGCTGGCTTTGCGGTGGTCGCTGACGAGGTGCGAAGCCTGGCCCAGCGCAGCGCCGCGAGCGCGAAAGCCACGGCCGAGAAGATCGAGGATGCCATCACCAAGAGCGAACGAGGCGTGCAAATCAGCATCAAAGTGGCACAGAGCTTCGAACAAATTGTCATCAAGACTCGGGAAGTGGATCAGTATGTGGCCGAAATTGCCGCGGCGTCCCATGAACAAGCGCAAGGTGTTAGCGAAGTGAATTCGGCGGTAACGCAAATGGACAAGGTTACTCAGAGCAACGCAGCCAGTGCCGAGGAGTGCGCCAGTGCCGCCGAGGAGCTCAACAGTCAGGCCGAATCGGTCAAGGAATCGGTGCATGCCCTCCAGAAGCTGGTGGACGGTGGCGTGCGTCAGACAGGTGGCGCGATGACCCATCAGGTCGCTCCTCAGGGTGGGACTCAGCCATCGGCGACGGAAACGTCCGGGGCTTACACAGTGAGAGGCTCAATTCAGAAAATCCAGCGCGCTGCACTTCCTCTGCCGGCGACGAAAGAGTTCAAAGATTTTCGAGTCCCATAGTGTCCAAAAACTCGAACAACTGTAATACTTTGCTATTCTGCGGCTGAGCGACCAATTGCGTTCAGCGGTTTCTGAAGAAATGCTCGCCACCAGACCGCGTAGAATCGAAGTTCACAGCATGAATCCCCTGCCCTTCCTGCCCACGTGCTTCGCTGGCTGGATGAATCGCCGTCAGCAACTCGTCATCGAATACCTCCAGGAGGAAATCCGAGTTTTTCAGGAGCAATTGGGCAGGCGCCCCTGCTTCACCGACGATCAACGCTGTCGTCTCGCGGCCAAGGGCAAACCGATCGGGCGAAAACGCCTCGCCCTCTTTGCCAGAATTGTTACCCCCGATTCTTTGCTGGCCTGGCACCGGCATTTGATCGCCAACAAATACGACTCGAGCAAGAAGCGCACAGCCCGGACGCCCGCCGATCAAAGTCGACATTCGAGAGCTAGTTCTCCAAATGGCCCTCGAAAATCGGTCCTGGGGCTACACGCGGATCCAGGGCGCCCTGGCCAATCTGCAACACGAGGTCGGGCGCGGCACGATCGCGGCGACAGATTTCTTCACCGCCGAAGTGTGGACGCCTCTCGGACTGGTGAGGGATCGTGTGCTCTTCGTCATGCGCTTGATGAAGCGAAAAGTCCACTTTGCTGGAATCGTACCCGAGCCCTGCGGAACGTGGATGATCCAGATGGCGCGCAATCTCACCGCCGCGTCTGATGGCTTCTTGCTTGGAATGCGCTTTTTGATTCACGACCGTTCCACCCTTTTCACCGACCCATTCCGAGAGATCCTCAAGAGTGGCGGAGTCGAGCCATTACGGCTCCCCGCGCGAAGTCCCAATCTGAACGCTTTCGCGGAAAGGTTCGTTCGCAGCCCCAAAGAATCCTGCGTCGAGCGAATGATCTTCTTCGGAAAATCTTCGTTACGTCACGCTGTTGCTGAGTTCGCGGTGCATAATCACTCAGAAAGAAACCACCAAGGTCTGCAGAACAAAATCATTCAACCAGAATTCCCCGAATTCCCAGAAAGCGGCACCATCCGTTCCCGCAAGAGAATCGGTGGCCTGCTCAACTATTACTGCCGAGATGCCGCGTGATCTCGCCTCGTCCGAGTTTTTGGACATTACGCGG
>CAZBIC010000102.1:0-6153 GCA_964491875.1 uncultured Bifidobacterium sp.
CACCCGAGTTCCCTCCGGCGAATTCGTCACTCGCGAAGTCTACTTTCCGGTGCCTGGCGTAGAATTTCCCGGGCTGGCCGGACCTCGATTTGGCGGTGGTGGTTGAGGTTTGTCTTTCGGGACGAGGGGTGTGACCTGGGCGGCTGGCGACTTCGGCACCACTTCCGTCCCGGCATTCAAAGAGGCCTGCTTGTTGCGTTGAATCATATCGTAGACTTCTTGGCGGTGCACGGGCAGTTCCGTCGGTGCCTGAATTCCGATCTTCACGGTGTCGCGTTCGATGCGAAGGATCTTCACGATGATGCGGCCATCGATAACGATGCTTTCGTTGAGCTTGCGGGATAGGATCAGCATGAGTATATGCCTAGTAAGTTACACGATGGCGGCAGAGACCGTGCACGGAGATGACTCGGCGCCTGACGAATTCCGTTCCTCAGCAAGCAGGGCCGAGTTGGCTTGCGAGGAAATGATGTGCAGCATTGCTTCCGTCGATTCAAGGGATCGGCGGAGCAGGGTGTGATTGAACTGAAGTCGAACTCGGACGTGTTCGATGAGTTCGTTGATCTCCCGGACCAGGGCCCGCATCAGGGGGCGATAGTTCTCCGGGATCAGAGGTAAGAGATTCTGGAACGTTTCGGACTCTGGCTGGCCGAGAGTCCAAGCGAGTTGTCGTTGGAGGTTTTCCCGGTGGGTCCGCGAGGTTGCCAGGATGCCGCGATGCGAATCCAGAGCTCTGCAGGTGTGGGAGAACGAATCGAAATCGCCGACGCTCAGGTTTCCCTGCTGAGTCTCCAACAGCGCGAGCATCTCGCCGTATTGCTGTAACTCTTCGCGGAGCGCTTCAATGACTTGTTCGAGTATCGGTGTCATCAATCCATGACTTCGTGGTGTGGTGAACCGCCTTGCCAGACGCGCGATAGTCCTGCGCGGTGACAATTTCCATGGCGGCACCTGTTCTTGTCCGTGACGGCGACAGCTCACCCTCAATCATTCGCGGGTGGGCCGTCAAATCGCCGGTGGCATTCTGTATCGGGATTTCCACGCAGAACTTCCGGCGGCAGGATCCTCCTGCGCGATATGTCATTTCCTCAGGCAAAGTCGGGGTCGTATTTGAGCAGGAAGGATTTGATCGAGAGAATTCCCTGGGCGTGAATCTGGCAGATCCGCGATTCCGTCAACCCAAAGGCTTCCGCGATTTCCCGCAGTCGCATGTCTTCAAAGTAATAAAGTGCGAGCACCTTCCGTTGCATTTCGGGGAGCTCCTGCAGGCGATCAGAAATGACGCGTGCCACTTCCCGGCGGGCGGTGCCGTCCATGGGATCTTCCTGCCGCTGGTCCGCCATGCTGTCGTATTGCGAACTCGAATCGTCGTGATCGTTGCTGAAGGCAGCATCAAGGCAGACGAACGTGGCCGGCCGAATCTCTTCCAGCCACTCCCGGTATTCTGGCACGGAAATCTTCAAAGCCGCAGCCATCTCCTGCTCGGTCGCGATGCGTCCCTTCTTCTGCTCGATCTCGTTCATCACGCCCTGGACCCGGCGGGCCTTGGTGTGAACCGAGCGGGGAACCCAGTCCATGCGTCGCAGTTCATCGAGGATCGCGCCGCGGATGCGCAGTCGCGCATAAGTCTCGAATGAAGTTCCGGCGGAGGGATTGTACTGGCGGACGGCATTCAAGAGCCCCGTCAGTCCAGCGCTGTAAAGATCCTCGCTGTCGACATGCGGAGGCAGGGTCATGGCCAGCCGGCCGACAACGTTGCGAACGAGCGGAACATACTTTTCCACCATCTCGCTTTCGAGAGCGCTGCCGGGGCGCATCCTACTGGCGCTGGGCCAGGAATCGTTGCGCTTGGCGCCCGTTTTAATTCTGCGGCGTCCACGCGTCCGCCTGCCCGCACACGATTGGGTTTCAGTAATCATAGTTCGTGCTTCTGCCCATTCGTCACGAAATGCAGGTTCGCGAGGCAGGCGTTGCATGTCATGACAGATGGCTCATTCATAGATTAACCGGAACGAGTTCTAGCAACTGGTCTGCCAGCGTACGAAATCTGGTCTGTCCCATTGAGAATTGGCCGGTTCTGTGGCGTACAAAACCAAGGCAGGACGGGCGGATTGTAGCGGGAATGGCCGATGAACTTGATGTCATCGCCGATCTCACTTTTTTGGACGAGAGGCGAGGTCGGAGGACAAGTTTTTTGGAAATTGTACCGTTACAAGACAACTCCGGAAGGAGGTCGGCTGGATGCGGGACACCGCGGGCGTGGAGTGTCGCCAGCGTGGACACTTTGGAGTTCTCGCGTCAGGCTAAATACTTGGACACTGCCTCAGAAACATCCTCCAGCGAGTCGAGGTAACCCCGATAAAGAGGGTTCGCCCGGAGAAGGAAGAAATCGGGACTCGGCGATTTGTTTCGGAAGGATAGGAAATGTAGAACGCGATCAACAGCTCGCGATCAGTCCTTACGCCGCCGCGTCCTCTGAGCTGCCAGATTCGTTGCCACCCTTGAAATTGTATTCGTTCAGTTTGTTACGCAGGGTGCGAATGCTGATCGAAAGCAGTTTGGCGGCGTGAGTGCGGTTGCCTTTGCACTGCTTGAGCGCGGCGAGGATGTGGTGCTTCTCCAGTTCACTGAGCGTGAGAAACTGTCCGTTGTTCGACGAGGAAGGAACAGACACCTCGCTGGCGACCGTCTCGTTGGTCGTGGACCGCTCTGATTTTCCGATGCCAAGGTGGGCAGGTTCGAGCTGGCCGCCATCGCTGCAAAGAATCACGGCGCGCTCGATGACGTTTTGCAGCTCGCGAACGTTTCCCGGCCACGAGTGATCCATCAACGCTTCGAGGCAAGCCTTGCTGATGCTGTGGACTTCGATTCCGTGTTTGCGGGTGAATCGTTGCCGGAACTGGTCGGACAAAATCGTGATGTCCTCCTTGCGTTCGCGCAGCGGGGCAATAACCACCGGCACAACGTTCAGACGGAAATAGAGATCCTGCCGGAATTCTTTGCGCTCCACGCTTTCCTCGAGGCGCCGGTTCGTCGTGGCGATGACGCGCACATCGACCTTGATGGTCCGGTTGCCGCCGACGCGTTCGAATTCTCGCTCTTGCAGGACGCGGAGGAGTTTCGCCTGAACGGTCGGTGAAATCTCGCTGATCTCATCGAGAAGGATGGTCCCTGAATGCGCGAGCTCGAAGCGGCCTTCGCGCTTGTTGATGGCTCCAGTAAAGGCGCCTTTCTCGTGGCCGAAGAATTCGCTCTCGATCAGGTTCTCTGGAATCGCCGCGCAATTGAGTTTGATGAAGGGCGCGCTGGCGCGCGGGCTTTGGCGGTAGAGGGCGCGTGCCACTAGTTCTTTACCGGTGCCGCTTTCGCCCTGAATCAAAACGGTCGCCTGTGTCCGAGCCACCTTGCGAATCAGCTGCCGGAGCTGCTCCATCACCTGGCTCTGACCGAGAAGTTCGTATCCTGATTCTTCGTCTTCCGCATGGCTGAGGTATTGGTTGACCTTGAGCAATTGGGTGTGCTCTTCGGCCTTCTTCAATGTGACGGCCAGCTGTTCGGGCGAAAACGGCTTGGTGAGGAACGTGAACGCTCCGTTGCTCATGCACTCCACCGCGAGGTCCACCGTGCCGAAGCCGGAGATCATGACCACGAGCGGCTTCGTGGGACGCGTCTGGAGGGACTTGAGAAATTCGGTGCCGTCGCCATCGGGCAGCTTCACATCCACGATCATCAGATCGAAGTTGTCCTTCGCGAGGAGTTCCTGGGCGGCGGCGATGTTGCTCGCTGAGGCGACGTCGTAACGGCGGTAGCGGAGCTGCTGTTCGAGACTCTTCCGGACGATTAAATCGTCCTCTAATACGATGATTTTCTCAATCGGCATCGGGTTGTTAGTAGCCGGAAGTGTGGTTTGAGGAAAGGACGAATTTCGACGCGGATCGATCGTAGACTAACTTCAATGACTCTTCAGCCGGGCGATTTCCTCGGTCAGTGTGGCGATGGTCTGGCGCGCGGTTGCCAGTTCCCGACGGTCGCGTTGAATCTCGGCGTGTCGCTTGACGGCGGCGTTGACGGTTTCTTTCAAATCCTCTCGGCGCCAGGGCTTGATGAGGAAGCGCAAGACTTCCGCGCGATTGATGGCGTCAATCACCGTGCCGAGATTCAGGACCGCAGTGATGAGGATTCGGCTGGCGTCTGGCTGAATTTCCCGGACTTGCGCGAGGAACTCGAGCCCGGTCAGTTGTGGCATTTGATGGTCGGTAAACACCACGGCATAAGATTGCTGCCGAAGTCGATTTAAGCCTTCGGCGACGGTCAACGCGGTTTCGACGTTGTGCCCCATCTGTCGGAGCGAATCGCGGAGGGCGACAAGGACGATCTCTTCATCGTCGACGACAAGAATCTGCGGCGGTGTTTCCGAGCCGGGGCCGCGCGGTGGGGAGCTCACAATGAACTCCGCAGGTCGAAGGTGGCGGCCAGCTTGTCGAGCAGATGATCTTCGGAAAGGTCCGGGGTGATCAGCAAATCGCAGCGTGCGATCAAATCTGAGTCCAGCTCGTCAGGATCGCTGCCGGCCGTTTTCAGGATGATCTTCACCGGGAGTTTCCGCGCGCGAATAAACCGCGCGAGTTGGTCGGCAAGCGAACTTTTGGGTTCGGCGAGGATGAAGACGCCGTCGAACTGGTAATCACTGGATTGCAGCAGGTCCTCGGCGGCGCGGTCTGAATCGACGACGTGATAGTTGTGAACACGCAGGAACTCCGCTGTCGAATCTCGCAATCCACCCGGAGAGCCGGCGAGCAGTAGGGAACGACGGCGTCGGTTGGACGTTTCCATCGCTTCATCCGCCTCGGTGAAGTCGGCGACCGGAAACCAGATGCGAAAGGTCGTGCCCTGACCTTCCTGGGTTTCGACGGCGATGCGGCTTCCGTGTTTCTCCGCGAACAGCCGGACGTTGTAGAGCCCGAGACCCGAGCCGCGGTTCATTGGTTTCGTGGTGAAGAACGGATCGAAGATGAAGGGGAGATGCTGTGGCTTGATGCCAGCGCCCGTGTCGGTGATTTCGAAACAGGCGACAGGCGGGCGCGGTGTGATTCCGATAAGCTGTCCCGTCTCCGGCGCATTCTCGGCGGCAAACGTGCGCAGGACGATTCGTCCCTGCTCGGGCATCGCCTCGGCGGCGTTGAGGGCGAGGTTGATGATCGTCTGCTGGAATTCGACCGGGTCGATGTAAAGAGGCAGTTGCTCTGACGCGAGATTGGATGCGACTTCGATCCGCTTTGGAATCACCTTGCCGATGAGTTCCGCGCCTTCCTTCACCAGATTGTTGAGGTCGTGATAGCCGCGTGTTCCTGTTCTACCGCGGTGCAGTTGGGCGATGCGTCGGATCAATTGCGCGGCCTGCTGCGAGTTCTTGTGGACGAGTTGCAGGCCCTCGCGGAAGGGATGGTTGGGTTCGATCTGGCTGAGATAAGCCTCGCTGAGGCCCATGATGCCCGCGAGCAGGTTGTTGAAGTCGTGGGACAATCCGAGTGTCAGCAAGCCCAGCGTTTCCTTCCAAGCGGCAGTGGCGAGGCGACGTTCCGCGAGGGCTTGCTGGGTGATGTTCATCCAGAAGCCTTCGTAACCGGTCACTTGTCCGGACGAATCGCGGCTCGCCCGGCGAAACTCGGAGATGTAGGCGATTCGCCCGGTCCCTTTGTGTCGCAAGCGAAAGGAACAGGAACGTCCTTCCCCAGACGCAGCGACGTCGTCGAGGTGCTGCTGGACGAGGTCAACATCCAGTTCGTGAACGACTCTCCAGAACAGGCCGGATTGATTCCTCCATTCGTCGATGGAACAGCCAGTTACTTCAGCGAGGTACGGCGTGGCGGTGGCAAAGGTGAGATCAGGCTTCTGACGAAAGAGCACGCCGGGCCAGTGCTGCGAGAGCAGTTCAATCAATGCTTCCATGCAAGTTGCGATTTATTTCAGGCGGCACACCGGGGAGTTGCCGGGAGTCACTCGGTCCGGCGGCGACTCCATCCGCTGCAGTAGCGGTTCCGAGCGGGCTCCGTCACGAGCAGCGGGCGTGGGAAAAACTATCTCTTTGCAAATTCCCGTTTGTCAACGAGTCTCTCTCCAGAGCGCCACCACAGGGGCGGCATCATGTCACCA
>CAZBIC010000103.1:0-5372 GCA_964491875.1 uncultured Bifidobacterium sp.
AATCCGGACGAGCCGTCAGCAAACCAATGTCCGTGTACAGCCTCGCGGTGTGCGGATTGTCATTGCCCGTTCCGAGATGGAGGTAGCGGCGGATTCCGTCGTCGTCTCGGCGAACGACAAGGCACATCTTCGCGTGAATCTTGTAGCCGACGAGTCCATACACCACGTGCACACCCGCCTCCTCCAGTTGCCGCGCCCAAAGAATGTTGTTCGCCTCGTCGAACCGCGCGCGCAGCTCGACCACCGCCGTGACCTGTTTGCCATTCTTCACCGCGTTCATCAACGCCCCGACAATCTGGGTATCACCTCCGGTTCGATACATCGTCTGTTTGATGGCCAGAACCCGCGGATCCTCCGAAGCCTTCACCAGAAAATCTACGACTGAACTAAAGCTGTCGTAAGGATGATGCATCAGCACGTCGCGCTCGCGAATGATGGCAAACAAGTCCGGCTGTTCCTTGAGAATCGGCGTCACCGGCGCCACGAACGGCGGATCGCGCAGCTCGGGGGAATGATCGCCTTCGTACACCGCCATCAATCGCGGCGGATTCAACGGACCGTCGATGACGTAAAGATCGTCCTCGCTCAGGCGGAACGTGCTCAACAACGCGCTCCGGATCGGCTGCGGGCAATCGATCTCCACTTCCAACCGCACGGCGTCGCCCTTGCGCCGGTTGTGCAGCTCGTTCTCGACCGCCTTGAGCAAGTTCGCCACCTCCTCTTCATCGATGTAGAGCTCGCTGTTGCGCGTAATCCGGAACTGCCAATAGCCAAGAATGGTCGTGCCCGGAAACAAATCGCCGAGGAAATGTCCAATCAGCTGCGCCAGGAACACATACTCCCGGCGCTCGTCGTCGCGTGGCAGCTTCACCAACCGTGGCAGAACGCGCGGCACCTGCACCACCGCCATGTGTCGCAACGGCTGGCCCGCCGTGCTCATCTCCAGCTGGACAATCATGTTCAGCGACTTGTTGAGCAGCTGCGGGAACGGATGGGCCGGATCAATCGCCAGCGGCGTGAGGACGGGTCGCACCTCTGCCCGATAAAAACTCTCCAGCCACGCTGCGTCAGATTTATCCAGCTCTCCCATCGCGAGGAAACGAATGCCGTGCTTCGCCAGCGCCGGTCGCAGCTCCTCGCGCCAGCAGCGATATTGATCCTCCACCATTTTGCGCACGCGTTTCTTAACCGCGTGAAACGTTTCCGTAGCGGTCAATCCGTCCACGCTGCGTTCGACCACGTCGCTTTCCATCTGCTGTTTGATGCCCGCGACACGAACCTCAAAAAACTCGTCGAGATTCGAGCTCGCAATGCAGAAAAACTTCACGCGTTCCAGCAACGGATTCTTCGGCTCCAAGGCTTCCCCGAGCACGCGCTGGTTGAACTCCAGCCAGCTCAGCTCGCGGTTGATAAAATGATCCGGCGGAAATTCACCGCCCCCAGCAGCATTCGTTTTCAAATTCGTGACGAGTATACCGTTCCAGAGAACCGGGCAAAGTAACAAAGGCGTGACGGACCGGCTGGAATCAGCCGAATCCCAGCCAATATGCGCCTATTGTCATCATTCCTTTCATTCGAAATGGCAACCTTCAGTTGCCATCCAGCCGCGCATGCCAGTAGTGTCCCCGCCAGCCGCGCGCCATCCAGATCGGGCACCGCCGCGGTACGGGCATTCGACGATCATCCTCGCATGAACAACTATCCCAAGCCGGTCGCACGCGACCCGAAATACGAACGCTGGCGCTGGCAAACTTTTGGCATCACCTGGCTCGCCTACGCCGGGTTTTACCTCACGCGAAAAGGATTTTCCGCCGCCAAGGTCGCCCTCGGGCCGGGAACCGAAGTCGGTCTCAGCAAAGGCCAGATGGCGGCCATCGACACTGCGTACAACGTCGCCTACATGCTCGGGCAGTTCATCTTCGGAGTGGGCGGCGATCGGGTCGGCACACGTCGCGTCATTCTCATTGGCATGTTCCTGTCCATCCTCGCCGGGGCCGCCATGGGCTTCTCCAAGACGGCGGTGATGTTCGGAATCCTATTCTCGATCCAGGGCCTCGTTCAAGCCACCGGCTGGGGGCCGCTGATGAAAAACGTCAGTTGCTTTTTTTCCCAGCGAGAACGCGGACTCGTCCTCGGCCTGTGGTGCACGAACTACTCGCTCGGAGGATTCGTCTCCACGATTTTCGCCGGCCGCATGGGCGAGCAATTCGGCTGGCAATGGGCATTCTGGGCGCCCGCCGCCGCACTGATGATCGTCTGGATTCTCTTCCTCCTCTTCCAACGCAACCGACCGGAAGACGTCGGGCTGCCGCCCATCGAGCAGTATCACGGTGAAGTGCCGACGCCGGACGCCCGCTCCTCTTCGAACTCCGCAGACTCCACCGCCCCAGCCGAACCCACCAAAACCTCCTGGCAGGAAATTGTCGGCGTCATCACGCATCCCGTCGTGATGATGCTCTGCCTCGTTTACTTTTGCCTCAAACCCGCGCGCTATCTCTTCATGTTCTGGGGACCGCAGTACATGCACGAAAAGCTCGGCACCGGAATGGCCGCGTCGGCGTTGGTCGGATCCGCCTTCGAACTCGGAGGACCGCTCGGCGCGCTCGCCGGCGGCTGGGTTTCCGACAAGTTCTTCGGCTCCCGACGCATGCCTGTCGCCGTCATCAGCCTGATCAGCCTCGGTATCCTGATCTTCTTTTTCCACAAGCTCCCGGCGGACTACTGGATCATCGGCAGTTGTTTCGCCGTGATGGGATTCTTCACCTACGCCGCCGATTCGCTCGTCAACGCCACCGCCGCCGTGGACTTCGGCACTCAACGCGGCGCCGCAACCTCCGCCGGCGTCATCAACGGCTGCGGTTCTGCGGGACAAATCCTCGGTGCCGCGTTACCTGGAATCGTTCCCCTTGCGTGGGGCTGGGACAACATCTTTGCCATCCTCTCCGTCGCGACGATCTTCGCCGGCCTCGTGATGGTGCCGAAGTGGAATGCGATGCCGCCAAAACGGGTTTAGTCAGCCTGAGGAAATCAGGAACCTAAATCCGCTCGAAATACCGCGCGCGCTCCCAGTCCGTCACCGCATCGTTGAACGCCTGCGCTTCGAGCCGCGCCGTGTGCGTGTAGAAATCCACCACCGCATCCCCGAAGGCCGAGCGCGCAAGTTTGCTTGCCGCGAACAACTCCGCCGCTTCGCTCAGTGATTTCGGCAGCGACTTCAGTTTCGCGTCCACGTAAGCGTTGCCGCGATAATCCTTCCCGCAATCCAGCTTCTCCTCCACGCCCGCCATGCCCGCAGCCATCATCGCCGCAAAGGCAAGGTACGGATTCGCGTCCGCGCCCGGCATCCGGTTCTCAATGCGGAACGAATTCCCATGACCCACCACCCGGAAGCCGACCGTGCGATTGTCATGCGACCACGCCATCTTCGTCGGCGCCCAGCTCGCCGACTGGTAACGCTTGTACGAATTGATTGATGGCGCGTAACAGTAACAAAGCTCCGGCGAATACTTCATCAAGCCGCCGAGGAAATGCCGGAACAACGGCGAGCCCTCGCCCGTCTTCGCATCCCAGAACGCGTTCTTTCCCTCGCGCCAGAGGCTGATGTGAATGTGGCAGCTGCTGCCCACTTCTGCCGCCCACGGCTTCGGCATGAACGTCACGCACTTGCCGTGCTGTGTCGCGATTTCCTTCATGCCTTGCTTGAAGACAACGTGCATGTCCGCCATCGGCAGCGGCTGGTCATAAACGAAATTCACTTCATGCTGGCCGCGACCCCATTCGCCCTTGCTCGACTCAACGGGAATGCGCGCCTCGGTCATCCAGTTGCGCACGGAGCGGAAGATCGCTTCGTCCTGAGTCGGCTGCATCGTGTGATAATCGATGCGGTAATCGCTCGAAGGAATCAGGTTCCGGTAATCCGACTTGAACGCGTCGTGATACGACTGGTTGAAGAGGAAGAACTCCAACTCGCTCGCCGTGTAGCACGTCAGTTTCTTCTTCGCCATCACCTCCAACTGCCGCCGCAAGACCGAGCGGGGCGATTCAGCCACCAGCGAACCATCGTGATGGCGCAGATCGCAAATCACCAACGCCGTCGCGGGTTGCCACGGCAGCGGGCGAATCGTCGTTTCATCCGGGCGCATCTCGAAATCGCCGAAGCCCTTCTCCCAATTCGCGAGTTGAAAACCATCCTGCGGATCCATCTCCATGTTCACCGTCAGGAGATAATTGCAGCCGTGGGTGCCGTGACCGGCGACATTCTCGGCGAAGAACTTTCCGATGAACCGCTTGCCGACGAGCCGCCCGAACACATCCGGGAACACCGTGATGACAGTATCAATCTCGCCCTTGCGGATCTTTATTTTCAGCGTTTGCAGGTTCATAGAATACAGAGAGAAAAGCCTTCGCTCACAGCGCCGCCCGATACAGCGCCTTCAAATCTTCCTTGGTCACCGGCACGGGATTCGTCGCGTGGCAACCGTCGAGAATCGCCTGTTCGGCGAGCGGATCGATATGCGACTCCGTCACGCCATAATCGCGGAGCTTCTGCCCCAATCCCACCTCCGCGGTCAACTTCTCGATGAACTCAATCGTGCGCGCGTCCGCCTCGGCATCGCTGCATTTGACGACATCCAGCCCGCAGGCCACGCCCACGCGGCGATATAGCCCGGGCTTGCGTTGCGCGTTGAACTTCATCACCGCCGGCAGGCAGAGCGCGTTGGCCATGCCGTGGTGCAATCCGCACAACGTCGAGAGCGGATGAGCCAGCGAATGCGTCGCGCCCAGATCTTTCTGGAACGCAATCGCGCCCATCGCGGCCGCCACGAGCATCTTGCCGCGAGCATCGAGATCGTTGCCGTTACGAACCGCACGCGGCAGCGCCTCGACGATCAGGTGAATTCCTTCAAGCGCAATACCATCGCAGAGCGGATGAAAGTTCGGCGATGTGAACGACTCGATGCAGTGTGTCAAAGCATCGAGACCCGTCGCGGCAGTGAGCTTCGGCGGCAGGCCGCGGGTCAGTTCACCGTCGAGGATGACGAGCTTCGCGAGCAGCTCGGGATGAAACAAAACGGCTTTACGTTTGGTCGCGGTGATGGTCACGACCGAACTGCGACCGACTTCGCTGCCTGTGCCCGCGGTCGTTGGGATGGCAATCAGCGGCGGCAACCCACTCCAGTCGTCCTCGTAACGAAACTCGGCAATCTTGAGGTCGGGTCGTTTGATCAACAGCCGTGCCGCTTTTCCAACGTCGAGCGCGCTGCCGCCGCCGAAGGCAATCACCGCGTCACACTGGCCGGCGCGATACGCCGCAGCGCTGTCGTGGACATCCGCCTCGATGGGATTCGGATGCACGCCGCTGTGCAGGAACC
>CAZBIC010000104.1:0-5229 GCA_964491875.1 uncultured Bifidobacterium sp.
TCGGGCGCGCGTAGCAATAGATGCAGCCGTGCTCGCAGCCGCGATAGGGATTGATGCTTGCGTCGAATCCAATGTCAGGACTGTCGTTGTAATTGATGATGGTCTGCGAGGCGTCGCGGAAGAAGCGTGTTCCCGGTGCCGGATCCTCCGCGGGATTCCAATCTTCATCCCGCTCCAGCTGGATCGCCTCGAAGCGGTTGGCGGGATTGCCAGCCGCGCCGCGTCCTCGGGGAGTTGGAGACGAATCTTTCACGCTTGCTCAAGATGTGAAGCCTCGCGCGGAATCGCAACGGCGAACGCAACGTTTCTTCATTTCGATCGCCGGTTCGGGAGTGCTTAGCTACGTTGGAAGGACTGATGAAGCTGTTTTACACGGGGCCGGTGGTGAATACCGAAATGCTGGTGGTGATGCTGGAGAAGCACGGGATTTTGGCCTCGCAGGAATTTGAAGATCCTTCCCAGCCAGACGACGGCGACTTGAACCGGCTGGCGAAAGTGTTTGTGCCGGATGCCGAGTATGACCGGGCGCACCGGCTGTTTTATTCGGATCGCGAAGACGAGCTCTGAGGGCGCCGGACTTTTTGACCGGCGGCGTTCGTCAGTTCTGGCCGTGTTCCGCCAATTCAACGAAGTTCTGCAGCAGCTTCAATCCTACCTCCTGGCTCTTCTCTGGATGAAACTGGGTGGCGAACACATTGTCCTTCCACACGGCCGACGCGAAGTTCCCGCCGTAATTCGTGCGGGTCGCGACGATGCTGGCGTCCTCGGGTTGGGGAAAGAAGCTGTGGACGAAGTAGACGTAGCTTCCGTTCTTGATGCCGCGGAGCAGGGGACAATCCGGCTGCGTGAACTCAATCTGGTTCCAGCCGATCTGCGGAACCTTGAGTCCTTCGACCTTGGGGAAGCGAACCACCTTGCCTCGAAACACTCCAATGCCAGCCGCGCAGCTGTTGAACTCCTCGCTTTTCTCGAAGAGCGCCTGGTATCCGACGCAGATTCCGAGAAATGGGCGGCCCGACGATATGAAATCGCGAACTCCGGCCAGCAGTTCCTGTCGTTGCATGGCGGTGATGCAGTCATCGAACGCGCCGACGCCGGGAAGAACGATGCCGCGTGCGTCCTTCATGCCGTCCGCGCGCGTTGTGACGTGAACGTCAGCTCCCACTTTGCGGAGAGCCTTTTCCACGCTGCGCAGGTTGCCGGACCCGTAATCAAGTAACGCAATCACGTTCTCACGATAGTGGAGTTCCGGCGTGGGACTCAATGCCCAATGCGATTGGGGAAGTATCACGTCCGCCCCATCGTTGTCGCTTGTTTCATCGATGGCCCGCCTTCTATCCTCCCGCCCATGTTCGACTCTTGGACATCTCAACTGTTTCTCGCCGCGGCGGGTAGCGTGGATCCGAATCCGCTGATGATCATCCCGTTTGCGGTGTTGTTGCTCTCCATTGCGGTGATGCCGTTCATCAACAAACACTGGTGGGAACATCACTATCCGAAGGTGGCGGTGGCGTTGGGATTGATCACCGTCGCCTACTACGTGGGCTTCTTGAAGAACAGCGGCCGTATGCTGCACGTCGCCCACGAATACGTCAGCTTTATCGCGCTGGTCGGTTCGCTCTTTGTCGTGTCGGGCGGCATTCACATTCGCGTGAAGGGCGAGTCTACCCCGGCCATCAACTGCCTGTTCCTCTTTATTGGTGCGGTACTCGCGAACTTCATCGGAACCACCGGCGCCTCGATGCTGATGATTCGTCCGTGGATTCGGATGAACAAATACCGCATCACGGCGTTTCACATCGTCTTCTTCATTTTCGTGGTGAGCAACGTGGGCGGTTGTCTCACGCCAATTGGCGATCCGCCGTTGTTCCTCGGCTACCTCAAGGGCGTGCCCTTCTGGTGGGTCCTCGAACATTGCTGGCAGGCCTGGCTGGTGGCGGTTCTTGGATTGATCACGATCTTCTACTTTTTTGACCGTCGCAATTTCCTCCGCGCCAGCCAGGAGGTTCGCGAGAAGGAGACCGCGCATGAAACGTGGAAGTTCGACGGCCTGCGGAACCTGGCCTTTCTTGGCGTCATTCTCGCCGCGGTGTTTTTGCGCAATCCGCCCGGGCTGAGCGAAGCCTTGATGGTGGGCGCCGCGCTTGGATCATACTTCCTGACTCCGAAACCGATTCACGAAGCGAACGACTTCAACTTTGCACCAATCAAGGAAGTCGCGTGGCTGTTCATCGGCATCTTCGCCACCATGGTTCCGGCGCTCGACTACCTTGAAATTCACTCCAGCGAACTGGGCCTCGACTCGGAGATGAAGTTCTTCTGGCTCACCGGCGCGCTCTCCGGCGTGCTCGACAATGCACCGACGTATCTCACTTTCCTGGCCGCGGCGATGGGGCGGCATCAATTGAGCCTCAACTCCGCCACCGACATGCAGGGCTTTGTGGCGCAGCATGACCACGAATTGATCGCCATCTCGCTCGGAGCGGTTTTCTTCGGGGCGATGACTTACATCGGGAACGGGCCGAACTTCATGGTGAAGTCGATATCCGAGCAGGCGAAGGTGAAGACGCCGAGCTTCTTCGCTTACCTTTTCAAATACGCCGTCCCGATTCTACTGCCGTTCTTCGTCGTGGTTTCCATCCTCTTCTTTTCGCGCTGGCGGGTGTTTTGAGGACGGTCCAGGATTTTGGCCGCCAAGCTCGTTCTTGAGATTAAACGGAAGATCTCGTTAAGATTCCTCCATGCCGATTTACGAGTTTCATTGCGAGAAGTGCGGCCAAGATTCGGAAGTGCTGGTGCGCTCCAGCAATTGGAAAGGCGCCAAGTGTCCGAAGTGCGGCTCGTCCAAACTGGAGAAGAAATTCTCGACCTTCGCCTCCTCCACCGGTGGAGCGGCGGCTCCTGCGCCGGGAAGTTGTACGGGCCAGCCCAAATCGTGCGGCATGTGCGGCACAGGCAAGCCGCATTCGCACTAGGCGCAGACTTCGCGGACGGACACGTCCATCAACGTCTCGACGGTCCAGCTGGCTTTCTCGCGCAGCAGTTCTTCGCGTGAAAATTTTCCAGTGGCCACTGCGATGGAACGGGCACCGATGGCGTTCGCGCATTCGACATCACGAGGGGTGTCACCGATGACCAGAATCTCTGAACCGTCGAGCTGGCGGCCCAGCAGCTGATTTCCGCGATCCCGCGCGACGGCGGCGATTTGATTGCGGTCTTCGTGGTCGTCCGCAAATGCTCCGGTGCGGAAGCAAGTCCAGAGATGGTAATGGGTCAGCTTGATTTGGGCGCCGAGACGGATGTTGCCCGTGAGCAAGCCGAGCAGCGGCTGTTCAGGAAGGGCCTCGAGATTCCGCAGCATGGCATGGACTCCGGGAAGCACCGTGCCGCGGAGCTGGCCCAGCAGGTAATCGAGGCGAAAGACGTAGTGGTCGAGAAAACGTTGGAAGTTCGCAGGGGACGGCGCAATCTGGAACTGGTTGAAGAACTCGCGAATGATCGATGTGTCCGTGCGCCCGGCAAAGTTGAGGTTCGCCGTGCCGTTGGGGATGCCAAATTCGGTTTCGCAAACCTGGGCAAAGGCTTTCTCGCCCGCGCCTCCGCTGAGGATGAGAGTGCCGTCGATGTCGAACAATACGAGTCTGACCATAAGAGCCGCGAAAACTACCGATCTGCAATGAAGATGGCAATGTCGTTGTCTCGACCAATGGTCTGCGCAAAGTCCCTCGGACAAACTTGAATGGACTTCTCGCCCCTCGCGCTCTGGCTGTATCCGTTGCTGTTCGCCACCGGGCTCGCGGCGGGCTTTGTCGACTCCATCGCCGGCGGCGGCGGGTTGATCACCATTCCCATTCTCCTGAACATCGGGCTCCAGCCTGAACTCGCTTTGGGTACAAACAAACTGCAGGCGACGTTCGGGTCCGGGAGTGCGGCATGGCATTTCGGTCGCGCCGGGATGATCGACTGGTCCAATTCACGCCTTGGTGTTCTATACACGTTCGTAGGAGCTATCGTCGGAACGACTCTCGTCAGCTTTCTACCATCTTCAGTGCTGCGTGCGGTGATTCCCTGGCTGCTGATCGCGATTTCGATCTACGTCATTCTTCAACCGCGACTGGGCGACATGGATCGCCAAGCCCGCTTGCGACCGGAACCGTTCTTTGCCTTGTGTGGATTGGGGTTGGGTTTCTATGACGGTTTCTTTGGTCCGGGCACCGGGACGTTCTGGGCGATGGCCTTTGTCATTGGGCTGGGCTTCAACCTCACCCGCGCGACAGCGCACACGAAGCTGATGAACTTCACGAGCAATGCCGCGTCGTTGATCGTTTTCCTGATTGGCGGACATTGCCATCTGCTGGCAGGCGTCAGCATGGGCATGGGGCAGTTGCTCGGAGCGAGACTGGGCTCGAGAGTGGTGATTCGAAAGGGGACCCGCCTCATCCGGCCGGTGTTTGTGTGCGTCGCTCTTGCGATTACGCTGCGATTGCTCTGGCTGAATTTCTCTGGAACAAGGTGACGTTCCGAGGGGAAGTCAGCGAGCTACGGTAGTGGCGTGGTCGGGTTCCGGAGAACCGGGTGGGAAGAGTTCGAGGAGTTTTTCCCTGCGATAGGAGAAGATGCGTTCGACGTCGCGACGGACGAACAGGCGGTGAACTAGCGCCCCGCCATGCGGACGGTAATTGACTTCATCGATGCAAAGCGTGCCGCCGTCCTTTTCCTCAAAGCGATGGGTGTGGTGCCACTTCGAGTATGGGCCGCTCAACTGTTCGTCGACGAAGTGAAAAGGAGGATTCCATTCCGTGATTTCGGTGCGCCAGCGAATCGGGAAGCCGTGAACGCGAATGCGATAGTCGATCAGGGTCCCCGGATGCATCGCGATGGGTGCGGGAGTGAGAATCTCGAACTTCACCCACGGCGGCGTGATTTCGCCGAGATTGCGGGCGTCAGCGAAGAAGGGGAACACTTCGTCCCGCGGCCGCGGCAGCCAGAGCTCGTCGTGGAATTGATACATCGCGAATTGAATTACAGCTTCGTCTTGATGCCGCAGGCGCGTAGCGCGCACCACCCGCGGAGGGCTTCAAAAAGCACGAATCCGCCCGAGGCGAGGAGCACGAGCCCCAGCCAGATTGAGACTTGGAATCCAAAAGCTGCGCCGATCAGCAACGCGAGGGCGCCCAAGCCACGGACGAGGCGGCCGCGATTGTCGATATTTGGTGAAAATGACGGTTT
>CAZBIC010000105.1:0-5120 GCA_964491875.1 uncultured Bifidobacterium sp.
GTTCCAGCGGAAGGTGTTTGTGCTTCCAGTCGCGCGACCGAGGGAGTTGGTGGCGACCACGGCGTAATAGTAATCCCGGTCCGGTTGGAATCCGCTCACTGCGATGTTGGTGATGAAGGTCGAGGCGCCGGCGAAAAGGATCTTCACGGCCGACGTGCTGCCAAGGCTGGTGGTTGATCCCCATTCAAACCAGAAACGGGAGAGCAGGCCATTGGCATTGACGGTGGCTCCCAAGACGGCGCCGGTGGAACTGATGGAAAGCAGTGGTCCGGTTTCCGCAAAGGGCTTGGTTGCTGGAGATAGACGAAGCCTGAGTGCGGTTTCACCGGGCACGTAGGTCGGCGAATTGTCCCAGATCACAATGTAGTAGGTGGTGCCAGCCACGAGATTGGCCGAAAGCACGGCGCGACCGAGTCCATTGTCGTTGCAGGCAAATTGATTCGCGGTTTGACCGCAACCGTTGGGCAACGTGTAGATTCCGATCGCAGTGTCATCGATGAGCGTGCCGTCGTTTCCGAGAATTGAAGCGGTATCAGATCCCGTGGACAAGATGTAGCTTCCGGAGACGGCGGGAGTGAACTTGAACCAGACGTCTCGGGAGGCAACGGAGCCAAAGTTGGTCACGCAGGGAGGTGTCAGGTTTGCCGTGGTGGTGGCGAGAGTGGTGTCAATCAGCGGGCTCAGATAAGCGGCGGTGAGATTGGACGGAATGACGATGGCGTCCGCGCAGGTGTCATTCGCCGGCACTGCCGGCTTGCTGACCCGAAGCTGAAGCTCAAGCGATTCTTTGGCCACGGCTTCTTCACCAACGAACTCCGGAGAGGACAGGCGACCAACCCAGACGACGATGAAGTAGGTTGTTCCGGCGGTGAGGTTGGTGCTGATGCTGGCGCGCAGGGATCCTGAATCCTCATTGTGCGCGAACAGAGTGAACGAACCGCATTGCCCGGACGGAGAGGTGTAAAGAGCAATAGTGCTGTCTGCAAATCGAGTTCCTGTATCCGGTCCAGTCGAGAAAGTGTAGAGACCGGCGTCCTGAGGGGTGAATTTGAACCAAACACTGCGCGTAATGTTGGTATCGAATCCTTGAGTCGCCGGCAGCGGCGGATCGTTCGCGGTCGTTTCTTGGGAAACATCGAGGTCGAATGTTGTGTAAGGAAACCCTTGGTCGTTCGGAATCAGAATGGCTCCGGCGCAGTTGTCGTAAGGTTGTGCACCATGCGCTGCGAACGTATCGAGCAGCAGAAGGCAGAGGAAAATCCAGATCGGGACTATCCTGCGGATGAAGGATGGGTTGAGTTGCATCGGGAGGGAAGGGAAGGTTACGACGTTACGACTTTGATACATCTTTCTCGATGAACGGGTGACTCGAGAGGGTCTATACACCACGGGCTCCAGGGTTGCGAGTGGAATATGACGCGAGTGTCCCGAAATCAGCCGCTGACAGATAATTACTGTGCATGGCTTAATTCTCGGCATTGGCGCCGGGAATCTTTATTCCGACCAGCGGGCGTAATCCGGCCCGGAGAGTCATTGGTGGGGGATCCGGCGTCAACGAGTGGTCACGGGAGCGGTTTTCAAGCCGTAAGGTTGAACCTCAAGCACCGAACCTATTGCGCAGGAGGATCGATGTGATGGCGGCCAAGTCGCGGGCATCCACCCAGTTCACGAGGGCTTTTCTCGATGCTTGCCTCCCAAAGTTCTTCGACGTTACGCTGTCAACTATGCAGAGCGCATCACTTGACCTGACGAAACTTGACCGTCTGGACGAACTCGGACGCCGCGTCCTGGACGGCGGTTTCATTTCCCGCGACGAAGCGATGGCATTGTTCAATCTTGAGAGTGCTTCGGATATTTTTGCGCTGATGGCCTGGGCCAATCGGATTCGCGAACACTTCAAGGGAAACAAGATTCACCTCTGTTCCATTGTTAATGCGAAGGCCGGTGCGTGTTCAGAGAACTGCAGCTTCTGCTCGCAATCATCCTTCCACCAAACGGGCTCACCTCGCTACGGCTTCATCGATCCGGAACCGGTGCTCGAAGCCGCTGACGAAGCGAATCGCAACAATGTGACAGCGGTCGGGTTGGTTGCCGCGTGGAAGGGCCTCAATGAAGGTCCGATGTTGGAGGAGGTTTGCGATCGGATTCGGGAGCTGAAAGCCAGCGGCAAGACTCGTCCGGATGCCTCGCTCGGGATCATCAAGAGTCAAACAGTAGCGAATCGCCTCAAGGAAGCAGGGCTCGAGTGCTACGGCCACAATCTGGAGAGCTCAAAGCGGTTCTTCCCCCAGCACTGCACCACGCATACCTACGAGGATCGCGTTCAGACTATCAGCTACCTCAAGAAGGCCGGCATCAAGATTTGCTCGGGCGGAATCATCGGGATGGGCGAAACTCGCGAGGATCGTTGCGACCTCGCCTTTTCGCTCAAGGAAATCGGCGCGAATGTGGTGCCGATCAACATCCTGAATCCGATCAAGGGGACGCCTTTTGAGAACAATCCGCCGCTGCCGCCGCTGGAGATTCTTAAGACGATCGCCTGTTTCCGCTTCATCCTGCCGCGACAGGAAATCATGATCGCGGGCGGCCGCACGGTGAACTTGCGCGACATGCAGAGCATGGTGTTCACGGCTGGAGCGAGCGCGTTGATGGTTGGGAATTACCTCACGACTTTGAATCAGTCCGTCGAGAAGGATCTCCAGATGCTGAAGGACCTCGGGCTCGATCCCGATTGGGACAGCCACGATTTTTCCGATCAGGAAGATGCGGGTTGCGGTTGCGGCAAGGGGAAATGCGAATCGGAACCGGCCGCGGCGGGTGCATAGCGCGAGAGCCGTTTTGAAAACTTTCCGCGACGGGAAGCTACCGCATGTCGGCGAGGAACGGCAAATCGCGGCGGAAAGCTTTCAGTTCTTCCAGACTCACGTCAGCACAAACGACCGTCTCTCCGTTGCCAGCATCCGCTAGGATGTCTCCCTTCGGACTGATGATGAGGCTGCGTCCGTTGTAAGTCAGTTTCGGATCCGTCCCGCATCGATTCACCCCTGCAACATACGCCTGATTTTCAATGGCGCGCGCTTGCAGGAGAGTTATCCAGTGCTGGATGCGGCCCACGGGCCAGTTCGCGATCACGGTGATCAATTGTGCGCCGCGCTTGGTGGCGGTTCGGAAATGCTCCGGGAAACGTAGGTCGTAGCAAATGAACGGTGCGACCTTGAATTCCTGCCACTCGAACAGCACAGGAGCGCGGCCGGCATCATAACAGTCCGATTCTCCGCCGAACGTGAACGGCTGAATCTTGGTGTAGCGGGCGAGTTCCTGACCTTCCGGCGTGAAAACGACCGATTGATTGCTGCCCTTGCCATTGGTCTTCGTCGTGACAATTCCACCCAGCAAATAGATGTCGAACTTCTTGGACGCCGCCGCGAGGAAGCGTTCCGTCTCGCGTTCCCGACCTTCCCGGATCGCTTTGACGTTCATGCTGAATCCGCTGGCGAACATCTCCGGAAGAAGCACCAGCGAGCCAGCCTCGGGCTTGGCGGCGGCGAGAAGGGATTCAATCTTTGTGAAGTTCGCTGCTCGGTTCTCCCATGCGATTTCGTGTTGGACGCAATAGATCTTCATGCCTCGTCTGTATTTATCTTCATCAGTCCTATTCACCAAGGATCTTCTTCAATCCACTCACCAGCCGCCCGATGCCTTCCTTCGCGACTTCCCGCTGGAGCGCTCCATACGCCACCCGCAGATAACATCCGTCGGTAAGCCCGAACGCGGTGCCGGGAATCACGGCTACCCGATGCTCTTGGATGAGTCGTTCCACAATTCTCATCGGCGGCAGCTCGGTCTGAACTCGCAGGAGGAAATAAAATGCACCATCCGCCGGCGGCAATTCGCAACGGTCTCCGAGCGACGACAGTTCGCGGCGAACCACGTCACGGATCTCTGTGATGTCGCGCAGTTTTTCACGGCAATAAGCGGCACCCGCCTCCAGGGCTCCGATCGCTGCAAATTGAGAGATGACCGGCGCGCAGATGAGAATCGTGTCCTGAATCTTCCTCACGGATTCGAGAAGCACTTCAGGAACGACCATGGCGCCGATTCGCCAACTGGCGAACCCGTAGGCCTTGGACAAGGAAAAGAGCGAGATCGTATGCCCCGCGGCTCCGTCAATGGATCCAGGAGAGAAGTGTTTGCCATTGTCGTACACGAAATACTCGTACGCTTCGTCGTGAATGTGGTAAACGCCTTGGTCCCGGCAGAGTTGGTTCACTTCCCGCAAGGCTGACTCCGGGTAGACGGCACCGGTCGGATTGTTCGGCGAGACGGTGACGATGGCCCGGGTGCGTGGTGTTATCGCAGCGCGGATTTTTTCAAGCTGGAGCTGATAGTTCGAGTCAGTGAGCACCAACACCGGGCGGCAGTTCGCCATCGCGATCGCCATTTCGTGATTGAAGTAATAGGGCGTTTGCAGAATCACCTCATCGCCCGGATCGGTGATCGCAAGAAGCGCGTTGATGAATCCCATGTTGCTCCCCGCCGTGATAACCAGACGATTGGTTGGTCCGATGGACACACCATTTTCCGCAGCCAGTTTTCGCTCGAATGCCGTGAGCAACTCCGGACAGCCGATGACGGGCTTGTATTTGTGATTCTCTCCGTCGGCCAGAAATCGTTGAATCTGTTCAATGGCCTCACGAGGCGGGCCGTATCCCACCACGCCCTGTCCGAGCGAAATCGTGCCTGGATGCTGGCGAATCAATTCAGCCACCACCGGGATGATTGGGGACTGAACTGATTGTATCCGAACAGCTCGTTGCATGGACAAGATGTTATTCGACGTGGGACGGTGATTTGAAACCAAAACGGGCAGATCTCTAATAAAGCGGGCAACTGCCCAACAACTAGGAGCAGATAGGGAACGCCACGGAAATGTATGAGCTTGCCCGACTGTCCGCCGCTATTCGAGTGTCGAGCGTCGGCGGACGAATAATATCTTGCAGCGGGAGTGATGCTTGCTTAGCGTTCCCGTCCACTTTCGGTGTGGGTTGGTAGCTCAGTTGGTAGAGCAGTGCCCTTTTAAGGCATTGGTCCAGGGTTCGAGTCCCTGCCAACCCACCACT
>CAZBIC010000106.1:0-4753 GCA_964491875.1 uncultured Bifidobacterium sp.
CACCAGGTAATCGTCCGCGCCGTGGTCGAGTGCGGCGATGACATCCTCCTCGCCGTCGCGCACGGAAAGCACAAGCACCGGCACGCGGCTCCATTCGCGCAAGCGCTTCAGCACTTGCAGACCGTCCATGTCCGGCAGGCCGAGATCGAGAATCACCGCATCGGGCCGACGCTGCGCTGCCTCGGTAAGACCGTCCTGACCCGTCGCGGCATCGAACACCTTGTAACCCGCGCCCTCCAGCGTGAGCCGCAGCAGACGGCGAATCTGGATCTCGTCATCGATCACGAGCACCACGCTGGATCGTGCTGGCGCGTTTTCGTTCATGGCAATTCAGGGATTGCTTCGTCGGCCACGGGTGGAGGTTGGCCGACGGGCAGGCGGATGACAAACTCCGCGCCGCCCTGCTCCCGATTCTTCGCTGAGATTTTCCCGCTTTGTGCTTCGACGAAGCCTTTCACGATGGAAAGTCCGAGACCGCTGCCGCCCGTGGGCGCGCCGGGTCCGCGAAAGAATTTATCGAAGATGCGTTCCGCACCCTCAGCTGGAAGTCCGCGCCCGTTGTCGGCGACCGACAGAACGAGCTCGGGTCCGTCGACGCGGGCGGAGATTTCAATCGCGGTTCCCGCGGGCGTATGCACGGCCGCGTTCGACAGCAGGTTGTTCAGCGCCTGTTCCATCAGCACGAAATCCATCCTAACCAACGGCAGGCGGGCTTCCACCTTTGAACTGACGCGATGCTGGCGAAGCTGGTGCGCTGTTCGCTGAAGCGATACCTGGATCAAATCGCCCGCGTCGCACCATTCCATCTTCGGTTTCACGTGGCCGGATTCGAGCCGCGTGATGTCCAGCAGGTTTCCGACGAGCCGGTTCAATCGCTGGCTTGCCTCCACCACTTCATCGATCAGTCCGCTGCGCAGCTGCGTCGTCGCATCTGCTGACAGATCGGCGAGGCTCGTCGCAGCGGTGGTGATGGCGGCGATGGGAGTGCGCAGCTCATGCGAAACGGAGTTGAGCAACGCCTTGCCCAATCGTTCGGATTCGGCGACCAGCTTCGCCTCCTGTTCGGCATCGCTCAGCCGCTGACGATCGATGACGAGCGCGATCTGGCGGATGAAATTGTCGAGCAAGTTGCGCTCCTGCAGGGACCACCGATTCGCGGAACGCGGCTTCAAACCGACGACGCCCACGCATCCAGTGCTCGTGAGCAGCGGCAGATACAACGCCTGCGACGAAGGCAGCGTGTCGGTGTCGCGACCGGCGGGTTTGCGATTCTTGTAGGCCCAGGTCGCTACGCTTTCCTCCTTCTCCGTCACGTCGAACGTGCTGAACGGATACGGCGTCAGCGGTTCCCTCCCATCGTTCTCCGACAGCAGCAACGCCGCTTCCGCGTGAAACGTGTTTCCAAGCTGACGGACCACGACGCTGAGGAGCTGCGCGAGATCCTTCGCTTCGGCCAGTTCGCGCGTGAGCAGATAGAGCGCGGTCGCGCGTTCCTCGCGTTCCCGTTCCGCCGCCTGCTGGGCGCGGATGCGCGCGGTGAGCTGGCCCATCGCCAGCGCAACGACGAAGAGCACGCCGCACATCAGCGCATCGTGGAGGCTGGCGATGTTGAAAGTGAAACGCGGCGGGACGAACAGGAAGTTCCATAGCAGTGCGCTGCTTGCCGCGCCGAGGAGGACCGCACCACGCCCGACGAACAGTCCCAATCCGACCACGCCGAGGAGGTAGAACAGCGACAGCGCGTGATAACCCGTCCACTGCGCGAGAATCAGGTTAAACCCTGTGGCCATCGCGACCACGCCGAGCGCGCTCCAATATTGCCGCGGACTAGAACTGGAAATGCGGCTGAACTGCACCGGATGCGGTGACACCTCGGTCGACTCCGCGCGCACACAGTGAACATCAATGCCGCCGCTCTCGCGGATGAGCCGGCTCAACATCGAACCGCCGCGAAGCAGATCCAGGGCGCGCCATCCTGCCGGTTTGCCGACGACGATCTGCGTGACGTTATGCTGGCGGGCGATTCGCAAGAGCGCGCGCACGACGTCTTGATCGGTTGTCGTGACGACCTCGGCGCCAAGCTCACGGGCGAGCGTCAGGTTCTTCTGAAGCCGCGCTTGTTCCTCTTCGGAAAGTGAACGACCTCGATCGACGTAGACCGCCAGCCACGGTGCCTGAAGATTGTCTGCGAGACGGCGAGTCCAGCGGGCCATGGACTCCGAGAGCGGGCTGGGGCTGATGGCGACGAGCAGGCGTTGGCCGGTCTTCCAAGGTCCGGCGATCTGTCGCGCCTGCAAATAGTCGCGGACATTCTGGCCGACATGTTCCGCGGCGACGCGTAGAGCAAGCTCACGTAATGCGGTCAGGTTGCCGGTGCGAAAGAAGTTCTGCGTGGCGGCTTGCGCGCGGTCCGGCACGTAGACCTTTCCGTCCGCGAGCCGTTGGAGCAGTTCACCCGGCGGCAAGTCGACGAGTTCGATCTCCGCCTGATCGAGCACGGAGTCGGGAACGGTTTCGTGAATGGTGGCACCGGTGACTTCACGAACAATCTCCGCGCGACTCTCGACATGCTGGACGTTCAACGTCGTGAAGACGTCGATGCCGGCATCGAGCAATTCCAGCACGTCCTGATAACGTTTGGGATGGCGTGAGCCCGTTGCGTTCGTATGCGCGAGCTCGTCCACCAAGGCGAGTTGGGGACGACGCGCCAAGGTGGCGTCGAGATCGAGCTCGGTGAGGGTGATGCCGCGATGCTCGATTGAACGACGAGGTATGAGCGGGAGTCCTTGCGTGAGCGAATCGGTCTCCTTGCGTCCATGCGTTTCGACGTAGCCGATGACGACATCGCGACCCGCCTTCAGCTCGCGCTGCGCGGCTTCCAGCATGGCGAAGGTCTTCCCCACGCCGGGCGCCATGCCGAGGAAGACCTTGAGCTTCCCGCGCCGGCTGGCGGATTCCTCGCGCTGAATCGATCGCAGCAGCGCATCGGGATTGGGACGGTCAGCGTCGGACACGGGAGGAGTTAAGCGCATCCAGCGCGAGATTCAGCTTCAAAACGTTGACGCAGCTTTCGCCAAGAACACCGAAGCTGCCTGATTCAACATGAGCGCGAATGAGCGTGGAGACTTTCTCTGCTTCGAGGTTGCGCGCCGTGGCGACGCGGGCGGCCTGAAGTTCGGCGTTGCGCGGGCTGATGTGCGGATCTAGGCCGCTGCCGGACGCGGTCACGGCGTCGGCGGGAACGGTATCGGTTTCCTTCAGGCCATTCACCACGCGATACGCCGAGATGCGTTCCTGGAGCTGGTCGCGGAGCTTCTGGGAGGTCGGGCCGAGGTTGCTGCCGCCGGAGCTGGTGGCGTCGTAGCCGTTTGCACCGGCGGCGCTGGGACGGGGATGGAAGTAGCGGTCGCTGCGGAAGCCCTGGGCGAGAAGCGCGGAGCCGCGGACCGTTCCGTTGGTGTCCACGATCAAGCTGCCGTTGGCCTGATGCGGAAAGGCGGCTTGGGCGATGCCCCAGACGACGAGCGGGTAGAGGCCGCAGGTCACGGCCGCGAGGACCAGAGTTCCGAGGACGGCGCCGCGCAGATGGGAGAGGATGGTTTTCATGGCTTAGACAAAACGGAGAGCGGTGATGACGACGTCGATAAGCTTGATCCCGGCGAAGGGCAGCAGGATGCCGCCGAGTCCATAAATCAGGAGATTGCGCTGCAGGATGGCGAGCGCTCCGATCGGCTTGTAGGCGACGCCGCGCAGCGCCAGCGGGATGAGCGCGATGATGATCAGCGCGTTGAAGATGATGGCGCTGAGGATCGCGCTGTTCGGGCTGTGCAGGCCCATGATGTTCAGCGGCGAGATGGCGGGGAAGGTCACCATCAGCATCGCCGGGATGATGGCGAAGTATTTGGCGATGTCGTTGGCGATGCTGAAGGTGGTCAGCGAACCGCGCGTCATCAGGAGCTGTTTCCCGATCTCGACGATCTCGATGAGCTTCGTGGGATTGCTGTCGAGATCGACCATGTTGCCCGCCTCGCGCGCGGCCTGAGTGCCGGTGTTCATGGCGACGCCGACGTCGGCCTGGGCAAGAGCGGGGGCGTCGTTGGTGCCGTCGCCGGTCATGGCGACAAGATGTCCGGCGGCCTGTTCGTCGCGGATGCGCTGGAGCTTCATCTCGGGCGTGGCTTGGGCCATGAAGTCGTCCACGCCCGCCTCGGCGGCGATGGCTGCGGCGGTGAGGGGATTGTCGCCGGTGATCATTACGGTGCGGATGCCCATCTTGCGGAGCTGGGCGAAGCGTTCCTTGATCCCACCTTTGACCACATCCTTCAGGTGAATGACGCCGAGCACTTCCTTGCCGTCGGCGACGACGAGAGGCGTGCCGCCCTGGCGGGAAACTTCTTCAACCGACTTGGCGACTTCGACGGGATAGGCGCCGCCAAGTTGAAGCACGTAGTTCTTCACCGAGTCCGCCGCGCCTTTGCGGATCGAGCGAGCGGGACGTCCGTCGGGGCCGGCGAAGTCCACGCCGCTCATGCGGGTCTGTGCGGTGAAGGGAACGAACTTCGCGTGCGGCTCGGCGACTTCGCGGCCACGCAGTTTGAACCGCTCTTTGGCCAGCACGGCGATGCTGCGGCCCTCGGGCGTTTCGTCGGCGAGCGAGGCGAGCTGGGCCGCGTCGGCCAATCGTTCGGCGGTGACGCCGGGCGCGGGCACGAAGTCGCTGGCCATGCGGTTGCCGAGCGTGATGGTGCCGGTC
>CAZBIC010000107.1:0-4736 GCA_964491875.1 uncultured Bifidobacterium sp.
GCTCGTCCTCTTCATTGTCACGTTCATCGACGCGACAATTCACAACGGCTCCTTCGTCTTCATCTTCAACTTCCTCGCCAATATCGGCATCGAGCCGAAGTGGATCACGCCCATCACCAGCATTGGCCAAATTGCAGAAATCGTCACCATGGCCTTCCTCGGCGCGGCCCTCGCCAAGCTGGGCTGGAAGGTGACGATGATCATTGGCATTCTCGGTCACGCGGCCCGCTTCGCGGTGTTTGCCTTCGTGCCGGACAGCCACGCACTCATCATCGCCGTCCAGGTGCTCCACGGCATCTGCTACGCGTTCTTCTTCGCCACGCTCTACATCTTCATCGACGCCGCCTTCCCGAAAGACGTGCGCACCAGCGCGCAGGGCTTGTTCAATCTGCTCGTCCTCGGTGCCGGCGATTTGGCGGCCAAGTGGATCTTCATCCCGCTCATCGCCAAGCACACCGTGGTCGACGCCATCACCAACAAGAGCACGATCGACTACAAATCAATCTTCCTCGTCCCGACCGGCATGGCGCTGGTCGCCGCAGTAATTCTCGCCGTCGCTTTCTGGCCGCCGAAAGACGTCGGCGCCGCAACCGGCGGTTCAGCTCCTGCGCATTAACCCTAACGTCCACCGCACATGAACCGCCGTTCCTTCCTCCAGCGAACCGCGCTCGCCTCCGCCGCACTTGCGGTCGGCGGCTGCGCGTCGCTCGGACGCAAGAAGCCGCTCTACCACATCTCGCTCGCTGAGTGGTCCCTGCACAAAACGCTCTTCGGGAAAAAGATGGACCACCTCGATTTCCCGAAGGTGGCGCGGCAGGACTTCGGCATCGACGGCATTGAACTGGTCAATCAGTTCATGATGAAACAGGCGAAGGACCAGGCTTACCTCGCCGAGTTTAAGAAGCGCGCCGACAGCGAAGGCGTGAAGATTGTGCTCATCATGTGCGACGGCGAAGGTTCGCTCGGCGATCCGGATCCGAAGAAGCGTCTGCAAGCCGTGATGAACCATCACAAGTGGGCGGATGCCGCGAAGTTCTTCGGCGCGCATTCCATCCGCGTGAACGCCGACACCAAGGGCGAGGGTTCCTACGAGGAACAGCAGAAGCGCGCAGCGGACGGCTTGCGGAACCTCTCCGAGTATTGCGGCAAGCTCGGCTTGAACTGCATCGTCGAGAACCACGGCCGGCTCTCCTCCAATGGCGCGTGGCTCGCCGGTGTGATGCGCATTGTGAACCTGCCAAATTGCGGCACGTTGCCCGACTTCGGGAACTTCCAGATTACCGAAGGTCAGTGGTATGACCGCTATCAGGGCGTCACCGAACTGATGCCGTTCGCCAAAGCTGTGAGCGCGAAGACGAACAATTTCGACGCGCAAGGCAACTGCGTGGAGACGGACTATCGTCGCATGATGAAGATCGTCCTCGACGCCGGTTACCACGGCTACGTCGGCATCGAATACGAAGGCGACAAGCTCAGCGAAGCCGACGGCATCCGCGCGACCAAGCGCCTGCTGGAAACAGTGCGCGCGGAACTGGCGTAGCCGATCGGCTTTGGCCACAGATTGAACACAGAACAAACACGGATTCTAAAATCCTGTCTGTGTTCAATCCGTGTTTCGTCCGTGGCTGAACATCACCCCACCGCGATGTTCACCAGCTTCTTGGGCACGATGATCACTTTCTTGATCGTCTTGCCGTCGATGAACGGCTTCACCTTCTCGGACGCCTTTGCGGCAGCCTCGATGGCGGCGTTGTCGGCGGTTGCGGGAATCTTGATCACGTCGCGCAGCTTGCCATTCACCTGCACGGGAATCTCCAGCGTGTCTTCGACGAGCAGCGCAGGGTCGAACGCCGGCCACGGCGCGTAAACGAGGCTCGCGGTGTTGTTACCGTTCAACTTGTCCCACAACTCCTCCGCGAGGTGCGGTGCAAACGGCGCGAGCAGTTGGAGGAACGACCGCAGTACGGACACCGGCTTCGTCTCCCACGTCATCGCCTCGTTGGTGAAGACCATCATCGCGCTGATCGCCGTGTTGAAGCGCAGCGCGTCGAGATCTTCCGTCACCTTCTTGATGGCCGTGTGCAAGGTCTTGAGCTGAGCCGGAGTCGCAGGCGCATCCGTGATGGCGGAGCTCAGCTTGATCAAGTTCAGCAACTCTCCGCGCTTCTGCGCATCTGCGGTTGTCTCCGCCTGTTCAAACTCCGTCTCGCTCGCGTCATCAATGAACAGACGCCAGACGCGGCCGAGGAAGCGATACACGCCTTCCACGCCCTTGGTGTTCCACGGCTTCACCATCTCCAGCGGGCCCATGAACATCTCGTAGAGGCGGAACGCATCCGCGCCGTATTCGCTGAGGATGTCGTCCGGGTTCACCACGTTGCCGCGCGACTTCGACATCTTCTGGCCGTCTTCGCCGAGGATGAGCCCTTGGTTCACGAGCTTGAAGAACGGTTCCGGCGTGGAGACGTGGCCGAGATCGAAGAGGACCTTGTGCCAGAACCGCGCGTAGAGCAGGTGCAATACGGCGTGCTCGGTGCCGCCGACGTACAAATCCACTCCAGGAGTCGTTGATTTGGTTCTGGGTTCTGCGTTCGGAGTTTCGGGTTTAGCCGACTCCGAACCCGGAACTTTGAACCCGGAACTGCTCGTGCCCATCCAGTAACTCTCCGCTTCCTTACCGCAAAAGGCGTTTCCATTCCGCGCGTCGAGATAGCGGAGGTAATACCAGCAACTGCCCGCCCATTGAGGCATGGTGTTCGTCTCGCGGACGGAACCGTCGGCGAGGCTCACCCAATCCTTCGCGCGCGCGAGCGGCGGTTCTCCGGTGGACGTGGGCTTGAAGTCGGTGAGGTCCGGCGGCTGGAGCGGCAATGTATCCGCTGCAACGGCGGAGTGTTGACCGTCTTTCCAGACGATGGGAAACGGCTCGCCCCAGTAACGCTGACGACTGAAGAGCCAGTCGCGCAGCTTGTAGTTGATGGTCTTCTTGCCGACGCATTTGGCTTCGAGCCACGCGGTGATCTTCGCTTTGGCTTCGGCGGTGGGGAGGCCATTGATGTCCGGCGGCTGAAAGTCGCTCACCAGCGAACCGTCCGTTCTTATGCCCCAACCGTGCGGCGGTGACTGCCAGGCGATTCCTTCTTCACACAGCGGCTTGTCCAGCGGACCAATCGCTCCGCCGACCTTGCGACCGTGGGGCAATTCCACCGGCCGCAGATCCTTTGGCAGCACTACTTGCTCGATAGGTAGATTAAACTTCTTCGCGAACTCCCAGTCCCGCTCATCATGCGCGGGCACCGCCATGATCGCTCCCGTGCCGTAGGTCGCGAGCACGTAGTCCGCGATCCAGATCGGAATCCTCTCTCCGTTCACCGGGTTGATGGCGAAAGCGCCAGTGAAGACACCGGTCTTCTCCTTTGCCAGCTCGGTGCGTTCGAGATCGCTCTTGCCAGCCGCGAACTGCTGATACTGCTTCACCGCGTCTCGTTGCTCCGCAGTTACGATGTCCGTTAGTAGCTTGTGCTCAGGCGAAAGCACCATGTAGGTCGCGCCAAAGAGCGTGTCCGGGCGCGTGGTGAAGACACGCACTTTGTCAGCGTGGCCGTCGATCTGGAAATCGACTTCCGCGCCTTCGCTGCGGCCAATCCAGTTCCGCTGCATTTCCTTCAGCGAATGGCTCCAGTCGATGCCGTCGAGATCGTTGAGCAGTTTCTCGGCGTAGGCGGTGATGCGGAGCATCCATTGGCGCATCGGCTTGCGGATGACCGGGAAGCCGCCCACCTCGCTCTTGCCGTCGATGACTTCCTCGTTGGCGAGCACGGTGCCGAGTTCCGGACACCAGTTCACCGGCGCTTCGCTCACGTAGGCGAGGCGCTTCGAGTCGCGATAAGCATGCCGCTTATCCCAGAGATCCCTGATAACCGGATCTGCATTCGCTTCGAGTTCCTCCCACTCTTCCTGAGTTCGTTTGGTTTTCGCAAAACCTACCAAATCCAATTCTTTTGGATACTTCAGCGTGCTGATCGTTTCCGCCTTGTTCGTCTCGGGATTGAACCACGCATTGTAGAGTTGGAGGAAAATCCACTGCGTCCACTTGAAGTAGCCGGGATCGGTGGTGTCCACTTCGCGCGACCAGTCGTAGCTGAAGCCGAGCGATTGAATCTGGCGCTTGAAGGTCGTGACGTTCGCCTCGGTGGTCTTGCGCGGATGCTGGCCGGTCTTGATGGCGTATTGCTCGGCGGGCAGGCCGAAGGCGTCCCAGCCCATCGGATGCAGCACGTTGAAGCCGCGCGCGCGCTTGTAGCGGGCGAGAATGTCCGTGGCGGTGTAGCCCTCCGGATGCCCGACGTGAAGCCCCGCGCCGCTCGGATACGGGAACATGTCGAGGATGTAGTACTTGGGCGGTAACTCGGCGGCGGTGGGTGTTTTACCAGCCAGCCCGTGGCGTTGCGCGAATGCGTGCCCCTGCGGAAGCAGTTCACCCGGGTTCCACGCCTTGAAGGTCTGCTGCGTGTCCCACTGCTGCTGCCACTTCGGTTCGATGAGATGAAACGGATACTGTCTGCGCGACGACATAGGGCGGGGATATTGGAGAAACGCCGCCCAGCGGGCAATTGCAGAGTTTCAGGGACGTGATGAGTGATCCGTGATTCGTGATGCAGAAGACAGGCTCGAGTCCGTTACGCATCACGCATCACGCATCACGCATCACGCATCACGCATCACGCATCACGCAT
>CAZBIC010000108.1:0-2940 GCA_964491875.1 uncultured Bifidobacterium sp.
CCTCCAGCGTGCCGTTGACAACGCAAAGCCTCGTCTTGAGGTGAAGGCTCGCCGTGTCGGTGGTGCGACCTATCAAGTCCCGATGGAAGTGACCTCGGACCGTCAGGCGTCATTGGCGCTTCGCTGGATTGTTGATTTCGCGGATGGCCGCAAGGGCATTCCGATGATGAAGGCGCTCGCTGCTGAAATCATGGAAGCGTATCAAGGGCAGGGGAATGCCATTCGCAAGCGCGACGAAGTTCACAAGATGGCGCAGGCAAACAAGGCGTTCGCTCATTTCCGCTGGTAACATCGTTTTTCCTGACGCCCCGCAGGCGGAAACCTCGGGGCGTTTTTATTGTAACCCTCAGTCGCAATCAGTCATGCAAGACAAGTCGCCCAATACGCCAAACCGGCAGTACACGCTGGAACGGACCCGCAACATCGGTATTGCCGCACACATCGATGCCGGCAAAACGACGACCACCGAGCGTATCCTCTTTTACACCGGTCTCATTCACAAGATTGGCGACGTCGATGACGGCAATACCGTGACCGACTGGATGGAGCAGGAAAAGGAACGCGGGATCACGATTACCTCGGCGGCTGTGACCTGCTTCTGGACGCAGAAGTGCGCCAAGGCTGGCGAAGACCAAATCTACAAGGCGTTCAAAGATGTTTCGCACCGCATCAACATCATCGACACGCCCGGTCACGTTGACTTCACGGCGGAAGTCGAGCGCTCGATGCGCGTCTTGGACGGCGCGGTCGCGGTATTTTGCGGTGTAGCGGGTGTGCAGCCCCAGTCCGAAACGGTCTGGCGCCAGGCGACCAAGTACAAGGTTCCGCGTATCGCGTTCGTCAACAAGATGGACCGCACGGGTGCCAACTTTGACAATGCGCTGAATGACATGCGCACGAAGCTCAAGGCGTATGCTTTCCCGATCTTCCTGCCTATTGGTGCAGAAGATAAGTTTGAAGGTGTTGTCGATATCGTGAACCAGAAGGCGATTGTCTGGGGTCCGGGCGATATCGCCAACGAAGGTCTCAACTTCGAGATTAAAGACATTCCTGAAGAGTTGAAGGGCAAGGCTCAGGATGCTTTGAAGGAACTCATCGACGCTGTCTCCAACAAGGACGACGCCATTGCTGAACTCGTTCTCGAAGACAAGCCGATCACGCCTACGATCCTCAAGGCCGCGATTCGTCGCCTGACCTGCAAGATCGAGCTGATTCCCGTGTTGTGCGGTTCCGCCTTCAAGAAGAAGGGCGTGCAGGTGCTCGTTGACTCCGTCATCGATTACCTCCCGAGCCCGCTCGACATTCCTCCGGCCGAAGGCACCGAGCCTGGAACGGACAACGTGGTCAAAGTGGACACGGATGACAGCGCGAAGTTCTGCTCGCTCGCTTTCAAACTTTGGACCGATCCTTATGCCGGAAAGCTCGTCTTCTTCCGTGTGTATTCCGGCCATTTGAAGAAGGGTGATACGATCTACAATCCACGCACTCGCAAGCGCGAACGCGTCAGCCGCTTGATGGTTATTCAAGGCAGCGAGCGCAAAGATATCGACTCCGTCTACTCAGGTGACATCGCTGCGCTGGTTGGCCTGCGCAACATCACCACTGGTGACACGCTGTGCGATGAGAACTTTGACGTGACGCTGGAACCGCCCACCTTCCCGGAGCCGGTCATCAGCATGGCGGTTGAGCCCAAGACGAAGGCGGATCGCGACAAGATGTCCGAGGGTCTGCAACGTCTCGCGGAAGAAGATCCGACGTTCCGTTGCTTCACGAATGAAGAAACCGGCCAGCTGATCATCGCGGGAATGGGTGAGCTTCACCTCGAAATCATTATCGATCGTCTCAAGCGCGAATTCAAAGTCGAGGCGAACGTCGGCGCTCCGCAGATCGCGTATCGCGAAACGATCACGAAGGACGCGGAAGGCGAAGGCAAATTCATCCGCCAGTCCGGTGGTCGCGGTCAATACGGCCACGCCTGCATTACCATCCAGCCGAATGAAAAGGGCAAGGGCATCGAGATCGAGAACAAGATTGTCGGCGGCGCCATTCCCAAGGAATACGTCGGCGCGGTCATCGACGGTATCGAAGAAGCGATTCGCAGCGGCGTGCATGCCGGTTACCAGATGATCGACATCAAGGCGCAGGTCGTTGACGGCTCGTTCCACGAAGTCGACTCCAACGAACTGGCGTTCAAGATGGCGGGCATCTTCGCGCTCAAGGAAGCGGTCAAGAAGGCCGGTCCGATCATTCTCGAACCAATCATGAAAGTTGAAGTCACGACGCCTGATGAGTATCAGGGTGACTTGCTCGGTGACATCAACCGCCGTCGCGGCACCATTCTTGGCATCGATGCCAAGGCGGGCCAGACCGTGCTCAACGCGCAGGTTCCGCTCGCTGAAATGTTCGGTTATGCCACCGCGATTCGTTCGCTGTCGAAGGGACGCGCCTCCTACTCCATGGAGCCGCTAAATTTCGAACAGGTTCCGAACTCGGTCGAAAAAGCCATTCTCGACACGGCGGCCAAGCGTCCTGCTGCTCGTACTTAATTTCGAGCGACGAAGCATTTTTCAGAAGAGCAACCGGAGCGATTCGGTTGCTCTTTTTGTTTTTGCGCCCAGTCACGAAGTTGAGACTGAAACACTCTCAATTTTAGAATTCTTCGCTTGCCATCACGCGGGGATTTTCGGACTCTCTTGCCCCCGTCGTTTCATGCGCGGTTAGCTCAGTGGTAGAGCATTACCTTGACACGGTAGGGGTCACAGGTTCGAACCCTGTACCGCGCACCATTTCAAATTCTCCTTCACCGGCTTTCTGACCTGCTGCACACTTTGCTCTCCAACTTTATCTATGAGCTTGTTCAATTTGCAGGGTGAGGTCGCGGTGGTGATCGGCGCGACGGGCGTTCTCGGCGGCGCGCTGGCGGAAGGTCTCGCGGCGGCG
>CAZBIC010000109.1:0-2220 GCA_964491875.1 uncultured Bifidobacterium sp.
CTCCCCGCCCGGGTTTTGAGGCAAGCCGCAAAACCCGGGCGGGGAGCGGGAATGATCTCCGGCCGAACCGCGCGCTGAAATCGACGTGATGCGCGCCGGGACTATTCAACTTCAACGCGATTGGGTCGGAGCGTTCGCCAGCAACGTCATCACGCGCGCGGCGACATCCGAGGGCCGAATCGCGTGAAGGCACTCCAGCGGCCGAGCGTTCCGGCACGTGTCCTTCATGCACGGCACGCAGGGCAGTGAATGTTGCAGAGCGTGATCCGACTGACGGTAAGGTCCGGTTCTCCGCGGATCGGTGGGGCCGAAAATTCCGACGACCGGTTTGCCCAGCGCGGCCGCGACGTGCATCGGGCCGGTGTCATTCGTCACCATCACTTCACACAGTCGGGTCCACTCAATCATTTCGGCCAGCGACGTTCTTCCCGCGAGGTCGAGACAACGATCCGGCAAGGCCCGCGTGATGACTTCAGCCAGCGACTGGTCGCTTGCGCCGCCGAAAATCGCAAAACGAACGTCCGGAAACGAGGTCGCAATCTCTTTAGCCGCCGCTGCGAAATACTCCGCCGGCCAGCGTTTGTTCAACCAACGCGCTCCCGGCTGAAGCGCGATCCAACGCGATCCTTCGGGGCGCCATTTCTCGCGGACCGCACGGGCGACCGGCGCGCGCTCCGGCAGCCAGTCGAAATTCCGATGCACCGGCACATCCAGCGCGGGCAGCACATCGAGATACCAATCGACCGCATGCGTGGCATAGCTGCGGCGCGGCACGATGACATCGTAGAAACCGCGCGCGCCTTCGCGGGAATCATCGAGCCCGACCGTGAATTCACCCCGCGCGAACCAGGCCATCGCGCCGCTGCGTAAGAGGCTTTGGAGATCGATCACCCAGTCGAAGTGATATGCCCGGATTTCACGCACGCTGCTCCAAACTTCGTTCCAGTGCCGCGGGGAGGACCAGCGTTTGCGGTTGAAAGGAATGATGCCGGCGAGATCGGGGTCGCCTTCGAGGAGCGGAGTGAGTCCTTGATCCAGCCACCAGTAGATCTCGCTTCTAGGATGATGAAGCTTGATCTTGCGCAGCACGGGCAAAGCCTGCACCACATCACCGAGCGAACTGGGTTTGAGGATGAAGACTTTCACCGTGAAGTGTCAGCCGTTTCGGACGACGCGTAAAGCGTCACGAGACTCGCTTCACTTGCCGAGCGCGAGACGATCCGCAAGACGCTGCGGAAGTCCGGCGTCCATGATCTTCTTCTGCGTCTTGGCGATGTCGTAGTCGAGACGACGAAGCTCAATGGTGCCTTCGTTCAAATCGTAGACGACATAGCCGGCCTTGGGATTGCCATCGCGCGGCTGGCCGACGGCGCCGACGTTCACGAAATACTTCTTGCCCGGCTCGGTCTTGAACTTCGAGTAGGTGCCGCCCCGCACGACGCTGTCGCGCACAAACGCAACCGGCACATGGGTGTGGCCGAAGAAGCAGATGGCCGTGTTTTGGTAAGTGAAACTGGCTGCCGCCGCGAGCTTATCGAAGACGTATCCCCAGCGCTGTGGACCGTCGAGAGTGGAATGAACCATCGAGAAGCTGGCCACCAGGCGGACATACTTGAGATCACGCAGCCACTGACGGTCCTCGGGGCTGAGCTGTTTGCGAGTCCAGTTCACGGCTTCCGCGGCGTGAGGGTTAAACCCTTCGAGATCCTCTTCGCTGGAGCAGTATTCGTCGTGGTTGCCCTTCACCACCGGCATGCCCATCGAACGAACGATGTCGAGGCACTCCTTGGGATTCGCGTTATAGCCGACGACGTCTCCGACGCAGCAATAATGAGTGCACTTTTGCTCCTTGGAATCCGCCAGCACCACCTCGAGAGCCTCAAGGTTGGCGTGTATGTCAGCGATTACCGCGTATCTCATGTCGTGCTACTTTACCGAACTATTTCAAAACCACGAAATTCATTTTTGGCTTCCGACCACGCCGTTTCTTCCTGGCGCACGAAGCGTCCCACTCCAGAATCCTGAATCGCCTTCCGAAACTCTTCGAGCTCCGTCCTTTCACCCTCGGCGAGTAATTCGACCCGGCCATCAGACAGATTCCGCACCGTGCCGGTGACATCAAAACCGCAGGCCACCGTCTTGGTCGTATAACGGAACCCAACTCCCTGCACCCGCCCGGTGTAAAGGATGTGAAGACGCTGGCGGCTCATTGGCTTCCTC
>CAZBIC010000110.1:0-2082 GCA_964491875.1 uncultured Bifidobacterium sp.
CCTGCACGTATTGCCCCTCATACACGTTCTGCGCGACGACTGTGCCGCCGATGGGAGAAAGGATCTGCGATGTCAGCTTGTCGCCCGCTTTCTGCGGAAGCGCCTCGATCTGCGTTGAGGTCAGTCCCATCTGCAACAAGCGCAGCGCCGTCGCTGAACGAAGCTCGCCGGTCAACGTGCGATACTCGCGTTCGGATTGCAGCAACGTCGGACTATAATACTCCGCGAGCGGCTGGCCTTCCTTCACCTCCGCGCCCATGAAATTCACGTAGAGTTTCTGGACGCGGCCTGGAATGTAGGCCGAGAGCACGCGATGCCGCGTGGCGTTGTCATCAATCATGCCCGCGACGGTCAGCGTCTTCGTGAGCGGGCGCACTTGCGCCTCGGCGGTCTGGACTTTTACCACCTGAATCATCGTCTGCGTCAGCGGCACGACATCGCCGCCACCCGCCGCGTCGAAACCGGCGTCGCCCTCATACACGGGCGTCAGTTCCATGCCGCAGATGGTGCAACGTCCTGGCTTGGGCGACTTAATCCAAGGGTGCATCGCGCTCTGGTAATAAATCAGTTTGCGCCCGGCGGGCTGGCCGGCGGTCGCAGCGGAACTCGCGTTGCCGTGGTGAAGTTGTCGCGTCGCGAACCATGTCGCCGGAATGGCAACCGCGAGCGTCAGAAGGATGGCTGGGAGGGTCTTCATAAAAATGTCAGCGGGTGGTCGGTGGTGGAACGATGGAACGCAGCATCTCCAGCGCACCGCGGTGTGCGGCGACGGAACGGCGTTCCTCCAGGCGCGCGTTCAGCAGCGAACGGCGGGCGTCGAGCACTTCGAGGATGCTGGCCTTCGAGCTGATCCAGGCATTCTGCGTGGACTCGACGGCCTTCCCGGCGCGCGGGATGACTTCCTCTGAAATTGTCTTCGCCTGTCGCGCGGAAGTTTCCGCCTCGGTGTGCGCCGCGACGGCTTCGCCACGCAACCGACGCGCGAGCGCCTCGGCCTCCATTTCTGCGGCGGCCTGTTGTTGGATGGCGCGGTCGGTGTTCGCGCGATACACGGATTTGTTGAACCAAGGGAGCGTCATCTTTGCGCCCACGGTGGCCTGCCGGAAATCGCCGCCTGAATAGACGCTCGACTCCACGCCGACAGAAAAGATCGGGCTGCGCTCGCGCCGCGCGACTTCGATTTCAGACTTCGCGGCCTCGGCGGTGTTGAGCTGCGCCTGAAGCATGGGATTCACCTGATAGAGCCGCGCGAGTTCATCGGTGAGTGCCGGCGTCAGTGTAGCGGACTCCGGCAAACGGAGGTTCGGCCACGCCTCGTCCGTGTCTCGGCCCAGCAGGATGTTGAGTTGCCGAGCCAGCCGAATGCGCTGGCGCTGGGTGGTGTCAATCTTCTGCCGTTCCTGCGCCACTTCGCTCTCGATGCGGAGCGGTTCGGAGGCGTTGGCCATCGGGTCTTTGAGCTTCTCGCGCGCATTGGCGGCCATGCTTTCCAGCCAGGCGAGTTGATTCGTCTCGATGGCGAGCATCTCGTCCACCAGCGCGAGTTCGATGGCGGACTGCGCGACGAGCGTTTCCAGAGTGAGCGCCGCCGTGCGTGTCTCCGCCTCGAAGATGGCGCGCTCCGCTCCGGCCCTCGCCTTGCGCGCCTCGTAAAGCTTGCGCCGGGGCAGCATCTGCTCGACGCCGAAAATCAGGTCGCCGTCGTCGGCGCGCATCTCACGGTCCGCCGCCATGACGCCCGCATTCGCTGTCGGGTCTTCCCAAAGCCGCACCCCGCGAACACCCGCTTCGGCGGCGAGCACGCGGGCCTGCGCGGCGGCCACGGACGGATGATTGGTGCGAACCTCGGCGCGCAGCGTGTCGAGAAACGACGCGTCCAGCAGACGCGGGTCTTGGGCGAAGCCCGGCGACACGAGCGCGAGGAAGGCAAGCGCCGCGAGCGAAGAGAGGGCGCAGCGGACAATCGGGCGATGGCACATACGTTTCACTTCTTCTCCACGAGTTTCATGCTGCACTTGGGACAATTGCCGGGTTTGTCACTCACGACATCGGAGTGTTCCTTCATCGGGCAGGTGTATTGGT
>CAZBIC010000111.1:0-2025 GCA_964491875.1 uncultured Bifidobacterium sp.
CTGGGCCACGAACTGGACGATCTCCGGATCGCGCGCACCTTCGAACAGCGGCGTCGGGACTGAATTCGTGTGGCGTGCCGAAAGCAGCGTGTCCTCCAAATCCGCAGCGGCAACCCGCACCGTCAGGGCAAACAGGTGAAACTGGAGAGCTAGGACGATGGCAATGAGTCTCATGAGTTTTTTCAAAGGTGCTTCGCTGCGCCGCAGGTGAACAGCACAAAATCGAGAGCGACACGCACACAGTGTCATATCGGCAGGATTGGGCAAGAGCGAGTCATCGCTAAGCCATCGAGGTCGTTCATTCATCGCAGTTTGACGTTCGCAGCGCTTGCCTGTTTCACGGCGCCGGACTAAAGATTGCCAGGGTGAAGTCCGATGGAAGGACTGTCAGAACGCGGAGGAAATCGTTCCTCCGCCGGGTGAAACTCGGGACGCAACAAATGGCCAATCGTCGGAATTTCAGAAGGCATCGCGGGCTCTCAGATAACATTGGTGGCTCCTCCATCGATCCAGAAACGCCCGCCTCAGACGCCGCGGAGTCGCTCGAAGAGATCGCAGCGTCGGCGCTCCAGCGCGAAGACATCGCCCCGGCAGTTCGGGCAGAGAAAGTAGCCAGGGCCAGAGCGCTGATTGACAATCCGGATTATCCGCCCAAGGAAGTCCTTCAGTCCGTCGCCGGCCTGCTCGCCGACCATCTCACGCCGGCCGAACCGCGCTAGATCGAGTCCAGCAGCTGCCGGACAACGCGGAGGAGCTCCTGGTTCTCAAACGGCTTCTGGAGAAAGGCGACGTGCTCCATTTCGGCCAGCCGCCCATCCGCTTCCTGCAGGCCACCACTCAAAAGAATCGCCCGGACTCCGGGATTGATTTCACGAATTCGCACCAGCGCTTCGTGGCCGTTGAGTTTCGGCATGTGCAGATCCATCAGCACCAAACCGATGTTTGCAGAATCGGCCGAATACTTCGCCACGGCGTCCTCGCCATCGACCGCTTCAATCACCCGGTAGCCACGGTAAGCCAGCACAGCTTTCGTTACCATGCGCACCAGCTCTTCGTCGTCGACGACAAGGATCTGCTCCTTGCCTTCCAACGCGTTGGTTTCAAGAACCGGAGCCGCAGCCCGTTTCGGTACCGCATCTTGCGAGCGCGGTAGATAGATCGAAAAGACTGAGCCGCGTCCCAACTGACTTTCCACCTCCATCCACCCGGAATGCTCGGCAACCATCGCCGCAGTAATGGAAAGACCGAGGCCCGGCCCACGACTTTGGTCCTTGGTCGTAAAATACGGCTCGAAGATCCGACTCACGACGTCGGGCGGCATTCCGAGTCCGGTATCGCGGACTGACAAGCGAACAAAATCACCGGCCTTGCGCGAGCCTTGGACTTCATCCGAAGTAAACTGAACATTCTCCGCACTGAAGCTCAACATTCCGCCCTTGGGCATCGCGTCGCGCGCGTTGATTCCAAGGTTCAGGAGCGCCTGCATGATCTGTCCCGAATCCGCTGTCACCGGCCATAGTTTCTCCGCCGGCTTCGCCGACTGGACGACGACCTTCGGGTCAATGCTGCGGCGCAGCATGAACACGATCTGCTCGACCACGTCGCTGAGATCGAGCGGCCCCAGCACCGGTTTGTTTTGCCGGCTGAACGCCTGGAGCTTGCTCACCAGTTCCGCGCCCCGCCGGGCACTGGTCTGGGCGTGAACGAGATGTTCCCGCAGTGACGGTGGAAACTCGGGCGAATACATCGCCAGATCAATCTGAGATAGAACCGCCGCGAGCACGTTGTTGAAATCATGCGCAATGCCGCTGGCCAGCGATCCCAGCGCCTGCGTCTTGCGCGCTTCGTACACCGCCCTCTCCATCTGCTGCTGAAACGTCACGTCGCGCATCACGGCGGTGACCAGCTTTCGCCCCTCGACGATCGAGTGCGAAACGGTGGCTTCCATCGGGACGGGATCTCCCCCGCCGAAGCGTGGACAGGAGAAGCGGCGGATTGATTTGGCAGGCTGACCGGCCGCGGACA
>CAZBIC010000112.1:0-1914 GCA_964491875.1 uncultured Bifidobacterium sp.
GCCTGAAGCTGGTGCGCGAGCTGGCGGGCGATCTGCCGCCGGTGTGGATTGATCGCAACAAGATGAAGCAGGTGTTCGTCAACATCCTCATGAATGCGATCCACGCGACGCCGGCGGGCGGGACGTTGACGGTCCGCACCAGTTGCCGGGTGCTGGGGGCGGTGGAACATGATGCCGGGAGCCGCGAGGCCGATCGGATTCGCGCGGGCGAGACGGTGGTGATCGCGGAAGTCATCGACACGGGCAGCGGAATTCCGGAGGAAAAGCTAAGGCATATTTTCGATCCGTTCTTCACGACGAAGGAGACGGGTAAGGGGACCGGGCTGGGGCTCTCCGTGACAAAGAAGATTGTGGAACTCCATGGAGGCAGTTTGGACATACGAAATCGCAAAGAAGGTGGCGTCGCTGCCACCATTATGTTTAAGGTCTAGCCATGGAAAACGTGACATCGAATGCGACGCCGACGCCCGCGCCCGCTCCGGCAAAGAAGAAGATTCTCGTCATTGATGATGAGGTCAGTTTCGCGCGGATGGTGAAGCTCAACCTGGAGAAGACGGGCGAGTTCGAGGTGCGGGTCGAGAATCGCGCGATGTTCGCACTCGCCACGGCGCGGGAATTTTTGCCCGACCTGATCCTGCTCGACGTGATTATGCCCAGCATGGACGGCGGCGACGTTTCCAAGCAGATCAAGCGCGATCGAAATTTGAAGAACACGCCGATCATCTTCCTGACGGCGACGGTTTCGAAGCGGGAGGCGGGCGAGGGCGGATTGAACAGCGGCGGCGAACTGTTCCTCGCGAAGCCTGTAAGCGTGGAAGCGCTGATCGCGTGCATTCACGAGCACATCCGAAAAGCCGAACCACCAACTCCGGCGCAACCTTAGTTGCGCCAGTCGTTGGTGGTTGGCTGTTCAGCGGGCGATCAGCGCCCGCTGATTGATCCTTACGGCTTCGCCAGTTCTGCATTCACCCGTTGTTGGGCAACTTGCAGGAGGTAGCGCGTGTAAGGCGCGTTGTGGATTCCCAAGCTCTTATCCCGCGAGATCAGGTAGAGGTTGAACCGCGCGTCTTTGATTCCTTGCGGGATTTGCGCCTGCTCTGCGGCAGTCGGGCCCGTGATGGTGGTACTGCCGCTCGGATTGGAGAGCTCACCCGGCGATGTGTATTCCCAGCCGCGTGCCTCGTATTTTGACGCCCAGCTGTTGGTGTTCTTGGTGCTGGCCCAGAGGTCCAGCAAGTTTTTGGTAGTGGTCATCATTCCACTGATTTCCGACTGCGTGCTGAAGAGCAGGTTGGTCGGAGAATTGGGTCCGGTCGTATCCGTGTGACACACGGCGCAGGCCTGCGGTGTCGCGCGGAAGGCGTGGCCGGTGTAAGCCGGATCGGTGGGTGATGGATTCGCTTCCCCGTGGCCGTGAGTATGGCAGCCCGCGCATTGGAGCGGGTTCGACTTGTGCGCACCCTGCGGCGGTGTGGCGTTCGTCGTCACGCCGATGACTCCGAGGAAGATGTTGTACTGCGGCGAATAGTGGGGCGGACGTCCGCTCGATCCGACGGTGGCTCCGCGAGCGTTGTGGCACTGGCCGCAGACGCTGACGTTCGGGTTGTATTGCGACGCGAAGTTGGTGCCGGTGTTGTACGAGAAGACGTTCGTCGAGGAGATCGGATTCCGCAGCGAGTTGGTGTAAACGGCCAGGTTCAGCACGTTGGTGCGTTTGGTGACTTGATGAACGTTGTGGCAGACCATGCAGCCTACGGGCGTATGCGCAGCTTCTTCGCCGGTCGGCCAGGCGACATTGGTGCGGGCATTGCCGGTTCGTGCGGCGGCGCTGAGCATCGCAAGACGAACGGCGCCGGAATGACACGCGCCGCAGGAGCTCATGCGGTTAACGGCGGAGGTCCGGTTGGTAACCAT
>CAZBIC010000113.1:0-1818 GCA_964491875.1 uncultured Bifidobacterium sp.
CCAAGTTCGGACTCTCACAGATCAACCTCATCTTCGAGGACGGCACGGACATCTATCGCTCGCGCCAGTTGGTGAGCGAGCGGCTGCAAACCGTGCTGGATTCCATCCCGCCCGGCCTCACGCCCAAGCTCGCGCCCATCAGCACCGGCCTGGGCGAGATTTTCTATTACGTCGTTGAATACGCCGCCGACTCGACCAACAAACCGTCCACCCGCGTGGAACAGTTGATGGAGTTGAAGCTCCTGCACGATTACGTCATCAAGCCGCGCCTGCGCTCGACGCCCGGCCTGGCCGAGGTCAACACCACCGGCGGTTACGAAAAGCAGATCATCATTCAGCCCAACCCCGACAAGCTTAAGAGCGTCGGCATGTCCTTCAGCGAAATCGCCGACGCCATCGGCGAGAACGTCGAGAACGCGGGCGGCAGTATCATTCAACTCGGTGGCGAAACCTTGACGATCCGCGCCGCCGGCCGGGTGCAAACCATTGAGGAGATTGCCAACCTGCCCTTGAAGTTTGGCGCACGCGCCACGCCGCTGCGAGTTAAGGACGTGGCGGACGTCGTCATCGGCAAGGCTGTCCGCACCGGCACGGGCACTTACAAGGGCGAGGAAACCGTGCTCGGCTCGGCGTTGATGCTGGCCGGCGAGAACAGCCGCCTTGTCGCCAAGGCGGTGGATGCGAAGCTCAAGGAGATTCAGCCGAAGCTCCCGGCGGGCGTGGAAATCATCCCGGTCTATGACCGCACCGTGCTCGTGGACCGCACCATTCGCACGGTCGAGACGAGTTTGTTCGAGGGCGCGATTCTTGTCGTCGTCGTGCTGCTCGTCATGCTCGGCAACTGGCGCGCGGCGTTCATCGTCGCGCTCGCCATTCCGCTCTCGCTGCTGTTCGCCATGACGGGCATGGTGCAGGGCAAGGTGAGCGGCAATCTGATGAGCCTGGGCGCGATTGACTTCGGTCTCATCGTGGATGGCGCGGTGGTGATGGTGGAAAACATCATCCGCCATCTCGCCGAGAAGCAGCATCAGTTGAAGCGCCGGTTGACGGCGATGGAACGCGTGCATGAAGTGCTCGTCTCCGCCAAAGAGGTCGCCAGCCCGATGTTCTTCGGCGTGTGCATCATCACCGTGGTCTATTTCCCGATTCTCGCGCTCACCGGCATCGAGGGCAAAATGTTCAGGCCGATGGCCATCACGGTCATCTTCGCGCTCGTCGGTTCGATGGCGCTGGCGCTCACGCTCATGCCCGCGCTCTGCTCGTATTTGCTCGGCGGCAACATCGAGGAGAAGGACAGCTTCCTGGTTCGCTGGGCCAAGATCGCCTACACGCCCATCCTGCGCTTCGCGCTCGGCTTTCGCTGGGTCGTCACCGGCGCGGCATTGGCGTTGTTTATTCTCGCGGTCGTCGTGTTCAACCGGCTGGGCGCGGAGTTTGTGCCGCAGTTGGACGAGGGTTCGTTTGCCACGCACATGATTCGCACCACGAGTATCGGCATTGACGCCAGCATCGAGATGCAGAAGCAGGGCGAGAAGTTGCTCATCGAGAAGTTCCCCGAGGTGGCCTACACCTTCAGCCGCCTGGGCACGGCAGAAATCGCGAGCGACCCGATGGGTGTGAACGTCGCGGACACCTACATCATGTTTAATCCGCCCGACAAATGGCGCAAAGTGGACGGAAAAATCATCAGCAAGGAAGCCCTCGCCAACCTGATGACGGAGGAACTCGGCAAACACTTGCCCGGCGAAGGCCATCTGTTCAGTCAGCCGATTGAAATGCGCTTCAATGAAATCCTGGAAGGCACGCGCGCGGACATCG